>NZ_CP111079.1:1512500-2712500 GCF_026278245.1 Pontibacter kalidii | reverse complement strand
GCCCAGAAAGCCCAGCCACTGGCCGTTGGTGAAGCTGTTGCTGGCCAACTGACCGTCTACCAGCGTCAGGCCGCCGGCGGCCGTATAGTTTCGGTGTGGCGCGTTCGTAAGTTCTACAGCATGTGCAAAGGCCTTGTGCTGGTTCAGGTCACGGCTGCTTACCTTGCCCAGCTGCTTGCCATTCTCATCAAAAGAAGCCGCTTTTATAGTAGCTGTTTTAGCAAGCTGGAATGGTGCGCCGTACGCCTGCGATGCGGTTGTAGGCTCTGAGCCGTCCAGGGTGTAATAGATTTTCGGACCTTTTGCGTCTGTTGCCAGCGTAACGGTGGCCGCAGCCTGCGTAGGGTCCACGGCAATGTTTTGCTTCACGTTGAAGGTGCTGCGCGCATAGTTCACGCCCATGTGGTCGAAGCGCTTGTACTGCTGCTGCATGCGTGTCCGGAAGTCATCCCAGTCTTTCTTGGCTGCCGGTGTCCAAAGCACTTCCGAAAGGGCCGAAATGCGAGGGAAAACCATGTACTCCACGTGCTCGGTATTCGGAATATATTCGGTCCACACGTTGGCCTGCGCGCCCAGAATATACTTTTTCTCTTCTGCAGATAGCTCGGCTGGCGTAGGCTCAAAGGAGTATACTTTCTCCAGCGTTGTCAGGCCGCCGATGGCCGTTGGCTCCAAGCTAGGCTCGCCCTGGTAGTGGTCGAAGTATACGTGCGATCCTGGCGTCATCACCACGTAATGGTGCTGCTTGGCTGCCTCAATACCGCCCTCGGTGCCTCTCCACGACATCACGTAAGCGTTCGGGGCCAGTCCGCCTTCCAGAATTTCGTCCCAGCCGATGATGGTGCGGCCCTTGGCGTTGAGGAATTTCTCCATGCGCTGGATAAAGTAACTCTGCAGCTCGTGCTCATCTTTCAGGCCTTCGTCAGCGATGCGCTTCTGGCACTTAGGGCACTCTTTCCAACGGGTTTTCGGGGCCTCATCGCCACCGATGTGCACGATCTTGCTCGGGAACAGGGCCAGTACCTCGGTCATCACGTCTTCCAGGAAAGTGAAGGTTTCTTCGTTGCCGGCGCAGAAAATATCATCGAACACGCCCCATTTCTTCTCTACCTCAAACGGGCCGCCGGTGCAGGAAAGGTGCGGATAAGTGGCGAGTGCCGCTAGTGCATGACCCGGCATCTCAATCTCCGGCACTACGGTGATATAACGCTCCTGCGCATACTTCACCACGTCTTTGATCTGCTCCTGAGTATAGAAGCCCCCGTGGCGCTCGTTGCTGAACTGGTGCGGCTGGTCGCTGTAGTGCCCGATCAGGGTGCCATCGCGCCAGGCGCCGACTTTTGTCAGTTCCGGATATTTCTTGATCTCGATGCGCCAACCCTGGTCCTCGGTCAGGTGCCAGTGGAAGGTGTTGAGTTTGTGCATGGCCAGGTAATCGATATATTCCTTCACGAACTCCACCGGCATGAAGTGGCGGGCCACATCCAGGTGCATGCCGCGCCACTGGTAGCGGGGCTTATCCACTACCTCCAAGGCAGGGATGCTAACAGGAGCGGCGGTTGGCTGTGCCGGCAAAAGCTGGCGCACAGTCTGCGTGCCCAGGAAAAGGCCCTGCGGCTCCTTGGCGGCAAGTGTAATGCTGTTGGAAGTTACGTTTAACGTATAGCCCTCCTGGCCAAGTGTGTCCACCGGCGTGTTAAGCGTTAACTGCAGGTAGTTGCTGCTACCCTTGGTTGGAGCTTTCTGCTCTACCTTCGGCTGCACGCCAGTCATCTCCTTTATGTTTTGGGCCAGATACTCGCCTATTTTGCGGAGCTCCTCGTTTTTCGGGTCCACAAAGATCTTTGTATCCTTACCTAGGGCGAAGCTGCCGCTCTGCTGGGTAAGCTTTACAGGCTTCGGAATGATGGAGATGGTTTGCTGCTGCGCCGTAGTAGCCTGGGCAAAGGCAGCCGGTGGGCTGAACAGGAGCCCCGACACAACGCAGGCAGACGTAGCAAGGGCGGCAATCGTACTTTTAAAATGCATGTTATAAAGGGTTATCTGATGAGTATTTTTTTTCGCAATTCTAAGGGCTGCTTCCTTTTCCTGTAAAACTGTGTTATCGAACACAAATTATCTGAAGCTGCATAAATTTAGTATATATTTCCAAAAATATTCCGTTTTTGTTGGCCCAGGATTATGTAATACTTAAATTAAAGAATTAATCCTCTAAAATACCACAGCAGGTACTAAAACAGAACGAAAGGTATAAATCGGAGGGGAGGGGCGGCGGCAAATTGGCTTGCCGGTATTTGCCCGTTACAGCGCGGCAGGGGCGAGGGGGAGAACAGGCGCAGCGTATCACCGGCAGCAGTTACCAGGATGGGTTTCTATTTCTCAACATACTAACAATTTATGCAAGCAGCTAAAAAGAACAGGTATTTTCTGCCTTTTATTCTTATCACCTCGCTGTTCTTCCTGTGGGGGTTTGCCCACAACCTCAACCCCATCCTTATCCCGCACCTAAAAAAGGCCTGCCAGTTGAGTGATGTGCAATCGGCATTCATCGACTCTGCCTTTTTTATCGCCTACTTCCTGATGGCGCTGCCCGCCGGCTACTTCATGAAGCGTTTCGGGTACAAGAGCGGGATCATACTTGGGCTGGTGCTTTTTGCGATCGGCGCCTTCCTGTTTTACCCGGCTGCAGAGCTTAGAATGTTCGGCTTCTTTTTAGGAGCGCTCTTTGTAATTGCCAGCGGGTTGACCTTTCTGGAGACGGCCGCCAACCCTTACGTTAACGCGCTGGGGGAGGAGGAAAACGCTACACAGCGGCTGAACTTCGCACAATCGTTTAACGGGCTTGCCGCCACGCTCGCGCCGCTGCTTGGCGGCATCTTTATACTTTCCGGCACCTCCTACACCGAAGCAGAACTGGCTGCCATGCCGGCTAGTCAGGTAACGGCCTACCTCAACCTGGAAGCCTCGAGCGTGCAAGTGCCCTACCTGGTGATTGGCGTGGTGGTGTTGCTGGTGGCCCTGTTGCTCTGGCGTGTGCCGCTCCCGGAGATTAAAGAGGAGGAAGCTGCTATAGAAGCTGTAAGCGGGGAAAGTATACTTCAGAAGCGTAACCTGATGCTGGGCGTGTTGACCCAGTTTTTCTACGTAGGGGCGCAGGTGTGCATTGCCAGCTTCTTTATCCGATTCTCGGGCAGTGCCGCGGGGGTGGATGAGAAAACAGCTGCCATGCTACTGGCCGTGGCGCTCTTCGGTTTTATGATCGGCCGCTTTGTAGGTACTTTTCTGATGCGCTTTATACTTCCGGCCCGGCTGCTGGCCATTTACGCTGTGCTCTGCTTCCTGCTCACGGTGGCAGCCGTGGCGGCTAGCGGCTATGTCTCCATCTATGCCCTGATTGGAGTAGAGTTCTTCATGTCGATCATGTTCCCGACTATTTTCTCGCTGAGTATACAGGGACTGGGTACTAAAACCAAGCAAGCGTCTTCCCTACTGATCATGTCGATTGTGGGAGGGGCGATCCTGCCCGTAGTAATGGGCGGTGTGTCGGACAGCTATAACATCCGGGTGGCCTACTTGGTGCCGGCGGTGTGCTTTTTGTTTGTTTTATACTTTGCCTACCGAAATATAGCTGTGAAGCAGAGAGAAGTAATTCTAGCGCATTAAGATGAAAAGATACGGATTAACCCTAGATTTAATAAATGACCCTACGCTCATATCAGAATATGAGGAGCATCACCGGCAAGTATGGCCGGAGATTCAGGCAAGTATAAAAGAAGCAGGCATACGGCACATGGAGATTTACAGGTGGGGCAACCGGCTGTTTATGGTCATGGAGACGGAGGATGATTTCAGCTTCGAAAGGAAAGCAGCCCTGGACGCCTCCAACCCCAAGGTGCAGGAGTGGGAAGAACTGATGTGGCAATACCAGCAGGCTTTGCCGGGTGTGGCAGCAGGGGAGAAGTGGCAGCTGATGGAGCGGATTTTTGCGCTGTGAGTAATCCCTCCCCAACCCTCCCCTAAGAACAGGGGAGGGAGCTCGGTTCAGTTGCATTAGCTCTTGCTATCGAACCTGAACCCAGTCCTTGGGTTGAGCGCCTATGTGAGTTTTTCCGGTGCCGCAGGCAGCCCGAGGTACGAGGGCAGGAAAAGCTCCCAGCGCGATGCCCGAGGACGAGCCCTCTCGGGCTTGAGAGCACCAAAGCCAGAAATGAAACAAGTTGGTTGTAAAGCCGTGGATGAACAGAAGCTAGTAAGGATAGCTTGGTTCAAGTTACAGCAAGCAGGGGCTAAGAGAGGCACAAGCGGACGCTTGCGCCAGTGAAAGTATAAAGTATAGCAGCAAGTATAAAACATGGCTCTTTGAGCCAGTTGGGTTGCAAACCCAACATCATAGCAGGGCACTAGTTGCAAACTCGCGCCAGCGAGAGGAATAGCAGTTGTGCCAGTAAGTATAAAATATGGCCGAAGTATAAAGTATAGTTCAAGTATAAAGTATGGCTTACGCGGATCTGGAGATCCGCAGCAGAAAGGTTCCGGACAGGGATGTCCGGAACAGCGCCAATAGCCAATGTATAAAGATAGCCAGTGCAAGTATGGCTCTTCGAGCCAGTCGAGCCAGAGACTTAACACCATAGTAGGACACAAGTCTGGAGACTTGCGCCAGTAAGAAACAAGAAATTGAAGTATCCTAAATGATACCAACAAACAAACAAACATACCTCCAGATCCACCCCAAAGACAACGTGCTGGTGGCCCTGCAGGACCAGGAAGCCGGTAGCCAGATCTACTTTTGCGGACAGGAGTTTACCTTAAAAAACACCGTGGCGGCCAAGCATAAGTTCACCATTACAGACATGGCTGCTGGCTCTGAAGTATACATGTACGGCGTGCTGGTGGGCAAAACCACCTGCGCCCTGCCAGCCGGGAGCCTACTGACCACCGAGAACCTGAAGCACGCGGCGGAGAGCTTTTCTCAGAAAGCTGGAGACTACGTGTGGCAGGCGCCGGACGTAAGCAAGTGGCAAGACCGCACCTTCAAGGGGTACCACCGCGCCGACGGACAGGTGGGCACGCGTAACTATTGGCTGGTGCTGCCGCTGGTCTTCTGCGAGAACCGCAACATCGAAACGCTCAAGCATGCTTTCCTCAAAGAGCTGGGCTATACGTCCACCAACAAGTATGAGGCACAGGTGCGGGAGTTGGCCGACCTGTACAGGCAAGGCAAAGACCTGCGGGACTATAAACTAGCGGAAGCCCCGGTTTATACTTCGCAGCAGCGGCTTTTCCCGAACGTGGACGGGGTGAAGTTTATCGTGCACGATGGGGGCTGCGGCGGCACCCGCGAGGATTCCGACAACTTGTGCGCCTTGCTGGCCGGCTACTGCGTGAACCCCAACGTGGCCGGCGTTACCGTGCTGAGCCTGGGTTGCCAGCATGCGCAGGTAAGCATCCTGCAGGAGAAGATCAAGGAGCGTGATCCGAATTTCGCTAAACCGCTGCTGATCTTTGAACAGCAGAAAGCCGCTTCCGAATCGGCCATGCTATCGGAGGCGATTCTGCAGACGTTTATAGGTATAGCAGGGGCCAACAGTATCGAGCGCCAGCCAGCCCCGCTGGACAAGCTGGTGGTGGGCGTGGAGTGCGGCGGTTCCGACGGATTCTCAGGTATCTCCGCTAACCCGGCCGTGGGTTATGCGGCTGATCTGATAGCGGCTTTGGGCGGAAAGGTGGTGCTGAGCGAGTTTCCGGAGCTATGCGGCGTGGAGCAGGAGCTGATCAACCGCTGTGCCGATGCGGAAACGGCCGACCGTTTTGTGAAGCTCATGCGTGACTATGCTGCCCGTGCCGAGGCCGTAGGCTCTGGTTTCGATATGAACCCTTCGCCGGGCAACATCCGCGACGGCCTGATCACCGATGCTATTAAATCAGCTGGGGCGGCTAAGAAAGGCGGTACCTCTCCGGTAGCCGATGTGCTGGGCTATGGGCAGTATGTGCGCCGCAGCGGCCTTACCCTTCTCTGCACGCCCGGCAACGACGTGGAAAGCACCACGGCTATGGCTGGCTCGGGCTGTAATATCCAACTTTTCACGACCGGCCTGGGCACGCCTACGGGCAATCCCGTTTCTCCGGTTGTAAAGATCTCCAGCAATACCAGCCTCGCCACCCGCCTGCCCGACATCATCGACCTGGATGCCGGGCCCGTTATCAGCGGGGAGAAAACAATTGAGGAGCTAGGCGAGGAGATGCTGGAGTATATCATCGGCCTGGCCAGCGGGGCGTACGACACCAAAGCCATGGAGCTGGGGCAGGACGACTTCATCTTCTGGAAGCGTGGGGTATCCCTTTAATGGCTGATTGTTGATTGTTCTCTTTTTCTGAAGCGGGCAGGGGCATTAAGTTTTAACGCAGTCTGTCATCTTGGAAGCGAGTAGCATTGGCTTGGCCTTCCTTCCACCAAGATCCTCTCAGGATGACAAAAAATATAGAACCGAACAGCACTACCCAAAGCAGGGGAAAGCACAAGAAAAAGTATAGGACATCAACCTAGGAATAACAACGAACAACTACTAACTAACAACGAATAACCATGTTCAAACTGACCGGAAAGAAAGCCGTGGTAACTGGTGGCGGAAGCGGCATCGGCAAGGCTATTTCCATTGTTTTTGCCCGCCAGGGCGCAGAGGTGCACGTGATAGAGTTGAGCCACGAAGCGGCCGCACAAACACTCTCTGAAATTGAAGCAAACGGCGGCAAAGCCTTTAGCCATACGTGTGATGTGAGCAATCAGAGCCAGGTAAAGGCGGTTTTCCAAAGTATAGGCCGGGTGGATATCTTAGTCAACAACGCGGGTATCGCGCATGTGGGCAACCTGGAGAACACTACCGAAGAGGACCTGGACCGCATTTACCAGGTAAATGTGAAAGGAGCCTATAACTGCCTGCAGGCGGCTGTGGCAAGTATGAAGCAGCACGGCGGCGGGGCCATACTTAACCTGGCGTCCATCGCTTCGCATGTGGGCTTACCCGACCGCTTTGCCTATACTATGAGCAAGGGCGCCATCCACGCGATGACTATGTCGGTAGCCAAAGATTACCTGGGTGCCAGCATCCGCTGCAACAGCATCTCGCCGGCACGCGTGCACACGCCTTTCGTAGACGGCTTTATCGCTAAGAACTATCCGGGGCAGGAAGAAGAGATGTTCGAAAAGCTCTCCAAAACGCAGCCCATCGGACGCATGGCCAAACCGGAGGAAGTAGCCGCACTGGCCCTATACCTGTGCTCCGACGAGGCCAGCTTCATCACCGGCTGCGACTACCCAATTGATGGTGGCTTTATCAGGCTGAATAATTAAATCAGCAAGAACGAAAACATTTGCTGGCGCGGGTTTGCAACCCGTGCCTCACTATAATGTCGGATTTGTAATCCGACTGGGCCGGAGGCCCATGCTATAGGCGGATACAAGCAAGGACGCTAGCGCCAGCAAGAGGAGCCAAAACTGCAGAATAGTTCCCCTTTGAAGGGGGCAGGGGGATGATAATCGTCCCCTTGTAACCAATTCATAATCTAAAATAAACCGCTCCGGCGCAAGCTGAGAGCTAAAGTATACTTACAAATATTGACATGAAATTAATCCGATTTGGTGAGCCGGGCCAGGAGAAAGCCGGCGTGATCCTGAACGATGTAAAATATGACGTATCTGCCTTTGGCGAGGACTACAACGAGCAATTCTTCCAGCGCGACGGGCTGGAGCGCCTGAAGGCCTACGTGCAGCAGAACGAAGGAAAGCTGCCACAAGTGGCGGAGGATGTTCGCCTGGGCTCGCCAATTGCCCGTCCGTCCAAGATCGTCTGCATCGGGTTGAACTACGCCGACCACGCCAAAGAGACAGGCGCTGCCATTCCGCAGGAGCCGATCGTGTTTTTCAAAGCTACCTCAGCGCTTTGCGGCCCGAACGATGATGTCATCATCCCACGGAATGCTGAGAAACTGGACTGGGAAGTGGAACTGGCCGTGATCATTGGCAAAAAGGCAAGCTATGTGTCGGAAGAAGAGGCGCTGGACTATGTGGCCGGTTATGCCCTGCACAACGACTACAGCGAGCGTGCCTTCCAGCTGGAGCGCGGCGGGCAATGGGTAAAAGGCAAAAGCAACGACACCTTCGCGCCGGTAGGTCCGTTCCTGGCCACGCCGGATGAGCTGGAGGATATAAATAACCTGCGCCTGTGGCTGACCGTGAACGGCGAAACCATGCAGGACGGCACCACCGCCAACCTCATCTTCAAAATCCCGTTCCTGATCTCCTACCTGAGCCAGTTTATGACCCTGCTGCCAGGCGATATGATTACCACAGGTACGCCAGCCGGCGTGGGTCTGGGCATGAACCCGCAGGTATACCTGAAGGCGGGTGACGTGGTGGAACTGGGCATCGACGGGCTGGGCTCCTCGAAGCAAACCGTGAGCGCCTATGCTTAAAATAGACGCGCACCAGCACTTCTGGAAATATAACCCCTGGCGCGAGAGCTGGATCACCGATGACATGGCGGTGATCCAGCGCGACTTCATGCCAGAGGATTTGCAGCCCTTGCTGCACCAGAACGGCTTCGACGGCTGTGTGCTGGTGCAGTCTTCGCAGCCCGAGGAGGAGAACGTGTTTCTGCTGGAGCAGGCCCAAAAGTATGATTTTGTGAAGGGCGTAGTCGGTTGGGTGGATTTCCTGGCCGAAGACGTGGAGGAGAAGCTGGCGTACTATAAGCAGTTCGAGAAGCTGAAAGGCTTCCGCTACATTCTGCAGGGCAACCCGGACCCGGCCATTATGCTGCGGCCGGAGTTCCTGCGCGGGGTGGGCAAGCTGGCCAAGTATGGCTATACCTACGATGTACTTATCTACCCCAACCAGCTCGACTACAGCAGAGAGTTCGTGGCCGCTTTCCCTGATCAGCCTTTCGTGATTGACCACCTGGCCAAGCCCGACATCCAAAACCAAAGTATAGCCGACTGGCGGCAAAGCATGAAAGCCTTTGGCAAGTATGAGAACGTGTGCTGCAAAGTATCCGGCATGGTCACGGAGGCCGACTGGCAGCACTGGAAAAAAGAGGATTTCCGGCCATACCTGGATACCATCGTGGAGACTTTCGGCACGAGCCGCCTGCTCTTCGGCTCCGACTGGCCGGTGTGCCTGGTGGCGGCAAGCTATGCCGAGATGTTGGGCATTGTGGAGGATTACTTCTCGGCTTTCTCCGAAGAGGAGCAGGCGGCCATTTTCGGCGGCAACGCGGCTACATTTTACAACCTGACATAAGTATGGATTTAGAACTCAAAGATAAAGTTATCATTGTAACAGGCGGGGCCAAAGGCATTGGCGAAGGCATTGTGAAGGTGCTGGCTGCCGAAGGCGCTATTCCTGTCATTATTGGCCGGAACAAGGAAGACAACCGGAAAACAGTGGTTGAGGTAGAGGCCGCCGGCGGACGTGCTTTTGAGGTGGTGGCCGAACTGACAGCGCCTGAAGCCTGTGCGCAGGCGGTGCAGGCGGTGCTGCAGAAGTATGGCCGCATCGACGGGCTTGTGAACAATGCTGGCGTGAACGATGGGGTAGGGCTGGAGAACGGCAGCTACGAGGCTTTTATGGCTTCGCTCCACAAGAACGTGGTGCATTATTACCTGATGGCGCACCATGCTTTGCCAGCGCTCAAAGAATTCAAAGGAGCGATTGTGAACATTGGCTCCAAAACCGCCGAAACCGGTCAGGGCGGAACCTCAGCTTATGCCGCTTCGAACGGCGCCCGCAATGCTTTTACCCGTGAGTGGGCGGTGGAACTGCTGCCTTATAGTATCAGAGTGAATGCCGTCATCGTAGCCGAAGCCTGGACCCCGCTCTATGCCTCCTGGATCAGTACATTCGAGGATCCGGGGGAGAAGTTAAAGTCCATTACGCAGAAAATTCCGCTGGAGCAACGTATGACCACCACCACCGAGATCGCTAACACCGTGGCTTTTCTGCTCTCCCCTAAATCCAGCCATACCACCGGCCAGTTGATACATGTAGATGGCGGCTATGTGCATTTGGACAGGGCTTTGTAGCCGGAAAGTATAAATCAGCGCGGCGCTTTATTCAGAATGTTGTATACTTGAAGGATAATTATGTTCACTATCAAGCAAAGTATAAAGGCACGTCAATTTTACCGCTCAACATGAAGAAAATCCTGCTGTTTCTCTTTACCCTTGCCACATTTACCGCCTCTGCCCAAACCGTTTTAGTTGAAAAAGTAACCGATCCGGTGGAATGGGTAAGTCCGCTGGTGGGCACCGACTCCAAACATAGCCTCTCCAACGGCAACACCTACCCGGCCATTGCCCTGCCCTGGGGCATGAACTTCTGGATGCCGCAGACGGGTAAAATGGGCGACGGCTGGGGCTATATGTACAGCGCCGACAAGATTCGTGGCTTTAAGCAGACGCACCAGCCCTCACCGTGGATGAACGACTACGGACAGTTTGCCATCATGCCGGTAACAGGCAAGTTGCGCTTCGACCAGGATAGCCGCGCCAGCTGGTTTTCGCACAAAGCCGAAGTGGCCAAGCCCTATTACTACAGCGTGTACCTGGCCGACCACGACGTGACGACCGAGATCACGCCGACCGAACGCGCGGCCCGCTTCCGCTTCACTTTTCCTCAAACTGACAGCGCTTTTGTGGTGGTGGATGCCTTTGATCAGGGCTCTTACGTGAAGGTGATCCCGAGTGAGAACAAAATTGTGGGCTACACCACCAAAAATAGTGGGGGCGTGCCCGAAAACTTCAAGAACTACTTTGTAATCGTTTTCGACAAGCCCTTTGCCTATACTCACACCTGGCGCGACAGCGTGCTGAGCAACAACCTGGAGCTGCAGGCCAACCACGTAGGGGCTGTCATCGGCTTTAAAACGAAGAAAGGCGAGCAGGTAAATGCTCGCGTGGCCTCTTCCTTCATCAGTCCGGAGCAGGCCGAGCTAAACCTGAAGGAAATAGGCAACGACAACTTTGAGACGGTAAAGACGAAAGGCAAAGACGCCTGGAACAAGCAGCTGAGCCGTGTGGCCGTGGAGGGTGGTACGCCGGAGCAAGTGCGTACCTTCTACTCCAACCTCTACCGCACGTTGCTGTTCCCGCGTAAGTTCTACGAGATTGATGCCAAGGGCCAGGTAATGCACTACAGCCCTTACAACGGCAAAGTGCTGCCCGGCTTCATGTATACCGACACCGGTTTCTGGGATACTTTCCGTGCCTTGTTCCCTTTCCTCAACCTGATGTACCCATCCATCAACGCGGAAATTCAGGAGGGACTGGCCAACACCTACAAAGAGGGCGGCTGGCTGCCGGAGTGGGCTAGCCCCGGCTACCGCAACGTGATGGTGGGTAACAACTCTGCCTCTGTTGTGGCCGATGCCTATCTAAAAGGCATTCGCGGGCAGGATATCAAGGCGCTTTACGAAGGGATGCTGAAAGGGGCCAATAACGAGGGGCCGCTAACAGCGGTTGGCCGTGCCGGCGCAGCTTATTACAACAAGCTGGGTTACGTGCCTTACGATGTGAAGATCAACGAGAACGCCGCTCGCACCCTGGAGTATGCCTATGATGACTTCGCCATTTACCAGCTGGCCAAAGCGCTGAAGCGCCCTAAAAAAGAAATCAAGCTTTACGCCAAGCGTGCCCTGAACTATCGCAACCTCTACGACCCATCTACTGGGTTGATGCGCGGCAAGAATCAGGATGGCACGTTTCAGAAGCCGTTCAACCCTTTTAAGTGGGGCGATGCTTTTACCGAGGGCAACAGCTGGCACTACAGCTGGTCGGTGTTCCACGATGTGCAGGGCCTGATCGATATGATGGGTGGCAAGGCTAACTTCACGACCAAGCTCGACTCTGTTTTCAGCCTGCCGCCGGTTTACGATGAGAGCTACTATGGTTTCGTGATCCACGAGATACGCGAGATGCAGATTGCCAACATGGGCCAGTACGCGCACGGCAACCAGCCCATCCAGCATATGATTTACCTCTACAATTATGCCGGCGAGCCCTGGAAGGCGCAGTACTGGGTGCGCGAGACGATGAACCGCATGTATACGGCGGCACCAGACGGTTACTGCGGCGACGAGGACAACGGCCAGACCTCGGCCTGGTATGTGTTCTCGGCATTGGGCTTTTATCCGGTAACCCCTGCCACCGACCAGTATGTGCTGGGGGCCCCGCTCTTCAGGAAAGCTACCCTGAAGCTGGAGAACGGCAAAGAAGTAGTGATCAATGCCCCACAGAACAGTGATGAAAATCGTTACATCCAAAGTATGCGCCTCAACGGCAAAGCCTACGACAAAAACTGGCTGAGCCACTCGGAGCTGATGAAGGGCGCAAGTATAGAGGCCGATATGGCTGCCACACCAAACAAAGAGCGCGGCACAAAAGAAGATGCTTTCCCGTATTCGATGTCGAGGGAGAAGTAGGGTTTAGAAAGAGGAGATAGTTTATACTTACAACTGGGTACTGCCATCCCTTTCCTATACTTAGGAGAGGGATGGCTTTTTACTGCCGGGCCCATCCATCCCAGCCCCTCTCCCGAAACGAGTACGGGCTTCAAGACTTATTCAAGGAGGGGAGCCTGTAACCGCTTTAGCCAAAGTATAAGTTTCACTGCAGCCGGTATCGCGCGGACAGGTCGCGACCTGTCCGCGCAAGAGCGAACCCACCCCCAGCCCCTCCGAGGAGGGGAATTATACTTGCCACACTCCCTGTCATCTAGAGCAGAGCGAGAGATCTATTGGGGATTCTAAAGAGATCTCTCCCAAAGGTCGAGATGACAGTAAACAGGAGCTATCGAATCTGATCCCAGTCTTTCCGTAGAGCGCCTTGTAGATTTCCGGTTTCGCTTCAGCGAAATTGCGGAGACCGCAGGTCAAGCAAAGGAAATGTACACAGCGCGATGCGGGAAGACGAGCCCTCCCGGGCTGGAGGGAGCCACAGCCAGAAATGAAACGATAGGTATGTGGGAACTAGAGGATCAGCTGTAGTTTGAAAGTATAGCTTGCCTCCAGTTGTGGGAAGCAGCGGCTAAGGAAGTATAGCCAAAGTATAAAGTATGGCTCTCCGAGCCAGGCGGGTTACAAACCAGACATCATAGCAGGGCACGGGTTGCAAACCCGCGCCAGCGATAGGTATGAAGTATAAACCAGCAAGTATAACCGTGTGGCTCACGTGGAAACGGAGATTCGCAGCAGAGGGGTTCCGGACACGGATGTCCGGAACAGCGGAAAACATTATGTGGCTGAAACCACGGACACCCTACTGATCCGCCTCGATGTAGTAATGCAAGTTCTCTTTCGTAATGATATCCAGCGGCAGGTACTTGATCGGGTTGTTCTTCTTCTTGAAGATCAGGTGGTCGGCCAGCCCCAGAATGCCCCAGTAGCCCTGGCCTTTCGGGTTCTGGTTGATCAGGAAATTGATCCGGTTCGTGTTCAGATGCGCCAGGTTCTCCTCGATCAGGTCGTAACCCACCAGGTCCACCTGCTGGAGCTTTCGCTGCGCCAGGTAATCGGCCATTACGAAGGCTTTGGAGTTGGTGACAAACACGCCCCTGATGTCGGGATTAGCCTTAAAGAGCTTGTCTAATTGCTGGGTAATGGTTTGCTGTGCGCTGCTCTGTACGTCGATCTGTATTGTATGGTACTTGCTCTCCAGTTCCTGTGTCACAAAGTAATCCACAAAACCCTGCTCCTTACTAATGAGGTGGGAGGAGTTGGCTACGTCTTCCTCGATGTGTGCCACTACAAAAGAACCCTTCTCCTTGCTTCCGTAATGCAGCAGCTTGGCAGCCAGAAAACCACTCTGGTAAGAGTCCTGGCCAATGTACATAAGGGGCTCATAGTTTGGAATGTGCGTGTTGAAGAGCACAAACGGAATGCCCTGACGCTTCCACTTGCTGAAGTAGGAGAGCGACTGGCGGTAAAACACCGGGGCCACCAATATGCCATCAAAAGACCTGGAGGCTACCTTGTCGGCTTCCTTCACAAAGGATTCCGCGTTAAAGGGATCGAAACAGAACTGGGTGACCCGCATGCCATACTGCTGCAACTCCTCCTCGGCTTTCTCAATGCCGGCTTTCGGGGCCTGCCAATAGTTGTCATGGGCCGGGTCAGGGATAAGGGCGGCAATATGGTAGATTTTGTTATTCACCAAGGCGCGGGCCAGGATATTGGGTTTGTAGTTAAGTTCCTCGGCAATTTTAAGCACCCGCTGGCGCACGTCTTCGGCCACCCTGCCGCGGTTATGAAGCACGCGGTCTACAGTTCCTGTTGATACGTTCGCCTTCTCAGCAATATCCTTAATCCTAACTACCTTGTTCAAGTTCTGTATCGTCTTAAATGATTGGTAAAATGTGCGGAGCTTTCCTATACCTTGGTTTATACGTTGGGTGTAAAAACGGACGCTCCGCCTGAAAACGCAAGGTTACCGCAAGTATAGAAAGCCCCCGCGGGTTTTCGCAATATATAAAGTTATACTAATATTTTATACAGAGGAAGCAAAAAGTGCAAAACCGCAGCATTCGGTACCGCTATCCAATCTATACTACAAAGGAGAAAATGAGGGGACTGTACAAAAAAAGCCCCGGCAACAAGTACCGGGGCCCTGGCTAAAGTATGCTTCAGCGTTAAGTATAACAGCCTGTTATATCTTGCGCTGTTAAAGTTTCACAACCACGTTGGTGGTACCACCGCCTGCCAATGACAGGTCTACCGGCGCGTTTTTCTCCCAGGCACCGGCCGTAAAGTCCGGCACGTCTATGGAGTTGGAGCGGTTGGCCACCGACCACTCGCTCAGCAGGCCCACAGCGGTCCAGGAGGCCGCGTCGTATACATCCTGGTCCAGAGGCAGGCCGTTGCGCAGGCAGTCGATCAGGCGCCAGTCCATCATAAAGTCCATGCCGCCGTGGCCGCCGATCTTCTTGGCCATCTCGCCGATCTTCTTCACGATCTCCGGAGTATACTGCTCTTCCAGGGCCTTCACTTCCTCCGGCTTCAGCCAGCCATGGCCTTTGGAGATCTTGGCCTCCGGCCATTTGCGCGCCATGCCTTTGGTGCCGCTCACCAGGTGGATGCGGGAGTAAGGACGCGGCGTAGTCACATCGTGCTGAATCATGATGGTGCGGCCTTTCTTGGTGCGGATGGTGGTGGTGTTCATGTTGCCACGATAGGTATCCTGCACAAACTCCTTGTAGAAAGCATCGCCCTCGGCGCGCTTCTGCGCCTCCTCATACATCTGGAAGTCGTCCGTCGATACCGAAGTGAGGTAATCCATCACGTCGCCGCGGTTCACGTTCATAACCTGGCAGATAGGGCCCAGGCCGTGGGTAGGGTACAGGCTGCCGTTGCGGGTCATGTTCTCGCGCAGGCGCCACATGTTCTGGTAACCATCCTTGTCGAAGTTCAGGTCCAGCAGCTGGTGGATGTAGGCACCCTCGCCGTGCACGATCTCGCCGAAGTAGCCCTGGCGGGCCATGTTCAGCGTCAGGATCTCAAAGAAGTCGTAGCAGCAGTTCTCCAGCATCATGCAGTGCTTTTTGGTGCGCTCCGATGTTTCCACCAGCTGCCAGCATTCTTCTATACTTGTAGCGGCAGGTACCTCCACAGCAGCGTGCTTGCCGTGCTCCATGGCGTAAACGGCCTGCGGGGTGTGCAGGTCCCATGGCGTGGTGATATAGATCAGGTCAAGGTCGTCCCGCTCGAACATTTCCTTCCAGGAGTCTTCCTTGCCGGAGTAGAGGGCAGGGTTGTGGGCAGTGCCGGTTCTTTCCTGCAGCTCCTTTTTTACTTTCTCCGCCCGCTCCGGGATCAGGTCGCAGAGTGCTTTTATCTCTACGCCCTCGATGTTGCTCATGCGGTACACGGCACCGGGCCCACGCATGCCCAGGCCTACGAAGCCGATGCGCACCTTGTCCAGCTTGGGGGCGCTGTAGCCGCTCATGTTAAACTGCTGCGTGTGCTTGCGTTTGGCCTGCTGCGCTATCTGGGCCAGGTTGGACTGCTGTTGCTCCTCGGTGGCGCCTGTGGCACAGCCTGCGAGCAAGCCTGTACCGGCGATGCTTATCCCAGCCAGACCGGAAAGCTTCAAGAATTCTCTGCGGTTACTACTCATGGTTTTATAGGTTAGAAGTTAAGCTGATGTTTCAATCAATATTTCTCTGGATCATCCGGCAAAGTATAAGCACCTGCCTGCGCCAGGTCATTCCGAAGCGACTGCCGGCGACTATTATACTTTACAAAAAAGAGATGGCGCCAAAGTCCCCGGGGCGATGAAACTCCGGGGCGGGAGCCGTTACCGGATTCCAGACCAGAAAGTGGGGCTCCGGCAGATCATCCCCGCATTTATAAAAGTTGCCCCGGGCCTGCAGCCCGGAAAAGTTCTCCAGGCGATGCTCGGTAAACACCGTGGCTGGTATCCGCAGTGTCAGCTCCCAGGCCCGCTCTTTTTGGCCATGGTTGGCTACCTTCAGGTTGGCCAGATGCTCTATTTGTGAGATAGCCTCTACAGCGAGTGGCTTTCTGTCATGCTTCCCCGGCCCATAGCCTACCAGGCAGGTGCCGAGGCAGTTGGCCTCTATGTTGTAGTAAGCGCGCTCTTCTCCAAAAGAGATGAAGAACTCCACGCAAGTGTCTTTGTAGACAGGGTCGTTGATGTTTCTGTAGCGCGCCAGCACTGCCTGCTCCCGTACTTTATACTTGAGCAGCAGGTGACGGCCACTGTGGGCTAGTGTGAATCCCGCTTCTACCTTTTCCCCGCCGGAGGGCCAAGGATCCAGGTCGATGCGCTGCGCGGGGAGCAGGTCAAGCGCCTCCGACACGTCGGAAAGCGGGCTAGAGGGCTTTAGCGCAGGTATAGTAGGAACGACCAGTTGCTTCATCTCCATTACTTTTGTTGTCCGGCTTCGGCTGTTTTGCATAAGGCGGCGGTTTCCTGTACGGTATTGCGTAGCAGCTCCATGTTTTCTTCCAGCACCTCCACCAGCCTGAACTGGGCGCGTGCCCGTTGCAGGTTGTGCTCCGGGAAATGGATCTTGTAGTAGTGGTCCCCGTCGATATAATCGGTCAGGAAGCGCAGCCCCATGATGTAGGGGAGCAGCGTCACGCCGAGTGGCAGCGAGGCGATTTCCTCCTGGGTAAGAAAAGAGCTGGTCTCCTGCAGAAAGCCCTCGGTAAAAGCTTTGAACAGGTTAAAGTCGGCGCTGATCTTGCTCAGGTCCTCCTCATCCTCGGCGGCCTTGTTCACTGTGGTGCGGATGGCATCGCCAAAATCGTAGGCTACGTAGCCCGGCATCACTGTGTCCAGGTCTATCACGCAGAGCGCCTTGTCATACTTGTCGAGCAGCACGTTGTTAAATTTGGTATCGTTGTGCGTGGTGCGGAGGGGAAGCCCGCCCTCGCGGCCCAGCCTGCAGATCGTGCTCATTTGCTCGGCCCGCTGCTGCACAAATTCGATCTCCTGAGGTACCTGCCGTGCCCTGTCTTTGGGGTTGCGTTGTAGCGCTGCCTCAAAAAGACGGAGGCGGCTCTCTACGTTATGGAAATCCGGGATGGAGTCGTGTAGCTGGCTTGTATCCAGGTCTGCCAGCAGGGCCAGGAATTTGCCGAAGGCTTTGCCACCTTCATGGGCCTGCTGCGGAGTCTCCACAATGTCATAGCTGCGCGTGCCGTCCAGCAGCAGGTACACCCTCCAGAAGTTTCCTTCCGCGTCGCGGTAAAAACTTTGCTGCGCATGCGTTGGCACCAGGGTAAGCACCTCCTCGTCGGGCCTGGTACCGGGCATATTCTCCAGTTTCTGACGCAGGTGGCGCGTTACCAGCTCGATGTTGTCCATCAGCAGGGGCACGTTTTTAAAAACGTTGTGGTTGATGCGCTGCAGCAGGTAATCAGGGCTTTCGGGCGTGCCGTTGGTTACGGCATAGGTGTCGTGAATGTGGCCCGAGCCGTAAGAGCGCACGCTGCTAATACTTCCTTCAAGGATAAAGTGGGAGAGTACCTCCCGCAGGTTTGCCTCAGCGTTGGGGTCTTCTTTCATGTGATGCGGTGTAGCGTCTTCCCAAAGGTTTTTAGGGTAAATGTTTGCCTCAATCAGTTCTTTTATTTGCTGGATGGTACCCGCCTTGTCTTCAGGATAGGTCACACCAAACCACTTCTCCGGCGTAGGGATCACCTTTACCCGGGCGGCTCCCGTTGCCAGCATCGCATTGACCACAGAGGGCAGGTAGAACTCGGCTTTCAACTCCTGGCCCTTCTCCTGCAGAAACTCCTTGAGGTACTTGTCAAAGTATGGGAGCACCGAGGGTTTGAAGGCCATCAGGTTCATCGACACGATTTCCTCGCCGGTGAGTTGCCACTGCTGTGTTCCCTCATCTTCTACCGTGATGGCACCGCTTGCAGTACGCGCGATCTTGGTCAGTTCCGTGAGCGATGTCAGGGAGTGGTCCGGGGCAAGGGCGCAGATGCCGCGCGATACGTTGCCGTGCTCGGAGAGGGTGTTGGAGAGCCTGTATCCAATCAGGCCGTACTCGCGTTCGTCGGTGCTGCTCTTCAGGAAATCGGCTGCCCGTTTAAAGGATTCATAGCCGTAAAAGTCATCGGCGTTTATCACGGCAAAGGGTTCCTGCAGCTTGGCTGTGGACACCCAGACGGCGTGTGCCGTTCCCCAAGGCTTGGTGCGGCCTTCGGGCATGCTGTAGCCTGCCGGCAGCATGTCGAGCTCCTGGGAAACGTACTCCACTGCAAGGTCCGCTGGCAGCCTTTCCTGCATGGCAGTTTTAAACGCTTCCTCAATGGATTTGCGGATCACGAACACCACCTTGCCGAAACCGGCTCTCCGCGCATCGTGAATGGAGTACTCAATGATGGTTTCTCCCTGGGGCCCAAAGGCATCTAATTGCTTCAGGCTGCCGTACCGTGTCGCCATACCTGCTGCCAGTATGAGTAAAGTAGGGCTTTTATGCATGTAATGAAGGTTTAGTCTTCTCGGTTAAGTATAATTTTCCCTGTCTGAGCCACAGGCATAAAGCTGCCGGGGAAGGTAGCCTTTTGCGCTGTTTTCAGCTAATATCCTCTATGTTTAGCACATGCAGCCTCACCAAGCCTCCTTCTGAGGGAAGAGGTACGGCCCGTGGGCGTAGCATGTGAAAAGGATGAAAGTTTTTAAAAGTAAACAGGCGTTTGCTACAAAACAAGAAAAAAAGTACATAATGTTTACGAACACGCACAAAATGCGGTCAATAAAACCTGAGGTAGTCTTACTGCAGCACATCAGGTATGGCAGGTGCCCGGTTTAGAGGATTATGAAGGGACGGGCAGGAAATTCATAGCCCCGTTGCGTCATTTTGGAAAGAAAGGGTGGCAGCCGGAGCAGGACTAGCACTTCCGGTTGCTCTCCACGAGCTGCGATTCCACAATAACCTTATAGTACGCTTGCTGCCGCAGGTGCTGTTCCTCGCCTGTAGAGAGCAGGTCCAGCAGGATCTCGGTGGCCTTCTGCCCTTGTTGGTGCGGGAACTGCTCTACTGAGGCAAGCGGGGCGTAATCCATGTACTCGGTCATAGGCAGGTTGGCGTAGCTTACAAACTCCAGGTCCTTATTGATACTTATTCCCAGCCTGCGGGCGTGTTTCTGGGCATAGAGCCATACATAATCGTTGAACGTAACGATGGCTGTGGCTTTGCGCTTGTTTGCCAGCAACTCCTCCAGCGCCTTGATCGTGCCTTCCTCGGTCAGGTCACAGCCTACTACCAGCGAGGGGTCGTACTTGAGCCTGTTCTTCTGCATCGCCTTAATATACCCTTCCCGCCGCTCGGTGCTGGCATAAAGCGTTTCCGGCCCGTTGATCATCCCGATCGCGCGGTGCCCTTTCTTCAGTAAATAAGTTACCGCCTCGATGGTGCCGGTAACCATGCTGCAGGCCACAGAGTGTACACCATTGATTGGCGGGATGCGGTCGAAGAACACCACGGGGATGTTGAACTTGCTCAGGCTGCTGAAGTGCTCAAAGGTAGAAGTGGTTTTGGCCACGGACACCAGCAGGCCGTCCACCCGGTGGTTTTTCATCTTCTCCACTAACTGCTTCTCCGTTTGGGCGTCATCATGCGATTGGGCTAGCAGCACGGTGTAGTTCCGCTTGTAAGCAGTATCCTCTATCGCGCTGATGGCCGAGGAGAAGAATGCCTCCGAGAGCTCCGGCAGTATGACGCCTATCGTGTAGGTTTTGCCCTGCTGGAAGTATACTGCCGTCTGGTTGCGCTCATAGTTAAGCTCTTTTGCCAGCTGCTTTACCTTGGCGCTGGTGGCGGTGCCAATGCTGGGGTGGTCGTGCAGCGCTCTGGAAACGGTGGAGGTAGACACATGAAGTATCTTGGCGATTTCTTTTATCGTGGTAGGTTTCCGTGGCATCTTATAAAGTATAGCAGTTGCTAAAGTTAAGGTTTATACTTTGCAAAGTAAAGTATGGCAGGCGCACAGGTGCTTTGAGGCGTAGTTTAAATTTTTCCAGCCAAATATTTGTGTGTTCGCACACAAAGTGTATATTTGTTAGGCATTAGGTTTTTGCCGCGTAGATATTATCATTGTTAGTTAGTATAGGTGAATGATTGGGGAGCCCCTGCGAAAGCGGGGGCTTTTTCGTTTGTCAGTCCTTCACGCAACGGAAGCCCACATGCTCCAGGCTGCTGTCTTCGGTGCTCTTCATGCGCGCGGCCACCCTGAAGCCGGAGCAGTAGCTGTCGTTGCATAGAAAAGAGCCGCCCCTGATCACCCGCTTCTTAGCGTATGGCTCGTCCGGGTCATGGCTCTCTGCCGGACCGGCGGGGTTGCGCACTCCCGCAGCAGTATGGATTGTGCGGTAGTAACTGCTGTGGTAGTAGTCTGCGCACCACTCCCACACGTTGCCCGCCATATCATACAGGCCATAGCCGTTAGGGGCGTAAGACTTGGCAGGTGCCGTATGGTAGTAGCCGTCCTGCTGCGTATTACTGGTCGGGAAAGTCCCGTTCCAGGTGTTGGCTTTAGGCTTGCCGGAGTTAATGCCCTCGTTTCCCCAAGGATACATCGTGTCTTTTTTGCCCCCGCGTGCGGCCCATTCCCACTCGGCCTCTGTCGGGAGCCTTTTGCCGGCCCATTTGGCATAAGCCTGTGCGTCGTACCAGGAAATATGCACGACAGGGTGGTTTTCTTTGCCCTTTATGCTGCTGCCCGGCCCGTGTGGCTGCCGCCAGTTGGCCTCTTCTTTCCAGGCCCACCAACTGGCAAAGTCATTCAGGTTTACCTGCCCCTGAGGAGACTGGAACACCAGCGAAGCCGCTACCAGCAGGCTTTCGTCCGGCTTGGGCGTGCCGGGAGGGAGCTGCTTTTTTAACTCCTCCCAATCCGGCTTCCGCTCGGCCGTGGTGACGTAGCCGGTAGCTTCCACAAAACGGGCAAACGCAGCGTTGGTCACCTCTGTGGCATCCATCCAGAAACCGTCCACCGTTACCTGGTGCCGGGGCTGCTCATCCGGCCGCGCTTGTTTATCATCTGCCCCCATAATAAAAGTGCCGCCCTCTATCCAAACCATGCCCTCCTTCTGCTCTTTTTCAGACACCTGTTCCCCAGCGGTTTGCCCTTGGGGCGATGATGTACCAAAACGGGAGGGCACAGCGGAAATACAGCAGGAGGAGAGGGAATCCTGCTGCGTGGAGGCGAAGGCTGCTGTGGCGGGCTGCTCTCTAGGCTGCTCCGAGCAGCCGGCAAGTATGGCTGCCACAGCGAAGGCGGTGAGGGGGTGAGGGTATTTCATGAAAGAAAGTTACGAAAGCAATTGAGTCAAAGCAAACGGAATGTAAACGTCCACGCGGCAAACAGAACGGTTTAGGCTTTATGAGCTGGAGGGGTACGCTTATCGGGAGAATTATCAGGCAAGGTGTCCCCTGTAATTATTCCCCCGCAAACGTTTGCTCATTCTTTATAAAATCTTAACAATCAGTTGATACTCTAATCACAAACGCAACTTTGGGGTGCAATGGCAGGAAAGGCCAAAGTATAAAGCCGGGCATGAGTCCTTCGGACATTTATCTTAACTATCACCTGTGTTTTCACCCCAATAGAGGCTATACTTTACTACCTGACACAGCACAACGTGGAGGTAGTTAGTGCACAATTTCCCAGTCGATGCCATGAGGGGCGTGAAAAGGGGAATAGTGTTGAAAAGCCCATGCTTTGGTACTTCCAATCAGACCCAAAACAAACGTTTGTGTGCTTTTAATGGCTTTGCTGGTTAGGTGGTCTCCACGATCAATCCTAAATTAATGATTGCGTTCTCGAACACATATCTATATAAAGCTAAACCATAAGAAGTATGAAACAACATTACAGAGAGGGAAAAGTCCTTCTGGGCAGGAGACTTTACTCGCTACAAAAAAGGTGTACCATGCCCGTACCAGCGTTCTCTTTAGTATTAAGCGCGCTGTTTTTCCTCCTTACCATTCAAACCGGCTACAGCCAAACGCAGCAACGGGTAAGCGGTAAAGTAGTGGATGAGCAGAACCAGCCCCTTATCGGGCTGACCGTGGTAGTTAAGAACTCCACCACAGGCACCACCACCAACATGGACGGCGCCTTTACCATTGCTGCTGCGCCCACGGATGTGCTGGTGTTCTCTTACATCGGCTATGAGACGAAGGAAGTAACAGTAGGTAACCAGGCCACCATCAACGTGACCATGAAGCCTGATGCCAAGAGCCTGGAAGAGGTAGTGGTAGTAGGCTATGGCACCCAGAAGCGGGCAGACGTAACCGGTTCGGTGGCCACGGTAGATACCAAGCAACTGACCGACCGGCCTGTTACTTCTGTACAGAACGCCCTGCAGGGGGTAGCCCCTGGTCTTACGGTGATCCAACGACCGGGTGATGTGGGCAGTGTGGGCACGATTACCGTGCGCGGACGTACCAACCTGAGCTCACCCGGGCCAATGATCATTATAGATGGTATCCCGGCCTCCGACACGGAGCTGGCCGCCCTGAACCCGAACGATATTGAGAACATGTCGGTGCTCAAGGATGCCTCCGCCGCCTCCATTTATGGTTCGAGGGCTGCGAACGGCGTGATTGTGGTTACGACCAGGACAGGAAAGAATACCGAGAAAACCACGATCGGCTTTAACGCCAATTATGGCTGGCAATCCCCTACGCGTCTGCCGGAGTATATGGATGCCGTAGGCTATGCCAGGTTCCACAACGAGGCGATGACAAACGCCGGCAAGGCCCCGACCTACACGGATGAGCAGATTCAGAAGCTCGGCAATGGGAGTGACCCGGACATGTACCCCAATACAGACTGGTATGACCTGGTGCTGCGCGAAACAGCACCCCAGAGCGATATCAATCTCAATGTGTCCTCCAGCGGCAAGAACACCAGTTATTACCTGGGCGCGTCCTATTTTAACCAGCAGTCGCTGCTGCCGGGCAAGGACATGGACCGTTACAGCGTAAAACTGAATACCAGCACCGATGTTTTTCCGGAGATACTCAAGATAGGAACCAACATCTCCTTTATCCGCCAGGATTACGATACGGAGGGGGCAGGCTTTAGCTGGACAGAGCTCAACCGCTCGCTTCCGGTGACAGTGGCGCGCCACTCGGACGGAAGCTGGGGCTCAATAAGCGGAGGTTCGGCCAATGCCAACACGGCCGCCAGAAACCAGCTGCGCAAGATAGAGGAGGGCGGCAGTAGCTGGACCCGTAACAACTACTTGCAAACGGCGGCGAACGCCAGCCTGACCCCGCTGAAAGGCCTGACAGTGAACGGCCTCTTCTCTTTAAAATATTCCAACCTGATGAACTGGTCCTTTAACAGCACGATGGACCCGATTGTAGACTTTACAACGAAGCAGCCGATGAGTGCCTCGGCCGTGACGGTGAACCAGATGCAGGAGAACTGGGGCCGCCGTCAGGAAATCCTGACGCAGGGAACGGCCAGCTACGAGCGCACCTTTGGCAAGCACACAGGCAAGGTCATGGTGGGTGCCTCTCAGGAGAGCAACGTGTACCGCACCGCGTTTATGGGCCGCAAGAACTTTCCGAACGATGAGATGACGACGGTTGGCACCGGTTCGGCAAGTCCGGAGAATATTGTGTCAGGCGCCAACAGTACCGCTGAGACGCAGTGGGCGATCCGCTCCTTCTTCGGGCGTGTGAATTATGATTTCCAGAACAAGTACCTATTCGAAGGTACCCTGCGTACCGACTACTCTTCCCGCTTCCACCCCGACCAGCGCGAGGCAGTGTTTCCTTCCTTCTCAGCTGGCTGGAGACTGTCTGAAGAGCCGTTTATCAAAAACATCAGCTGGATCGATAACCTGAAGCTACGCGGCTCGTGGGGTGCGCTGGGCAACCAGGACGTGGTGCCGCCGGGCAACTACTACTCGCTGCTGAGCACGGGCTATGCCTATAACTTCGACGGGAACCCGGTGGATGGGGCCTGGCAAGGCACAGGTGCCAATACGCTGGCAACCTGGGAGAAAGTATACATGACTGACTTCGGTGTGGACTTCTCCATTTTCCGCGGCAAGCTGGATGTAGTGGCCGACTATTACATCAAAAACACAGAGGGTATCCTGATGCAGCTGCCGGTGCTGGCTACTTATGGCCTGGCTGCTCCCTACCGGAACGCAGCCGAGACACGCAACAAAGGCATAGAACTGAACCTGGTGCACAACGGCGCCATCGGGACTGACTTTACCTATACCATTGGGGCTAACTTCTCCAAGATCCAGAACGAGATCGTGAGTCTGGGTGGTGTGGAAGAGCGCATCAACGGTTACTGGATAGAGCGTGTAGGCGAGTCGGTTGGTGCCTTCTACGGGTACCGTGCCGAGGGCCTTTTTGTAAATGAAGAGGACGTGCAGGGGCACGCCTTCCAAAGCGCTGCCACCAAGCCCGGTGATATCAAGTATGCCGACATCAACGGAGACGAGGTAATTGACGCGGCCGACCGTGTGATTCTGGGCAACGACGTGCCGTGGATGACCTATGGCTTTAACGTGGGCGCCTCCTACAAAGGCTTCGACCTGAACGTGATTACGTACGGTGTGGCTGATGTGGACACCTATCTGGAAGCAGAGGCGGCTTACCCGTTCTTCAACGGAGCCAACATCAAGAAAGCCTATGAAAACCGTTGGACGGCTGAGAATCCGGATCCAAACGCGCACTTCCCGCGCACGCTCATCAGTGCCGATGCCTCGCATAACTATAATACATCCTCCTTCTGGCTCTTCAGCGGCGCGTACTTCCGCATCCGGGCCATTACGCTGGGGTATAATATTCCGGAGACAGTGAGCAGCAAGCTGGGCATGCAGACGCTACGCGTGTACGCTACCTCTAATAACCCTTTCACCATCATGGGGGATGAGCGCCTCAGTGACTACGATCCGGAGTTTGGCTCCGGCCGTGGAGGCTACCCGGGCCTGAAAACCTTCTCACTCGGTGTCAACGCCAAATTCTAACATTGATGGCTTCATCATTACCAACACAAGATATCATGAAAAGAAGTATAAAATATCTCACCTATACCGGAGCGCTTGCCGGGCTCCTGCTTACTACTGCCTGCAACGACGATTTTCTGGAGCGGCCGCCGCAGAACCAGATCTCCGACGCGACATTCTGGAAAACGAAGGATGACCTGTCCAAGGCATTGAACGCGGTGTACAGCCAGCTGACAAGAGAAGACATTATTTATGACGACGGCAGCACGGATAACGCCTATGCGCAGTACCCTTGGGAAAGCACAGCCACGGTAGTGTCGGCCGGTACCATCAACACCAACTCCAACGCCGGCTGGGGCTATACCGGCATCCGCCGTGCCAACCAGCTGCTGGAGAACGCCGATAAAATTGAGATGGATGCTGACCTGCGGGAGCGCTTTAAGGCGGAGGCCCGCTTCCTGCGCGCATGGTTCTACTGGGATATGGTGGTGCGGTTTGGCGATGTGCCGCTGGTTACCAGTACGCTGGGTGCCGGCGAAGAGGATGTGCCGCGCACTCCTCGTACGGATGTGGTAAACTTCCTGCTCGCCGAACTGTCTGAGATTGCCGAAACGCTCCCTGTCGTTTATGGGGGAGGGGACTCAAGCGAGAAGGGCAGGGTTACCAAAGGCGCCGCGCTTGCGCTGAAAGCCCGTATTCTGCTCAACGAGGCCAGCCCCCGCTTTAACGCAGGTGACGCCAGCAAATGGAAAGCTGCCGCTGATGCTGCCCAGGAGGTTATGGGACTGGGTTATACGTTGTTTAAGGTAAACGAGGAAACCGACAAGGACCTGGAAGACAATTATGCCACATGGGTTGATTTTGCCGGTGAAGAAGACGAAAAAAGATTCCGTCTGGGCCTGCGCAGCTACGAAAAGCTTTTCCAGCAGCAGTATGAGGGCAACAGTGAGGTGATCCTGGACCACCAGTTTATCATGCAGGTGGATCCGCAGTGGAACAACACTTACCTGCCGCCAAGCGTGCTGAATGGCTGGAGCTCCGTTACCCCCACACAGGACCTGGTGAACGCCTATAGCAACTTTAAGACCGGCGGCCCAGCCAATATACTCGACCCGCAGGTTCGGGCAGATTTATACCTGAGTGAGGATCCTGCCTTTGCCAATGAGTACAAGAACCGCGACCCGCGCTTCTATGCCTCCATCATGTTCAACGGAAACCCCTGGAATGCCCTGGAAGACGATTATACGTTTACCTGGCAGATCGGCGGAAGCAACAACTCCCAGACAGGCTATAACTTCCGCAAGCTGGTAGACCCGCAGGCGCATCGGGAGAACATCGCCAATCACGCCAACATCATCCTGCTGCGCTACGCGGAGGTGCTGCTAAGCTATGCCGAGGCCATGAACGAGTACAGCGGCCCGGATGCGACCGTGTACGCCGCGCTGAATGAGGTGCGCCAAAGAGCTGGCATGCCGCCTGTGGATGAGGCCGTATACAACAGCAAAGAGAGTCTGCGCGAACTGATTCGCAACGAGCGCCGCATCGAGCTGGCCCTGGAGGGGCAGCGCTACATGGATATCCGTCGCTGGGAAATTGCTCCGGAGGTGATGGGGACTATTTACGACATCCGGAACAAACTGGTGCAAACCAGAACCTGGTATGATAAGCTGTACCTGATGCCGGTGCCGCAATCGCAGATTGACCTGAGCGACCAGATTCTGACACAAAACCCTGGTTACTAATCCTCCCTGAAAAGAGTTTTAGCTTAAAATTGAAGTAGTTCAGCGGATGGGAGCCGGAAACGGTTCCCATCCGCTTTTTTTATGCAGCCATACTTTAGTTGATCACTGGGGAGGCAGCATATCGAAGACTGTTGTTTAAACTTGTATTATTTTGAGTTGCCTTCAGAATAGGTTTTTCTGCCGGAGAGCTATCTGTTATATCAGAACCAGAAGGGGTTAGAGACTTTACGGGAAGCTATAAGTGAGGCTTTAACAAACGTTTGCACATATTTTAATCTATAAAAGATTTGTGATTACCGTGGTATTATGATAAGTTAACCCTGGTGTTTACGTGCACATTAAATTATTTTCTAAGTCAAATCCTAAACCACTAACCTTTATGAGAAGTATGAGCAAGATTTACCAAGGAGGTAGGGCGCTTCTTTTTCGGATACCCTATCTGGAAAAGATAAAGGACCTAAAGACCATGCCAGTGCTGCCGGTGCTGCTATGTTTGTTTTGTATTTTTAGTGTGCCTGACATAGCTAATGCCCAGGGGCAACGACAGGTGAGTGGCAGGGTAGTAGATGAGAAAAGCCAGCCGCTGGTCGGGGTAACGGTGGTGGTGAAGAATAGCCCCACGGGAACGGCTACCGGAGCAGATGGTGGTTTTAGCATCACCGCCGCCCCCACAGATATTCTCGTCTTCTCTTATATCGGCTATTTGACGCAGGAGGTACCGGTAGGCAATCAGACCAGCGTCAACTTGACCATGAAGACCGATGCCAAAAGCCTGGAAGAGGTAGTGGTAGTAGGCTACTCCAGTAAGTCCCAGTCCGAACTGGTGAGTTCTGTCTCTGTGGTGAGTGGCCAGGAACTGCGCGACGTGACCACCAACAACACAGCTACCATGCTGCAGGGCAAGGCCTCCGGGGTAACGGTGTCCAGTGCCAGCGGACAGCCGGGGGAGGCACCCAAAGTGCGTATTCGGGGTACGGGATCTATTTCAGCCAGTGCTGATCCTTTGTATGTAGTGGATGGTGTGATTGGCGGCACGGCCAACCCGACAGACATTGAAAGTATAACCGTGCTCAAAGACGCCGCTGCGACAGGCTTATACGGTTCAAGAGCGGCCAACGGCGTGATTGTGATCACCACCAAACGGGGCAAGGCCGGCAAAACCCGGGTATCTTACAATGGCACCACCGGCGTGAGCCAACGCACTACCGGAAACTTTGAGGTAATGGACGGCCAGCAGCTTTTCGATTATACCAACCGGATGTACCAGAACGATTACACCGGCAAGCGCAACAACCATATCGCTACGTTAAGCAAAACAACGCCTAACCCGTCAGAAGCCGATATCAACGCCTATCTGACTTCCAAGAACTTTCCGTTGACCTATGGGGATTTTGCGAGCGGTGTGCTGCCCACGCAGCCCGAAAACACCAACTGGCTGGACGAGGCCTTCCGCACAGGTATCACCAACAACCACCAGCTTTCCGTATCCGGCGGATCGGAGAAAACCAGGTTCTACATCAGCGGCAATTACTTTCAGGAGGAAGGCACGGTGGTAAACACCAACTATGAGCAAACTAACTTCCGGGCTAACATCGACCACGACATCAACGACCACTTCACGATCACGGCCCGGGTGAATACGCAGTTCTCCAACCGCGACAACGATCCTTCGGGCGCCATCTACCAGTCTTTCATCAACATGCCCTGGGATAACCCTTACAATGAGGACGGCACGATCCGGTATGTGGACGCCAACACCGTAGGGTGGTACGGCCGCGACAAGAGCAATTTTCTGTACACCAGCCAGTATAACTACAACCGCAGCCGGGGCCAGTCGTTGGATGGGGACCTGAAACTGGAGTATAGAATTACTGACTGGCTGGCTTTCGCTACCACCAACCGCTACTCCACTGGTAACTCGCGCTATGAGTCGAACAACGACTCGCGCACGCCCGGCGGCAAGGCAAACAATGGCTCTTTGAGCAACTCTTATGGCTATAGCAACAGCTTCCTGACCTCTAACCTGCTGACCGCCGACAGGCAGTTTGGCTCGCATAGTGTGCGCGGTATTCTGGGCGCTGAATACCAGAAGAATTACACCGATGGCATGAACGCTTCGGGGCAGGGCATTTTTCCGGGCCTGGAGGTGCTCGATGCCGTGGCGACGCCGGTGAACATTGGCGGGTATAAGACCGAGAGTAAGTTTATGTCGGGCTTTTTGAATGTGGACTACGACTTTGACAGCCGCTATTTTGCCACCGTTTCTTACCGGCGCGACGGCTCTTCCCGCTTCGGCCGCGACAAGCGCTTCGGCGACTTCTACTCCGTGGGCGCTGCCTGGGCTATCTCCAGCGAAGACTTCTTCCAGGGCTTGACCTCTACCATAAGCCTGCTCAAGCTCAGAAGCAGCTACGGTACCACCGGCAACGCCAACATCGGTGATTTCGAGGCGGTAGACCTGTACCAGTTTAACGTGCAGTATGCTGACCTGCCGGGGGGCTTCCCGCGCCGCCTCGTGAACCCGAACCTGACCTGGGAGAAAGCCCATACCTTTGATGTGGGACTGGAAATCGGCCTGTTCAATAGAGTTGACCTATCGCTGGATTTCTACAACAGAACCAACAAGGGCATCCTGCAGCAGGTGCCGCTTTCCTCGGCCACCGGCTTTTACTGGCAGACCCAGAACATCGGCTCGGTTAGAAACCGCGGCTTGGATATTGAGTTGAGCACTGAGAACCTCCAGGGGGCCTTTGCCTGGGAAACAGACTTTAATATCTCCTTCAACCGCAACAAAGTGCTGGAACTCTACGACGGGCAGCCGATCGACCAGGGCAGCCAGCGTATTGAGGAAGGCAGGGCTATCGGATCCTGGTTTATGCGCGAGTGGAAGGGAGTGGACCCAGCCACCGGCGACCCACTTTGGCTCCTGAAGAAGTATGATGCCAACGGCAACTTTGTGCAGGACACGGTAACCAACTCCTACAACAGCGCCACCAGAGTATACACCGGCACTACAACGCCTAAGTTTGCGGGCGGTATGCGTAATACCTTTGCTTACAAGAACTTCACCTTATCTGCCTTTGTGAATTTTGTGTATGGCAACAAAGTGTACAACTACAACCGCGAGCTTTTCGATGCTGATGGGGCTTATCCTACTTACAACAGCATGGTGCTGCAGGATGGATGGAGCCGCTGGGAGAAAGAAGGCGATGTGGCCACGCATCCGAAGGCGGTGCTAAACGGCAACAAAGCCTCTAACAAAGTCTCCTCACGCTACCTGGAGGATGGCAGCTACCTGCGCCTGCGCAACGTCACGCTGTCTTACAACCTGCCGGAGGCTGTTACCAACCGAATAAAAGCAGAGAACATCCGCGTCTTTGTGAGCGGCGACAACCTGTGGACGCTGACCGACTTCTCTGGTATGGACCCGGAGGTGGACCTGACTTCCGGTTACTCCACCACCCGCTACCCGGGCAGCAAGAAACTTATGTTCGGCGTTAACCTCGACTTTTAATTCTAAAACTACTGAGCCATGAAATTTAAATTCAGAAAGTATATATACCCTGCCATACTTAGTGCAGTAGTGCTTTCGGGTTGTACAGATGACCTGGAAGTACAGCCATACGACGGCCTCACCATTGATCAGACCACCGGCACGCCCGAGGGGTTGAAGGCGGCCACCATCGGCAACTATAACTACATCAAAGACAGTTATTACACCCGTAATTTCCACATGCTGGCCGAGTACCCCAGCGACAACGTGGCCCTGAGCGGCACCACTACCGACCCGCTGTTCTACGCCTACAACTACCAGCACCTCACGTCCATGAGCATCACGGGTAACTTCTTCCGGAAGGCTTACCAGGCGATCTACGGCACCAACGTGGTGATCGAGAAGCTGCAGGAGGGGCAGTCGGCGGAGCTGGACCAGGTGCTGGGCGAGAACTACTTTTTGCGCGCCATGGTGCACTTTGATCTGGTGAACATCTTTGGGCGGCCTTACGCGCAGGATGGGGGAGCCTCGCCGGGGGTGATGATCCGCAACAACACCGACATTAACGACCTGCCGCCGCGCAGCTCCGTGAAGGAAGTGTACGAGTTTGTGATACAGGACCTGGAGAAGGCGGCGAGCCTGATGGGCAGCACGAAGAACAGCAGCTTTGCCTCCAAAGAGGTGGCCCAGGCTCTTTTATCCAGGGTATACTTATACATGGAGAACAACGAGAAGGCCATTGAGTACGCCGACCTGGTGATTAACTCCGGTCGCTATACCTTGCTGCCAACGGCTGATTTGCCGAACTACTTCACCTACGCCAACGAGACCAACCGCGAGACCATCTTTGCCATCAAGCACACGCTGCAGGACGACCAGACCTGGGGCTCGCTTGGTTCCATGTATCTCAACGACGGCATGGGCTACGGCGAGATGTACGCTTCGGAGAGTTACCGCAACCTGATCGATAAATTTGAAGGGGATAAGCGCCGGGAGTTTATCGTGCCGGTGTATGAGAAAAACGCTGACGGCTCTGTTAAAAAAGGAGCAGATGGTAATCCGGTGCTGGCAAGCCGAAACGGCTATCAGAAATACTACATCACCAAGTATTCTTATCAGGAAGGGGTTGTGACGCTTAGCTCGCCAGTATACCTGCGCCTGGCCGAGATGTACCTGAACCGCGCCGAGGCCAATGCCAAATTGGGCAACAACGAGGCGGCACTGGAGGATGTGAACCTGATCCGCAGGAGAGCTGGTTTATCCGGCGAGGCGCTGTTCTCGGCCTCCAACATGATGGGCTATACCTCGGTGCTGGATGTGGTGCTGGACGAACGCCGCCTGGAGCTGGCCTGGGAAGCGCAGCGCAAGTATGACGTGTTCCGCAACAAGCGCACGATGGTTCGCAACTACCCGGGCACGCACCTGCCGTCCGGGTCGAACACGCAGGAGATTCCGTACACCCACCCGCGTGTGGTATACTACATTCCCGAGCAGGAAATTATCCTGAACCCGAAACTGGAGCAGAACCCGTAGTTACTCAAAGTATAAAGTAAATGATGCAGGTGGATAAGCACCCAAAGTATGGGGAGCTTGTCCACCTGTGTTTATGAAGATCATATTTTTAATCCCAAAGTATAAGAATGTACCTTAAGACAAAGTATAAACTCAGCATGGCGTGTATGGCTCTAGTGCTGATGGCCTGTAAGACACCGGTTGCCTCAACATCCAACCTTACCCCAACTGCCACGGAAACCACCGCAGCCAATACCGCTGTCGTGCCGATGGCAGGCAACACTTGGAAATCCACTAAAGAGAAGGCAGGAGGACAAATTGAAGAGCAGGGCATTACCGGCTGGTCTGATCCGCAAGTATACTTTACCACCTACGCCCGGGTAGCCAAACCAGGAACTATGAAAGTATGGCTGAACCTGCGGGTGCCCGAAGGAAAAACCAAACTACAGGTAGAAGCGCTGGGGAAAACAAAGGCGGTATCAGCCCAGGGTAGCACGCTGCAGGAACATTACGTGGGAGAGTGGCAGGTGGCTGATACCGGCTATGTGGCCTTCACCATCAAAGGGATCACCAAAAAGGGAAACGACTTTGCCGACATAGCAAGTATAAAACTAGCCGGGGAGGCCATTGATGCGCAAACGGCCTATGTAAAGAGCAACGAAGGCAACTTCTTTTACTGGGGCCGCCGGGGGCCTTCCGTGCACCTGAACTACCCGCTGCCGGAGAATACAGACGTAGAATGGTTTTACAACGAGCTAACCGTGCCGGAAGGTAATGATGTGATCGGGTCCTACTTTATGGCCAATGGCTTTGCGGAAGGCTACTTCGGCATACAGGTCAACTCTGCATCCGAGCGCCGCATTCTGTTCTCTGTCTGGAGCCCTTTTAACACCGATGATCCTAACAGCATACCTGACGACCAGAAGATAAAGTTGCTCAAGAAGGGAGAGGGCGTCTACACCGGCGAATTTGGCAACGAAGGCTCGGGCGGACAGAGCTTCCTGAAGTATAACTGGAAGCCCGGCACCACCTATAAATTCCTCTTGCAGGGCAAGCCGAGTGGAGACGACCATACCACGTATACCGCCTATTTCTTCGCTCCCGAAAAAAACGAGTGGCTATTGATTGCCAGTTTCCGGCGACCCAAGACATACACCTACCTGAAGCGTACACACTCTTTCCTGGAGAACTTTATCCCGGAGTATGGCGATGTGGAGCGCAAGGTGCTTTTCTCTAACCAGTGGGCACGCGACGTAAAGGGCAACTGGATAGAGCTCAGCAGGGCCCAGTTCACGGCAGACAACACCGCGCGTGTCGGCTACCGGATGGATTATGGCGGCGGGCAATCGGGCAACAGTTTTTACCTGCGCAACTGCGGCTTCTTCAGCGACTACACGCCTATGCGGAGTTGGTTTGAGCGACCTGCCACCGGCAAAGCACCGGAGATTAACTTGGAGAGTTTGTAGCCGGCAACGGGAAGTATAAGCTGGTGTAAAATAAACTGAAAATAGGTGCTCTTACGGGATTTATAGCGCGAGTGTCCTCGCTCATGCTTCGTATAGGAGTGACCTCTGCTACTGTATGAATTATCGTACTGCTGACCATACTGCTGCTCCGGATTTGCAATCCGGAGCTTTTTTAAAAGCGGATTTGTAATCCGCCTTTTTGCTGATAGCTAAAACCTCTGCCTCTGCGGATTACAAATCCGCGGGTCCTATACTTTCGGATTGCAAATCCGAAAGAGCGGAGTTTTAAATTAAGTACATAAAGGTCTCTATCATTCTGTTAAGAAACTTGGTGGAAATAGAGGGCCCCTTCCCCCGGAGGTTAAGCTACTGCTACTGGCCACCAAGATCCTTCCTGGATGACAAAATGAGGATGAAGTGGCCTGCTTCTAAGGTGGTAGGGGATGAAGTGTCAAACAGTGCTGCAGTTGATATAAAAAACAAAGGCCGAAGTATAAGCTATACTTCGGCCTTTGTTATACTTGCCAGCTAAGGGTTATCGGAGCGGTTTAATCCAGTAGCTGTACTGGTGAGCCTGGTACGGAATACGGTATTGCTCCAGGGGCTGGCTGCCCCAGCTGTCCATACCTTGCATACCGGTTTGCTGCAGGTCTACGCGGAGGTAAATGCGGTCGCGTTTCTCCAGTTCGCCGGAGTGGTACTGCTTCTTGTCCTGCTCCGGATCCAGGTCCTGCAGGGTGTAAGGCAGGGCAGCAAAGTTGAGCAGGCTGTCGGCAAACTCAAAGCGCAGGCCTTTCCCTTTTTTCGTGGTGAGGTTTACCCAGCGCACATCACTCTTGTTGCCGCTTTCCTGCGGACGGGCATACGGAAAGTACTGCTCATCCAGCGTTTGCTTGTACAGCCCCACAAAAGAGGCGGTCTTGCGGTCCCAGTAATTTTCCCACGGGCCGCGGCCGTAGAACTCGATGTGCTCCAGCTGCTTGTTGAGTTGCAGGTCGTTGCCCACGCGCAAGAGCACTTTGTGGTCGCCTTTCAGTGGTTTGATGCTGTTGTCAACCTTCACGGTACCATCGTTGTAGATGGTAAACACCTGCGAAGAGGCGGCGTCGCCATTCACCAGTTCTTTTTCAAAGCTCACTTCGTAGCCATTGGCAGTCTGGTTATAGGTGGCGTTAGTCAGTTTGCCATTGTCGTAGGCCTCGCGCCACATGCGCTTGGATTTGTTGTAGCCGGCGCCGATGTCGTTGTCGGTAGGAGCACGGTAGAAACTCGGCTTCGGGCCTTGCTGCAGCAGCGTTTCGCCTTTCAACGTATAGCTGCTCATCGTACCGTTCTTCTTGTCAAAGCTCACGGTAAAATCCTTGCCGGTCAGCACCAGGTTATCGCCTGTCTCGCTTACTTTCAGGGAGCCTTTTCCGCCTGTGGCCACCTCGGCCGGCTGCAGGGCAGGGCTCAGGGCAAACTGCTCGTTGGCAATCTCATAGCCCTTCTCCAGGAAAGGCTCGGCGTTTTTCAAAGTATAACGCACGTTCAGGAAGTACTCTCTGCCCGGCTTTTGCTGCTTTTTGAGCGGCAGGGTCAACGCTATACTTTGCTGCGGTGCGACGTTGAGGTCTTTTATACTTCCCTTCTCGATGATTTTGCCGTTTTCCAGCACTTCCCAGTTTAGTTGGTAGTTGGAAAGGTCGCGGAAGAAGTAGCCGTTGCGTACCTCCAGGCTGTTGTTGCCGTTATACTTTGTTTTGACGTGCTGGTATACTTTCTTCACCTCCACAGCCATCGGCGTCAGGCCGCGGTAAGCCGTTACCACGCCTTTCACGATGAAGTTGTTGTCGCTCAGGTTTTCATCCACCGGGCCGCTGAGCGGGAAGTCGCCGCCATAGGCCATGATGCGCTTGCCGTTCTTCACCGTGTCGATGGCCTGGTCTATCCACTCCCAGATGAAGCCCCCCTGCAGGTAAGGTTCTTTCTCGATCACGTCCCAGTAGTCCTGGAAGTTGCCCAGGCTGTTGCCCATGATGTGCGCATACTCGCTCATGATCAGCGGGCGGTCCGGGTTGCCTTTGGAGAAGCGGGTCAGCCAGTTCGGGCTCGGGTACTGCGGCACGATGATGTCGGTGTTGTAGTCCCAGCCGGCACGCTCGTACTGCACCGGGCGGAAGTCCTGCGCTTTCATCCAGTCGTAGGCCTCATAGAAGTTGGTGCCGTTACCGGCTTCATTGCCCAGCGACCAGGTCACCACCGAAGTATAGTTCTTGCTGCGCTCGTACATGCGCGAAATGCGGTCGAAGTGCGGGTTGCGCCATGCTTTGTCGTTGCCGAACGTATAAGCCAGGTCGTAGCCACGGCCATGCGATTCGATGTTGGCTTCCTCAATCACGTATAAACCATACGCATCGCAAAGCTCCAGCCAGTACGGGTCGGGCGGGTAATGCGAGTGGCGCACGGCGTTCACGTTGAGCTTTTTCATCATCTCCATATCCTTGCGCATGTCTTCCTTGCTCAAAGTATGGCCTTTGGTCGGGTTGTGCTCGTGGCGGTTCACGCCTTTCAAAAGCACGCGCTTGCCGTTCACCAAAAAGTTTTTATCCTTGATCTCCACCGAGCGGAAGCCGACGCGCTGCGGCACCACTTCCAGCACCTTGCCGTCTTTGTCTTTCAGGGTGATGTATAAAGTATAAAGGTAAGGTGTTTCGGCCGACCAGGTCTTCACGTTCGGAACGGTCTTATGGAATTTCACCTCCTTTTTATAATTGCCCAGCACGCGCTGCACGTCCTGCGTCTTGTCAGTCAAAACGGTTTTGCCGGCGGCATCCACCAAGTCAATCTCGATGGCGAAGGTATCAGGTTTGCTATGCATGGTTTTCTGATCCAGCTTATAGCTGTTGATCTCGGCGGTCAGGTCGAGTACGCCGTTGGTATAGCTCTCGTCCAGCGTGCCCATCACTTTGAAGTCGCGGATGTCGAGCTTTGGCGTGGAGTAGAGGTATACATCGCGCTCGATGCCGGAGATACGCCACATGTCCTGCGCCTCCAGGTAGCTGCCGGTGCTCCAGCGGTATACTTCCAGGGCCACCAAGTTCTCCCCCTTTTTTACATAAGGCGTGATGTCGAACTCGGCCGCCAGTTTACTGTCCTCGCTGTAGCCCACTTTCTCGCCATTCACCCAGATAAAGAAAGCCGATTTAACGGCGCCTAAATGGATGAAGACCTGGCGTCCGTCCCAGTTCTCAGGCAGGGTGAATTTCTTGCGGTAAGAACCTACCGGGTTGTTGTCTTCCGGGATGTCGTGGGGCGGGTTGAGCTTGGCACCTTTCTTGGCGTGGCCGGCAAACTCGTAGGGGTGGTTCACATAAATAGGGAGTCCGTAGCCGTTCACTTCCCAGTTAGCCGGTACCTTAAAGTTGTCCCACTGGGCGTCGTTGAAGTCGGTCTTGTAGAAATCCGTCGGGCGCTTGCGCGGGTCCTGTACCCAGTTAAACTTCCAGGTGCCGTTAAGCGAGAGGAAATACTGAGATTTTTCCTTCTGCCGCTGCTCGGCCAGCTCCCGGTTTTCGAAGGCGAAGGAGACAGCGCGCATCGGCATCCGGTTTACTTCTACGATCTGGGGGGTGAGCACCTCGGTGGGTACTTGCTGTGCCTGCAACGGGATTACAAATAGCAGGGCGAATAAAAACGCATAAAGTTTACGCATGGTGTAGTATTGTGAGAAAAGAACTAAATGGTTAATGATGATTATACTTGGGTGGCAGCCGGCGCAGCGGCGGGCTATGTTTGTTCGACTCTCTGAAAGTATAAAAAATGGACCAGACACGGGCGCTCTAATGTCACGCAAGCGTTTGTGTGGTCCCGGATTTTAACAAGTTGCCTTTAATAGCTATTTTCAGCTTTCTTTCTGCAGGCAGATGCCTGTTGCGGCGATCTTGTACCGGCCGGAAGATGTTTGATCTACCTTATATGTTTTCTTACCTGATGAAATTGTCTACGAGCAGTATTTTTATACTTTTAGTCCTGGCCATATCCTCCTGCCGCACCGCAGCGCCTGAAACTGAAGGAACAATCGCTGCAAAACCAAACATCGTTTTTATACTGGCCGATGACCTGGGCTATGGCGACATAGAACCCTACGGGCAGCGCAACATTAAAACTCCTCACCTCCAGAAAATGGCGGAGCAAGGCCGGCTGTACACGCAGTTTTATGCCGGCTCTACGGTTTGCGCTCCTTCCAGAGCCGCGCTCATGACAGGGCAGCACACGGGCCATACGTACATCCGGGGGAATGGCGAGGTGCCCATGCGCGCCACAGAGGCCACGCTGCCAAAGCTGTTGCAGCAAAGCGGTTACACGACCGGTATGGTAGGCAAATGGGGCCTGGGGCTGGAAGGCTCTACCGGGGTGCCGGAGAAGCAAGGCTGGGATTTCTTTACCGGCCATCTGCACCACCTGGAGGGGCACAAGCAAAAAGCAGATTCCCTGTGGCGGCTGGCCAACGGAAAAAGCACCAAAGTGCCGGTGCCCCAAGGTAGTTTTGTGAACGACATTTTCACGGAGGATGCGCTGGCTTTTATTGAGAACCAGAAGCAGCATCCGTTCTTCCTCTACGTGTCTTATACTCTGCCGCATGCCGAGCTGAAGGTGCAGGACGAGTACATGCAGTCCTACCTTACGGCAGATGGGCAGAGTGTTTTTGCCCCCGAATCGGCGCAGCCGGCAGGGAAGTGGTATGGGGAGCAGCCTTACACAAAAGCAGCCTATGCTGCCATGGTAACCGCTGTGGATGCCTACGTAGGCCAGATCATGCAGAAACTGGAGCAGCAGGGGCTGGCTGATAATACCCTCGTGATCTTTGCCAGCGACAACGGCACCCATATAGAAGGCGGCCGCACCCTGGCCGATGCCATGGAGTTCTTCCAGAGCAGCGGCCCTTTGCGCGGTGTGAAGCGCGACCTCTATGAAGGCGGCATCCGCATTCCGTTCATCGCCTACTGGAAAGGTAAAGTACAGCCCGGTAGTACCAGCGCGCACATCGGCGCTTTCTGGGACGTGCTCCCCACCTTCACCCAACTGGCCGGAAGCGCTGCCCCCGAAAGTATAGACGGTATCTCTTTTGTGCCGGATCTGCTGGGCCAGGAAGAGCAGCCACAGCACGAGGCACTGTACTGGGAGTTTGGCGAGGGTGGCTTTAAGCAGGCCGTGCGGGAGGATGACTGGAAAGCCATCCGTTTCTACAAAAACGGACAGCCGGAGCGCACCGAGCTCTACAACCTAAAAACGGACATCGGGGAGCAAAACAACCTGGCCGCCGCTAACCCCGAGAAGGTAAAGGAACTGGAGCAACTCATGGAGCAGATGCGCACGCCTGCCGAGAACCCATTGTTTCAGATTAAGTAATTCTCACCGGAAAGTATAGAGACAGGGCTACTATAAAGTATAGCCAATACAGTCATTCTGGAAGAAACTTGGTGGAAATAGAGGGCGACTTCCCCGGAGGCCAGGCTTTAGGGGTTTGCCCACAAGATCCTTTCAGGATGACAATATAAGTTAGACAATCTTGCCCATGAACCCTTTGTAATTACACGCCTGTAGATGATACATTACCTGACATCCTTAAAAAGAACACTTCTCTTTCTGCCATACTTTCTATTGCTGCTGTTGCCAGCCCTGGCGCAAAATAAAACACTGAAGCTATGGTACGACAAACCTGCCACTGACTGGATGCGGGAGGCCCTGCCGATCGGCAACGGCTACATGGGCGTGATGTTTTTCGGAGGTGTGGGGGAGGAGCAGCTGCAGTTCTCGGAAGGTTCGCTGTGGTCCGGCGGCCCAAACTCGAACCCGCAGTATAACTATGGCAATAAACCGGAGGCCTGGCGTTACCTGCAGCAGGTGCGGCAGCTGATCAGCGGGGGAAAGCTGAGAGAGGCGAATCAACTGGTGCAGCAGCACCTGACGGGCACGCCGCCGGCCAAACTGGAAGGCAGCACCGAATGGGGCGATTACGGGGCGCAGCAAACGATGGGCGACCTGTACGTAAAACTAGGACATGGGGAGGCAACGCCACAAAACTATCGTCGCGAGCTGGACCTGAACACGGCCACCGGCAGCGTGCGCTATCAGATCGGCAAGACAAAGTATGAGCGTCTATACTTTGGCCATTATCCCAAGGGCGTGATGGTCTACCACTTCACCTCCAGCCGTCCCGAGAAGTATACCATCACCTACAAAACGCCGCACCCGAAAGATGAGGAGCGCTTCGAGAACGGGATTTATACTTTCCGTGGCCACGTAAACGACAACAAACAGGAGTTCGAAACGGCCTATCGTGTGGTGACGGACGGAAAGGTAACCTATGAGCATGGGGCTGTAGTTGTGAGCGATGCCAAATCGGTACAGCTTATTCATACCGCCGCCACGGACTACAGCTGGGAGTACCCCACTTACAAAGGTACAGACTACAAAAGCATAGTGGCGCAACGGTTAGAATCGGTGAAGAACCAAAGTATAGCCACGCTCCTGAAAGAGCATACGCAGGATTATACTTCGCTTTTCAACCGCGTCGCGCTGACATTAGAAGGGAACAAGTATAACGAGGTGCCAACCGATGTTCGCCAGAAAAACTACTTCGAAGGAGCCGAGGACCGTGGGCTGGAGATACTCTACTTTCAGTATGGCCGTTACCTGATGATCTCGGCTTCGCGCCCCGGCACCATGCCCATGAACCTGCAGGGCAAGTGGAACAACAGCACCAGCCCGCCCTGGGCCGCCGACTACCACACCAACATCAACCTGCAGATGCTCTACTGGCCGGCCGAGGTGACCAACCTTGCCGAGTGCCACGTGCCCTTGCTGGACTATACCGAAGCGCTGGTGGCCCCCGGCAGGCAGAGCGCCAAAGATTTTTTCAACACGCGGGGCTGGATCGTGAACACCATGAACAACGCCTACGGCTATACGGCGCCGGGCTGGGAAGTGCCCTGGGGCTTTTTCCCTGGCGGAGCAGGCTGGCTGGCGCAGCACCTGTGGGAGCACTATGAGTACACCCAGGATGCAGAGTACCTGAAGCGGCAGGCATACCCGGTCATGAAGGAGGCGGCACTGTTCTGGATCGATTACCTCACCCCCGACAGCAGCGGTTACCTGGTGTCCTCGCCCTCGTACTCGCCCGAGCACGGCGGCATTTCGGGTGGCGCTTCCATGGACCACCAGATTGCCTGGGATGTGCTCAACAACTGCATACAAGCGGCTAAAGTCTTAGGGAACGATGCGGCGTTTGCCCGGCAGGCGCAGCAGGTACGCGACCAGATCCTGCCGCCGCAGATCGGAAGCTGGGGCCAACTGCAGGAGTGGAAAGAGGATGTGGACGACCCGGAAAATAAGCACCGCCATGTCTCGCACCTGTTTGCCCTGCACCCGGGCCGGCAAATCTCGCCTTTGGAAACACCGGAACTGGCCAAAGCAGCCCAGGTAAGCCTGGAAGCGCGTGGAGATGAGGGTACCGGCTGGTCGCTGGCCTGGAAGATCAATTTCTGGGCACGCCTGCGCGATGGGGAACGGGCGCACAAACTTTACAAAATGGTGATTAAACCGGCAGGAGGAAAATCAAACGGAGAGTCTTTTACCAGTGGCTCCGGTTCCTACGCCAACCTGCTGGATGCCCACCCGCCTTTCCAGCTCGACGGCAACATGGGCGCCACGGCCGGTGTGGCCGAAATGCTGCTGCAGTCGCATGCCGGCTCCATCGAGCTGCTGCCGGCCCTGCCCAGCGTATGGCAGGCAGGAGAGGTGAAAGGCCTGCGGGCAAGAGGCGGCTATACCTTGGATATCCAGTGGAAAGCAGGCAAACTGCACAAGGCAAGTATAAAAGCGGATAAGGACGGCGCGTGTACCCTGAGCTATCAGGGGAAACAGATAACTGTTCCAGTAGTAGCAGGAAAAACCGTGAAGGTCAGTGAGAAAAACTTTCTATAGCTTAAATAGCATTTAGCTTTTCAGTGTGAGCCCAAAGTTAGCGCAAGCTCTGTGGCGGGTTTCTGGCTGTTTACCGGCCTAAGAAAGTATAAAAGCATATCTGGCAGCGTACCTCTGCTTCTGGCCTTTAAGCAAAGGTGGGGAGGTGGGTTATACTTTGAACCCAGACTACGAAGCACTTTCAAGTCTTGGGCGTTATTCGTAACAAGTATAAAAGGCTGAGGAGTACCACGGAATATATGATGCTATTTCCACCGTACTCCTCAGCCTTTTGTTTGCGCACGCTGCGGCTTAATTGCTAGCTGTCTGTGCCCACACTTTCAGGTATGTACTTTTGACTCGAAATCTGGCTATTTAAAATATGAGCATGCCGCCAGGAGTTATCATTTTTTGCTTGTATGGCCAGGGCACCACGCTTTGTTAGCGGGCACGTTCCAGCACCACCACTTCCTGCTGCATAGTTATCTCACCATCCTCATGGGATTCTTCCTCCTTTACCAATCTTAGCCCGTTTTCTGTAAACGTTATGGTATAGGGCACTTTGTTCTGGTGGTACTGGCCTATGTACAGCTTTCCTTCTACCATCCAAACAGGCAGAGTGGTTTGCTTCCGGCCAAAGCCGTCTGTAATGATGAGCTTGTTAGCAGCGGTAAACTCGTACGTCTTTTCACCTGGCTGGTATACGTCTCGGTCGGTTTCCTTCTCGGCACCCTTCACTTTTTCTGTGTCTGTTTTAGAGCGTACGTCCCACTTGCCAACCAACCTGTTGTCGATAGGGTTCAGGCCGCTTTCATCCTTGTCTTTGCTGTCCTGGCAGGAAGCAGAAAGGGTGGCGATAGAAAGTATAAAAAGGAAAACAAGTTGTCTGGAGAACATAGGGTAGTTATTAAAATGAAAGAAGTGACGAGTCGCGATGCAGCAGGCTTTCAGGGTGAAAGGCAGCTGACACTGCGCGCGAAAGTATGGGAGGCATGATCAAGCAAAACTTTCACGCCGCTCATGAAGTCGTTAGTACGAGTAGATTAATTGCCTCTGTAGGTGGAGTATCCGTAGGGCGAGAGGGTTATCGGGACATGGTAATGCGCTTTATCCCTGATCTGGAACACCACCTCGATGAAAGGGTAAAACGTATCTGCTTTTTGCTGCTTAAAGTAGTCCGCTACCAGAAAGGTCAGTTTATAGACGCCGGTCTCCGTTTTCTTATAGTCGAGGAAATCCTGGATGCGGCCGTTGCTGTCTGTAGTCTTCTCGTCCACCAAAAACCATCTGTTGGCCTGCTCATCCCGCTTCTCCAGCCTGACAGGCACTCCTGCTGCAGGTCTGCCGGTAGAAACATCGAGAATGTGGCTGGATAGCTGGTGCGTGTGTGCCTGTGGAAAGGCAAGCGTAACGGCTAAACTAAAAAGGAATGTAAGGATCAGATGTCGCATTGTAGTATGGTTATGCTGGCAAAGGTAGGAGCACCTTAACAGGAAAACATTGCCGTAGCGCAACGTTTTCAGAGCCTTGCTTTTGTTCGGCTCAGTGTGGAGGGCGAGATGCCCAAGTAGGAGGCTGCCATTTTATTGGAGACGCGCAACAGGAAATCGGGCTGATGCTGGATGATCCACTTCACTTTCTCTAATGCATCAAAACCCTGGAAGCCGTAGATCCTTTGCTGAGCCATGATAAAGCCCAGTTCCAGGATCTGACGGTAGATAAAGGCAAACGCAGGGATAGTGTCTATCAAATGCAGAAAGTCCTCCCGCGTGATGCTGAGCAGCTCGGACCGTTCGATGGTCTGCATATACTCAGTCGCGGGGACCTGTTCAATAAAGCTGGGCAGGGCAGTGCCAAAGTTTCCCTCAAAAGCAAAGTACCGGCTCGTTTCCCGGCCATCCTTTTGGATCGTATAGATCCGGATGCATCCTTTGTTTACAAAATAATAATGCCGGCATACCTCTCCGCTGGAGAGCAGGAGCTGGTTGCGTTTTGTTTTAGCAGGCCTGAAATACGTATACACCATCTCCAGATCATACGCATTCATACTTGTCCTGCTCCTCAGATAGTTCCCTAAGAGTTCATACACTGGTATAGCTGCTTTCGTGTTTTGTTGTATACGTGCCTCTGCTTATGCTGCGCCACCTGCGCAGGCAGTGCTTTTGCTGTATCGCGGGGATGATGCAGGGAGCACGAACGAACACGCTGCTGAAATGGTGTTCGCAATGCTAGCCAACTCAGGGAAATGTCTGCCGCCCTGACAGGTGCTTTGCCTGGTATGTGCGGATCAACTCAGCTCTACTGGCAGGGCTACTTTCCGGAGGCAGCCTCCAGCACCTTTGCTATACTTGTATAGCCCCGGTCCCGGGCATGCTGCAGCGCCGTCACGCCATCTTTATCGGGTATGTTCACATCGCAACCGGCATCCACCAGCGTTTGCACTACCTGCACGTAGGTCTTGCTGCCGTCGCCCAATACAACGGCTTCCATCAGGGCCGTCCAGCCCAGGCGGTTCACGTGGTCAATAGGGAAGCCTTTGGTGTTGGCCAGCAGCTTTACCACTTCCAGGTGCCCTCGTTCGCAGGCCGGGATCAGGGCGCTGCCATAGTAGCGGTTGAACACATCAAAGCGGGCGCCGTGTTCCAGGAACAGCTTGACCAGAGCCGTATGCCCTGCCGCTCCGGCATACAGGAAGGGGCTGTCTTTTAGCACATCCTGCTGGTTTACGTCTGCGCCATGCGCTACCAGCAGCTGCGCCATTTCCAGGTCATTGTTGTGTGTGGCTAAAAGCAGGAGGGATCTTTTCTGATGATCCGTTGCATTCACATCGGCTCCCTCCTTCAGGGCTGCCGCCACTACATTCAGTTTTCTTTTCACGACAGCTTTAATTATGGCGTCTTGTGTTGCAGGTGTTTGCATGGGCGTGCCTGTGTGGCAGGAGGCAAAAAGTATAAAAGAAAATAATAACAGCAGGGTATACATAGCGCAGGGGGTTAATAGACAACGCTTCCTTTGTGGATCAGCGATTTTACAGGTGAAACGCGGGAAACGGCCTCTGCCGAGCAGCTGGCATCTACCAGCACCAGGTCAGCCGTGTCGCCAACCTGTGGCCACTGCCGGTTGCCCTGGTCATCTAAGGGCAAGATGTTGTGTGTGGCCAGTTTCAGGCAGCGGGAGAGTTCCAATTCTGTGGAATAGCCATACAGCTGCGCCATCAGGTTAGCTTTTTGCAAAACGCTGCCAGATCCAAATGTATTCCAGTGGTCCACGATCGAGTCGTTGCCCGTTCGCACGTCTACGCCATACTTGTAAAGCGTCGGGATGGGCATGATCATACTTCCGAAAGGTATGGTCGAGATGATGCCGATTCCGGCGTGGGCCAGCTTTTCGGCCACTTCCTCCAGCGTTGGTTTCTCGAGCCTGGCCAGTACAAAGCTATGGCTGATGAACGTTTTGCCTTTCAGAACGGGATTTTCATTTACGCGGTCAATCAGGTAGTTCACCGTGGCCAGGCCGGGCTGGCCACCTTCATGCAGGTGTATGTCGATGCCCTTGTTATGGTCCAGGGCCAGCTGCACCACAAAATCCATACTTTCCTCCATGTTGCCATCAATGGCGTTGGGGTCCAGCCCGCCGATAAAGTCGATTCCCATGGTGGCGGCCTCTTTCATCAGGTGCTCCGATTTAGAACGCAGTATACCGTGCTGCGGAAAAGCGACCAGTTCTGCAGCAAAGCTATCTTTCTTGTTCTCGAGGGCCAGCTGTAGGTTTTTCAGGGAGTCGAGTTTGGAAGTCGGCTCGATATTGACATGGCTCCTGGCAAAATTGGCGCCATGTGCCTGCAGGAGTTCGATAAGCTTCTCTGCCCGTTCGGTAGAGGTGTTGAGCATTTCCGGGAGCACCTGCTGCTCGTAGGCGATCATATCCTCTACCGTCCGGTTCTTCTTCCGGCGTGCCTGCCAGGGGCCGCCGTAAAAGGTTTTGTCCAGGTGGATGTGCATGTCCTTGAAGGCGGGGAGCAGCAGCAAGCCTTTGGCGTCGATGGCGTTGGCCGAAGGGTTGTTAGGCAGGATGGCTTTTATACTTCCTTCGCTGATCTCGAGGGTGAACAAGCCGGTTTGGGTAGCAATCACCTCCTCTTCCTCATATACAAAGCCTGTCTCCAGCCTCACGTTTTTTAACGTAAGGGAATTGCCGGTAGCTGCGAACTTGCTTTTTTCGTCACGCTCCGACTGGTCTCCTGCCAGTAGACTGCTGCAGGACAGCATGCTGCTGCTGGCGAGCAGGAGGGAGGAGCTTTTGATAAAGTCTTTGCGGGTAATGCGTTGTGGTGCCATGGTGCTGTATTTAATGGCAACAAAGTTACTCCCTTTTATACTCCGGGCAGATGCATGATTTCTGCCAAGACTTGTGAATTTTATAACAGGCCCCGGAAGGAGCGGGGAGAGGCGCCGGTCTGGCCCTTAAAGAAGTTGGAGAAATACGCCAGGTCGCTGAAGCCAAGTTCGAAGGCGATCTCTTTTACAGACATATCGGAAGCGCGCAGGAGGCGCTTGGCTTCCAGCGTAATGCGGTTGTGAATGAAGTACATGGCCGACACCTGCAAATGCTTTTTGCAAAGTATGTTCAGGTAGTTCGCCGAGATATGAAGCTTTTCTGCATAGAAAGCAACCGTTTTCTGTTCCTTATAATATGCATCTATTAGGCTGTGGTACTTCCGTAGCGCAGGCGCAGCCCGGTACACTGTCAGGATCTCATACTTGCTTTCTGCCTCGCGGCTTACCAATTGGGCTATCAGGCGGCTTCTGAGGTTGATGATGTCCCAGTAAACGGGTTTTATACTTAGCTCGTCCCGTATGGCCCGGAATTCGTATTGCAGCTTCCGGAAGACGTCGGGGGAAAGGCTGATGACCGGGTACCCTTGGTAGAGCGCAAACGAAAGCTCCAGCGAGGAAGAGAAGGTCTCAAAAACCGGGCGGCTGATCATCAGTTGATAGGCCAGCGTGTTTTCCCCCAGGTTCCAGCGGTGCACCTGGCCCGGCAGCAGCAGGTGTAACTGGTGGCTTTTTACGGCATACTCCTCAAAGTCGATGGTATGGGTGCCGCTTCCCTGCTTGAACAAAAGCAGCATAAAAAAGTCGTGCTTGTGGGGCTTCTCAATAAGCCTTTCCCCCTGTATCTCCAGGTATTGCAGGCCGTAGTCCGGTTGCAGAACAGGCTGGAATTCCTGTAAGCCAAGTATAGGAAAGTCGTCTGTTGTACTCACACCCGTAAGTTAAATTAAGTATTTTACTAAGCGCTACAGCGTCACATCTAAAATTTGCTCCCGAGACTACCCACTGCCGCATAAAGTGGCTGCTGGTGCGTAGGGGAACGGCATGGTCCCGGGGCTCCGCTTTAAATTATATGCTCTTTCACAAAACTATACGATGGGGCAGCGCTAGTTTTTCACGTTCCAATGTTAACCTTATCCCTTCTGCCCCAGGAATGAAAGATATTTTGTGTACCTTGATTCAGACCAGTAGTGAAGAGGAAGCCTGCTTGTAAACTGAGCTGTCGGGCGGTAGAAGTAAATGAGTGCACTACTGGCATGGCTGTTAGTGCACTACTGGCATGGCTGTTATAGTATCTTTATACTTGTACAGGGCCTTTGTTGATCATCCAGGACACGAATTCATGCAGCAGATGTATCTAAGCTGTTGTATATATCGTTAGCAAGCTATACTTTATACCTTGCTCCGGCCTCAAAGTAGCGCCTTTGCCATTGCACCGAATAACTTTATTTACGTTTTAATAGTATCGCTCAAAGCTAAATGACCATTGCATGCTTCTAAAAAGGTTCGAGAGTAGCTCATACATCCTGTTGCTGTGCCTTATACTTTTCTTGCCCGGGTGTTATACCAAGGATGACTCCAACGTTGAATCCGATCCTGATACAGCTACAGTTACAAAGGAAAAAAAGCCTGCCGCCACGACACCGGCCCCAACTGCAAGCCCCGCTACGCCATCCAAAGTAGACGTGAACGTATACCTGGAGATCTCCAACGGGATGAAGGGCTTTATGCCCACCGCGGCTGCCGGTAAAGAAGCCACCACGTTCCAGAATAACCTGCTGAAGCTGATCTCAGAGGTGCAGGACGGGCGTTATGTGGCAGATAAAGGTTTCTACCTGGCCAAAGAAGACGCCCGCAGCCGCCCGGTGCTCGACAGCGTGTCCTACAATACCATGAAAAACTATATCGTTAGTGGTATAAAGGATGACGTGCGGGGGACGCCGCTGCCAGCCATGCTGCAGGAGATCGTACAGAAATCCATAGATCAGGGGGCGGTTAGCATCATTATCTCTGATTTTATACATGGCCCCAGCGACCAGGGACAGTTTATTTCTCTGGACGCCGACATCCGCAGCAGCCTGCGGGAAGCCGAGCACCAGGGACTAGCCGTTGCCATACTTGCCAACAGTTCTGAATTTTTTGGCACCTACCACCCGGCTGTGAAAAAACCGGAGGTCAGAAGAACGCTGAACGGGGAGGAGATTCCCTACTATATCTGGGTGATAGGGCCGCAGGAGGAGGTGCAGGTGGTCACCAGCAAGGTGCTGCGAAACCTGCCGCCGCAGCAGGCCTACTTTGGCTTTGCGTATGAATCGGTGCCATTTTCCGCGTTGCTGAAAGAGAAACAATTCTATCCTTCCGGGAATATCTACTGCAGCAGCCGCAATGCCGACCCGTGCACGGAAGTAAACCTGCAGCCGGAAAAGAACGAGCCGGTGGAGTTTACCATTGGCCTGGACCTGCGTGCGCTGCCGGCGTCGATGCAACGTATAGATTACCTGAAAAAGAACTTGAAAGTAGCCAGCAGTGGCAGTAGGGCAAGTATGGTGTCGGTTACGGCAGCGGATGAAAGTATAAAAGCCACGCCCGACCTGGCAAAGTATAGCCACTTTGTGCGGGTGCGGGTACCGGAGCTAAGGGCCAACTCCGGTTCAATTTCTGTGCAATTGCCGCAGGTAACACCAACCTGGATCAATGCCTGGTCTACCGACAACGACAACAACCCGGCTTCGGCCCCGAAAAAGACGTACCAGCTTACCAAAATAACCGATGGCGTTCAGGCGCTATACCGCGACCAGAGCGACCTCGTTTTCAAGGCAACCATACAATTTAACAAAGCAGACTAACACGCATGATACAAAGCTTTTTCTCCGGACTCTACGAAATGGTGCTGGGCCGCCCTATCCCTGCCAACTTCACCAACGATTACCGCGAAGTGGTGTTCCCCAATACTGGCCTGATGCTGTTCATCATTACGCTGGCCATCGTGATACTTTACTACTATGTGCTGAACCGCGTGATGAGCACGGGCTTGTACAAAACCCAGCACTGGGTGATGTTCCTGATCCTGAACGCGATCATCGCCTTCATCATCCCGATCACGCAGGTGAGCAGTAACGACATTGAGACGCACTCTTACACGTATATGTTCGCTTTTGTGAATGTGATATACAGTCTCATACTTTTCTTCGTTTTCTCTATACTACTTAAGAGGGGCTCCGTGCAGGCATGGACAACCCCAATGAAATGGCCTAACAAAAGATAACTATGGCAAAGCTTTTTGTATTCGGAATAGGTGGCACCGGTTCCCGCGTGATCCGCTCGCTGGTCATGCTGATGGCGGCAGGTGTCAAAATTCAGAACTGTGATAAAATAGTACCCATCATCATCGACCCCGATACGCAGAACGGCGACATGAACCGCACCGTGGAGCTGCTTAAAACCTACAAGCACATCCACGACGCCCTGGGCCGCCGCGATGAAGGGTTCTTTCATACCGACATCAGCACACTTTCCAGTATTGCCGGCGATGGCACTTCCAAGATTCGCGATAGTTTCGTGTACGACTTTGGGGGGATCAACAAGCCGTTCAAAGACCACGTGGGCTATAACCAGCTGGATGTGGAGAGCCAGGCGCTGATCGACCTGCTGTTTACCCCTGAGAACCTGAACAACAGCCTGGACGTGGGCTTCCGCGGTAGCCCGAACGTGGGAAGCGTAGTGCTCAACGAGATCATCGACTCACCCGAAATGCGCTTTTTTGCCTCCAACTTCCAGCCCGGTGATCGTATCTTTTTTGTGAGCTCGATCTTCGGCGGAACGGGCGCGGCCGGCTTCCCGCTGTTGCTGAAAAACTTCAAGGATAGCCGTACCTCGCTGCCGAACGCGGCCAGCCTGAACACGGCCCTGACAGGTGCTATGGTAGTATTGCCGTATTTCTCGCTGGAGCAGCCTGCTGCCGGGGTAGAGGCGGACTTTATTGATTCCAATACCTTCACCACGAAGGCAAAAGACGCACTTTCGTACTACCAAAACCACCTGAACGGGGTGAACGCGGTCTACTATATGGGCGACACGCCGGACAAGCCGATGGAAAATAACCCGGGCCGTGCCAGCCAGAAAAATGACGCGCATTTGGTGGAGCTGTTGAGTGCTTTGGCGATTGTGGACTTCATGGATTATTCGGACGACGAACTTTCAGGGAATGAGACTTTCCACGAATATGGTCTGCGCGAAGACGTGAGCAACGTGCAGTTCTCTCATCTGGATAGTGAAACCCGCGACCGCATTGCCAAGCAGCTGATCCGCTTCCATTACTTCGAGCGCTACTACTCTACGCACTTGCCAGGCGACTCGCAGGCGGCCTATGCCAAAGGCGTGGACCTGCAGGGAGCCCTCCGCAACGAACCTGTGTTCCGGGAACTGAACAAATTCCTGACGAACCCGGAGTTCGGTTACCAGGCATGGCTGCGTGAGCTGAACCGCAAGGAGCGGACGTTTGCTGCGCTCAACCTGAGCGAGACCGACTTCAACCGTATGGTATCAGACAAGCAGATCGAGACAGGCTTCCTGAACAAAGGTATTCACCAGGGCTCCTTTGTAAAAGAACTCAACCGTGCTTCCGAATCTATCTCCGACCGCGACGCTTTCAAGGCCACCATCAAAGCTTTTGAAACCGCCACGGAAAGGTTGGTGGAGGAGAAGCTGAAGTATAGTTAACAGGAACTGTCCCCCTTGAGGGGGCCAAAGGGGTGTAATCATTCGTGGGCTTTGCTGCGAGTTAAAGTATAAGATTTACAACCGTACCTAACACCCCTATAGTCCCCTCAAAGGGACAATCCGGTACTTCTCTCAAATAGCTGTACTTAGAGATTTGAAAGGCATCAAAAGGAAGAGGGTCCTACGGCTCTATACTTAAACATTGCTCTTCCGGATTTGCAATCCGGAAGCTACTAACATCAGGATTTGTAATCCGACTTTAGCCAACAGAAATAGCAGGAGTAAAGCGGATTACAAATCCTGGCAATACCAAACTTTCGGATTACAAATCCGAAAGAGCAACTGATAAAGTTCGAGAACCCTATGCTGATGTTTATGGATGTGTGGGAATAGTAAGGCTCTGGTTCTTGCCCACAAGATCCTTTCAGGATGACAAAAGGGGTTGAGAAAGGTGCTTATTAATTGACAATACTATAAAAGCAGTTTCAGTTACTGCTTTACAAAGTAATACTATAAAAAAAACGAACATGCCGAAAGTACTTCGTCTTCATAAAACCGGTTCTAACGTGGAAGGCTGGGCTAAGACCAGCCAGATCACCAGTACCGAGATAAAAGATATCACCGATGGCGCCGGGGGCCGTGCTTTAAAGATCAACGCCTCCATCCCGACGCCCTTTGCCCGTATGCACCTGTTCGAAACCGCTTTCGATTTTGTGAAACGCGGTGTGGCAGGCTCCAACAACAACACCATTTACCATAAGTTCGTGACGCACTTCTGGGATCTGTGGGAGCTGCTCTACAACCACCAGAGCTATGCGCAGGCGGGCAACAAGATCATCATCCGCCGCTGGAACAAGCACCAGCAGCTGGGTGCCATGCAGGCTAATCCGAACACGAGTCTGCTGGGCCGTACGCTGGAGCTGTTCATGAACGACAGCCGCTTCCAGGGAGTGGAAGACATCTTCCTGATCTTCTTTGAATCGACCAGCAGCCGTGGCGACCGCCACATGCAGCTGATTGGCGGCACTTCGCCGCTGACCTTCCTGTTTGTGGCGCCTAACGTGCAGCCACTGAGTATAAACCGCGCCCAGAACATCGGTACCTACTTCGACCATAACTATGTGTCGCTGGAGCACCGTGAGGCCGATTTCAGGGAGTATGTGCACAAGCTGTTTGTTTCCAACCCTGCGATGGTACAGGCCTTCCCGGCAGTGTATAATGCGCTGGACGAGAACCTGATCCGAAGTATAAATATGGCGGGTGCGGTTGGTCAGGGAGCTATTGCCTCACAGTACCTGCAGCTCGTGGATTTCCAGCAGAATCCGGTGCACGTGGGCCACATCAACTTCCTGGTGAAAAAAGACCAGACCGCCGTGACCAGCAGCGACCTGTTTATTCGTCCGACGCATACCGGCTTTACCGGCGACCGCCCTATTGTGCTGAAGCCGGACCTGCGCCTGGCACCCAACATCAAGTATGTCAACAACCTGGCCTGGCCTACGAATACGGTGGTAGGATATGCGGATGAGAAACCGCTGGAGAACCGTTCGCTTCCGGGTGTGGGATTCAACTACCCATACCTGACGATCAACGACCTGTTGCAGGAAACGCTGGTGCAGGTGCCCTACGAGGTGAACACCGACCGTTTCTTTAGCGGCACGGTGGTATACCAGCCGGGTGTCACAGAGAAATCCTTCAACTACCTGCTGCCGATCACGCCTTTATACTTTGATTTCTTTTCGCCGGAGGATCTGGCCAACCACCTGACCTTCCACATCGACGTGAACCACGTGCGGGTAACGCTGCGTGTGCCAACCGAGAAAGGAGACGTGGTGTATGAGCGCAGCTACTACGATAACCCGCTGAACTCGAAAGATGTGCACGGCAATGTGATCCCGGAGAAAGGCCATATCCTCAAATCCAGAATCGGCTTGGGTGTGTTCCCGTTCTACAAGTTCACCGACGCGGTGCAGTATAACGACTTCTACAAGGTGATGCTGGTGGATGAGGACATCGATCCGCTGCTGGTGAACAAGAACCATTCGCTCAGTTTCTTTGCGGACGGCAAGCAGTTGGAAGCAGGTGGCGGTATTATTTCTGCTACAGCACACAAGCGAACCAAAAAGAGCAACAGCAGCGCGGGCAGCACCTATTACGAGATCCGGGGCACGCACTTCGACTTTGCGGAGTTCACACATGCCGGCGTCGACTTTACCGGCAGGGCGCTCATCGTACCGAAGTTCGAAGAAAAGCAGCAGGGTATTCATAACTTTACCTTTGCAATTGACTTCGGGACATCGAATACGCACATTGCTTATACTTCGGGTGCTAACCAGCCGCCGCGCGAGTTCTCCATCACCGCTAACGATCAGCAACTGGTGATGCTCAACAAGCCTTCCGAAGACCAGGCCTTAACCGATTACCAGCGCTTCCACAAGCGTGGATTCGGCAGGCTGTTTGCTGTAGAGACCTTGCTCAAGCGCGAGTTTATACCTTTGATCATCGGCTCCGGTGGTTCGCTGTACAATTTCCCAACCCGAACGGCCACTTGTGAGTCTATCGATTTCGAGAACCAGATCACCAACCTGTTTGGCAACATCAACATTGGCTTCTCGATCAACACCGAGGGCACCCACCAGGACCAGTACAAGCAGACCTACCACACCGACCTGAAATGGAGCGAAACGCTGACCAATGCCGGCAAGCGCCGCATCGAAGCCTTCTTCACCGAGATCATGCTCCTGATCAAAAACAAGGTGGTGCTGAATAACGGTAATGTGGCCAGCACCAAGATCGTGTGGTTTGCGCCGTTGAGCTTTGACGAGTACTCGCGCAACATGTTCCAGAACGTGTGGGATACGGTTTACAACAACGTGTTCAAGAACGGAAGAAACACGGTTTGCATTACCGAATCGGTGGCGCCGTTCTACTTCCTGTCCAGAACCGGTGCTGTGGTGCCGAGCCAGGACGAGAACCTGATCAACGTAGACATTGGCGGCGGTACCACCGACGTGCTGCTGTTCACCAACCGCAAGCCTTCGCACAGCTCCTCGTTCCGCTTTGCCGGCAACGATTTGTGGGGCGATGGTTTTGCCACGGTGAAGACCAGCAAAGACAATGGCCTGCTGCAGTACGGCGTGGACCACGTGCTGCGCATTCCGCTCACCGAAGAAGGACGCGAATACCGCAAGTTCCTGGAGACGGCGTTGGACAACCCGGACTTCAACTCGGCCGACATCAGCTCGCTCTTGTTCAGTTATGATAAAGAACTCAACTATAGCTCGCAGCTGTTGCAGGCGCGCCAGCTGCGGTTGATGTTCTACCTGCACTTCGGCGCGCTGATGTACCACCTGGCACAACTGGTGCAGCAACTCGATGTGAAGATGCCACGCTACATTTCCTTCAGCGGCCGCGGTAGCTTATACATCAAGCTGCTGAGTGCAGGCAATAACCTCTCGAATGTAGAGCGTTACGCCAAAGCTATTTTCCAGAAGGTAACAGGGCAGGAGCCGCCGGCTAACTTTAAGCTGGTGCTGGTGGATAATCCCAAGCAGGTAACGGCCAACGGTGGCGCGATGGCGCTGGAAGGCACCGATCTGAATGACCTGACCAACATCCCGATCATGAAGCCGACCGGCTCTGCCAATCCCGAGGATGCCCTGACGCCGGTAACCAAAACCCAGATAACAGGCGAGTTGCGCCAGGAAGTGATGGACAACGTGATGGCTTGCCTCGAAATGCTGCTGGATGATCCGGACGTGTCGCCGCTGATGCGCTCGATGGGCGTGGAAGTAGACCCGATGCGGGTACTGGATTTCATGCGCGTGAACCTGCAGGACAGCTATACTATGATTCTGGAGGACACGGTGCGCGGCCTCACAGACCGGGAGCAACTGCACGAGACCATGTTCTTCATGCCACTCAAGCAGTCGCTATATTTGCTGTCGAAGGAACTCTACAAGCAGCAGTCGCAGGTGAGTGCTATTTCTTAACGTATAATCAACTACCTTTAACGAGGTTTTTCATCCCTACCTGTGGGAGAGATCTGAAGAATGGTTCAAGTATAAACCAAGTCAGGTTTCTCCCATACGTTGGGTGGCATAGATAATCAACATTAATCCTAATTCAGAATCTAATCCTGGCTCATGAACACAATTGCCATCATCATAAGTATTATCGCGCTGATAGGCGCCGGCTTTGCCTTTTTAAGGGCCGTCAGCGCCTACAACATGCTCACCAAGCGCATCAATAAACTAAAAGACCAAAATGCTGACCTGGAGAGCCGCCTCAGAAGACTGGAGGGAAATGCCAGCCGGGGCAACAGGCCCGCCAGCGAGCCGGGCGAAGGCGGCAGGCAAAAGAAGCAGCGCCAGGAGCAGCAGCGCCAGGAACAGCAGCCGGAGCAGCGCCAAAGACAAAGAGAGCGGCAGCAGCCCCAGCAGGAGGAGGAGGCAAACGCCCCCGACCAGGCGCAGCAGCCGAAGCCGAAACGCAGAAGAGACAAGCGAAGAAGAGACGAACCGACGGGCAGAACAGGCGGTGAAGAATCGGCAAAAGAGGAGCAAAGGCCGCGCACGAACGCTGTGAGGCTGGAAATTGCAGGTGGCGATCTGCTGGACGAGCTGGAAATGGCAGCCACTGCTACGCCGCCACCGGTTGAGCCGGAGGCCATGCCGGAAGTCGCGCCAGACACAGGCACCCGCTTTGCCATTATCCCGGAGGACGGTGTGATACGGCAGCACCAGCTGCAGCAGCACCCCGACTCCGACAGCTACATTGAAATGGACATCCCGGCCGACGGCAGCAGCACGACCCGCTACCGCTTTAATCTGTCCGGCAACCATGCCTTCGTCATCGCGCAGGGGATAGACCGCCTGGAAAACGCTTTTGACTTCGAGAAGCCATCGAACCGCATGGTGAGCCGGGTGGTACTGCAGGGCGACGGTATTTTGGTAAAAGTGAACAACGGCTGGAGAATCCAGGAGAAAGCACGCATCGATTTCAGATAAACCCTTAGATGGAAGGCATATTTATTCTAGAGGCTGTACTGATCCTGATCATACTTGGCTACCAGTTGTATGTATACAAGGGGAACAAGCAGAAGATACAACGTATAGCCAGCCTGTACCCTTCCGAAGATCAGCTTAGCATCCGGGAGCAGCTGCTGGAAGCTGAAAGTGTAAAAAAGCCTGCTGAAGCAAAACCTGATGGGCAAGTATGGGCGGCCATACTTGCCGGTAAACCCTTCAGAGAGTACACGCCCTCTAACCCGGTAATTAAAAAGGTGGTGGGGGCAGAAAACAACCTGCTGCAGATAGAAGCCAAAGGAGGTCCGGTCGCTAGCTATACGTTAGCCCGCGAGAAGCTGGAGAAACTCTTCGCCGGCGGCAACATCCACCTGGTAGAGGGAGACCCGGACGCGCTGATCACCACCGTCGCCTCGGGGGGGAGAGGAGCCGCCACCATCGACCTGATCGAGGTACAAAACCCTTCCGAGACTTTTACGAGCATCATCAAGAGCACCAATCAGTACCTGAGGCGCAACAAAGGGGCCGCCGCGGATTTCGATATCCTCAAGGACGTGTCGGAGCGCTACGCAGAGGCCATGGACAACGAAGTGCAGTCCACCATCGCTACGCCGCTGTACATCGGCCTGCTGGGTACTTTTTCCGGTGTGATCATCGGCCTGTCGAGCCTGATCTGGTCTGGGCTGGGAGGGGATGAAACAGGAGGCTCTTTCATCACGGACCAGAACATCCCTTCGTTTCTCTTTGGCGTGCTGATTGCCATGTCGGGCAGTTTCCTGGGGCTGCTGCTGACCTTACTCGGTAACAACGCCCTGAAGAACGCGCGCAGCCTCCGCGACCGCCACAAGAACGGCTATTATACTTTCCTGCAGACCAACCTGTTGCCCAAGCTCAACTCTGACATGGCCGCCAGCCTGGGCAACCTCAAATCGGTGCTGGATTCCTTTAACCGCGATTTCCTGGACAAAGTACTTGGCTTCCGGCCCATCGTGGATACGCTTACGGAGAACATCAGTACGCAAAAGGAATTTATAGAGAAGCTCGATAAGATCGGTTTTACGCAGATGGCCAACGCCAATTTGCAGGTGTTCGATAAGATGAAGGAGAGCGAGCAGCTGTTCCGCAACTTTATGCAGTACCAGGTGGCCCTGAACGAATCGGTGCGGAAAGGCGCGGAGCTGACCAATACGATAAGCGATGTGCTTGGCCGACTGAACAGCCTGCAGGAAGGCTTCGACAAGGTGCCGGGGTACCTGCAGAAACACGACGAATCGATCCAGCGGCAGGTGAACTTCTTCGGGCAGCACGAACGCGAGTTAAATGATATCGGATCGCGCATCGAACAGTATTTCGACAAAGCCGCGCTGCGGCTAACCGACCTGATGGAGGCACGCTTGCAGCACCAGGAGCGGGACGCGCAGAATGCTTATGAGAAGTGGCAGGAGCATTTCAGAAGGCTGAACGAGGACAACGTGTACCAACGCATCGTGGAGTACATGCGTCCTTTCGAGCGCCTGAGCCAGCAGCAGGAAAGTATGAGCACCACGCAGCAGCAACTATCGGGTGAGATACGGCAGACAAACGAGCGCCTGTTGCAGAAGCTGGAAGCCGACACCGCCGTGCAGCAGCAACTGTTGCAGCAACTGCAAACGCTCAACACGCACATGGCCAAAAGTATGGAGCCCGGACCGCTGAAAGCTGCACTGGATAAGCTCTTCGGCGGCAATCAGGGCAGGAGGTAACGAAGAAGGTATGAGCAAGGAGAACAGGGATTTTTTCTGGCCCAGCTACGTCGACCTGATGACGGTGCTCTTTTTGGTGATGCTGGTGCTCTTTGTGCTGAGCTTTAAGCTGTTTCAGGACAAGGACCAGGAAAACCGCGACAACATTGCCCGCCTGCAGGTAGAGGTGCAGGAAAAGCGCAAGCTGGACGAGATAAAAGCTGCCCTTGCCCGCCTGGATGATGAGTACTTTCAGTACAACGAGCAGTACAAGCGGCACGAACTGCTGGTGGATGTGCTCTTCGAGCAAAGCAGCGCTGTAATACCGCAGCGCGCGCGGGCACCGCTCCGCAAAGCCGGCGAGAACCTGAGCCAGGTCATTAACTCCATCGAGGATAAAGACGTCAAGTACCTGATCGTGATCGATGGCCGCGCCGCCAGTTTCCCGAAAGGCGACCCCCGCAACGTCTCGCAGCGGGAGTACGCTCTGCAGCTGAGCTATGAGCGCGCCCTGGCCCTGCTGGATTTCTGGCAAAGCCAGGGCATCAAATTCCCGAGAGACAGGGTAGAACTGATAGCTGCCGGTAGCGGCTTTGAAGGCGCAGGCCGTAAAGGCGACATCCGCGACCGAAGGTTCGTGATTCAGATACTCCCAAAAGTAGGTACGCTGGAAAGCGGAATAGAGTAAAGGGCTACGCGAGCATACCTTCAGCCACTCACAAAGTATAAGTCATGCTTCCCGTGGCCTTAAACCTATCACTTGCTAAAGTATAAAAAGAGCGGGCGCCTAGGCAGGCACCCGCTCTTTTTGCTCTTCCTGATCCTGGTGGATGTCCGGATTGCTGGTCTCTACCAGGCCAACCTCCGGCTGCGGGTTAAACTCGCCTTCCCAGCGGGCTACCACGGCGGTGGCCAGGCAGTTGCCGGTCACGTTAATCGAGGTGCGGGCCATGTCCATCAGCTCATCAATGCCCAAGATGGCGAACACCGGCCACACCGGCAGGTTAAACGAGGCCACCGTGCCCAGCAGAATCACCAGCGAAGCACGCGGCACGCCAGCCACTCCCTTAGAAGTCAGCATCAGGGTGAACACCATCACCAGCTGCTGCTCCCAGCTCAGTGGCACGCCCGCCGCCTGGGCTACGAACACCGAGGCCAGCGCCAGGTACAGGGTCGTGCCGTCCAGGTTAAAGCTGTAGCCGGTGGGCATCACGAAGGCCACGATGCGGCGCGGCACGCCCAGTTTCTCCATCTCCTCCATGGCCCGCGGCAGGGCAGCCTCCGAGCTGGTAGTGGCAAAGGCGATGGAAACCGGACCTGAGATAGCCTGGAGGAACCGTTTGACAGGCACGCGGGCGATCAGGGCCACCGGCAGCAGCACCAGCAGGACGAAAACCAGTAGCGCTACGTACAGCGTGGCCAGCAACTGGAACAGGTTCAGCAGGATGCCAAAGCCCATGTGGCCCACCGTGTAGGCGATGGCCGCGCCCACGCCCACCGGTGCAAAGTACATAATGATGTTGGTGAACTTGAACATCGTCTCGGAGAGGCTCTCGCAGAAATCCAGCATGGGCCTGCGCTTTTTCTCCGATACCATGGCCAGGCCGATGGCAAACAGCACACTGAACACCACGATCTGCAGCACCTGTCCCTCGGCCACAGACTTGGCAATGTTCTCCGGGAACACGTGCAGGATGATCTCAGCTGTGGTTTGGGCAGGCACAGCCTGTATCTCCTCATGGCTCTGCGCCAGCCCGGCATCAATACCCTCACCGGCTTTGCTCAGGTTAATGGCTGCCAAACCGATAAAGAGCGCCAGCGTGGTCACCACCTCAAAGTATACAATGGCTTTCCAGCCCATGCTGCCCACCTGCCTGAGGTTGGCGTGGCCGGCTATGCCAACCACCAAAGTAGCGAAGATGAGCGGAGCAATGATCGTCTTGATCAGCTTGAGGAACACCTTGCTGAGGACGTTGAGGTTGACGGCGAACTGTGGGAAGTCGTAGCCGATCTCGGCGCCCACCACCATACTGATCAGGATCCAGGTGGTCAGCGAGCGTTTCTGCAGGCCGTAGCCCAGCAGCACGGCAATACCGGCCCAGCGCACGGTCAGCAGCACTTCGGCAGGCAGCGAGATTACACCATACTGCTGCAGCACGGTAAGTATAGCCGCCAGGGTGATGCACACCAGCGTGGCAAGGGGTAGGAAGGATATTCTCATAAGAAATTAGGTGATTTCGTAGTAGGTAGACAGCCCTGGCTGCGCAACAGCAGCGGCACTGTAGCTACCCCGCAACAGCATTAAGCGATAAACAATGTATAAAGAGGCGCACGCGCGCGCCATAGCACCGGCAGGAAGTGGTGCCTTAAAATGGAAGAGCCAGATGTCTGAGCGGGAGGCCTAAGGGCCTTTGGTAAGAATGGTATGCAGGCCGCAGTCGCCTTTGGAGGCTTGGTAAGAGCGTGTTGGCAGGGTTGTGTCCTGGGGCTGGGGGTAGATGTGCTGCAGAAAAAACTGCAGGAGCGGCGTCAGCAGCGACCTGTCCAGTTGCAGCACACCCTCGGCCTCGCCCGAGGTAATTTCACCGGCTACAAGTATAAAGGGTGCCTGGTCGGCAAAGGTTATACTTTCCTGCTGGGCCGCGGTGGGGGCGGCAGTAACGGTGGCAGGCACAGCAAAAGCAAGTATACCGCACAGCAACACTGCCAGCAGCAAGCTTATACTTTTAAGGAAGGGTATGCCTACACTTTTCATCGTGGCAAAGGAATGAGGTTGCACGCACTAAAGCAAGAGGGGAGGAGGCATATATTTTAGCGGCGGGTCAAAGTATAAACGCCGTAAGAGGCTAACCCATATCACCGACCTGTTATATAGGATTTATAGTATGTTTGTTTTGTAGTTTGGTGTCATATTTTTGATGATGAATGGGGCAACATATGATGGCTTTTTCATGAGGAGGTATTATATTTATGGATTCTGGGACTGTCGGTGCGGGATGATTCTGCTAATCGGATATTATCTTAGTATAATTTTACGTTTATCTGTCGGTTAATTCGGGCAACCTACGCAGGCCTACCCCGGACTGTGTTGTGCTTGGTAGCGTGATGTTGCACTTACAAGGTGCTGCCAACTTACAGCCGTTTGCAGGAATTGTTTTTCTGATGGCCTTAAAAGCCAATTATTTAACTTCTAATAGATGGAGAAGCCTACGGCCCCTGTCAACATCAGCATCGATAAAAACTACGATTCTGAGTTTTGCGGAAGCATACCATTGCACCTGATAAACCTGGTGCAGCCACACGGTGTACTGCTGGTGCTGGATAAAGAGGAGCTACGCGTTCTGCAAATCAGCGAGAACGTGGAGGACTTCCTGTCCGTTTCCCCGGAAGACCTGCTGGAGCAGCCGCTGTCTGTTTTTTTGCAGCCGGGGCAGTACAGCGACCTTTTGGCCAAGATCAACACGCAGGGTAGCCAGGACAAGATACCGTTTATGCTCAACTTTAAAGTGCAGGGCAAAGAGGTTTCCTTCTCTGCTCTTGTGCTGCCGCAGCAGGAGTATGTGCTGATGGAGCTGGAGAAGAATATGCCTGCCCCGGAGGAGGCTTTTGTGCGCCTCTACCAGCACATCAAGTATATCACTACCCTGATGAAGCAGGCCGGCACCTGCTCGGAAATTGCCCAGCGCGCCGCCATGGAGCTGAAGAAGTTCACCGGGTTTGATAAAGTGCTGGTGTACCAGTTTGACCCGCAGTGGAACGGCATCGTGATTGCCCAGGCCAAGGAAGAAGACATGGCCGACTACCTGGGGCTGCGCTTCCCGGCATCGGATGTGCCCAAGCAGGCCCGTGATCTATACTTTAAAACCCCCTACCGTCTCATTCCTACACGCGAATACAGCCCTGTGCGGCTCATACCTGTCATTAACCCGCTCACGCAGCGCTTCACCGATCTCTCGGAGAGCAGCCTGCGCAGTGTGGCCAAGGTACACCTGGAGTACCTGGCTAATATGAACATCATGGCCTCTATGTCGCTGCCTATCATTATCGATAACAAGCTTTGGGGCCTGATCTCGTGCCACCACAAAACGGCTAAGCAACCGGGGTACGAAATGCGCTCTGCCATGGAGCTGCTCTCAGGTATACTTTCGGCACAGTTGGAGGCCAGGCAGCGGGAGGAGCACATGGTGCTGCGGGTGCACCTGCGCAACATACACGTGAAGCTGGTGGAGCAGCTTTATACGGGGGCTCACTTTGCAGAAAGCCTGTTAGGGGGAAAGACAAGTATGCAGGAACTGCTCTCGCTCTCAGGGGCTGCAGTGGTATACGAAGGCAACATCTGGACGAGCGGCAGCACACCCGGCAGCCAGGAGGTGAAAGAACTGGCCTCATGGTTGCGCCGTAATAAGAGCGGCGGCCTGTTCGCCACCGATAAGCTCGCGCAGGATTACCCGCACAGCAGACCTTATGCTGAGGTGGCCAGCGGGCTTGTGTCGCTGCCGATCAACGCCGAGCAGGGCGAGTTTATACTTGGTTTCAGGGCGGAGGTAATTCAGAGTGTCGCCTGGGGTGGTAACCCTGACGATGCCATCCGGTTGGAGCCCGACGGGAAGACTTATCACCCGCGCCACTCCTTTGCCACCTACCAGGAAACGGTGAAGCAAACAGCGCTGCCCTGGCAGCAGGAAGAGCTGGAGGCAGCCGAAACCCTGCGGAATGCCGTATTGGAGAAAATAGTAAAGGCGCGGTACTAACAACTCCGTCAAAAGGAAACAATACAACAGTAGCTACTGCCAAGAAAGAGCGGCCCGGAATACGAATAGCATACATGACAGCACCCCTATCAGCACCCCATAAAAAAGAACGTAAAACCGCGGCCGTCGACCATTACCTGGTGGGCATCGGTGCATCTGCCGGTGGCCTGGAGGCTATCCATAAGTTGTTCGATCATTTCCCGAGCAACTCCAGCTTTTCCTTCGTTATTATCCAGCACCTCTCGCCGGACCACAAAAGCCTGATGGCCGAACTGCTGAGCAAGCACACGCAGATGCAGGTGCAGGAGGCGGAGGATAACATGTTCACCAGGCCCAACTGTGTGTATGTGCTGCCCAGCGGCAAGCAGCTTACCATAGAGCATGGCCGGCTGCGCCTCTCCGACAAGACCCGCAGCCGGGAGCCTAACTTTGCCATAGACCTGTTCTTCGAGTCGATGGCCAAGAACCGTGGCAAGCACGCCATTGGCATCGTGCTTTCCGGTACCGGCACCGACGGCACCAAGGGCGCCCGCGCCATCCGCAAGGCCGGGGGCATGGTGGTGGTGCAAAACCCTGAGAGCGCCAAATTTGACGGTATGCCCCGCAGTGCGATAGATGCCGGGGCGGCCGATTATGTGCTGGACCCGGAGCACATGCCCGAGGAGATACTGGAGTATACCCGCAAGGTTCCGCTGGTGAAGGACCTGATAGAGCAGAACGAGGAAGGGCAGGACGCGGAGGTGTTGCAGGAGATACTGGACCTGGTGTGCACCCATACGCAGACCGACTTCACCAACTACAAGGAGGCTACCCTGATGCGGCGCATCCATAAGCGCATGGATTACCTGAAACAGGAAAGTATGGCCGCTTACCTGTCCTACCTCCACGAGAACCCAGGGGAGATCAAGAAACTCTGTCAAGAGTTCTTCATCAACGTGACCAATTTCTTCCGCGACCCGGAGGCTTTCGAGTGCCTGGAGAAAGACATCATCCCCAAAATAATAGCAGGAAAGGCGGCAACAGAGGCTCTGAAAGTATGGGTAGCGGCCTGCAGCACCGGTGAGGAAGTATACTCACTGGCCATCCTTTTCAGGGAGGCCTTCGATAAACTGGGCCGCGCGCCGCAGGTAAAGCTGTTTGCCACCGACATAGACCAGCAGGCCATCACCCAGGCGTCCCGAGGCAGTTACCCACTCTCCATTGCCAAGCATGTTTCGGCGGAGCGGCTGGAGCGCTTCTTCCATCTGAAAGGCAACCGCTACATCGTGCGGGAGGAGATCCGACAACTGGTGGTTTTTGCCCAGCACGACCTCCAGAAGGACCCGCCCTACAGCCATATCGACCTGGTGACGTGCCGCAACATGCTCATTTACCTGAACCAGGATCAACAGAACAAGGTGCTCGCGCTGTTCCCGTATGCCCTGAACCTGGATGGGTACCTGTTCCTGGGCTCCAGTGAGCATATCGGCTCCATGAAGTCCTTTTTCGCGGAGGAAAACCGGAAATGGAAGATCTTCCGGAAAATAAAAGAGGGCTCAGGAACAAGGCAGAGCTACGGCCTTACCGATTACGCCAGCAACGGCAGTAGCAATGGTCAGGCCGCCAAGTATAACCCTTCCCCGGAATTGCGCTACAACGACTCGTTTATGGATGCCGTGTCGGAGGACTTTAAGGTGACGGCGCTTTACGTAGACGAGCACTACCAACTGCTGCACGGCATCGGCGACATTAACCGCTACCTGAAATTCCCGGATAAGCGCCTGCACTTTAACCTGATCAAGATGGTGCCCGAGGAGCTGGCCATTACCCTGAGCGTGGGTATCCGGAAAGCCATAAAGCAGGACCGCAAGGTGGTGGCACGGCAGGTGGCCGTAAAGCTGGGCAAGCGGGAACAACTGGTGCATGTGTCCATCCGGCCTATCACCCTGGACAAGGGGCAACCTAAGATTATACTTGTTCTGCTGCAGGAGATGGGCGAGGTAACGCCGCTGCCCAAGGTGTCGGACCTTACGTTTGTGTCGGACGATGATTATTACCAGCAGCTGACAGCCCTGGAAACAGAGCTGAAAGAGGCGCGCGAAGGGCTGCACCTGACCGTGCAGGACCTGAGCACGGCCAACGAGGAGCTGCAGAGCACCAACGAGGAGTTGATGTCGTCGAACGAGGAGCTGCAGAGCTCGAACGAGGAGATGCAGTCGCTCAACGAGGAGCTGCACACGGTGAACTCGGAACATCAGCTGAAAATTAAAGAGCTGCAGGAGCTGAACGAGGACCTGGACAACTATATCCGGAGCTCCAACATCGGGCAGCTTTTCGTGGACCACCACCTGGTTATCCGCAAGTTTACGCCTTCCATAGATGGGCTTATCAATATCATAGACAGTGACTTGGGCAGGCCTATCCACCACCTGTCGCACAACCTGAAGTACTCCCGCCTGATCGAGGATATCAAGGAGGTGAACAACAGCTCTGTGGATGTCGAGCAGGAGGTGGAGACGGTGGACGGCAAGTACTACCTGATGCGCATCATCCCCTACCTGAAGCACGACGGCAACAAGGACGGCGTGGTGATCAGCTTTGTGGACGTGACCACTCTAAAGACCCTGAGCAACGTGGTGCAGGGCGTGCTGAACAGCTCGTTTAACAGTATTATGGCCTTTAAAGCGGTGCGCGACGAGAGCCAGCAGATCACAGACTTTGCCTGGACGCTGCTAAACAGGAAAACGGAAAGCATGATCGGGCACTCGCAGGCGGAGCTGCTGAATACCAGTGTGCTGTCGGTGATGCCTTTCCTTCGGAAGAGCGGCCTGTTCCGTAAATTTGCAGAGGTGGTGGCCTCGGAGCAGGTTATGCACATTGAACAGCAGCTGGAGCTAAACGGGCACAAGACCTGGTTCGAGATCGCCGCCGTGAAAATGGGCGACGGCGTAACCGTAACCATGGCCGATATCACCGAGAAGAAAAGCAGCGAGGACAAGGTACTGATGGCCTACGAAGAGCTGAAGCTGGCTGAAGAGAATCTGATCAAGCTGAACAACGAGCTGGAGAAGCGGGTGGCTGAGCGCACCCAGGAGCTTTCGTCCAGTGAGGAGCGCTTCCGGATGGTATCGATGGCGACCAACGACGTGATCTGGGACTGGGACGTGGTGAACAACGAGATCTGGTGGAGCGACAGCCAGAAGACCATGCTGGGCTACGATGCGGAAGAGCTGGGCACAGGCGTGGACAGCTGGTACCGGCTGGTGCACCCCAACGACCGGGAGGAGCTGGAGAAGGGTATCAGCAAGGCCCTTAACTCAGGCAAGGACCAATGGTCTGGCGAGTACAGGATCCGGAAAAAAGACGGCTCTTACGCCTATGTATCTAACCGGGCACGCATCATGCACAACGAGTACCAGGTGCCGTACCGCGTGCTGGGCTCTTTTATCGACCTGTCGGATTTGAAGCGGACGCAGGAAGAGCTGCAGGCCACCAACGAGCACCTGCTGCGCGTGATCGAGGACCTGGATACGTTCGTGTACACCGCCTCCCACGACCTGAAGACGCCGATCAGCAACATAGAAGGGCTCATACTTCTGCTGGAGGACCAGGTGGCTGCCGCCGGCCCTATTCCCGGTGAGCCCATACAGCCCGTTTTCGAGATGATGAAGGGCGCGATCTGCCGCTTTAACAACGTGATAAAAGACCTGACAGACATTGTGAAGGTGCAGCGCGACGTGGACGTGGAACCGGAGCAAGTGGATGTGCAGGAGGTTTTTGATGAGGTGAGGGCTAGTATGCAGGAAGTCATTGAGAGTGAAAACGCAGGGGTTTCTATTGATTTTAGCGAGGCGCCACACATCAGGTTCTCCAAGAAGAACCTGTATAGCGTGCTGTATAACCTGATCAATAACGCCATCAAGTATAAAGCGGAGGGCAGAAACCCGGAAGTGTCCCTGAAGACGGAGCGTGTAGACGGATACGTGCTGCTAACCGTTTCGGACAATGGGCTGGGCATTAGTAAGGAAAACCTGGCCAAGCTCTTTACGCTGTTCAAGCGCTTCCATGCTCACGTAGACGGTACCGGCATGGGGCTATACATTGTAAAGCGCCTGGTGGATAATGCCAAGGGCTATATTAAGGTGAGGAGCGAGGAAGGGGTAGGCACAACGTTCGAGCTGTACTTTAGAAGGTAAAGGGGCCGGGCGAAGTATACAACCTACCTATACCTTTCCTGAAGTATAAACTTAGTTGAATTCATACTTCAATTAAAGTATAAACCTTGCCGAAGAAATAGACTTAAAGTATGAACAGATCGCTAAAGCTACGTGCCACGCTGGTTGTAGGAGCAGTTATACTTGCTGTGGCAGCACTCCACCAAAGCCTGGGCCTTTTTACAAGGTACAACGTCATCACCGGCTACATCGATAGCGCTCGTAAGCATTATCAGGTGGTGCTGGTAGGCGAGCCACTGCCGCAGGAGGCTATAAACCTACCCGTTGCAGCCCAAGCCTTCGGCTTCGACTACATCTTTTACGGGTGCGTTGTGTCCGGGCCTGCCCAGAATGGGATAAGCGGCTATAACAAGGTAATGGCCAGGGCGCTGGCAGAAATAAACGGCCCCGGCTGGGAACAGAAACTGCTGGAGACAATTAAGCAACTGAATGAGGAGTAAACCCTGTTCTACCTATCGCACCCATACCTGCTGCAGCTCCCCAATCTTAGTAGTATAGCAGGGCGATTTATACTCGCTCTTTAGTTTCCAGGTGTTGTCTGTGCCTTGTGTGGCTACCCGTACTTTGCTGCGCCCGAACCTGTCGGTAAGCCCGTCTACCACCTCCATCAGCTTTGCGTGTTTCTGGCGGTCCACGGTGTCCAGCAGGGCGAGCTGGACCTGGTTCTCGGGGATGATCCCGGTTACAATAACCCCGCACTTTTTGTAGAAGTAGCCGTCGCGGTAAATGGCCTTCAGGGCGATGCCGGCATAGTGGATCAGCTCCATGTCGGAATTGGTGGCTACGGGCATGCACACCGTTTTGCTGTTGTAGTACTGCCGGTCATGCTCGGAGAACGTGTTGGTGGTAACAAACACTGTGACCAACTGGGCACAGCTCTTTTGCTGGCGCAGCTTGCGGGCGCAGCGGGCGGCATAGGTGGCGGTAGCCTCCTGCATCTCATCAAGGCTGTTCACTCGTTTTCCGAAGCTCCTGGAGGTGCAGATGCCTTTTTTGGGCGGCGGTGCCTCCTCCAGCTCCAGGCACGGCTCACCCCGAAGCTCCTTCAGCAGCCGCACGCCCACCACCGTCATGTGCTGCCTTACCCAACTCTCCGAAAGATTAGTGAAATCGTACGCCGTAAGTACGTTTCGCTTCCTGAGGAACCTGGCGTACCGCCCGCCGATGCCCCACACATCCTCCACCTTTGTGGCCTGCAGCGCCTTCCGGATATGGTGCGGATCGGTGAGCACCAGCACGCCGTTGGCTTTTTCAGATTTCTTGGCTAGCTTGTTGGCCACCTTGGCCAGCGACTTGGTAGGCGCCACGCCCAGACTTACGGGGATACCTGTCCAGCGCCACACGGTGCGTTTTATCTCCCTGGCGTAGGCCTGCAGGTTTATACTATAAAAATCGCCCAGGTCTAGGAAGCACTCGTCTATCGAGTATACTTCCACGTTTGGGGTAAACTGCGCCAGCGTCTGCATCACGCGTTCCGACATATCGCCGTAAAGGGCATAGTTGGAGGAGAAAGCATGCACCTGCCCGCTCTCTACCAGGTTCCGAATCTGGAAGAAGGGCTGGCCCATAGGTATGCCTAGCTCCTTGGCCTCCGTGCTGCGGGCTATCACACAGCCGTCGTTGTTGCTGAGCACCACCACGGGCCTGCCGTTCAGGGTAGGGTTAAATACCCGCTCGCAGCTGGCGTAGAAGTTGTTGCAGTCCACCAGGGCATAAAGGCTGGTCATAGTTTTTGGGGCTTATGCAGGACCCACACCACCACCCCCCACACGCGCATGTCCATGTCCTCGGTTACTTCTATCGGCTTAAAATCTGGGTTGGCTGGCATCAGAAAGGCTTTCTTATCTATCATCCGGAAGGTCTTCACGGTAAACTCACCGTCCAGGAAGCAGACCACCGGCAGCCCGTCGGCAGGCCGCAGCGATTTGTCGATCACCAGGATGTCGCCCTCGTGTATGTTCGCATCCACCATCGAGGAGCCCTTTACCCGCATCATATAAGTAGAGGTAGGGTTCTGTACCAGGTACTTGCCCAGGTCGATGCGGTCCTCCAGGTGGTCATCGGCGGGGGAGGGAAAGCCGGCCGCGATGTAGGTGGCATAGAGCGGTAGTTCCAACCCACTTACAGCCTCCAGAGGAAGGGGTTCTAAAGTATAAGATCGTATCGGGATTACCTTTATGCTGCACATATCAACCAAACATGAACTAGTAAATGCTAAATATGTTAGCAAATACGTAAACAAGAATAATAAAAGCTAAATATATTGGCTTTATTTGTTCACATCGGAGCTGATACGGCGGTTGGTAAACGCACCTTCTGCCCCGGATCAGGGCTGGCACCAGGTTGTTCTCTGTGGCCTTCGTTGGCTTACCTTCTAAAGTATAGGGCCCTGCATGGGCGTGCTTTTACTGGCTGTCTTGTCACTACGAGCTTTCCTGCTCATCTCCCGATCTAGTGCTACCAGCCCCCATCACTCACTGATTAAATAGCCAGCCTTTATACTTATAAAAGCGAAACGAAAGGTGGAGGTATGTAAAGGAACGCCTTGTTATAGTCTTTCCATACTTTTATTCCCTGCCTGGTTTGCTTTCTTTTCAGGTCTTCTGTATTGGTATTCAGGCAGCTGTAGAATAAATAAACTAAAATATATAGAAAATTATGGGAGTTATGTTTGATTGTTGTTTTGTTTCGTTTATATTTATTTTCGAAAGTATAAATAACAAAGTATAATTACTTCTGAAGTGTCTGGAAACGAAAAGAAATACAAGGTGTCGCTCTTCGACCGTTCAGTGCAAAAGCATGCGCTGCAGCAGAAAGATTTGGTATGGGATGTGATCGTGATCGGGGGTGGTGCCACAGGATTGGGAGTTGGTGTGGATGCAGCCTCCAGGGGCTATCGTACCCTGCTCCTGGAGCAGGCTGACTTCGCTAAAGGCACCTCTAGCAGGAGCACAAAACTGGTACATGGCGGGGTGCGTTACCTGGGCCAGGGAGATATCCGGCTGGTTTATGAGGCCCTGCATGAAAGAGGCCTGTTATTGCAAAATGCCCCCCATTTGGTGCGCATGCAGCCTTTTGTGATTCCGAGTTATACCTGGTGGAGCAAGATGTTCTATGGCTTTGGGCTAAAAGTATACGATTGGATGGCAGGCCGCTACAGACTGCAGAAGACCACCTTGCTGGACAAGAAAACGGTGGCACGCCTGCTGCCTAACGTTCGGAAAGAAGGCCTGAAGGGAGGAATAGAGTACTACGACGGCCAGTTTGATGATGCAAGGCTGGCTGTGAACATGGCCCAAACGTGCATCGAGCAGGGGGGCGTGGCGCTGAACTACATGAAAGTAACAACCCTGTTGAAGAACGGGGAAGGCAAAGTATGTGGCGTGAAAGCTTGCGATACGGAGACAGGGCAGGAGTACGAGCTGAAAGCAAAAGCGGTTATCAACGCCACGGGTGTTTTTGTGAATGATGTGTTGCAGATGGATGCCCCCGGCCAACAGCCCCTAGTGCGCCCAAGCCAGGGCGTGCACGTGGTCATCAACCGCTCGTTCCTGAAGGGAGATAACGCTTTGATGCTTCCCAAAACACCGGATGGGCGCGTTTTGTTTGCGGTGCCGTGGCATGGGCATGTGCTGTTGGGGACAACGGATACGCCCCTAAACAACCCAAGCCTGGAGCCAACCGCCCTGGAAAGCGAAATTGATTTTATCCTGCAGACAGCCGGGCAATACCTGGAAGAAAAGCCGACACGGAAAGACGTGCTCAGCGTCTTCGCCGGCCTCCGTCCGTTGGCCGCGCCAACCAAAGATGCAGCCAGTACAAAGGAGATCTCCCGGAGCCATAAACTCATCGTGGCACCATCCGGACTCATCACCATAACAGGCGGCAAATGGACGACCTACCGCAAGATGGCAGAAGACACAGTAGACAAGGCCATGGCAGTGGCGGGCTTGCCCTTGCACCCCTGCAGCACGGCAAACCTGCCAATACATGGGGCATTAAATGAAAAAAATAATATATTAGGACCTCTTAGTATTTACGGAGCTGATGCGGAGGGGATTCGGGAGCTCGTTTCATTCAATTCTTCCTTAGGGGAGAAATTGCACCAGGACTTTCCGGATGTAAGGGCAGAGGTGGTTTGGGCGGTGCGTCATGAGATGGCCAGAACGGTGGAGGATGTACTTGCCAGAAGGCTGCGGGTACTGTTCCTGGATGCGAAAGCTGCTATTGACATGGCCCCCCGGGTGGCTGCACTGATGGCGGCAGAACTTGGCAGGGATGACGCCTGGCAACAGCAACAAGTTAAGGAGTTTACCGCACTCGCCAATCATTACCTCCTGGAGCCCTACCAAGCCAAGGCTACTGCTGCAGTTGATCAGGTTTAACCATACATAGCACCTATGCAGAAATTTATACTTGCTTTTGACCAGGGTACTACCAGCTCGCGGGCTATCATCTTCAACCACAAAGGTGGGATTGTGTCGGTAGCCCAGAAAGAGTTCACACAGCATTATCCCCAGCCCGGCTGGGTAGAGCACGATCCCAATGAGATCTGGTCTACGCAGGTAGGGGTAGCCGCAGAAGCCATCCTAAAGGCGGGGCTTCAGGCAAAGGATATTCAGGCCATCGGCATTACCAACCAACGCGAGACCACCGTGGTCTGGGATCGCCAAACCGGGCAGGTCGTGCATAATGCCATCGTCTGGCAGGACCGCCGCACCTCCGCCTACTGCGACGAGCTGAAAGAGCAGGGGCTGGAGCCGATGATCCGGGAAAAAACGGGGTTGGTGATAGACTCCTACTTCTCGGCGACCAAGATCAGGTGGATACTGGACAATGTGCCCGGTGCCAGGGAGAAAGCCGAAGCCGGCAGGTTGATCTTCGGTACGATAGACACCTGGCTTATCTGGAAAATGACGGACGGCAAAGAGCATGTCACTGATGTTACCAACGCCTCCCGCTCCCTCCTTTACAACATCCATACCTTAGCCTGGGATGAAGAACTGCTTCGCCTGTTCAATATCCCGGCCAGCATGCTTCCCGAGGTAAAAGCCTCCAGCGAAGTCATCGGACATACCTCTACCTCCCTTTTCGCCACGCCAATCCCCATCGCAGGCATCGCCGGAGACCAGCAGGCAGCCTTGTTCGGGCAAATGTGCACCAAGCCGGGCATGGTGAAGAATACCTATGGCACCGGGTGCTTCATGCTGATGAACATCGGGGACAAGCCCATCATTTCAAGACACAGGCTCGTGACCACAGTTGCCTGGAAAATACAGGACCAGGTGCACTACGCCCTGGAGGGGAGCATTTTCGTGGCGGGGGCCGTGGTGCAATGGCTGCGCGATGGCCTGGGGGTGATATCATCCTCTTCGGAAGTGGAGCAACTGGCCAAGAAAGTAACCGGCAGCGACGGGGTTTACCTGGTGCCGGCCTTTGTAGGTATGGGCGCACCGCACTGGGACCAGCACGCACGGGGCACCATGGTCGGCATGACCAGGGGAACCACTTCGGCGCATATTGCCAGGGCAGCGCTGGAGAGCATTGCCTACCAGACATACGAGGTGCTGAAAGCCATGGAGGCAGATGCCGGTATCACCATTAAAGAGCTGCGTGCCGATGGCGGCGCAACGGCAAATGACCTGCTCATGCAGTTCCAGGCAGATATCCTGGGCGCCAGGGTGGTGAAGCCGGAAGTAACAGAGGTGACTGCCATTGGGGCCGCCTACCTGGCAGGGCTTGCTACAGGCTTCTGGGGCAGCGTGGAGGAAATTCAGCAGCAGTGGAGCATTAGTAAAAGCTTTGCGCCTGATGATACCCTGCCGGCGGAGAACCTTCTGAAAGGGTGGCACCAGGCCGTGAAGGCCGCGAAGGCTTGGGTGTAAATTAAAGTATAGAACCGAAACTAGAATATAGCTTATATGTCAGCATTTACAGCCGAGTTTATCGGGACCATGCTTTTGATCTTGCTGGGCAACGGTGTCGTGGCCAATGTGGTTTTGCATGGTACCAAAGGGAGTAACGGTGGGTGGATCGTCATCACCACCGGTTGGGCGCTGTCCGTTTTTGCCGGGGTGGTTATTGCGGCGCCGTATAGTGGCGCCCACCTTAACCCGGCAGTTACACTGGCCCTGGCCTTAATCGGTAAGTTCAGTTGGGGCCAGGTAGGTCCCTACATGGCGGCGCAACTGTTGGGCGCCATGACGGGGGCACTGCTGGTATGGCTGCTCTACAAGCCCCACTTCGATGCCACGGAAGATCCTGCCTCACAGCGGGCTGTTTTCTGCACCGATCCGGCGATCCGACATCGCTTCTCCAATACCTTTAGCGAGGCCCTCGGCACCTTCGTGCTGATCTTCGTGATCTTTTACTTCACGAACCCGGAACTGGGTGAACAGAAGACCCCTATCGGCATGGGATCGCTGGGGGCAATCCCGGTGGCTTTCCTTGTTTGGGCGATAGGCCTGTCGCTGGGTGGTACTACAGGGTATGCGATAAACCCGGCCCGCGACCTTGGCCCCCGGATCATCCACGCGGTTATGCCCATGAAGAACAAGTGCCACAGCGACTGGAGTTATGCCTGGGTGCCGGTAGTCGGGCCTGTAGCGGGTGCGACAGTGGCCTCGCTGTTGTACATGTTACTAAAAGGTTAAGCTTCGTCTGCTATTAAATGGTTTCTATACAGTTTTTTAGTTTTGCGCCTGAGATCAAATTATAAGCAGGCTCGAAGCGAAGTACAACAAAGCGAAGCTGAGTTGGCGGAAATGTGCTGGAAACCCCGGTGGTGGGCAAACTATACATCAGGAAGGATTATTTGACTTACAACTACAATACCTCTTTATGAAGCTAATTTCACCTGCCCAGCACGCAGACCGCTTACCTCTGGAGCGCATTGATCCGGAGTATAAACGCTTACGCTTTCAGGTTTTCCTGGGGATCTTTATCGGCTATGCCGGCTATTACCTGGTGCGCAAGAATTTCTCTCTGGTAATGCCTGACCTGATTGAGCAGGGATACTCCAAATCAGACCTGGGCATTGCCTTGTCTGGCGTGTCTGTAGCTTATGGTTTAAGCAAGTTCCTGATGGGCAACGTGTCTGACAGGAGCAATGCCAGAATCTTCCTGACGTTAGGGCTGGTCTTGTCGGCGCTCACCATGATTTTTATGGGAACTGTGCCTATAGCAACAAGTTCTATTACGATCATGTTCGTGCTGCTGTTTCTGAACGGGTGGTTCCAAGGGATGGGCTGGCCTCCCTGCGGCAGAGTGATGGTGCACTGGTTCTCCACCAAAGAGCGGGGCACCAAGATGTCGATCTGGAACATTGCCCACAATGTGGGCGGCGGTTTAGTTGGTCCGCTCGCAATTGCGGCGGTGGTGCTGTTTGGGACCTGGGAGAGCAAGTTATACTTCCCGGGCATCATCGCCCTGCTTTCAGCCATGATCACCTACCTGCTGGTGCGCGACACGCCTCAGTCCTGCGGCCTGCCCACCATCGAAGAGTATAAAAACGACTACCCAAGCAACTATACAGAAGACCACGAGAAGGAGCTCAGTGCCAAGCAAATACTTTTCGATTATGTACTTACCAGCCGGGTACTCTGGTACATCGCCTTTGCCAATGCGTTTGTGTACCTGGTGCGCTACGGCATCCTGGACTGGGCCCCCACCTACCTGGAGGAGGCCAAGGGTTTCTCTGTGAAGGAGACTGGCTGGGCATACTTCGCCTATGAGTACGCCGGCATCCCGGGTACGCTGCTCTGTGGTTGGATCAGTGATAAGGTCTTCCGCGGCCGCCGGGCTCCTGCTACCATCATTTATATGGTGCTGGTACTGGTGGCAGTTATCGTTTACTGGAAAAATCCGGCTGGAAATATCTGGGTTGATAACGCAGCTCTGATCGCCATTGGCTTTCTGATCTACGGGCCTGTTATGCTCATAGGGGTGCAGGCGCTTGACCTGGTGCCTAAGAAGGCCGCCGGGACCGCTGCCGGCCTGACGGGCCTCTTCGGGTATATGGGAGGGGCCTTATTTGCCAATATTGCCATGGGCTTTGTAGTGGATGCTTGGGGTTGGGATGGCGGCTTCTACGTGCTGGTGGCTGCCTGTGTGCTTGCTGTTTTCTTTACCGCGCTCACCTGGAATAGGGAAACTAAACATCATAACCTTAATAAAGTCACCTAATTTAAGCTCTTATAGAATGAGAAAAATTTTACCACCACCATTCCCGAAGGGGCGACACCAGCTTGGCAAGGCAGCATTGCTTTCCCTGTGTCTCTGTCTAACAGGCCCCGCTCTTACAGCTGAGCTGGCCGCGGCCCCTCTGTCTGAGAAACTAACGCAGGGTGAAAGAATCACCGTGAACGGAACTGTTCTGGATGATACGGATGGCATTCCGCTGCCCGGTGTATCCATCGCTGCCAACGGAACGCCTGTTGGGGTAACAAACCAGGACGGCAAGTTCCAGCTAAACGTTGAGAAAGGGGCTGTGCTGTCCTTCTCCTACATTGGCTACAAGGCCGGAAGCGTAACAGCTAACCAGGCGGAGAGCAATCTTACTGTTAGACTGCAGACGGATAACCAGCAGCTTTCTGAGGTGGTGGTAACGGCACTCGGTATTGAGCGTGAAAAGAAGGCGCTAGGTTACGCGGTGACGGAGGTAAGCGGGGAGGACATCAGTGCGGCTCGCTCGAATAACTTTGCAAGCGCTCTGTCCGGTAAGGTGGCAGGTCTTAGCCTGACGCCCACCGGCGGCGGACCGCTGAATTCTTCCGTTATCAAGCTGCGCGGCGATAACTCATTGGACCCAACAAAAAACAAAGCGCTGATTATACTTGATGGTGTTCCGATGAACAGTGGCATGGAGAGCTCCGGCGTGGGCAATGCCTACCAAGCCGGCTCAGGGAGCGATGTGCCAATCGACTTTGGTAACGGTATTGCCGACATAAACCCGGATGACATTGAATCGATCACGGTGCTGAAAGGTGCCGCTGCCGCCGCACTTTATGGCTACCGTGCCGCCAATGGCGCTTTGATCATTACCACTAAATCAGGCCGCAAGCGCAAGGGGCTTGGTGTGACGGTTAACTCGAACGTCAGCTTTAATGATATCCTGAAGTGGCCGGACATGCAGTATGAGTATGGCCAGGGTAACGACGACAGGAACGCAGCTGGGGAACTGTATTACTCTTACGGGGTATCCGAAGATGGTAAAAATACAGGTAGTACCAGTAGCGCCTTCGGCCCGAAGTTCGATGGGCAGTATTACTACCAGTATGACCCGACGCTGGAGGGGCAGTCGGCAGAACGCCAGCTATGGAGACCTTATAAAGACAATGTAAAAGGTTTCTTCCGTACCGGTCACACGATGTCAAACAGTGTGGCTGTTGAGGGCGGCGGCGAAAATGGCTCGGCGCGTGCTTCCCTCACGCATACAAAGAACGAATGGATCATGCCCAATACAGGGTTTGACCGCTTGAACGCCGCCCTGAGCGTCAACCAGAAGCTGACAGACAAGCTCAAGTTGAGTTCTAAGATCAACTTCTCGCACAAGCACAGTGACAACCTGCCGGCCACAGGCTATAACAACCAGTCCATTTCCTACTTTATGATCTTCCAGAACCCGAACGTGGACCTGGACTGGTATAAGCCGAGATGGGAGAAAGGTAAGGAGCAGATAGCGCAGATCCACCCGTTCAGTTCTTATATCGATAACCCTTACCTGATCGCCTATGAGATGCTCAATGGGGTGGATAGCTACAACACCACAGGTAACATCACTGCCACATATGAGCTATCCCCCAAGTTTGACGTGATGGTACGTGCGGCAATTGACATGACAAACGAGGAGCGCACGACCCGTCGCCCCTGGGACACCAAGAACTTCAGCAAAGGCTACTACAAAGAGCAGAACATTTACGACAGAGAAACCAATACGGACTTCCTGTTGACCTACAAGGACAAGCTCTCGAGCAGCCTGGACTTCAGGGCCTCGGTAGGTGGTAATATCATGAAGAGCTATTTTAATAGGACCAATGCTTCTATAGAGGGCCTCAACGTGGCGGGAACCTACACGCTGTCGAATGGCATCAACCCGATCATGACAAGAAACTCCAGGTCTAGCAAAGAAGTGGAGAGTGTGTATGGCCTTGCTTCCTTCTCCTATCTGGATAAAGTCTTTGTGGACCTGACGGCGCGAAACGACTGGAGCTCAACCTTGCCGGTACAGAACAACTCGTTCTTTTACCCTTCCATCAGCACCAGCTTTATTTTGAGTGACATCTTTACGCTGCCGCGTCAGGTCTCTTATGCCAAGATAAGGCTGTCGGCCGCGGAGGTGGGAACGGACTCGAATCCTTACCTGACCCGTAAGTACTACTCCGCCAGCTTTTTCCCTGGTTCAGCCTCCATTCCTACTACCAGGTTTAACCCGGACTTTAAGCCCGAGCAGACGCGCAGCTACGAGGCTGGCATGGAGTACCAACTCTTTAACGGTCGCCTTGGAATGGACTTCGCGATCTATAAGAACGTGACCGAGAACCAGATCCTGGCCATCCAACTGGACCCGACCACAGGCTACAATGACGCCATTATTAACGCAGGCAAGGTGCAGAACACAGGTTTGGAACTATCCCTGACTGGCCGCCCCATTGAAACCCAGAATTTTAAATGGAACACCACCATCACCTGGTCCAAGAACGACAACGAGATACTTGAGCTATCGGAGGGATTCCAGGAAGACGAAGAGTATATCCTGGCACAAGGTGGTAACGCCTATATCATTGCCAAAAAAGGCGGTTCTACGGGCGACATGTATGGCTATGGCTTTGTGCGCAATGAGGCTGGGGAGATTATTTACAAAAACGGCCTGCCCATCCGACCAAAAGAAATCGATTACCGTGGCAATGCCTATGCTGATTGGAGAGGCGGTTTCCTAAACGAGTTCACCTACAAAAATTTCCGCGCCAGCGTGCTGGTGGATGGTCAGTACGGGGGTATGGTATATTCCCAGTCACACCATAAGATGAGTGAGCAGGGTAAGCTGGCGCACACGTTGCTCGGGCGTGAAGAAGGCTACATTATCGGCGACGGTGTGGTGGACAATGGAGACGGTACTTATTCTCTTAACGAGGCAAAAGTGGACCTGCCTGCCTACTACAAAGAGTATTACCGCCGCGCCAACGTGGAGGCCAACTCTTTCGATGCCTCTTACCTGAAGCTGCGCGAGGTGCGCCTGGAGTACAACTTGCCGAAGGCTATCCTGAACAGGGTGAACTTCCTGCAGGGCGCAAGTTTGGCGCTGTATGGCCGTGAACTGGCTATGATCACAGATTTCCCAATGTTCGACCCTGAAGCATCTGCCCTGAACGGAAACGTGCAGATGCCAGGCGTGGAGATGGGCCAGCTGCCAACTCCAAGAACATTCGGTGTAAACGTGAAGCTTCAGTTCTAAAACAGCGAAAACGGAAAAGTATAAAGTATAAACGCTGCCGGTAAGTACATACCTATACTTTCGGTGGCCTTTACTAAAAGACGAACATGAGAAAATATAACCGAATACTGTTGTTGTTCCTGAGCCTGAGCTGTGCCGGGGTGGCCACCACTTCCTGCTCCGACCACCTGGAAGAGCTTAACATAGATCCAAACCGCGTTGACAAGATCAACCCAGGTACGCTGCTCAACCCCATTATCTACGAGATGAGCACCTTTGGCACCTCTCGTGCCAATGCCTATACTTTCGAGATCATGCAGGTGCGTGTGCCTTTCCCGAGTGCCGCCGGTGGCGAACATCGCTACCTCATCACCCAGGGCGCTGGTAACTCCACGTGGAATACCTCCTACCGCTGGTTACTCAATGTGAAGGAAATGGAGCAGGCTGCTGTGGAAGCCGAGGCTCCGAATTATCAGGCGATCGCCCTGACGCTGAAAGCATGGATCTACTCCAATCTGACGGACTCCTTCGGCGAGATCCCAATGAAGGAAGCGGTAAGCTCTGAAGAAGGTATCCTGAAAGCGGCCTTTGACACGCAGGAAGAAGTATACAGAACCATTCTGGAAGACCTGGAGAAAGCCAACAGCCTGTACGACAAGACAAAGCCGATGGCCTATGGCATGGATATTCTGTATGGAAATAACATCGATAACTGGCAGCGTTTTACGAACTCGCTGCGCCTGCGCCTTTTGCTGCGCGTTTCTAAGCGCGAGGAGATGAACTCGTTTGAGCGTATGGCTGCCATCCTCGATAACCCCGAGGAAAACCCGGTATTTACCGCGAACAGTCAGTCAGCTATACTTCAGATTACAGGTGTGGATCCTAATATGTCTCCCTGGGGACGCGCGAGCGATTTTACCCTCAATACTGTTGGCTCAGAGTTCTTTATCGACAACCTGAATGCCATGGACGACCCGCGGGTGGAGAAATTTTACACCCCTGCTAAGACCAGCGATGGGGCTGATATGGGCTACAAAGGCGTTCCAAGCGGATATGACCCGGCGCAGCAGTTCGATTATGTGCCTTCCGGCATGAACACAGACCTGGTAACCGCTCCGATGATTTCAGTCATCATGAGCTATGCGGAGGTAGAGTTCATTAAAGCGGAGCTGGCGCAGAAAGGCATTATCAGCGATGATGCACAGGCGCACTACGAGGCCGGTGTGAAAGCTGCCATTGAGCAGTGGGGCGCCAAGGTGCCGGCTGACTATTTCGAGAACCCTGCCGCTGCGTACGATGGCACGTTTGAGCGCATCATGCTGCAGAAGTATTTGGCCCTGGTTTTCAACGACTATCAGCAGTGGTTTGAGTACCGCCGCACCGGTTTGCCTGTGCTTCCCAAAACAGAGGCCATGGTAAACGACAAGCAGGTGCCCGTAAGGTTTTTATACCCGGAAGAGGTGAAGATCTATAACCGGGACAACTACAATGCAGCCGTCAGCCGCATGGGTGGCGACGACATCAACATCAAAGGTTGGTGGGAAAGATAAGAGTTTGAATAGTTTAAGGTGAATATTACAGGCAGCGTTGTGTTTGCTGTCTGATGTTTAAACCAGTAAGGCTGCCTTTTAAAGGCAGCCTTACACAAACTTTTTCTATGCAGTATCTACGTTTACTCTTTTTTTATACTTCCTTATTTCTGATTTCTGCCTGCAGTAGCGCTAAAGAAGATCCTGAGACCCCGCAGCCGGAGCTGCCTGCAGAAGCAAAGCCGATTACAGCTTCTTTCCCGGAGGCAATGTTCACAGACCCGACTAAGTTATCACGAGGTGCTTCCTCCACCGAAATCTTGGATAGGCTAATAGCACTCATCGATGCGGGTCAGAAAGGCTCCTCCATACATATTTCTATTTACCTGTTTGACTATGCCGAGCTTGTTGATGCGCTTGACAGAGCAGACGCCCGCGGTGTAAAGCTGCACCTCATACTTGACCTGAGCAGGGAGGAGAGCCAGAAAAGCAATCCCTACACTATTAATCAACTGAAAACAAAACTTTCCGAAAACGCAGAACTTGTGATCGTAGAAAGTGATGCAGGAAGCATTGCCATCAACCACAACAAGTTTGCTCTTTTCTCTGAGGTAATAACCGAGGATGGTGAGGTAGCCAACCTGGTCATGCAGACATCCCATAACTTAATACTTTCCGGCACCCGAAAAGTGCAGGATGCCGTGTTCCTGCCCCACAAAGGGCTGTACGAGGCTTACCTTGACTATTGGCAGGACATGAAACAGCGGGCACAGCAGGGGATGAAGGACTATAGCTATAGTGAGTATCACGACTCTGAAACCAATGTCTCTGCCTACTTCCTGCCCAAGAGGCGCGGTGGCACTGCCTACGGAGATGACACAATCATTGAGTTTCTAAACAAAGTCACAGACCCATCCTCTGCGGTTGTCCGGATTGGCATGTCCGACTGGACAAGCTCCCGCCTGAACATTGTGGAGAAGCTGGAGGAACTCTTGGACGAGGGAGCTACCATCGAACTGGTCGTGAAGAGCAGCATCAGTGAGGATATCCTGGCCGGGTTACGCGCACTGGAGGAAAAGGGCGCCTACCTTAAAGTATACAACATGACGGAGTCCGGCCAACTGAAGGTGAACATCCACGCCAAATTTATGCTGATCGAGGGGATGTGGGAGGGTGAGAACTCCAACATACTGATTACGGGCTCGCACAACTTTACACAAAACGCCCTCCGCAACAACAACGAGGCGATTCTGCTGCTGAAGAACCACGACCTCTACAGTACCTATACTTCCTACTTCGAAGCGCTTAAATCTATACCAGGCCTTTAATACCTTTAGCTGAACCATGAAAAGAAGAGAATTCCTTAATAGCGTCTTACTTTTAACAGGCGGACTTGTACTTAGCGCTGAGGCTGCGTTTGGCCTTAACAAGACTGTTAAAAACAAGGTAAAGGGCACTGTGAAGGCTCGTGGAAGGGGCCTTGCGAACGTTTCGGTTTCCGATGGATACAACGTGGTGCAGACAAACGCCAGGGGTAAGTATAAACTACCCGTAAACAGCCAGGCGGAATTTGTCTTTATAACCATTCCATCGGGTTACGCTCTACCTAACGAGAACGGGATCGTGAAGCATTACCAGCGCATCTCAGAAAGCAATAACCGCTACGATTTTGAGCTGGAAGCCCTGCAGCAGGATGACACCAACCATAAGTTCATCGTATGGGCGGACCCTCAGGTAAAGAACCAGGAGGATGTTAGGCAGATGCTTACACAGGCTGTGCCCGATGTGCAGGAACTGGTGCAGGCCTTCGGGGCGGGGGCACTGGTGCACGGTATCACAGTAGGCGATATAGTGTGGGACGAGCATGCGCTTTTCCAAAATTATAACGAAGCAGTGGCCGGCACAGGCGTGCCGTTTTTCCAGGTGCTGGGCAACCACGACATGGACCTCAACCAGGGTGGGGACGAGGTTTCTGACAGAACCTTTAAAAAACTATATGGCCCTACCTACTATTCCTTTAACAGGGGCAAGGTGCATTATGTGGTATTAGATGATGTGCGCTATTCAGGAGAGGGGAAAAAGTATGACGGCCACGTATCGCAGCAGCAGCTGGACTGGCTGAAAAAAGATCTTGCGTTCGTGCCAAAGGACTATCTGGTGGTGCTATCAGCCCATATTCCGGTGCATCGCGGGGTTGAGAACAAGCAGGAGCTACTGGATGTGCTGGAAGGATATCAGGTGCATATCATGACCGGGCACACACACTATAACCAGAACATTATAGCAGACGGTGTGTATGAGCACATCCATGGCACCCTCTGCGGTGCCTGGTGGACGGGGCCTGTCTGCAGCGACGGCGCACCAAGAGGCTATGGCGTGTATGAGGTGAACGGCAACGAGCTTAGCTGGTACTACAAGTCTACAGGTTTAGAGAAAGAGCATCAGCTAAGCGTGCATGTAGAGGAGCAGCAAGGCCAGAAGCGTATGCTTGCCAATGTCTGGAACTGGGACCCGGAGTGGAAAGTAGAGTGGTGGGCCGATGGCAACTACATGGGGGCGCTGGAAAGCTCAGTCGGTTATGACCCGGTGGCCTATGCTCTTTATTTTGGCAAAGGACTGCCGGAGAAACGCGGTTTTGCAGAGCCGCGCGAAACAGATCACCTTTTCAAAGCTGCCCTTGCCCCAGGTATGAAATCGCTTAGGGTTGTAGCCACAGACCGCTTTGGGAACAAGTATGAGCAGTCCGCCGATGTCGAAATTTCATAAGCTTATTATTTTCCGCAAGTATACCTACATGAAAAAGCTATTAAGTATTGCCTTTGCCAGCCTCGCCTTGTTGGCTAGCTGCAAGAACAGTGAGAGCCTTTCCCAGCAAAAAGCACCGTTGCCAGCCTTTGATGCAGAAGGGCACCGCGGGGCACGTGGCCTGATGCCGGAGAACAGCATCCCGGCCATGATCAAAGCCATTGACCTCGGTGTGACAACCATCGAGATGGACTGCCACATCACCCGAGACGGCAAGGTGATCGTAACGCACGATCCGCACATCAGCCATTTGTATGCACGTACGCCGGAGGGGAACGACTTCACGAAAGAGGAAAGCCAGCAGTATAGGGTCTACCAGATGGATTATGAGCAAGTGCGCCGGTTCGACATAGGTTCCAAGCCTTTTGACCTGTTCCCTAAGCAGCAGAAAATGAAGGCACATATCCCGCTGTTAACCGACCTCATAGACTCTGTGCAGACTTACCTGAAGGCTAACAACCTGCCGCAGGTGTTCTACAACATCGAGGTGAAGTCGAAAGAGGGAAAAGAGAATGAGTACCATCCCGAGCCGGCCAGGTTTACGCAGCTGGTGGTAGAGGCAGTGGAGCAGAAAGGCATCACCTCCTATGTCATCATCCAATCTTTTGACAAGCGTGCGCTGCAAGCCTTGCACCAGAATTACCCGCATATCAGAGCCTCCCTGCTGGTTAGCAACGAGGACTCGTTTGAGGAGAACATAAAGCAGCTAGGCTTTACACCGGACATTTACAGCCCACACCAAAAGCTGGTGACGGAGGAGCTGGTGAAGAAATGCCATGAGCAAAACATCAAAGTCGTGCCCTGGTCTGTGAACACAGCGGAGGGTATCGCACAACTAAAAGCCTTGGGAGTAGACGGCATCATCTCCGACTACCCGGACCTTTTTACAGAGCAGCAACTGTAGTTGCTTTTACCTCAGAAATAGAGGCAAGGGCCTCAGAAGCAGTAAAATTATAAGGTGATTAACGTATGAAATCGATGACCAAAGTTATCTGGGGCGCTGTGCTTGTGGTTTGCGCAGCGGTCTTCCCCAAAATGGTTGTGGCCCAGGAAGTGGAAGACGCTGCCTGGGACAGCACGTACCGCCCTGCTACCTACCAGGTGCAGGTAGAGCAGTTTCGTGCTTATCCTGACTCCCGAAAAGACATTGTTTTTTTAGGAAACAGCCTTACGGCCCACCCGGACTGGAGCGAACTGCTGGAGTCAAGGCACGCAAAGAACAGAGGTATATCAGGAGACATAACCTTTGGCATACTGGAGCGCCTGGATGAGGTGACGGGGGGAAAGCCCTCTAAAATATTCCTGCTGATCGGCATTAACGATGTATCCAGGAACATTCCGGATAGTGTGATTCTGGAGAACTATAAAAAAATCGTGCACAGGATAAAATCGGAGACCCCTTCCACTAAGCTGTACATCCAGACACTGCTGCCTACCAACAACAAGTTCACGAAATTTAAAAGGCATTATAACCGGGAGGACAACGTGTACTGGCTTAATAATGAGCTGAGGAAACTCGCTGCCCAGGAAGGTATTACGCTGATTGATCTACATCCCGCCTTTGCGGATAGTGAGGGGCACCTTATAGAAGCTTATACACATGATGGGCTGCACCTGACGCATGAGGGGTATAGAAAGTGGGCTGAGGTGCTAAAAGAGGGCAGGTATTTAAAATAAGAGTGCTTATACTTTGCTGCCGAGCACTTAACAGGATAAAGCATATTAAAAGAGGTATCGGTTTTTTCTATAGCTGGGGTACTATGAGCAGAAGTTTACAACAGAAGGGTATCGTTGTCCTATACCTGGCTTTGGTCATGCTATCGGCCTGCGGGAACCCTACCATGGTTCGTAAGGGACAGGCTGAGCTTCCTGCGTTCCTGAAAGTAGGACACCGTGGTGCCAGAGGGGTCATGCCTGAAAACACGGTTCCTTCTATGAGGAAGGCGCTGGACATGGGGGCGAACGTTTTAGAGGTAGACATTCAGGTCAGCAGGGATAAGCAGGTTGTCGTCGCGCACGATCCACACATCAATCACCACATCACCCTTTCGCCAGATGGAGAGGAGATCTCAGAGGAGCAGGCAAAGCAGTACGTGCTTTACCAGATGCCATATGCGGAAATCCGGAAGTTTGACGTAGGCTCCAAATACCATACAGGTTTCCCCGAACAGAAAAAGCTGCAAACCTACATGCCCCTGCTAGGCGAACTGATCGACTCAGTAGAGCAGTACACCGCAGCTAAAGGTCTGGCTCCCGTTATTTACAACATTGAGGTCAAGGCGGACCCTAGCCGGGACGGGGTTTATCAGCCGGAGCCAGAGGAGTATATAAGGCTTGTTCTGGATGTAGTGAAGCAAAGGGAGATAGAAGGCAGATTCTATATCCAGTCCTTTGATGTGAGGCAAATACAGCAGGTACGTCAGCAGAGCCCTGGTATTACCACTGCCCTGCTGACCGGCGATGGTAAGGTTACCTTCAGCAAAAATATAGAGAAAGTAGGCTTTATCCCTCAAATTTACAGCCCCCATTACAGCCTGGTAACAGAAGAACTGGTAAAGGAATGCCATACGCAAGGTATGAGACTGGTGCCCTGGACCGTAAACTCGCTGGAAGAGATGAAAAAGCTAAAAGCGATGGGGGTAGACGGGATCATCACAGACTACCCGCACCTCCTCAACCAACTGGAGGCAACCGAACTATAAATAGGAAAGAAGCGGGTTTAAAGTATAAAGATACTTTGGGCTAATCTTCTAAAGGTAAGGCAGCTGCTGGGGTGTCAACCGCTAAACGATGGTTACTTTGGTGCCCATTGCTTCCAGAGCCTTCACTACATAATCAGGCACGCCTCTGTCTGTGATTATCTGATCAATATCTTCAAAACCGCAGATTCTGCCAAAGCCCCTTCTCCCGAACTTGGTGGAGTCGGCAAGGACGATTGTTTTCTGCGACACCTTGATCATCTGGCGGTTTAGGTGCGCCTCCATGACATTGGTGGTCGTCAGGCCAAACTCCAGGTCAATGCCATCCACTCCTAAGAATAACTTGCTGAACGAGAAATCGGTTAAAATACTTTCTGCATAGGGCCCGGTTACCGACGAGGAGCTTTTCCGGAGCAAGCCGCCAAGCTGGATCACTTCAATCTCAGGTCGTTGGATCAACTCCTGGGAGACGTTTAGGGCAGAGGTGATGACGGTGAGCTGCCCTTTAGGCTGAATGCTTTTGGCCAGTGCCAGCACCGTCGTGCCCGAGGCAATCAGGATGGAGTCGTTAGGCTGCAGCAGCTTGGCCGCTGCGGTGCCAATCAACATCTTCTCCGTAGACTGAATCTTTTCCTTCTCGTTAACTGAGCGGTCAATGGTATAAGGGTTGTGCAGGGTAGCACCGCCATGCGTCCGGAAGAGCAGCCCCTTGTCTTCCAGCAGTTTCAGGTCTTTGCGAATCGTCACGGAGGAGACATCCATATCCGCGCACAGGTCCGCCACATTGACTTTGCCCTCTTGCTGTAGCCTGTTAATAATCTGTTGATGCCTCTCCGCGATAGTGATCATAGGTTTTGCTGCAGTTATTTAGCGTTGGTTCGCCCCGCAAATAGGAGGAAGAGGCGCTGCCAAAACAGCTGCCCCTTATCTTATCATGACGTAAAGCCACCAGCGAAGATAGCAAAACCATTGGATATTCCCAGAGCTGAAAGCCGTCGGAAAATGTAGCACCACAGCATGACCGGGTGGTGAAGTATCGTATTTCGCCTATGGGACTAAAGGGGGGATAGGCGGCAGATCAGGATAACCAGCAGGTGTCTACGCGCAGCAAGTATAAAGTAAGGCATTGATGGGGAACATACTCCGCATTGAAGTATAGTGATTTCGGAATATTTTTTGTAGCTCGCAAGTATGTCTTTGCAGTTGACCCCGAAAGGAACTTAAGGTAGCAGGGGCTTGTATGGAGCAAAGAATACATTTATACTTTACAGAAGAGCAACTTCGATGATCCTGTTTGAGAACAGTATTGTAAAATTGGATTACAGCCCCGCTACTGACATCCTAGAAGTAGCATACCCTGATCTGCACGGTTACCTGCTGCCCGAGATAAAGCATACCATCACCATCATGATGGATTACATAAAGAACTACGACGTGAAGAAGCTGCTGCTCGACTCTACCAGAACGCTGATTTCGGTAAGCGATGAGGAAAGCCGCGAGGTGGCCATGACCCTGGCCGCCGGCATCATGACCACCCGCGTAGGGAAGGTGGCGCGGGTGCAGTCGCCGAGCCGCGAGGTGGAGCAGACCGCGCAGGGCAACATCAGCCACCTGAAAGAAACACAGCAGCTGCCCTTCGAGCTACGCAACTTTACAAGTAAGACAGAGGCTTTGGCCTGGCTGAAGGGCTAGCAGGACTAGCCGCAGTCAGGACTTTTTGCCGACCTTATACCTGGGCCATGTCTGCTTCGAAATGCGTGGCGCATGCTCAGGCGGTATTTCAGCATCAATCGGACATGCTCAGGCCGGTATTTATACTTTACCTGGTTGGCGGGCATGCCTCGAGGAGCCGCTCTACCTCCGGCATCGTGTAGCGCGGGTTGTCGTTGCCGAAGTTGGTCTGGATGTAGTTGAGCAGGTTGGTGACGTGGTCTGCGCGCAGGCCTGCTACTCCCGGCATCTCCTTGTTATACTCCACACCGTTCACGATAATAGAGCCGTCCATGCCGTGGCGGATGATGCAGGGCAGCTGGTCGCGGTGCGTCTGCAGGTAATCGGCTTGGGCCAGCGGCGGAATAAGGCCTTTCAGGCCGCTACCGTCTTCCATGTGGCAGCTCTGGCAGTGGGTTTCGTAGAGGCGCTTGCCCTCGTCCTTTTTCTTGGTGAAGCACTGGGTAAGGGTGGTGAGGGCAAAAGCCCCCATGGCCACCATTACAAGCTTATTTTTTCTCATCTTTCCTCTCGTTCAGCAGCCGCGGAATGTCCTGAATCAGCCTGTCTACGTCTTCCTCTTCGGTGCCATTGTAATGACCACGGATACGGCGCTGCTGGTCTATCAAGTAAAAGTCGCCGGAGTGCGAAAAGCCGCCTTCTGCACCCTCATCCTCGCGAGCTGCCGCCAGGTAGTTTCCGGCAATGTCGTAGATACTGTCTTTGTCGCCTGTGAGCAGGTGCCACTTCTCCGTTTCTATCTCCAGCCTTTCGGCATAATCTTTCAAAACAGCCACCGTGTCGTGCGCCGGGTCTATGGAGTGGGAGAGGAGTACCACGTTTGGGTTATCCTTGTAAGCCTCGTACACGCGCAGCATCTGGGTCTTCATTTTAGGGCAGATGGTGGGGCAGCTGGTGAAGAAGAAGTCCGTCACGTATACTTTGCCTGCTACGGTCTCCTGCGTCACGCGCTGGCTGTCCTGGTTCACAAACGCGAAGTCCGGAATCTGGTGGTAGATGGTGTCTATGACCGTTTTGCCGTCCACGGTGCGTTCCACGGGTTCGCGCTCGCCATAAATAGGCAGGGTGTCCTGTGGGGTGCTGTTGTCGCAGCCATAGAAGGCGGTAGAAGCCAATGCGAGGGCTGCTGCTGCTAGTCCGTTTCGCAGGTTCATGATCTTATTTCTGTTGCTCATACGTTGTTGCGGTTGCCCGGGCAGCCTTTATGGTGCTGTCCATGATGGTTTGTACTCGTTCTATTTTGGTTAGCTCCTGTTGCAGGTACTGCATGGCCTGCTCGTGCTGCAGGGTGTCGGGCGCCTTGTATTGGCGCATCCACTGCATCATGGCCTCATCGGCCTTGTTCAGCCCGTCTATCTCCCGCTCCAGCGAGAGTAGGGCCGTGCTGTCGGCCTGCTGCGCCTCCAGCGTGTCGCGTGTGACGCGCAGGGAGCGGCGCAGCTTAAAGATCTCGCCCATCCTGGCCATGGCCTCGTCATGTATGGCCAGCACCTTCGTCTCCAGTTCTTCCTTTTCCTCCTGGCCGGAGTCACCGCTCTGGCAGGCAGAGAACAGGGCCAGCGGCAGGACAAGAAGTATAAGGTATCTTTTCATGATATTCTGATAAAGTAGGGGCAGCACAAAAGAGTGGCCGTTTTAGCCCTACGGTTCTTAAATGATTTTAAAGGCAAAAGGTTTATACTTTGGCACCGGCGCAAGAGCGGTTGTCATGTACAGCCAACGCCGTGTTCGTAAGCATTAAGTCTGCCGGGGCGGGTGGAAAGGGGCGGAAAGTATGGCCGTGCTGGTACGGGGCGCAGGCATGGCTGGCGTTTCAGCAGCGGGTGCAGCAGGAGGGGCAGAGAGCGCCCAGAGCAGGTGCGGCACATCTTCCACAGGCTGGAAGGCGCTTGCCAGGTGCTGCAGCGCCTCTTTCTGCTGGTGCCGGTTTAGTGGGGCCAGGTTCTTGCGAAGCTGGCACTTGCCTTTGCACTGCAGCTCGGGCTGGTCGCGGTTAAGGCAGAGCACCTCTGAGATATAAGTATAATCCAGCTGGTAATGCACCACCGGCGCCAGGAAGCGGAAGGTTGTCAGGAGATAGACAACCAGAAAACCGAGTCCGAAAACATAGCTGCGCCACATGGTGCAAAGGTATGGCTACCGGCTGGCAACTGCAAGTATAAAAGCACAGGCCCGGCGGCAGCCGGGCCTGTGGTGATATGGTAACGTATAAAACGGCTACGCCGGAACCGTGATCTCGGAATGAAGCGCCTGGGCCACTTGGTTGTACTGGCCCTCCGAAATGTGGTCGCGCAGAAAGGCCATCACATCCTGAAAAGCGTAAAAAGCGTGGTCCAGGGTCGGGAAATCGGCCTGGTCGGCACCGAAGTCTTTGCTGCGGATAAACTCCAGCCACTCGTCCTCGTGACGGATGCGCACCGGCTCATGCAGCGAGAAGCCGTCAAAGTAAATGCCTTTCCAGATAATGGGCAGTTGCGCGCCCAGGTGGATGGCTTCGCCTGCCGGGATGCGGTCGCGGATGGCATGCATCACCGCCCTGAAAATACGCGAGGCCTTATACTCATCGTCAATGCCCAGGTACGTGCACAGTTCGTGCAGCCAGGTTTTACCGTCTTTCAAATAATTCTCAAAGTTCATTGCCATAGTTTGTCTTCGTTTTTAGATGGAACATACACTAGTACAGAACGAACGCACCGGGGCAGGGTTATTCTGGTAATGCATAAAGTGCCCGCCTCACCATTTTTTGAAGACGAAGAAAACAGCCGCCAGGATCAGCACAAAGCCCACCAGGTAGTTCCACTTCACCTCCTCGCGCAGGTACAGCACCGAAAAGCCGATAAACACCACCAGCGTAATCACCTCCTGAATAGTCTTCAGTTGGAATGCCGTGAACTGCCCGTGCCCGATGCGGTTGGCTGGCACCTGGAACAAGTACTCGAAAAATGCGATGCACCAACTGACCAGGATCACCTTCCAGAGGGCGGTGTCTTTAAAGCGCAGGTGGCCGTACCAGGCAAAAGTCATGAAGATGTTGGAAATGAGCAGCAGCAGTACTGTTTTCTTACTTAATTTTTTCCCGTAAATCTGTGTATTTTAGCTGTGGCAAAGTATAGCCCGGGCTATAAAAATATTTCCGCACAAACATGGGCTGTAGGCAGGGTGCGGCACACTTTTCGTTCGCTAAAACAATAAAGCCAACTAATTTCTAAACTATGAAAAGATTAAACCTATGGGTGCTGTCGGCCTTGCTCGGGGTGGGCACCCTCAGCAGCTGCCAAACCCGCTCTGCCGCCGAGGAAGAAGACTACCTGCAGGTGATAGGGGAGTATGAACAGCAGATGCCCGAGGCCGGCTACCGCCTTAGCTTATCGTACAACGGGCCGATGCGCCTGCGCCCCGCTTTTACCCGCTGGGCCGATTCGCTGCAGCAGGTGGTGCCCAGCATGGTGCTCACCAACGACAACACGTACCTGCACTACATGCCGGAGCAGATGGGACAGGAGAAGATAAAGCCCGGCATGTTCCAGACCAGCCTGACCTACAACATGGTAGTGCCCGACAGCGCCGCTTACGGCCGCATTATCCAAAGCGCCCTCGACCACAACTTTCCTTTCAACATGAACGTGACCGGTACTTTTGTGGAGCCGGAGCGAAAGCAGGAACTGCAGCAGGAGCTGATGCAGAAAGCCATGGAGAACGCCCGTACCAAACTGAACTTCCTGAGTGGCGGCGCAGACAAGTATAAAATTGTGGGCGTGGAGGAACTGGACAACCTGCAGCCCTACGGACCGGAGTATTACGAGTTCAACCGGAAAATGGTGTCCCGGGTAAAGGTGAAGGCCCGCCTGACGGCTGAGGCAGATTGACCGGCTTTCGGCAAATGACCAGGCCATTGCACCTCAATCCACATCCATACCTACGGCAACCCGGACAGGAAGGGGGGCTCCCACGGGAGTATGAAAATGGAATCGGGAGACGTATTGGGAGAGGATGTTTTTATTGTGTTTTCAAGGGCTAAAACAGGCATTATAGGCACTATTGAAGTGTGTAATTTGTTAAAATATAGTAACTTATGCTCTGGTGGCGGAGCCGGCATAACCAGCTCTTGCAACAGGGCAATGGCACTGCTTCCAAAAGTATAGTTTAAACGAAATAAAAGTGGTAATTTTACCTATTCAATCTACCCTGATACACAAATGAGTGAAGTAGAAGAAAAATCATTAGCAAACGATTATTCAGCAAATAGCATTCAGGTACTGGAAGGGCTCGAAGCAGTTCGTAAGCGCCCTGCCATGTACATTGGCGACATTGGCATCAAGGGCCTGCACCACCTGGTGTGGGAGGTGGTGGATAACTCCATCGACGAGGCCCTGGCCGGCCACTGCGACGAGATCAATGTCATTATTAACCCGGATAACTCCGTTACGGTGTCGGACAACGGCCGCGGAATCCCAACAGACTTTCACCAGAAGGAGGGACGCTCTGCCCTGGAGGTAGTTATGACGGTGCTGCACGCCGGCGGTAAGTTCGATAAGGACACCTATAAAGTATCCGGTGGTCTGCATGGCGTGGGCGTGTCCTGCGTGAACGCGCTTTCTACCGATATGCATGTGACCGTGCACCGCAAAGGCAAGATTTACGAGCAGCACTACAACATTGGAGTGCCGGCGTACCCGGTGCGCGAGGTAGGCGAGACTGACAAAACGGGTACCATCGTGACCTTCCAGCCGGACGCCTCTATCTTTACCACCACTGAGTACAAGTACGATACCATCGCCAGCCGCCTGCGCGAGCTTTCTTTCCTCAACAAAGGCATCCGCATTAACCTGAAGGACCTGCGTGAGGTGAACGAGCAGGGCGAGCCGCTGTCAGATTCTTTCCTGTCGGAAGGAGGCCTGAAGGAGTTCGTAGCCTACCTGGATGAAACGCGCGAGAACCTGATTCCGGAGCCGATCCATGTGGAGAGCGAGAAAAATGGCGTACCGGTGGAGATTGCCCTGCAGTATAACACATCGTACACCGAAAATATCTACTCCTACGTCAATAACATCAACACCATCGAAGGGGGTACGCACGTGGCCGGTTTCCGCCGCGCCCTTACCCGTACCCTCAAGGCCTATGCCGAGAAATCAGGCATGCTGGATAAGGTGAAGATTGATATTGCCGGTGATGACTTTAGAGAGGGCTTAACTGCCGTTATCTCGGTAAAAGTGCAGGAGCCGCAGTTTGAGGGCCAGACCAAGACCAAGCTGGGTAACTCAGAGGTATCCGGCGCTGTGGACACGGCCGTGGGTGAAATGCTCAACCAGTACCTGGAGGAGAACCCGAGAGAGGCTCGTACCATCGTAAACAAGGTTATACTTGCCGCTCAGGCCCGTTTCGCAGCCCGCAAGGCCCGTGAGATGGTGCAGCGCAAGAGTGTGCTCTCCAGCACCAGCCTGCCCGGCAAACTGGCCGACTGCTCTGATAACGAACCTGCGAATTGCGAGATTTACCTGGTGGAGGGTGACTCTGCGGGAGGGTCTGCTAAGCAGGGGCGCGATCGCAAGTTCCAGGCTATTCTGCCGCTGCGCGGTAAGATCCTGAACGTGGAGAAGGCGCAGGAGCACCGCATCTACGAGAACGAGGAGATCAAGAACATGATCACCGCGTTTGGCGTAAGCTTCGGCACACCGGATGATGACAAGGCCCTGAATATGGAGAGGCTGCGTTACCACAAGATCATCATCATGACGGATGCCGACGTGGACGGATCCCACATCCGCACGCTGATCCTGACCTTCTTCTTCCGTTACATGAAAGAACTGATTGAGAAAGGTTATATTTACATTGCGCTTCCGCCGCTGTATCTGGTAAAGAAAGGCAAGGAAGAGCGTTACTGCTGGAGCGAGCAGGACCGCATCGATGCTATTGCCGACTTGGGCAAAGGCAGGGAAGAAAGTGTAAACGTACAGCGCTACAAAGGTCTGGGTGAGATGAACCCGGAGCAACTCTGGACCACAACCATGAACCCGGATGTCAGAAGCTTAAAGCAGGTAACCATTGAGTCTGCCGCTGAGGCGGATCACCTGTTCTCGATGCTGATGGGCGACGAGGTAGGCCCGCGCCGCGACTTTATCGAGCGCAACTCCAAGTATGCACGCGTAGACGTGTAAAACTTAGGTATAAGAACATCTTTATGAGCGTCGGCCATACTTTAAAGTATGGCCGACGCTTTTTTTATACCTCCCCAGCAACTACCGGTTCCGGGGCGTGCAACCTTTTAGGGGACTAATGGCATCTTACTAATATTATTGTAATTAATTTATATAGTAATATATTTGAGACGAAGCTCAATTTGATTTATCTATGAAAACATTTCTTAATTCCGGTTCTGTGCCCTCGTCTCCCGGCGGCGCAGGTATAAAGCATTCCCCCATCGTACCGTGGAAGCACCCTTTGCTGCTACATGGCCACCATACGCCAGGCTGCAGAAGCAGAAGCAGAAGTGCTTTCGCTGCCTAATAAGTTTAGATCCATACTTTATCAACCTATTTTAAAGCGCATGTACTCCATTTCGCTCAAGCACTTCCTGTTCCTTATACTTTTCCTGGTGCAGCTGCCGCTCTTTGCTCAGGGTATCCGGGGCACCATCAAAGACAGCAATGGGGAGCCGCTGCCGTTTGCCTCCATCTACATCACCAACCTAAACAACGGCGCGTCTAGCAACGCCAGCGGGGAGTATGAGGTAAAGCTGCCGACTGGAACCCATACCCTTGTGGTGAAATACATTGGCTATGAGGCTGAGCAGGTGCAGGTAGAGGTAAAAGACGGGTGGGTGCAGCGGGACTTCAGCCTGCGTGGCCAGACGTTTGCCCTGAAGGAGGTGCAGGTAAAAGGCAAGGGCGAAGACCCGGCCTACACCATTATGCGCAAGGCCATTGCCAAACGAAAATACCACCTGCTGCAGTACGACAGTTACCAAATGAAGGTATATGTGAAGGGCACCGGTGAACTGACCAACGCACCTTTTTTCCTTAAAAAGAAACTGAAGGAGGAGGGCGTGAAACTGAACGAAGCCTATACGTTGGAGTCGGTAAGCGAGATAAAGTTCACGCAGCCCAACAAGATAGAGGAGAAGGTGATCTCCATCCGGACCTCCGGCGACAACAAAGGGTCTGCCTCCCCGATGAGCTTTGTAAACGAGAGCTTCTATAACGATAAAGTGGTGGAGATGGTCTCGCCGCTCTCCAAGTCGGCCTTTGGCTACTATAAATTTCAGTACGAGGGCAGCTTCCGGGAAGGGGATATAGATGTGAACAGGATAAAGGTAACCCCACGCTCGCGGGGCGATAATGTATTTGAAGGCCACATCTACATCATAGAAGGGCACTGGGCCATCCACAGCCTGGATCTGAAAACCAGCATGATGGGCTTCCCGATCAAGGTGAAGCAGAATTATGCCGAGGTGGCACCCACCGTATGGATGCCGACCACGCATCAGTTCAACTTCTCGGGCAAGGTGATGGGCTTTGCAGGGGAGTTCAGGTACCTGGCATCCTGCTCGGATTACAAGGTGGAGCTGAACAAGAAGCTGGTGGCTCCAAAGGAGATCATCGATGAGAAGGTAGAGGAGGTGCCGGAGGCGCTAGCGGCTATCAAACCGGCTACAAACAACGGAAACCTGGAGGCGCTGGCCAACCAGGATAAACTGACGCGCAAGCAGTTTCGCCAGCTGATGGTGGCCTATGAGAAGGAGGCTGAGAAGGAACGGAAAGAGCCGGAGGTAGTATCCGAGCGGAGGTATACGGTAGACACGCTGGCTACCAAACGCGATGCTGCTTATTGGGATGCCGTGCGCCCGGTGCCCTTAAGCGATAAGGAGGTGAAAGGGTATCAGCGGGATGATTCGGTGGCGCAGGTGGAGTCGGCGAAGCTGACGGGGAAGGACCCGAAGAAAGTTATCAAGAAGAAGACGTTTAACCCGCTGGATATTGCCACAGGTGGCAACTATAACCTCACGCCAAGAACGCGGCTAAACCTGGAGCCTGCCCTGGCTAACACCTATTATAATACTGTAGAAGGCTTTAATGTGAACGTGGGTGCCCGGCTGCGCCACCAGTACGATAGCCTGCGCCGCACTTTCGAATTTGCGCCCACTCTCCGGTATGGCTTTGCGAGCGAAGAGTTTTACGCCAAGGTCCGTGTGTCGCATAGTATAAAGCGTGCCGGTAAATCGAACCTGCTGTTTGTGGAAGGCGGCAAGTTTGTGGAGCAATTTAACGACGAGAACCCGATCCACCCGCACATCAACACGGTGAGCACGCTGCTGTTCCGCCGTAACTACATGAAGATCTATGAGAAGGCCTACGCCAGGGTGGGGTATGTGTATACACCGTCGGTTTGGCTGAAGGTGAGCGGCAACCTGGAGTGGGCGCAGCGGAACCAACTCTTCAACAACACCGGCTACAGCTTCTTCTATTCTGATGAGGACAGGGCCTTCACACCGAGCCTGCCGGATAACCATGAGTTGGAGGATACCGCTTTCCCGAGGCACGAGGCACTTGTAGTGGAGGCAAACGTGAGTTACCGCCCTGTCAGCCGCTACCGCATGTACAATGGCCGCAAAATTCCGCTGCTGGATGGCTCGCCGGAGCTCCTGTTCATGTACCGCAAGGGCATTTCGGGTGTGCTTGGCAGCGATGTGAATTTCGATCAGGTGCAGCTGGGTATAAACCACGGCTTTTCGTTTGGCGTGCGCGGCAGGCTGGAGTTTGAGTTGCGAGGCGGAACCTTCCTCAACAGCAGCAGCATGTTCTTTATGGACTACCACCACTTCGATGGCAACCGCACGATTCTGAGCAGTCTGAAGCCAGCTGGTTCTTTCCGCCTGCTCGACTACTACCAGTACAGCACCAACGGCAGTTACTTCTCGGGCCACACGCACTACAGGTTCCGCAAGTTCCTGCTCACGCAGATACCCTACGTGCGCTTCGCCGGTCTGAAGGAGAATGTGTTCTTCAACTACCTGAAAACGCAGCACTCGCCACACTTCTACGAGGTTGGCTACTCGCTTGATAACGTGTTCCGGGTACTACGCATTGAGGCAGCCGCCTCTTTTGAGGATCGTAGCTTCCGGGAGCTCGGCTTCAGGGTCGGTATTGCCACCATTATTGGAGTGAACTCGAATTGAGGGGGATGAGAACGGTGGCCATACTTCTAAAGTATAGCCGCTGCTTTTGTATTTATAAAATACTATATTTAGTAGCTGCTGCATGGGTGTATGAAAAGGAAACTCCGCACATAATGCGGATAAACGGAATAGGAGTTCTGTTTATACTGTAGTTATGCTCAATTTCAAATAAAGAATCTATGAAGGATAGCTCAAGCAAATGGAAGGATTTTTTATTGAAGTCAAGCGTCCCACTTGAGTATGAAGTAAAAAGGCTTCTCGATAATTATGGTTGTTTAAGCACGTTTGAATACACTTACTTAAGAAAGGATGAGAATCAAATTCTTAATGAGTTCTCATATGATATTGATGCGTCTTTCATCAAAGGTGCACACTTCTTTGAGTTAATGATAGAGTGTAAATATCGCGACCCTTCCACAAATTGGATTTTCACTCCTGAAAATTATGAAGGCTTTCAAGAAGTGAAACCTTATTCCTTTATAAATCCCGTTGATGCGTTTACAGATTTTCATAAGTTTCGAGATTTAGATTATGAGCCTTTAGCACCTCTTTGCGGGAAAGGGATAGAAATAACATCGGATGGACAAAATCCCAAAACAATTAGCCAAGCAATATATCAGTTAAGCTACGCAATGGCAGAAAAAGTTGTCATTGGGATGGAACATCAATACGAAAAGCTTTTAGGTAATATTGATATGGTTTTTTATCCTACACCAATCATAGTAACTACCGCGAACTTATTTCGCTTGAAGGAAAATGTGACTATAGAGGATATAAAAAAATCAAAGTCTATAGATGAAATAAGTACTAAAGAAGATTGCCTTATTCTTAATAATAATATAGGAAAGAGCTTAGAAGATTTTAACCTCAAGATATTTGATGATTTTATAAGCAAGTATGGTAGGGAAAATCTTAATAAAAAACTTAAGTCCTTTAATAAGGATATAGAATTTGTATGTTCTGTGTTTGCAAAAAATTATTGTCCCTCAGCAATAGCAATTATTCACTTCTCTGAGCTAAATACAGGATTTGAAAAACTATTTAATTTTTTTGAAGAGGTTATTAAACCCTCTGAAAGGATACTTAAAAAGCTCGAAGAGAAGAACAATAAATTGAAAGAGATGTCTGAAAAGTTTGAAGCACTAAAGCAAAATAAAAACAAAGCATAACAAGACCTATAAGTTAGCTACGCCACCTTATAGGCGAGTACGTTGGAGATAACAAAAACAACAAAATGAAGAAAATTATACTTTCAGTTTTAGCAGTACTTGCTACTACAACCCAACTTCTTGCCCAACAGAAAAATCAAGTTGAAGAAACCTACGCACGTGCACTCCAGCTTTATGAGCAGCAGCAAACTGAAGCCGCTGTCTCTGAGTTCGAGAAGGTAATCACACTAAACCCGAGGCACAAAGACGCAATGTATAATTTGGCGGTAATCAATCTTGGTCTTGGTAACAAAGGTAAAGCAGTTGAGCTTCTGCAAGCTTGTGTAAGGTTACGTGATAGAGATGCTGCTAATCTTTTGAAGGAGCAGTTACAGCAGAAGATTGCTTATGCCGACACAATGTTTTTTGAGGATGTGGATGTAATGCCAAAGGTAGTGGTGAACGCTATTCATGAGGATGTGTTAGACGGCAAAGGCTTGAACAAGGCGGTTGAGAAGTCAATACTCAGCGAGCTAAAAAAGTCAAAGTTGCTTCGAAAGCAATTCGGAACGGGCACCATGCTCCCTCTGTCCTTATACTTCGGGAAGGACGGAAGGCTTAATGCTGAGATATTGGGTACAAAAAAAAGTGAAGCCGCTCAACTAGAGATCACAGAAGCGTTCAATAGGGCAATCCAGATTGTCCCTGGCAAACATGAAGGTAAAGAAGTTGTTGTTTGGGGCCTGACACTACCAGTTACCCTGTAAAAATTACTCCAATCAACCCGGCACAGGCTTCCTACTCGGCTACGCCTTTCTCATCTCATGTACGAGACCTTCAAACCCACTCCATGAAAACAGCAGTTCAAATAGCCAGAGTCTTATTAGGGCTGATCTTCCTGGTGATTGGCCTGAATGGGTTTTATACTTTCATCCCAGTGCCGGAGTACCACCCTTTTATGGAAATATTGGTTACGAGTGGTCTCATTCTCTTTATAAAAGCCATTGAGGTTATTGCAGGGCTGTTGCTTTTGCTCAATAGGTTTGTGCTGGCCGCCCTGGTGCTCTTAGGTCCGGTGGTGGTGAATATCGCACTTTACCACCTGCTGATAGACCACCGGAACTGGCCTATCGCTATCGTTAACCTGCTGCTGTACGGCATCCTGGTCGGCAACTACCGGCAGTATTTCAAAGTGTTCCTCAAGCCCAAAGTTAACTGACCGGAATTTTGCCATACCTGAAGCGGCATCCCCCGTTCATACTTATCACCAACCCCGTGTGGCTGGGGCAGCGTCAGAAATTATACTTCCGGATTAAACTTTATACTTCAAAACCACTCTAAGAGCACAGACTGATTTATACTTGCGGGACGCCGAACAAAGTATGGCTATACCTGAAAGTATGAATTTTATGGTAGCCGTTCTTGTTAAAGACGAATAAAAGCTGCTGAAAGACGATTGTGCGCGTCCGTTTTATATTAAAATACTATTTTTAGAGCCGGAAACTGATCTACAAAATCACTCCGGCATTTATCCTTACTTTATAACCTATAACAACCTTCGATGAAAAACATGTCGAACTGGAAGAATCACCTGAGACTACTACTCTTCGGTGCCGCTGTGCTGTATGGCGCAGAAGGTACCGCCCAGCAAAGCGCTGAAACAAAAACACCGTTTATCGACAAGGCCAACATGGACCTTTCGGTAAAGCCAGGCGACGACTTTTATACTTACGCCGGCGGTGCCTGGGTTAAAAACAACCCCGTGCCGGCCAAGGAAACCCGTTGGGGAAGCTTTAACCTGCTGCGAGAGTTTAACATCCAGGCTGTAAAAGACATTCTGGAGGAGGCAGCAGCCGACAAGAGCGCTGCAACCGGCTCTGTGAACAAGCGCGTGGGCGATTTCTATGCTTCTGCCATGGACAGCGCTGCTATTGACAAGCTGGGTTATAAGCCTATCAAAAAAGACTTGAAAAGAGCCGGCAAAGTGAAGAACGTGCAAGGCGTTCTGAATGAGGTGGCTTACCAGAGAACCTCCGGCGTGGGCTCCCCGATGTTCGGCTTCTATGTGGGCCAGGACCGTAAGGACCCTAACACCATGATCCCGCAGTTCAGCCAGGGCGGTACCACACTGCCGGACCGCGACTACTACCTGAAGGATGATGCTCGCACGCAGAAGATCCAGGAGGCTTACAAAACCTACATCACCAAACTGTTTACGCTAACCGGTACTTCTGAAGCCAAAGCCAAGCAGCATGCAGAGACCATCTTTAACCTGGAGAAGAAGATGGCTGAGGCACAGATGGCACGCGTAGAGATGCGCGACCCATACAAAACCTACAACAAGTTTGCCGTTGCCGATTTCAGCAAAACCACCTCTAACATAGACTGGCAGCCGCTGATGGCCAAGATGAAGGTAACTGGCGAGGACACCATCCTGGTGAACAACCCGAAGTTCTTCTCTGAATTAAACGGTCTGTTGGGCTCTACACCGATTACAGATTGGCAGACCTACCTGCAGTGGAACGTGCTGAAGCAGGCTGCGCCATACCTGAGCACCCCGTTTGCAGATGCTAACTTTGCTTATAACCAAGCATTGAGCGGCCAGAAAGTACAGACGCCACGCTGGCAGCGCATGTCGCAGCTGACTGACCGCACCATTGGTGAGTTGCTGGGCCAGCTGTATGTGCAGAAGCACTTTAAGCCGGAGGCTAAGGCCAGGATGAACGAGATGATCGCCAACCTGATCAAGGCTTACGAGATCCGCATCAACAAACTGGACTGGATGAGTGCCGAGACAAAAGAGAAAGCGCTTGCCAAGCTACATGCTTTCCGTCCGAAGGTGGGTTACCCGGATAAGTGGGAGACTTATGAAGGGCTGGAGATCAAGCGTGATGCTTTCTTTGCCAACGTGCGCAACTCCGGCGAGTGGGGCTACAACAAAATGGTGAGCCAATTGGGCAAGCCGGTAGACCGTGAGCGTTGGGGCATGACACCTCCGACCGTTAACGCTTACTACAGCCCGGTGATGAACGAGATCGTGTTTCCGGCTGGTATCCTGCAGTTCCCGTTCTTCGACCCGAAGGCGGATGACGCGGTGAACTACGGCGGTATTGGTGCCGTTATAGGCCACGAGATCTCCCACGGTTTCGACGACTCCGGCAGCCAGTACGACAAAGACGGTACGCTGCGCAACTGGTGGCAGGAAGAAGACCTGGCTAAGTTCAAGGCAAAAGCGAAGCTGCTGAAAGAGCAGTATGACGGCTATACGGTGCTGGACTCTATCAACGTAAACGGCCAGCTGACGCTGGGTGAGAACATTGGTGACCTGGGTGGCCTGGCCGGTGCTTACGAAGCCTTCAAAATGACCGAGCAGGGTCAGTCAGATGAGAAGATCGACGGCTTTACGCCGGATCAGCGTTTCTTCCTGTCCTGGGCACAGGTATGGAGAGGCAACATTCTGCCAGAGGCCGCTGCCCAGCAGATCGTAACAGACCCGCATTCACCTGGCCAGTACAGAACGGTTGGCCCGTTGGTGAACATGGATGCCTGGTACGAAGCGTTCAACGTGCAGCCTGGCGACAAGCTGTACAAAGCTCCGGAAGAGAGAATCAGAATCTGGTAATCCGGATCTGACGCAAGTATAAAGTATGAGAAGCCGCTCTGGAAGTATAACCGGAGCGGCTTTTCTGTTTTGGGTATATCGTAAGTTTACCAGTAGCATAACTTGTGGCTGCATTTGGCGCAAGTTTATAACCTTTTCTTGTCCCGTAACTTTTTCAGATTCCGACCTCTTAGGGTCAACAGTACCAACAGTAGTGAATAACTATCCCCTTGAGGACAAGTGAGAACGAGAGTTTGAAACTCGCGACCATAGGTCATAGGGGTGTTTACACCTGCAGGTTCATCACTTATTACTAGCAACAGCAGTTTGCTTCGTAGCATTATACCCCTGTAGTCCCCTCAAGGGGACAATTCTAGTATATTGGGTTCAATTCCAAGAAAAAAATGAGACAGAATAAGGCTTTAACTTGCTTTCTGCGGGAGCAGGAAAGTATAAATTAGCAGGTTATTCCCCACTTCGGAAGGCCAGGGCCGTTTCACATTCTCTTTCTTTTGTCATCCTGAAAGGATCTTGTTAGCAAATAGCAAAAGCTTAACCTCCCGGCGAAGGGGCCCTCTTTTCAATCAAGTTTCTTAACAGGAAAACAAAGGGGCTGGGGCGTTTCATTCTCCATTAAGTTCTATCCTGATAGCGCGAGCGTCCACGCTCGTGACTGGCTATCGTTGGGCCTCTGGCCCAGTCGGATTGCAAATCCGACAGTATAAGGAGACACGGGTTACATACCCGCGCCAGCAAATGGGAGGGGGTGGGTTATGCTTTGTAGGGACAGGTCGCGACCTGTCCGTGCGAAGGCATAAGCTATGGAACTTATACTTTGAACAAAAATAAATGCAGATTCCCCTCCTTTGATAAGGAGGGGCAGGGGTGGTTGGATATTTTAGGAAGCATAAATGAACACCATCGGCATCGCATACCAAAGTATAGCCATAGTCTTGGCAGCCCTTGCTTTATTAAAGCAAGGCAGTTACAAACTGCCCTCATGTATAGCTACAAGGTACGCTTCGCTAAACTTGCGGCATGTGATGTGGATTTTATACTTTGGCAATGTTCCAGGTATAGCCTAAGTCACCGCTTCTCCCTTAAATCACCAGCGGCATTGTGCACCAAAGTATGAAAAGCCGTATTTTTACAAAAAATCTGAAGACATGAGCAAAGCAAACTGGACAACTGTCAAAGAATACGAAGATATCACCTACAAAAAATCGGGTGGGGTGGCCCGTATCGCGTTTAACAGGCCAAATGTGCGCAACGCCTTCCGCCCTAAAACGGTGGCAGAGCTTTTTGAGGCCTTCCTGGATGCCCGCGAGGATACTTCGATAGGCGTGGTGCTGCTTTCTGCCGAAGGGCCCTCGACTAAAGACGGCGTTTACTCGTTCTGCAGCGGCGGCGACCAGAATGCCCGCGGCTTCCAGGGCTATGTGGATGAGGCCGGTATGCCACGCCTGAACATCCTGGAGGTGCAGCGCCTGATCCGCTTCATGCCAAAGGTAGTGATCGCCGTAGTGCCAGGCTGGGCAGTAGGTGGTGGCCACTCGCTGCACGTAGTCTGCGACCTGACGCTGGCCAGCAAGGAGCACGCGATCTTTAAGCAAACCGATGCCGACGTGACCAGCTTCGACGGTGGCTACGGCTCGGCTTACCTGGCCAAAATGGTAGGGCAGAAGCGCGCCCGCGAGATCTTCTTCCTAGGCCGTAACTACTCCGCACAGGATGCTTACGATATGGGTATGGTGAACGCCGTAATTCCGCACGACGAGCTGGAGGATACCGCTTACCAGTGGGCGCAGGAGATCCTGGCAAAATCGCCAACGTCTATCAAAATGCTTAAGTTCGCCTTTAACCTCACCGACGACGGAATGGTAGGGCAGCAGGTATTTGCCGGAGAGGCCACCCGACTGGCTTATATGACAGAGGAGGCCAAAGAAGGCCGCAATGCGTTCCTGGAGAAGCGCAAGCCTGATTTCTCTGATATCAAGTGGATTCCGTAGCAGGAAGTATGTCCGTAAACAAAGACAGGCGAACCGCAAGGCTCGCCTGTCTTTGTTTACGGACATTTTACAAGCTAACTAATGTGTGCTCATTGTCATCCTGAAAGAATCTTGTGGGCGAGTCAGGTAGACGAAGATGATGCGCCACTACTGCTTGCCACCAGGATTCTTCCGGAACGACAAAGTTAAAAGACTCATCTCTCGGCTTATTATCCCTTGCCATTGTTGGTGTTATTCACCAACAACTTATACTGCAACAGCTGTTTTCTTGTAGGTGATAACACCTGCAAGGGCCTAGTCTCAGGCAACTGTAAAATTCTTAACAGCATCCTTGCTTAAAACCCAGCCAGATCAATCTCATCTGTCGGTGTCATGGGAACGCGCTTGCCCATCTTCTTCTGGATTACCTTAAAATGGTGCTCCTCATCCGGCGAAATCAGCGAAATAGCTTCTCCGGAGGCTTCTGCACGTCCGGTTCGGCCAATGCGGTGCACATAATCTTTTGGTGAGCGCGGCAGCTCATAATTGATCACATGGGGAAGGTATTTAATGTCGATGCCACGGGAGGCCAGATCGGTGGCTACCAGCACGCGCAGCTTGCCGGCCTTGAACTGGCGGAGTGCCTCGGTTCTGGCTCCCTGGCTTTTATCGCCGTGGAAAGCGGTCGCCTCGATGCCATTTTTCACCAGCTTTGCCGCCACGTTGTTTGCGGTGCGGATAGAGGAAGCGAACACCAGCACCTGCTGCATAACATTTTGCTTGATGAGGTAGCGCAGCAGGGGGCCTTTACGCTCCGCCGCCACCTGGTAGGCTGTCTGGTTGATCAGCTCCGGCACCACGGCCTCTTCCTCAATTTTGATCTTGACCGGGTTGTGCAGCATGTCAGCTACAATAAAAGCTACTTCTTCGTGCAGAGTGGCGGAGAACAGGACATTCTGGCGCTTTGCTGGTAGTAAAGAAAAGATCTTTTCAACCTCCTCCTTAAAACCCAGGTTCAGCATTTTATCTGCCTCGTCGAGCACCAGCAGCTTTACCTCCGACAACTGAACCGCCTTGTGCTCCACCAAGTCCAGCAAGCGGCCGGGTGTGGCGATGAGCACGTCTGTTCCATGCAGCTTCATCATTTGGGGGTTGATAGATACACCGCCAAACACAGCCATGGACTTAACCTGGCGTGGCAGCTCCCTGGCAAAGGAGCGCAGCACCTCGTTTACCTGCACGGCCAGCTCCCGGGTGGGTACCAGTATCAGCACCGGCACCGCTCTGCTCTGGCTCGGAGATGCACGCTGCAGCTTCTCCAGGACAGGCAGCACATAGCTGGCCGTTTTACCCGAGCCGGTTTGCGCGAGCCCAAGAATATCCTTGCCCTGAAGCATGGCAGGTATAGCTTCCTGCTGTATGGGATAGGGAGTAGTATACTGTTGCGCTTCAATAGCTCTAACTAGCGGTGCTGAGAGGCCCAGGGATGAGAATGACATATTGCTTTAAATAATGTATTGGGCAAAGGTACGATATAATATTCGCATCAGGATTTTCTGCAGTACCGGATCAAACCACCCCTGCCCCTCCTTAACCAAGGAGGGGAGCCTGTAATTGCTCATGCTGAAGTATAAGTTTCATAGTTGATGCCGGAAGCGGGCAGGTCGCGATCTGTCCCTACAAGTATAAACCCACCCCTGAGAGCTTCGCACGCTAGCTAAAAACTCACGTTTTGGCTAGTCCAGAGGAGGGGAATTGTCAGCAGACGGTTACATCCTCCTACCCTCTTCAAAGGGGGACTTGGCTGAGGCTTCGTCAGCAGCGGCTATCGAACGATTCCCAGTCCTTGGGTTGAGCGCCTTCTATTGATGCGGTGCTGAGCTTGCTCAGCAGCCCGGAGCGAAGCGAGGAGCAGCTTCAATAGACAGCGCGATGCCCGAGGACGAGGCCTCCCGGCCATGAGGGAGCCAAAGTAGGAGATGAAACGAGCAGGTTGTAAAGCCGTGGATGAACGGTGGCTAATAAGGATAGCTTGTGTCCAGTTGCAGAAAGCAGCGGCTAAGTGAAGGCACAAGCGGACGTTGGCGCCAGAGAAGTATAAAGTATGGCCGAAGCAAGTATAACAGTAATTACGTTCCAAGGCGCCACCCCACCCGTACATCCATAAAATCCGCCACATGCCGGTGTGCTTTCAGGTTGATACCGACATACAGGCCGTCGGCAGTATGGTACTCCAGCCCCCAGCGCTGGTACACCGGGTCGCGCGCTTTGTGCGGAGCGTAAATGTAGATACCGAGCATCTGGTTAAACCGGAACCTGCCTATGTACAGTTCGTGACCGGCCAGCATGGCGCCCCGCTGGAAGTCTGTATCATCCTTTTTCTGCTCCAACTCCCTCTTAATAGAGTAATCTGCCACCCACTCGGCCCCGGCTGCCAAGGCGCTAAGCCTGCCGATACGCTGGCTGGCGTACGTTGTGAGGCCCCAGAGCGGCTGCTTGTCCTCAGGGTCTGCCCGTTCGTCTTTTAGGGTGCCCAGCAGCGCCAGCAGGTAATACCGCTCCTGCCTCAGCGGGCCATGCTTTTGCAGGTGCCGTTCGGGAAACGCAGCAGTGCGTAGGGCGTAGTCCACCCCGAGGGTAGCCATGGGGTAGTTTATACCTTTGTTGGGTTGCCGGATGCCGCCGTTGGAGATGTGGCTGTAGGTGGCACCAGCCCGGAGTAGCCAGGTGTCGCTGAGGCGGTAGTTGCTCATCAGGTTCACCGTTAGCGGAAAAGCTATCTTGGTGCTGTAAAACTGGTTTTGCGGATTGCTGATGGAGTCGTACACGTTATCCTGGTGTGAAATCCCCCCACCCAAACGGAACGAAAGGCTGAACCGCTTATGCGCCGACAGAAATGGCTCCACGTATAGCAGGAGCACATAGGCATTGCCCAGCACCTCCGGGTTGTCGAAGCTGGTATAGGCCAAAGAGACGCCCAACCGCGGGTAGCCCTGGATGTACTGCCAGGCCTGCTCGCTGGTAAAGTGCAGGCTCAGGTCCAGCTCCAAGGCCCTGGGGTGGGAAAAGGACACCTCGCGTATGGCCGCCGAATGCGGTATGATGAAGCCGTAATGCGTGCGCAGTCCAATGTGGAGGGCAGGCGCTGAGGCATCGGTTTGTGCAAGGGCAGGTGCAGCCATACCAGGCAGAAACAAGAGCGACACTAACCATCCTAAAAAGCAAACGCTACTCCGGCCTTTGTGCATAGTTAATCGGGTTTGTACTGCTTTACGGCAACTCAGGATAAAATAAGGCGCTAGGGCAGCGCTGGCTATATTTTTATACTTTATCAGTGGACCTACAGCTCACTCAGCGGCTTTACCACCAGTTCCTCGACAGGCCACTTTGCCAGCTTTGCCCCTGCCTGGTAAGCGCTTTCCAGAAAGTGGAGCAGCGCCTGGCGCGGGTTGTCCAGCTGGCGCAGCTCCTCATAGTTAAGGATGGCCATGGGGCTCCCGTTGGTATCTACCCAACTAGCTTGCTCGGGTTGCAGCGGTTCTTTATCCAGACCTTCTGGGGAGAGATATGTATAGGAGTAAAAGGCCGGAAAGCGCACGTCGTTGTCGCCGGGCCAGAAGCCAAAACTGATGATCTCATGGGTGTAGGCGTCTTTCTCCACGATGCTGGCCTCAGGCTTAACCGGGATTTTCTTACCTGAAAAGCGTGTCACCGTCAGGTCGAGGTGGTGCCAGTATAGCTGTACGGGGCAGGTTTTGCCGTAAAAGCGGCCGCTAAACTCCTGTAGCACCTGGTCTACCGTTACCAGCACGCGCCAGTACCGGTGCACCTGCTCGGGGTTATAGGTGGCGTGGGTGTGGTCCTGGGCAAAGGGGATGGCACTCTTGTTATCGTAGGGCTTGCCCAGGATCTCTACCTGCACGCCTAGTACCTCCAGCGCCTTCATCACCTGGGTATAGAACTCGGCCACGCTCAGGCCATCCTGCAAGGCTATACTTTCGGAGGCGCCGGTGCTGGTGTGCAGGTGCAACTGGTGGTCAATAAAATCGAACTCGCAGGTAAGGGTATAAAACGTATACGGCATCGGGCCCGTGCCCAAGCCACGGCTGGTAACGTGCAGCGTCACGTTCCACCAGTGGTTACGCCGGGGCATCAGCTTTAGCCTTATCTTTCCGATTACCTGCAGGTATAAGTGCAGCGTATCTTTGGTGTTTTCCCATTCTTCGAGCGGAAGAGGCGGAAACTCGTCTAGAAGGGGCGGGGTTGCGGTTAGAGAGTTCATGGCAGGATGTGTTGTTTTCCACTGTTGTACGCAGCATTTTTAGCAGCGATACAGCCGGAAACCCGGTGCCAGACAATTTTTAGCTTGTATATGAAGGATAACCTATACTTTATCCTTATATTTTGGAGTTATGATTACCAGGGGCAACTGCCACGGCAGAGAGCCCAAAAAAGATAGAAAGTATGCTTATCAGTAAGGTTTCTGACCAGATAAAGAAAAGTAAATACATTAGCCGCGACCTGAGCTGGTTGCGGTTCAACTACCGTGTGCTGGACCAGGCGCGCGACGCCAGCGAGAGCCTCTTCGACAGGCTCAAGTTTATGGCCATCACCTCGTCTAACCTGGATGAGTTCTTCATGATCCGGGTGGGCAGCTTGTACAATTACCTCGACTACGGCAAGGAGCGCCTTGACTATTCCGGGCTGCGCGAACTGCCGTTCCGCAAGAAGCTGCTCGACTACGCCCACCGTTTCGTCAACGACCAGTACCTCACCTTTAACAACGAGCTCAAGCCCCTGTTCCATAAAAGCGGTTTTGACATCCTGAAGGTGAGCGAGCTGACGGAGATAGAGCAGAAAAAGGCCGACTCCTACTTTAAGAACACGATCTACCCGCTGCTCACGCCCATGGTGTTCGATAATTACCATGGTTTTCCGCTGCTGATGAACCAGCTGCTGACCTTTGGCGTGGTTACCCGCACCACCGACGAGGGCAAGCCGCAGGACCGCGTTACGTTTGTGCAGATTCCGCAGAACCTGGCGCGTTTTTACGAGATCAACCGCAAGGACAGGATCGTATTCGTGCCGATCGAGGAGATCATTCGCTGGAAGATCAAGAAGCTGTTCCGCAACGTGGATATCGTATCCGTAAACCTGTTCCGCATCACGCGCAACGGCGATTTTACCCTGGAGGAGTCGGATGACCTGGAGGCGGACTTTGTGCAGGAGATCAAATCCAAGCTGAAGACCCGTAAGAAGGGACGCGTGGTGAGGCTGGAAATAGAGCGTAACCCTTCGGCCTTTATGATGAAGATCCTGAAGGAGCGCTGGACCATAGACAATGCAAACGTATTCACCATCAACAGCCTACTTGACCTGCGCGCGCTGTGGCAGGTGATAAACCACCGCCAGTTCAGGGACAAGGGCTTTAAGCAGCCTGCTTCTGTGCAGCCGCTAAGCCTGCCAAGCGATGGGGTGGATATGTTTGAATACCTCAAGGAGCACGATGTGCTGCTGCACCACCCCTACAACAGCATGGAGCCGGTGGTGAACCTGCTGGAGCGCGCCGCCGAAGACCCTTCGGTGCTGGGTATAAAGCAGACCATTTACCGTTTGGCCGACCAGAGCCGGGTAACGGCTGCGCTGCTGAAGGCGGCCGAGAACGGCAAGCACGTATCGGTGTTGTTCGAGGTGAAGGCCCGTTTCGATGAGGAGCGAAACCTGCGCGAGGGCGAGCGCCTGGAGAAAGCCGGCTGCTTCGTGATCTACGGCATCAGCAAGTATAAAACGCACACCAAAATGATGATGATCATCCGAAAGGAAGGGGAGAAGGTGACGCGTTACGTACACATTGGCAGCGGCAACTATAACGAGCAAACAGCCCGCCTCTACACCGATATCAGCCTGCTGACGACCAACGAGATTTACGCCCACGACGTGTCGGAGTTTTTTAATGTAATTACCGGCCACTCGCGCCCTAATGAGTATAAGTACCTGATGACCTCACCGAAAGGCATGCGCACGCAGCTGATGGAGTTGATCCGACATGAGGCCCGCAACGCCAAAAAGGGGCTGAAGAGCGGCATCGTGGTCAAGATTAACTCTCTGGAGGATAAGGAAATCATAGACGAGCTGTACAAAGCCTCGAAAGCCGGTGTGCCGATAAAGCTGATCGTGCGCGGTATCTGTTGTTTGCGCCCCGGCCGCCAGGACCTGAGCGAGAACATCACCGTGAAAAGTATAGTAGGCGAGTACCTGGAGCACTCGCGCCTCTACTATTTCCACAACAACGGCGACTCTAAGGTATACAGCGGCAGCGCCGACATGATGGTGCGTAGTTTCGATCGCCGCATCGAGGCGCTCTTCCTGATCACCAACGCGGAGCTGAAGCGGGAGGTCATCAACATCCTGTACTATAACTTGCAGGACAACCAGAACTCCTACATCATGCGCGAGGACGGCACCTACGTGAAACGCCGCGCCGGTGCCAACGAGGAGGTGGTGGACATACATAAGCTCTTCTTCAACAAAACCTATGCGTCTGATGAGGTAGAGCTGGTTTGATTCATTTAGCAGTGATCATTTAACATTTATCAGTAAGAGTTATACTTTGATGAAAATGTAAAACCGGCTGCAGTATACTTCATCAGAAGTGCCTGCAGCCGGTTTTTGTATTGATGACTGTTAATTGATAACTGATAAATGGACTAGCTGATGCTGGTAATAACAAACCGCTCCGGGTGGTAGCGTTCGTAGAGGGAGTGCAGCATACCGTCTTTCAGGCCCACGGCCGGCACAATCATACTTTCCAGCTTGGCCCACTTCATGGCAGAGAGGTAAATTTCGGCAGCTGGCACAATCACGTCGGCGCGGTCGGGGTTCAGGAGCAGGTCGGTCACGCGCTGCTCCATAGTCAGGCTGGCTACGTAAGAGGCTACTTCCTCCATCTGCTTCCGGAAAATGGGCTTACCCGGCGCTTTACCGGCTATCTCGAATAGCTTGTTGATGTTACCCCCCGTACCTATGGCCCGCGACAGGTGATACTTTTTGGCGTTTAGCTCTATCCACAGCCGCATGTTGCCCCAGAGCTCTTCGGAGTCGCGGCCCTGCATGTGCCGGATGGAGCCCTGCTCAAACGATTGGGAGGCCACTTTTTCACGGTTCACGTAAATGTTGAACTCCGTGCTGCCGCCGCCCACGTCGATGTGCAGGTAATTGCGCTCATCCAGGAAATTATAGATGACTTTGTTGATGAGTTCGGCCTCTGCTTCGCCGTCTATGACCTGTATCTCCAGGCCAACTTCCTCGCGCACCCGCGCAATAATCTCAGGGGCGTTATAGGCGTTGCGCATGGCAGAGGTGGCGCAAATCATATGGTGATTTACGTCGTGCACATCCAGCAGCAGCTCGAAAGCCTTCAGTAGCTTCACAAACTTCTCGATTTTCAGGTCGCTGATGTAGCCGGAGCTGAACACATCCTCGCCGAAGCGGATGGGGTAGCGCACATACTCCACTTTTTTAAAGAACACTCTCCCGTTCTGGTTCAGGACACTGGAGATCTGGCATCTCGCCGCATTCGACCCGATATCTATGGCTGCTAACTTCAAAGGCAAAAGGTTTAGATTCTGACTTGATTGTAAATATAAGAATTATCGGGTATTGTGAGGGGGTGGGAGGGGGAGAAACAGTTTCTTAATCGCAGCTATACCTTTATACTTTAGCTGGAGGTCTTCCGGATATCCGTGTCTGGAACCTGAAAGAGGGCTCCTACCCCCATCTGCTGCTGTTCTCCGGATACGCAACAGGTCGTTCTTTTATACTTCGGCCATACTTTTATACTTCCTTGGCGCAAGCGTCCGCTTGTGCCTTTCATACTTTGCTCAGACTTCAGCCATACTTTCATAGCCGCTGCTTTCTGCATCTTGAGCTAAGCTACCCTTACTAGCCACCGTTCATCCACAGTCTTACATGCCTATCGTTTCACCTCATACTTTGGTGCTCTCCAGCCCGGGAGGGCTCGTCCTCGGGCATCGCGCGGTGTACATTTCCTTTGCTTGACCTGCGGTCTCCGCAATTTCGCTGAAGCGAAACCGTAAATCTACAAGGCGCTCCACCCAAGGACTGGGATCAGATTCGATAGCCGCTGCCATTGCTATGGAACAAGTATAAGTCCCCCTTGGAAGGGGGCAGGGGGATGATAATCAACTGCGGAGAATTCCCCTCTCGGGAGGGGCTAGGGGTGGGTTTACACGTGTAGGGACAGGTCGCGACCTGTCCACGCAACGGTAGCAACTATGAGACTCATACTTCAGCAGTAGCAGTTACAGGCTCCCCTCCTTAGACTACCGAGAAAGAGAGGTCGAAGGTTGCGAGCGTAACTCTGAGGGGCAGGGGTGTTTGACCCGTTCCCGCGAAAGCGAGTCATTGCAGGTACGGAAGAGCATATAAAATCATCTCTACCCTCATCTTCTTACTAACCCTACCGCGCACTCACGGTCAGTTGTGGGTTAACCCAGCCAAGTTCTCCGGATTCGTTCCGCACAAAATCGAAGCCCTGGTAGCTGCCAAGTATGGCGATGCTTGTGCCGGCGGGGAGACTGTCTTTGGTGGCGGCAAGGGGGTGTGCCTGGTCCAGCAGGTTGGTGTCGGAGGCAAGCTTTTCATACTTTACAGGTTTGGTGGCGGACTCTACCACGCTGCTGGCAATATACGCCTCTTTGCCATCGGGCAGCGCGATGCGGTACCAACCGGAGGTGCCGCCGGTAACCTGCAGCGGCGTGTGCTGCGGCAGCGAGCGGTACACGCCTGAATTCATACTTGGCTGCAAGCGCACGTTGGCGTTTCGGCTTGCTACGCGCACCCAGTTTCCTAGCAGCTCCCCTTTAATCTTAACGGCAGGTATCGGAGCGGCAGACTGGTGCACGTACGGGTAAGGATTGGTGGCACCACGGCCATAACGGTAAATGCCAAAATGCAGGTGCGGCCCTGTGGTGCGCGCGTTTCCGGTGTTCCCGATCAGCCCCAGCGTATCACCGGCCTGTACCTGCTGCCCTACCTGCACCAACTGGCTGTCGAGGTGGGCATAGTATAAACTTTGCCTGCGGTTAAGGTCGGTGAACCAGACTACCTTACCTCCGCGCGGCGTGGTGGCCACCTGCCGCACAATACCGTCAGCGGCGGCAAGGGCCGGCGTGCCGCGTTTGGCAAAAACATCGATCCCTTCATGGCTGCGGGCACCGGCATCGCGCGGGTCGCCCCAGATGCTGGCAATGTGGCGGCTTGTTTTGCCTGCTACCGGAAAAGCAAGTATGGGCTCGGCCTGAATGGTAACCGTGTACTGCCCGCTGCGCAACAGCTCCGGCTGCACCCGCAGGATATGTGGCTGGTCCTCGTCCACCTCATAAGCCAGTGTGGAGGCGGCAGTGTCGGCGGAGGCTACATGTTTTGGCTTGCCGCCCTCCGTCTCAAACAGATCCATGAATACCTGTAGCTGCTCACGTGACTGCACCTCCAGGCTCACGACCAGGCGCTGTCCTCGCTGGGCAGGTATGCGGTAACCAAGTGCGCGCGGCTTATCGGCGGCAAAGTAGCCGGTTTCCTGAAAAGGCAGGGTAATGGTGATAGAGTCTTGCAAGGCCTGCTCGCCAGCCTGTAGCCAGGCATGGCCCAAAGCCGTTTCATGCAGGTTGGCGTCCTTTAGTTTGGCTGCGTACTTCTCGTGCGGCGTCTGGTTTTTGAACACGCCGCGCAGGGTATGCTGCTGGCTGCAGCTGGCCGTCAGAAGTATAAGGAAAGTATAAAACAGGAAGCTTGTATACCTGGTTCGATGTAAGGTCATATAGGAAGTGTTTCTCAGCGTATGTCTAACACGAAACAAGGCAGGAATGGTGCCTTTATAAGTATAAATTGTTGATGTTTAGGTTGTTGATGATGATGAAGACGCAGCAGGAAGAATACAGGATGCTAAACCGTGCACGCCTCTTGCCGTAAAATCAAGAAGTACAAAATTATGGAGAGATGAGAAAACCGAGATGGAGATACTTACGCCGTAAGCTAAGCCGCAAGCTGCTGCCGCTTTTTGCGCCGCTTGTACTTACCCCCATGGCCACGCCCGCAAACCCGGGTACCGCCATGCCAAACCCCGATGCTGCTACGCTGAAGCGCAAAATGACAAATATCAAGCTGATGCGCTTTAACCAGGTGGCGTATAACCTGTACAGCAACATGGGGCTGCAAGAAACAGGGCTCAGATTCGAGGTGTTTAATAAGGCCCTTACCGGCTTTTACAATATGCGGCATAACAACGAGGTATCGGGCAAGCCCTATATCACCATTGTGGACTTCACCAAGTCATCGAACGAGAAGCGCCTGTGGGTGGTGGATGTGGAGAAGAAAGAGCTGCTGTTTAACACCTATGTATCGCATGGGCGTAACTCCGGCGATGAGTTTGCCACAGAGTTCTCGAACGAAAACAAGTCGTTTATGAGCAGCATCGGCTTTTACGTAACGGAGGGCACCTATACGGGGAAGCACGGCCTCTCGCTAAAGCTGAACGGGCTGGATGACGGCTTTAACACCAACGCCAAGGAGCGCTACATCGTGATGCACGGTGCCGAGTACGCCACTGAGGCATTTATAGAGCAGGCGGGCCGTTTGGGCCGCAGCCTGGGTTGCCCGGCCATACCGCTGGGAGAGCACGAGGAGATCATTGATACCGTGAAAGGCGGCACCGCCATGTACATACATGCCGCCAATGACCAGTACACATCACATTACCTCGACCACGTAAAAGCGATGACCGAGCTGGTAAGCGAGAGCAAACCAGATGCGCCGGTGCCTACGCAGGGCTAAGCGCGCGCCACTTTATACCGCATCCAATACCAGGCTGCTGCTCCTCAGGCACGGGCTGCCCCGCCAATAGCGCGTCCAGCGCCTGGCTCAAGTCTTGCCCGGTAACCGGCGTGTCGTTCTTTGGCCGCGCCCCGTCGAACTGGCCGTGGTAGGCCAGGCGCATGCTGCCGTTGTATACAAAAAACTCCGGCGTGCACTCAGCGTGGTAGTTGCGCGCTATCTGCTGGGTTTGGTCGTAGAGGTAGGGGAATGGGAACTGCAGTTGCTTGGCCAGCTCTTTCATTTGCTGCGGCCCGTCCTGTGGATTCCTGGCAGCATCGTTGGCGTTGATGGCGACAAAACTTACGCCCAGGCTTTTATACTTGCCGGCTAGCCGCACCAGCTCCGGCAGGATGTGCTGCACGTAAGGGCAGTGGTTGCAGATAAACATGATAACCGTGGCTTTGGTCGAGGCCACATCCTGCAGCGTCACGATCTGATCGGAAACTGTATCGAGGAGGGCAAAGTTGGGAGCCCGTGTGCCAAGGGCAATCTGATAGCTTTGCTGTGCCATAGTATTTATGCATTAGAGGATGGACTGTGGAGCCTTCTGCTACCGTGCTATGGTACTAATATAAGCTTTTGCCCAAAGATAACCAACAGAAGTTAAGTAGATTAGATATTGGCAAAGTATAGCTAAACATCAACGTATAGGAAATGCAAAGGCGTGGCCGGAAACCCTGAGGTGTTACTAGCCACGCCTTTGCATTTGAGTAAAGTATAAAATCTAATCCTGAAAGGCTGTCAGTCTGAGGTCAGTAAGCTGAACCTACTTCAGCTTCTCCTTAAAGAAATCAATGGTGCGCTTCCAGGCCAGTTCAGCTGCTTCTTTGTCGTAGCGCGGGGTGGTGTCGTTGTGGAAACCGTGGTTGGTGTTGGGATAGATGTAGGCTGTGTACTCCTTGCCATTTTCTTTCAGCGCCTCCTCATAGGCTGGCCAGCCCTCATTTACGCGCTCATCGTGCTCGGCGTAGTGCAGGAGCAGGGGAGCCTCAATCTTTGGAACATCCCCGGCGGGGGCCTGTCCTCCGTAAAAGGGAACGGCTGCTGCCAAACCGGGAACACGCACGGCCATCATGTTTGCAATCCACCCGCCAAAGCAGAAGCCCACCACGCCCACCTTGCCATTACAGTTTTTGGCGTCTTTCAGGTAATCATAGGCAGCTATAAAATCCTCCAGCATCTCGTTGCGGTCGCGCTTGCTCTGCAGTTCACGGCCCTCATCGTCGTTGCCGGGGTAGCCGCCAAGCGGAGTCAGCGCATCCGGAGCAATAGAAATAAAGCCGGCCAGGGCAGCTCTTCTGGCTACGTCCTCGATGTGCGGGTTCAGGCCACGGTTCTCATGCACCACCACAATACCTCCCAGTTTCTTCTTGCCACTTGCCGGCATCGTCAGCAGCGCCTTTATTTTGCCGCCACCCTTCGGCGACTGGTAATAGATATACTCTGACTTGATGCGGGGATTACCAGCCTCCACCTGAATCGCTCCCTGGTAATCGGGCATCAGAAAGCTCATGAGCGAGCCAACTGTTAGCCCACCCACGGCATAAACAGAAAGATTCTGCACGAAGTCGCGCCGATTGATGCGGCTGTGCGCGTAGTCATCATAAAGATCAAACACTTCCTGCTTGATGTCTTCTTTTTTGATTTCGTCCATGGTGGTTGTGTTAGGAGGTTATGGTAATGGGGTGTTTAAGTGGTTGGTATAGCTGTGGGCGTAGGTTTGTTGGGTTATAGTTGTTTTGTGGATTTGGTTAACGTGCTGGGCTTTGCGGTGGCACAGCTACCGTAAAGGTATTGTTAGCCTACGTTATTTTTTACTTAGCATCCGCTTCAAATCCTCAAAGCTTTTCCAATTTTTAGAAGGATAATCTCTAATCAAAAGAGTTGAGTCGCTTAATACTGCAAAATTGAGAATTCCCGAATGTCCTACAACAGGATAGTTTCCACTCACTAAAGTCATTTTCATTTCTCTGAGTTCTTCAATGCACTGGTGGACTAGCTCTTGTTCTTCTGTCGAAAGAACTACTTCAACTCCTACAATCTTTTTTGGCGTATTCTTCATTCCATAGGGATCTGAGCAATCTTTGATTGTCCTCTCTAATTTCGCAACGAAAGGCCCTTCTAAATCTCTCCTATATATTGTTATCTTCTCCACATCTCCACCCCATTCACCACATCTATCATCCTCATGTTGAAGAACTAATTCTTCACCATACCCTATCCACCTCAAAGTTTGACAGTTACCTTCATGAATCAGAATGATTGATAATAACAAAAGAATTAGTGCCGAGAATAAAGCTTTGTGCATATTAATGACTTTTTATGAAGGCTAACGGATTGGTGTATACAGCGTGCAAGGCCGTCGGCTGGCATGATGTATACACTTGGTTAGGGGAAATTCTTTTTATATCCAAGTCATGCTACCATCATTCCTTTTGATGTCTGTAACAATAGTTGTAATATAATTTAGAAGAGAAATCGCTTTATAGCTATTCTTTTCATTTGCATACTCCAAATCTCTTCCATGCAGAATTTTGTTCCGGTTTAATGCATGTGGATACTCTCTGCTTTCATCAAAATTAGCTGCTAAATACTTGTTGTTTCTCAACGGCTCTAAAAAGGATATCCGAAAATTATCTATCTGCAACTCTTCAACCCAATGTTGAGGTATATTACTTGGAATAGACTCATTTTTCTTTCGTCTTCCTTTACTAAAAAGGTCTTTTTCAATTAAGTCATAGCAAATACCATCAATCTGACCTAACATTATTGGTATAGATAATTCATAAATCTTATTACTGTGAGCCTTGAATGCAGCCTCTAGAATATTTTTCCTTGTGGGATAACTAGACACTATATTTTTAGATAAACCCTTTATTTTAGTTTTGTAATACTTCGTTAAGTAGCTATCTAGATATGTCTTATTATGATAATCTAATAGAAGAAGTTCAGCCAGAGTCGGTAAAGCTAATCCGTAATCAATATACCATCCAGCTAATGCAAGTTCATCAAGTAAGACTTTATATTGGTTAGGCAAGTCTTTTTCAAAAAGCTGCTTTAAAGATTGCATTGATTCTAAAATCATTACTGATTCTTCATAACTAATATTTTTATCTTCAATAGACATAAAATATTATTTTCTCTTAATTAAGAATTGCCCCTAACTACTGGATATGCGTAAACATACGCTTATCTGCACTATGTGTGGAGTTGACCTGCTTTAAATTTCTCCATTAACACAGCCTCCTAAGCAAGATACCATAATTCCAACAGACATAAAAAAAGTATAGCCAACCCCTCAGCTATACTTTTACCTTCTTATTCCTCTTCTTCCGGCTCCTGCCACCGACCATACCTAATAGCCATATCTTTCAACTCTTGTATATGGGCTTGGTTGAACTGTTGGGGTTGCAAGCGCCACTCCCAGTTGCCGTTGCCAGTGGAGGGTTTGTTCATGATATGTTCGTGTCCCAGGCCCAGCACATCCTGCATGGGCAGCACGGCCAGCTGCGATACTGAACTGTAGGCCAGCCAGTTCATAATGCTGTGCACGTTGCCCTGATTGATGCGGTGGGTGCTGTAGGTGCGCAGGCGGCGTTTATCATCCCTGGAGGCATCCTTGTCGTACCAGCCGCGCACGGTGTTGTTGTCGTGGGTGCCGGTATACACAATGCTATTTTGAGTGTGATTGTGCGGGGCGTAGAGGCTTTGCGGCAGGTCCTCGCCGAAGGCAAACAACAGCACGCGCATGCCCGGCAGCTTGAATTTCTCCATCAGGTCGCGCACGGGCTGGTCTATTTCGCCCAGGTCCTCGGCCACGATGGGTAACTCCTTGAACTGTTGCTGTACCAGTTTCAGAAGGGGAGCGCCGGGGCTTTTTACCCATTTACCGTTGATGGCGGTTTCCTCGCCGGCAGGTACCTCCCAGTAAGCCGAGAAGGCGCGGAAATGGTCGAGGCGCAGCAGGCCAAAGAGTTGCAGGTTGTGCTCAATGCGGTGCAGCCACCAATCGAAGTTCTGCTCCTTCAGCGCTTGCCAATCGAACACCGGCGTACCCCAGAGCTGGCCTGTTTCGCTAAAATAGTCCGGCGGAACGCCCGATACGGCCGTGGGCAAACCGTCGCGATCCAGTTTAAAGATACTAGGGTGGCTCCACACGTCGGCGCTGTCGTGGCTCACATAGAAAGGCATATCCCCGAAGAAAAGTATGTCTTTGCTGCTACAGTAGTCCTTTAGCTTTTGCCACTGGCGGTAAAACAGAAACTGCAGGAACATCTCGTACTCCACCTGCTCGCTCAGCTTTTCGGCCAGCTGCTCTACGGCCTGCTTGTCGCGCCACTTGATCTCCTCAGGCCATTTGGTCCAGTTTTTATTTTTGAAATGCTGCCGGAAGGCTACAAACTGTGCGTAATCCTGCAGCCATAGCTTATGCTCTTTCTGAAAGTTAGTAAACTCCTTCCAGAACACATCGGGCAGTTCCTCACTGAAGTTCTCGTAAGCCTTGCGCAGCAGTTTCATTTTATACTTCGTCACTTGCTCGAAATCCACGCGGGCATCGTCGAACTTCTCCTTGTGCTGCAGGTCATTGCTGCGCAGCAGTCCATCGCGCACCAACTCCTCGGGGCTGATGAGCAGCGGGTTCCCGGCAAAGGCAGAGTGGCTGCTGTAGGGTGAGTTACCCGAATTTATTTCGGTGGGGTTGAGCGGCAAAATCTGCCAATACCGCTGCCCTGCCTGCTGCAGTTGGTCGGCAAACGTATAGGCCTCCGGCCCCAGGTCGCCGATGCCGAAGCGGGAGGGAAGTGAGGTAATGTGGAGCAGAATGCCTGCACTACGCTTTGGTACAATCATGGGAGAGTTAGAGAGTTTAGGAGTTAGAAAGTCAGGGAGCTCGCAACTAATAACCAGCCCCTAACAACTAATAACTAACAACGATTAACGAATAACTAAGAACCGGCGGTTAAGAAAGCTACCGGGAATGATTTAAAGACCTCTGCGACAGGCAGGGAAGAGGCTGCTTGCAGCGTGCCTTTGCCCAGCACCTGCTGCCAAGCCTGCGGTGCATTGTCCGGCAGCTTTATACTTGTGTCCTGCCATACTTCCGGGCCCTGCGGCTGTTCGTGGCTATCTACCAGGCTTACCAGCAGTAGCGGCACAGCCACTAGGGCCCACTGCCCCTGATAATGGCGGGCAAAAGCCAGCACATGCTCCTGCTTCGGTCCCTGTACCTGCAGCGGTATATATTCGCCTTTGTCGAATAGCGCCTGCATGTCGCGGCGGGTGGTGAGGGCTTTATGTAGCAGGTAGAGCTTTGCCTTGGCGTTCCCAGGATGATGCAACAGTTCCTCATGCAGCTTTTCTATACTTTGTCCTTCGGCCTGCTGCAGCTCCTGCAGGTAGCGGCGGCGCTGTTCGTAATCCACGGGGCGGCGGTTGTCGGGGTCCACCAGGCTCAGGTCCCATAGCTCGGTGCCCTGGTACACATCCGGCACGCCGGGACAAGTGATTTTGAGCAGCGTCTGGCCGAGCGAGTACAGCCAGCCATAGTGCGCCACTTTCAGGAAGAAGGGTTGGAAGGAGTGCATAAAGTCCTCGTCCTGCACCAGCAGCTGGTGCACCAGGTCCTTCATGGCCTGCTCATACTTTTCGTTCGGTGCCGACCAGTCGGTTTTGTTCTTGGCCTCGCGCAGGGCCTTTTCCAGGTACTCCTGCACCCGCTTCACCAGCGTTTCGTCTACTTCTCCGTTCAGCGGCATCACACCCACCAGGGTCTGCAGAAGGAAGTATAAATCGTTCTCCACCGGCTCGGAAGTATACTTTCTGCTGATCTCCATCCACTGCCGGGCTTTCTGCTCCCACTCCTCAGCCAGCTCAGTAAGCACGCTGAGGCGCAGGCGGGCATCCTCGCCGCGCTTGGTATCGTGGGTGGCGGTGGCGTTGATAGAGTGCGGGTACGTGCGTTGGCGGTACTGCATGCGCTCATGGAAATCCTGCGGACTCAGGTGAAAGATAGCAGGGCTGTTGCCCACCTCGTTGAGCGAGATGAGGCGGTTGTAGTTGTAGAAGGTGGTATCCTCCACGCCCTTGGCCGCCAACGGACCCGTAAACTGCTGGCTGCGCATGACAAAGTATAACTTGTGGTGTTTTCGCCTTTCGGTATCGTCCGGGGCAAGTATAAAAAGTGAGTGCAGGTGCTGCAGCTGTTCTGCCAGCTCGGGTGCCTGTTTGCTCGCTTCCGCAAAGGCTTCATCTACCACCTGCATTTCCTCCTTCGGGATAGGTAAATCGTTGCTGTAGATGCGGTACACCGGCCAGGCGGCCAGCATCACGGCCAGTGCCCTGCGCCACTGTTCCTCCGGCTCCAGCGGCACGAGTTGGCGCTCCTGCAACAGGCGCAGCAGGTTTTCCAACTCCCCCTGCATATAGGTGGTCAGGATAAACATTTTCTTGTCGAACACCAACTGCCCGTAATCGGTGGCGGCATCAGAAACGAGGCGGCTGTATACCTGCGTAAGCTGCTCGCGGGCCTTGCCGGAAGTATAGAGGTTGCTCACCCAGGCCAGGAAATCGTAGCCGCTGTTGCCCTGTATCGGCCAGTGCTCGGGCAGGTTTTCCTCGCCTTCCAGGATCTTTTCCACCACCACGTACTGCTCCGGGCCGGCCAGCTGGCGCAGGCGCTTCAGGTAAGTGGTAGGGTCAAACAGGCCGTCTACGTGGTCCACGCGCAGGCCCTGCACCAGTTCCTGGTCGCATAGCATTTTAATGAACTGGTGGTACTGCTCGAACACCTCCGGGCTCTCCATGCGCAGGCAGATCAGGTCGTTGACGGTGAAGAAGCGACGGTAGTTTATCTGTTTTTCCGTTTCCTGCCAGTGGCAAAGTATAAAGTGTTGCTTCTGCAGCAGCTTCCGTAGCTTTTTATCCTTGCTGTTTATACTTTGCAGCACCTGTTCCAGCGCCTGCCGCAGGGCCCCGTTTTTGTAGAGCCTCCGCTTAAAATTGCCCCAGGCGGCCGGGTTTATACTTTCCTCGGCCTCGTGCAGGGCCAGTTCCTTCAGGCTTTGCGCGGCCTGCGGCGTCACCTCCGGGTTGCCCGATACTTGCAGCGCCTCCTCCAGCAACGTACGGTAGCTCGAAACACTGACCGGGTATACATTATCAAAATAATGCAGGGCGATGCCTTTTTCGGTCAGCTTCAGCTCCAGTTGCCCCTGTTCCAGTACCTGCTCCAGCGGCTCCCCCAGAAACGGCACCATCACCTGCCCGCTAAAGTCGGGGTGGTGAAAGTGGATGTCGAAGAACGTATAAAAGTGTGACTGCGGTCCCTTCTCCAGCGCATCCATCAGCCACACATTGTCGGGGTGGAAGGCCATGTGGTTGGGCACGATGTCCTGCACCCAGCCCATGTTCCGGCGTTTCAGCTCGAGCGCTATCTCCTGCAATTCCTTCTGCGTGCCGATCTCCGGGCTGATGTCGTAGGGGGCGGTCACGTCGTAGCCGTGCTCGCTGCCGGGGCGCGCGCAGAAAAACGGAGCCGAGTAGATGGTGCTGATGCCCAGTTCGTGCAGGTAGGGGATCAGCCGTTTGATATCGCTGAGCCGGAACTTTGGCGATGTCTGCACCCGGTAGGTGGCCGATGGAATATAGGTCATGTTTATACTTTCAGGTTGAGGTTTTGGTAAAGTTTATCGAACTTCTCGATCCAAGCGGCGGCGGCCTTGTCGCCCTGCTCGCTACGCTTTTTGATGTCCAGGTAGCCGTCCTGCTGCATCCGGAAGGCGATGTTCTGAGCCTGCCAGTAATCTGTTTCCAGTTTGGAGCCGTCCACTACCTCCAGCAGTTCTATCAGCAGGTCCATGGTGGCAGCATCCTGTGGGGTATCCGATAACTTCTTCATCAGCAGGCCTACGCGTTGCGCCAGGGCAAACTCCTGGTCTTCGTAGTTTAGGGTCACGTTCATGCGTTGCACCTCCTCCAGCAGGCGCTTCACCTCCTGCGGGCTTGGCTCCTCCGACCTGAACTCTTGCAGCAGGTGGGTGTTCACGATATAATCCACGGTAGTTTGCAGGGGGCGCGGCATCTGCATGCCGATGGTGTGGATGGCTGAGATGAGGGAGTAGTTGTTGTCGTAGAGCTGCTTGAAATCGCTTTCCATGTTCTCCATCGTCTGTGCCAGCACCTGGTCGAGTATCTTTTTCTGATCATCCTTAAACAAGTGCCAGAACGAGTAGTTGTGCGACTCGAAGTGCTTGTCGAGGAGCATGATCACCTCGCTTACGTAGCCACGGTCGAAGGCGCTCTTGAGCTCCTGCAACAGCCGCTCGTAGTCCTCCTGGCTCATAAACTCGCGCACTCCGCCAAACAACTGATGGTCGCCCAGATGCAGCACGGCAAAGGTGACGGTGAGTTCCTCCCAGGTTACCTTACTCTTGATGCGGGCCCGACCCACCGCCAGTTTCTGACGCCCTGCCTGTATGTACTCATAGGCCTCGGAGGTGGCGGAGTAGCTGTAGAGCTCCATCACCTCGCTCTGATCCCGGAACAGGGAGGCTACCGCGTAGTGGGCGCCCACGCGCAGCAGGTCTATCATCGTAGGTTTCACCGTGCGCGCATAGGCAGTAGCGGCGTCCCCGCGCTCCCGGTAGTTGCTCTTGGCAAGGCTCAGGCGCGCTACAAATTCAGGTTCCAGGTCGCGGCTACCCAGGTCGTGGGCGAGCTGGAGTACGCGGGCGGCGTAAAGGATGTCCTGTACGGTTTCGATGCCGGTCACCTCATCAAAAAACCAGCCGCAGCTGGTATAGATCAGCAGGGCATGGTACTGCATCTCCATCAGCTTGAGGAAACGCACCTGCTCCTCCTTTGTCAGCTCCCGGGAAGTATGGGTTTTGATAAAGTCAGCCACATTCTCCTCCGAGCGGTCCATGATCACCTGGATGTAGTCGTTGCGGGTAGCCCAGGGATCGGCGCCGAGCTTGGTAAGTTCCTGCTCATAGAGCGGCGTGATCTCATCGCGCAGCCAGTCGAAGGCCTCGCGGATAGGCTTTCGCCACTCCTGGTTCCAGCTGGGGTGGCCGCCGGTGTTGCAGCCGCAGTTGCTGCGCCAGCGCTCCACGCCGTGCGCGCAGCTCCACGAGCTGGGCTCTATAAGCTGGGCTTCATACTTGGGCGGGTGTTTGGCCAGGAACTCGCCATACACCGTTACCTGCGCCAGTTTTTCCTCCTGGATGTGGTGGAGGGCGTAGGAGAGGGCCATCTCGCCAAAGCGGTGGTGGTGGCCATAGGTTTCGCCGTCTGTGGCAATATGCATCAGCTGCGGCTCCTTACTGCCCTCCTCAAAGGTGCTGCCAAGGCGGTCGGCAAAGTCCTCGCCACGCTCCAGCAATCCCTCAAAGGCAATGCCCTGCGACACCGGCCCGTCATAGAAAAACAGTACGATCTCCTTGCCGGAGGGTAGCTTGCAGAGGTAGGGGCGGCGCGGGTTAATGTTGGCTCCCGCCGCGTCTGTCCACTCCTTATCCCCGATCTTGCGGAAGGCCCTGGCCTGGTAAGGTGAGAGGATGGTGAACCGGATGCCATGCTCGGCAAGCACCTCCAGCGTAGGCACGTCGGCGGCGGTCTCAGCCAGCCACATGCCCTCGGGGGCGCGCTCGAAGCGTTCCTTAAAGTCGTAGATGCCCCAGATAACCTGCGTGTGCTTGTCGCGCTCGTTGGCCAGCGGCATGATGATGTGGTTGTATACCTGTGCCAGCGCCGATCCGTGGCCGGAGAAGCGTTTCATGCTTTGCTTATCGGCATCCAGTATGGCCTGGTAGGTTTCCGGGTCCTTTTTCTGCATCCACTCCAGCAGGGTAGGGCCAAAGTTAAAGCTGATGTAGCTGTAGTTGTTGATGATGTCGACAATGTTGCCCGCGCCGTTCAGCATGCGCGCGGCCGAGTTGCGCGCATAGCACTCGTCCGAAATGCGCTCATTCCAGTCGTGGTAGGGGGCGGCAGACTCCTGCAGCTCCACCTCGTTGAGCCAGGGGTTCTCGCGTGGCGGTTGGTAAAAGTGCCCGTGTATGCAGATATACTTGTTCATACGCTAGTGTTGTTGCTGAAGTATGAGAAGGGATTTCGGAGGCAACGTGATCGCTGCCTTCTGCTCCAGGGTGTCAGGAAGCTCGGCGCCGGTGCCGCCCCATTCCGCCGAGGCAGAGTGAAGTATGGCTTTCCAGTGGCCGGAGGTTTCCAGGGCTGGCGCCAGGGTTATACTTTGCCCGGCGTCGCTCAGGTTAAACAGGCAGTACAGGTTTGGCTCTTTGGTCTGATGCACCAGGTGCAGCACCATGTCGTGCGCCTCCATACGGGCCGATACCTTATCCTTCTCCGGTTTGGAGAGGGCGGCGGATTGCTTGCGCAACTGTATCAGGCGCTTGTAAAATGCACGTAGTTGGTGCTGCTGCGCATCGGAAGTATAGCTGCGGCTGAGCTTGGAGCGGTTGAAGGTATCCTCGCTCTGCGGGTCGGGCGCCTCGCCTTGCCAGGCAAAAGCCTTAAACTCTTCGCGGCGTCCCTTGCGCACCGCTTCGATCAAGTCCTCATCCCCGTGGCTCACAAAGTATAGAAACGGGTTTTTCTCCCCGTATTCCTCCCCCATAAACAGCATCGGCGTAAATGGCGAAAGTATAACCAAGCCTGCTATTACCTTTAGCGTCTCAAAGTCCACCAGGCCGGAGAGGCGTTCGCCCAGCATGCGGTTGCCCACCTGGTCGTGGTTCTGGGAACAGACTACAAACTGTTCGGCGCGATTGTTTTCGGTGCTGCTGCCGAAGGTGCGGTGGCGGTGTTCCGAGTACAGGCCATCATAAACAAAGGCGCGCTCCATTACCTTGGCCAGCTGTTCGGGTTTGCCGAAGCCCACGTAGTAGCCTTCCTGCTCACCAGTCACCAGGGCATGGATCACGTGGTGGAAATCATCGCTCCACTGGGCGTCTAGGCCGTAGCCGCCGCGCTCCATGGGGTTAATCAGGCGCACGTCGTTCAGGTCGCTCTCGGCGATAAGTATGAAATCGCGCCCTACCTGCTCCTCCAGCTCCTGCACGTGCTCCTGCAGCTCCTGCAGAAAATGTTTGGCGCCCATGTCGTAAATGGCGTGCACGGCATCCAGGCGCAGGGCGTCTATGTGGTACTCGCGCAGCCACATCAGGGCGTTCTGGAAGAAGTAGTTGCGCACCGCATCGGAGTGGTTGTCATCAAAGTTTAGGGCCGAGCCCCAGGGCGTTTTATACTTGTCGGTAAAGTAGGGGCCGAAGTCGCTGAGGTAGTTGCCCTCGGGACCCATGTGGTTGTAGACCACGTCCAGCACCACGGCCAGCCCCTGCTCGTGGCAGGCATTTACCAATTTCTTCAGGCCCTCGGGGCCGCCGTAGGAGTTCTGGGTGGCAAAAGGCAGCACGCCGTCGTAGCCCCAGTTGCGGCTCCCCGGGAACTGCGCCACCGGCATCAGCTCAATGGCCGTTATGCCCAGGTCCTTCAGCTCCGGCAGGCGCTCAATGATGCTTTCAAAAGTGCCCTCGGGGGTGAAGGCGCCCACGTGCAGCTCGTAAATAATGTACTGGTGCAGCGGCAGGTTCTTCCAACTCCTATCGGTCCAGGCAAAGGATGTTTGGTCTATTACCTGGGATGCTCCGTGCACGCTTTCAGGCTGGTAATGGGAGGCCGGGTCCGGGTGCTCTGTTTCCCCATCCAACAGGATGGTGTAGCGGGTGCCGGGGTTGGCGAACTCGCTCAGGGCGGTCCAGTAACCCATAGCCTCCTGCTGCAACGGCACCTGGATAGGCTCGGGCTTGTGCAGCAGCACATCTACCTGCTTTGCCTTGGGTGCCCATACGGTAAAAACGGTTCCTTTCTTCTCTGGGGAATACTGCGCCCCTATTTCTCTAAGTATGGCCATAAAAACGGGGTTTTACTCAGCACGTATTAACTGACTTAACGGGCTTTAGGTTGTGTGTTTCTGTTGGAGTTTGAGCTTTGGGCGATGGTTTTTTTAGGCCCTGGATGGCCTAAAGGGCCAGTAGGATGGCTTCTGCGGCGCCTTCTCCAAGGTAGAGCGAAACCTATTCCCCTCAGATTAGTACCTACAACGGTTAAAGCAGAAGTATATCTTAATGGAACAGCTGGAAGGAACAAAACGAATAGTTATTGAAAATGTAAAGCCTCAGATTAACTGCGGCAGGTTTCCGGCAAAGCGTGTGGTGGGGGAGGAGATAGTGGTGACGGCCGATGTGTTTGCCGACGGGCATGACGAGGTGAAGGCGAGGGTGCTGTACCGCCACGCCCGCAGGAAGAAATGGGAGGCGGTGCCGATGGAGTTCTTAGGGAACGACCGCTGGCAGGCCTCATTCACCCCGGATACGATGGGCCGCTTCGAGTACACCATCGAGGGCTGGGTGGATCATTTTTACACCTGGCAGAAGGGGCTGAAAAAGAAGTTTGAGGCAAACCAGGACGTAACGGTGGAACTGCAGATAGGGGCGCAACTGATGGATGCCGCCGCCGATAAGGCCAAGCCCGGCCAGCAGAAGCGCCTGCGTAAATGGGCCGAGCAACTGCGCAACAGCCACTCGCACGCCGATGACGTGGCCTTTGCCACCGGTCACGACGTGAGCGAGTTGATGAACGCCTGCTGCGAGCAGGAGAGCGTGACCACCTACGACAAGGTGCTACAGCTGGAGGTGGAGCGTCAGAAAGCGCTTTTCAGTGCCTGGTACGAGTTTTTTCCGAGGTCATCGTCACAGGAGGCCGGCCGCCACGGCACGTTTAAAGACTGTGCCCGCCTGCTGCCGCGCATCGCCGAGATGGGCTTCGACACTATTTACCTGCCGCCTATCCACCCGATCGGCCGGGCTTTCCGCAAAGGCAAGAATAACTCCGTTACCTCCGAGCCGGGTGAGCCGGGCTCCCCGTGGGCCATCGGCGCCGCAGAGGGAGGCCATGATGCCGTACTTCCTGAATTGGGCACACTGGATGATTTCCGCGAGTTTGTGCAACAGGCGCGGGAGTATGGCCTGGAGGTTGCTCTGGATTTTGCCATCCAATGCTCCCCGGATCATCCCTACGTGAAGGAGCACCCCCAGTGGTTTAAGTGGCGCCCCGACGGCACGGTGCAGTACGCCGAGAACCCGCCTAAAAAATACCAGGACGTGCTGCCTGTGAACTTCGAGACCGAGGACTGGCCTAACCTGTGGCGCGAGCTCCGGCGCGTGCTACTGCACTGGATAGAGCAGGGCGTGTTCATTTTCCGGGTGGACAATCCGCACACCAAGGCCTTCGGTTTCTGGGAGTGGGTCATCGGCGAGATACACAAGCAGTACCCGCAGGTGATCTTCCTGAGCGAGGCCTTTACCCGCCCGCGCGTGATGGAGCGCCTGGCCAAGATCGGTTTCACGCAGTCCTACACCTATTATACCTGGCGCAACTCAGCCGAGGAGATACGCCAGTACATGACCGAGCTGACGCAGACCGAGCTGCGCGAGTACTTCCGCCCCAACTTCTGGCCCAACACCCCGGATATTCTGCCTTACGCGCTGCAGGAGGGCGGCGAGCCGGCGCACATCACCCGCGTGGTGATGGCAGCTACGCTGTCCTCCAACTATGGCCTTTACGGGCCGGTGTATGAGTTCGGCATCAACCAGGCGGTGCCGGGCAAGGAGGAGTACTACAACTCCGAAAAGTATGAAGTGAAGCACTGGGACTGGGGCAAGCTGACAAAGATACGAGAGGTGATCTCGCTCATCAACAAGATCCGCAAGGTGAACCCGGCCCTGCAAACCACCTGGAACATCCAGTTTGGTGACTGCGACAACCAGGCCATCCTGAGCTATGCCAAGTGGAGCAGCGACTACAAGAACAAGATTTTTGTCGTAGCGAACCTGGACCCGCACCACACGCAAAGCGGCTGGATAAAGGTGCCCCTCTGGAAGCTGAAGATGAAGCCGGACCAGCAGTACCTGGTGCACGACCTGCTCACCGAGCGCAAGTATACCTGGACCGGGGAGTATAACTTCGTGGAGCTGCGCCCGCATGAGATGCCCGTGCATGTCTTCCGTATAGAAGAAGCCAGCCCCGGCATGGGGCACGATAATTTAGACGACACCTGGCTGCCATCCGAGCACCACACCAACGAATAAAAAGAACCCTTGTAACCACAACTATGGCAGACGAAAAACTCGAGCTTGACGACAACATCCACTGGTACAAAGACGCCATCATATATGAGCTGCACATAAAAGCCTTCAAGGATGGCAACGGCGACGGCATCGGCGACTTTAAAGGGCTGATGCAGAAGCTGGACTACCTCGAAGACTTAGGTGTAACGGCCATCTGGCTGCTGCCCTTTTACCCCTCGCCCCTCCGCGACGACGGCTACGACATTGCCGACTACCTGAGCATTAACCCGAACTACGGCAACATGCAGGACTTCAAGCTGTTTGTGCGCGAAGCGCATAAGCGCGGGCTGAAGGTGATTACAGAGCTTGTGATCAACCACACCTCCGACCAGCACCCGTGGTTCCAGCGCGCACGCCGTGCCAAGCCTGGCTCTAAATACCGCGACTGGTATGTATGGACCGACGACCCAACTAAGTACAAAGATGTACGCATCATCTTTACTGATACAGAGCAGAGTAACTGGAGCTGGGATCCGGTGGCCGGGCAGTATTACTGGCATCGCTTTTTCTCGCACCAGCCCGACCTGAACTACGATAACCCTGCCGTGCAGAAAGAGGTATTTAAGGTGCTGGATTACTGGTTCGACCTGGGGGTGGATGGTTTCCGGCTGGATGCCGTGCCATACTTGTATGAACGTGAAGGAACCAACGGTGAGAACCTGCCCGAGACGCACGACTTCCTCAAGAAGCTGCGCGCCCACGTGGACCAGAAGTATACCGGAAAACTGCTGCTGGCCGAGGCCAACATGTGGCCCGAGGACTCCGCCTCCTACTTTGGCGACGGTGATGAGTGCCACATGAACTACCATTTCCCGATCATGCCGCGCCTGTTCATGTCGGTGAAGATGGAGGACCGCTACCCGATCATCGACATCTTCAACCAGACGCCGCCCATACCCGAGAGCTGCCAGTGGGCCATGTTCCTGCGTAACCACGACGAGCTGACGCTGGAGATGGTGACCGACGAGGAGCGCGACTACATGTATAAAGTATACACCAAGGATCCGATGGCCCGCATCAACCTGGGTATCCGCCACCGCCTGGCCCCGCTGCTGGGCAACGACCGCGCCAAGATTGAACTGATGAACGTGCTGCTCTTCTCGATGCGCGGAACGCCGGTGGTATACTATGGCGATGAGATCGGCATGGGCGATAACTATTACCTCGGCGACCGCGATGGCGTGCGCACCCCGATGCAGTGGAACGACAACCGTAACGCCGGCTTCTCCGACGCCAACCCGCAGAAGCTGTACCTGCCGGTCATCATCGACCCGGAGTATAAGTATGAATCGGTGAACGTGGAGACGCAGAACCACAATGCCAACTCGCTGCTCTGGTGGATGCGCCGCACCATCAACATGCGCAAGCGCTACAAAGCCTTCGGCCGCGGAAGTATAAAGTTCCTGAACCCGAGCAACTCCAAGGTGCTGGCCTTCGTGCGCGAGTACGAGGACGAAACCATCCTGGTGATCGCCAACCTCTCGCGCTTCCCGGAGGCGGTGGAGCTGGACCTGCCTGAGTACAAGGGTTACGTGCCGATGGAGGTATTTAGCAAGAACAAATTCCCAAGTATAAAGGACGAGCCATACCTGTTCACCATCGGTGGCCACGGCTACTACTGGATGGAGCTGCGACCGCAGGAAGTGGTGCAGGAGTCGGAGCGGGACCAAGCCCGGCCAGCCATGAAAATAGGGAGTCTCCGGCAGCCCTTAGATGCCCGCTCCCTGCGCGAATTGGAGAGCCGCGTGCTGCCGAACTACATCTGGCAGCGCCGCTGGTTCGGAGGCAAGGCCCGCACCCTGCAGCGTATGCAGGTGATGCAAAGTATGCCAATGCCGATGAGCAAGGGCGGCGCGGCGCTACTGTTTGTGGAGGTGAGCTACAACGAGGGCCTGCCGGAAGTATACCAGCTGCCCATCGCCTTCGCCACCGGAGAGCAGGAGCAGGAACTGCGCGACCACAACCCGAACGCCGTCATCGTCCGGGTAAGTATAGACAACAAGGAAGGTGTTCTTTACGATGCCCTCTACAGCGACGATTTCAGGCAGATGCTGCTGCAGCTGATGGTGCGCCGTAAGAAGCTCCGCCACGACGGGTCAGAGCTGGTGGGCTTCAGCCACCGGGAGGTGGGCACGGAGCTTAAGAACCAGGAAGGGCCGCTGACCTCTAAAATCCTGTCGGCGGAGCAGAGCAATACCTCCATCATCTACAACAATGCCCTCTTTATGAAGGTATACCGCAAGCTGGACCGCACCTTGAACCCGGATGTGGAGGTGGTGCAGATGCTGACCAAGCATGCGGGCTACGACCATGTGCCGCGCTTCCTGGGCTCGCTGGAGCAGCAGGAAGGCAATAAGCCGCCCATGGTGCTGATGATGCTGCAGGAGTTGGTTCCGAACCAGGGCGACGCCTGGAGCTACTTTGGCGATGCACTCAAGCGGCTTTACGAGCGCCTCAAAACCCAGACCGAGCGCCTGAAAGTCAATGGGGTTTCCGGCTCATTGTCGCGGCCGTTGGCTTTCTCTGAGGTTCCAGAGGAGGTGCAGATGCAGATAGGAGGTGCCCACGTGGAACGTGTGGAGCTGCTGGGGCAGCGCACTGCAGAGATGCACCTGGCGCTTGGCTCCATCACCGACCGCAAGGATTTTACGCCGGAGAACTTCTCGCTCCACTACCAGCGCTCGCTCTACTCTTCGCTCACCTCCCTGGTGCGCAGTAACTTCGATAGCCTGCAGAAGCACCTGCCGGAGCTGCCGGAGCATGTGCGCGGCGAGGCAGAGGAGGTGCTGCAAATGCGCGGCGAGATTCTGGAGCGCCTCAAGATGATCTTCGCCCATAAGATAGATACCCAGAAGATCAGGACCCACGGCGATTACCACCTGGGCCAGGTACTGTTCACGGGCAAGGACTTCTACATCATTGACTTTGAGGGCGAGCCGGCCCGCTCCTTCAGCGAACGCCGCCTCAAGCGCTCTGCCCTGCGCGACGTGGCAGGCATGATCCGCTCGTTCCACTATGCCGCTTACAGCGCCCTGTTCCAGGAGGAGGGGCTGCGCAAGGAGGATGTGGATTACCTGGAGGCCTGGGCCGAACAGTGGTACCACTACGCCAGCGGCTTCTACATGCATGCGTACCTGGAAAAGACCATGGGTACCAGCATTGTGCCAGCCAAGGAAGAGGACTTTGAGATACTCATCCATACTTACTTGCTGGAGAAGGCCATCTATGAGTTGGGCTATGAACTGAATAACCGTCCGGATTGGGTGCTCATCCCTATCAGAGGCATCAAGTACATCATGAAAAAGTATAAGAATGGCTAAGAGAAAAGAAAGCATAACCCCCGAGACTACCGAGCAAAACAAGGTAACCCCAGCTAAAACCGGCACCTCCAGGAAAAAGAAGGAGGAACCGAAGGCGGCTGGGGAAACGGAGGCTGCAGCCAAGCCTGCCGCCAGCCGGAGCCGCAAAAAGGCTACAGAGGATACCGCCGCCGGAATGGGAGCCGCCACGACGGCTAAGGCAGCCGCACCCGCTAAGAAGCGCGGAAGACCCAAAAAAGGGGAGGAGGTGCCGGTGCAGGTAGCCTCTAAAGATGGCGTGCAGGAGGTGGTAAAGGCAAAGACCAGCACCAGGGCTAAGGCTACTGCCACCAAGGTGGTAGAGGCCGGTGATGTGATTGCGCCGGCGCAGCAGTCAGACCAGCCGGTGTGGTATGCCAGTCTTTTCACGGACTTCGATATCTACCTGTTCAAGGAAGGAAAGCATTTTAGCCTGTACCTGAAGCTGGGCTCGCACCCGATGGAGCTGCATGGGCGACAGGGAACTTACTTTGCCGTGTGGGCTCCAAACGCGGATGAGGTGTCGGTAATGGGCGAGTTTAATGGCTGGAGCCGCGAGAGCCACCAGCTGCACATTCGCCACGATGGATCGGGCATCTGGGAAGGGTTTATACCGGACGTGCAGACAGGCATGATGTACAAGTATCACATCAAATCCAAATACCACCTCTACCACGTGGAGAAGAGCGACCCCTTTGCCTTCTGCCGCGAGGTGCCGCCGCAAACTGCCTCCATTGTTAGCGAGCTAAAGTATGAGTGGCAGGACCAGGCCTGGATTGACGAACGCAAAAACAAGGCAGGGCAGCCGCAGCCCTACAGCGTGTACGAACTGCACCTGGGTTCCTGGCGCCGCAAGCCCGAAGACAACAACCGCCCGCTCACTTACCGCGAGCTGGCCGAAGAACTGCCGGCCTATATAAAAGAAATGGGCTACACGCACGTGGAGCTGATGCCTGTGATGTACCATCCGTTCAGCGGCTCGTGGGGGTATCAGATCACCGGTTACTTCGCGGCGCATAGCCTGCTGGGCTCCCCAACCGACCTGATGCACCTGATCGATGTGCTGCACCAGCACGGCATCGGCGTGATCATGGACTGGGTACCCTCGCATTTTCCCTCGGATGAGCACGGGCTGGCCTACTTTGACGGTACGCACCTGTTCGAACACGCCGACCCGCGCAAAGGCTTCCACCCGGACTGGAATAGCTACATCTTTAACTACGGCCGCAATGAGGTGCGCTCCTTCCTGATCAGCAACGCCCTGTTCTGGCTCGATAAGTACCACGTGGATGGCTTGCGGGTGGATGCGGTAGCCTCCATGCTATACTTAGACTACAGCCGCAAAGAAGGCGAGTGGATCCCGAACGAGCATGGTGGCCGCGAGAACCTGGAGGCGATCTCCTTCCTGAAGGACTTTAACCATGCCGTGCACAGCAACTTCCCGGAGGTGCTCACTATTGCCGAGGAATCGACGGCATGGCCAGCGGTGACGGGCCCGATCGAGCAGGGCGGGCTCGGCTTTAACATGAAGTGGATGATGGGGTGGATGCACGACACGCTGCACTATTTTTCCAAAGACCCGATCTACCGCCGTCACCACCAGGGCGAGATAACGTTCAGTATGGTGTATGCCTTCTCTGAGAGATTCATGCTGCCGCTCTCCCACGACGAGGTTGTGCATGGCAAAGGGTCGTTGCTGGGCAAGATGCCTGGCGATGAGTGGCAGCGCTTTGCGAACCTGCGGGCGCTTTATGCCTACATGTATGCCCACCCGGGCAGCAAGCTGATGTTTATGGGGGGCGAGATTGCCCAGGGCAGCGAGTGGAACCACGACAGCAGCCTGGATTGGCACCTGCTGCAGTACCCGCCGCACCAGGGTATACAACAGCTGCTACGCGAGCTCAATGCCATCTACAAGGCGGAGCCGGGCATGTACCGGCATAGCTTCAGCCCTGAGGGCTTCGAGTGGGTTGACCTCAACGATGCCCACAACTCGGTCATGAGTTTCCTGCGCAAGGCAGACAGACCCGAGGAGGAGATCCTGGTGGTGTGCAACTTCACGCCGGCGCTGCACGAGCACTACCGCATTGGCGCACCGCATGCCGGCAAGTGGGTGCAGATCTTCAACTCAGACGACAGGCGCTATGGCGGCAGTGATGTGCATAACCTGGACCCGATCCAGACGGAGGCGGAGCCGTTCCACGGCCAGTCTCACTCCATGACCATTAAGCTACCGCCCATGGCTGTGGTATACTTTAAAGCGACCAACGGCGGGTAAGCCGGGTAATTGAACGTGAATCCGTTTTGGGGAGCGACTCCTTTAGTAACGTATAAAAGGGAAGGCCGCCAAAGTGTAAATTATACTTTGGCGGCCTTCCCTTTATCGGTTTAAAATAGAGGAAGTTTAAACTTGTTACCTGTGGCAAGCAGTACTTAGCCTCTGCCTACTTGCCTTTCCGCAGCGGGAATAACCTGCGCAGGCTTAGCTGTCGCTGCTCTTCTGCCTGTGGCACCCCCACATCGGCAACAGAGCGCACATCCTCCACCGAGTAAAAGGCCTGTGGGTTATAGCTTCGGATGATGTCCAGTACGTGCTGTAGCTTTTTACGCTTCACGATCATAAACAGCAGGTTTACACTGCCCCGGGTGCCACGTGCATCCACGCAGGTGAGGCGATAGCCGTGGCCGGAGAGTCGCTTGATAAGCTCATCGGCGGGCTCCACGGTGATAACGCGCACCACCATCTGGCCCAGTGCCAGCTTCTGCTCCACCCGCAGGCCCAGAAAGTTGCCCATCGCAAAGCCGCCGGCCCAGGCCAGGTACGAGGCCACGTTGTCCAGGTTCTCCATCACCTGCGTAATGGCCACCAGCCAGATCAGCACTTCCAGGAACCCAAGTATGGGCGACATCACTTTGTCGCCCTTCGACACGAACACGATGCGGAGGGTGCCCAGGGTAACGTCGCAGATGCGGGCAAGGAAAATAAGGGCAGGGATGATCACCCAGTCAACGATCACCGGGTCTATGCCTTCGAAGAAACTCATATGCTATACTTTTGTAATCGGCAGCTTCAAGTTACAAAGCTTCGCCAAAGGGGGCAACTTATTAGCCACATACTCGCTGCGGATCGCAGCCAGGGCCCCGTGCGTGTCCGCTTCAGGAACGGCATCTGAAGAAAATAGTTTAGCGGCTTTACCGGGAGCGCCCACCGCGGCCTGAAGTATAACGGGTATCCGGCGCGGGAGCGGGTTTGCACCTGTCTGGTTACCAGGCAGGTGCTCCCTGTGACCGCTGTTATTGAAGAGGCTGTCGCGGTAGAGTGCCCTGGCTTGCACAGGTGCATTGCATCGCCGGCTTCGCTCACGCTATCCTGGTGCTGCCCCGCTTTGCGGGCCGAAGGGTATCCTGCGGGGAGGACGCCCGTGACCACGCCGGGTTTATTTATTAATATATATTTACCTATATTATAGAACGTGCCGCGCAGATTATACGTATGTGAGGTAGGTTGATATGTGTCAACCGCTGGAGATAAACCAATACCCGGCTACAGCTGCAGTGCTTTTCTGCGCCTGAACCACTTGCTGCACTGCCTGCCGGGGAAAATACCACAGAGCATGGCAAAACTGATTATTGTTTCTAACAGGTTACCTGTAAAACTGGAAGAGAAGGACGGAGAATTTAACTATAAGACGAGCGAGGGGGGCTTGGCCACCGGTTTGGGCTCCATCTACAAAGAGGGGGATAACCTCTGGATTGGCTGGCCCGGCCAGGTGGTAACAGAGGAGGAGAAGCAGGGGCAGATTGCGGTGGATCTGAAAGCGGAGAACATGCAGCCCGTTTTCCTGACCGAAACAGAGATAAAGGAGTTCTACGAGGGCTTCAGCAACGAGACGCTCTGGCCCACCTTCCACTACTTCAGCCAATATGCCATTTACGACCAGCAGCTCTGGGAAACCTATGTGGAAGTGAACCAGAAGTATTGCGAGGCGGTGGTGGCGCAGGCAGGCCCGGAGGACACTATCTGGGTGCACGACTACCAACTGTTGCTGCTGCCAAGCATGCTGCGCGAGAAACTGCCGGAGAGCACAATAGGCTTCTTCCAGCACATCCCGTTCCCGAGCTACGAAGTGTTCCGACTGCTGCCCTGGCGCAAAGAGTTGCTGGAGGGCATGCTAGGCTCCGACCTTATTGGCTTCCATACCTATGATGATATGCGCCACTTCCTGAGCTCGGTGAACCGCCTGGTGGGCTACGGGAGTATGCACGGCTGGATAAACACGCCCAACCGCTCTCTGCTTGTAGACTCGTTCCCAATGGGCATCGACTATGAGAAGTATGCCGGCACTGCCGCGATGGAGGAGGTAAAGAAGCGGGAGCGCATCTACCGGGGCAACCTAAACGCAGAGAAGATCATACTTTCCATCGACCGCCTCGACTACTCCAAGGGCATACCGCAGCGCCTGCGTGCCTTTGAACTGTTCCTGGAGAAATACCCTGAGTTCCATGACAAGGTAACCTTGCTGATGCTGGTGGTGCCAAGCCGGGATGCCGTGGAAAAGTATAAGGAGTTGAAAGAGGAGGTAGACGAACTGGTGGGCCGCATCAACGGCAAGTATAGCCACATCAGCTGGAACCCGATCCAGTACTTTTACCGCTCTTACCCGCTGGAGACGCTCTCCGCCTTTTACCGTATGGCCGATGTAGCCTTGGTAACCCCGATGCGCGATGGTATGAACCTGGTGTGCAAAGAGTACGTGGCCAGCAAGCTGGACCAGAAAGGCGTGCTCATACTTAGCGAAATGGCCGGGGCCTCCAAAGAGCTCTCGGACGCCTTGCTAATAAATCCGAACGACATCAACCAGATGGTAGACGCTATTTACCAGTCGCTGGTGATGCCGGAGAATGAGCAGCAGCAGCACATGGCCAACATGCAGGAGTCGCTGAAAAGATACAACATCCACCACTGGGTAAGTATGTTCATGGATCGCCTGTCTTACGTAAAGATCAAGCAGCTGTCGCTGGCTACCACCTACCTTGACGAGTCTACCTTCCTGGAGATGAGCAACGCTTACGAGTCCGCCAGCTCGCGCCTGTTCTTCCTGGAGTATGACGGAGCCCTGGTCGATTACCGCCACCGCCCGCTGATGGCACGCCCCGACGACGACCTGATGGACCTGCTGGAACGCCTGAGCAGCAACCCCAAGAACAGGGTGGTGGTGATGAGCAGCCGCGAGAAGGCCACCATGCAGGACTGGCTGGGCCACCTCAACATCGACATCATTGCCGAACACGGCGTCTGGATAAAGCAGCGCGGCACCGGCTGGCAAACCATGCTCAGCCTGATGGACGACTGGAAAAAGGACATCCGCCTGATCCTGGATTTGTACGTAGACCGCACGCCGGGCTCTTTTATTGAAGAGAAGGAGTACTCGCTGGTGTGGCATTACCGCCGCGTAGAAACCGGTTTGGGCGAGCTTCGTGCCCGCGAGCTGGTGAGCCACCTCAACTTCCTGGCCTCTAACAGTAACCTGCAGGTGCTCGACGGGCAGATGGCCGTAGAGGTGAAGGCGCAGGAAATTAATAAAGGAAAGGCCTCAAGTTACTGGCTCAGCAAGTTCCCGCACAAGTTCGTGATGGCCGTGGGTGATGACTGGGGCGATGAGGATATCTTCAAGGCCATGCCGCGCAACTCCTACACCATAAAGGTGGGAAATGCCTCTTCGGTGGCCAAATACCACGTGGATACCTGTCAGGAGGCCCGCGAGATGCTGGACCGCCTGCTGCAGAGCAGCACACAGGAACAGGCGTCCGGCGCACTCATGACAGGTTGATAAAGTATAAAAGTAGAAAAGCCCCGCTTGCTAATATAAATGCAAGCGGGGCTTTTACCTTAATTGTACTCAGGCTGGTTGTATGTCTTCTGTTAGGAGGTAGCATACTTGGATTTTATTCTGCATAAATCGAATATTTTAGTTCGATCTTAGTATATAAGCTATGAGAAGCCTGAAATAAGTAAGATATCCCTTTGTGATTTCACGTGTACATAGTAGTATGCCGATATAAACACACAAGCAAAACCAACAACCAACGCTAAAATGAGAAAAATACTATGTCCAACGGACTTCTCCGCTACTTCGGACAAGGCCTTGGAGTATGCTGTACACACAGCGCAGCATGCCGGGGCACACCTGACGCTGCTGCATGTCGTGCATCTGCCTATCGTAGACACGTCAGAGACGGCACTGGTGGCAAGCGAACTGCTGGGGGAGCAGATGCGCAATGCCGCTGAGAAGCTGAAAGCGACTGTACTGCGCCTGGAGGAAAAGTATGGGGCTAACCGTGATGGCGGCTTCTCCTGCGATTACCTGCTGAAAGAAGCGCTGCTGACAGACGTGGCCGAGCATCTAAGCAAACAGGAAGGCTATGACCTGATTGTGATGGGTACCACCGGCCTCGACAGCACCATGGAGGAACTGCTGATAGGCAGCAATACGGAATCCGTGATGGAGGAGGTGAGCTGCGCGGTGCTCTCGGTGCCGAAGCATGCGCCCTCCCCTAAAATAGAGCGTATTGTTTACGCCTCCGATTACAGCGAGGAAGACGTACACGCCATGGAAGAGGTAGTGGAGTTGGGGAGCTGCTTTGGGGCCAAGATCGATGTGGTGCACATCGTGAAAGACCAGGGCAAACAGGACGGCGAGGAGGCAGCCGCCTTTAGGCTGGAGTTGCAGGGGCTCTTCCCGGACGTGCCGCTTTCGTTCCAGGAGCTAACAAACAAGCACCGCGATGAAGGGCTGATGGCCTATTACACCCAGGCAGGAGGCGATGTGATGGCGTTGGTACGGAGGGAGAAGGGGTTTCTGAAGCGCTTGTTCACCCAAAGCCTTGCCGAACGCATGACCTACCAGGCAAAGGTGCCGCTGCTGGTGCTGCACGGCAAAAAGAAAGCATAAGCAGCACGTATGGAGAACACGTTACACAAATAGAAAAGTCCCCGCCACGGCGGGGACTTTTCTATTTTCTTCCGATTTCTCTTACGGCATCCTTGTCAAAAATAAGGTCGAGGTCTTTGCTGCACTCCTGGCAGTTGTAGCGGCCATAATCCTCCACGGCGCGCGGCAGTATCAGGTTTCGAAACGAGCCTTTGCCCTTGCACTGCACCAGGATGGGGCAGTCGTGCTGCACATGGAAAACATCAGACTCACTGTCCTCGCAGATCCAAACGCGTTTCCGCGCCATGTCCTCCGGTATGATAAAGAATTCAGGCGCCGGCCTTTTTGCAGCTGCAGCCGTTATGGTTTGCGCAGGCTGAGTAGTGGCGGCTGTGGTTTTTTCCTGCTGTCCGGTTTCCGTGGGTTGGCAGGCAGCAAAAACGGATAGCACAAGTATAAAGGTTGCACCCTGCAGGTAAGTACTTAGGCTTGGTTTCATTTTTTTGAGGCTTGGCAAAAACCAAAGGTATAAAATTTAGCGTGAAAGCCTTCGCCGGGCTACCAGATTCTAGCGCCTCACAAACCTGCTTACGTGGCGCTTGCCACCTTCATCCAGCAGCACCAGTACATAAGTTCCTCTTTCCAGGCGGCTCACATCCAAAGTATGGCTGGGGGTAATCTGCTGTAGCTGTTGCTCCAGCAACTTTCGTCCCACGGCATCCACCACCATGGCCTGCTGCAGCCGCACACCGGATTTTACCTGCAACTCCCCATTGGTAATGGTCGGGTACACGCTTACCTGCTGTGCAACTTTTCTGTTAACGGAAACTATTTTGGAGTAAGTATAACTCTCGTCCTCATCCACCTGCTTTAGCCTGTAATAAGATGTCCCGGCGAGCGGCACCTGATCTACGTAGGTATAGTTGGTGGTTTGTGCGGTGGTGCCGTGGCCGGCCACCATACCTATCCCTTCATACGTTTTGCCATCGTGGCTGCGCTCCACCACAAAATGGCTGTTCTGGTCTTCGCTGGCGGTTTGCCACTGCAATTCTACCTGAGTACCTTTTATACTTACATTAAAATAAGCCAGCTCCACAGGAAGCGGCGCCGGCATATCCACGGCTTGGGCATGCCAGGTTACGGTTACATCGTCTAGGGCCAGGCCATGGTCGGCTTCGGTCTCATCGGCATCCTTCCAGCGCAGCATCAGGTAGTGCCCCTCCGGAATCTCGGTCTGGATGATGTGGTGCAACAAAGCCCGGTTCTCAGCAGCATTACCGTTTACTGGTCCTCCTGCTGAATAGAACTTTGGACCGTAGAATTTTAGCTCCGGCACCTCCGTCCAGCCCTTATTATTGGTAGGAGTTGTGTTCACACTTGCTGGGTCGCTGGTGATGGCATACCAGAACGAGAGAACATGTTGAGGCGCGGTGATGTTAGAGATTCGCCATTGCTCTCCGGTATAATCCACCTCCACCGATTTTATAGGACTGCCTGTATTATTCTGCAGCAGCAGATTGTAGGTAAATTGGCCGGCGTTTGTAGACGCAAGAGACCCCAAAGCCCTATCTGTAGAGCCAGTTGCTCCATAACTGTAGAGGCCGCCCGTATTTCCCTGGCCTGTGTTCGCTGTGATGATAGTGTCTCCTTTTGTCCGGTAAACAGCCCATCCCGGAAAATATTCCTGGCCACTTTTCCAGGTGGCAGTGCCCGTGGCAGGTAATCCATCGAAGCTCTGGGTATAACTATTCTGGCGTGGGCCCATACCGATCTGGGCATGCGTTGTAAGCGGGAAGTAAAAAATAGCGCAGCAAAGGGCAATTACGCGCCAAGGCAGGGTAAAAACTGTTTTCATTTGCTTGGAAAGGGTTAAGTGGTTAACTGTCAGGGTATAGCATGTGCTAAATTAATATTGCCCAAACCTACGTGATCTTATTAAAGTTCAATGATATTCTTAATATTCTTCAGTTTATCAGGTGTAGGATTATTTTAACAGACCCAGCTTAGAAAGTGATAAAGGTAAAATGAGCCTGCTAATACCGCAGGGAGGAGCGCAATAAGGAACTATAAGTATGTCGGGGTTGTACTAAAATAACGTACATGAAGATATGTTCATGTACTTTCCCAACCTAATATTACCTTACATGAGTACCTTAAAAGTCCGGGTGGACCAGAAGAAGCTGGAGCGGGCGGCTTATGTGCTGAAGTGCGTGGCGCATCCAGTTCGCATCAGTATCATAGACCTGCTGGAGCAGAAAGAGCGGCTAACGGTGAGTCAGCTGCAGGAAGTGCTACAAGTAGAGCAGTCATTGCTGTCGCACCACCTTACCAACATGCGCGACAAAGGCCTGGTGGAGACAAGGCGCGAAGGCAAGAACGTGTACTATTCCCTTTCCGACTCTGCCATCACCCACATCATCAGCTGCATACACGGCTGTAAAAATTTCTGAGGCAGGTAGCGGTTATCCTTTCAGCAACCGGAAAAGTAAAAGATGCCAGATGATGCGTACCTTTACAAAGTATAAATAAAGTATAAAACCATGAGAATCTTAGCCACTAGCCTACTTGCCGCGCTACTGTTTGGCTGCGCCGGCACGCCCCAGCAGGTGTCCGCGCAGGTGCAGCACATGACGCCAACCGAATTCAAAGAGCAGAACCTGAACAGCAAAACCGTGGTAGTGGACGTGCGCACGCCGGAGGAATATGCCAGTGGCCACCTGGATGGCGCTAGGCTGTCCGATTTCCGTGGCGGCGAGTTTGCAGAGGAGATGAAGAACTGGGACAAAGACAAAGTATACTACCTGTACTGCGCCTCCGGCAACCGCAGCGGGCAGGCCGCCGAACTGATGAAACAGGCCGGCTTTAAGCACATCTATAACCTGGGCGGTTACCAGGACCTGAAGGAGGCGGGCCTGCCAACCGAAGCCGGGCAGGAGTAAAAGTATAAAGCGTTTGCCGAAAGGGCAGTAGTGGCCGTAAAGCTGTTTCTGCCCTTTTTTCTTTGCCGCCAAGTATAAAGCCCCTGCCGCCGTTTCTCCTCAATTTAATACTTCAGGACGATAATCAACAGAATTTCCTTGCCATATTCCTATATTCTGATGTATCTTGAACCGGAATTGGAGAAGAAGAGCTATGCGCGTACTACACACCTCAGACTGGCACCTGGGCCAGCGCCTCGTTAACCTGGAACGTACCGAAGAACACCAGTATTTTCTGAACTGGCTGCTGCAAACCATCGAGCAGGAGCAGGTGGAGGTGTTGCTGATGGCCGGCGATGTGTTTGACAACGGCGCTCCCTCCAACACAGCCCTGAAGCTATACTATGACTTCCTGCGGAAAGTATGCGCCACCTGCTGCCGACACATCATTATCACGGGAGGCAACCACGATTCTGTCTCTACCCTGAACGCCCCCAAAGAGCTGCTCGAGTGCTTTAACATCCACGTTATCGGTGGAGCCTCATCCGATCCGCTGGATGAACTCATCGAGCTGAAAAACGAGCAGGGGGAACTGCAGCTGGTCGTGTGCGCCGTGCCTTTCCTCCGCGATCGCGATGTGCGCCTCTCGGTGCCTGGCGAGAGCTTTGAGGAGCGGGAGCAACGCATCAAGCAAGGCATCGCCGCGCATTACGAGGCTTTTGTGCCGCACATCCAAAAGTATAAACAGCAAGGAATTCCGGTAGTAGCCACGGGGCATTTGTTTGCCGCCGGCGGCTCCGCCTCCGAAAGCGAGAAGGAGATACATGTGGGCAATCTGGGCCAGATCGGTGCCGAGCAGTTTCCGCAGGAGTTCGATTATGTGGCGCTGGGCCACCTGCACCGCCCGCAGCAGGTCAACAACCGTCACCACATCCGCTACTCGGGCTCGCCTATTCCGCTTAGCTTTAGCGAGGTGACGGACAAAAAGGTGGTGTTTATACTTGACTTTGAGGCCGGCAGGCTGGCTGACCTGCGTGAGGTGGAGATACCCTGTTGCCGCAAGCTCGTGCGTTTTAAAGGGCCGCTGGAAAAGGTAAAGCAGCAACTCGCCGTTTACGACAACAGTGCCTACACGCTAACGGCCTGGGCTGAAATTCAACTGGAACTGGAGTCGCACTTGCCGGACCTGAACCAGCAGCTGGAGGAGGTGCTGAGCCTGAAAAAAGACGAGCTGAAGCTGCTCATTCACCGCCCGCCTATCATCCAGAAAACCGCCCAAACGCTGGAGCAGCAGGTACAGCAGGAGGCAGACCTGCACACCCTCCGCGAGCAAGACGTGTTCCTCAAACGCTGCCAAAGCGCCTACCCGGATTCGGATCACGCTGAACTGGTAGCCACGTTCTCGGAGCTGCTGGAGCTGATGGGGCAAGGGCAGGAAAGTTAGAAGGTTAAAAAGTTTGGAAGTTGAAATGAGCTCATAATCCTTTTTGACATGTGGGTGTCTGTCAATCAGAGTATAACAATCCCGATCATCCGAAGAATGCTGCAAATCCGGATTCCGGTATGTATAAAGTATAGCAAACATGAAAACCCTCCTGTTACTTATACTTCTGTTGCCATGTTTGGCAAAGGGACAAACCCTGAAGCCAAAGGAGCTGTGTGGTAAGTATAAAAATGAGTATGTGCATCATTTAATAAACGGGTCTTTTACAACTGCGGCCTACACGGTTACCTTAAAGGATGCGGGGGAATTTCCGCTGGAAACAGTTCATGAAGAAGCGGCTTTACAACACCTACGAGAAAGGGCAGCATGTGCAGAGGAAAGTTTTATCAAAAAGCAGGTCAGAACAAAAAAGCTTCAGGCGCAATTGAAGCAGAACCATACAATACTGGAAGAGAAACTTTACAGGACAAAAGACAACCTGCTAATCGGCGTGCTAAAATCCGTGTCCGGTGACACTTACAAGTTCTACTCTAATACGCTTATCCTGGTGGATGGGGCCACTGTCCATAGTTTTACAGACCGCGGCGAGGAAGATTTTAACATTGCCCTACACGGAGCGGAAAAAACGGGGGATTATTATGTGCTTTATGGAGTGGAAGAACAAAACCAAGGTTCTTCATACTTTGGCAAATTTCTTATTCTATCCAACTCGGAGGAACAGATCAGGTTTTATGAAAAGTACCTTGAAAACTAACTACAGAATTTACTTGTAAACACCCACAGTTCACCCATGAAAATCCTCTCCGTACGCTTCCAGAACCTGAACTCGCTGAAAGGTGAGCATGAGATCCGTTTCGACCAGAGTCCGCTGGCGGAGGCGGGGCTGTTTGCTATTACGGGCCCCACGGGTGCGGGCAAAACCACCATTCTGGATGCCATTACGGTGGGCCTTTACGGGCTGGTGCACCGCCACAGCAACGACAAACCGCTGGAACTGATGACGCGCCACACGGCCGAGTGCTTTTCGGAGGTGGAATTCGAGGCTAACGGCAGGCGCTACCGCTCCAAGTGGCACCTGCGCCGCAGCCGGGGCAAAGTGGAGGGCAACATTCAGCCGGTGCACATGGAGCTGTATGCCTTTGAGAAGGATGAACTTTTCGACCTGAAACCCAGTGAGGTGCCGGGCAAGGTGGCCGAGTTGTGTGGCCTCGACTACAACCAGTTTCTGCGCTCGGTGATGCTCTCGCAAGGCGATTTTGCACGTTTCCTGAAAGCGAGTCCCAATGAGCGCAGCAGTCTGCTGGAGAAGATCACCGACACAGGCATCTACACTGAGATCTCCAAATTTGCTTACGACAAGGCAAAGCAGGAGCGGCAGAAGTATGAGGGGCTGGAGCAATTGCTAAAGACAACCCAACTTTTACCTGAGGAGCAGCGCGAGTCCTACGAGCAAAGTATAAAAGAGCTGACCGATCAGGAGGGCGCACTTCAAAAGGATATTATAAAGCTGCAGGAGAAGGTGCAGTGGCTGCAGCAGGTGGCACAGCTGCAGGGCAGGCAGCAGCAACACCAATCAGCGCTGCAGGTGCAGGAGCAAAAGCTAGCGCAACTGCAGCCCGATTTTAACAAGCTGGAGCAGCACAAGCAGGCACATCAGTTCGTGGGCGAGTTGGCCGAGATCCGCAGCGCCGACAGCAAAGTAGCCGAGGTGCAGGAGCAACTGCACACGCTGCAAAAGCGCGTGCCGGTGCTGGAAGCAGAACTGGAAGCCGCCGGAAAAATTGCCATAGAAGCCACCAGGGCATACCAGCAACAGGAAGAGGCGCTGCAACAGCTGGAGCCACTGCTGGCACAGGTTTCAAAGCTGGACCACCAGCTCAGTACCATCCGCGAATCCTACAGCAAAAACAAGAACGCCTACCTCAGCTTTGAGCAACAACTGCAGCAGGAGCAGACCCAGCTGCAGGCCAAACAACAGGAGCTGGAAAAGCTGACGCAGGAGGCGACAAGTATAAAAGCATGGCTGGAGCAGCACGCGCAGCTGCAGGACCTAAAGGAGCACCTGCCCGAGTTCAGAGCCACCCTCCGCGATCTGCTGGAGGTGGAGCAGCGCATCGGGCGCAACCAGCAGGAGCAGCAGGAACTGATTCAGCAGCGGGAGCGGGAGGCAAAGCAGTTGGCCGAACTGCAGGAGCAACAGTCGCAACAGCAGGCGCAGCAGCAACAGCTGCAGCAGCAGAAAGAGGAAAAGCTAACCGCACTGCAAAGTATACTGGCTGCTAAAAGTATGGAGGAACTGGAGCAGGCAGCGCAGTCGCAGCCGGCGCTGGTGGCCAGGTATGAGCGCCTGCAGGAGCTGGCGCAGCAGCATGCCGGACATCAGCAAAAACTCCAGCGCACAAACGAGCAGCTGGCGCAGCTAGGGCAGCAACGGGAAGAGGCAAGTATAAAGCTTCAGGAGTACCAGGCAAAGTATAAACAGGCTGGGGAGCACCTGCAGGCGCTGCAGAAACTGGTAGCTTTGCAGCAACAGATACAGCAGTACGAGGAGGCGCGCCATACTTTGACCGAGCATGAGCCTTGCCCGCTGTGCGGCTCTACACACCACCCTTTTGCTGAAAGCGGCTATGCGTTCGATTTGCCCGAGGAGGTGCAGAAACGCGACAAGCAGCAGGAACTGGTAAAGGAGCTGGAGCAAAGTATAAATCAACTACAACTGCAACTAGGCTCGCTGGAGCAAAAGCAGCAGCTAGGGCACTCTGCCAAATCAGAAACTGAAGATGAGTTAAAGCGCCTGAACCTTACTTTTGAGCAGCAATCGGAAGGGCTTCCGGAAAGTATAAGTATAACTGAAGTTGATAAACTGGCGCAGTTAAAGCAGACACAACAACAAGCAGCTACCTCCTTACAGCAACAACTGGCGCAGGCACGCAGCCTGAGTCGCGAGCTGGAAAGTATAAACCAGCAAAGCCAGCAGCTGCGGGAGGCGCAGGTACAGGCGCAGGCCACCTTGAACCAGTTGCAGTTATCTGACAGGCATCTACAAACGCAGCTACAGAAGCTGCAAGTTATACTTGCCGATGAGCAGGAACAACAGCAGGTGCATACCCAGACGGCCGAATCGTCTGCCGCCACCTTCGGGTTGAAGTATAAACCGGAGGAGCGCCAGATTCTGCTACAGACACTGGAGCAGCAGGCAGCGGCCTATGTCCAGAAACATCAAGCGTTGGAAAGTAAGCGGGAAAAGTATATCGAGCTGAAAGAGCTGGTGAAAAACCTGAAAACTAACGAAGCGCAGAAACTGAGGGAGCAGGAGGAGCGAAAGCAGGGACTTAAGGAAGAACATGAACAGCTTTCACAACTTAAAACGGAGCGCCAAACCTTGTTTGGTGAGAAGGGCACGGAGCAGGAGCGTGCCGCAGCGCAACGGGAGCTGAAAGCGCGTGCCGCGCAGGCCGAGGAAGCCCGCCGCGCGCAGCTGCAGAAGCAGCAGGAACTGCAGGAGGCCCGCGCCCGGCAGACGGAGTGCCTGCAGAAGCATCAGCAGAACAAATCTGTTCTGGACGAGCTGCGGCAGGGATTACTGCATGTGTTGCAGCAGAAGGGCATCGAAACGATTGACGCCCTGAGCCAGATGCTGCTTCACCGCGACGAGGCCGACCGCCTCGCCAACCTGAAGGCGCAAACCGAAAAGCACCTGACCGAGCTGCGCAAGAGCCTGAGCGATGTGCAGCAGGAGCTGGCAACGCTACAGGAACAGCAGCTGACTGGCGAAAGTATGGAAGCCCTGCAGGCGCAGCACCGCCAGAAAACGGAGCAGCAGCGCGAGCTCATTTCGCAGCGGGCGCGCCATCAGCAGCTGTTGGAGCAGGATGCGCAGCAACGGGAGAAAAATCGGGAACTGGCCGGGCAGCTCCAAACGCAGCAACAGGTATGCCACCGCTGGACCCAGCTGGCCGATCTGATAGGCTCTGCCGATGGTAACAAGTTCAGCCGCTTTGCGCAGGGGCTTACGCTGTCCAGGCTGGTGGAACTGGCTAACCGCCACCTGCAAAAGCTCAACGATCGCTACCGTATTCTAAAGTCCGCTGCCGAAGACCTGGAGCTCCTGATCGTGGATATGTACCAGGCAGAGGCCATCCGGCCGATGAACACGCTGTCGGGTGGCGAGAGTTTCCTGGTGAGCCTGGCGCTGGCGCTGGGGCTGTCTGACCTGGCCGGTCGCCGCACACAGATCAACTCGCTTTTTATAGATGAGGGCTTCGGCACGCTGGATGCTGAAACGTTGGATTCTGCCATTTCTACGCTGGAAAACCTGCAGGCCAGTGGCAAGATGATCGGCATTATCTCGCACGTGGAGGCGTTGAAAGAGCGCATCGGCACACAGATTAAAGTACAGCGGCAGGCAGGGGGTGTAAGTAAGGTGGAGGTGCTAAGCTTGTAAATTTTTTCTGTTGGCGTGCCAGGCCTCCAGCGCAAAGTATAGTTTAATATGCAGAGAAACCCTCCAGCTCAATCAGTTGGTGGTTTTCTGTTTGTGGCTATAAAACATTCATCTCGATTCGGTTGATTCTGCGTATTTATACAAAAATTCGATCAGACAGATGAAAAAGCACTTATACAACTTGCTCCTTATATTTATACTTTGTGCAGGAGTTGCCTGTGGCGGCAGTACGCAGGAGCAAACAGAGGGAGGCAAGGCACCCGTCTCAGCCGACGACCCCAAAGCTCCTACCATGGCCCCCGATAAACCTAGCACTAACATTGGCGATGGCTTAGAGGATTCTGCCCGTCAAATAGAGCAGTCCACAGATAGCCTGTAACTTAGAACCTGAAACAGCAAGAAGCAGCTTTATGGCTGTAAACACTTGTTGGTCAGTGTCTTTGACTTAGGAAGTTAGTTAAGCATGGATACTTATTGCAGAAACTATATATATATTATTTATAAATAATTGTATATTGGGGGAGGCTAATGCGCTCCCGATGAAACAAATCTTACTACTAAGCCTATTGCTGGCCTTTTCCACAGTTCACGCCCACACCGATAAGATTGCAGAATTGAAGGCTAAACTGGAAGCCACCCAGGTGGCAGAAGAGCGGGTGTATATTTTGTGTGAGCTGAGCAAGCAGTACTGGAACTCCTCTTTCAGCACTTCCCTGAAGTATGGCAACAAGGCGATCATACTTGCCCGTGAGCTGAACAACCAAAAGGCATTGGCGCTGGCCTACAACAACATCGGCGTAGCCTATGACATCTATGGCAACTACAGCGAGGCGAGCAGCTACTACTATAAGTCGCTGCGGATACGGGAGTCGATCGGGGACTCTGCCGGCCTTAGCGCCAGCTACAATAACATAGCCACTGTTTTTGCCACGCAGGGTGATTTTGAGAAATCTATCGACCTTTACAACAGGTCAATGGAGATTTCCAAAGCCATCAACGATACCAAGGCGGTAGCGCTGGCGCTAAGCAATCTGGGCGGCATTTACCAGGAGAAAAAGGAACTGGATAAGGCGCTTGACTACATCTTGCGCGGGCTGCAACTCCTCAAGCCCGACGATGCGTCGACGCTCATCAGCCTGAACAACATCGGGTTTATTTACTCAGAGAAAGGGGAGTGGGGGAAAGCGCTCTCCTACCACCACAAGGCGCTGAACTTCTCCCGGAAGGTTGGCAGCGCCGTAGATGAGGCTTACTCGCTGAGTGGGCTGGCAGAGGCCTACATGGCCGGTAACCAGCCGGAGATGGCGCTGCCTTACGCCCTGCAAAACGTGGAACTGCTGCAGAAGCTCAACTCCAAAGATGAAGTAAAAAATGCTTCGGAGCTGCTGAATAAACTGTATATCAAACTGGGAGATTACCAAAATGCACACAAGTACCTCACGCTCCAGAACCAGTACGCCGACAGTGTGCAGGCAGCATCGGTGAAAACACAGCTGGCGGAGCTGGAATTTAAGTATGAAAACGAGAAGGCGGCGCAGGAAAACCTGTTGCTGAAGGCGCAGACTAATTTGCAGCAACAGATGATTGAGCGCCGAAACACGGCCCAGATGTTTACCGGCGCCCTGTTGCTGCTTGTTGGGGTGCTGGCTGTGGTGTTTTTTCTGGGGCGCCGCCGTATGCACCGCCTTAACGACCTGCTGGTACAAAAGAACAGGGATGTGCTGGAGCACAGCACCGCCCTTACCCTGCAAAAAGAACAGCTTGCTGGCCAGGCCGCCCTGCTGCGGGAGCAGAAGGAGGAACTTGAGAAACTGAACTCTGTAAAGGATAAGCTCTTCTCCGTTATCGCGCACGACCTGAAAAGCCCGCTGACATCACTTCAGGGGTTGCTACAGTTAATTGCCAAGGGCGCTGTGCCGCAGGAAAAGCTGAAGCCGTTCATGGCCTCCCTGGAAGCCAGCCAGCAGAATTCCCTCTGGTTGCTCGAGAACCTGCTGCTGTGGTCTAGGATACAGATGCGCGGCCTTTCGATAAAGCCTGAGACGACCGACCTGAGTGGGTTGGTGCAGCAAAACATACACCTGCTGGAGCCGCAGGCAGAGTTTAAGGAACTGCAATTTACCTGCGACATCGCCGACACCCACAGCCTCTTCGCCGACAGGGAAATGGTCAGCCTCATGCTGCGTAACCTGATCGCCAACGCCATTAAGTTCAGCAAAAGGAGTGGCCGTATCCACATCGCCTCCAGTTTAAAGGGAAACTGTGTCACTATTTCGGTGCGGGATACCGGTATTGGTATGACCCCGGAAAAGCTCTCCTCGTTGTTTAGCGGCAACAGTAGCAGCAGCAGAGGCACCGCCGATGAGCGGGGAAGCGGGCTGGGCCTGCAGCTTTGCCAGTACTTTATTGAGCGCAACAGCGGCAGCATCTGGGCAGAGAGTGAGGTAGGCAAAGGCAGCACGTTCTATTTCAGGTTGCCGGCTGCCTCTGTTACTCAGCCAGATGAGCATGCCCCAGCGGTAGCAGAGGCTGTGGAGATGGCTTAAAAAGCTGAAGGTTTAAATTTGTCGCTCACTTTCATCGTTATACTTTTGTACCAGCCTGTAAAATTTTGCCGTACCATCGTATAACTCCTTACCACATCATGAAAAGATTCCTGTACCTGCCCCTGGCGCTGCTTATCCTGTCCTCCTGCAAAAGCGACCGCAAAGATGCGCAGGAACAGTTTAGGGAGCGGCAACAAGCTATTTTAGAACGCGACGGGCAGGAGGAGGAAGACCGTGTAACAGCAGCTGACACCGTTGTTAAGGAAGCCGAAAAGGAAGGTGCAGCGGAAGCCTCCAAAGGGCCTGATGCCACCGCCGGCGATAAAGTGGTAGGGGTAAAGGATGGCGATACCGTCGTGCTGCTGCGCAATGGCGAGGAGGTGACCGTCCGTTTATATGGCGTGGATACCCCTGAGAAGAACCAGGCCTACGGCCAGCGGGCTAAGCAGTATACGTCGGATCTGGTCTTTGGCAAAAGCGTGCGCCTGATCGTCAACAACAAAGACCGTTATGGCCGCACCGTGGGTACGATCATACTTCCGGACGGCAGAAACCTGAACGAGGAGCTGATCCGAAACGGTTATGCCTGGCACTATAAGGAATACTCCAAGGATCAGAACCTGGCGAACGCCGAAGTGGATGCCCGCCGCTATAAGCGGGGCCTGTGGCAGGATTCGAACCCCATAGCCCCCTGGGACTTCCGGAAGAACCAGCGCACGGGTAACGCCTCCGCCAACACAGCCAATGCTCCCGTGCCTGCCGGGGCAACCAAGCGCACCGTGTATATCTGCAACAGCACCAGTTCCGCCGTCTACCATTACGATAGCACCTGCCACGTACTAAAGCGCTGTAAAGATGAAGTGATAAAAACAACGGAGGCTGCGGCCATCCGGGAGCATGGGCGCCGGGCCGATAAGACCTGTACCCCTAAAGTATAAGCCAGTCTGTAAGGCACAGCTGAAAGTATAAAAAAAGACTCTGCCGCAGTGGCAGAGCCTTTTTCATAAGTATAAGTTCTGTTGATATCTAAACAGAGAAGCTGTCGCCGCAGCCGCAGGTACGGGAGGCATTGGGGTTGTTGAAGAAGAAGCCCTTGCCGTTCAGGCCGTCAGAGAAATCTAGCTCTGTGCCTGCCAGGTATAAGAAGCTCTTCATGTCTACCACCACCTTTACGCCCTTGTCTTCAAACTCCTGGTCCATCGGCTTCACCTCGTCGTCGAAGTCGAGGTTATAGGACAGGCCGGAGCAACCACCACCCGCAACAGAGGCACGCAAGCGGAACGTGTCGTCCAACTGAGCATCCTGCTTCAGCTTTATTACCTTCTCTTTTGCTTTGTCTGAAACTGTGATCATAATCTTTAAATTTTAGGAGACCGGGTTTAGCACCACACTAAAAACGGTGATAGTGTTCATGTCCCGGCCAAAGTATAACTTATCCAGCGCCTCATACATATTACGCGCCCGGAAATAAGAAGTGTTCAGCTCCTTGTCGTCGCGGGCCATCCACTGTATCGTGAACGAGCTTTCCCGGTCGCGGTAGCTCTGCACATAAGTCAGCATCTTGCGCAACACATCCAACCGGTCGTAGCCTTCTTCGGAATGGAAGAGGAACGACTGCTGGTGGCGCGGGTTCACCGTTACCAGGTCGAGGCGAATCTTATTGTCGAGCTTCCGGAACTCAAAAAGCAGACTGCTCCCGCTCATGCCTAAGTGGTGCTCAATCTGCTTCTGAATACGGGCACTCTCTACGTGCACATCCGTAGTTGACTCCATAGAGTCTGGTCTTCTTAGTGGTGAGACTTAGGCATTTCCAGCTCCGGAAGGCCGTTCTTTACTCTGTAGTCGTTGATAGCCGTTTTGATGGCATCCTCGGCAAGTACAGAGCAGTGGATCTTAACCGGCGGCAGGGCCAACTCTTCCACAATCGCCATGTTGTCGATGGCCAGGGCCTCGTCAACCGTTTTTCCCTTCAGCCACTCGGTAGCCAAAGAAGAGGAGGCAATGGCAGAGCCACAGCCAAACGTCTTGAACCTGGCATCGGTGATGATCTGGTTCTCATCTACCTCAATTTGCAGGCGCATCACGTCTCCACACTCAGGGGCGCCAACAAGGCCGGTACCAACGTTTTTCTTTGCTTTATCTAGTGTACCAACGTTGCGTGGGTTGGTATAATGGTCGATTACTTTATCTGAATAAGCCATAGCTTTTTTATGATTACTAATTGTTAATGATTAATGACTAATATATTCCGAGTAATCATGCATTACTCATTATACATTATTAATTACGCTTAATGTTCTGCCCACTCAATAGAGTTCAGGTCAATGCCTTCCTTGAACATTTCCCACAGTGGAGAGAGTTCGCGCAGTTTTGCCACAGCCTCTTTCACGTGGTCGATGGCGAAGTCAATCTCCTCCTCGGTAGTGAAACGGCTAAGGCCGAAACGCAGTGAAGAGTGAGCCAGGTCGTCGCTCAGGCCCAAGGCCTTTAATACGTAGGATGGCTCCAAAGAAGCGGAGGTACAGGCAGATCCGGATGAAACAGCCAGGTCTTTCACGCCCATCATCAGGCCTTCGCCCTCTACATACTTAAACGAGATGTTAGACACGTGCGGCAGACGGTGTTCCGTAGAGCCGTTCACGTAAGACTCCTCGATTGTGGTCAGTTCACGCTCCAGCCTGTCGCGCATGGCGGAGATACGCTTAGAGTCTGCTTCCATATCTTGCTTGGCAACTTCAGCGGCTTTGCCCAAGCCCACAATACCAGGTACGTTCAGCGTACCGGAACGCATGCCGCGCTCGTGTCCGCCACCGTCCATCTGGGCCGTAACCTTCACGCGTGGGTTCTTACGACGCACGTACAGGGCGCCAACACCCTTAGGGCCATACATTTTGTGGGCAGAGAAAGCCATCAGGTCGATGCCATCGGCCTCTACGTCCACCGAAATTTTTCCTACGGCCTGCGTAGCGTCTGTAAAGAACAGGATGCCGCGCTTTTTGGCGATGGCTGAGATCTCACGGATAGGTTGGATAACGCCGATCTCATTGTTGGCATACATCACAGAGATAAGGATCGTCTTGTCTGTGATAGCTTCTTCCAACTCCTTTAGGTTGATCAGCCCTTTCTCATCCACCTTCAGGTATGTAACCTTGCCGCCCATTTTCTCGATGTGCTTACAAGGGTCCAGTACGGCTTTGTGCTCCGTGGTAACGGTAATGATGTGGTTACCCTTCGAGGCGTACATTTCGAACACACCCTTCAAAGCGAGGTTGTCCGACTCAGTGGCGCCTGAGGTAAAGATGATTTCCTTAGGAGAACAGTTGATGAGCGCCGCGATCTGCTCACGGGCGTAATCAACGGCCTCTTCGGCCTGCCAGCCAAAAGCATGGTTGCGGGAAGCGGCGTTGCCGAACATGTTAGTCATGTAAGGCATCATGGCCTCCAACACGCGCGGATCTAACGGCGTAGTGGCATTGTTATCTAAGTATATCGGTAGTGTTAGCATAAGAACGTCAGTTTCTTTAATAAATAGCTCTTTGTTATCAGGTAAACAGCCTGTTGCCTGTTTTGGTTCTAATTCCTCAACAGTCGGAAGCTGAAAGAGTTTAAACGAAATATAGTAGTTTTGAATCCGGCACAAAAATAGTAAATATTCTCTACTTAGACTAATTACAAACTATAAATGAAAAACGTAGAACATATAGGGATAGCTGTCAGGAACTTCAGCGAAGCCAATGCACTGTACTTTAAACTGCTGGGCGTGGAGCCTTACAAAACAGAGTATGTGGAGTCGGAGGCGGTGAACACCTCCTTCTTTAAAGTGGGCAACACCAAGATAGAATTGCTGGAGGGGACCACCCCGGAGAGCGCCATTAGCAAGTTTGTGGAGAAGCGAGGCGAAGGCATCCACCACATCGCCTTTGAGGTGGACGATATATACAAGGAGATGGAGCGCCTCAGAAGCGAAGGCTTTATACTTCTGAACGAGCAGCCCAAGAAAGGTGCCGATAACAAGCTGGTGTGTTTCGTGCACCCGAAAAGTGCCAACGGCGTGCTGGTGGAGCTGACCCAGGAGATCAGGTAAGTCGTTATTTGTTGTTAGTTATTCGGGTACGAATTGAATTACAGAATTTACTAACAACTAAAAACCAACAATCAATAACTAAATAAAACTATGAGCCAGTTAGTAAAGGAAATACAGGCGGCGGAGGAAGAGGTGCTGCTGGGCAACGTGATCCTGTACCCAACCGATACGGTGTGGGGCATCGGCTGCGATGCCGAGAACGCCGAGGCCGTGCGCAAGATATTTAAGATAAAGGAACGCGAGGAGTCGAAGGCGCTGATCCTGCTGGTAGCCGACCAGGAGATGCTGCAGCGGTATGTAAAAAACCTGCCGGAAGACTTTGAGGAGCTGGTGAGGCGGCAGGAGCGGCCTACTACTTATGTGTTCCCGGAGCCGCAGAACCTGCCCGAGGAGGTGCTGGCCGAAGACGGCACGGTGGCCATACGCGTGGTGCAAGGCGACGAGTTCTGCCACCGCCTTATCCGGCAGGTGGCGCGGCCTATCGTGTCTACCTCGGCCAACATCAGCGGAGCGCCGTCGCCCAAGACCTTTGCCGATGTGAGCGAAGAGATAAAGGAGCGGGTTGACTTTGTGGTGAACTGGCGGCGTGACGATGACATGGCCTCCAGGCCGTCGCGCATTGTGAAGATAGAGGCTGGCGGCAGGCAGCGCGTCATCCGGGAGTAGTATTGGGTATGGTGTTTATACGTTATACTTTGCCTGAGAAAGTATAAACAGGTGTAAACCAAAGTATAAGCTGCTTATCGTACAGCCTTTTTCGGAAATGAGCTGGTTATACGTATTTTTGTACCTCAGGCTACGCTTCCGTAGCCTGAGGTTTTTGATTTACAGATGATGGAGAAAGTACAGTTACCTGAGCACCCGATCTTTAATGTAGTAGCCGAGGCCGCTGACGAACTGGGCGTAGATGCCTACGTAATTGGCGGTTTTGTTAGGGACCTGGTGCTGAAACGGCCATCTAAGGATATAGACGTGGTATGCGTGGGCGACGGCATCGTGTTGGCAACGCAGGTGGCCCAGCGACTGCCGCACAAACCCAAGGTATCTATCTTCAAAAACTTTGGCACAGCCATGCTGCGCTCCGGGGAGTGGGAAGTGGAGTTTGTGGGGGCCCGTAGAGAGTCGTACCGCGAGCACTCACGCAAGCCGGAAGTGGAGCAGGGAACACTGGACGATGACCTCAAGCGGCGCGATTTTACCATCAACGCCCTGGGCATCAGTCTGAACAAGGCAGACTATGGTGAGTTGATCGATGCGTTTGACGGTGTGAAGGACATGCGCCGTAAGGTTATCCGGACTCCGCTGGAACCGGGCATCACCTTCTCCGACGATCCGCTGCGCATGATGCGCGCTATCCGTTTTGCCTCCCAGCTTACCTTCGATATTGACCCGGATACCTTCGACGCGATCGTAGACAATAAAGAACGCATTAAAATTGTGTCGCAGGAGCGGGTTACGGACGAACTGAACAAGATCATCCTCTCGCCGGTGCCGAGCTACGGCTTTAAGCTGCTGTTTACCTCTGGACTGCTGCACCTGATCTTCCCCAAAATGGTGGAGCTGCAGGGCGTAGAGACCATCAATGGAAACTCGCATAAGGATAACTTCTATCATACGTTGCAGGTGCTCGATAACGTGGCGCAGGTGTCGGACGACCTGTGGCTGCGCTGGTCGGCTATCCTGCACGATATTGCCAAGCCGGACACGAAGCGTTACCATCCCAAGGCCGGCTGGACCTTTCATGGCCACGAAGACCGTGGCGCCCGCATGGTGCCCCGCCTGTTCCGCGACCTGAAACTGCCCCTGAACGAGCACATGAAATTTGTGGAGAAACTGGTGCGCCTGCACCTGCGCCCCATTGCGCTGGTAAAGGAAACCGTCACCGACTCAGCGATCCGCAGGCTACTGTTTGAGGCCGGGGATGATATAGATGCGCTGATGAAGCTCTGCCGCGCCGACATCACCTCCAAAAACGACAACAAGGTAAAACGCTACCTGCAGAATTTTGACAAGGTAGAGAAGCGCCTGGTAGAGGTGGAGGAGAGCGATAAGCTACGCAACTTCCAGCCCGTAATTACGGGCGAGATCATCATGGAAACCTTCGGGCTGAAGCCGTCGAAAATGGTGGGTGAGTTGAAGGAGGCCCTGACGGAGGCGATCTTGGAAGGAAAGGTTAAAAATGAATTTGACGAAGCCTACGCCTTCCTTATGGAAAGAGGGAAGGAGATGGGACTTCGCCAAATACACTCATCAAACACAAACAACTAAACAAACACTTCTATAAAGTATAAACTGAACGGCTGTTCAATTGTTTTAGTATATAGTTTTACTTTGTACTAGTGGCGGATTGTAGGAGGCTGGCTGAGGTATACTTGCTCAGCCAGCCTTTTATACTTTACACCGGTTTTAGCGACGCTTCACAGTGCTGGGGCCGGAGCTGTCGATGATGGTGTCGGAAGGGTTGCCGCGGTAGACGATGTGGCTGGACCCGGAGGCGTCGGCGCGCAGGGTGTTGGTGGCGTATACTTCTGCCATGCCGGCACCGGTTACGTCGGCATCCACATAGCGGGCTTCCAATCTGTCGGCTTGTACGACGCAGGCACCGGTGGCGTCCAGCTCAAACCGATCCGCCTTTCCGACAAACGTACTGGCTGTGGCACCCGAGGCATCAACGCGCAGGTTACGTACGTTCAGGTTTGCCATGGTTTGAATGGCTCCGGTGAGGTTCATGCGCAGGCTCTCTGCTTTTAAACTTCCGATGTCGGCCTTGATGGCACCGTTCAGCTCAATGGTGTTGATGTCCGGGGCTGTGATCTGGATCAGCACCGGGTCGCGGTCTTTGAACATGCGGAAGAACTTCTCATCTGTGCTGATATCCAACTCGTTTCCGCTCTGGTCCAGCTCAATACGCTTTAACTCTGCTTCGCCTGCACGCACGCTGACGCTGTAGGTATCGCCCTGGCGCAGCTGCACATGGTACGGCCCACTGATGGTGACACGATTGAAGTCGCGGAAGTTGTAGCTGCGGGAGTTGCTACTATACTCGCTGTCGTTCAGCAGCACGCTGCCGCTCATTTCGGCTGTGCCGGTATCATCGAGGTTAAACCCATTGCCGCTTTCCGTGCTCAGCGTATCTGTGGCGCAAGTGAGGCAAACTAACCGGTCGCCGCTGGCTTGCCAGGTATTGCGAATTACTTTGTCGAGGTCGTAATTGCCCTCTAAGGCAGCGCTTGGCAACATGTAGTAGAAGCTGCGTGTCAGGCGCAATGGCTTGTCTTTCGGCAGTTTAAGCACCAGGCTCAACTCCTGATCACGGAACACGGCTCCCTGTTTGAACTCATAGCTGTCGTCGAGACGCAGGGTAGAGTCGTTGAGCACAGCGCGGTAGGTGATCATGCGAGCATTCTCCTTGGCCTCTTCCTCGGTTCTGCCCTTGGCCTCCACGCGCTGCACTATCTCCACATCCGGGCCGTTGGCCTCCTGCACTTCCATGTAGATGTTGTCGTAATCCAGGCCGGTATCATAGGTATCCAGGGTAAGCGTACTGATATTCTCTACAGGTATGGTCCTGCTAGTGATCACCTCACCGCTGCGGCGGAAGTTGCCGCTGAACATGGCAATGGTAGCAATCATGGTGAACAGCGCCACCAGCCACACCCCAAACAGCGACCAGCCTACGATTGGCTTCATGAAGGTGCGCTTGATCAGCAGGCTCACGCCCAGCACCATCAGCATCAGGAGCGGAATCAAACCTACAAAGAAGCCTGCCACCAGGCCGAGCCTGGGAAAGCCCCCGAGAAACACGGAGGCCGGAAAATCACCAAAGTTTGCGAACTGCGTCTCATCAATCATACCAAGTGACACGAAAAGCGTGGAGAAGAGGGCGACGGTCAGTCCGATGGAAATGACCAGCAGTATTACGCCGGCCGCCACACGGATCAGGGTGATAAGGAAGGCAAGGATGGGGCCCAGTGCACGGCCAATCCAGTTAAAAACCTGCGCCACCAGGCGGACAGGGAGCAGGATGATCTTGGCCAGCGTGCTCTCCTCGCCGTTGCTGTCGCGCATGTTCAGGTTGTCCTTCAAGGTGCGCTCAATGCCGGCCAGCGTTACGGGGTCGCCCTGCATCTGCATGCGCTCGGTAAGTGTGACGGCCTCAGGCATGGCGATCCAAAGCACGATGTAGGCAAATAGACCGAAGCCGCCCAGGAAGATGGAGACCAGGAAGAGCAGTCGGATAACGGCCACATCCACCCCGAAGTATTTGGCGATGCCGCTCGACACACCGGCCAGTTTTTTATCATCCGGGTCTCGGAACAGCTTGCGTACCTTGGTCTCGGGCAGCAGGTTGCTCTCCGGCATGGCAATCCAAAGTATAATATAGATGATGATGCCTGTGGCAGCCGATACGCCCGCTGAAACGATGCCCAGCAGCACCAGCAGCACGAAGAACAGCCGCAGCCAGAGCGGGTCAATCTTAAGGTAGTTGGCGATGCCGCTGGAGACACCGGCGATCACCTTGTTGTTCATGTCGCGGTACAGCTTTTTAGGTCCGGCGGCTGCATGTGCCTGTGCTCCGCCCGCACCGGCTTCTGCGCCGGTGCCAGCGCCAGCAGCTGTATGCTTGTAGGCTTCCTCCTCCATCGGCTCCTCCACCTCAAAGTCAGTCACGTTACCCATGCGCATGATCAGGTATTGCACATCCTCCTGGGTGATCACCTGCTTGGCCGGCGATACGCGGGCGGAGAAGATTTCGGCAACGCGGGCCTCAATGTCGGCTACAATCTCCTCGTGGCCCTCATAGTTAGAAAAGTATGTTCTGATGGAGGCAAGGTAGCGGCTAAGCTGCTCATACCCATCCTCCTCGATCTGGAAGATGATGCCTTGCAAGTTTATACTTATATTCTTTTTCATGATTACTGGGCTTTCTTGTTTCGGATAATGTATTCTGTGGAGTCAACTAGCTCGGACCAGGTGTTCCGGAGCTGCTCCAGAAACTCTTTGCCGGTGTCGGTGAGGCGATAATACTTGCGTGGCGGGCCGGAGGTGGACTCGACCCAGTTGTATTCGAGAAGCTGCGCGTTCTTGAGGCGGGTGAGCAGGGGATAAAGGGTGCCCTCCACAACGATCATCTTGGCCGCTGTGAGCTCTTCCAGCATATCGGACGCATAAACTTCACCACGAGAGATAATCTCCAGTATGCAGAACTCCAGAATTCCCTTCCGCATCTGCACTTGTGTGTTTTCTACTTTCATGATGATTCCGTTATAATGTTGAGGCAAAGATATGGTAAGGTACTATGTAAAGCAAGGTACTGTTTAAAATTCTTTACGCTCTTTTTTTATAATGGTTGTAAGGCTGGGGATTTGTTATTATAAATGATTAATTTTGGATAAAATAAAACTGCACCAGAGTCAACTAAAAAGGCCCGCAGGATGTTAAGGGGGCACAATAGAGGGGAGGGAGCCGCAGGGCTGCACTTTGGTAAATACAATAAGATTTTTAGCGATTGATATAACCTGTACTGTCAAGGATGAATAATTTTCTGCTTCGCTGCCTGCTCGCGGCGTGGGTCCTGCTTACCTGGTCGGCGGCTGAGGCCCAGGTAAACACACCGAAGTATAGCAACGAGTTCCTGAACCTGGGGGTGGGCGCCCGGGCGCTGGGCATGGGCAACGTGCAGTCGGCCCTGGCTACCGATGCCACAGCCGGCTACTGGAACCCTGCCGGCCTGCTGCGCCTGCCGCACAAGTATAACGTGAGCCTGATGCACTCGGAGCTTTTTGCCGGTATCGCCAAAAACGACTATGCCAGCTTTGCCATGCCCCTGGACTCGAGCAGCGCCTTGGGCATTTCCCTGATCCGGGTGGGGGTGGATGATATTGCCGATACCCGTCGCCTGCAGAACGAGTATGGCTACATCCAGTACGATAGTATCCGTTTCTTCTCCGTAGCCGATTACGCCATGCTGCTTTCCTATGCCCGCAAAAGCAACCTGATAGAGGGCCTGCAACTCGGGGCCAACGCCAAGATCATCTACCGCAACGTGGGCGACTTTGCCGATGCCTACGGTTTTGGCATTGACGCTGGCGCGCAGCTGCAGCGCGGCACCTGGCAGTTCGGCGTCATGGCCAAGGACATCACCACCACCTTTACCGCCTGGACCCATAACGTGGAGGAGCTGGAGGAGGCCTACCTGCAAACCGGCAACGAGCTGCCCGAGAATACCGCAGAGCTTACCCTGCCCCGCCTGATACTTGGGGTGGGAAAATCTTTCCGTTTTACCGATAACTTCACGGCCGCCCTGGCCACGGATATAGACTTTACTTTTGACGGCAAGCGCAATGTGCTCTTCAAATCCGATGTGATGTCGGTGGACCCGCATGTGGGGCTGGAGCTGGCTTACGCCAATTCCGTTTTTGTGCGCGGGGGCCTCAACAACTACCAGGAAACACAGAATTTTGACGGCGGTACTACCAAGCGCATACAGCCCAATTTTGGGGTAGGGATAAAAACCGGCGGCCTCAACCTGGACCTTGCTCTTTCCCGCATCAACAACAGCGAGAGCAACTCGGTTGGCAGCCGCAACACCTCATCGGTTATCGTTTCATTAGGATACGCATTCGACTAAAGAATAAGGTTTTAGCAAGCAGCACATGTATAAGACTTTTAGCATAAAGGCATTTTTTACGGCGGTTATACTTGTAGTGGCGGGCTTTACAGCAAGCACAGCCCAGGCACAGGAGGTATACGGCAATGAATGGATAGACTACTCCAAAACCTACCACAAGCTACAGGTGGTGGAGACTGGCCTGTATAAGCTGGGTCACGCTTACCTGCAGCAGCTGGGCCTGCAGAACGTGAACCCGCAGCACCTGCAGCTCTTCCGCCGCGGCAAGGAGGTGGCGATTTATGTGGCCGGGGAGGCCGATGGCCGTTTGGACCCGCAGGATTACATGGAGTTCTACGGCGAGCGCAACGACGGGGTGCTGGACCAGGAACTCTACAAGAACCCGGCCCACCAGGTGCACCAGCTCCACAGCATGTACACCGACTCGGCCGCCTATTTTCTCACGGTGAACCCGGCCGGTGGCAACAAGCGCATGCGCGAGGTGAACCCTTCTCCTAATGGGCTGACGCCGGAGCCTTATCATTGGCAGAAGGCGATGTTGTTGAGTACTGGGACTTATAGCACAGGTAAGTATCACCGAGAGGCGAACAATTATATGCCGTGGATGGATGAAGGAGAGGGTTACTTTTCGATAATAAGCAAGAACTCAAAGCAGCTCTCCTTCGAGATTTCAGGAATCTCTAACGTAGCCGTGACGGGGCCTGCACCCAAGCTTGATCTAACTACGGTGGGACCTACGAATGATCCTCATAAATTCAACGTGAATATTCTGGGGTCCAATGCCCGTACCCTCACTACCATCGAATACGGGAAGTTTGGCATGTCTAAGGCCACGTATGATTTAGGCTTTGCTGATATAAACATACAAAACAGAAAATTCTCATTTCAATTAGTACCGCTCGCTGTAAATGGCACAACAGGTGCTGTAGGAATTGCCTATGCGCAATTAGTTTACCCTCAGAAGAGTACTTTTACGGGAAATGCGTTGCAATTCTATACCGATTCGCTGAGAACATCCTCCCTTTTCTACGAATTCTCGGAAGCTTCCGCATCTGCCATAGCCTACGATGTTACCGCTGCTGACGATGCCATACGAATTCCCGGCCACATGAGAGATGGGAAGAAGGGTTTTGTGATTGATGGCCAGCGCAGGAGCCGTAAAGTTTTACTGGTAGATACAAATGCCCCGCTTGTACCAGTTAAAAGTAAGGAAGTTAAATTCAGGAAAATAAACCCAGACGAGCATAATTACATCATTATTACAAATAAGGTGCTGATGAAGGGGGCTGGTGGTAGCAGCTTGCCGGCCCCTGAGGAATATGCAGTTTATCGTAGCTCCGCTGCAGGCGGTGGGTATGATACACTGCTAGTTTTTATTGATGACCTGGTAGATCAGTTCCATTATGGTGAGTTCTCTTCTAATAGCATCAGAAGATTTAGTTCTTTCTTGAGCATCTCTAGTAGAGAAAAGCAATTGCTGCTTCTGGGGAAAGGGGTTGAGCCTAACACACTGAAGTATAGGGACCCGGCGTCAAGAGCTTTTGACCTTGTACCAACCTTCGGATATCCAGCCTCAGACATGTTATTCTCTGCGGACTTTAGAAACAACAATTACATACCTTCGATACCGACCGGACGGGTTTTTGCCAGAACAGCCAACGACATTATAAACTACCTGAACAAAGTTAAAACATATGATGCGACACCCGACGGCCTAGAGTGGCGGAAGAATGTGTTGCATCTTGGTGGAGGAAAAAATGCTTTAGAGATAAGAAGGTATGGTAATTTCATACATAATTATACTGCGATAGCTAAAGGCCCTTTACTAGGGGCAAATGTAATAGAGAAAACAAGGCAGAACCTAAGCGATGTAGTAGAAAGTGTAGATATCTCGAAGGAAGTAAATGAAGGCCTGTCTCTTATCACCTTCTTTGGACATAGCGGACCTGGAGTTACAGATTTAGATATAGGTTATCCATCAGTACCAACAAGTAACTATAAAAATGCTGGTAAATACCCTGTTATTTTGGTGAACGGGTGTAATATTGGTAATTCTTATGTTGTAAATGATCCTTATGTAAGCAACTTTGTACCATTGGGAGAGGATTGGGTTAATGTTCCTAACAAAGGAGCAATCGCTTTTATTGCACACACAGCTACAGGTTATGATCAATTATTGGACAGGTATACGTCAACGATGTATTCAGTTGGGTTCAATGATGAGGAGTTCTATGGAAAAACTATAAGCCAGGTTCAGAGGGAGGTAGCACGGAGGGTTTTGCAAGCATACAAAAACAACTCTAATGAGGTATTTGCTATTACGCAGGTACTCGGAATGGCCTTACAGGGAGATCCTGCCATTCATCTGTATACTCCAAGCAAACCAGACTATACCTTCAGGAGCAACAGCTTTGAGCTAAAAGATAAAGGAGGAAGCCTCGCAACTGCATTATCAGACACGTTAGCTCTACATTTTGATATCAAAAACCTAGGTAAGGCGATAACAGATTCTTTTTTCGTTTCTGTTAAGCGTACCTACCCTGATAATTCTTCGAAGGTCTACGACTCGATTAAAGTAGCTCCTGTTTTTAATAAGAATTCTGTGGCATTAAAACTGCCGAATGTTGAAGCCTCAACTACTATAGGTATAAATGTTTTTGAGGTTAAGCTGGACAGTCCTGAAGCAGTAGAGGAGTTAAAGGAGGATAACAATACCGCCACTTTTCAGAAGTTTATTTCTGCCAGTGGGCTGACAACCGTTTACCCGATGAAGTATAGCATAGTCGGGAACTCGAATGTTTCTTTAGCAGTTCAGGCTAGTTCGGCCCAGGAAGGACGGGGCATTTATTTTGAAATTGATACCACAGCTGCTTTCTCGAGCCCATGGCTTCGATCTACCACAGTAGATAAAACTGCTTTTGCCTCCTGGGATGTAAACCTGATAAACGGAAGCAATGATAGCACTGTTTATTTTTGGCGTGCGCGTTTTAACTCTTACAGCCCTGGTGAGGATACTATCTGGGCTGATAACTCTTTCAGACATATTCCTGAAGTGACATCCGGTTGGTCTCAGAGCCACAAAGGACAGTTTACGGAAGCAAAGGCGGAAGGCTTTAAACCACTAGACCAGAAAACAGGTAAATGGGAGCTTAATACAGTTCGTAGATTCCTTAGTTTAAGGACAGCAGGTGGAGACGAAAGGTTTGCACACCCTCCACAAGGCTTTTATATTGACGGCGACCAAGTTCTTAGCTGGCAGTGTGGGAACCCTAACCATAACACTTATGGGCAGCTGTTTATGGTCGTCTATAATGATGCTACCTTAGAAGCTATGACCAATTTGGGGGGCACCGTTACCTGCTCTGCCACTCCTTATATATTCACTACACTTAACCTCTCTACCGTAGCAAACAGGGCCAAAATCAAACGATTTATTGATGCCGTGCCAGAGGGTTACTATGTTGCTGTTATGTCAGTGAACAATGTGCCTTTTGATAGCTTCCCAGAGGAGGCTAAAGCAGCCTTCAGAAGCATTGGCTCATCCTTGATCGACAAGTTAAAAACAGGTGACCCTTTTGTGATTGTTGGCAGAAAGGGCGCCACTCCAGGCACGGCACAGGAAAAGACCTACTCCGTGGAGGAGGCTGAGCGTGAAGGTGGTACACCGCGAACTGCTCAGAGTATAATGTTGGATATTACTTTAGAATCCAACCGCCAAGCAGGCACCATCACCTCCACCACGATAGGCCCGGCTCTGCGGTGGAACTCGTTGCACCATAGCATTAAACCGTATGCAGGTGGCGATGATAAGTATAAGCTAAGCTTGATCGGTATCGACGCAGCAGGTGAGGAGACGGTGCTGGAGAAAAGTATAAACTCCAAGGCTTTCGACATCTCGCACATTGACGCAAACCAGTATCCGAGCCTGAAGCTGTCGGCTTTTCTGTCGGATTCCACGGCGCGTACATCGCCGCAACTGAAGGAGTGGTTTGTGCTGTATGATCCAGTACCGGAAGGCGTAATTCGCCCAGATCTGGTGAAGGCGAGCAGCGAGGATCTGACACAACTGGCGGGTAGCGGAAGGTTATCCATCCCTATGGCCTTCCAGAACGTGACCTCTACAGCGTTTACGGATTCACTGACGGTGGAGGTGGTGTTGAGCGGGGCAGGCATTTCTGCCACTACCTCTACCTTTAAGATTAAGCCGGTGGGACCAAACGAGACGGTATACTTTAACCATCCTGTTTCCACGGCTGAGCTGGATGGCGATTACAGGATAAGTTTTTATGTGAACCCGCGCCTGCTGCCGGAGCAGGAGTATGCCAACAATATCTATGAAGTTGACTTCGGCGTGAAATCAAAGCTGCACCCGATCATGGACGTGGCTTTTGATGGCATCCATATCCTGGACGGTGACATTGTTTCCCCGAGCCCGCTGATAAGTGTAACGGTAAAGGATGAGAACAGGCACGTGTTTCTGCAGGACCCTTCCAGGATGTCGATGGTGCTGATCACGCCTGGGGAAGGGGAGAAGGAAATTGAACTGATGAATAACCCTGAGGTAACCTACATACCCGCCACCGAGGCCAATGACTTTAAACTGGAGTATAGACCGACTAAACTGGAGGACAATAAGTATACCCTGCAGGTTCGGGCAACAGACGCTGCGGGCAAAGAGTCTGGCGTATCGCCGTACAGGATCGGCTTTGAGGTAGTGAGTGAGGCGAGCATTTCGAACTTCTACCCGTTCCCAAACCCATTCTCTACCAAGACCAACTTTATCTTCACCGTTACGGGCAGCACGATTCCGGAGCATATCAAGATTCAGATCCTGACCATTACAGGCAAGGTAGTGAAGGAGATCATGAAGGAGGAACTCGGGCCGCTGCGCATTGGCAACAACAAGACGGATTATGCCTGGGACGGCACCGACATGTATGGTGACAGACTGGCGAACGGTGTATACCTGTACCGCGTGGTGATGAGCAAAGGGGAGGATGAAATGAAGCACCGTAATACCTTTGGGGACGGCGCCTTCAAGAACGGCTACGGCAAGCTCTACATCCTGCGCTAAGCCACAGCCACAAGTATAAAAAGAGAGGGGGGCCGCTGGTATCAGCGGCCCCCCTCTCTTTTTATACTTATGTTACTTCTTTTCCAGCGTCAGAAACGTATAGTTGTACTTGTTCTTCTCGTCCGGCTCATGAAACTCCTGCTCTATTACCTGCCACTCATTTTGGGGTAGCTCTGGGAAGAAGGCATCGCCCTCAAAACTATGATGCACGCGCGTCAGGTATACTTTATCAGTGAAGGGGAGCGCCTGCTCGTATATGGTAGCGCCGCCAATGATACTTACCTGCTCCGTGTCTAGCTCCCTGCCTTTGGCAAGGGCCTCCTCCAGTGAGTGCACCACGATGCACCCTTCAGCCTGGTACTCTTTCTGGGAAGTGATGACGATGGAAGTACGACCTGGCAAAGGCTTTCCAATCGCTTCATAGGTTCTGCGCCCCATGATCATCGGGTGGCCCATGGTCAGGCGCTTAAAGTGTTTCAGGTCGGCGGGCAGGTACCAGATCAGGTCATTGTCTTTGCCAATCACATTGTTCTCGGCGGCGGCTACTACGATAGCTATCATACTTTCTTATACGTCAAAGTTATAGCCGCGCAGCAGGTCCTGTACCGGCATGCGTTTTTTGCCCTCCATCTGCAGATCAAGTATGGCAAGGGCGCCGGCGGCTGTCTGGATGTGCAGGAACGTCTTGTTATCGGTGTGGAGCGTGCCCGGTTCCGAAGTGTAACCAGATTCCGGCAGCGCCTCGGCCTTATATACTTTATAGTTCTTGCCGTTAAGCTTTGCCCAGGCGGCAGGGTACGGGCTGAGGCCTCGGATAAAATTGCGCACCTGCTCAGCCGGTTGGTTCCAGTTAATCTCGCAGGTATCCTTAAAGATCTTCGGAGCGTGCTTGGCCCCCGCAGAGATCTCCTGCGGCTGCGGTACTACCTGGTCTCGCTCAATGGCCTGTACGGTGCGCAGGGCCAGTTCGGCGCCTTTATACTTCAGTTTCTCATACAACGACCCGAAGTCATCCTCCTCCCGGATCGGCACGCGCTCCTGAAAAATAAGGTCGCCCGTGTCGATCTCGTGCTTAAGGAAGAAGGAGGTGACGCCGGTCTCTTTTTCCCCGTTGATAATGGCCCAGTTGATAGGCGCGGCCCCTCTATACTGTGGCAGCAGCGAAGCATGGATGTTGAAAGAGCCCAGCTCCGGCATTGCCCACACCACCTCGGGCAGCATCCGGAAAGCGACGATGATCTGCAGGTTGGCCCTGTAGCTACGCAGTTCCTCCAGGAACGCCTCCGATTTCAGGTTGGTTGGCTGCAGCACCGGAATTCCCTGCGCCACGGCGTACTCCTTCACCGGCGACTGGTTTAGCTTCTGACCACGGCCAGCGGGTTTATCCGGGGCGGTGATCACGGCCACCACGTTATAGTGCTGTTCCACGAGTGTCTGCAAGGTAGGCACGGCAAAATCCGGCGTACCCATAAACACGATGCGTAAGTCTCTCATGCGCTAGTTAAAGTCTGGGTAAAGCAGGTACTGCTTGCGCTTGGCTTTATAGTTTGATAACGCAGGCTCCCAACTGGCTCTGATCTCAGCCTCTGTCTTACCGGCAATCACCTGCTCGCGAAGCTTTTTGGTGCCAGCCAGTTTCTCGAAGAAATTGTTGAAGAACTTGTCCTTGTTAGTGGAGTGCTGGTACATACCCAGCAGGTACGCTAGGTCTACTTTGTCTGCCACCTGCACATTCGTCAAGTCCTGGCCGTAGCAGGTTACATCCTTGTGCGGCGGGTTGGTAGCCCCTGGCGTGCTCACCGGGGTAAAGCTAAAGTCCTTTTTCTGATAGTACGGGCTGCCGATTACCTGGAAGGGGGTAGGGGTGCCGCGGCCAACGCTTACGTTGGTTCCCTCAAAAAAGCAGATAGATGGGTACAAGGCTATGGACTGCGCGTTTGGCAGGTTTGGTGAAGGACGCACAGGCAGCTCATATGCCATGTTGTGGTCGTAGGCTGTCATCGGAATTACCGTCAGGTTCGCCTGCAGTCCTCCTTTCAGCCATTTCTCGCCGTTGATCATATTAGCCAGTTCGCCCACGGTAAGGCCGTGCACGATCGGAATCGGGTGCATCCCCACAAAAGAAACCTGGTCTGGCTCCAGTACCGGGCCATCTACGTAATGCCCGTTCGGGTTGGGGCGGTCCAGTACCATTACCTCCTTGCCGTTCTCGGCGGCTGCCTCCATGGCGTAGTGCATGGTGCTGATGTAAGTATAAAAACGGGTGCCCACGTCCTGGATGTCGAAGAGCAGCACATCCAGATCTTTTATTTGCTCGGGCAGCGGCTTCTTGTTATTCCCGTAGAGCGAGATAATTGGCAGGCCGGTTTTCGGGTCGTTGCCGTCTTTGATGTGCGCCCCTGCGTCGGCCTCACCGCGGAAGCCGTGCTCTGGCGCAAAAATGGTCTTTATCTGCACGCCACGACTCAGGAGCGTGTCCACCAGGTGCGTTTGGCCGATGGTGGAGGTTTGGTTCACGATCATGCCCACGCGTTTGCCCGCTAGTTGCGGCAAGTATAAATCCAGCTGCTCGGCGCCCATTTTTAGTGATTGTGCCGCCGGCAAAGCAGCTGAGGCAGCGGGTGATGTTTGCTCGGGTGCCGTGGCAGGTACTTGCTTGGCGTTGCAGCCGCCCAGCGAGAGCAGCAGCGAGGCAGAGAGGTATAGGATAGGGTGTGTCATCGTTTTTGTAAGGTAGAAGTCAAAATTCATACCTATCTTTAAGGCCATTAATCTGATTTAAGGCGAGTGAATATCTCCAAGTACATATCCGACAAAATATCAGAAGTGCAGACCGGCTCTTTTACGCAGTCGGTTACAAAAATAGCAATTATTAGCATAGCTGCAGGCATTGCCATCATGATTGTGTCTTTTGCCATACTGGAGGGCTTTCGGAACGAGATCCGCGAAAAGATTTTCAGCTTTGGCGCCCACCTGCAGATCAGCAAGTATGACACCAATAACTCCTATGAGGGCGCGCCCATCAGCTACAATATCGGTGTGTCGGATTCTATCCAGGGGATAAAAAAGATACAGGGGTTTGCCCGCAAAACGGCCATTATCAAGACAGAGGATGAGGTGCTGGGTGTGGTGGTGAAGGGCGTGGGGAAGGAGTATGATCTGAGCGCAATGCAGCAGAACCTGGAGAGCGGGGAACTGATTGCCTTTACGGATACGGCCTCTTCGAAGGACGTGCTGCTGAGCCAGGCGATTGCCAGTAAGTTGCGGCTAAAGGTGGGCGATGAGGCTATTTTCTATTTTATACAGAATCCGCCACGTGCCCGGAAGCTGAGGGTGAGCGGCATTTATAATACGGGCCTGGAGGAGTTTGATGAGGTGTTTGTGCTCGGCGACATCAAGTTGATTCGCGAGCTGAACAACTGGCCCGATACCTTGGTAGGGGGCGTGGAGGTAGTGCTGCAAGACTTTGAGCAGATAGACGAGGCGGCGGAGCGCGTGTTTGAAAGTATGAACTACGACCTGCAACTGGAGAAAATAACGGACCGCCATGCCCAGCTCTTCGACTGGCTGAAGCTGCTGCAGAAGAACGTAGTGATTTTCCTGGTACTGATCATCTTCGTGGCTACGTTCAACATGGTTTCCACGGTGTTTATTATGATCATCGAACGGATAAACATGATTGGCGTGCTGAAGGCCGTGGGCGCTACCGATGCGCAGATCAGGAAGGTGTTCTACTTTCGCGGGCTGAAACTGACGCTGAAGGGAATGCTGTGGGGCAACCTTGTCGGGATTGGCTTTTGCCTGGTGCAGTACTATTTCGAGCTCATTCCGCTGGACCCCGAGAACTACTACATGGACCGTGTGCCGATCAGCTGGAACATCGGCGTAATCCTGCTGCTCAACGCCCTAACGCTGGTACTCACCATGCTGGCCATACTTATTCCTGCCGCCATGATTGCCCGCATCAAGCCGGTGAAGGCGATTAAGTTTGACTAAGGTGCAGGCAGCTGAACGAGAAAGTATAAACGCAGCTGCAAGGTATAAATCGAGAAAGTATAAAACCCAAGTTGCGATCTACTCATGATGTGCAGGTGTAAACCCACCCCTAACCCCTCCGAGGAGGGGAATCACCTACTCTTTTGCGAAATTCCCCTCCTTGGAGGGGCAGGGGTGGGTTAATCGCAACTTGAGTTATAAAGTATGAAAAAGGGATCGGGGCTTAACCTGGAGTAAGCCCCGATCCCTTTTTATCTGTAGTATCAGCGCTAAGCTCCTGCAGCAGCCTGTTTGCTAGCGGTGCTGCCCACCATTTCGCGGCGCGGTACGGGCAGTGCGATATCGTTCTTCTCGAAGGCAGCCTTGGCGCGCTCGTTCATGTCCCAGAACAGTCCCCAGTAATCTTCGCGCTTGCACCAGATGCGGGTACTGATGGTGATGGAATGCTCGGCAAAATTCGTTACAACGATAGCGGGGGCGGGCTCCTTCATCACACGCTCATCCTCGGTAATCAGCTCCTGAATCAGCTGGCGCACCTTACCAATATCATTGTTTACCGACACGGTAAAGAGCAGCTCCACCCGGCGTGTGGCTTCCACAGAGTAGTTCACCACCACGGCAGAAGCCAGTGGCCCGTTGGGGATGTAAATGGTTTTGTTGTCGGCGGTCTTTAGCACGGTGTTAAAGATGTTGATAAGCTGAACGGTTCCGCTTTGCCCCTGTGCCTCAATAAAGTCACCTACCCTGAAAGGCTTGATGGTAAGTATGAGCACCCCGCCCGCAAAGTTGGCCAGGCTGCCCTGCAGGGCCAGGCCGATAGCCAGGCCGGCAGAGCCCAGGACAGCAATAAAAGAGGTCATCTCCACGCCTATCTGCGCAATCACCAGCACGAGCAGCAGGACCCACAGCGCGATGCTGAAGATGCTCAGCAGGAAAGGCCGCAGCGACTCGTCCACGCTTTTCCGGAGCATCAGCCCATTGATGAGCATCTTGAGCCGTCTGATGACCCAGGCGCCAATAACAAGTATAAAAATGGCAACCAACAGCTTCAGGCCATACAGTACGGCAAAGTTTACAATCATTTCGCGGATCGATTCAAAATCCAACACCATAAGTAATCAAGAGTTAAAAGTTAGTAGTTAAAGAAGTAAGGAGCCGGTTTCCGGGTAGTGCGCCTAACTGCTCAGGCGTAAGGCAACAGGTGGCGGCACTGCAGAATCAGGTTCGGGTCGGGGCACAGCCGCTCATACCTGGAGCGCTCGGCGGCGGTGGCTACTCCTGGGAAATCGCCATACTTATCGCCCATGTCAGCAACAATTTGGAAGTGCAGGTGCGGTGGCCAGTGGCCGTTCTCGGGGTAGGGGCCTACCTCGGCAATTTTTTGGCCTTTGCTAAAATACTGCCCCTGCTGCAGGCCCTGCAGGGATGTGCGGCTCAGGTGGCCGTACAAAGTATAAAATGTTACCCCCTCCAGCTCGTGCTGCAGGATGATGGTGGGACCGTAGTCGCCGAAGTTATCGTTGTCTTTAAAGCTGTGCACGGTGGCGTCCAGCGGCGTGAACACGGCCGTGCCCGCGGGCAGCCACACATCCACCCCCAGGTGCAGGTTGCGGCTCTGTGCCTCCACGTCGAAGTGGCGGCTGCGGCGGTAGATGAAGCGGTCCTCCAGGTAGCCGCCCACGCCCGTGGTGGCCTGACGCTGTTGTAGCATCTGCTCCACAGCCTTGTTGAAGGCGTCGGTGTCCTGCAGGTCGGTGCTTTGCAGCAGCAGGTTCTTTTCGGAGAAATCCAGCGTACACACGCAGTCGGCGTTCAGGTCTGCGTCCAGTACGGGGGCAAAGGTATGGCGATGCCTGCTTAGCAGAGCGCTAAGGTCGTGGGTGTTTTTCATAAGCTTGCACCATGGGCGCAGTTAAAGTGCCCATGGTGCAAGTTAAGCAGAAATTAGTTTAAAGGCGCAGCTTCCTCTTCCTCCAGCACCTTGGTGAAGGTTTTCAGGCTCTTGGTCTTCCCGAAAAGCTCCTCGGATTTTTTGCTGTAGGCCAGGGCGGCCTCCTGCAGCGTTTCGAAGGTGCCCAGGTTGATGCGCTGCTTGTTGTGGTGGATGATGGCGCGGTACTTTTGGGCCTCCTTGTGTACCCCGCGTACGCCCAGCTTGTTCTCGGTCTTGGTGGTGTTGCGCACAATCTTGCAGAGCGGAGCCCACTCCAGGTTCTCGCGGCGGCAGTCCAACTTGTTGCCGTTCTTAAAGTGCACGTACAGTTTTAGGTCGCTCTCAGGCTTCTCCAGCAACTGCTCCCCAATCATCTTGTGGAGGTAGATGGTTTCGTTGCGGTACTTGCCGTTTTTTAGCGGCCAGTTCTTCTGGAAGAAGGCGTAACCGTTGGAGTGGATGCGCAGGTGCCTCAGGAACTCAATCTGTTGCAAATACGCGCTGTTTTGGATGTAGTCATATGTAGTGTCGTCTACCACTACCGTTTTTTCACAGTTTTTCAGAGTTAGTTTGTACAGCATGTTGTTGTTTTCATGTTATTAAGGATAGCGTTCATGACAGAAGCACGGGCGCAGGTTTAAAAAACCTGCCGTTGCAGCGCTCTGTAAAGTTCAGCTTTTTTTTAATATATTTTACAACTAATATTCAAATTTTTTATTGTGCACCTGAGGCTGGCGTCTTAAAATTTATACGTTACTTTCTCAGAACAGGAGGGATTGTCGTAACTTTCAGGTTCGAAATATGTTTTAGACCGAGACGAATCTGAGCAAAAAAATAGAACCATGAGTAGTCCTTACCTTAACCTGAAGGTTGTAGAAATTACCCACGAAACAGCTGACGCTGCCACCATACATTTTGAGCACCCCGAAAAGCATACCATAGCATATAAACCGGGCCAATTCCTCACCCTGATCCTTCCGGTTGAAGGCAAGGAGATCCGCCGCTCTTACTCCCTCAGCAGTACGCCGCACGAAGCACCGCGCCTGTCGGTAACGGTAAAGCGCGTGGAGGGCGGGCTGATGTCGAATTACCTGCTCGACCACCTGCAGGTAGGGCAGGAGGTAAAGGTGATGGAGCCGATCGGTAACTTCTGCCTCACCTGCGCCCCCACCAACCAGCGCCAGGTACTGCTGTTCGGTGCCGGCAGCGGCATTACGCCGCTCATGTCCATCCTGAAGGCGGTGCTGCGCGAGGAGCCGAACAGCAAGGTAACGCTGCTCTACGGCAACCGCGATGAGGACTCAGTGATCTTCAGGGAGCAGCTGCAGCAGCTGCAGGCACAGCACCAGGGGCGCCTGCAGGTAGTGCACATCTACAGCCAGCCTCGCCAAGCCTGCGACCACCGCGGCCGCATGAACCAAAGTATGATCATTAAGATACTGGAGCGCCTGCAACTGGCCAAGGTATCGGACGCGGTGTATTATATGTGCGGGCCAGAGGGAATGATGGAGGAGGTGCGCCATGCGCTCAGCGTGCTGCGCGTGCCAGTAGACCGTATTTTCAGGGAGAGCTTTGTGAGCAATAAGCTGCTGGATAAGCAGGAGCAGGAGGCGCAGCACGGTGCCGTGATGTCCTCTGACGAAGATGGGGAGATCAGCACCCAAACCGTGACCGTTATTTACGAGGGCTCAGAGTACAGCTTTGTGGTGGAGCCGGACCAGACCATACTGGAGGCGGCGCTGGAGCAGGACATCGATTTACCGTACTCCTGCCAGGCCGGCCTGTGCACCGCCTGCCGCGGGAAGTGTCTGAGTGGCAAGGTGCACCTTGATGAGCGCGAGGGCCTGTCTGACGCGGAGATGGAGGAGGGGTATGTGCTCAACTGCGTGGGGCACCCGCTTACGTCGAACGTAGTAATTGAGATCGGTTAGGCCGAAAAAAACGTATAAGAGGGCAGCACCGGAGAAGTTTTCTTGCGGCGCTGCCCTTTTTTTTTGTACTTTCATAAGAAATGCCTATATTGTACTTCTGAAATATATATTGCCATAATGACAATACAACAAACAACTGACTTAATAATACCGGAGCGCATGCCCCGCACCTACCTCTCAGAGAATTTTAAAGTGGAGCAGTGGGAAACCATCAGGCCATATTTCGAGGAACTGAAGACGCGCCAGATCGAGAGCGTGGAGGAACTGGAGAAGTGGATGCGGGACCGCAGTGAACTGGAAAGCGTGCTTTCTGAGGACCTCGGCTGGCGCTATATCCGCATGACCTGCGACACCCAGAACGAGGAAACCACGAAGGCTTTCCAGTACTTTATCTCGGAGATAGAGCCGAACATAGCCCCGCTGGACCATGAACTGAACCTGAAGCTGATGCACTCGCCGTACGTGAACGGGCTTGACAAGGAAAAGTATAAAATCTACCTACGTGGCGTGGAACGCGCGTTGGAAATTTTCCGGGAAGAGAACATCCCGCTGCAAACCGAGATCAGCACCAAACAGCAGCAGTATGCCGCCATTACGGGTGCCATGACCGTAACGCTGGATGGGGAGGAGATGACGCTGCAGCGCGCAGCAGACCGCCTGAAGCGTACCGACAGAGCCGTGCGTGAGGAAGCCTGGAGGGCTGTGCAGGAGCGTCGCTTCCAGGACCGCGAGAAGCTGGATAGCCTGTTCGATGAGCTGCTGAGGCTGCGCCACCAGGTGGCTGCCAACGCCGATTTCGAGAACTTCCGCGATTTTATGTTCGCTGCCATGGGCCGCTTTGACTATACGCCGCAGGATTGCTTCGATTTCCATACTTCGATTGAGGAAACCATCGTACCGCTGCTTACTAAAATTGATGAGGAGCGCAAACAATTGCTGGGGCTGGAAGAACTTCGCCCATGGGACCTGGATGTAGACCCATCCGGAAGAAAGCCGCTGGAGCCCTTCAGGTCCGGCGATGAGCTGCTGGAGAAGACGGTGCAGGTGTTTTATAAGCTGGATACATACCTGGGCGATTGCCTGGCCACCATGCGGGAGATGGGCCATCTGGATCTAGAGTCCAGAAAAGGAAAAGCCCCGGGCGGCTATAACTATCCGCTGGATGAGATCGGGGTGCCGTTCATCTTCATGAACGCCACTTCCAGCCTGCGCGACGTGATCACGATGCTGCACGAGGGCGGCCACGCCGTGCATTCGTTCCTGACGCGCGACCTGTGGCTCAATTCCTTTAAGCACCCGCCCTCAGAGGTAGCCGAGCTGGCTTCCATGTCGATGGAGCTGATCTCGATGGATTACTGGGATACCTTCTTTGAGGATGAGGACGAACTGCGCCGCGCCAAGAAAACGCACCTGGAGAGCGTACTGGAGACTTTCCCGTGGGTAGCCACCGTGGATAAATTCCAGCACTGGATCTACGAGCACCCGGAGCAGACGCAGGAGCAGCGCCACCAGGAGTGGCTGAACATCTTCGGAACCTTCAACCATAAGCTGGTGAAATGGGAGGGGCTGGAGAAGTATAAGCCCTATTTGTGGCAGAAGCAGCTGCACATCTACGAGGTGCCGTTCTATTACATCGAGTATGCCATGGCGCAGCTTGGGGCCATCGCCGTTTGGAAAAACTATAAGGAAAACCCTGCCGAAGGACTTGCCGCCTATAAGCGTGCCCTCAGCCTGGGCTACACCGTTTCCATTGGGGAAGTGTATGAGGCAGCCGGCATTAAATTCGACTTCAGTACCGACTATATCAAGAGCCTGGTGGATTTCGTGCAGGCAGAGATGGAGAACTTGTAAACCTGATTTTGCTTGCTACTCTGCAACACCCCGCTGCCAGGTATGGCAGCGGGGTGTTTTTTTGCTATGGCTATGAGTATCAGTTTCTATGTCCTAGCAGGAGCTCCCGGCGGGTAAAAGAATATAGCAAGAATGTAATACTGGCACAGCTTTTGGGAGGTGGCTGAGCGGTTGCTACCTGGTAGCCGCTGTATTTACGAAGCCATCTATTCTACTAAAACTATGTTAAAAATTAAATTCTTACTCCCACTTAGCCTGCTTCTGCTGCTACTCATCAGCTCCTGTGCCACTAAAAAGGCGGTAACAGAACTAAGCAATAACACACAGGATACTGCTTTTGCAGAGGAGCAGGTAGAAGACAACCCCAGGCTTTGGCAAGAGAAATTTGAGAGGGGTGTCGATTTTGTGGCCACAGGTAATGAGCCGTTCTGGTCGCTGGAGATAGATGAGGAGGGGGTGCTGAAGTTTAAGGCCCTCCATGCGGAAACTGGAAGTATAAAAGTACCTGTGCCAGCTGCCATTACGACTGCTGAGGGAGCAGTGTACACGGCCGAGACAAGCAAAGGGCCTCTGGTGGTGCAGCTTCAGCGGGCATCCTGCGAGGACACGATGTCCGGGAAAAAGTCCTCTTACACGGTAACGGTACGCTACCCGGGGCAGGCGTTTAGCGGCTGCGGCAACTACCTCAGCGACTCACGACTGGCCGGGAATTGGGTGCTGGAGGAACTACATGGCAAAGCTATTACTGCCGAACGAAAGCCTTTACTGAACTTCTCTCTGACGGAGAATAGAGTGTCGGGTAATGCGGGCTGCAACCGGATAACCGGCAGTGTGGAAGTAAAAGGAGACAAGCTATACTTTGGTGCGATAGCCGCTACCCGTATGGCCTGCCCGGACCTGAAAGTCGAAAGCCAGGTATTGCAGGTGCTGAGCAAGCGTGAATTAACCTATAAGATCGAAGATGGCCGGCTACGGCTGCTGCAGGACGGGGAAGAGGTAATGGTGCTGCAGGCCGGGGGGTAAGGCATGTTTTAGCATTAAATTAGAAGCGCCAGCTAAAGTATAGCTGGCGCTTCTAATTTATACTTTTTTATACTTTACAGGGGCTTAAACTGCTCAAACATCTGCTTACAGGTGTTGCAGTAGTGCATGGAACGGCAGAGCGTCGGTCCAAAGGGTGTCCTGAGGGTGGTGTCTTCGCTATCGCAGTAGGGGCAGGCCACATGTTCCAGAATGTCCAGATCAAGTATAAGATCATACTTTGGTGGCGGGGCCAAGCCAAATTCCTTCAGGTGCTGGCGGCCCTTTTCGCTGAGTTTGTTGCTATCCCAGGGGTTGTCGAAAGTCATGTTAACCGTATAGTTGGGGATGCCATGCTTCACCAGCGTCCGTTCTACATCTTTCTTCATGTAATCCATAGCAGGGCAGCCGGCAAATGTAGGTGTCATGTTCACCGTCACGTGGCCTTCTTCAGAAATCTCCACGCCCGTGATCACCCCCAGGTCCACCAGCGACAGCACCGGAATCTCGGGGTCTTTTACTTCCTCCAGCAGGGTTAGTATGTGTTCTTTGGTCAGCATCTTTTTTGGTATCTCGTAGCACGTATCAAGTAGCACGACTTCCTGTTTTCGCTGGAACGTCTCATATGTGGGTTAAGGTACACGAGAATCGTGCTACGTATGTCGTGCTACGTAAAAACTACCACTCAGCCGTCGGGTCGATCTTAAATACTTCTGCCATTTCATCTAGCAGCGGTTGCAGATGCTCGGTATGCTCGCCGTAGCGTCCGCCATACTTGGGTTTTATACTTTCCAGGTCCGGCAGCTTCAGGTCAGTTTTCTCGATAACGGCCTGTATGCGCTTCAGCCATTCTGTTTTCACAGCTTCTTCGCCCGCATAAATGCCGGCTTCGATCAGTTCCTGCTCATACTTTGATGTTTCAAACATACCCAAGGCATAAGGCAGCGCCTCATTCAGGGACGATTGCAAGCGAAGTATAGCTTCTTCGGTAGAGGTGCCCAGGTTCTTGATCCAGGTGTTGGCGTGCAGCACGTGGTATTTTACTTCGCCTTTAAGCTTGGTCGCCACTTTGGCAATCGGCTCGTAGCTTGATTGTGAAAGCATTTCGAAACGAATAATCTCAGCGTTATCGTACAAAAAGTGGCGGATCAGGCTGAAATCGTACTCGCCGTTTGGCTGCTCTACCAGCTGGCTGTTATGGAATTGGTTCGCGTTGCGGGTAAAAGCAACCGTATCCGGGTCGGACTCCCCAAGTTCCTGCAGCAAAGTATAAAATGCTAAACTATGGCCGATCTTATCCTGCGCCATCGACGAGAAAGCAATATCTTCTTCCAGTATCGGGCCGAACCCGGTCCACTCGGAGTTGCGGTGGCCAAGTATCAACTGGTCGTCTGCCAGCTTGTATAACAGGTCTTTTATCGCTTGCTCGTTCATTAGGGGGCAGTGGTTTTATTTTCTTCTTTATACTTGGTGATCTTGTCCATTACCTTGTAAGCAATGGCTTCGCGGTACTTCTTCTCCGGAATAGTGGCCCACATATCTTTGTCTTCCTCCGCAGATTGGAGCACATCCTTCGACTTTACTACCCACACATTCACTACCGGGGCTTTCTCTCCGAAAGCTGTTTTTGCTTCCTGCAAGGCTTCCTGGTAAGAAGTTGCCATCACACGGCCGGCATGTGTATGCGCTTTACCGCGCTTTTTCAGGTGGAAGATCTCGTAAGGCTCAGGCTGAGCACTTTGCTCGGCAGGTTCTTGCACGCGAATCATGTCATATACATTCTCCTGATCACCCACATAAGGTGTCACCTGTATGTTTTCGGTGCGCACAATCCAAAGGCCGACACACGGGAAACGGCGGCTGTACTGCTCTTTGGCAAACAGGAACGCCACGTCCTCGTTGGGTGCGTGAACAGGACCTACATACGTATAGGCAGCGCCTTCTTTTTTCTGATGGAAGACTTCGTATGTTTCAAACTGATCCAGCTCCGGCTTCGGCTCCATGGCAGGAACTTTGCCTTCTGGCAGGTTCAGTCGGGTTACTCTCGGGTCAAGGGACTTTAAGCTCATTCTTCGCTAATTATGAATGATGAATTATTGATTATGAATTTGGTGCCTCGGCTTAGAGCTTTGTCTTTAATTCATAATTCTTAATTGCCGTTAGGCCAGCGGCTTCACATACTTTGCTTTGGGGTTGAGCAAGGCTCTGCGCACCCAGGCGCCGCGCTCTTCGGCAGTACGGCGTACGGCGAGGCGCTCTGCGTTGCAAGGGCCGTCGCCGTTGATAACGCGCTTAAACTCGTCCCAATCCGGTTCCGTGTATTCCCATTGGCCCGTTTCCATGTTCTTCTTCAGGTTCGGATCCGGCACGGTCAGGCCAAGCTCCCAAATCTTGGGCACATACATGTCCAGGAACTGCTGACGGCACTCGTCATTCGATGCCATCTTCACTTTCCAGCGCATCAGCGTCTCCGTATGCGTGCTCATTTTATCAGATGGCCCGAAGAAGGTCATGATCGGTGGCCACCAGCGGTTAAGTGCAGCCTGAATCATTTCGCGTTGCGTTGGGGAACCGGTTGCCATGTGCACCACGGCATCGTGGCCATACTTCAGGTGGAACGCTTCCTCGGCGCAGATCCGCTCCAGCGCTCTGGAGTATGGACCGTAACTGCCTTTGGCGTTTGCCAGCTGGTTTACGATCGCGCCGGCATCAATGAGCCAGGAAATAATGTTGGAGTCAGCCCAGGTAAAGGCAGGGTAGTTGAATACGTTGGAGTATTTTGATTTGCCGTTGATCAGGTCTGTCAGCATTTGCTCGCGCGACTTGCCCAGGGTTTCAGCAGCGGAGTAGAGCAATTGCGCGTGGCCTACCTCGTCCTGCACCTTGGCCATTTGCGCCATCTTACGGCGGAAACCCGGAGCGCGGGTGATCCAGGTACCCTCCGGCAGGGCACCGATGATCTCAGAGTGTGCGTGCTGCTCGATCATGCGGATCAGCTGCTTGCGGTAGAGTTGCGGCATCCAGTCGGTTGGCTCAATCTTCTCGCCACGGGCGATGCGCGCCTCAAATTCTTCTAATTTTGCAGGATCTTCTGTCTGCAGGTCGTCGAATTTAGTAGCCTCAAAAACGTTTCCTCCTCCGTACATAATATTTATAGTTTTAAGGTTCAGCAAAAGGTGCCGGACTGGGTGAGCAGTCCGGCAGGTTAGGTAGTTTAGATTGTATTAAGGTGAGAGTAAGTATCTTGTAAAGCCTGCCGTTGGGTGCTCAGGCCGTTTAGTAGCATCTCCGAAAGATTCCCGGCAATCTCTGCCGGTGTCATCTTCCCTTCCGGTTTGTACCAGGTGTGTATCCAGTTGAGGCCGGAAAGGATGGTTAATACAGCAAATTTCTCATCGGGCACCATGAACTCGCCGTTCCCGGTGCCGGCCCGGATGATGTCGCGAAAGCGGGCCTCATACTTGTCGCGAAGCGAGAGGTACGTGCCGTGCATGGGTTCACTCAGGTGGCGCCACTCGTGCAGAAAAACCGCCGAGGCCTCTGTGTTCTTTGTCAGCACCTGCACGTGGGCGGAGATGGCGCGTTTCAGCCTCTCAGTGGCGGAGCCGCCGCTGGCCTCTGCCGCATCTAAGGCCTCAAAAAACTCCCTGGCCATCCGGAAACACACCCGCTGCAGTATCTCCTCCTTGGACTTGATGTGCGAGTAAATACTGGCGGCCTCTATACCCAGCGCATTGGCCAGATCGCGCATCGATGTGGCCGAGTATCCCTTTGACTTAAACAGGACAGTGGCCGTTCGCTCGATTTGCTCTTTTCTGCTCAATACTGCTTCCATAGTTATTTAACAAACATAAGCAACCTAACGTTCGTTAGCAAATTTATTTTATAAACGATTATACTTTTAGAAGGTTGGCAGGAGAGTTGCAGGGAGAGTAGTTGGGAGGAAGCAAGATTAATTTTATACTTGTGCCGGTTATCGTGTGGTCTATGCCTGATTAAATGCAGCGTCGGCTCCACACTTGCGTATATTTGAACACAAGGCTTCTAGTTTCTTGTACATAAGACGATATATCATGACAGAACTAACAAATACGGCCGAAAGGCTGACGATGGAATTTATCAACTATGAGGTGAAGGATCGGGTGGGCTACATCACGCTGGCCCGACCCGAGAAAAGGAACGCCCTGAACTACGAGGTAGTGTCTGAGCTGAAGCGCGTCTTCGGCCTGGCCGAGGATGACGAGGCCTGCAAGGTAATTGTGCTGCGCGCCGAGGGCAAGGTGTTCTGCGCCGGTGCCGACTTGGAGTATATCCAGCGCCTGCAGGAGAACGATTACCACGAGAACCTGCTCGACTCCACGCACCTGATGGAGCTTTTCCGGATGATTTATACCTTGAAGAAGGTGGTGATCGCTCAGATCCACGGCCACGCCATCGCGGGCGGCTGCGGACTAGCTGCCATCTGCGACTTCGGCTTCACCGTGCCGGAGGCAAAGTTCGGCTACACCGAGGTGAAGATCGGCTTTATACCTGCCATTGTGAAGGTGTTCCTGCTGCGCAAGATAGGGGAGGCCCGTGCCAAGCAGCTGCTGCTCACCGGCGACCTGATCTCGGCGGAGGAAGCGGAGAGGTATGGCCTGGTGAATTACGTGGTGCCTGCTCAGGAGTTGGAGGAGCGGGTGTTTGCCTTTGCTCAAAAGCTTTGCGCCGAGAACTCCAAGCAAAGCATGGAGGTGACGAAAGAGATGATCGCGCGTGTGCAGGGGATGAGCCTGGAGGAGGGCCTGCAGTACGCCTCCGAAATGAACGCAGTGGCCCGCGGAAGCGAGGATTGCCAGCGCGGTATCGCTGCTTTTCTGAACAAAGAACAAATAAAGTGGTGAGCTTTTGTTTAATACATTAAACTATTCCTTAAACTTGCTGTTTTGTGTGTATGCTAACAGGCATCGGAATCATGCTTCTGACTTTTGTGGCGATGGAAGGCGTGGCGTGGCTCATGCACAAGTACGTCTTGCACGGGTTCCTTTGGGGCCTGCACAAGTCGCACCACACGCACCATCAACACGCCTTTGAACTAAACGACCTGTTTTTTGCCTATTATGGTCTGCTGGCGATGCTCTTTTTCATCTTCGGCAGCGACCCGATCGACTACAGGTTCTGGATTGGCGCAGGCATCACCCTGTATGGGGCAGCCTACTTCCTGATCCACGATGTGTTCATTCATAGGCGGATAAAGGTATTCGGAAGAACGTCTAGTGTTTACCTGAAAGCCTTGAACATGGCGCACAAGGTACACCATAAAGAGCAAGGCAAGCATGGTTCAGAGTCGTTTGGGATGCTGTGGGTAGCGCCGCGGTATTTCAGGCAGGCTTACGACATTGTGAAGAAACAGGAACAGGAGAAACGTGGCTCAGTACACTATTAAAGAACTCGAACATCTTTCAGGCATCAAGGCGCATACTATCCGGATATGGGAGCAGCGCTATGGTATCCTGAACCCCAGGCGCACCGAAACCAATATTCGCTATTATGACGATGCAGACCTGAAGTCATTGCTGAACATCTCGCTCCTTAACGAGCGCGGGTACAAGATATCCAAGATCGCGCAGATGGAAAAGGGGGAGATTCTGGAGACGGTGCGGCAGTTGTGCGACCAGCCCTGCGAGTGCGCGCACCACGTCAGCGAGCTGGTGGCGGCTATGGTGGACATGGACGAGTATAAATTCGACCGGGTGCTTTCCAAATCCGCCGTGCAGATGGGGTTCCAGGAAACAATGCAGGAGGTGGTTTATCCGTTCCTCAATAAGATCGGCATCCTGTGGCAGACCGGTAATATTACGCCGGCGCACGAGCATTTTGTCAGCAACCTGATCCGGCAGAAGCTGCTGGTGGCTATAGACGGCCAGACGGCGCGTTGGAAAGAGGGTGATCCTGTTTATATTCTATACTTGCCTGAGGGCGAGCTGCACGAGCTGGCGCTGCTGTACATGCACTACATCCTTCGGGCGCACCACCAGCGGGTGGTGTACATGGGCCAGCACCTTCCCTTTAAAGACCTGGAACTTACCTATGAGCAGTTCCGGGCCGAGTATCTTTGCACAGTACTCACCACCACCCCGGAGCGGGAGCAGGTGCAGGGGTATCTCAACAAACTCTCGGAGCGATTCCCCGACAGCACCATCTACGTATACGGTTACCAGGTGCAGCACGAGGCCCTGTCTTTCCCGGAGAATGTACAGCGGCTAAGCTGTATGACAGAGCTAATTGCTAAGTTGAAGTAAAATTTTGCATTGTTTTTTGTCCGGCCCGCTGCTTCTCACGTTATAAGGAAGCAGCGGGCCGGGCGTTTTATGTTGTTTGCACAAGAAATATGTACGTACACGGGATGCGAGGCTCCGTTCGTCGAAATTGTTTAAACAAACTCAAAAATAACTTACACAAAGCTATTTTTATTAAACAGTCTGTCGTATATTTGTTTATGGTTGTACCATAAAACGTTAAACAAATGACAGCTCTGGAATTCAATACCCTCGTACAGAATGTAGCACAGTCGCTACGGCCGGCGGCCATGAACCTGACCCGAGATTTGGACGATGCCAAAGACCTCGTGCAGGAGACCATGCTGAAAGCCCTTACGAACCGCGATAAGTTTAAGGCAGGCACGAACCTTAAGGCCTGGCTCTACACCATCATGCGCAACACCTTTATAAACAACTACAATAAGGTTACCAAGCGCAGCAGCAATATCGATAGCTCTGAATACCTGCAGTACCTCAATACCGACGAGAACTTCGTGACTCAGAACAAAGGCACGGCAACTTTCGTCATGAATGATATTAACAAAGCCATTGCCAGCCTTAACGAGGAGCATCGCACCCCATTTATGATGTATTACGTGGGCTATAAGTACCTTGAGATTGCGGAGAAACTGCAGATTCCGATTGGTACGGTGAAGAACCGCATCCACATCGCCCGTAAGGAGCTGAAAAAGGTGCTGAAAGTATACAGGCAGGAGGCATAATGAAGTAAGGTCCTTAATTCACTATATGGCTGTAACACGCGTGATAGTAATCGGCTCCGGCTTTTCGGGCCTCTCGGCAGCCACTAGCCTGGCCGACAAAGGCTATGACGTGACGGTGCTGGAGAAGAACAGTAGTCCCGGCGGCCGAGCCCGTAGCTTCTCAGCCAGCGGTTACACCTTCGACATGGGGCCCAGTTGGTACTGGATGCCCGGCGTGTTTGAGGCCTACTTCAACAAATTCGGAAAATCCACCTCCGACTACTATGACCTCCTTCGGCTAGACCCATCCTATACGGTTGTGTTTGGGGAGGATGATTTTATGGATGTGCCGGCCCGGCTGCCGGCGCTGCAGGCGCTCTTCGAACAGATGGAGCCCGGCAGCGCCGCGCAGCTGGACGCGTTTCTGGAGCAGGCTGCTTACAAGTATGAGGTGGGCATCAACCAGCTCGTCTACAAGCCCGGCCGCTCCATGACGGAGTTTATGAGCCCGCGCCTGCTGCTCGATGTGCTGCGCATGGATGTGTTCCAGTCGTTCCACAAGCATATTCGCCGCTTCTTCCGTCACGAGAAAATCATCAAGCTGATGGAGTTTCCGATCCTTTTCCTGGGCGCACTGCCCCGCAACACCCCTGCCCTTTATAGTTTGATGAACTACGCTGACATCAGCCTGGGTACCTGGTACCCGATGGGCGGCATGTATAAGATCGTGCAGGGGATGGTGCAGCTGGCTGAGGAGAAAGGCGTACGGTTTCTGTATAACCAGAACGTGCAGCGACTGGAGGTGCAGGACGGAAGCGTAACGCATGTGCGAACGGAGACAGGGACCTTTGAAGCCGAGGTGATAGTGGCCAGTGCCGATTATCACCACGTGGAGAAGGAGCTGCTGCCTAAGGGCAGCCAAAGTTATTCCGACAGCTACTGGGATACGCGCGTGATGGCCCCGTCCTCGCTGCTGTTTTACCTGGGCGTGAACAAGCGCCTGCAGAATCTGCGGCATCACAACCTGTTTTTCGACGAGGACTTCGGGCCCCACGCCCAGGAGATCTATACCCACCCGCAATGGCCTGCAAAACCTTTGTTCTACGTTTCAGCGCCCTCTGTAACTGACCCGAGCGTAGCTCCGGAGGGCTGTGAGAACCTGTTTATACTTATACCGGTGGCCCCCGGCTTGCAGGATGCGGAGGAGCTGCGCGAAAAATACTTTAACCTGGTGATGGACCGCCTGGAGCGCCTGACGAAGCAGGATATCCGCAGCCATATTACCTATAAGCGCAGCTACGCGCACAATGATTTTATACAGGACTACAATGCCTTCAAGGGTAATGCCTACGGTCTGGCTAACACGCTGCTGCAGACAGCCATCCTGAAGCCAAGCCTGAAGAGCAGGAAAATCAGGAACCTATACTATACCGGGCAACTCACCGTGCCCGGACCGGGTGTGCCGCCCTCACTTATCTCGGGGCAGGTAGTGGCGAAGGAGATCGAGAAGGAGTTTGCACCGCCGGTGGGCGTAAACGTATAATTTACCTAAATCTGATGGCGTATGGAGCAACTCTTTAACGAAACCTGCATGAAGTGCAGTAAAGTCATTACCCAGGCCTACAGCACCTCCTTCACGCTCGGCATCCGGACGCTGGACAAGAAATTGCACCTGCCCATCTATGCCATCTATGGCTTTGTACGCTGCGCCGATGAGATCGTGGATAGTTTCCACGGGCACGACAGGCGCAAGCTGCTTGCTGCTTTCAAGAAGCAGACCTACAAGGCCATCGACCAGCGGCTGAGCCTGAATCCGGTGCTGAACGCTTTCCAGTGCGTGGTGCATACGTATGGGATAGATAAAGCGTATATTGAGGCTTTCCTGAAAAGTATGGAAATGGACCTGGACGACCATGTGTACGACCGGACACTATACGACGAGTACATCTATGGCTCTGCCGAGGTGGTGGGGCTGATGTGCCTGAAAGTGTTCTGCGAAGGCGATGAGGAGATGTTCGGGCGGCTGGAGAAGCCAGCCCGTAGCTTGGGGGCGGCCTTTCAGAAAGTGAATTTCCTGCGTGATATGAGGAGCGACTACAAGGAGCGGGGCCGGGTTTACTTCCCGAAGGTGGAGTACCGCAAGTTCAGTAACGCGTGCAAGGCTGAGATTGAGCAGGATATCCTCCAGGATTTTAACGATGCCTATGCCGGGATCATGGCCCTGCCGCGCACGGCCCGCATGGGCGTGTACCTGGCCTATGTGTATTACCGCAAGCTTTTCCGCAAGATACAGGGCCTGCCGGCCAAACACATCCTGAAGGAGCGCGTAAGAGTACCTGATAATACTAAGTTTGCCTTACTGCTTAGTTCCTACGTCAAGTACAGATTTAACGCGATTTAAATGCTCAAGATTTTACCCTTTACACTTTTACTTTTTATAGTACAAGTGGCGCTGGCTGATACCGAAACCCGCTATGACCTCTCTGAGCTGAGAACAGAATACCTGGAAGCAAGCAAGGACAAAACCGTTGCCGAGCGCTTCAACAAGAAAATGAGCCAGTATGGGGAGAAGGACCCGGTGGTGCTGGCCTACAAGGCTGCCTCCGAGGCGGTGATGGCCAAGTATGTCTGGAACCCTTATAGCAAGCTGAAGCAGATAAAGACCGCTGCCGCCATTTTTGAGGAAGCGGTGGCGTTGGACAGGGATCATCCTGAAATCCGCTTTCTCAGGTTTACCGTGGAGCATTACGTGCCCCGCTACCTCAATCTGAGCCCTAACCTGGAGAGCGATAAGAAAGTGATGATCAGTAGTCTGAAAGCGTATCCTGACTCCGAAATATCTGCGGAATTTGCCCGCACCATGCGCGACTTCCTGCTTACCAAAGACCATTGCACCGAAGCCGAGAAAAGGGAGCTGCGGCGTATCAGTATCTAACCCCGAAAGTATAAAGCGGAGCGAATGATGCTGCATTGCGGCTACAAGGTATGCCTGTAGAAAGGCAGAGGACCTTTGGGCAGGATTCAAATTCAGTTTTACCGTTGTTTCCCTTTATACTTTAACACATGTACCTCTACCTGTACCTCAACATCTTCACCATCCTGTTCCCCTTTCTGCTGTCCTTCGATAGGAAGGTGGCCTTTTACAAGGACTGGGGTGCGCTGTTTCCGGCCATACTGGCCAATGGGGTGTTGTTTATCGTATGGGATGCCCTGTTCACCAGGGCCGGCATCTGGGGCTTTAACGAGGAGTACCTGACGGGTATTTACCTGTTCGGCCTGCCACTGGAGGAGGTACTCTTCTTCCTGACGGTGCCTTATGCCTGCGTGTTTATCTACGACGTGCTCAACGCCTACATCACCAAAGACCTGCTGCAGCCCTACGTGAAAGGTATTGCCGTAGGGCTGATGTTGGTGCTGCCCCTGATTGCGGTCTTTCACATGGGCAGGCTGTATACTTCCGTCACCTTCATGCTGCTCACGCTGATGCACCTGGTGCACCTGAAGTTTTTCGGCACGCGCTACTTGGGCCGCTTTTACCTGGCCTACCTGGTGCACCTGGTACCTTTTCTGCTCGTCAACGGCGTGCTCACGTACCTGCCTATCGTGTGGTATAACAACGACTATAACCTGGGGCTCCGCATCGTTTCCATACCTGTAGAGGATACTTTATACTCCATGTTGATGCTTTTGCTTACTATTTCTGTGTATGAGGGACTTAGGCAGCGCAAAAGCGTAAAACAATATGCCCCTGTAGCTGTATAGAACGTATGAGTACCCTGCGCATAACCATCGACGATAACTCCGGCTTCTGTTTCGGAGTGGTGTATGCCATCCAGATGGCCGAGGACATCCTGGATGAGCAGGGGTATCTGCATTGCCTGGGCGATATCGTGCACAACGACGTGGAGGTGGAGCGCCTGCAGCAGCGGGGCCTGCGCATTATTAACCACGAGCAGCTACGGCAGCTGCAAAACGAGACGGTGCTGATTCGCGCCCACGGAGAGCCCCCGCAAACCTATCAGATCGCCCTGCAGAACAACCTGACCTTGATAGATGCTTCCTGCCCGGTGGTGCTGAAGTTGCAGAATCGCATCAAAACCTCCTACGATAAAAGCGATAAGATCTATATATATGGCAAGCATGGCCATGCCGAAGTGATAGGCTTGCTGGGGCAAACCGGTAACCAGGCAGTGGTGTTTGAAAGTATGGAGGAGCTGCTGCAGTACGACCTTCCGCCCAAAATTACCCTCTACAGCCAGACCACCAAGAGCACCGACAGCTTTTATAGTATAAAAAGCCGGCTGGAAGGGCAGGGGTACGAGGTGAATGCCAACGACACGATCTGCCGACAGGTATCAAACCGCGACAAGGAACTACGGAAGTTCGCCGCCAAGTATGACAAGGTGGTCTTTGTGTCCGGCACCAAATCGAGCAACGGCAAGGTGCTCTACCAGGTATGCAAGGACACCAACCCGGAAACATACTTTGTCTCAAAGGTAGAGCAGCTAGAGCCAGGGTGGTTCAGCGCCGGCGACTTGGTTGGGATTTGCGGGGCCACCTCCACGCCCATGTGGCTGATGGAGCAGGTGCGCGATGCGCTGCTGAAGTATGAACTTTAAGGGCGAATTGCGTAATGCGTATCTAGTAGCACGTATCACGTATCACGATAAAGGGAGATTAACTGGATGGGGTGCCTGAGAGGCAGCGGAAGTATAAATTCAACCTATTCAAGTAGGAATGTGAGGTACCGCCACACGGCAAATATAGCTTCACCAAACATGTGCCATAAAAAAGTCGTGCTACTTGATACGTGCTACGGTAAGAGAGATACGAAAAGCAATAGAATGGCAATAGCGAGAAAGAATGATTTCCGGGGTGTGCTGATAGCGGCAGTTATACTTGCCAGCTGGTTGCTGCTGCTGGTGTACCTGCTTACGTCTTATACCGTGGATTTCGCCTCACCGCTTACGTACCTCTTTATCCTGCTGCAGACGCATCTCTACACTGGTTTGTTTATTACGGCCCACGATGCCATGCACGGCGTGGCGGCCCCGGGAAGGCCTGAACTGAACAAAGCGATCGGTACAGTAACGGCTTTTCTGTTTGCCTATAACTGGTATCCGCGCCTGCTGCCGCGGCACCACCAGCACCACCGTCACGTCGCCACCGACCAGGACCCTGATTACCACCACGGCTCGTTCTGGCCCTGGTACCTGAGCTTTTTGAGGCAGTACATCACCTGGTGGCAGCTCCTGCTCATGGCCCTTACGTTTAATGTGCTCAAGCTATACTTTCCGCTCGAGAACGTGGTGTTGTTCTGGATGCTGCCGGCCATTCTGGCCACTTTTCAGCTATTTTACTTCGGTACTTTCCAGCCGCACCGCGGAGAGCACCCCGAGGATAATCCGCACAAATCCAGCACGCAGGGCAAGAACCATGTATGGGCCTTTGCCAGCTGCTACTTCTTCGGCTACCACTACGAGCACCACGACAAACCGTACCTGCCCTGGTGGCAGCTTTATAAAACCAAAGTTTAAGTATGGAAAGTATAAATAATTAGGTCCGTGATGTGCAACAGCGCGGGCAAGCCAGCCGTATGCCTAAGGGTTTGCAGTGACTTGCATCCTTTCGTTTTAATCTTTGCCTTTCCAGCCGATGAAATTCAGCGTAGCTTCCCTAGCCCTGATTGCTCTTGTAACTTTACTTTTGCTGAGCCAGCCGCATACTGCCTCAGCACAAACCTTCACGAACGGGGGAGCGGGGAAAGAGCCGGCCAGCCTGAAAGCGGGTGTGAGCTTTGTGTGGCTCTCCGAAAACGACAGCCAGGGCCTGATGTTCAGCAACAACTTCAGCCACTACCTGGGCAAGCGCCTGTCGCTTGGCCTGAACCTTGGCCTCCTGTCGGCCAAGCGCTACGACGACGCCAAGCAGATCTATACCATCCAGAACACGTTTTTCATGGGCTCCGTTGATGCAGCTTTCGATGTGATGCAGGCGGAGATCGTTACGTTCCGCCTCGGGGCAGGCCCAAGCTTTCGCCACCGCGCCGAAATCAACTCTGACCCGGAGGGGCAGGGGACGATTGATGGCTCCGTGACCCACATTAAAACCTCTGACATTGGCCTGCACGGCTTTCTGGAGAACGACTTCGGCATCCTGCGCAATGGCGTGGCCGGGGGCAGGATCTCCTACTTCCACTATAAAGAGGGCACGCCCATTCTTTCAATAGGCCTTCACTTAGGGTTTAAATTTTAGGATACCATCCAACTATAACACCTAAGGTGCGATTAACCCACTCCTAACTCCTCCGAGGAGGGGAAGCAAATTACGCTTGAAGGGTTTTCCCCCCTTGGAGGGGCAGGGGTAGGCTTACACCTTTACAAAAGCAGTAAATCGCAACAGGAGTTATTAAAGTATAAGCGGAGCTGAAAAGGCTCCTTTTTTGATGAAAAGCGCAACGCTCCCAGAGTTTGCACATCGGGTTTTCATGCTGGCTAAACCCCAAGGTCACAGTACCCTATCAAAGCCCTCCTCCAGAAGGGGTAATCCAGTCCTCGGATGTCGAGATTTTCCCGCCACTTTGCTCCACCTTGTTTAAATCCCTTCCACTTTCTCCCACTTTTGCCACTTCGCCCCACTTTCACAGTAGATAAGTATCAAAAATCGTCTATGTTTAATATTTGTCATTTAACCTGCTTATAATCAGTATGTTGTGTTTTTAGCGTCTCGTATTTTAAGGAATTTGCTGATTCGCTGCAAATTTAGTTATACCCAAAATGAGGGGCCGGTGGTGTGGATAATGTGGATAAGTGGTGTGGATTACCATAATTTATCCACAAAGTGGTAAAAAGTGGTAGATTGTGGTTGCTAAATTTTGCTGATTGGCTACATTTGTATAGTCCAAAGTCTATACGGACTAAATCACCATAAGCCTATGAACTTCCTTTCTGGCGAATATGAGTGCAAGATTGATCCGAAGGGAAGGTTGGTTTTACCTGCAAAGATAAAAGCCAACCTGCCGGAGGCGTCTGGCAATCATGTGGTGCTGATGAGGGGGTTTGAGCCTTGCCTGGTGCTATACCCGAAGGCGGAGTGGAAGGTGATTTACGATAAGGTGGCCGGCTTGAACGAGTTCAACGAGGAATACCGCCATTTCCAGCGGAATTTCTTCCGGGGTAACACCGAGATTGAGCTGGACGGCGCGGGGCGCTTTATTGTGCCCAAGACCATGTCACGCTTTGCGGAGCTGGAGAAAGAGGCGATTGTGGTAGGTTTGGGTAACCGTGTGGAGATTTGGAACCCAGATAAGTATGAGGAGTTCCTGATTAAAGATCAGCAGAATTTCTCGCAGCTCGCCCAGAAGTTTTTGGGGGATAAACCGGCTGAAGAGCCACTTGTGTAATGGAGTATCATCGCCCAGTATTACTGGAAGAGTCGGTAGAGGCGCTGGCCATCAAGCCGGACGGAATATATGTGGATGTGACGTTTGGCGGCGGAGGTCACTCGGCGCGCATCCTAAAGGAGCTTACAGCAGGCAAGCTCTATAGTTTTGACCAGGACGCCGACGCGCAGGAACAGTCGAAGAAGCTGGAGGGGCCGAACTTTCAGTTCGTGCGCGCCAACTTCCGCGACCTGAAGAAGTACCTGCGCTTGTATAGCGTGAAGAAGGTGGATGGGATTCTGGCCGACCTGGGGGTTTCGTCGCACCAGTTCGATGTGCCGGAGCGCGGTTTCTCTACCCGCTTCGACGGTCCGCTGGACATGCGCATGGACCCGGATGCGGGAATTACTGCCCAGGAGGTGCTGGAGACATACTCGGAAGAGCAACTGCACCGCATCTTCGGGATCTATGGGGAGGTGAAGAATGCCAAGACCCTGGCCCGCACGGTGGTGGAGAAGCGCAACCGCCAGCCGCTGGAAACGATTGCCCAGTTTAAGCAGGCCATCAGTTCCTGCACCCCGAGAGGGAAGGAGAACAAGTACCTGGCCCAAGTGTTCCAGGCGCTCCGCATCGAGGTGAACGACGAGATGAAGGCGTTGGAGGAGATGCTGGAGCAGGCGGCGGAGCTGCTCAGTCCCGGCGGAAGGCTCTCGGTGATCTCGTATCACTCGCTGGAAGACCGGATGGTGAAGAATTTCATCGCCAAGGGTAAATTTTTCGGGGAGGTGGAGAAAGACCTCTTTGGGAACGAGATAAAGCCGCTGGAGGCCGTGCATCGCAAGCCGGTGACGCCGACAGAGGAGGAACTGCTGCAGAACAGCCGCTCCAGGAGTGCCAAGCTAAGGGTAGCTGAGAAGAGGGAGGAACGAGACGCAAAGTAACACAAACTGCTAGCTAAAGAAAACAAGTATGGCTTCTAATGTACTCACAAAAAGAAACAGCGCGCCCAAGCTAAATGCGGTGCGTGTGAAGCCAGAGGCAGAGGAACCGCTGAAGCCAAAGAAGAAGGGATTCAGTTTGTTCGCACTGCTCGATAAGTACGCCAATGTTGATGCCTTGTTTGAAGAGGGGGTGCCGCTGAAGTATATGCCGCGCATCCTGTTTCTGACGGGCATTACGCTTTTATATATCGGCAATACGCACTTTGCCGTGAAGACGGTTCGCCAGATAGATAAGGTGAAGGTGGAGGTGGAGGACCTGCGGGCCGATTACTCCACCCTGAAGTCGGAGTACATGGAGGCGAGTAAGCAATCGGAGGTGGCCCGAAACGTGGCGCCACTCGGTCTGGAGGAAAGCTCCCGGCCGCCATACCAAGTTATAGTGCCTGCAGATGAGTATTAAGAAGTCGATACTGATCCGGGTTAGGCTGGTATTCCTGTTGGTTTGCCTGTTTGCGTGCGCTATCGTGTATAAGGTAGTGCATATTCAGTTTCTGGACGGAGATAAATGGAAGAGCATCTCTAAGGAGCGCCGCATTTTTTACAAACCGGTGCATGCCACCCGTGGAAACATCCTTTCAGATAACGAAAGCATATTGGCTACGTCGCTGCCTTTCTACCGTGTGGCATTCGACCCTACGGTGGCAAAGCCGGAGGTATTTAACAGTGGCATAGATTCGCTGGCCATGCTTTTGTCGCGCTTTTACGGCGATAAGTCGGCGGATTATTATCACCGCAAGATTAAGAACGCGCGGCACTCCGGCAGAAGGTATGTACGCCTGAACAGCAGGCAGATAGGTTACCAGGATAAAAAGGTGATGTCGCGCTGGCCCATCTTCCGGGAGGGCAAGAACAGGGGCGGGGTGATCTTTGAGAAAGTAGAGAAGCGCTTTAAGCCATTTGGTATACTAGCCGAGCGTACCATTGGCTTTATAAACGAGGATAAGAACGGAGCAGGGCTGGAGTACAGCTTTAATGCGAACCTGTCTGGAACCGACGGCGAGGCACTTTTTGAGCGAATCGCCGGGGGCAGCAAGCCTATCCACGACGGCACCGAGGTGAATCCGCAGCACGGGTACGACATCAAAACCACGCTGGACATCAACCTGCAGGACGTGGCGGAGAATGCGCTGTACAAGGCCCTGGAGAAAACCAACGCGGAGTATGGCACCGTGATCCTGATGGAGGTGAAGACCGGCGAGATCAAGGCCATGGCTAACCTCGGTAAGACCAAAGGCGGCTACATTGAGGATTATAACTACGCCGTAGGGAACCAAGGACGTACCGAGCCGGGCTCCACGTTTAAGCTGGCCTCCATGATGGCCCTTTTTGAGCATCACCCGGAGGTGAGCCTCACGGACACCATCGACACGGGGGATGGCCGTTACAAGATCAAAAACACGGTCATGACGGACGCCAAGATCAATGGATACGGCAAGATTACGGTGCAGCAGGTGTTTGAGAAATCATCTAACATCGGCGTAGCAAAGCTGATGGAGCAATATTTTGGCAATGAGCAGCAGGCTTTTGTCGATTACCTGAACAAGTTCGGGCTGAATAGTACCCTGGGTTTCCAGATGGAAGGCGAGGCCAGGCCCTATATGAAAGATCCGCAGGACAAGAACTGGTATGGGACCACGCTCACTTCCATGTCTATCGGCTACGAAACGAAGCTCTCGCCGTTGCAAACGCTGGCTTTTTACAATGCCGTGGCAAACAACGGGGTGAAGATACAGCCGATCATCGTGAAGGAGATCCGCAAGGTGGATGAGGTGGTGCAGTCGTATGAGACCCGCGTGCTGAACGAGAAGATATGTTCTGATGAGACGCTCAAAAAGCTCAGAACTATGCTGGAGGGCGTGGTGGAGAACGGGACAGCCAAGAGTATCCACAGTGCCGATTACAAGATCGCGGGCAAGACGGGTACAGCGCGAAAGGTAAAGGACGGACGGTATGTGCGCGAGTACTCCACCTCCTTTGCCGGCTACTTTCCGGCCGATGACCCGAAGTACAGTTGCATCGTGATCATCGACAGCCCGAAAGGCGTGAACGTGTACGGTAGTGATGTGGCGGCGCCTGTGTTCAAGGAACTCGCTGACAAAGCCTACGCCCGTGACCTGGCCATGCACAAGCCCATGCACGCACGTGTGGTGCCGGACAAGGAGAGTCTTCCGGTGGTGCAGGCGGGTAGTTTTGATGACCTGAAGATGATCTACAACACGCTCGGCATCAGCACCCGCGCGGCCAATGCGGATGAGGATTGGGTGAAGGTAACGCCAAAACGCCGCTCGCTGGAGTTTAAAGCCAACCCGGTGCTACAGAACAAGGTGCCGGATGTGGTGGGGATGACCCTGCGGGATGCCTTGTTTATACTAGGCAACCAGCACCTGGAGGTAGAGGTGGAAGGAGTGGGCAAGCGCGTGAAGAAACAGTCTATTGCGCCGGCCACCGACATAAATGAAGCAAAAACGATAACGATTATACTTGGCTAATGCAGCTACTGCAGGACATACTACAGAATGTAAACGTGCTCAGCACCCACGGCCCGCTTGATGTGCCGGTGCAGGGCATCACCTTCGATTCGCGCCAGGTGCGGGAGGGGGTGCTGTTTGTGGCGGTGCGCGGGGTGCAGGCTGATGGCCATGCGTTCATACCCAAGGCGGAGGAGGCAAGTGCTGTCGCCATAGTATGCGAGGAACTGCCGCAGGAGCTAAGGCAAAGTATGATCTATGTGCAGGTGCAAGACTCGGCCCAGGCGCTGGGGCAACTGGCTTCGGCCTTCTATGGCCATCCATCCAGAAAGCTGCAGCTGGTAGGCGTGACGGGCACAAATGGGAAGACCACCTCGGTAACCTTGCTGCACAAGCTGTTCCGCGAACTGGGGTATCACGTGGGCCTGATCTCCACGGTGCAAAACCAGATCGATGAGGAGGTGATCCCTTCTACACACACCACACCGGATGCCGTGAAGCTGAACGAGCTGCTGGCGCAGATGGTGAAAGCCGGTTGCACGCACGCTTTTATGGAGGTGAGTTCCCACGCCATGGTGCAACAAAGGGTGGCAGGCATTACGTTTGCCGGTGGCGTTTTTACCAACATCACCCACGACCACCTGGATTACCACGGCACCTTTGATGAATATATCAAGGCTAAAAAGGGTTTCTTTGACATGTTGTCGAAAAAGGCTTTTGCCCTGGTGAACGCCGACGACAAGCGCGGGCCGGTAATGGTACAAAACACGAAAGCCAGCGCCCATTTTTATGCTTTACGCAAGGTGGTGGAGTTCAAGGGGCGCATCATTGATAATACTATTCAGGGATTACACTTGGAGGTGGATGGGCGTGAGATCTGGGCTAAGCTCATCGGAACGTTCAATGCTTACAACCTGCTGGCCGCTTACGGGGTGGGGGTGCTGCTGGGCGAGGACCCGACGGAGACGCTGACCATACTTTCGAGCCTGAATTCTGCTGCCGGACGTTTTGACTACATCGTGTCTGATTCGCAAATAACTGGGATTGTGGATTATGCCCATACGCCGGATGCACTTGAGAACGTGCTGAACACGATACAGCAGATCCGGGACCCGAACCAGAAAGTGATAACGCTGGTGGGTTGCGGCGGGAACCGCGATGCGGCCAAGCGCCCGGTGATGGCAGATATTGCCTGCCGCCTTAGCGACAAAGTTATACTTACCTCCGACAATCCGCGCTTCGAGGAGCCGCAGGTTATATTGGAGGATATGCAGAAAGGGGTAAAACCGATCGATTATAAGAAAACGCTATCGGTGCTGGACCGTAAGGAGGCCATTAAAACAGCCTGCATGCTGGCCGAGCCGAACGATATCATACTTGTTGCCGGCAAGGGACACGAGACCTACCAGGAGATCAAAGGGGTGAAGTATGACTTTGACGATAAACAGATTTTACGCGAGATGTTCCGGCAGCTCGGAAAGTAAAGTATTGCCAAACAAACAATTTTTAGCCAAAGGTAACCGAATACAGAATTAATGCTTTATCACCTTTTTACATACCTCGACCGTGAGTTCGACTTCGTCGGAGCTGGCGTGTTTCAGTACATTTCCTTCCGGGCAGGTATGGCCACACTTGTATCGCTGCTGATTGCCATGATCTTTGGTGGCAGGCTGATCAAAGTGCTGCAGCGCAAGCAGGTGGGCGAGTCTATCCGCGACCTGGGGCTGGAGGGACAGATGGAGAAGAAGGGTACCCCCACCATGGGCGGCCTGATCATCCTGCTGGCCATCCTGGTGCCGGTGCTGCTGTTTGCCCGCCTCGACAACGTGTACGTGCAGCTGATGATCGTCTCCACCGTGTGGCTCGGAATGATCGGCTTTCTGGACGATTACATCAAGGTATTCAAGAAGAACAAGGAGGGCCTGGCTGGCCGCTTCAAGATTCTGGGCCAAATCGGCTTGGGCCTGATCGTGGGCCTGACGCTATACTTTAACGATGATGTGGTGGTGCGCCAGTACATGTTTGCCGACGGTTCCACCTCCGCTGTGAATGCCTCTGGCCAGTATATGGATGTGCACAGCATGATCACCACCATTCCATTCCGCAAGAACAACGAGCTGGACTATTGCAACCTGTTTGCGTTTGCCGGTCCGCTTTTCGCAGGATGGTCCTGCTACCTCTACATCCCTTTTGTGATCCTGGTGATCACAGCGGTGTCAAACGGCGCGAACATCACCGACGGCATTGACGGTCTGGCGGCGGGTACTTCTGCCATTATCGGCCTTACGCTGGCGATTTTTGCCTGGGTATCCGGTAACACCATTTTTGCCGATTACCTGGACATCATGTTCATCCCGAATTCCGGTGAGCTGGCCATATTCTCGCTGGCCTTTGTGGGAGCCTGTGTGGGCTTCCTGTGGTACAACACTTACCCGGCGCAGGTATTCATGGGCGATACGGGCAGTCTGGCCATTGGCGGCATCATTGCGGTGCTGGCCCTGATCGTGCGCAAGGAACTGCTCATCCCTATACTTTGTGGCATCTTCCTGATAGAGAACCTGTCGGTGATGCTGCAGGTGAGCTACTTTAAGTATACTAAAAAGAAGTATGGTGAAGGCCGTCGCATCTTCAAGATGTCGCCGCTGCACCATCATTACCAGAAACTGGGTTACCATGAGTCGAAGATTGTGGGCCGCTTCTGGATCGTGGGCATCATGCTCGCCATCCTGACGCTGGCAACGTTGAAATTGAGATAGCCACAGCCTAACAGAAAACGAACAATAAACTATGAAGATAGCGGTACTAGGAGCAGGAGAAAGCGGAGTAGGAGCGGCTTTGCTGGCAAAGGCAAAGGGGCTGGAGGTATTCGTGTCTGATAAAGGTGAGATCAAGGAGCAGTACAAGGCCAAGCTGGCCACTGCTGCCATTCCATTCGAAGAGGGAAATCATACTTTAGAAACCATACTCAACGCTGATGAAATCATTAAAAGTCCTGGCATTCCTGATAAGGCTGCAGTTATCCAAGAGGCAGCCAAGAAACAGATTCCTGTAATATCAGAGATCGAGTTTGCCGGCCGGTACACCGATGCCAAGTTCATCTGCATTACGGGCACTAACGGCAAAACCACGACCACGCTGCTCACTTACCACCTGCTCAAGAACGCAGGTATCAACGTTGGGTTGGCGGGTAACATCGGGGAGAGCCTGGCCGAGAAGGTGATCGATAACAAGCACGACTATTACGTGGTGGAGCTGAGCAGCTTCCAGCTCGACAACATGTACCAGTTTAGAGCGCATATGGCGGTGCTAACCAACATCACCCCCGACCACCTGGACCGCTACGAGTACAGCATGGAGAAGTATGCCGCCTCTAAGTTGCGGGTGGCCCGGAACATGTCCGGAGCCGATTTCTTCCTGTTCAACGCCGATGATGAGAACATCAGCAAGGCGTTTGACTCGGCCAGTTTCGGAGGCACCACCATTCCCTTCTCCCTCAAGGGGGCAAAGGACGCCAAAGTATACTTCGAGGGAAGCAAGATAAAAGTAACTGCCAGGTTCTATGAGGGGACCGTGGATACGTCCAAGTCGGGCCTGATCGGTAAGCACAACCAGTACAACACCATGGCGGCAGTAGCCGTGGCCAAGCTGATGGGTGTGGAGGATAGCCAGATTGAACAGGCGTTGGAGACCTTCGAGAACGCGGACCACCGGCTGCAGCTGGTAGGTATAGCCAAGGAGGTGAGCTACATCAACGACTCTAAGGCTACTAATGTGGAGGCCGTATGGTACGCGCTGGAAGGCATCAAGCAGCCGATCATCTGGATTGCCGGCGGGGTGGACAAAGGCAACGACTATCAAACGCTGATCGAGCTGGCCCGGGAGAAAGTAAAGGTGCTGGTTTGCCTGGGCAAGGATAACGAGAAACTGAAGGAGGCCTTCGGCCGCGTGGTGCCGATCATTGCCGAGACAACATCGATAGAGTATGCCGTGCGCCTGAGCCGCTCGTTGGCCACGCCCGGGGATGTGGTGCTGTTGTCGCCGGCCTGCGCCAGCTTCGACCTTTTTGACAATTACGAACACCGGGGACAGCGCTTTAAGGAGGCTGTGGAGAAAATAGTGCTGAAGAAGTAAAGTATAAACTAAGCCAAAGGTATGGTAAAGCAGTGGTTACAGAACAACCTGAAGGGAGACTCCGTGCTGTGGGGCATCGTGATCGCGTTCTCGCTGATCAGCGTGGCCGTGGTATACTCCGCTACAGGTACCCTGGCTTACAAAAAAATGGAGGGCAACACAGAGTATTTTCTGTTTAAGCATACTTTCCTGATCCTGGTTGGCCTGGCGTTTATGTGGATGGCTCATAAGATTCCGTACCGCTTTTACTCCAGGCTGTCGCTGGTGGCCCTGATCGCCTCGGCGCCGCTGCTGCTGATCACCTACTTCTGGGGCTCCAATATTAACGAGGCCTCCCGTTGGATCACGATCCCGGTTATCAACCAAACGTTCCAGCCTTCGGATTTGGCAAAACTGGCCCTGATCTCTTACCTGGCGAGCATGCTGTCTAAAAAACAGCAATTCCTAGACGAATGGAAGGCAACGCTGCTACCGATGCTTGGCTGGACAGTGTTTATCTGTGGCCTGATCGCCATGACCAATACCTCCACGGCCGTGTTGCTTTTCGCCACGTGCCTGTTGTTGATGTTCATCGGGCGCGTGCCGGTTAAGTACCTGGCTATTGTGGTGCTGATTGGTGTTGTGGTAGGTGGAGCTGGCCTGGCAGCGGGGCAGCGCATGGGCACGGCTATTAGCCGGGTGCAGGATTTCATGGACCCGAACGAGGTGCCGTTCCAGTTGGAGCAGTCCTACATCGCCATCGCAACCGGCGGGGTGGTGGGAAAAGGCCCCGGCAACAGCGACCAGCGCGATATCCTGCCGCACCCTTACTCAGACTTTATTTACGCGATCATCCTGGAGGAGTACGGTTTGCTGGGGGGCATCTTTGTCTTGTTCTTATACCTGGCGCTGCTTTACCGCGGCCTGGTAACTGTTAATAAAAGCGATGGTGCCTTTGCCGGCCTGCTTTCGGCGGGCCTGAGCTTTAGCCTAGTGCTGCAGGGCATGGTCAACATGGCCGTTGCCGTGGGGTTAGGCCCAATTACGGGGCTGCCGCTGCCGCTGCTGAGCATGGGCGGTACCTCCCTGATCTTTACCGGCATCTCCATCGGGATTATCCTTAGCGTGAGCCGCCAGGATATAAACGAGGAGCGCGCTGTCGGTTCAGCAGCTGTGAAATCACCCTTAAAAGCATCCGTAAATGCCTAGGCAGGAAAGACCATATCGCGTGATCATCAGCGGCGGCGGCACCGGCGGGCATATTTACCCGGCTGTGGCCATTGCCAACCGGTTGCGGGAGGTAAACCCGGAGGCGGAGATCCTGTTCGTGGGTGCCCAGGGTAGGATGGAGATGACGCGTGTGCCGGAGGCAGGATATAAGATCGTGGGGCTGTGGATCAGCGGCCTGCAGCGGAGACTAACACTGGATAACCTGTCGTTTCCGCTGAAAGTGCTTAAAAGCGTGCGCGCCTCGCATAAGATCATAAAAGACTTTAAGCCTGATGCCGTGGTAGGTGTGGGTGGTTACGCCAGCGGACCGCTGTTGTATGCCGCTACCTCACGTGGCATTCCGGCCTTGATCCAGGAGCAGAATTCTTACGCGGGTATCACTAATAAGCTGCTGGCCAAACGGGTGCAGAAAGTATGCGTGGCTTACCCGGGTATGGAGGCCTTTTTCCCGGCAGATAAAATTGTGCTGACCGGAAATCCGGTGCGTTCTGACATCATGAACCTGGAAGGAAAGCGTGAGGAGGCACTGCAGCATTTCGGGCTGAGCACGGAGAAGAAAACGATACTGGTGATTGGCGGAAGCCTGGGTGCCCGCACCATCAACCAAAGTATAGCCGCAAACCTGCAAAGTATAGCCGATGCTGGTTGCCAGCTGATCTGGCAGACCGGGAAGGCTTTTTTTTCGCAGGCGCAGGAGTTGGAGGCAAAGTATAAAACTGAGGGCATCCGTGCGCTGGATTTCATTACAAGGATGGATCTGGCTTATGCCGCGGCCGATGCGGTGGTATCAAGAGCTGGTGCGCTGTCTATCTCGGAGCTTTGCCTGGCTGGCAAACCGGCAGTGCTGGTGCCGTCGCCAAACGTAGCGGAAGACCACCAGACCAAGAATGCCATGGCCCTGGTGCAGCAGGAGGCAGCCCTTCTGGTGCGTGACAGCGAGTCGATGGAGAAGCTGGTGCCAAAGGCGCTGCAATTACTAGAAGACGAAAAGGAGCAGCAGCGTCTGCACCAGAACATACTGAAAATGGCTTGCCCAAACGCGGCGACCGACATTGTAAACGAATTGGTAAAACTGATCAAGTGAGACTGGAGGACTACAGCTACATCTATTTCCTCGGCATTGGCGGCATCGGCATGAGCGCCATTGCCCGCTGGTTCAACGCCAAAGGCTTTCCGGTGTGGGGTTACGACAAGACCCGCACCGCATTGACCGAGGCGCTGGAGCAGGAAGGGATAGCTGTGCACTATGAGGACGACGTGGCAAACCTGCCGCAGGAAGTGCTCCAGCAAAAAGATAAAACATTGGTGGTGCTGACGCCGGCCATACCTGCTGATCATGCCGAGTGGATTTACCTGAAAGAGCAAGGCTACACCATCAAGAAACGCTCGGAGGTGCTGGGCATCATCACGGCTTCCGCCTATAGCGTGGCGGTGGCGGGCACGCATGGCAAAACCACCACTTCCAGTATTGTGGCGCACTTGCTGCACCATGCCGGTGTAAACTGCTCCGCATTTCTGGGAGGCATCGCCACTAACCTGAACTCAAACCTGCTCATAGGCAAAGGAGAGCCAGGCAAAGAGGTAGTGGTGGTGGAGGCCGATGAGTACGACCGTTCTTTCCTGACCTTGTTTCCGGATGTGGCCATCGTAACTTCCGCAGACCCAGATCATTTAGATATCTATGGTGATAACGAGGAACTGATCCGGACTTTCCAGCGGTTCATTAGCCAGATAAAGCCGGGTGGTTTCCTGTTCTTGCACGAGGCCACCGACCCGCGCCTGACGGCGCTGGTGCAGGAGGGGGTGCAGGTGTACCAGTATAGTCTCAACGGTGGGGAGGCCCATGTGGAGCGGCTGCAGGTAAACGGGCGCTGGTTTGAGTTTGATGTGGTGAGTCCGTTTGGGAATATAGCAGGATTGAGGCTGGGGGTGCCGGGCTTCCATAACGCCGAGAATACCCTGGCGGCCATACTGGCTGCGCAGGTGCTGCAGGTGCCGGCCCAAAGTATAAAAGCAGGCGTGGAGGCATTTGCCGGTGTGAAGCGCCGCTTTGAGTTCGTGTACGAAGGCCACGGCCGGGTATACATCGATGATTACGCGCACCACCCGAAGGAGATCGACGCGTTTATGGGTTCATTACGAGCACTTTATCCAAACAAGCGAATAAAGGTGATATTTCAGCCGCACCTCTTTACCCGCACCCGCGACTTTGCCGCCGAGTTCGCCAAGAGCCTGAGCACGGCCGACGAGTTGGTACTGTTGGACATTTACCCGGCGCGTGAAAAACCGCTTCCGGGCGTAACCTCAGCCATCATTCTGGACCAGGTGACGAGCCCAGTGAAAGAGTTGATGCGCAAAGAGGAAGTTGTGGAAAATTTGCTTAAAAACGGCGATTTTGATGTGCTGGCTACCGTTGGAGCCGGCGACATTGACACGCTAGTTAAGCCTATCAGAAATTTTTTAGAAAATAACAGGTATGGGCTTGAATAGTAGAATAAAATCTTTAATTTTTGCAGGTTGTAGCATCCTATCGATTGGGGCTATTGCAGGTTTTGCGTCTTCCAGACAAAATGAAAAAATCTGTAAAAAAGTGTCAATAAAAATTGATAATGAGTACAACAATTACTTTATTGGGGATAAGGAAGTTCGGGGCTTGCTAACACGAGAAGGCGAGCGAAAACTCGAAGGCCTCCCGAACCAAAACATCGACCTGAAAAACCTTGAAAAGCGCATAGAATCACATAAATTTGTGAAGGATGCCGAGGTCTACAGAGGGTTAGATGGCAACATCCAGGTATTTGTAAAACAGAACAGGCCTATTGCTAGAATTATACGATCAGATCAGGATGTATACATCGACGCTGAGGGGAACATTCTCCCCCTCTCCGACAGGTACACGGCACGTGTAATCCCAATAACCAAGTCAGCTCTTATAAAGCCAACTGACCGAGGATTCTTCAAGGATTCCTTAGGCCACTCATACCTCTCATTGCTCCAGTTCATCGAGAACGACGAGTTTTGGAAGGCACAGCTTGCCCAGATGCATATAGACGGCAAAGGCAAGGTCTCTTTTCTGCCACAGGTGGGCGAACACACCATTGAGTTCGGAAAGCCGGATAAGGTGGAGGAGAAATTTAAGAAGTTAGCCATCCTGTACAAGGAGGTGCTGCCAACCATGGGCTGGGAGCGCTACAAGCGGGTTAACGTGGAGTACGAAGATCAGATAATTTGCGAATAACACACAGAGATATGCAGAACGACAAAATAGTAGTAGGCTTGGATATCGGGACAACCAAGGTTTGCGCACTTGTAGGTCGGAGAAATGAGTTTGGCAAGCTGGAGATATTGGGCATGGGCAAAGCCGTGTCGGAGGGAGTGGTGAGAGGCATTGTGAGCAATATCGATAAAACCGTCGAAGCCATCAAAAAGGCGATCCGTCAGGCCGAGGAGCAGTCAGGTATCAACATCGGTGTGGTGAATGTGGGTATTGCGGGGCAGCATATCAAGAGCCTGCAGCACAACGGCAGCATCACGCGTCAGGTTTCAGATGATGAGATCACGGTGGAGGATGTCAACCGCCTCACCAACGACATGTACCGCCTGGTAACGCCTCCGGGCAGCGAGATCATTCACGTAATGCCGCAGGAGTATAAAGTAGACTATGAGGAGGGCATCGTGGACCCGGTGGGCATGTCGGGCGTGCGCTTGGAGGGCAACTTCCATATCATCACGGCCCAGTCGAACGCCATCAACAACATCAACAAGTGCGTGCTGCGTGCCGGCCTGGAGGTGGATCAACTGATCCTGGAGCCCCTGGCATCGAGCATGTCGGTGCTCAGCGATGAGGAGAAAGAGGCAGGCGTGGCATTGGTGGATATCGGCGGCGGTACAACCGACCTGGCTATATTCAAAGACAATATTATACGCCACACAGCAGTTCTTCCTTTCGGGGGCAATATCATTACCTCTGATATTAAGCAGGGATGCATGGTGATGCAGAACCAGGCGGAGCAGCTGAAGATGAAATTTGGGCGTGCCATTGCCGACGAGGCCTCTGAGAACGAGATCGTCTCTATCCCTGGCCTGCGTGACCGTACGCCAAAGGAGATTTCCCTCAAGAACCTGGCTTACATTATTGAGGCCCGGATGGAGGAGATCGTGGAGCTGGTTTACGCTGAGATCGTGCGCTCGGGCTACGCTAACAGTTTGGCCGGAGGCATCGTGATCACAGGCGGCGGCGCGCAGCTTCAGAACCTGGTGCAGCTGGTAGAGTACATCACCGGCATGGATACCCGCATCGGCTATCCGAACGAACACCTGGGCAGATCGAAAGTGGATGCGGTGAAAGGACCAATGTTCGCCACCAGCGTCGGCCTAGTACTGGCAGGCTATCACCCACTGGACCAGCGCGTGGAGCGCCATTCCGGGGTAGAGGAGCAGGTGTATAACAATACCAAAGCGGTTGAGCCAAAGAGTAGCTCAGCAAACAACAACAGTGGCGGAGGGCTACTGCAGAAGCTGAAGGGCTTCTTATCAGACGACATAGACTAAAAAAACTTATCAACCCATAATAAGCAGGAGAAATTAGTATGACATCAGCATATGCATTTGACTTGCCGGCCGGCGGCAAGTCCATCATCAAGGTGATAGGCGTCGGGGGCGGTGGTAGCAATGCCGTGAACCACATGTATAACCAGGGCATTAAAGACGTGGAATTCATCATCTGTAACACGGATGCGCAGGCGCTGCAAAGTGCTGCTGTGCCAAACAGGCTGCAGATCGGTGAGAACCTTACTGAAGGCCTTGGTGCCGGTGCAAACCCTGAAAAAGGGAAGCAGGCGGCCCTGGAGAGCAAGGAGGAAATACGTGAGATGCTTAGCAACGACACCAAGATGGTGTTCATTACTGCTGGTATGGGTGGGGGTACCGGAACGGGTGCTGCTCCTGTTATTGCTAGGGTTGCTAAGGAACTGGGTATCCTGACAGTGGGTATCGTAACAGCTCCGTTTGCCTTCGAAGGCAGAAAGAAAAAGACTGCCGCAGAGAACGGTGTGAAGGAGCTTGGTGAGAACTGCGATACGATCCTGGTGATCCTCAATGATAAGCTGCGCGAGATGTTCGGTAACCTGACTATCCGAGAGGCTTTCGCCAAAGCTGATAACGTGCTGACGACTGCCGCTAAGTCTATTGCGGAAATCATCACGGTGACGGCCGAGGTGAACGTTGACTTTGAAGACGTTAAAACTGTAATGAAAGACTCTGGTGCTGCAGTGATGGGTTCTGCGACAACAGAGGGCGAGGGTCGCGCCCTGCGCGCCGCCGAAGAGGCTCTTTCTTCTCCATTGCTGAACAACACGGATATTCATGGGGCTCAGAGAATCCTGCTTTCCATTATGTCCGGTGAGCAGGCCGAGCTGGAAATGGATGAGTTGACGGAGATCACTGAATATATCCAGGACAAGGCAGGCCAGGAGGCTGAGGTCATCTTCGGCCACGGTATTGATGCTTCGCTGGGCCAGAGCATCCGCGTTACCGTAATCGCTACTGGTTTCGCTGCTGATGCCGAGAGCATCATTGAGCCGAAGAAAACAGTATTTGACCTGAATAGCCAAAAAAAAATTGAGGTAGCTGAGCCTGTCAAGCCAGAGATTGCACCAGAGATCACAACGTTTGCCAAGCCTGTTGCACCGGCTCCGGTAGCTGCCCCAAAGCCCGCTGCCCAGCAACCAAACAACTACGATGGTAATGCGCCTCGTCGTACGGAGCAGCCCGTGCAGCCGCAGCAGCCGCAGCGCATCGTTTTCGAACTGGATGGTAATTCTCAAAGCGACAGCTTTCAGAATAACTACCGCGAAGAGGAAGCACGCCAGGCTCGTGAGCAAAGCGAAGCAGCACAGCGCCAGGCTGAAGAGCGTGAGCTAATGCAACGTCGTGCCGAGGAGCGTCGTGAGCGCCTGCGTATGCTGAGCTCTGAGACTACGTCTGAGGCGATGAAAGAGAAGCTGGAAGTGCCTGCTTACCTGCGCCGCAATGTGGCCCTCGACAGAGTGGCACATTCTTCCGAGCGTAACATCTCCCGCTTCAACCTGAACGACGATAACGAGATTCTGGGCGATAACCGTTTCCTGCACGATAACGTGGACTAAGTTATCCTGGTCTTAAAGTATAAAAAAAGGGCTGCAGTTTTTACTGCAGCCCTTTTTTATACTTTAAAATCTAAGTTGGGATTAAGGAATGCAGTGCAGGTGTACACCCCTAACCCCTCAGAGGAGCAGGATACTTTCATCCTAACAATATAGGCTCAAAAATTACTGTCATTCTGTTAAGAAACTTGGTAGAAGAGAGATTAGGCCATTGCTACTGGCCCACAAGATCCTTGCAGGATGACAAAAAAGAGAGAATGGAACGGCCCTACCTAGAGGAGGTGAATCACCTGCTCTTTTGCAAAATTCCCCTCCTCGGAGGGGCAGGGGTGGGTTAATCGCAACTCAAGTTTTATAATCTAAGTTGGGATGTTTGTGGAAGCATAGACTTATACTTGGCACCTCCCAGACCTCTTCATCTGGCGCGAGCTTTCATACTTTGGCTATACTTTATACTTGTCTGCATCAGAATTTTCAGGATGAGGGGATGAGCAGGATTTTATACTTCTGCTATACTTTATACTTGAGCCGTCCTTTTATACGTGCCTTTTTCATGGTGCAAGTCTTCAGACTTGTATCCTACTATGGCGTCGGGTTTGCAACCTGACTGGCTTGAAAAGCCATACTTATACTTGAGCTATACTTTCATACTTTTCCTGGGGCAAGCGTCTCCGCTGGCGCGGGCTTGCAGCCCGTGTCCTTTTATTCATTGGGTTTTCAATCCGACTGGCTCACAGAGCCATACTTTTATACTTGCTGATTCATACTTTGGCTATACTTCGCTGAGCCGCTGCTTTATGCTTTTTGACACAAGCTATACTTCTTAGCTACCGCTGATCCTGTAGTTCCCATAAGCCTACCGTTGCATTGCCAGCTGTGGCGCTCTCCAGCCCGAGAGGGCTCGTCCTGGGGGTAGGGGCCCCTGATAAGAGCATCGCGATGTGTTCCCTTCTTTTGCTCCTTCGTCGCAATGCCCTTGCAGGGCACCGGAATCTCACAAGGCGCTCAACCCAAAGACTAGGTTTCAGTTCGATAGCCGCTGCTATACAACAGGGACCGAGTTCCCTCCCCTGTATTGTGAGTGGGCCCTCGATAAAAGGGGAGGGGCGGGGGAATGTAATCTCCTGCAGAGGCAGAGACTGGAATTAGATTCGATAGCCTCGGCTTTAGCGATGTCACAAGTATAAGTTAATCGTAACTTGGGATTTATACTTATACACCGTCAGAATTTTAGAAACTGCTCTACATGCTGCTCCAGCAGTTCCTGGTAAAATTTGTTGGTTATCTGCTTCCCATCAAAGTTCTTTTCAATATGGGCTAGTTTCAGGCGCATGGCCATCACGTGCAAGCCCAGGTAATTGAGAACGTCAGAAAGGTGGCTAAGGGCAAGGCCGCTGCCCTGCATACCAGAGGAGAGGCCGATAAGGGCTCCTTTTTTATCTCTGAAAGTATTGGGATAAACCAGCCCGTCGATAAAGGCTTTGAGCACACCAGGGAAGGAGGAATTATACTCTGGCACCACAAACACGAACTTATCCGATGCAGCGATCATAGAAGAAAGCTTGTTGAAAGCCTCGTTCTTGCCGGTGTTGTCGTAAAGGGCCGACGAAGTAAAGTCTGCCGGCAGGTCTGCCAGGTCTAGTATCTGGTATGCTACCCCACGCTGTGCCAGCTTACTGGCATAAAGGTCCACAATGGCTCTGGAGTTGGATAGAGGCCTGTTCGTGCCTGATATCAGTGTAATCATACGTTGTGTTTTGTTGCAGATGCGGGTTTTATACGTAACCTGCCTGACCGCTGTAGGTTTTGACGTGTTGCAGTTATACTTATGGAAAGCTTCTAAAGTATGATAATCTCCGAACTAATAAAAGCAGAAAAGGCGAGAACAGTAGCTGCCTCGCCTTTTCTATACTTTATTATTGCCTCAACTACAGGTTTTCCGAAGTCGCCTTGGCATAGATAAATTCGCTACGCAGCATGTTGATGTTCTCCAGGGAAATGCCCACCGGACACTCGGCAGCACAGGCACCGGTGTTGGTGCAAGAACCGAACCCTTCGATGTCCATCTGCGCGACCATGTTCTCTACACGAGTTTTGCGCTCAGCCTTACCTTGCGGCAGCATAGCTAGCTGAGATACCTTGGCAGACACGAACAGCATGGCAGAGGCGTTCTTACAGGCCGCTACACAGGCACCGCACTGAATACACGTTGCTGCATCAAAGGCCTTATCCGCGATAGATTTCGGAATCGGGATGGCATTGGCGTCTGGCACGCCGCCTGTGTTAACAGACACATAACCACCGGCCTGCTGTATGCGATCAAACGCGGAGCGGTCTACCACCAGGTCTTTGTGCACCGGGAAAGCGGCCGCTCTCCAGGGCTCGATGGTGATCGTGTCGCCGTCCTTGAAGTGGCGCATGTGCAGCTGGCAGGTTGTAGTACCTCGCTCGGGCCCGTGCGGGCGTCCGTTTATGAAGAGGCTGCACATACCGCAGATGCCTTCACGGCAGTCGTGGTCGAATGCGATCGGGTCTTCTCCCTTAAGCAGCAGGTCTTCGTTCAGCACGTCCATCATCTCCAGGAAAGACATATCCGGAGAGATTCCCTGTATAGGGTAAGTCACCATTTGGCCTGGTGAATTTTTATCTTTTTGGCGCCAAACCTTTAGCGTAAGGTCCATTGGTTTAGCATTTGGATTACTTCCAGCCATTTTTTTATTAATTACGAATGAATTAAGAATCACACATTAAGAATGGTTAAATCGTCTGTTCCCAGAACCATTACTCCCTCTTAATCATTAATTAATCATTACTTATAGCTGCGCTGTGTCAGCTTCACGTTCTCGAACTTGAGGTCTTCCTTATGGAGCACGGCGTCGTTATCGACTCCGGTGAATTCCCAGGCGGCTACATAGGCAAAGTTCTCGTCGTCGCGTAGGGCCTCATTTTCCGGTGTCTGGTATTCCTCACGGAAGTGGCCACCGCAGGATTCCTCTCTGTGGAGGGCATCATCCACCATCAGCTCACCCAGCTCCAGGAAGTCCGCAACACGGTTCGCTTTCTCCAGCGTGATGTTCAGCTCCTCGTTTACGCCCACTACTTTCACATCGCGCCAGAACTCGTCGCGCAGCTTGCGGATCTCCTGCTTGGCAAACCGCAGGCCTTCCGCATTACGAGCCATGCCGCAGTACTCCCACATAATGTGACCAAGCTGTTTGTGGAAATCATCCACCGTGCGTTTGCCGTTGATAGAAAGCAGCCTGTTGTTGATGTCCATCACGTTTCGCTCAGCCTCCTGGAATGCAGGGTGATCCACCGGTACTTTATCGTAAGGCATTTTAGCCAGGTAATCACCTATGGTGTAAGGCAGGACGAAGTATCCGTCAGCCAGGCCTTGCATCAGCGCGGAGGCGCCGAGGCGGTTAGCGCCGTGATCAGAGAAGTTTGCTTCTCCGGCGGCATACAAGCCCGGAACGTTGGTCATCAGGTTGTAATCTACCCAAAGGCCACCCATGGTATAGTGTACAGCCGGGTAAATGCGCATTGGCCTTTCGTACGGGTTCTCGTCCGTGATCTTGGCATACATCTCGAAGAGGTTACCATACTTAGCGGCGATAGCTGGCTGCCCTTCGCGTTTGATGGCATCGGCAAAGTCAAGGTATACAGCCAGGCCGGAAGCTCCTACACCACGTCCTTCGTCGCAAACCAGTTTGGCGTTGCGGGAGGCCACGTCGCGCGGCACCAGGTTACCAAAGGCAGGGTACTTGCGCTCCAGGTAGTAATCACGGTCCTGCTCGGCAATGTCATTTACGGTGATCTCGCCTCTTCTCAGCCTTTCCGCCGTTTCTACTGTCTTAGGTACCCACACACGCCCATCGTTTCGCAGCGACTCCGACATCAGTGTCAGTTTGGACTGGTATGTGCCGGAAACCGGGATACAGGTAGGGTGAATCTGAGTATAGCAAGGGTTGGCGAACAGAGCTCCTTTTTTGTACGCTCTCCATGCAGCCGTGGCGTTTGAGCCCATGGCGTTGGTTGAGAGGAAGAACACGTTGCCGTAGCCACCTGTTGCCAACACCACAGCGTGGGCACTGTGCGACTCGATCTTGCCGGTGATCAGGTTACGCACCACAATACCGCGCGCTTTGCCGTCTACCAGCACCAGGTCCAGCATCTCGGTGCGGGGGTACATTTTTACTTTGCCGTAGGCGATCTGGCGGTTCAGGGCCGAGTAAGCGCCCAGCAGCAGCTGCTGGCCGGTTTGGCCACGGGCGTAGAAGGTCCGCGATACCTGCGCGCCACCGAACGAGCGGTTGGCCAGCAGCCCGCCGTAGTCACGGGCGAAGGGAACACCCTGCGCCACGCACTGGTCGATGATGTTAACGGATACCTGCGCCAGGCGGTACACGTTTGCCTCGCGGGCACGGTAGTCGCCTCCTTTGATGGTATCATAGAAAAGGCGGAAAACAGAGTCGCCATCGTTCTGATAGTTCTTGGCGGCGTTGATACCGCCCTGTGCCGCGATAGAGTGGGCACGGCGGGGAGAGTCCTGGAAGCAGAACGCTTTCACGTTGTAGCCCAGTTCTCCGAAGGTAGCGGCTGCAGAGGCACCGGCAAGGCCCGTACCCACCACAATAATATCGTATTTACGCTTGTTGGCTGGGTTAACCAGCTTCACATCGAATTTATGCTTGTCCCACTTTTCGGCTAAAGGGCCTTCCGGGATTCTTGAATCTAATATCATAGCAACTATGTATAGCTTTTAATTACACAAGGAAGAAGAAGTACAGCGGAATAATGGCGAAGCCAAGGCACACGAGGATAGAGAAGGCCACGCCGAACTTCTGGATGAACGGAGTGTATTTCTTGTGGTCCAGGCCCAGTGTCTGGAAAGCGCTCTGGAAACCATGGATCAGGTGATAAGCCAGGGCTATCATCGAGATCACATAGATGGCCACATACCACCAGATCTGAAAGGATTCCACTACTCTGAGGTACAGGTTGTCGTACTCCACGTCCTCAATTACCACCCCATCCAGGCCACCGAAGCGGGCCGGCACGAAGAAGTTCCAGAGGTGAATAATCAGGAACACCAGGATGATGGTACCCAGCAGCCCCATGTTACGTGATGACCAGGTGCTGTTCTCCTCCGGGTGATTATTTACATAGTCCACAGGGCGGGCGGCCTTGTTGCGGCGTGTCAGCACAAGGGCATCATAAATATGGAACAGGAAGCCCAGGACAAGGATGATCTCCATGAAGCGGATAATAGGGTTGCTCGCCATGAAGTGAGAGTAGATATTGAAAGCCTCGCCCCCGTCGTTACGGAACAACTGCAGGTTGCCGATCAGGTGCACCACCAGGAAGGAGCAAAGGAACAGGCCCGTAACAGCCATGATAATCTTTCGCCCGACTGTACTGGAAAACGTTTTAGTAAACCAATTCATCTGTGTTTATATAGGTTAAAAGTGAAATAAGCGTGAGTTTTTACCGCCCAAAGGTACATTGGGGGCACATAGAAAACAATTTTGATATCATATTTTGAATCAATCTAAATTGATATCCGTAACTGCTATAATCTACACCTTTTTCCCCCTCAACTGTTCTATAAAGACAACATTTTAGTATAAAGTTAGTTTAAGATTATACTATATTTACTGCCTAACCCAATTAATCTATGCTTAACCTTGTACGCCTCAAGTATCTGCTGCATGGTAGTCTGTTGTGGGTGTTGATTTTGTTGCTGTTGGGTACTTCCTCGGAGGTGCAGGCTACTCATATTAGAGCAGGGGACATTACGGCCAAGCGGGACACTACGCCGAACCCTAACCCCCGCCGCTTTTTCTTCACCATGATCATCTACACCAACCATTTCTCGCAGGCTGAGGACCCGGAGGTGACGATTTACACAGGATCTGGCAATACCACGCTTGTCGTACCGCGTAAGTCTGTAACCCCAATCAATGCCGAGACCGACAAAGAGGTGTTCGAGTGGGAGTTTACGTACCCTACAGACGGTACCTACACTACTTACTGGATCGGGCAGAACAGGGATAATAACATCCTGAACATGGCCCCGCCCTCTGACCAGCGGTCCTTCTTTATCTCCACCACCATCGATATAAATGCCCTGCGCGGCTTTAACTCTACCCCCGTACTGACGGTTGCGCCGATCGACGATGCAGCCATGTTCCGCAGGTTTGTGCACAACCCGGGCGCCTACGATGCCGACGGTGACAGCCTTTCCTTTAGGCTGATTGCCCCGCGCTATGAGCAGCCCAGCGGGGAGATTGCCGTGGTGCCTGGCTACCGCCACCCGGACCAGGTGGCTAACTGCCGTACTTCCGATGACAGCGGCCCCGCCTTCTTCAGGCTTGACCCTGTTACCGGCCAACTCACTTGGGATGCCCCCTGCCTGGCTGGCAGGTATAATATTGCCTTTGTGGTGGAGGAGTGGCGGCGCGGCCCCAACGGTGGGGCCGTGAAAATAGGAGAGGTAGTGCGCGACATGCGCATTAATGTGGAGGAGAACGAGAACCGGCCACCGGTGCTGGAGCCGAAGGATACCTGCGTGGTAGCCGGCACCACCCTGCGCGGCATAGTGAAGGCCACGGACCCTGACGGGGACCTGATCAACCTGACCGTGGCGGGTAGCGGTATTGTGCCGCCGGCCACCTTTGAGCAAAGAACCAACAACCCGGGCGCAGCCACAGGTGTGTTTGTCTGGAACACCACCTGCGAGGACGTGCGCCAGGCCCCGTACCAGGTTATCTTCCGTGCCGAGGACGTGCGGCCAAATGGCGATGACCGGCTGGCGGACCTGCAGCCCTGGAACATCAGGGTGATCGGGCCGCCGCCGCAGAACCTCGATGCCACCAGCGCGGACAGAAACGTGACCCTGACCTGGGATCCCTACATCTGCCAGAACGCAGAGAAGATACGGATTTACCGCCGCGAGGGGCCGAGCAACTTTGTGCCGGAGGAGTGCCAGACCGGCGTACCTGCCTCCACGGGCTACGTGCTGATAGGGGAGGTAGCGGCCGGAGAGGTGACCTTCTTCGACAATGACCCTAATCTGAAGGCCGGTGTGGAGTACTGCTACATCATTTACGCCACCTTCCCTGCGCAGCCGCGTGGTGAGAGCCTTGCCTCCCTGGAAACCTGTGTGGTGATAGACCAGGACATCCCCTACTTAACGAACGTAACCGTAGACCAGACCGACCAGACCAGCGGACAGATTACTGTGAAATGGTCTCAGCCGATAGAAGTGGAAAAACTGACCCCGCCGCTGGAGTACAGGCTGTACCGCAAAGTAGGTATGGAGGCCGGGGCTGGTTTTACCGAGGTGAAGCGCACCCGAAACATGGCTGACACTACTTTTGTGGACAGGGGCCTGAACACAGTGGAGAATGCCTATCGTTACCGCCTCGAGTTCTACCAGACTCCGCAGCCGGGAGGCCAGCCGACTGTGTTACGCGATAGCACCGAGGCTTCCAGCGTATACCTGGAGGCGGCACCGGCAGAGGGCGATGTGAAAGAGATCGGCCTTACCTGGACCTATGATGTGCCCTGGAAAAACGAGGTGCTGCAACATTATGTCTACAGACGCACGCAGGAGGGGCAGTATATCCTGATCGATAGCGTGTCGGCTACAGCTACCAGCGGCACGTATACCGATGCCGGAACGTTTAACGGCGAGGAGTTGGTGCGGGGGCAGGAGTACTGCTACTACGTGCAAACGGCGGGCACCTACCAGATAGAAGGGCTGCCCGAGCCGCTGCTGAACAACAGCCAGGAAGTATGCATAACGCTTCCGAAGCTCATTTGTCCGCCGGAGTTAAGTATCGTGCAGCTCGACTGCAACCTGTTTGCCCAGAACCCGACCGAGCCGCCATACGAGAACGTGCTGAACTGGGTGCCGGATACCTCTCCGGACTGTACCGAAGATATTGCCTACTACACCGTGTACTTTAAACCAGCGCTGGATGCTGAGTATACCCGCCTCGATACCACGACCGAAACTACGTATACGCACAGCGGGCTGCAATCCTACGCGGGATGCTACGTGGTGACGGCCACCGATGCGGATGGCCGCGAAAGCGCGTTCAGTAACGAAGTATGCAACGATAACTGTATCTCGCTTATACTGCCCAATATTATCACGCCGAACGGCGACAACCTAAACGATGTGTTCCGGCCTAAGGTAAAGGCCTTTATCAGGAGCATGCGGTTTAAAGTATTTAACCGTTGGGGCGTGCAGGTGTATGATAGCGGTAATGTTACCGAAGGGGAGGGGCGCTACATTAACTGGCCAGGCGTGGATAACGACGGCAACCGCCTGACCGACGGCACCTACTACTACGAGGCAGAAATTGAGTTCTATACGTTAGATCCGGCCAAGGCGCGCGCCACCTACAAAGGCTGGGTAGAGATCGTACGCTAATGAAATATTTACCAGACCTGGAGCAGCTGCAGGGGAAGCCCGTCGTGTTCTACGATGGTACCTGCGGCTTTTGCCAGGGAAGTGTGCAGGTGGTGCTGAAGCATAACAAGCGCCAGGACTTATACTTTGCCGCCCTGCAGTCGGGGGTGCTGGAGGCGCTGGTGCCCAAGGCCCAAATCCCTGACCCCTTGCCGGATTCCATCCTTTTTTATGAGGCGGGCAGGGTCTATACCGAGTCTGAGGCGGCCCTGCGTATTGCCGGTTACCTTGACTTTCCGCTGTCCATACTTGCTGCTTTCCGCATTATTCCCGTATCTTTCCGCAATTTTGTGTACCGGCTGGTGGCCAGAAACCGCTACCGCATCGCTGGCCGCACCGAATCCTGCATGTTGCCAAGCCCCGAGCAAAGGGCTCGGTTTGTGGGTTAAATTGTTGACTGCTATCTGGATTAAATTGTTGCTGTCGGTAAAGTATAAATCCGGCAAAGTATAGCTTTATACTTGAGAGGCAACCAAGCAACGGTTTAATCATTTTGCAATTCAACTACCAAAAGGAAGAAACGAACAACGAATAACTAAAAACGAGCAACGAATGAAAGCATACGTTTTCCCGGGACAGGGTTCTCAGTTTGTAGGGATGGGCAAAGACCTCTACGAGCAGCACGAAGAGGCAAAGCAGCTGTTCGATCAGGCAAACGAGATCCTGGGTTTCAACATCACCGAGATCATGTTCAGCGGTACCGACGAGGAGCTGAAGCAGACAAGGGTAACACAGCCAGCTATTTTCCTGCACTCCGTGGCGCAGGCAGCCGTAGCCAAAGACTTCGCCCCGGATATGGTGGCGGGTCACTCGCTGGGAGAGTTCTCGGCACTGGTGACCAGTAAGGTACTCAGCTTTGAGGATGGCCTGCGGCTGGTGTACAAAAGAGCGATGGCCATGCAGGCTGCCTGCGAGGCCAACCCCTCCACCATGGCTGCCATACTTGGCCTGGAGGATGAAAAAGTAGAGGAGGTTTGCGCTTCTATTGATGAAGTGGTGGTGGCAGCCAACTATAACTGCCCGGGCCAACTGGTGATCTCCGGATCCAACAAGGGCATCGAGATTGCCTGCGAGAAAATGAAAGAGGCCGGTGCCAAGCGCGCGCTGCCCCTGCCGGTGGGCGGAGCGTTCCACTCGCCGCTGATGAAGCCGGCCGAGGAAGAACTGGCCAAGGCTATCGAGGAAACCACCTTTTCTCAGGGTATTTGCCCCATATACCAGAATGTGGACGCCAAACCGCACACTGATCCCCAGGAGATCAAGCAGAACCTGATCAGCCAACTAACCGCCCCGGTACGCTGGACGCAGTCAGTACAGCAGATGGTGGCCGACGGAGCCACCCATTTTGTGGAGTGTGGCCCGGGTAAGGTGCTGCAGGGGCTGGTGAAGAAGATCGAACGTACTGCTGAAGTTAGCTCTGCCGAGTAAGCATCAGTAGCAAGTATAAAGTATAAACGCCCTCTCTGGCCTGATGCCGGGGAGGGCGTTTATATTTTCAGGAAGTATGGGTATAGGGTGGTGACAAAGTATAAGTTATTGGCAGTAAAGTATAAATAGCTACATTTGCTGCCATATACTGCCCTCAACTATGAAAAAGAAAACCCCGCTGGCGCTATGGCTGCTCGGCTTTGTGCTGCTGAGCCTGTACGTAAACCTTTTGCCCCATTTTTTTGATGCCGGCAACGTGCCGATGTGGTTTGCCTACTGGGCGGGCTTCTTTGTGCTGGCCTATCTGGTAAGCAGATTCCTGCTGCAACTTCAGGGGCTTTCTTCGCTGGGGATGGAGCGGCACAGAGGATGGCTGCAGAACCTGGCCCTTGGGTTTTTAATCGGCTTTGGCGTGTATGCGCTAAAGTACTTTGCTTTCTGGAGGCTGGGAAAGTTTGAGGTTTCCGGGCTGATGGAGCCGGCCTATATACTTCCGATGCTGGGCCAGGCGCTGCTGGCCATGTTTTTCTCCTCCATCCTCAACGACATCACCATTCGCGGCTACTGGTTCGCCTTTTTCCGTAGGCGTCAGCTGCTGGCCTGGTACGTGTTCGCGGCCACCATACTTTACACCCTCGATGACTTCTGGAACGCCGGCCTGGATCCGCTGAACCTGGTGTTCTCTGCTATACTTGGGGCAGCATTTGCCTACACTGTACTAAAAACCGGCGCCATCTGGATGTCGCTGGGCCTGCATTGGGGCGGCAATATGATGTACCGCGTGCTATATGGTTTCGACGGCAACGGCGTGTGGCAGCTGGAAAATGTGCAGGAAGCACCGCTGTATGACTACGTAAGCTTAGCAGTTACAGTACTGCTGCTGCCCGCAGTGTACTTTATCCTGAAAACGAAAGCGCATCAAACAATAGAAACAGCAAAAGTTGGAGAAACTCAGAGAGTAATCTAAAAACACTTTTGTGGCTGAACTACTACTCCGTAAACAGTATGCTTTCTCAGTGTCTTGGGGTCTTTGCTTTTGATACCAGGCCGCAAAAAGAGCACTGGTAAGCAGCAGCTCTGACAAATAATGTGGGATACGGGAAAGAGAGCAAGCAAGGAGATGGGGTTTATTCTTCTGAAGTGAGTTGGTACAGCAGCAGCTCTACGTCATCGTGAGGCAATTTTACCACCTGGCTATACTTTAACCCCAGTTTTTCCAGCAGTCTCTGAGAGGGTACGTTATCTTTTGTAGTGATGGCGTTCAGCTGCCTAAGGCCGAAGTACGTCGTAGCGACTTCCTTTAACTTACTAGCTGCCTCGAAGGCGTAACCGTTCTTTTCGTACTCCGGAAGAAAGGCAAAGCCAATGTCAATCCCATCCAGTCCTTCGCGGTCGTATAATCCGCAGTTGCCTACTTTGGCGCCGTCTGATTTGCGGATGACCGTGTAGTTACCGTAGCCCAGTTTTTCGAATTGGGGCATTATCCTGCTCCTGATGTATTCTTCTGCGGCCTTGACGGATCGTACGTTGCGGTCGCCGATGTACTTCAGCCAGCCTGGTGTGTTCAGGAGCTCAAAGATAAACGGGGCATCCTTGTAAGAAGTGGGCCTGAGGCTGAGCCGCTCGGTTTCGAAGGTTTGGTAGATGCTCAAGGTTTAGTTGCTGATTAGTTCATCCATCTTCTGCATCATGGTTAGCCACGCCTGCCTGGTTCTGTCGGCATAGGCCTTCCACTCCTCGCTCATCTCGTGCACCAGCCGCACAGTAGACCCACCGGAAGCAGGCTGAATATTTATTTTTACGATATCTACGTCCTCCATATCATCCATGGCCCAGGTAAAGGAAAGATAGTTTGGCTTCTCCAACGCTAGGTACTGGCCATGGTGCCCCACTGGCTGACCCTCCCGGATCTGCACAATTCGGAATTTACCGCCTGCTCTGGCGTCTATCTGAACCGGCTCGGTCTCTCCAAGGCCCGGCGCAAACCATTGTTGTGCCAGTTGTGCGTCCAGCCAGGCGCTGTACACTTCTTCAGGCTGGCTGGCATAAATATAGGTTACTTCTACTTCGATGGTGTTTTTGCTGCTCATGTGGGAGATGATTAGGTTCTGTGGTTGGGTAATGAAATGGTCTTGTGTATAGCCTGCTCCGGCTTTGGAAACTTCACCTATCCGCCCGTGGCAGACTTTGCAGGATATTGGTAGCGGTTCGATGTTTAGCTATTTGAGGTGCTAATGTGTTTTCTCATTTTTTCTTAGTCTTCGATTGCCTCAATGCCAAGTCGCTTGAGGTGCTCTAGGTGCTCCTTCATAGCCTTGAGCTGCTCTGGAGCGTGCCCCTGCCAATCCGTAATCTCACCAGAAACCCGGAGCGGACTTCGAGAGCGGTATGACTTTGTCGGATTGCCCGGGTGCTTCTTGTCCGTCAGGTTGGGGTCATCTTCAATTGAACCCATTGGTTCTACTATGTAAATTCTGCCGGGGCCTTTGCCAATGGCAAGTTCAGCTCCCCAAATGGCAGCATCCAGGGTGGCGGTTAGATAGACATAAGCCGCCTTTTTCCTCTTACCGTAGTTAGAACTATAGCCAGGTTCGATCAGGTCTCCTGGCTTGAGAATGGCTTTCGTGCCATGATAGAACTGTTGTGATTTTAGATCGTAGGTAGGCTCTATCGACTTGCCCTCACTATTGTTTGTTTTCATTGTCGTTGTATTGCTTGTGAATATCTTCTTGCGTCTGTTGGGTTGTCCGTTACAGTGCGTATTAACGTACTCGTGCAGCCGAAGCCTGAAGCGTAGCAAAGGTTAAGGCTGCACTTTGTTACCTGTCTGTAATTTTAATTTCCTAATCAGCTTTAACCAGCTCCACACTAAGAGGACGATACAAATCACAGCCAAAGTTACTCCTGGCTCAGCAATGAAGTTCTTGAGCATATCCCAAAGTCTATCTGCTAAAATAGTCTCGACTGTTAGCCCTATCAGAATAACATCGGCAACTATGGTCAGGACTACTGTGAAGTTGTTCTTCTTTACTATTCTCAGTCCTACAGCTATGAAAAGAGCAACAGTTATCAGGATGTTTAACTTCTCTACACTTTCTGTGATGCGGCCACCATGCAGATTCAGGCTTAAAAATGCTACCAGAGCAGTGTAAATAGCAGCTAAGCAAATCAGAGCTTCTCGTGCGATATGTTTTAGAGTCTTTTCGATCTTCTAACTTTTATTGCAGTAACGGTAAATGTATGGCGCGTTTAATCGCGCCATACATAATGTTGTAAGTAGTGCTTTTTAACTTATTAGTAATACCCATGAGTACCTAATCTATCCAGGAGTTCGATCGTTAGGTTATTGAAAGCAATAAAGTATGCTCCTGAAAATAAGATACTTATTAAAATAAAAATAGCTGTTGTTCTAACGGAATTACTTTGGCTGTTTTTAGTAACTACAGCAATTCCAAAAGGGATTAAAAACATAAAGATTGGGAACCTAAATAAAGGACTTAAAGTCCAATATTCTTTTTCAATTGCATAGCTGCCTATTACCGCTCCATAAAGAGTCGCAGCTAATACAAAGCCATAAAAAAGGTGTGGCAGTTTTACTTTTTTTTTGGTAGCAAATTTAGCTATTGTAATTGCCGACGAAATGAATGCTATCAAGGAGCCCAATAAAAAGGGAAGAATTAATATACCCATGATTTATTTCAAAGCCATTTTTAATTCAGAAAGCCAATGGAAGTAGTTTGTTATTTATGATTAACATTACTTACAACGGTACTCATGTATAATGTGAGCAAGGCGAAGCCGACGCGTGAATTATACACTTGGTTACATGCTGTTATTCTTGATTCTATTAAATGAAAAGTAACATAGCCAGACCTAAAGCCAGGTAAGCTACTGCAAGTAATCCTGTTACTCTTCTAACTTTGGAATTATTAATAAATAGTAGAAAAGTTAATATAGCGAGCAACAGTGGGAACAATAAAGGCCCTACAAATGGGCCACCGCTGTGCATATCTCCTGTAATCCAAAATCCAATCTTAAATGAATTCATCAAATAAATTAGGCTGACTACTGTCAGTACAGAAATTCTAAAATAGTTAAGTGATGCATTCATTTGTTTTCTATAAAAACCTATATGTACAAACTAAAATCAACTAACAGAAGCAATACCTGAAATAGGTGTTTTATCAATATGGAAGGCTTCTAACATTAATTTCAAGTTCTATATAGCTTTAATACTTCCCTGAACTTTTAATATCATGTAACTACCGGCTAAACGGAACCCCATTCGGTTTATCTGCACTATGTGCGGGGCACTTACCCACCACCAATACCAAAGAAACAAAGTATAAATTATCCCGCAAACTCCCATACTTCCAGCTCATCGCGGCACTCCTGCAGCAACTGGTGTATACTTTTGCCGAGCACCGGGTGCACTAGCTCTGGAGCCAGCTCTGCCAGCGGCAGCAACGTAAAACGACGTAGGTGCAGCTGCGGGTGGGGGATAGTCAGCCGCTGTGTTTGCTGCACTAGGCTGTCATAAAAAAGGATGTCGATGTCGATGACGCGGGCACCCCAGTGCTCGTGCCGCACCCGGCCAAGCTCCTGCTCAATCTGATTTATACGTTTCAGCACCTCTTCCGGCATAAGCTCCGTTTGCACCTCCAGCACCTGGTTCAGGAAGTTGGGCTGGTCAGTTTTGCCCCAGGCGGCCGTCTCGTATACTTTGGAGCTGTGCGTGATGGGGCCTACCTGCTCCTGTATACTTTCGCGTGCCTGTTGCAGGTATAAAATACGGTCGCCGAGGTTGCCGCCCAGGAGCAAGTATACGTTAGGCATGGCGGCGGAAGAAGTCTATGCTTAGTTCGGCGGCCATTAGGGCAGCTTCGGGTAATTCGTTTTCCTCGTAAGGGTGCTTGCCCCCAAAGGAGTGGTCGGCGTCTGGCAACAGGTGCAGCTCGGCATCAGGTTTCCAGCTTTGCAGGTCGCGGGCCATTTGAGTAGGCAGCGTTTCGTCCTGCTCGCCGTGCAGCAGGAGTAGGGGCTGCTGCATGCGTTTCACCACGGACGGTATGTCGAGGCGGTACTTGTTTTCAGTGAAGTTCTCCACGATCTGGTAATAGAGCGGCATCTGCATACCGGTGCGGGCGTTCTGCACATATTGCACGCCATTATCCTTCCATTGCTCCATCTGCAGGTCATCCCAGCGGTTATCGTAGCGGTTCACACTCGCCCAGGTGGCTACGGCTTTTACGCGCGGTTCCTCAGCGGCCTTCAGTATCACAGCGCCTCCGCCACGGCTGTGGCCAATTAGGTAAAGGCGGCTCAGGTCCAGTTCGTTGCTCTCGATAGGAGGGTTCTCGGAGTGCAGCAGCTCGACCAGGGCCTGCATGTCGTCGAGTTCCAGGCTGAAGTTGTTCTGTCCGAAGGCCTCCATGTCGTGCATGTCAGCGTGGTTATCCACCGTGGTGCCGTTGTAGGCAAAGTTAAATTTAATGAACACGAACCCCTGCTTGGCAAAATAGGTCGCCAGCAGGTTAAAGTGCCCCCAGTCTTTAAAGCCTTTAAAGCCATGGGCGAAGATGACAACCGGCTTCGGGGTGCTGTCGGGCCAGTAGGTGGCGTCCGCTGTAAAGGGGCGGCCATGCTCAGGGTATACTATAAAATCGACTTTCATATTCTTAAGATTGGATAGCAAAAGGGTTAATTGTTGGTTGTTTTACGAGGATAAGGCAGCAAGTGCAGCAGCCTGTTTAACAATTTAACAACTCATTAAGTTAACCATTCACGTGACAGCAATTTAACAATTAAAACAATAAAACACGGTTTTGGCAGCCCGCACTTGGAAAGCACTTCCGGAGGCCGTAATATTGCGGTCCTAACACATGAGCATAAGTCTAAAAGAAATACAGGCGCCCATTGCGTCCGAAATGCAGCAGTTCGAGAAGAAGTTCAGGTCTTCCATGAAGACCCGGGTTTTACTTCTGGACCGGATCATGAGCTACATCGTGAAGCGCAAGGGAAAGCAGATGCGGCCTATGTTCGTGTTCTTCACAGCCAAGCTTTTCCACGAGAATATAGCTGATGCCACTTACCGCGGCGCCGCCCTGATTGAGCTGCTGCACACGGCCACCCTGGTGCACGACGACGTGGTGGACGATGCCAACTACCGCCGTGGCTTCTTTTCTGTAAATGCCCTCTGGAAGAACAAGATCGCCGTATTGGTGGGGGATTACCTGCTCTCCAAAGGCCTGCTGCTCTCGCTGCAGAACGATGATTACGAGCTGCTCAAGATCGTATCGAACGCGGTGAAGGAGATGAGCGAGGGCGAGCTGCTGCAGATAGAGAAAGCCCGCCGCCTCGATATCACCGAGGACGTATACTTCGACATCATACGTCAGAAAACGGCCTCCTTAATTGCCTCCTGCTGTGCCGTGGGTGCTGCCTCTGCCGGTGCGTGTAAGGAAGAAATTGAGAAAGCGCGTCTGTTCGGGGAGAAAGTAGGCATCGCTTTCCAGATTAAAGATGATCTTTTCGACTACGGCACCGCTGAGATCGGTAAGCCCGTGGGCATCGACATCAAGGAAAAGAAGATGACCCTGCCGCTGATTCACGCCCTGCGCGAGGCCGACTGGCTGACCAAGCGCCGCGTGATCTATAACGTGAAGAACAACAACGGCGACAACAAGCGCGTGCAGCAGGTAATCGACTTTGTGAAGAACTCCGGCGGCATTGCGTACACGATTAAGCAGATGAACCATTACCATGCCGAGGCGCTGGCCATCCTGCATACCTTCCCCGACAACCCGTCCCGCCGCTCGCTCGAGCAGCTCATTGCCTATACTATAGAGCGGGAGAAGTAGACTTAATTGTTGATTACAAATGGTTGAATTGCTGTGTAGGGGCAGGTTGTGACCTGTCCGTGCGATAGGCTCGGCCGGTTACTATCATGCTTGCACCGGGTTTTGACGCTAGTAAAGTATAAAGCTCATCCTGTTTTTTTCCTTTAAACCCTGGTTCAGTCGCTCACAGGATCCCCAAATACTGCGAAGTAATCGCGTTCATCTTATACTTCTGTAAACCTCAACCGAAATTTTGTAACAGGCAGTATAGGAACCATAGGTAGCTTTGTGCGTGCAAAATAACCTATGGAAAAATGAGCCTCAACACCAACAACTGGAACCGCCTGCGGTATACTTTATACCTGCCCGTCTACGATTTTATTGCCGACCGCATTTTCCGGAAGTATAGAGAGCGCTCGGTGCGGCTACTGGGGGCAAAGCCCAACGATGCCATACTTATCCTTGGCGCTGGCACCGGCCTCGACCTGCCTTACCTGCAAGGCTATACTCACCTCACCGCCATCGACATCACCCCTGGCATGATCACCAAGCTAAAGCAACGGGCCGAAGAGCTGCACATACCTGTAAACGCGCGCGTGATGAACGGGCAGCAGTTAACGTTTGCCGATGCTTCTTTCGATGCGGTTATACTTCATCTCATACTTGCCGTGATTCCAGATCCGGTGGCCTGCATCAAAGAGGTGGAGCGGGTGCTGAGGCCGGGCGGCACGGTGATTGTGTTCGATAAGTTCCTGCCCGATGGACAGAAGCCATCTATACTTCGGCGCCTACTTAATCAAGTTGCCAGTACCCTCTTCTCCGACATCAACAGAAGTATAGGCAACATCATTAGCCATACATCGCTGCGCCAGGAGCTGAATGAGCCCGCGGCCTTGAGTGGAACATTTCGGATTATAAGGCTCCGAAAATAACCCCACCCCAGCCCTCCCCTAAGAACAGGGGAGGGCGTTTCTGCAGTAACGGCTCCAACCACCCCTAACCCCTTCTTGTCTAAGGAGGGGAGCCTGTATATAAATTTCATAGTTGCTGCCGTTGCGCGGATAGGTCGCGACCTGTCCCTACAGGTGTAAACCCACCCCAGGCCCCTCTGAGGAGGGGAATTCTCCGCAGTCGATTAACATCCCCCTGCCCCCTCCAAAGGGGGACTTGGCTGGAGCTCCGTCAGCGGTGGCTATCAAATCTGATCCCAGTCTTTGGGTTGAGCGCCTATGCGAGTTTTTTCGGTGCTGAACGAAGTGAGGCATTGCGACGTCAGGAGCAAAGGAAAAGCTCCCAGCGCGATACCCTTATCGAGGGCCCCTACCCCCAAGGCGAGCCCTCTCGGGCTGGAGAGCACCAAAGCCAGAGGTGAAACGAGCAGGTTGTAAAGCCGTGGATGAACAGGAGTTAGCAGAGATACCTTAGTTCACGCTGAAGGAAGCAGAGGCTATGCAAGTATGAACCGGAAGTACTGCCAAAGTATAAAAGTATAGCTCAAGTATAAAGTATGGCTTTTCAAGCCACTCGGATTGCAAATCCGAGAAGATAGGTAGGCACGGGTTGCAAACCCGCGCCAGCGATGGGGAGATGTAAAGTATAAACCGGCAAGTATAAAAGCATAGCCAAATTTTAAATCATGGCTCTGCGGGCCAATTAGGTTGCAAACTCGACACCACAGCATGACACAAGCCTGAAGACTTGCGCCATGAAGTTGAAAGAATAAGTATAACTCACGCGAAATTTGAAAATCCACAGCAGGAAAGTTACGCACTACTGTCTGAAACTGCGGGTAAGCAAAGGCCGTTGCTTTTACAGCAACGGCCTTCTACTTTATACTTTTCGATCGACGAACTGCGATTATCAAGTAATAAAATTACTCCGCCAGCAATTGCTCCATCGTCTTGTTAAAGTCAGCCACAAACTCCTCGAAGTACTTGCCTGTGCCGGGACCGGAGAAGCCGGTATGGATCTTACGTACATTGCCGTCGCGGCCGATGAAGATGGTGGTGGGGAAGGAGAGGACGTGGTTGAGGGCCGGAAGCAAGCTCGCGGCGGCTTCTTTGTCTGCGGTTCCGGCTACCAGCAAATCATAGTTCACGTGCAGGCGCTCCTGCATCTTTTTCAGGCGGGCGGCAGCTTTGTCAAACTCCGGACTGCGCTCAAAACCAAGGCCGATGATCTCCAGGCCGCGTTCCTTGTTTTGATCAAAGTAAGGCGCCAGGAAATTGGTGCTATCCATGCAGTTCGGGCACCAGGAAGCCAGTAACTGCACGAGCACTACTTTGCCTTTATACTTGTCATCAGAGAGCGACACCTGCTTGCCCTCCAGGTTCGGGAGCATGAACGAAAGCGTGTCGTAGCCGGGCTTCAGGAACGTGAGCGCGTCGGCGCTGGCCAGTCTGATGGCAGGGTTTCGTCTGGCGGTCCAGCTTTCATAGCCCTTCATGCCCGCGAAAAAGTGCCCGTTCAGGGTGCCGTCGTTGTCCGGCGTGGCCGTGAACAGGTAAGCGTGGTTACCATCGAAGGCAGAAAGCCGCAGCTCGTCACCGGCCACCTGCCCCTCCAGGTAGCGGTAGTCGCCTGTTTCGGTCATGAAGGTGCCTGTCAGGTGGTTATCCTGTTGCGCAAACAACCCGATGGCCTTATAGCTTTTACCCTCGCGTGGCGTGAACAGTACTTCCCACTTCCCGCCAAAATCAAAAGTGGCAGGGGCGGGCTTCGTTTCAAATCGGTTTTCTTTGCCGTGCTCCGCCGTAAAGGGTACGGCGTATGGCTCGGGGGTGTCGTTCTTCACAAAGTGGCCAGTCATTTTACCGCCCTCTACTTTCGCAATCAGGTCGGCATCAAAAATATGAAGTCCGATTTTTACCGATCCGCCTTCCTGCCGGATATCGTCTACCAAGATGCGTTCCTCGCCATTTACCAGGAACAGTATGGTTTTGCCGCCTTTCTCCACGGCCTCCATGATAAAAGGTATCTCTTTGCCCCCGGCATGTTGCAGGGCTACGCGCCAGCTGCCGGCCTTAATGGTATTGTTGGTGGATGTCATAGAATTACAGGATGTTACCAGCAGTACTAAAAACAAAATAAGGCCGGTATAGGTATTATTAAGTGATGTTTCAGGTTACGGACTATCTCAGTTTCTGAGCTGCAAAAGTATAGATAAGAAAGAAGAATCCGCATTCCGGTTCTTCTTCATGCCTAATAAATGTAGCAACTTATATTCGTGAAGGCTTATGTTTTTAGAGATATATAGTTTTCGTACATTTGTGAACTTCATAAAATAGAGTATAAAACACTAACAATAGCAAAACTATGGCATTTGATTTAGAAATGATCAAGGCGGTATATGCCGGCATGGAAGAGCGCGTGACAGCTGCCCGTAACAAAGTTGGCAGACCGCTCACCCTGACAGAGAAGATCCTGTATTCACACCTATACGAGGGGTCGGCTACAGGGGCACACGAGCGTGGCCAGTCTTATGTGGACTTCGCGCCGGACAGGGTAGCCATGCAGGATGCCACGGCACAGATGGCCTTGCTTCAGTTCATGCAAGCGGGTAAGCCAACGGTGGCAGTACCATCTACCGTACACTGCGACCACCTGATCCAGGCTCGTGTTGGCGCTGACTCAGACTTGCAGGACGCTTACAACGAGAACAAGGAAGTTTATGATTTCCTTGCTTCTGTATCTAACAAGTATGGCATCGGCTTCTGGAAGCCAGGTGCTGGTATCATCCACCAGGTAGTGCTGGAGAACTACGCTTTCCCGGGCGGTATGATGATCGGTACGGACTCACACACGCCTAACGCCGGTGGTCTGGGTATGGTAGCAATTGGTGTGGGTGGCGCTGATGCCGTAGACGTGATGGCCGGCATGCCTTGGGAACTGAAGTTCCCGAAAGTGATCGGTGTTAAGCTGACCGGTAAGATGAGCGGCTGGACATCTCCGAAAGACGTGATCCTGAAAGTGGCTGGAATCCTGACTGTAAAAGGTGGTACAGGCGCTATTGTGGAGTACTTCGGCGAAGGTGCTGAGTCTATGTCTTGTACTGGTAAAGGTACTATTTGCAACATGGGTGCAGAGATCGGCGCAACTACCTCGGTATTTGCTTACGACAACAGCATGCGTGCTTACCTGAACTCTACTAACCGTGAGGAAGTGGTGCAGATGGCCGACGAGGTAGCGCAGCACCTGCGTGCCGACGACGAAGTATACGCCGACCCGGCTGCCTTCTACGATCAACTGATCGAGATCGACCTGAACACACTGGAGCCACACGTAAACGGTCCATTCACGCCGGACGCGGCCTGGCCAATCTCCCAGTTCGCTGCTGTTGTGAAAGAGCATGGCTGGCCAGCTAAGCTGGAAGTAGGTCTGATTGGTTCTTGTACAAACTCCTCTTACGAGGACATCACGCGCTCTGCTTCTATCGCAGCCCAAGCGGTGGAAAAAAACCTGGAGGCAAAAGCTGAGTTCACGATTACGCCTGGCTCTGAACTGGTACGTTACACCACTGCCCGCGACGGCCTGTTAGATACCTTTGCAGAGATGGGTGGTGTGGTATTGGCTAACGCCTGTGGTCCGTGCATCGGCCAGTGGGCGCGTCATACAGATGATCCAACCCGCAAAAACTCTATCATCACTTCGTTCAACCGTAACTTTGCCAAGCGTAATGATGGTAACCCGAACACACACGCGTTCGTGGCCTCACCAGAGATCGTAACTGCTTTCGCTATTGCCGGTGACTTAACCTTCAACCCGCTTACCGATACCCTGACCAACAGAGATGGCCAGCAGGTAAAGCTGGATGAGCCGCGAGGCATTGAGTTGCCAACGCAGGGCTTTGCTGTAGAAGACGCAGGCTACATTGCTCCAGCCGAGGATGGCAGCACGGTAGAAGTTGTTGTAGACCCGGGTTCTGACCGTCTGCAACTGCTGGAAGGCTTTAAGCCATGGGAAGGCACAGACCTGAAAGGCCTGAAACTCCTCATCAAAGCACAGGGTAAGTGTACTACGGACCACATCTCCATGGCAGGCCCGTGGTTGAAGTACCGTGGCCACCTCGACAACATCTCGAACAACATGTTGATCGGTGCCATCAACGCTTTCAACGGCGAGGCAAACAGCGTGTACAACGACATGACCCGTGGGTATGACACGGTGCCTGCTACAGCCCGTACATATAAGGCTGCCGGCATCGGAACTGTGGTAGTTGGCGACGAGAACTATGGCGAGGGCTCTTCCCGTGAGCACGCCGCCATGGAGCCACGCCACCTGGGCGTTCGTGCCGTTATTGTGAAGTCTTTCGCGCGTATCCACGAGACCAACCTGAAGAAGCAGGGCATGCTGGGGCTTACCTTTGCCAACAAGGCGGATTACGACCTGATCGAGGAGACAGATACCATCGATATCCTGGGTCTGGAGAACTTTACGCCAGGTCAGCCGCTGAAAGTAGTTCTGCACCACAAAGATGGTTCTCAGGACAGCTTCTTGGTAAACCACACCTACAACGAAGGCCAGATCGCGTGGTTCAAAGCCGGTTCTGCCCTTAACCTGATCCGTCAGCAGCAAAAGCAAAACGCTTAATTGCTAAGCTGTCAAGTATAAACAGAAAGGCCCCGCCAGTTGGTGGGGCCTTTTTTATTTCGTTGGTGTGAGAAGGAGGAGCCTTATACTTTGAACACAGGTGACTTTCACGGAGTTGTCCCGCTTTCTCTTTAGAAAACCTACTTCCTTACCAGCACCCGTTCCACATACGTTTCTCCTTGATAGGTGATGTGCGCAATGTAGACACCGGCTCTTAGGTTGCTCAGGTCGTACTGCAACTGCGTGCTGGAGGCAGACATGGGAACAGCTGCCATTGTCTTACCCGTCATGTCCGTCAGTCTTAGTTCTGGTATGGAGCTTCGGGATTCTGTGGGCGGCCCGGTCAGGCTCAGCGTAATGTTCCCAACGGCAGGGTTCGGGTATAGCGTTGGAGTCACATCGTAGACATCCAGAACCTGCTGATAAGAGCTGCGCGTGCACTCGAGGATGTTCGTTACCGTGAGGGTGACCGTATAGCTGCCCGGTTGCTGGTAGACGTGCGCAGGACTACGCTCTGTGGATTGGTTGCCATCCCCGAAATCCCAGTGCCAGGCATGGGCGTTTTTGCTTATATCCTCGAACAGAACGGCCTTTTTTACTCTGGCATACGCTATGGGACTCCTGAAGCCAGCCTCTGATGCCGGCAACACCTGCACGTCCATCGGCACCAGCTTGCTCAGGTACATAGAGTCGGCGTTAGCTACATAGATGGTGTTGTTTCCGGTGGCCTCGCTGATGGTATAACTTGCCCCGGTAGCTAACAGTCCGGTGCCGGAAGCGTCGGAGTAAAAGTTAAAGGAGCTGCCGCCCTGCGGGCTTATCACCACTGCTTCGGCAAGGCATGTCTGGATTGCCATTGGCTCAGGCGCCGGGCCCGATTTTATACTTTTATACTTCTGCTGCGCCGCGTGGGCATGCTGCTGCAGTGCTTCCAGGTCATCGCCGGCCAGTATGGCAAAGGCAATGGTTTTGGTCTGGCCGGGCGCCAGGTCCAGTGCGGTGGCACCCAGTATATGCGAGATGCTGTTTCCATACTTGCCGCCCGCCTGCTTGCGGCTCACGCCTTTAGAGATAATTTTATACTTCTCGGCAGCTGTAAAGCCATCATCCACGGTAACGGTAGAGTCGTTGCTGCCAATGTTGTCGATGGCGTGGTAGATGGGGTTCTTCTCCGGCGTCAGCAACTTAATGCCGGCATATGGTAATGGGGAATAGGCGTGGTAAGCGTAGCCCAGCTGCAGTTCCTCGTTCCAGCCGGCTTTGTTCTCGGTATAGTTGCCAATATCCCAGTCGGCAAAGAGGCCGGCATGCAGGTAAGGGATAGCCTCTGCGGATCTGTTGGTAAGCTGGTACTCCAGAATCACGTAATCCTGGTCAGGCGTGTCGGCCCAGGCATAGGCCAGGGTTTTCACCTCCACCTCCGGGTGCCCCTCCACCTTTGTCTCCATCAGGCCCCGCAGTTCCTGGTCAGCGAGTTTGGTGTTGAAGTAGGGCCTGGTCAGCATGAGTGGCTTAAAGCCCCGGCTGTTTTGCCACGACCCGTTATGGACGTTATCAGCCACTTTGCCGCTATCCGCAGAAAGTATAAGCCCGCCCTCAAACAGCATCGAGGCGCCGTTTTTATACTTCACACCCACTCCCTGGCTCATGTTCAGGCCGTTGTAGCCAATGTTGCCCTCGCTGTTCAGCGACAGGTGCAGGTTGTTGGCCGTCAGGGTGGCAAAGTTCAGGTTGATGATCAGCGGGAAGTGCTGAAAATCGCTGTAGGTGCCATCGGTATAGCCCAGGCGCAGGTAAATTTTGTGGTTAGGAGGAGTGTCTTTCGATATCTTGATCACAAAAGGGTCGCGTGTGGAGGCGTTAGCCATCGTGCCAAGGCTGCCGAGGCTGGCATTGCCCTGTGTTATACTTATGTGCGGCGAGAGGGAGGTAAGCGTTACCTGCAGGCCTTCCACCGGCGCGAGGTAATTGATAAAGCTGGCATCCAGGGTTACGGTGCTGCCGGCAACCAGGCTTTGGTTAGGAGAGGGGGCAAACGACAGGCAGCGCACCGATTTCAGGTGATCCCCCTTCAGCGCCTTCTTCAGGTTGAAGCGGCCGGTGCCCAGCATCTCCAGGTAAGCCTGGTTGCCGTCTAACGTATAAATACCGTCGGTACTGGCCCGCAGGCGCTCGGCCACCTGCCTGGCGTTTAGCTCCGGAAAACGGGCGCGTACAAGGGCTGCGCCACCGGCTACCGTGGGGGCGGCAAAGGAGGTGCCACCTACATTGCCATACTTGTTGTCGCCGGACTGCGAGGTGCTGTAAATGTTATTGCTTGGGGAGATCAAGTCGATGTTATAGCTATAGGTATGGTCCTTGAACTTTACATCCTTGTTGTTGGCTCCCCCCACCGATATTACATTATTATAGGAGGCGGGGTAAAAATCGAGGAAGGCGTTGGTGTTGCCGCCCGACGCCACGATCACCACATCTTTCTCCAGCGCCGCATAGTTGATCACATCCTGCTCGAACTTCGAATAGCCCGTGCCGCCCCACGACAGGTTAATGACCTTGCAGCCTTTGTTAGCGGCGTACACGATTGCCTCATAACCGCCGAAGGGGCCGTTGTTATAGGAGGAAAAAACCTTTAGCGGCAGGAACATGGCGTTGTAGCCGGTGCCGGCCACGCCGATGCCGTTGTTGGTGGCACCCGCCGCCACGCCGGCCACTGCCGTGCCGTGGCCTTTCCAGGCGGTATTGTCGGTTACGTCGTTGTCGGCGTCGGCAAAATCCCAGCCGCGGTAGTTGTCTACCAGGCCGTCGCCGTCGTTGTCAATGCCGTCAATGGGGTCGTCGTGGTTCAGTTTCACCTTACCCTGCAGGTCCTGATGCGTAAGCCGGAAGCCTGTATCAAGTATACCGATCACGATGGTGGTATCTGCCTGCTCCACGGCCCAGCCGCTATAGGCTTGTATCTGCTTCAGGTAGTATTGCGTTGTTTTGGTAGAGTCGGAGGCGGGGTCGTTGGGCTGATGGAAGGGCTCCCGGATATACAGCGGCTCTACGTAGGCTACCTGTCCGGTGGCCATCAGGGCGGCTTGTACTTCCTCAAACGTATGGCCGGGTGCGTACTGCAGCTCGTATATAAGTGAGAGATCTACCGCAGGCGCGGCTTTCCGGGCCATGGCAGTGGCTGGCGGGGCCGTAACCTCCGGAAACTTGCGTGCCACCTTCCTGGCCCCGATCTGCTGCAGCACCTGGTCCATACTTTGGTCGGTGGCGATGCGTAGGTGGCCGGACTGTTGTGGCTTCAGTTTATAAACCACCTTGTGGGGGATGGTTTTGGCACCAAAGTCCAAAGCAGGACGCTGCCCGTACAGCAAAGGCACGTATAGCAATAGGAGGAGCGAGAAAACGAGGCTGCGCTTGGGCAGCAAGATAAGGGTAAACATCTGCTCGATAAAAAGTCCTGTTTGATACCTGTTTCCGAATAAGAGCAAATCATGGACGGGTACAGCAAAAGTACAAAAGTCCATGAGGAAAAAAAGGCTTTGCAGCCTTGGCTTACAAATATTTTATGTATATTTCCTTCAACTGATTTTTACAATATTTTGTTTCTATTTTCCAATTAAATATTAAAATTTAACTATGAATCTGGAATTAGCGGATAAACACCGAGAAACGCTGCAAAAAGCAGTACAGGCCCTGCACAACCGTACATTCTTTGCCCATTACCCCGAAAACCCATCTCCGGAGGTTTATGGTGAAGCAGCCGATAAAGAAGGCCGTGAAAAGTATAAATCCTTTCTGAACAATAAGTTTACCGAGCTGCTGCAACAGGAGGAGCAGGCTTGGGTAGGGCAGGAGGAGTCGCCGTACGAACAGCAGGAGCTGGGCGTAAAGTACCCCTACTTCGAGCCGGAGACCCTCATCAACCGTGCTGAGGAAGCGTTCCACCAGTGGCGTAAGGTGAAGCCTGTGGAGCGCGCAGCCATACTTGTGGAGGCGTTAGAGCGGATAAAAACCCGCTTCTTTGACATTGCCTATGCCACCATGCACACCACCGGCCAGGCCTACCTGATGTCGTTCCAGGCATCGGGACCGCACGCTGCTGACCGCGCACTGGAAGCCGTGGCCGCCGGCTATGAGGAGCAGACCCGTTTCCCGGAGAGCGCCGAATGGGAAAAGCCGATGGGTAAGTATAATCTGAAGCTGAACAAGACCTGGAAGGCCGTGCCGAAAGGTATCGCCCTGGTGATTGGCTGCTCTACCTTCCCGACCTGGAACACTGTGCCGGGCATGTTCGCCAGCCTGGTTACCGGTAACCCGGTTATCGTGAAACCGCACCCGAAGGCGGTGCTGCCGATCGCTATTGTGGTGGCTGAGGTGCAGCACGTGCTGCAGGAGAATGGCCTGAACCCGAACATCTGCCAGCTGGCAGTGGACGCAGACGACCGCCTGATCACCAAAGAACTGGCCGAGAACCCGAAAGTGAAGTTGATAGACTATACCGGCGGGACTGAGTTTGGCAACTACGTGGAGCGCCTGCCCGGCAAAACCACCTTCACGGAGAAAACCGGCGTAAACTCCATCATCCTGGACTCTGTGGAGGACTTGGACAAGGTGGTGCAGAACCTGGCCTTCTCCCTGACCTTATACTCCGGCCAGATGTGTACCGCACCGCAGAACTTCTTCGTGCCTGAAACCGGCGTGAAGGTTGCCGGTGAAACAGTGCCCTACGAGCAGGTGGTGGAGAAGATTGCCGGTGCCGTAACCGCCTTGGTAAACAATCCGAAGGCCGCGCCGCATATACTAGGGGCCATTCAGAACCCGGCCACGGCCGAACGCGTCAAGAGCGCTGCCTCTGTAAAGGGCCACCAGGTGCTGAGCAGCTGCGATTTCGAGAACCCGATGTTCTCGAACGCCCGTACCTGCACGCCGGTGATTTATGAGTTGGATGCTACGGAGAAGGAAAGCTACAGCCGTGAACTCTTCGGGCCGGTAGCCTTGATCATCAAGACAAAGAGCACAGACCAAAGTATAGAGCTGGCCAAGGAAATGGCCATGAACTACGGGGCTATTTCCTGCGGTGCCTACACCACAGACACTGCCGTGAAAGAGAAGATCATGGATGAGATGGGACTGGCCGGTACCCCGGTGAGCTTCAACCTGACGGGCGGCATCTATGTGAACCAGAACGCGAGCTTCTCCGACTTCCACGTAACCGGTGGTAATCCGGCCGGAAACGCTTCCTTCACCAATCCTGAGTTTGTGATAAAGCGCTTTACCTGGGTAGGGTTCCGGGAGCCGGCAATGGCCTAAACCTATAAAACCATACATGCAAAAATCCCCTGCAGCTGTTGCCGCAGGGGATTTTTAGTTTTCAATCAAGTTTGTTATTTCATCAAGCCGTCGGCATCGTTGTGCAGGCTGCTGATGTTGTTGTGCAGGTCGCTCCAGTGCTGCTGTTGGTTATTTGGGTCGCCCATCTTCTGCACGATCAGCTCCCGCTTGCGCTCCAAACCGGCAATGTGCTCGTGGTAGGTATGGTTAGAATCAGCGGCGGTGGCGTTCGCGCGCGCTTTCAGGGTCTTTATCTTGTTTTCCAGCTCATCCAGGCTTTTCTGCACCTCGCCCTTGGTCAGGTGATCCGGGGCGCGCATGTGTTCGGGTTTTATAGGGTAATTATCCATAGTATACATACTTTGTTTAAGATCTGGCCACAAGGGCACATACCCTATTACTTGAATTCCGGCTAAAAGGATGTGTAGGCGCCGCATCACATCAGGTGAGCGGGTTTGTGTCGAAACAAGGACGCGTAGCAGGGGGCGGGGTTGGGAAGCTGTTTTGTTGAACACCTGTAGAGGCGCCGCAGGGGGATATAAAAGAGCATACCGCCTGCAAGCTTTTATGGCATGGGGTAGGTACCCGGATGTTAAATTTATAGTACTATAGTTTGATATCAGCAGCAGGTGTGCGATATTCGCAGAAAGATAGACAAAGTTGGCTGCACTAAGGGGATAGTGGGTTTGACTGATAAATTGTGTTTGGAAAGAGGCAAGATGAACAACTTAATAAAGCCGTACGATCACCCTTTGGATTTGGTTTTGCTGGTAGATGACGATGAAACCACCAATTACCTGAATGAGCGTTTGCTCAAAGAAATGCAGGTGGCCAAGGAGATTCTGGCGCTGAAGAACGGAAGGGAGGCGCTGGACTACCTGACCAGGGTGGAGGAGCCGAATGCAGGTGCCGAGTACAAGCGCCCCGACCTCATTTTCCTGGATATAAAGATGCCTGTGATGGATGGCTTCTCCTTCCTGGAGGAATATCATAAGCTGCAGCTGGATGAGGTGGACCCGGTGATCATCCTAATGCTCACATCCTCGGCTAGCTTTTACGACCTGGAGAAGCTTAAAACGTTCCGGAAGGTGAGAAAACACTTCTCGAAGGCACTCACGAAGCACGATGTCAACGAGATCATGAACGAGTTTTTCAAGAAAATTTAAAAAAAGAAGGTGCTGCAGAAATGTGGCACCTTTTCTAGTGCCTTAGCTTTCCTGTATCAGCTCGGCCTTCGGCCAGGTAAAGGTAAAGCGGCTCCCGCGCCCCCGGGACTCTACCCATACACTACCACCCTTTTCCTCCACAATCTTGCGCACAATGGAGAGGCCCAGCCCCGAGCTATCCGTTGTAGCGAACGACTGGCCGGTCTCATACATGTTAAAGATCTCCTGCTGCGCCTCCGGCGCTATACCTTTGCCGTTATCCTCCACCGTAAACGATAGCCACTCTTTTTCAGGGGTGTAGCTTACCTGTACCAATGCCTGCTCCGGCTGGTCGTGGTACTTGATGGCGTTGCCGATCAGGTTGGTGAAAACCTGGTACAGGTATACTTCCTGCGTGTACAGCACCGGCAGGTCCTCCTGCACCTCAATCCTGAATCGAGCCGGAACATTGAGCGAGGAAATTACCTGGTGCAGCAACACCTGCAGGTCCAATGCTTTCTTGGGAAGGTTGTGGTGCCCGGCCAGCGAGTAGGCAAGTATGCCTGTTATCAGGCGGTCCATTTTCTGGGTCTGCTGCCGCAGCATCGGGAACACGTGGTTAGCCTCCTCCAACTGCCCGGCCTGCAGGCAAGCCTCCAGGGCGGTGGCGATTCCGTTTATGTTCTGCAGTGGCGCGCGCAGGTCATGCGACACGGTATGGGCGAAGGCATCCAGGCTCTGGTTCACCTCCTGCAGCAACTTGTTTCTCCGCTCGCGCTCCTCCAGCAGCTGGTTTATGTCCTGGTTAGACTGCTGCAGCTGTGTGTTCAGGCGACGTATCTCCTGCAGCTGCTGCTCCGCCTCCAGGTTGCGCAGGCGCAGCTGCTCCAGCACCTCCAGCAGCTGCATGTTCTGGCTTTTTATCTCTGCGTATGGCGATATATCAGATTCCTGCTCAAACTCTCGTACCCAGTTATCCAGGGTGTCGCGGCTAATCATGGGGCCGGTTTGCGGCAGCCGCTTGGAGAGCCGCACGCGCGTGCCCCGCTCAAAATCGCTCTCGATCTCGAACAGGTCGGTGAGTTTTTTTGAGTTGATGATGCCCGTGCCGCGGGAGTTGCGGCTGTTCTCTGAGCGCGAAAGTATAAGCTCCAGGTTGCCGATGCCGCGCCCCCGGTCTGTTACCAGCGCCTCCAGGTACCTGTAGCCGGTCACCTCCGTCAGGCTATACTGTATGGTGCCGTTGCCAACATACTCGATCACGTTGCGGCAGATCTCCGACACGGCCGTGGCAAATTTGGTCTGGTTGGCCTGCGGCATGCCCAGCCGCTCCGACAGCTGCATGGCGCGCTTGTAGGCCAATACCACGTCCAGCTCGTTATGAATGTCTATTTTAAGAATACTGCGCTGCATGTGCCTTTATTTACTCTTGAAAACTACTACGAGGGCATCATCAGTATGGCGGCTGTTATCTTTATAGAGCAGGGCAGCCACTGTGGCCGGCAGGTGGCGGTTCAGCGGCTGGTACTTGCTGAGGTCCCACCTCGACTTGAGTCCGTCGGAATGGAGTATCAGCATCCGGTGGCGCCCCCACTCCAGCTCCTGGTTGTTAAGCGTGGTAGGAATGTTGTGCCCTAGGATGCCGTTGTAGGAGATCAGGTTCTTATACGGGTTATTCCCAAAGGAGCTATCGGGGGCGTACAGTTTTCCGGCAATGTTGCCAATGCCGCAGTAACTCAGGCGTTGGCTGGCGGCGCTGATATTGACCACAAAGCCTACGGCGCCGCGCGAGCGCTTTATACTATGGTGTATGAGGCGCATAGCATCGGCAGGCAGTAGGGCGGGGGAGGAGTTAAAAACCTGCACGGCCAGTTGGGAGGCTTCGTGCGCATTAGCACCATGTCCAAGCCCGTCCAGCGCCAGCAGGTATGCTTCTGTGTCCTTTACCCGGATAGCCAGTCCGTCGCCGCAGAGGGTTTCGTTGGGCTTTGGCACCAGCACATACCCAATCTCGTGGTATTTCGTAGCCTGTGCCGCGGCAGCGGCCTTGCTGTTTTTGTAGATCCTGGAAAGTATAACCGTGCCCACCCCCTGCTGTGAGAATAGGTCAAAGACATCAGATTGCCTTTTAATGGCACCGAGGCCCTCGCCGGCAGTCCCGAAAGTAGAAACGCCGTCTTCCTGCATCCTGCCCGGGTCTGACATGCCAGGCCCGTTATCGAGGCAGATCACCTCAATGCCATCGGCAGCACTGTCGCCCAGCACACGCACCAGTAGCTCGCCGCCCTGCTGGGCGTGCTTGGCCAGGTTAGAGGCCATCTCAGCTACCACGATGCTAAGCTTCCCTACTTCGCTGGTGCCCATGCCGATCCCTTCTGCTATGCGTGCAATCTCACGCTTGGCAATGCTGGCATACGACTTATCGGGTATGAGAAAACGCTGGTGTTGCCTAACGTCCATTCTTCCAGTGTATTATGGTTACAGTGGTGCCTTCGCCGGGAGTGCTTTTGATATCGAAGTCACTTACCAGGCGTTTTGCCCCGGGCAGGCCCAAGCCCAGGCTCTTGCCCGTGGAGAAGCCGTCGCGCATGGCTTGCTGTATATCCGCAATACCGGGGCCCTCATCCGTAAAGACAAGCCTTATACCGGCCTGCGCGTTTTTGCTGACGGTCTCCATAATTACCTTTCCGCCGTTGGCGTACTTGAGCATATTGCGCACCAGTTCGCTTGCGGCAGTGATCAGCTTGGTCTGGTTTACCAGGCTCATTCCAATTTTAGTGCACATCTCGCGCACGCGGTTCCGAAAGGGTACTACATCCTGTTCTCGCACGATTTGCATCGTGTCTTTAGTCATCACTATCATCCGGGCCCTCCTTGTCTTGTTCAGGATCTTCGAAGATGCCTATTTTGTCTTGTAACAGCTCCATGCCTTTCTCCACATCCAGGGCCGTGTACACGCCCTGCAGGGTGAGGCCAAGCTCCACCAGCGTAATGGCTACGGCGGGCTGCATGCCCACCACCACTGTTTCAGCATCCATGATCCGCGACATTGAGGCGATGTTACCCAGAATGCGGCCCATAAAAGAGTCTACTATACTTACTGCAGAAATATCGATGAGTACGCCCCTGGCCCCGGTCTTGCTCACCATGCTGATGAGGTCATTCTCCAGGGTAAGGGCTAGCCGGTCGTACAGGTCTACCTGAATGGTGACAAGCAGGAACGGCCCCATCTTTAGAATCGGAATTCTATCCATGTTGCTTATCTATCCTATCGGCCTAACTGGAAGCCTGTGTTCTTGCTTATTTTTCTTACCTCTACGCTGCGCATGCTGAAGGCTAGCTGCAGCGCGCTCGCCAGGCTGGCTTTGGTTTTAATGTTGCTCAGGTCGATGCCCAGGTGCACGATAGTTTGGGCAATCTCGGCGCGGATGCCACTGATGATGCACTCGGCACCCATCAGGCGGGTGGCGCTCACGGTTTTGATCAGGTGCTGGGCCACCAGCGAGTCTACTGCAGGCACGCCGGATATATCCAGTATGGCGATGCTGCTGCCTGTGTTCACGATCTCCTGCAGCAGGTTCTCCATCACGATCTGGGTGCGGGCACTGTCCAGCGTACCGATGATGGGCAGGGCCAGGATACCTTCCCACACGCGGATAACCGGCGTGGAGATCTCGTTAATCTCATCTGTCTGGCGCAGGATCACCTCTTCGCGGCCTTTGATGTATGTATCGAACGTAACCATGCTCAGCTTGTCGAGCAGGTTATTTACGGTGAGCAGCTCCTTGTAAAGCACCTCCGGTTGCTCGTTATACTTCTCTTCCAGCACAGTGGTGACGGCCTGCTTGAGGCTAAGCACATACATGCCGGTTTCGCGCGGGCTAAAGCCCTGGCGGGCGCGGGTGATGGAAATATCGCTCAAAATCTCAACTACCTGCTCATACTCCGGCGCGTAGATATTGTCTACGTTGCCCCCTGCTGTGGCGCGTGAAAGCCCATTTATTAGCTCATCAGACTGGCGGCGCAGCTCCTCGTTCGAGATAAGGTCGTCGCGCAGTGAGGTGTCAGCAAGTTGGTTCTGCATCCAGTTCTCTAGTATTTTTTTTCTGTTGCTCTGTAATATCTGGGCTATTGTATTCATACGTGCGTGTTGATGCTATTTGCTTTTTGTGTTGATGATAATTTAAAGATAAAGGTACATAATATAAGCCGGATCGAGGTTGGAAATAATTAGCTAGTAAAGTTCCGGCAAGCATTTTGATACGGCCCTATACATACGGTGCTAAGGCATAAAGGTAGACGAAGTGTAAATTGAACGGCGCTTTTTGGAGGGCGTAGTGACGGTATAGGCAAAGAAGTAAAAGGCCTTCTGCAAGAGCAAAAGGCCTGATAATTAGGAAGCCTTGTCAGGTTAGGAATGCGTGAGCCAGCAAGTCAAAAAAGTTTGGGTTGCTAGGGAGCACTGGATGTGTATTAGGCTTCTAATGGTCTATTGCGCCGTGCTGTTGCTGACGTAATCTTCTTAAGCACTGGAACTGGCGCCATGTAGTTTAAACGTCTGCTAAGTATTGCTTGGAGCCCCTAAACCATTACAGCCTTCGCTTTATTTGTGTTGTCGTCTGTGCCTTTGGCTCGCTAGTGAGAGACAGCTTTAAGCCCGATAATTGAGCCGATAAGGGTGGTGATGAAAAATATCCGCCAGAAACTTGCAGGATCTTTGAACACCAGAATGCCCATCAAGGCTGTTCCTACGGCGCCAATCCCTGTCCAGACTGCATAAGCAGTGCCAATGGGTAAACTCTGGGTTGCCTTTACAAGTAGGGACATACTTATGGTCAGCATAACTATAAATCCCCCGTACCACCAATAAACGTCGTTTCCTGTTGCTTCCTTAGCCTTTCCCAAGCAAGAGGCGAACGCTACCTCAAACAATCCTGCAATTACCAAGATGATCCAATTCATAACTTCTTTTTTTGCAAAGGTCGGGAATTGAACCGGTACCGGATTTTACAAATGATAAAAAAACAGGCTTTACCGGAAGTCTGCCCGAATTCTGCTTAGGCTGACCTGCGTAATACCCAGATAGGAGGCAATATGTCCTAACGGCACCCTTTTTACTAGGTCAGGATTATCCTGCAGTAGCTCTCTGTAACGTTCTGTGGCGGTTCGAAACTGCCGGGAAATAAGCCGCTCTTCTGTTTTAAGAAGCTCCTGCTCCGCAAACTTACGCCCCCAGTTGGCCATGTGCAGGTCTTCTGAGAAGAACTGCTGTAAGCTTGTGTTGTCTAACCGGTATAGCTCGCAATCCTCCAGCAGTTCTATGTTTTCATAGCCTTTCTGGCTCCCAACATAACTTTTCATCGAGATAATGGCGTCGCCCTCTCTGCCGAACCAGAAAGTAACTTCGTTGTCTTCCGAATTGGCGTAGGCACGGGCAATCCCTTTTTTGATGAAGTAAATGTCGGTCTCAATCTTGTCAGCCCTTAGCAGCATATATCCTTTCGGAAGCCGGACTTCGACGATACTCTCTTTCAACGTTCGCTTCGATGCTTCGGGAAGAGGGTATATGCTGTCGATAACCTGGTCGATATTCATGTACTATTCTTTAATAAAGATTTGTGAAGCCGGAGAACAAGACTTTAAACCAAAGTATGGATCCTGCACGTGGTTAGCTAGGTTGTGTTGACAATTAAGGAGTAATATCATAGCAGCAGCGAAGTTCACAAAAGCCATGAATGAAGCTGCGGTTTTATCATATCGGGTAGCGATACGCCTGTAGTGTTTTATTCTGTTGAAATCTGAAGGTTTTTGACTTCCGCTGACGCAAATTCTGACGCAAGCGCTACTGACGCAGGAAGTGACGCAAGATGATTTTTAACGGATTCGTGCAGCTGATGAACAAGGCGTAGCCGAAGTATAAAAGTTGCACCTTGTTCTCTGATGCTTTTTTTAAATCACACAATACTGTTTCTTCAATCGGTAACTATTGTTCCCGTCTCAAGAAACGCCTTTCTTAACAATGAATCTGGCGGTATCATACTATAAAGATTTCCTGTAGTATCCGCCCAAATTTTCTATACGAGGTTAGGCTTGGGGTCTCCTTTTGGAAGTCGTAACAGATAATTGCCATTTTTGGCATAGCCTACCATAGAAGTGTCTATTACTACTCCATTACCCTTCAGAACTTTCAAATCTACTGTGAAGGTGTCGGTATAGTCTACACAGAATCCATGTAGAACACTCCAAGCTTTGTCTTCGAAGTAGTCTTCATGTAGTAACTTTGAATTAAACCGCACAAGCACCTTCTCGCCTTTATAAAGAGTCCCCGAGAACTGGAAGTTTTCACAGTCTTCTTCTAAATTCCTCTTTGATTCATTGCACCCTAAGCATAGAAGCAAAAAGAGAATCATAAAGTATAAGGGGGCTTTTTTCATTTATATAAGTAACAGAGAACTATCTGCTAAACGGAGGTCTATTCCTGCTATCTGCACTATGTATGGAGTGAGGTTGTCTCATACTATCAAAGATCAATATAGAAAAAAACGTAATAGTAGTAGTGATTTGGAGGGGAGTTCAACTGGAGTGGCGGGTTAAAAAGCGCTTAGATATTAAAGGAAAAACGCTCTTAAATGAGCTGTAGGACTGTTTTGTTTGGAAAGCTTAAGTTAGGTTTTGTACGTCTTGCGTCAGTAGTTTATCAAAAAAAGGCCCTTTACAAGCTGTAAAAGGCCTTTTTAGTAGTCGGAGTGGCGGGATTCGAACGCAAATACCACCAAATTACTCTATGTAAAAATGCCTCAGAAGCGTTAGTTAAATATGCGTTAGGATTAAAATTTCGAGGTTTTCGTGTGCCACTGACGCAAATACTGACGCAAAGTCAAGTGACGCAGAAACTGACGCAAGCTTTTTATGCTTCTCTCCAGTGCACTCTAGAACTCGCATAATATCTTTTAAAATTTGTCTGTTTTCCATCAGTACACGCTTGATCAAAGCGGTTTCACTTCTAAGATATTCTATCTGATCATGGCAAAGCGAACAGCTTATGTTTACTATTTGTTGGTTCTTCTCAACACTCTGGGCAATTAGTTTGATCTCTGTATTGTTAGTCTTCATCTCTAAGAGTTAAGTTGAGTTGGTCTCAACGATGATTAGAGATACTAATGTTTAGACAATTATTGTTAAGTTGTGGGTAAATTTATATGAGTTTGAGCTACCCCTTCACACCAACTTTTAATTTTCTCGAACAATTCTGAATTAATAGTCTCAGGCAAATAATCCATAATTCTAAACCTATCGAAGACTAAGCCCGCATTATATGCTCTCTCGTGCCATATTTCATTAGGAAAATATTGTGCACAGAAAAATAACCTTAAAGGTTTCACTACTGGTTGCCTGGTGAACCAAGTGCCACAAAATGCTTCAGTGTTTAATTCGGAAATACTTGATGCCCAGGAGGTGCCAGTTTTGCATTGTCCAAAACCTATCATTTGAGAAGGCTTCTTGTCAGAGAAACCTTTCCAAACAATAACATCAACATTATCATCCTGCGGTCTGTAATGGCTATTATCATGGATATTGCCTCCCTCACCCATGCGCCTCACAACATTTGCAAGTTTCGAGCGAAAGCCGCCGGCTTGGCTCATGCTAGTCCCTAATAAGTCTACTTCGGCTTTGTTACCAAAATACTCCTTTGCAACTTCTGCAGATAATTCCTCAAAAAGCTTGGTGCCATCATACCCATTGTGAACACTGTCATTAGACATATTCAGCCTGGTACTAAAAAGGAGATATTTATATATCCAGCAAAATACATCATCACTATGGTTGTACTTGATCGAGTACCCCCTAGCAATAGGTTCAAATGGATATTTGTTTCCTGTTTCCCTATCTCTTCGGACGATTTCGCCTAAGATTTCATCTGCTTTATTATTGTATCTATCTGTCTCATCCTCTATGCCACTTACTTCAATTTCATCTGATGTTAGAAGAGGGCCTTTAATAAGATTATACAATGATATTATTCCGGTTTCATTCTCTAATGCTGAGAATTCTGCAAAATCTGCCCACTCTTGAGCAGAACTCTTGAGGGTTGGTACACCAGTAGGAATTTTAAACATAATTTAATCCTCACTAAAGCGTCTTTTTTTCTCTATTCCTTTATTCTGAAGTTGTTCCCACTTTAACTCCATACTTGAGTAGAGCTCATCAGCAAGCTTAGCAACAGAGGCAGACAATCTTAGTAATGATTCATCGGTGCCATTAAAACCTTCGGTTTGAAATGAATGCGACCTTTGCAACGCACGTTTAGCATCTAATAAACTTTGTTCGAAGGTTTTTTCTTTTGGCTGGCTTATCTCATATGCATATACCAAAGACTCGCCTTCTTTTAGCGCGTAAGTAGCCTCTTTGTTTTTAACAACTTCATCAAGATACCTTAGGTCAGGATTTTGTGATTTTATTACCGGCTCAAAGTTTTTGCTCTTACTTCCAAATAACCAGAGTAATAGTAATTCTAATTCTTCTTGTTTATTTGCTGGTACAGGGTTAGCGGTTTCTTCACTAACATCCTTTATTCCTAGAAAATCTTTTACCCCCTCATAATTTAACCCTGTGTACAAGTGTGAAAAATACAGCCTAGGGGCATTAATATCGGTCCTACTAAACTTTCCTAAGGATTCGGCTTGTTCTATTACTTGAAGGCCCTGATAGAGTTTTTGAACAGTCCTATGCGTGTCACCAATTTGAACAGCAATCTGGTTTAGAGGGATTTGATATTCGTTCTTGATTTGGGAGATATACTGTGCTTTAGCATAACTGCCCCACTTAGCTGGGCCGTTAATATGCTTGAAACCAATAAATTTCCAGGCTTCTTTTCTTTCATCAACAAATATTACAGGAATCTGCTCAATTGAAGCTAGAACCTCTTCTGTTGCAAAAAGAATATTCTTGTTGATCCCTATATAATCAGCAAGTGAGGGATTTAATAAGCATTTAATAGCGGCTAAACGCCTGTTCCCTTCTATTACTATATTTCTGCCATTCTCTCTTACTGCTACCAAAGACTCATTAGCAAAAAAGCCACTGGATTTGATAGACATTACTATCTCATCAACACCCATTTCGTGCCACAAAATGCCTATAATCTCTTCTTCAGGAGTTTGTTCTGTAATATTGAACTCGGCAATTCTTGGGTTACTATGATCAAAGTAAAGGGTGCGAGGGTCAATTAGTTCTGGTGTATAATTCATAGATTACTGATCAAAGTAAAGCTAATTCACTCGTTCTATTTTTAATTTTTATTTCCCCTGGGATTTTTAAGTCCTTTGAAAATACGAGAAGTTCACTTCCAAACTTTTTGCTTTGGAGTGTGTAATTCAAGTCAAATGATGACATTCGATACTCCCCGTATAATTCTCTAATTTGGGGAACGTTATCGTAAGAGATTAGCCATTTTATATTATCTAACTTACTTACAGATTTAGATAAAATTTGATGGTCAAAGTGACTATAGTTATTTAGATATAACATTTCACCCTTGTTATAATAGGGTGGGTCTAAATAAATAAATAGATTTTCAGTTTTTTCGTGAACCTTTTTGAGGTTATTAAGAATGTTGACAGCATCTTCATTTGTTAAGATGATGTCATCCCTATGAACATTAATTTTTTCAATTCGCTTAATCAGGTCGGTTTTATTGAATCTCACATCAATTTTGTAGTTGCCATTCTGACTCTGACCACCGATAGGTCCTGCTTTAAATATGATTCCAGACCTATTTGTTCTATTGAGAAAAAAAGTAGAAAAGCCTAACTCTAGGATACTAACAGATCTACCTCTCTTATATATTTCTTTTTGCCTTGCCCACTCTTCGATAGTAACACTAGTATTCTCAATTAAATGAATAAATTCCTCAGCGTTATTTAGCAAAGAATACCAAAATGAATAGATGCTATAATCCGCATCATTAATGTGTATTTTGCTGAAAGTCCTGCTGAATAGAAGATCTAATGCCGCTCCTGCGCCACCAGCATACAACTCGCAATAAACTCCTCCTTCTAACCCATTTTGGTGAGCTAACCCCGAGATAAATCCTGCCAGACAGGATTTGCCACCTGGGTACCTTAACGGGCTATAATTTTTTGTGCCTGCCAATCTTTTGTCTTTTAAAATAATAAAAGCAAATATAGTGAAGCTATATGGACATACGTATCCAGTCAATCAAATACTGCATAGTTCAAATTTGTTTTGTTCCAACTAAGTAGCATTTATCATCTAAAGGTATATTTAGTGGTTTTATTTTTATAATAATTTCTTTTTCTGGAATAGGTCATCCTAAACTACTCCTTCAACAGAATCTTAATCGTCCTTTCCTTCTCATCCACCACTTTCTCCAGCAGTGCATACTTCTCCTGGAGCGCCTCCAGCTTCTGCACACAATCCGCCGCGCTCATGCCCACATTAATGCTCTGGTGGTTCTGGCCTACTTTGGTCGCCTGCTGGATATTGCTGCCGCTGGCGCTTTGCGATAGTTCCGCGTCCTCATCCAGGAAGTAGCTGTAGGGCAATTCTAATATCTGCGCAATCTTCACCAGGTACCGGCTCTCAATTGAATCTCGCTTATAAATTTTATAAAGATTCGCTACGCTCATGTCTGCGTGCGCAGCTACTTGATCAGGGCTGTAGTCTGATTTTTCAATCGCTTTTTTAATTTTCTGGCCTATCATATAAAAATTTTTGTGCCTGACAATCAGTACATTATAATATGTTACAGAAAATATTTACAGTAACATTTGACTATGTTTCTGAACTATCGTACACTTGTACCATAAGACAGCCACAAAGTATGAAAAATGTAGAAGATCTTAAAAAAGAAATGCGTTGGGGAGACCTCGCGCTTATAGCTGATATCAGCGGAGTGAAGAAGAATACCGTGGACGCAATCTTTTTAGGGAAGCGTAACCCCGATACTCCTATGGGCAGGAAGGCAAGGGCCGCTGCCGAGAGGCTTATTGATAGCAGAAAGCTGCTGATGGCCTCCAGTGAGGACACCGAACATGGGGATACGCCTTCTAAGGATGTAGCCTAACCAGAATCATACCAAAAGTTATATATAGTACAAGTATATTTTCATTAATGCCCTACGGGCTCCCAACGTGAATTTGGAGATGAAAGCACTGAGCCAAGACCGAAGAAAGTACCTGATCATTGAAGCGCTGCGCGAATTACCCGTGGAGGTGGACACGCACACGCAGATGGCCCTGCCGATGGAGCTGGGTATATCGCAGGCCACCTTCCGCAAATGGATCAACCTACCCAAAGGCAGCAACACCGACATACCTGGTGTGAAACTGGTGCACATCGCCAAGCGCCTGGGCAAGACCGTGGAGCAGCTCTGCAATGACGTGCCGAACATAAAGCCCTTTATGAAAGTGCTTAAGGATCCGCACGACATTGCCTCAAGATTCAATATGTCACGCTAAACCCAATACAATATGCCTTTAGTCCCCACTATTGCACAAGCAGAAAGCAACCTGCGGCTCTGGAAGAGCATACTGCACTGCTACCAGGTCGAGCGCCACGAAGTAGAAATGCGCCACCAATTAGGTGAGGTCACCGCCCAGGAACTGGAAGAGATTCAAACCAACCTCGACTTCGACATCAGGTGGATCAACCACGAAATCGAAAGCAATCAGATCATCAAACGAACCGTCTCAGCCGCATGACCTCTCACGACAAGAAGAGGGTGCTGGAGTCAGACATCAAAGCCCTCAGAGAAGAATTTCTGGAAACACGCGAAAAGCAGCTCGGAGCCAAATCTATGGAGGAGTGGACTGAGTTGGAGCGCCGTGCAAGCGGTATACTGGTCACTATTTCCAGTAAGCAACAGGCAATTCACCTGCTCTTTCCGGATCACCAGCTGCGGGAGTCACTAGCTACGCTATTTTAAGAATACAGGGTCTGCTACAGGGGCCGGAAACAGCATGGCGGTCGACACACCGCCTTAGCCCTCCGGCCCTGCAACCTACAACTAATGTTTGCAACATGATAGATTACGCAAAAAACATCAATCAGGCCGCAGCACTTGCCGCCTGGTGGAAAATTGCCGACAAGTACAACAAGAGCCTGCCGCTGCACCCAGTGGTGCGCACCTATGCCAACGGTACCCAGAAGACGGTGTTCATCCGGAAGGGCATCATTTCCAAGAGCGTGATCGAGACCGGCGAGAAGCTGATCCTGCAATACATTAAGTCTTTCAACGAGGCCCGTAAGCTGGAGCTGGTGCAGGACGAGGCGCCGAGCCTGGCCACCAACAGCGTGGAGCTTGGCCGCATCCTGCAAACCTCAGATCGCACCGTCAGGTCGCATATCAGCGTGCTGAAGCGTCCGGGAGTGGGTTTTATATCGGAGTACAACTTCCGAGGCACACGCGCCAATTTCGAGCTGTGGATAAACCCCGCGATCCTTTGGCCAGGGCAGACCGAAAATTCAAAAAACACCGCCCAAACCGCCCAAATCCTCCCTCAAAACAAGAATCTTCCGCATATTAAACAACTAGAAACACCAGAGACTAAAGAAAAAGAAATAACGCATGTGGATAAAGGCGGAGTTGCTACGCAACAGAGTGCCTTGCCTGGCGGCGAAGGCGAAGCAGGCTACACCGGCGACACTTTTACCAGCGACACAGGGCTGCTACAGACGCTCAAAACCACTGAGAAGGCACCTGCCAGGCCACTAGCTGCCAAAAGACAGGCTACGGAGGCTGGGAGCGCGGCGCGGACCGAGAAAGACGCACAAATGGCCGTTTTCAAAGCCTATGTCGAGAACTTTTGGGCCATCGCCTCCAAGCTGCTCTATCCAACTGCCGACTGGACGGAGTGGCACCACAAAATGGCCAAAAACGCCATTTTCTACGGAGTTTACCGAGGATTCAAAGCGCAATTGTCAGAAAAGGACTGGGAGCTCTACCACCTCCAGGCTATTGAACGACTCAAGCTGGCCGCCAACTACTACGAAAACCATCCGGGCAAGCACCCACCGCTGCCATACGCCGAATTCAGGCCTGGCACTGGCTACTTTGATCACGAAAACACCCGAGGTTTTGAGGGCACCCACGAGTGGTATACCAAGCAGCAGGTATGGAAACGCCAGCAGAAGGTAAACGATGCGCTCAGACGTGCCGCCAACGAGATCAGGTTGCACAAGCAGGGCAAGCTGCGCGAGGAGCTGCAGCGCAAGACCCCGCTGGAGATGTTCCGCTTCCAGGAAGCCAGGATAAAACGCCTGGGCAAAGCTGCCCTGGATAAATTTTACGCCCAACACGCCATTACTAAATCCTAAATAAAATCCCCATGAGTAACAACAGTACACAAACCCGCAGCAATGCCGGTCAGAATTTCGCCACCCAGGCATTGAGCAAAGCCATCGTCTACTTTATCGACGGCAACTCCAGGAAGTTCTTCTCGAGAGACAAGTCCCGGACGCAGATGGTACCCAACCGAACCCTGGGTGTTAACCGCCTGAAGAAGATGATTGAGAACTGGCACGACAACGTGCAGACGGCCATCATCTACGACAACACCACTGATCAGGAGGTGCTGCGCTACAAAAACGGAAGCTGGAGCTGAGTATGGCACTTATATTCAGGCAACAGATCACGACAAACCGGCTGGAGATCCTGGCGCTCTACAATGCCATCAGTGCGCACATCTTCAAGCCACTCCGGAGCGACAGCAAAGTGAGCTTGGCTGAGTTTCTCTCGGCCGATCCGCTCCGGAGAGTGGCCGGCCGCTTGCACACCAAGTACCTGAAGGAGCAGCACCACAAATCACTTCAGTTCACTTTCAGCTTCGCTCCCCAAGAGCTGCTGGCCATTCACCACTGCATCCGCAATACCAAGCAGGATCACTTTCTGCAGATGATCCTGGGCAAGATCCAGCAGAAAGCCTTGAATTTTGAAGACAATATTGAGTTAAACCTTAAATCCCTAAAACAATGAATGTATCCCCAGCAATTTCATTCCAAGGCACCACCCACAGGCAGGTAGTGTCGATCAACGAGAAGCCAAAAGGAGAAATAACTGCCCTGTATGCAGATGGCACCAATAGGATAGTTGGCTATACGGTTAAGGACTACAGTAAAGACCAAACGGTAAACAGCTCTTGCCAGACTATGAACCAGGCTAAGGCCTTCTCAGAGTACTACTTTGGAAAGGAGGCATAGAGATGATCGCGATAGAAAAACTCACTGACTTCGCCCAGGTGATCACCAAGACAGATGAGGGCCACCAGCTCCTGATCTGCGGCGAAGTATACCAAGCCTGGAATTACGACTCTTACATCTATGACGCAGTCAGCCTCGCCAAAAGGTGGTACCCGCACCAGATCACTTTTGAAAGGATAGTCCATCTGCGGCACTGGATCAGAGAGAACATTCAGCATGGGCATAATAGCCCCACAGCAATGCTCTTTTCCATGCGTTCGGTTAAGTACTGGATCGATGAGTTAATTGAAATGGAGTATGGCCATGACAGCTACTGGGATGAACAAAAGCAGCTGGCCTGGGATGAGAATGAGAAGATTTTCTCTCGCTCCAACAATAAGCCGAAAGGATGTCAGTCATGATGTGGTTCGTGTTCATTCCCTTCTTGTGTTTCCTGCTTATGATGGCGGTGACTTTTAAGGAAAGTGAGGTGCAGCAATGACGGATTGGCAAAAATACAATCAACTAAAGCAGGCGGTTAAAGAAATGAGAGCAGCCCAGCTTGCCTACTTCACCCAGGGCCGCACCATCGAGCAGCTCAAGCTCTCCAAAGCCAAAGAGGCAACCGTCGACCGGTTGATCAGCGACGAGCATAAGAATCAAATGAGTTTTTGGCGGTAATCTTTTACAAAACACGAAGGAGAGGCTTTGTCTGTTAAGACAGTAGCCTCTCCTTCTAAAATCGCTGCAGCTACCCTCGTCGAAATGATTAGTCTCACTCGGACCACAACGGTTTCATTTCAAATATACTGATCTGCTCTCCTTTTTTCAAGTTAGGCTACCGCACTATACATCAGCTGGAGCCTTCTTGGCTTTGCTCTTCTTAGGCTTTTCTTTGGCAAACAAGCCAGCCGTATACTTCTCATACAACTCAAATAGGAACTCCATGCGCTTGGCTTCTGATACAAATGGCTGTGGCCGGTAGCATAGATCCACAGCGCGATCTAGATCCTGGTGGGCCTTCACTAGCTGCGGTGGCATGGTTAATGGATCATATAAATCCGCCAGTGAACTGTCTGGAAATAACTCCCGAGCATCTAATATCTTTTGGGCTGCAACTTCAACGGCTTTAATGTTTTTATCACTTGGGTTTTCTGGCCAAGGGAAGTTGTTGTAAACAGTTAATACAGAGTATTGATAATCAGATTTTAGTCTGCCGGTGGTCAATCTCATCCAATCCATGTGCATCTTCGAGGTTAAAACGCCAAAGTGAAATAATGTAGCATTAGGCATTATTCTTAGCTTATCACTACACACGACCCGAGGTTTCAGAAATCCAATAGGGATGTAAAGCCTTCTTTCAGATGATACTTGAGGAATTACTAAGAAATTTGTAGAAGGCATGTTTTCTGTATGAAATCTAGTGGGTGTAACCGCCAGTTTAATTGTCGGAAGACTAGAGCTCTTTAACCTAAATTGTTTTACTGCCTCAACTCGCTTTAAAACTTCTTGCATACTCTTCAGCTCACTGGGGCTAATATCCTTAAGGTGTAAAATCCAGCGACTTTTGTTATTAATGAATTCAAAAGCGCCTAAAAATGGTAAAATGTATTTTTCAGCATTGGGTTCATTTTTTAAGAAATCAACTTTCTCTTCATCGGTTAAAATATAATTACCGCCATCTACTGGTTTATTCCCAGTTGCAATTTCAGGAACATTACATAAAGGTTTACTTCTGTTTCCGATTGTTATGTCAGAGCCTTCAACTAAGTATGGGCTTATATTTTTCACTTTTAACTCATGAAAATCAGAGTTGTTCTGTCTAATAAAAAGCCTCTTCTCAGGTATATCACAATTAGCATAGCCGACTATTACAACGTGGACAGCAGCTTTGCCTTTAGCTTCACTTTCCCATGGAAAAGTACTGAACGCAAAGTGAATTTTAATCCCTTGTGAGAACATATAGTTCCATAGCGGCGCAACTTGTTCACCTTGGCAAATCGAGTTAGTAGAAACAAAACCAACCTTGATTTGAGTATTGTTTATATACCTAGCTGATTTAATAAACCATCCGGCAACGTAGTCTAATAGACCACCATTATCTACATTCCTATTAACTGACTTAAGATCCTCTCTCTGATCAGAATTTTGAAACTTTGCTCCTACAAAAGGAGGGTTGCCTAATATATGGGTTAATTGATCCTTTGGTACAACACTTTCCCATTCCAGCTGCAGAGCATTACCATGAACAATATTAGCAGACTTCTTTAATGGCAATCGCACAAAGTATTGACCAAACTCCTGACTGATCAGCATGTTCATCTGGTGGTCAATTAACCACATGGCCACTTCGGCAATACGAGCGGGGAACTCCTCGTACTCGATGCCATACATCATATCAACGTCAAGCCAGATGATCTCACGCACATCAAGAAAGCCCTGGCCAGTCTTGTTCATGGCTCGGAGGATCTCTATCTCCAGCAGGCGCAGTTCGCGGTAAGTTATCACCAGGAAGTTACCGCAACCACAAGCAGGGTCCAGGAACTTAAGCGTGCTGAGTTTTTTATGGAAGTCCTGCAGCTTGTTCTTGTTGTGCTTTACGGCTTCAAATTCTTCCCATAAAGCATCCAGGAACAAAGGTTTAATCACTTTCAGGATATTCTTTTCAGAGGTATAATGTGCACCAAGGTTGCGACGTTCTTTCGGGTTCATCACACTCTGAAACATAGATCCGAAAATAGCTGGGGAAATACGGCCCCAGTCCAATCCGCAACAGTCCAGTAGTATCTGGCGCATCTGGCTATCGAAAGCAGCTGGCGGCAGGAATTCTTCGAAGAGCTTACCGTTTACATAAGGAAAAGCATTGAGTTGCTCATCCAGGCTTTTTAGACGCTTCTCCCGTGGTGTGTTGAGCACATAGAAGAGTTCAGTTATGCGGGCACCAAGATCGCTGCCGTCCTCACTCGTGCGCTGATCAACGAAGTCCCGGAAGATATCCTTGTCAAAAATGGTAGTGTCGTCGGCAAACAAACAGAAAAGTAGTCGCACCAGGTATACCTCCAGTGCATGGCCTTCGTATCCCACCTCCTTGAGTTTATCATGCAACCTGCCCATTAGCTCAGCTGCCTGAATGTTCACAGGATCCTGCTCCTTGTAGCTGCGCTGCTGGTAACCGGCGATGAAACCAAAGTGCTGCACATGCTTCACAAAGTCTTTGAGTTGGAAGGAAACAGTGGTGCCCTCTACCAGATCATGGAGGCGGAAGTGATCAAAGTCAGAAACCAGGATGTAGGAGGGAAGCTCGTGTTGCTCCAGGCCATGCAGGTAATCCTTGGCCTGAGTAAATGCTTTGTCTAGGTTTTTGCCTTTGCTCTTCATTTCGATGAGCAGTGTTCCTTTCCAAAGCAGATCGATATAGCCGTCCTTCTCGTCCAGCTTCTTTACCCGGTGCTCAAAGGTGCTCACCTTCTTGTGGCTAATGCCAAACACGTTAAAAAACTCAACCAGAAAGGGTTTAGCATCAGCCTCTTCCTTTTCAGTTTTTTCCCATTCCTTGGCGAATCGTGCCGCCCTATCCTTAATCTCGTTCCAACTTAAAGCCATAGTCTGTTTGTTTTCCGGCTTTAAGATAGAAATTATTTAAAGGAAATATATTACTTAATATATTGATACATGTAAATTGATTATGGGAAGATAATTTTAAAGTAACATCAACTAGTCTTTGATTTACCGTTCAATCAAAACATAAAAGCTATATCGCACTATGAAACTACCACATGGTTTTCCACAAGACCAAATAGGTGAACTTCAAGAAATGATGAGGTATCCTGAGGGGTCATTCGTCAATCAAATTTTTCTAGGAGTTTTCAGTTTTGGAGATAACTCTGCTTTCAGGATTATAGAAGTACCTACAGGGAAAATAGTCCTGATTCTAGAAAAAGACATAAATGATAATTTAGTATTCTATCATTCGTCGCCTGGTACAGGAACAAGACGAGCTTTCATAGATTTAAAAAAATTTAAGTTGGATAGACTCTTAACAATTATTATGATTTGGTCACCGGATCAAATCAAACTAGTTGTTGGTAATCAGGGATTGAATAATCAAGAGGTATCACTAGGATCCCCGTCAACTGTTAAATTTGGTATTGCTGAAGATGGTGAAATTATTCAAATGGGTGATGAAGGTATTCAAACAATCTCTGTAGAAATTTATTCTAATGGGAAACAATTATTTAAGAATTCAGCAGTAGAGACTTGGGATAGTGTTGTAGAAGCTGCTGAGTTATTGCTTAATAACAACCCTAATACAAGAGATTACTCATACGAAGCTGTAATTGTCAATATGATTTTAGTGATACTAGTCACTGGATTTGAAAGCTATTGTAAACACAGATTTTTAGAACTAGAAGAAGAGGGGATTCAAGTTAATTTTGAATCATTAGCTAATGCATTTCTAGATAGAAGTGAAAAAGAAGTCAACGAAATACAAGCGATATTAAATGCAGCTCAATTAGAAGGAATTACTCCGACTCAGAAGTTGATTAAGCAGGGAAGAATAAATTTTCAAAACTTTGATGTAGCTAAAAAGGCTTTCAAAAAGGGCTTTGATATCAGTTTTCATAATGACTTAGGGATGTCTAAAGAATCACTTGATGAAATAAAATCCATTATTAGGATTAGGCACCGAATTGTACATGTTTCTTTGATGATGTCAATATTGAACCCTTTAGAAAAAGGGAGGCCTATATTCCCTAAATATGAATATGCTAGAAGGGCTGTAAAAACGTTTAATTCTTTCATCAAAGCAATTCACCATCAGACACTTTACATATATAGAAAGCAAGGCTTTAATACCTAAAGTATGTATTATATTGAGCTGAATGAATTGATTGGTGGTGCAACGCTGTTCATGCTTGGCTGCCCCTCTAACCAATCAGCCTACAAAGTCAAGCGTTGGCTACAGGAAACAAGACCCTACGCGCTCATATTATTTGCTGACAAATACCAGCGCATCAAAGAGTACGAAGCTGCCCGCTGGGTGCGCAAGTATAGCGACTATTCCTTTCACAATTACCTCTCAGAAGGTTACCAGCAACAGCCACTTCCCACGGCTATAAAATCCTTGGAATCAGCACTCCAACGCTTTGAGTTAGAGCACAAATTCCACCCTTCCGAGATCGTGTTGGTGCGTGCAAAGAAGTTTGTAAACGCTTGAAAAAGAGTGTTTTAATAACTTGATAGTGAGTCTTAATTGGTCGTACTTAGACTCAACAATACAACGCTATACGACCATGACAGCACAAGAAATACTAAACCTGAACGGCACGACAAAGACTTATAAAATGCAGCAGCTCCTGCAGCTGGGCTTTACCAGAAAGCAGGTAGCAGAGATGATGGGCGTAGGATACGGCTTTGTTCAGAACGTATACGCTGCCATGCAACGCCGAGGCCTTGCCACCCAAACCTCGGTATTCACACCAGGCCTTTTCACGCGCACCTTTGGAGTAGAGTTCGAAGCCTACGGCGTAGACATGCACCGCCTGAAAGCTGAGCTGGAGCGCCAGGGCATAACAGTAGCCATCGAGGGATACAACCACACCACCCGCGCACACTGGAAAATAGTAACAGACGCTTCTATATCAGGCGCACAAGGCTTTGAACTTGTAAGCCCAGTACTGCAAGGCGAAGCAGGCCTGGAGCAGGTAAAGAAAGCCTGCAAAGCCCTGAAGAAATGCAACGCCCTGATCAACCGCAGCTGCGGCATGCACATACACTTCGGAGCCAACGACTTTGAGCTGGCCCAGTGGAAAAACCTGTATAAGAACTACATCAACTACGAAGGCCTGATCGATAGCTTCCTGCCGGTAAGCCGCAGAGCTAATAACAACATATATTGCAGAAGCCTCCTGAACAGGTTTAGCAGCGAGAGCGTCGCCTATAGCGCCATCGATAGCTGCAGCAACATTGAGCAAATAGCGCAGAAAGTAACAGGGCGCGACCGCTACTTCAAGCTGAACGCCGAGAGCTTCTTCCGCCACGGCACGGTTGAATTCCGCCAGCACAGCGGCACCATCGAAGTAGACAAAGTGGTAAACTGGATAACTTTCCTCAACAACCTGGTAGAATTTTCAAAAAATAACGTTTCTTCGCAAAAGACGCTGGAATCTTTGGAAGCTTTCAACCCAGCGCCGGTAGTAAACTTTTACAGAAACAGAATAGCAGCCTTAGCAGCATAGAGAATGAAAACATACGAATTTTTAGGAGGCGGCCAGATACAGGCCGCTTCCAACTTGGACCTGGTTTGGGAGATGCGCAACACTAGCCACACGGAGTCTGCCGACCTGGAAGAATTCATGGCGCAGACAGCCAGACGCTGCAAGCTCCAGAACGGATCCGATATCCGGACGGAGTCGGTGGATATTTTTGTTGCGGACTTGATAGAAGCAGGGTTTGTAATAGAAAAATAGTACAAAAAGTACAGGGAACTTAAAAGCGGGTAAAAAGCTTATTCCGCCGTAGTTGTCATTTTATAGGACGCACTAAATGAGTATTTTAGTGTACCCTTAAAATGCACCCCAAACCACCCTGTATGCTTCTAACTGTACAAATTCCAGTACTGCCCCACGTACTCAAGTTTCTAAAGAAAAAGCACCAAGGCGAATTCAAACTTAGCCGAAAGCACAACGAAGGAAAAATGCTCATCCACATGCTGCGCAACCAGCAGCACGATGAGCGTTTTGACGTTGAGCGAGAGAAATACTCTCAAAACCTTGATGTTATCATCACCCTCGATAAGTATAAGAACCGAGGATGCAACAACATCACCAGCCGCACCATTTACGATTTCAACGATTTTATCGACGCCACCATCAAGGATGAGTTTCTATACTATGTGGAAACGCTCCAGGAAGCTGGCGTGAAAATGACTATGGACGCCATGGTGGATGGATTCATGGGCAAGTATTTTTTTGATGACGGCGATATCTCCCCCCTCACTCTCAAGCAGGCCTGGTACCGTGATCAGCGGAAGAAGTATGGTAATAAGTGGGTAAAGCGGAAAAAATCAGTAGAAATCCCAGGTTTTTCCGCCGTAGTTGTCACTCGCCTCTAACCACTCCCAGATGAAGAATATTTCAAGGGTTGCCGGTCAGACTTCAGGGGTAAACCAGCGCTTTTACTATACCTTGGCAGCCAACCTGCCCGACGAGATCCTAGTGGAGGGCGTCACCATTGTGAGTGATCTCCAGCTGGCCGAGGGCACGCTGTTCAACTTCTTTGAAGCCACACAATTCTCTCCAGAGCTTGACGAGCCATCTGATGACGATGTGCACGGCCACTTCTACAACAACAATTTCAGTGGATTTGTAGCAGGCCATACACCTGAGCTAGCTGAGGCTATGCTCATGCTGAAAGGCAAACGGGTGGTGGTGCTTTACCAGGATATGGATGGCCAGCTTAAGCTGATCGGCGACAAGGAGCACCCTTTGGTGTTTGAGTGCAAGTATAGCTCAGGCAACCAACCTGGCCAGCGCAAAGGCTACCGATTCAGCTTCAAAGGCAAGTCCCGCAACCCAGCTTACTTCTACAGTGGACCTTTCAATGTCGCAGAAGAAGGAACGATTGCGCCACCAGTTGTGGTAGGTGGTGAGGCCGTTCGGATGGTAGATACCCGAGGCAACCTGATTGCCTCTATACCTGCTGGCAAAACAATCATCATCCGCTCCGGATTTAAACTTACTTACCAGATCAAATAATGGCCTTACTCTCACTCCAGGCATTTAAGACAAAGTGGGCGGCAATCACCGGCCGCTTCAAAGACAACAATACCTTCGATATCGCCGAAAAGGATTACCGGGAGTTTTCTACTGATATCGCTGATTCACTCTTTGATCCAGTTGAGAAATTAGCAGCTCGGGTGGAGAAGCTTGAGCAACCGGCACCGCCAGCTCCGGAGGGCTTCAAGTGGAAAGTCTATCCAAAAGTATCCACAGAAGGCAACACAGTAAAAGTCACACCTGCGGAAATAGAAGTCCATGGGCAGGTCTCGCCTCTGCCAACACCCAATGCTAAAGAAAACGTGCCATTGCCTCCAGTTGGATGGGGAGAGCGCATCGACATCCTGGCTGCCTCAGCCGATGGATGGGTTTATATCTACGGGCAGGATCCAGGTGTGACGCCAGCCTTTGAGCATCCTGATCAGCCAGGCACTGAGCTACTCTTCGCCGCTTACCTTTTCTGGAGTAATGCCGGTGGTGCAGTGGAAGAGCCAGTGGTGTTTGTAAGGGTGGTGGAAATGGATGGGCAGGAGTATTCTCCGGATGCCAATGGCAGGCTTATACTTCCGAAAAGTGGTACTACTATTAATAGCACCGACGATATTCAGAGTGAAGGTGCGTTTAATAAATGGTTTACCGATGCCAGGGCGATTGCAGCCAGAGCTACATCTAACTTGTGGGGTTACTTAGGACTTGCCAACTCTACTGCCACTATCTCTCTAAAAGGGTGGTTAGACTTCCTTACAAATAAGGTTAAGACAAATGAAGACAACATTGCTACAAAAGTAAGCAGCGTAAACGGCAAGTCCGGAGCAACCGTGAGCATTGTAGCCAACGACATTGACTACACCACTAACAACAGCACCTTTTTCGGTGCTGGGGTGCTTAAAGTAAAAGCGGCACTCGATAAGCTGGCCTCCCTGGCATGGGCAGTCACTGACCGGTGGGACACACTCTCTTTCTCCAGCTACACCCGCTCACAACGCGTTTACTACAACGAGAAAATCACCGTGCAAGCTGTGGAGCTGTCAAACATTGCCACCATGACCTATATTGCCACGCAGCGAGGGAGTGCCTCACAACCAGCCACTACAAGCATAGCTACGCTGAATAGCCAGATTACCAATTTCGTGCATTACACCATCGAGTACCGCGTAACCTTGGCAGCTGGTAAGAATTTCGGGGAGGCGATAGTTAAATCTAAGCTAGGATGATAAAGCGCTATTTTTTCGGTCTTCCAGTGGAAATTGCTAACCTCTCACCAGGCTCGATTCGTGTAGATGGGGTGAATGACCGCATCACGGCCATTGATTCGCAAGCGTTCCAGGTAGGAGCCACTCCCTTTTCTCTGGCCGTCAGGTTTTTGGCATTGGTGCTGCCCGGCGCTTCTACCACGGCCCGTATTATGAGTAAATCAGGCACAGAGACGGGTTTTGCCCTCTTCTTCGATAGAAACAAACTCGGACTTTTTATGCGCCCGCAAGGCAGTGGAGGCTCTCGTTATAACATATTGACAGCTGAGACCGCGACACTTGGAGTAGAAACAACCCTCGGCTTGAGTCGTGCCGGAACAGCGCCGACCAAAAAGGAAGATTACAAGCTGTACCTGAATGGCGTTCCGCGAACGGCAGCAGACTTACAGTATACCTTCGGCACTACCTCTAATGACTGGCCAGGGGATATGCCTTCCGGCAATCTGGACAGTAACGCCAGCTTTGAGTTCGGGCAAAGCGCCACTGGTGGCAACAGCTTCATCGGGTATGTTTTCATCGGTGGTCAGTGGAATCGGGAGCTTTCAAATCAGGAGCACGCAGACATACACGCGGGCGTGTTGCCTGCCGAGAGTGCTGTGGGAGCTTGGCGCATGGACGAGCCGCAAAGCGGAATGGTGCTGGAAGCCACTGGCTCAGGCATTGACGCGCAAATGATTAACTACACGGCGGCTGAACTTGACAATGGCAGCCCCTATGCGGCCTGGGTACCGGAGGGCGGGCTGCTGATATATAACACCACGTATGAGGTCAAGCCGTTTCGAGCGCAGAAAGACTTGGTGGTAAAATCTATTTACCGCAATCGCAGCGCCCGAACTACCCTAAACTATACACACCGTAACGCCAGCGGTGTAGAGGTAAGCTCCGGCACAGTGGAATTTGTCGACAACACCCTACTCTTTGAGCTCACGATGCTTGAGGGGGACGTTTTAGATATTGGTTTCCAGGCTTCTGGCTCAAATAACCCATTTTGCGCCATAGAGGTGCATTATATTTAGCATGTAAGTGATTATGAAAAGGATTAAATATTATTCAATCATACAATCGAATAAATACCCTGATTTAAGAAGCGTATATCCCATCGTCAATATGATGGTTGATGATAATGGAGATCTTACTGGTCAAACACTTCTTGAGGGATATCACACACCTGAACAGTTAAATGAAATAGAAAGTGTTGGAGGAGTGAATTATACACATGATGAGTATATAACAGCGAGAAGCAGCCAGTAATTTCTGTCTTTTTTTCCAACCCTCTCATTCTCCAGATTTGTGTCAATTCATAACTGTCGATGCAAGTCAACCACTTAGTTTCTGCTATTCTCCGTGAGCCCTGGATGATTGATCCAGCGGCTGCCGAGGCGTACATGCCTCAAGTCATTTCTTTACTTAACAGTGAGCTGACTGCATCGACATTGGTGACTCCAAAAGAAAGAGCCGAAACCCTGCCATTTGCCATGGGCGGGGTGGAGGCTTCTACTGTTTATAGCTCCTACGATGATGCGCCATCCGGATCTGTGGCTGTAGTAACAGTGGACGGCCCGATGATGATCAACGACTACTGCGGCACGCCTGGCACCAGAACACTTGGCCAGCGCATCAAGGCAGCAGATGCGCATGAGAACATCTCCGCCATCGTCATTCGAATGAACACACCAGGTGGTACCGTTTCAGGCACCGAGGCTTTCCATAACATCATCAAGAATACTTCAAAGCCACTGGTGGTGCACGCCGACATGATGTGCTCTGCAGGCGTTTGGGCTGGTTGTGGTTCCAACCTGATCATTGCGGCAGGCAAGACAGCCTCTGTCGGCTCTATTGGTACCATGGCTAGTATCACCGACTTCTCTGGCTATTACGAGAAGCACGGCATCAAGTCCCACACTATCCGGGCCTCTAAGTCTGTCGACAAAAACGAGGCACATGCCCAGGCCATGCAGGGCAAGTACGACCAACTGCGCAAAGAGCAGCTTGATCCGTTGAATGAGGCTTTCCTTGGCTCTGTGCAGGAGTTCAGAGGTGACAAGCTCGACCTGAAGAAAGAAGATGTGTTGACTGGCAAGGTATACTTCGGCCAGAATACCATCGATTTCGGTTTGGCCGATGAAATGGGTGACTTCGATTACGCTGTGCAGCGTGCACTCCAGCTAGCTGCTTCCCAAAACAATACAGACAACTCAATAACTCAAAACCAGACCATGTTCGGAAAAAACAAATTCAAGGCTGTAGCTGCCTTGGCCGGAAAAACTGGTGAGGAGCTCACAGCAGAGATGGTAACAGCCGCTAACGAAGAGTTAGAGGCTGCTGGCATTGAGGGTGTGGCGCTGATCACCGAGTCGGAGTACGACGCTTTGCAAGCCTCAGTTAAAGCTGAAAAAGACCTGACCGCGCAGGTAAAGACGCTGACTGACACTAACGCCACCCTGACTACGGAGCGTGACAACTTTAAGGCTGAGGCTGAGAAGTACGGCAACCAGCCAGGCGCAACACCTACCTCCGTGAAGAAAGACGGTGTTGACAACCCAGAGTCGGGTGCTGACGAGAGCCAGGCTGCTATCGATGCGCTGCCTCACAACCAGGCGCTGGATCAAAACCCACTGTTCAACTAATCCACTTTTATAAAGATGAATATCGCTGATATCATTGCTGAGTTTGGTGCCTACTACCTGAAGAACGGCCAGAACTTAGCTCGCATCGTGAAGATGCTGAATGCGCCATCGACGACTGACTCTGTGCTGACTTCAATCATTACAGACGAAACGCAGTGGCGTGCTGCCCAGGCTACCATCGGTAGAGTGCTGCAGCCATTCCAGAAGACCTGGACGCCAATCGATGCTTTGAAGTTTGTGCCGGTTGTGATCAACCAGTTCAAAATGAAAGTTGACTCGGAGGAGTATCCGGATGATCTGGAAGCTACCTGGTTAGGTTTCCTTACTGGTGACGGTCTGGACCGTAAGACCTGGCCATTTATCCGTTGGTATGTGGAAGTAATGCTGCTGCCAAAGGCAAAGGAGGATTACGAGCTTTACGAAGTGTACAAAGGCGTTTACCAGGCTCCGGTAAATGGTCAGCCAGGTGCTGCTGGTACTGCCATGGATGGTCTTAGAAAGGCCATCAACGACCAGGTTACTGCCGGTCGTATCACGCCAATCGTAACCGGTGCTCCGGATGCAGACAACAAGGTGTTTGTAGAGCAGGTGGAGTTCTTTGTGGACAGAGTGAATGCCAATTACCAGCACATCCCGATGCAGCTTTGCATGAGCCAGTCGCTGGAGCGTCGCTTCCTGAAAGGCTACCGTGCCCTGTATGGTAAAGACACTGATTACAAAGGCAGCAATGGCTCTGTTGACTTCTCGAATACATCCATCATCGGTCTGCCTTCCATGGCGGGTGCCAATAAGATCTGGATGACGCCGAAGTCTAACGCCATTCACTTGGGCAAGCGCACACAGAACCAGAACACGATGCAGATTGAAAGCATCGATCGTAAGGTGAAGTTGTTCTCTGACTGGAGCCGTGGCGTTGGTTTCGTGATTCCTGAAATCGTGTTCACCAACGATCAAGACTTGGTTTAATTACCAGGTCTTGAGTCGCTAAATCAATTGTAAATCATTTGTAAACCATAGCAATGGCTGAGAATAAAGAACTAACTGCTGAAGAGCAGATCGAAGCGCTAAAGGCAGAGCTTGCCAGGGAGCGTGAAGAAAAAGAAGAGCAAGCTGCCCTGATCGACGAGCAGAACGAGCGCCTGGCGCTGGCCGAGGCTCAGAAAGGCAACAAGCTCCCTGTCGTTCAGGACAGCAAAAAGAAAAAGTACCAGGTACTGGCCGCTAAGTTTCAGCATCCGGAGACTGGTGCAGATGTACTAGCTGCAGAGCTGAGCGCAGACAAGAAACTGGTGGACCTGCTGGTTGAGAAGAAGTCTGGCTTGCTGGTGGCTTATGTTGAACCAACTAAGTAAGGAGGCTGAACGATGGATTTTGTTGATCTACTGCCACCAGCTGGGGAGGATAACCCAGCCGGTATTACCTCGGAGGTATATGTTGCGCCACTTTTGTGGTTTTTGGCTGCAGGCCTGAAAAGTGTTAAAACCACCACTGAGCCTGGTGACAGCGTGACCATCGACGGCACACATGAGTTTAAGGCTGGTTTAGGTTTTGTGGAGTGCTATGCGACGCAGGACTCGTCTGAGCCGAAGATCACCACGATTGGTGAGATTGACGGTTACGGCGGTCAGGTGGAGTTTGAGTTCTTCCACCCTGGTGTGAAGAAAGAAGCTGCTGAGTTTGCCCGCTGGATTCGCAACACGCCCTGCGTTGTTATCACCAGGACACAGGACGGCAAACTGCTCCAGTGGGGTACCAAAGGCCTGGGCATGAGCATTCCGAGCGACTTCTCCTTGGCGAAGTTGAGCGGTGGCCGCAGAGGCTATACATTCAAGGTAACCGGCTATCAGGCTGGCCTGCTTTACTACGAGGGTGATATCACCTTGAAGCGAGACGCTGTCGTAGCTCCTTAAACCAATGGCTAAGCAGGTAAAAAAGCTCCGTCCGGAGGTCTCTAGGAAGTACCAGCTGGGTACGCAGTACACACAGATCAACAGCTTTAAGCATGGTATGATCGACCTGTACGAAGTAACACTGGAGCAGGCGGATAGGTATGTGGCCGCCGGTGACTTCCCTTACCTGGTACCGAAGCCAAAACGCACCCGGAAAAAGAGTGTTTAAAGATTAAATGTTGCATAAACTAAAGCCCTGACCACTAGTCAGGGCTTTTTTTATGTCTTTTTTTAGCTGCCCCTGTCTGACCACTTTTGAAGTATGGAGCAGGAAATTAAAAGGTGGTTAGCGTCTGATCAGGACTACGCGGCAGGTGTCGCACTCTATGATCAGTATGGCAGCAGCAACGTGCGCAAGCGCATGTTCGCCTCAGGACCATCCTCCTTCAATAGTGAGAAACTGCTCCAGTCACTTCAGGAGCTGCTGCCGGTAAAAGCACCAGAGCCAACTAAACCGGTAAAAATTGCTGCTCCTAAACCCCAGCCAGAAGCACCTGCTTCCAATCCAGCCCATCAGCCGCATTACGAAGAGCTGATGAAGCAGCGCCAGTCACTCCTGGATGAGCGAACTCTGGCGCATGCACGGCTCAACATGGTGCCGGAGGGTGAGAAATTGCTCCAGCTATCACTCCGGATCCTGGAACTGGTACCACAAATCAAAAAGCTCAACTACATCCGCAAGTTTTACCTGACGCATGGATGTCTGCCTGATGAGCTCTTCCCAAAATCAAAGGTGGACGAGTCTGACAAGGCCAGCCTGATCCAGCACCGCAACAACCTACGCACTAAGCGCTCCCGACTTCGCAAGCATCCAGAAACCAATGAACAGGAGCTGGCGACCATTGAAACCGAAATACAAAGACTTACCATATTGATTACCTCAAATGACAAATGAAACCGCAGCCTTGGAGTGGATTACCGTGCAGCGCAAGGTCTCAGACCTGATGCCCTATGAGCACAACCCAAGGATCCTTACCGAAACACAGAAGCAACGCCTGATTGAGAGCATCGAGAAGTTTAACCTGGTTGAGATTCCTGTGATCAACCAGGATAACACCGTTATCGCTGGCCACCAGCGCCTGACCGTGCTCATGCTCCTGGAGCGAGGCGAAGAGCTGATCGACGTGCGCTGCCCCAACCGCATGCTCACCGAGCTGGAGCTCAAAGAGTATAACATCCGCTCGAATGTTTCCATCGGCATGTGGGACTTGGATATACTGGACGCTGTTTTCAGTGACATCGACCTGGGGGCATTAGGCCTGAACGTGGATGAGTTCAAGATGCCAGATGCGGTCCTGAAGGAGATTAATCCGGAAGAGGAGAGTGAGTTCAACCCAGAGCCTCCTAAGGCGCCGATTTCTGTTCTGGGCGATGTATACGAGCTGGAGAGTACTTCCAAGCACCTGAAACACGTGGTGGTCTGTGGTTCTTCTTTGGAGTCAGATACAGTGGAGAAAGCACTGCAGGGTAAACTGGCAAACGCCACCATCACCGACCCTCCCTACAACGTCAACTACGAGGGTGCTACCAAGGATAAACTCAAAATTGAGAATGACAGCATGCCGGACGAGGATTTCTACCAGTTCCTGTATGACTTCTATACCAACAGTTACCTCTTCATGGAGGCTGGAGCACCCATCTACGTGTTTCACGCCGACTCAGAAGGCGCCAACTTCCGCCAGGCTCTGAAGAATGCCGGGTTGAAGCTCTCACAATGCCTGGTATGGGTAAAGCAATCCATTGTGATGGGCCGTCAGGACTTCCACTGGCAGCATGAACCGATTCTATATGGCTGGAAAGAGGGCGCTGCGCATAAGTGGTACGGTGACCGCAAGCAGAGTACTGTGCTGCAGTTCAACCGCCCGAGCCGCAACGCCGACCACCCGACCATGAAGCCGGTGGAAATCCTGTGCTATCTATTGGAGATGAGTACCCAGCGCCGTGATATTGTGTTCGATGGTTTCTTAGGCTCAGGCAGTCAGATCATCGCCTGTGAGCAGTTGCAACGTCAGTGCCGTGGTACCGAGCTCGACCCGAAGTATGTCGATGTTGAAGTGAGGCGATGGGTGCAGTACATGCGCGACAACAAACTTCCCTTCTCAGTTAAACGCAATGGCTACCTGCTGAATGAGCAAGAACTTAATCAATTCAATCACCAAAACTAAGGTTGATAAGTCCAAGGACACGCTGCTCGACCGGCTCTACGACTCTTACCTAAGTGAAGAGGGTGAAGAGAGCCTGTCGGATGCGGATAAGACCAAGCGGTCCGTAATCGAGGCTGCCTGGTCGCTTTTGGTGAACTATCATTCATTTGAGCAGTCGGTACCCTTGCTGATGAATCGCTTTGACCTCAGCAGAGCCACAGCTTACCGCATGCTCAACAATGCCACTAAGCTATTCGGTGATGTGACGCAGACCAGCAAGCAAGGTTTGCGCCACATTCTCTATGAGTACTCCATGAAGGTGTTTCAGCTTGCAGCGAGTCAGAAGCCACCGGATTTGAAGCAGATGAACACGGCCATCAAGAACATGGCCATGCTCAAAGGCCTCCATGCCGAAGATACATCCGCTTTCGACGCAGAGTTGTTGCAGGCACATACCTATATGATCCAGATATCTTCTGGAGGCAGTAAGGAGCCGCTAACATTGGATGTTTCCAAAATTCAGACGCTTCCAGAGCACGAGTACGAAGACGTGGTGGATGCCGTCGAGTCGATGGGCCTGGGGGATGAATCAATCGACAATATCCTGGATAATGTGATTGATGAGCCCGAGGAGGAGGAAGCGGATGAGTAAAAATCAAGCTTTTAAGCAGCTGAAGTTCAACAGGCCTCAGCTACGCTTTATCATTTCAAAAATAGCCTCTGCCGTCTCACTTTGGGGTCGTGCGACTGGAAAATCCTCGCTTATTGCCTGGCTGATCCACCTGATTGTCCAGACAATGCCCCGCAGCAAGTGGGTACTGGTAGGCAGCACGTATAAGCAGATTCTGGCCGTAACGTTGCCCTCCACCATTGCCTCGCTGGAGCGAATCGGCTACATCAAGGACAAGCATTATTTTGTGGGCAGAAAGCCACCGGCCAAATACCGGTGGCCTCTGCCGTATGAGCCGCCACTGGATGATCAGTACGCGATTTACTTCTATACTGGAGCCTGTATTCAGCTGGTAACGCAGGATGCAAACGGATCAAGTGCCCGTGGTAACAACCTCGACGGTATAATCTGTGATGAGTCGCTGCTTTTGAACAAGGAGCGATTTGATAAGGAAGTTTCTGCGGGTAACCGTGGTAACAGGCGCTATTTTGGGAAGAACCCTCTGCATCATGGGGTTTTCCACTTCAGCTCTATGCCTTACGGCGACCAGGGACGCTGGCTAGTGGAGGCTGGCAACTATGTCCTGGATAAATACGACCTGCTCTCACTCCAGAAAGAAATCACGGATTTGCAGCTCAAGTTTATCGACAGCCGCGACCGTGACTTCAGAAAGCGTGCCTGGGCAGATATGCAGGAGATCAGTAAACTGATCCGCTTTGCTCCAGACGAAAAAGGCCTGCTGTATTCGGAGGCTAACGCCTTTGATAATATCGTTAACCTGGGACTGAAATACCTGGAGGATCAGCGGCTGCAGCTGACCGATTTCGTGTTCTTGACCGAGGTGCTTAACCGCAGGCCTGGCACTGTAGAGGAGGGCTTCTATCCGATGCTCAGTAAGCGCCATGCAGTAGATGCCAATAACAACGATTACATTCTGGGGCTGGAATTCAACCTGAAGAAACTCTCGACGATAGACTCCAGGATGGATAGCGACTGCGTAAGCACGATGCCAATCAGGGGTGCTGTCGATTGGGGATCCAAGATATCAGTGCTTTCCCTGGCGCAGCAGCATCCGGGTGAGTATAGATTCCTGAAAGGCATGTATGTAAAGCACCCGAAGTTGATCAATGACTTAGCTGATCAGTTCATTGAGTATTACGCTTACCACCTGAAGAAAGAGTTTGTCTTTATACAAGATGCTGAATGGGGTAATGCACGCCGCCCTGACTCAGACATGACCTATAACGAGCAGTTTGCTGAGCGCTTAAGGAAAGCGGGCTGGACTGTAAGGATAGTGAACATGGGACGTGTGCCTGTGCACCAGGTCAAGTACCACCTGGCACATGAGCTGCTGGGTGAGACAGACCCACGGCTGCCAGCCATCCGCTTCAACAAAGACAATTGTAAGGATATCCTCACGGCGATGAGCCTGGCTCCAGTGAAGCAGGGCCGTGGTGGTGAGATACAGAAAGACAAGAGCAGCGAAAAGAAACTCACTGTGCCTGGCCAAGAGGCGACTCACTTCACCGACACTGTGGACCTTCACTTCCTATCCATCGACAAGCACATCATCAATCCACTGATGGACTTCTCAGACTTCATGCTGCTCTCAGCGTAGCGACCACAACTTTTAGCCAACCCGAAAGCCGCAGCCATCTTGGTTGCGGTTTTCTTTTTGTCGGAGGCCATTCATATATCGCCGAGGTCGGTCTGTGAAATTGCGCCGGAGCATCAGTGCGCCGTCGGGGAGAGCAGTGTGATTTTGAGATTTTAAAGTATAGGCGAGGTACAAAAAAACCAGCGTACCAGCTGGAAACGCTGTTTTTAAGAAAAATTTTTGAGACTGGGTTTAACCGAGGCTAGTTTACGAAACCTTCAGCTTTCATAATGTTAATTTACTTCAATAAACTCCAGGAAGCTTTGACCATACTTAGATACTGTATACATAGAATGCACTTCTTCTTCTACCAAATCGTCATGGGAAGAGGCGCTGGTACTCTTCTTAATCATAAGAAGCTTCATGTCTACTAGTTCATAGATCACAGGAGTGAACCTTTGCACCGCAGTATCAAGCACCTTATTTTTATGAACCATAAAGAAGTCATCGAAATACTTGCTAGGGTGTAAATCTCTCCACATTGTGCCACCGCCCATTTTTTTCGAGAAGTACTTCAGTATTTCTATGTGCTCCGGGAACATCCGATCAATAAGGTAGAGAAACTGAATTTTTCTGCGCTCCTCCATATCTTTTTCAAAACCACTGGCAGTAGAAGTTGTAGCAGAATTTAAGACACCATTCTTCAGAGCATTCAATTTTTCTTTTTGGTGGTTTTTTATAGCGATTTGGCTCGCTTCTAACAAAACGCTAATGAAGACTTCATTATTCTTAAGCTCATCTATTGAGAAGCTTTCTACCTTCTTCTCAAGCTCAATCAGCCCAGCAGTGATGCTTTCCACCCACTCTTGTTTTCTTTTCTCAATAGGGGACTTAACTATTGCGTTGAAAATCTCATTCATTGACCCTCCAACAAATGGCACGGCTGAGATTCCTGCCTTAACAACAGTGTGTACCATATCTCCAGTTGTACCCTGCGGTACTTGATATTTTTTTTCTTCCATCTAAAGTAGTTCAGATTGATTTTTTTCAAATATACCTGATTCCCTCTGTTTTCCTGTCTTTTTTTAAGCCCCTATACCTGATGAAATTCGCTTCAGATGAGCAAGCGCATAATCAGGTTGAAGGATGCTTTAGAGTTGATGGAGAACGCCACAGAGCCTTTCTCTATACGCTTTGCTGCGTGTGACAGGAAAAGAGGAACAGGCGGCTACTGGGTCAAGCTAGACAAGTGCTACATGACCGGTGACCAGCCGAAAAGTAAGAAGAAGTCGACAGCATCCGTGTCGACGGCTTTGCAGCAGACTCCCCCCTCAGCCACTCCAAAACAGCCGCACCACTACGAGAACTACACTCGCAACCTAAAGGTGGTACCCAGCGGCCAGATCCGTAAGTGCAGCATTTGGCTCATCAAGGAAGTCAACGGAATGGAAGTCATTATCTGATGAGCATAGTTGTAAGCAAGGACGGCAATTTCGCCTATACCAGCGCCGGAGCTGGTGCCATTATCAAATTGAACATGCCGCTGGCCTCCGCCAGCACAGTTATAGCTGGCAAAGGTGGCGATACTCCTGGTGCGGTAGCCACTACGCCGGTAGTAAAGGCCATGGGTGACGAAATCGCTATGTGGGGCGATGACAACCTGTTTCCGCAGAATGTGATGAAAGATGTGGAGGGCAACGAAGTTCTCTCCGACACACTGAGCTGGAAAGCAAAGGCCTGGTACGGCTCGGGTGTGGTATATGGCCATGTGCAGCTAGACGAAAAGGGCAACGAGATATTCATCCGGAAGAAAGACCCTGAGGTGGAGGCTTTTCTGAAACGCTCCAATATTAACCGTTATGCATTGGAGGCGCTAACGGATATCTCCTTTTTTGCTAACGCTTTCCCAGAGTTCATCCTATCCAAAAACAGAAAGAAGATTGTGATGCTGACGGCGCAGGACGCTGTTTTCTGCCGTTTCTCCAAGCCCAAAACGGATGGCGTGATTAACTTCTGTTACATCAATGCCAACTGGGACAATGGGGCCAACATCACAGACGAATACACCACCAAGGTACCAGTAATAGATCCTTACTTTGATCCGGTGGAGGCGCTCCGGGCCAATACAAAGGATTTCAAGTTTATCTATCCGATTAACGTGCCCTCTCCTGGTAAAGCCGAGTACCAACTGGCCAGTTGGAATGCTGTGCGCCGGACTGGCTGGCTTGATGTGGCTAAGGCTATCCCCGAATTCAAAAAGCAACTCTTCAAAAACCAGCTGTCGGTGAAATACCTCATTGAGGTGCACCATGCTTACTGGACGTGGAAATACGGCGACTGGGACTCTAAGAAAGTGGACGAGCGGCAGAAGATCATCGCTGAGGAGCTGGATACATTCAACGCCGTGATGACGGGTACCGATGGAGCTGGAAAGTCTATTATAGCCACTACGGTGCGCAACCCACACACGGGCGAGGATATCGCGGCTTTCAAGGTGACGGCCATCGATGACAAGCTTAAAGACGGAATCTATATCGAGGACTCGCAAGAGGCTGCTTCCTACATCTATACTGCCGTGGGTGTAGCACCGACTTTACGTGGCGTAAGTCCAGGCAAAGGTATGGGTGCAGGCTCTGGTTCTGATGCCCGCGTTGCCTTTAACAACTTCGTTTCGACCTCACGCTTTGAGCAAGACCTGGTGCTGGAGCCGCTTAACCTGATCAGGGATTACAACGGCTGGGATCCGGAGCTCCAGTTCAGGTTCCAGAACCCGCTCATCATGACGCTTGACAAAGGCAAGCAGGTGCAGCAGGAAACTTCCTAAGCCATGAAAACCGCCTTTAAAGTGGGTGACACAGTGCACCTCAAGTCAAGCCCAAGCTGCAGCATGACTGTGGCCAGGGTGCCAGGTCCGGCGCACCCAGATTTGCTCAAGCCTGCACAGGTAGAATGCGTGTGGCTGGATAAAAACCACCAAGCGCACTTCAGCCGCTTCCCGCTGGCCATGGTGGCGAAATCTTCTGAACGGCTTCCTATCGGATTCAAAACAAACAACCGGCAATAATGGCCCTATTTAAAACCAAAGAAGAGTTTCAGAAAATCGTCCGGGTGAACAGGGCGACTTTCAGCCTAGAGAACGTGCTGCCTGATATCCTGCTAGTGGAGCGCGACCAAATCAAAAAGCTGCTGGGGGCAACGCTATATGCGAAGCTGCATGCGGGATACCAGGATGACACGCTGGATGATAAGCAAAAGGAGCTGCTCTACCTGGTGCAGTATGCGCTGGGCAACTTGGCCATGGTCAGCTACATGGATATCAACCAGGTGCTGATTTCCGATGGCGGCATCACGCGATCGGACAAGGCAGCTTACCGGTTCCAGATCCGCAGCCTGAAACTCAATCTGCTCACCAAAGGCTATAATGGCCTCGAGTCGGTGCTTGAATTTCTGGAAGAGCATGAAAAGGCAGAAAATTTCACCGATTGGGGCATAAATTCCGCCGTAGTTGTCACTCGCCAATTCTTCATCAATTCAGCCCGAGAATACAGCCAGGAGTACGATATCAGCGACTCCCGCATGACCTATCTGTCACTTCAGTCTATCATCAAAAAGGTGGAGCCATTCGCCGTGGAGTCAGTGATTGGCGAGGCGCTTTACGAGGAAATCAAAGCCCAGATTAAGGAAGGGAATGTGAGCGACGAGAATAAGCTGCTGCTTTCTAAGTTCATACGCCCAGCTGTGGCGCACCTGGTCGCGGCCAAGGCCATCGCAGAGCGCAGCTTTAAGTTTTCCGGAGACACGATCAGCCTGAACCTGGAGATGCTGGTAGATGATACCAGCGAGGGAGCCATGGCCAATAACGACCAGCTGCTGCTCAAAAAAATAGAGCAGGCCTATACTGATGGACAGACTTTCCTTTCCAAGCTGCGCCAGTACCTCAACAAGAACGCCTCTGCCGACAACTATAAAGCTTATTTCGAGAGTGAGCTGTACACGCCTGATCATGTGGTGCCCGCTACTTTCCGCAACAAGCCTGACACCAAAGTTTTCGCATTCATTTGATAATCCATGAAACCAGTCCTTTTGCTCGGATTTCTACTGCTCTGCGGGTGCGGTGCTAGTAAAGACTTTCTTCCTTGCCCAAAACCTCAGCAAACCATGCTCCAAAAGAAAAAGCAAGCCAAGCCCCTCAAACCTGTTAAACAAGCCCCGAAGTGGGTCTATTAATTTCTAACAATGAACAAGCATCTGAAAACCAACCTGCTCGGCCTTGCGCTCATCCACCAGTTTGAGAGCTGTCGGCTTAATGCCTACCTGTGCCCGGCCGGCGTCTGGACCATAGGCTATGGCTGTACCTATTATGAAAACGGAGCTCCTGTGAAGCGAGGTGAAAAGATCACGAAGGAGCGGGCAGACGAACTGTTTGCAGTTGTGCTGCGAGGCTTTGAGGAGAAGGTGAAAAGAGCCGTAACTGCCCCGCTCACGCTGAACCAGTTCAGCGCGCTGGTGAGCTTCACGTTTAACTGCGGCGAGGCAAACTTCAGAAAGAGCACCCTGCTCCGGAAGGTTAATGCTAACCCAGCCGACAAAACCATTGCTGCCGAGTTTGCCAAATGGAAGAACGGGGGAGGGAAAGAGCTGCCGGGCCTAGTGCGCAGAAGAAAAGCGGAGTCTGACCTATATTTCAGTTAATCTATGCGCCTGTTCACTATCCTGATCGCTTTCGCCTCCATCTACCAGGAGGCGGGCGAGTGGTTCAATAAGTATGTTTTCGCGGACTGGGACTTTGTGCCTTTCCTGGTGATTTTCGTCACGATAGACACTTTCACTGGTGTGTATGTAAATGCGAAGCTCAAGCGGCTGCACTCTTTCAAAATGCGATCGGTGTTTGAGAAGCTTCAGCAGTATGCGGTGGGGCTGATCATCATTCATGGTATTGCCTCTCATTTAGTCGATGGCTCTCCGAACCAGGTTGTACACATGCTGGTGCCTTTCCTGAAGGGTGGCTTCTATGTGTATATGCTAGTCTGTGAAGCAATATCCGTGGAAGAGAACCTGAGTAAGATCGGCAAGGGTTACCTACCTGTTTGGCTCAAATCAAAGCTGGTCGATTACAAGGAAACCGGGAAAGTGCCCTCTCCTGATCAGGAGCAACCATCATTGTAACCACGCTTTAATATGAACCTATTAGTAAAACTTGAAAACCTTATCCAAAGCGGCAGCAAATTATTGTTGCTGCTTTTTGTGCTCCTTATCATCGCCCTGAGCAGCCTGGTAACGCGCTGCTCTGTTGAGAAGACCATGGAGCAGAACCAAAAGGCCGTCTATAAGGTGCTAAGCACCGAGATACAACGCCACAAAGACAAAGCTGGTGCTGAAGTGGCCAAGCGCCAGGCACTAGAGCTGGAGCGGAGGGAATTTCTGTCAATGCTGGCAGACAAGGACTCGAATATCCACCGTCTGCAGGAAGTGGTCAGGAAAGCGGGTGCGAAAGTCTCCAGTGCGACCGTGGCGACGGTGCAGACCGATATCACCGCCAGTGCCCCGGCGCAGCTAGTGGTGCTCTACTTGCCAGACAGTACGAAAACCGTTACCTATACTGGGCACATTAACACCGATTGGGTGAGTGGGCGCGTGCAGGCTGGGCCGGATAGTGTCAGGTTGGAGCAGCTTCGGATCCGCAATGAGTTTGAGATTTGGCAGCAAGAGGAACGGGCAGGTCTGTTCAAACCTTTGCAGCCAGTCGTCTACTTTCGGAGCCTGAACCCGCACAGTACCGTGACCGATTTCCAGAGTTACGTCGTCAAGCCCAAAGCACAGCCAAAAGTCGTCAGGATACTGAAAGGCATTGTGTTAGGGCTGGCCGTGTACGGCGCTGTTGATTTGGCCCTAAAATAATTATCAGCTGGCCTTTTGCAGGTATAGATTTTTTTACCACTTTTGAAATGCTAAAACATTCAGTGGAAAAGACGCCACTTTAAACCAGTCTTATGTTGGTTTGGGAGTGGCAATTTTATTTTAGGAACATTCGGTTTCTATATATAACCCATAATATTGCCTCGGTAGAAGTGAGTCGGTAGTCGTAAGGGCTATCGGAAATAATCCACACTGGATGTTTTAGCAGCTCCTTCTATCGGGGCAATATTGTTTTTAAACCAATAGTACCATGCTAAAACATCCAAAAATTACACGTCAAAAGAAGCTCGCCCCAGTAGGACTCTGGCGCTGGAGCAATGGTCAGCCCGTACCGTTCAACCCCAAGCGGTCATGAGTATCTCGAAGAGAGTAGTGGATGGCCAGGAAGAGCTGATCATCCGCAACGAGCCGCACATCTCAGAAGCCGTACTTGGAGCACTTATTGAATTGCTAAAAGGTATACCTGATGTATCCAACCTGCAGGCCACACTAGTGCAAATGGAAACCATCTGTGTGAAGTACGCATCGGAGGAATTTGCCCTTTGGGAATCCGAGCAGCAAGAGCTCCTTTACCTGCACGAGTTTTTAAGAAAAATCAGGTATAGGCAGAGAGGAGATACGATAGAGTAGAACTATCATAACAAAAGCCACCCTTCACAGAGTGGCTTTTGTTATGATAGTTTATGATTAGCAGTTAGTCTCAACCCAGCTTAAAAAATCTTTCTTACTCACTCCCAGCGTTTGCAGATTAGTTACAATGTGAGCGAAAGGAATTTCTTTCTCTGCCCCTCTGAAAATAACAGAGCGCAGGGCTCCGGGGCATTTCCACTTATGATGCGAAGCGTTAGTTGAGTTATAAAAGCAGCCCAAGGATGTCAAATAGGCCTCCCAACACTTTGTTGGGATAGGTCGGTGGTTGCCCATCTATGCAATCATTAAAAAGGTTTCTTCAACCTTGGTATCATCTGATAGTTCAAAATTCTTTAAAAGGCCTTCTTTATCTACAAATGAATCACTTATCTCAAATTTTTTCTTAAATAAGGGATTTCGGTTCCATCCATATTTTTTGAGCTCTTCGGTTCTTTGAGGCTCGGGTAAGCTGTAAAGGGTTTCACAAAAATCATCTAAAGCTACTTCAAGCATTTCCTGTGCCTCTTCAAAAGTGTCTCCATAGGCAGAAATGTTTAATGAAGGTACATAGATAATAACGTGGCCATGGTCATCGAATGTGACGCTATGTAGGCCCATTTTAATTCTACCTTTACCGTTCTCTATTTTTAAATACTCTTTTAGTCTTGACATAGGGGATAGTGGATATTTAATAAGTCTCACTATATGGAAAAAGTTATGCCACAGCTTATTTCCATTAATCTATCGATTCATAATCTGATTATAATCGAAGTATAATCAATTTGTAATAGATATGTGGTACAAATGTAACAGGATTTTCAGATAATAAGTTACATATATTAAATATTGCCTGTCTAAAAATGGAAAACACAATGCTGATTTTTTTAGAATAGCATCGTATTAACCTGTAAAGCATATTAACATAAATCAAGTCCTATAGATAGGGCTTTTTTATGTCTTTTTTTTACCCCTCTCCCGTGGTGAAATTCGTGAAAAGCCTAGCTAAATGCACGATATCACCTTCCGATACAAGACCAGTTCCAAAGCAAAAAAAGTAGAAGAGGTGCACCTGAAAGTGGCCGCTTCCTGGAATGAGCTCACGTCTGGCCAACTGCTTGAGATCATCCGGATACAGCTTGCCTCGCTACCAGGCGACCCCAAGGTAGCCTACCACCTAAAGAACCTCCAGCTGCTTAAAACGCTGCTCGGCATTAAGTGGGTCATCATCCATCAGTTCACAGGTGTGCAACGCCTTGGGCTATACTTGCTGCTGGACTTCCTGGGCACTGTGGGACTTACCAAGCAGCTGGTGCCGCTACTTACCTGCCGAGCCCAGAAAACACTGTCAGCCGAAGAGCTGCACGGCCCATCCGAGCGCTTCCGCAACCTCACCTTTGCCGAGTTCATCTACTGCGACACGCTTTTCTCTTTCTTCTGCAAGACCGATAAGATCATTTTTCTCGAGAAGTTGATTGCCTGCCTATACCGTCCGCAGCGCACCGACTACGACCCCAAAAGCCCGACCTATAAAGGCGATATCCGCCAGGACTTTAACGAACACCTGATTGAGGGGCGCTTGCCGCTGATTGAGGCTTTGCCGCTGCACGTCAAATTCGCCGTCCTGGCCTGGTACCGTGGCTGCCGCAAGGAGCTGGAGCAGCGCTACGACAAAGTATTCACTGAATCCAATCAGATCAAAGCCGCCGAGGGCGACTGGGGTGACGTACTCCTGAGCCTCTCCGGAGAGAAGTTCGGCACCATGGAACAAACCTCCGGGCAGCGGGTGCACACGGTTTTCAAGGAAATGCAGCGCCAAGCCCGTGAGCATGAGGAGCTGAGGCGCCAACACGAAATGAACAATCACAGATGAGACACAGCGAATACACTACCTTTTTCAGGCAACTGGCCAGTGAGCATATCGACATCCGGAACTCCGAGGACGAGTGCCGTTTCGTGCGTCTGATCCTTTCTTCTGACCCGCTGCAGCGCATCATGGATGCTCGCGAGTTTTACGACTCTCTCCGGAGCAGATTGGCCGAGGGCTACGCCATGATCCTGATCAGCTACGAGGCCGACTATTCCGACAACAACGGCGACCAGAAACTCAAGGAGTACCACGGCTCTTTTATCATTCTGCACCCCGTTCCGGAGGGCGACCATGACGCACTGGAGGCTGTGCTCGACAAAACTGAGGAGATAGGCGAGGAGATCATGGGCGCCACGCTAGAGCGCATCAACAAAGACTACACGCCACCCAAAAAACACATGACCGTGAACGGCGTGACCAATGAGCGCATCGGGCCGGTGGGTGAAATTTACCACGGCACCAAGTTCAACTTCTTCTTTACACAGGGAGCAAACAAGGCGCTGTACTACAAGCGTGATAAATTCTCAGTATAAGCGATGGCGAAAATTTTATTATACCAGTATGTCGACAACATTGTAGAGGTTAGCTATGGGAACTGGCAGGCCCAGCAGCACAGTTACTTTTTCGACACGGTCACACTCCAGACAACGCACTCCCAGTTCACAACCACTGGGGGGGATGCGCGAGAGTTTGAGGGAGAGCCCCACATTTACCCGGATGACCTGACTCGGCCATTTCACTCTAATTGCAACGGCACAACCAAGCGAGAGTACTTTCACGACGGAACAGGCATTGTGAGCGTACAGCACACCGAAAACTCACTTGACTGCGGATGGGTACCACCTTTTAACATCTCCACCAACGTATTCCATGTTGTTTGCTACGGAAACAACACCGGCAATATCACAGTGCAGGTGGAGAGCGTTTTTCCGCCCTACACCTACCGTTGGAATGATGGCTCCACAGAGCAGAACCGATTTAACATTCCGGCAGGAACATACATTGTTACTGTAACCGACAGCAAAGGCTTTTCAGACTCCAAGGAGGTTGAAGTAAGGCAGAACAACCAGATTCAGGTGATCGGCTCAATCGGAAACAACTCTATTGAGGTGTCCGCCTCAGGAGGCATTGCGCCCTATACTTTTCATTGGGAAGATGGCGTCAATACCAAGGACCGATCCGATGTGGCACCCGGCCGCTATACCCTGACAGTACGAGACTCGGTTGACTGTACGCAGACAGTTACCTTCACCATTTCATCAGAACGCTTTTTCTTTTCCAAAAATCCTGTATTGCTGAGTCTGCAAGCCGCTGATTACCAGGAAAAGCCGAACCTCCGTTTTGTTTGCGAGGTATGGGTCGAGCCGGAGTACCTTTCCGGTAATTTCATGCTGGCCACCCCGGAACCCTTCGAGCACCCGGCCGATCAGTATGGTCGCACACAGTTCGACGTGCGTGAGATTCTCGACGCTTTCGTGGAGCCGCACTTACCCGACTTTAACCAGAAGGTAGTGAAGCGGGCCGATAAAGCCTTCAAGCGCTTTTTCCTACGCCATACAGAAGCCTACGGCGACCCGGTCGTGCTGGACCCATTCACGGTGCAGGACAACCGTTATGTACTCTGCGGCGGATTGGACGATCCGGAGCACTTTGCCGGAACCTATTTCAATAACTATCGCCAAAACCGTAAACCATTCTTTACATGGGAGCCAGCAGTGAAGGAGACCTTCGTTGACCAGCAGGAGTTTCTCTACTTCATGCCAGACAGCTTTGAGCTGACAGATTTCCGGGTTCGGGTAAAAGTTGTGTTAAAGGATGGCGGCACCCAGACCATCGAACCGTTTACACAGGGCGATATCAGGCGCTTTGAGTTGTATGCTATACCAACTGGGCATAACCAGCTGGGGTTGGGGTCGCTGCAGCCTGGCAAGGAGGTGCGCAGCTGGGAAGTGTATGTGGTGGACGGATTCAACAATGTACTTTCTGAGACCAGGCGCTACAAACTCAGCACCGGCAGCTTTGCCCAGGTGCGCTATTTTATTTATGCCAACTCACTCGGAGGCTACAACACGCTGGCAGCGACCGGCAGGGCCAGGCTCTCCGTGGATCCGAAAGCGCAGCTGATCGAGCGCAGCCGACCGGTTGATGCGCTGAGTGGCGACTCCATCATCCTATCCAAGAATAGCCAGCGTACTTTGGAGCTGAGCACCGGCCACAAGAGCCGGGCAGAGCTACTGGCTCTGCAGGACTTCCTGAACTCAGCGGACGTGAAACTGATTGGATCCGACCGCTTCATTCCGGGCAGACTATCTGACAAGTCGGCCGACGTGCTGGACGAGGATCCGCTCAAGCTCCCGGCCATCAGCTTCGACTTTATTCTAAACAAAATGCATAGCTACACCCCGCAGCTACGCCTTTCGGGCTATCCGGACGAATCCGCACTGCTTAAGCCGCTAAATCCATGATCGCTTTCCGAATAGCAGACGAGGAGTTGGACCTGAACGCCAGCACCTCCGTGCAGGTGGAGTACTTCAGCTCCCTGTTTGAGACAGACCGCATACCCGGCATGCTGACCTACCCTGTCACGCTACCCTGGAGCAAAAAAAACAAGCGCATGCTGGGTTTTCCTGGCAGCCTGTCGATGCGTCGGTACCGCAAGGAGCCTTTCGACTGCCAGCTGTACCTCAACAATCTGTGGCGGGTGGGCAAGCTCTATATTATGGGCACCAGCGACAGTGGCATCAGCGTGAGCTTTCAGTCGGATATAGGGGATCTGGGTGAAGCCTTTAAAAATGACAGTCTGCGTGAACTGGACTTGGGATCCGGGCTGGAGTTTGTCCGGTTTACGGTGCGCAACGATAAGTTTGCGGACAACACTCAGGTGCCATATCCCTACCTGGTGCACATTCTTCGGCAGGTAATGAAGCAGTACGGCTATACCTGCTCTGGTGCCTGGCTCGACGATGCTTCCATCAGATCCCTGGTGATCTACAACGTGCAGCCACCGGATCCTGGGCAGGTAATCTACGCTCACCACATGCCGGATATGAAGGTGAACGATTTCCTGAAGGCAATCAGGGCCGCTTTCGCCTTAGGGTTTGTGTTCAACACGACCACCAAGAACATGGAGATCGTGCGCCTGCGCGACGTGATCCGGAATACTGACTTTGCCGACTGGCGTAGTCGCCAGATCCGCGTGAAAGAGTGGAAGCCCAACGAAACGGACGGTTTTCGGCTGGAGCTCAAGCCTGACAGCAACGACGATCTCAACAAAGAGCTGTCGGTCGAGGCCTATACCTTTCAGGTGGGCAAAGGAAAAGAGACAATCCCCATTGGACTGGGCACGCTGAAAATGGCAGCGGACGGAGTACCGGTGGCCAGCCAGGAGGCAAATTATGAAGGTAAGTTCGGGCTCAACCTGCTTTACTACGGTGGCCAACAGGCACAGCCCCTGGTGCCGGCCACACTCTATGCGCAGTACCACCGGGAGTGGCTGGAGTTCTTGAGCGAAACGGAAACAGTGGAAGCGGACGTGAGTCTGAGCATCACTGACCTTCGCACCCTGCGCCAGGATCGCAAAGTGCTGGTGCAAGATGAGCTGGCCAGTGTGAAGGCGCTCTGGCGCAAGATCAGTGTTACCGTGAGTCTGGACAAAGGCATCCAGACAGCCAAAGCTTCATTTTTTAAAGTGCGGGTATAACATGGCTGAACCCAAAAGTAAAAGGCAGCTGGCTGAGGAGTGGTTGAAGTTCGCCGTGCTCAACTGGCAGACCAATATCAAAAAGCTGCGCATCAAAGACACCAACTACCTCTATGATTCCTTCAAAACGCAGGTAATCAGCCAGGCAGGCGATGACAAGATGAAAATCACCATCGCCTACGCCTGGTATGGCCAGATGGTGGATATGGGGGTTGGCAAGGGGACTCGGGTCGGAGAAGTGAAGGAGAGCACAGAGAGCAGGCGACTGATCGGTAAGGTGCGCGGCAATGCCAGACGACCTAAAAAGTGGTGGAGTAAGTCGAGGGACGCGATTGGCTACCAGACCTTTAAACTCAGCCTGCTCATGGCTGGCCTCAAGGCCAACGAGGCCACAGCAAAAATAAAAGATTCATTAGACCATCAATTTGTAATCCGTTTTTAAATGGCTGCAGACAAAGAAACAAGGGAAATAGAGATTATCCTGAATGGCCAAAAGGTAAATGCCTCCCTGAAGGAGATGAACGCTGCGGCTGCTCTCATGAACAATCAGCTCCGGAAAATGGGGTCTGATGATCCCGGAAGGGCCAAGCTGATCAAAGACCTGCAGACGCAGCGCGACCGCATCGCTGATACCAGGCAAGAATTATACGGTGTGGAGAAAGCATCCTTTGCCGCTAAGTTGGGACTGAACGGCATAACCAGCGCCTCAGGTTTGATGCGGGCCGGTTTTCAGGCGGCCGTCGCTGCCTTCCTGCCGCTCCTGGCTTTGCAGACGATCGTGGATCTGGGTCGGAGCTTTCTGGGCCTGGTCAACCACATCGACCAAGTAAAAGGTAGTCTGCAACAGCTGACCGGCGCACAGGGCGAGGCGCTCGACCAGATGTACGTGCGCGTGCAGGCCATCAGCAAGACTTTTGAGGAGGATCATAACGAAGTCATAAAATCGGCGAACGTGCTGATGAAGGAGTTCGGGCTTTCGAATAAGGAGGCCTTTGACCTGATCGAGAAAGGTTACCTGGCGGGTGCCAATTCAAGTGGCGAAATGCTGGAGCAGATCAAGGAGTACTCCACGCAGTTTGCCGCCTCCGGAGCTACAGCGGAGGAGTTCTTCGGCATCCTGGTGAAGGGCGAGAAAGCGGGCATCTTCTCTGACAAGGCGGCCGACACCGTGAAGGAATTCGGCCTCCGGATTCGGGAGCAGACCAAGGCAACCGGCGAGGCGCTGGACGCAGCCTTTGGGCAGGGCTTCACGGACAAGGTGTTTGAAGGCATCAACAATGGATCCATGACCACCATGGAAGCGCTGCGCCTAGTGAGCAAGGAAATGAACAACACCCAGATACCGGCAAATGAGCTGCAGACAGTGATCGCCGACGTGTTTGGGGGGCCGGGGGAGGATGCAGGGCTTGCCTTTCTGCAAAGCCTGCATGAAGTAAACGGCGGCCTGGAGGGTATGATTGACTCCACGAATACCCTGACCTCAGCGCAAGCCGACCAACTGGAGGCCGAGAAGCTGTTGGCAGAGGCGCAGGCCGAACTTGGGGCAAGCTTTAGTGGTACGGGAGCTACTTTGAACTGGCTGTGGACGATGATACAGACTGTCGGGCTAAAGTCATTGACTATTTTGATTGAGGCCGTCCGAAAGGTTCGTGATGAAATTGTAGGATTCGGCTTTATTTTCGCTGAGGTATGGCAAAGTGTATCCAATGGATGGAAGGCGCTGACCAGTGGCGATTTCAGCGGGGTAGCGGACGCCTTCAGGGGTTTAGGAGGTAGGATAGAGAAAGCCTTTGTCGATGGTCGCCTGCATTATCGCATGCAGGCGTTGGAAGACGAAAAAAAGCTGCAGCAGCAGGAGACGGACCAGCGGATAAAGGATGAAAAAGCAAAGCAGAAAGCGATTGACGAAGCCACCCGTGCTGAAAAGAAAAAAGCCGCTGATCAGGCAGCCAAGGAAGCCGAGCAGCAGCGCAAAAAAGAGGAAAGCGCCCTGAAAAAAGCGACGGAGGAGTACAAAAAGGCCAAAGTCACATCTGAGCAGGAAGTCACCAAACTCAAGATCGAGCTGATGGAGGAGGGAGTGGATAAGGTATTGGCTAAACTGCGCTACCAGCATGAACAGGAGAAGGCTGAGCTGGAGAAGCGCAAAGCAGACATTCTGGCCAACACTGCTGCGACAGAAGAGGAAAAGCAGGCGCTGATAGATCAGTACAATGAACAGCGGCGCATGAAAGAAGAAGCCTTGAAGCTGGCAGAAGAAGAGGCTAAAATTGCGGATAAGGAGAAAAAACAGGAAGAATACTTCACGCAGCTTGAAGAAGAAGAGGAATACCAGGCGCTTGCCATGGAGGAGCAGTTCCTTAGAACTTTTGACGCTGAAGCGGCCAGGGAACAAGCTCTTTTAGAGTTGCACAAACAGACGCTCGAGCAAAAGCTGGCCTATCTGCAGGAGAGCGGTTTGGGACAAACGGCTGAGGCGCTTCGCATCAATAATGAGTTGCTGAAGATTGAGCGTGACAAAACAGACAAGGCCAAGGCCATGGCTGAGGAGCGAACCAAGTTTGAGAGTCAGATGACAGATATGAGGCTTAACATGTTGACAGATGCGTTCGAAGGCGTAATGGACCTGATGGATAAAGAGTCAACTGCTTTTCAGGCATTGAAGCACCTGAGAAAGGTGCTGGCCATAGCAGAGATTGCCATTAACCTGCAAAAAGAACTGTCCCTAAATGCTGTAGCAGCCGCAGGTATGGGGCCTTTTGGAGCTGCTTACTTGCCGCTGAGCAATGCAAAGTCCCTTTTACGGGCCGGGCTTGCCACGGCTAAAGTAGTAGCCTTCGAAAAAGGAGGTATGACCAAGGGAGATAAAACCGTTCCGATGAGTCAGGTCGGAGGTGTATGGCAGATGGCCAGTGGTTTGACTGGAGGATCATCTATTGGAACTTTTGCCAAGGGTGGCTGGGTAAACGACGCGCAGCTGGGATTAATAGGGGAGGCTGGCCGGGAGCTGGTGATCCCAAACTGGATGGTCGAGTCTCCAAAGTATGCCAACTTGGTGGGATACCTGGAGGCCGAAAGGCAAAGGGGGGTGCGGGCTTTTGCCGATGGCGGTATGACGGCCGGAGGGGCACCGGCTTTACCTACGATCCAACAGGATGATCGGCTGGTTCAAAAGTTTGATGAGCTCCTCCAGAAAGTGGATACCCTGAATAGCAAAGTAGAGGCGTGGCCAACTCGACTTGAGGTGCACAACAATGTGGGTGACACCCGAGACAAACTGCAAGTCCTGAATGACCTCGAGCGCAGGGCCTTCGGATAAGCCAATCTTTTTAAATACCTTTGATTTGTCATCCGAAGCGGAAGCAGATACGGGCGATGGGGATTGCCCCTGCCAGGAATAGGATGAACGATTGGGTTTAACTCAGCGAGGGAGCGGGCACTTGGTGTTCGCTCTTTTCGTTTTCAGACTTCTCCGTGGCAAAGCTCGGGAACTTCATGATCACGTCCTCATTCCGGATCATACCCAGGTCACGCAGGTACTTGAGCGTCTGATCAAGCGAGGTGTGCCGGTTGTGCTTCTGTATCGCGATTGGATCCGCACCAGCCAGGTAAAGCATGATATTGCCCGTATGCTTGTAGCTATACAGGGTATAGGGTTTGTCTGTAAAGCCCAGCTCTGCCAGGTGCTTTTTGTGCTGGCGGTAAAAATAGTTGATACCGGCAGGTTCTGGACCAGGCTCACCCGAATTGGTAAACACATAGTAATCCGCAGGATACTCCCGTAGCTTATTATCCTGGATAAGTTTTTCAAGTCCTGGTGGTATACTGATGTGCTCCCCTCTGTCGCCTTTGGCATTTTCGGCCGGAATGAAGATCGTAGATTCGTGAATGTGCTTTACCTGCAAAAAACGTGTTTCGGAGCCAGGGCGGGTGAGTGTATAATAGACAAACTGGATGAAGAGAAGCAGGTTGTGCTCCTCGGCGGCTTTCAGTCTATCGTACATTTGCTGCAGCTGTGCATGGGAAAAAGGGGCGTGTTTTCCGGACTGGGTACGTTTCTTCTTCAGCTTCCGGATGACATTGCGTTTTTTCTTGATCAGCTCCTGGTTGACGTAGGCGTTGTAAACAGCGTTGAAGTAGGTATGGTAGTTATTGTAAGTCTTATTACCCACCCCAATAGTTTCCTCTCCGTTCCGGATCACTTTCTTTTCATTCTTCAGGTAATTGAAGAAGGCATTGGCCATCTCGAGGTTGAAATCTATTAAACGGATGTCGCCGATACCATTAGCGTCCAGCCAGGGATAAAGGGCTGACTGAAGTGTGCCGTACCACTTGATGGTTTGCTTGGAGAGGGTGTTCTTGTTGTTTTCCTTATGGAGCTCAATCGCCTCTTTCAAGGTGAAGCGGTTCATGTCAATCTTGGACTTGAACTGATCTTCGGGCAGGTTTCGCTTGATGCAGTAACCCGACTTGAGCATTTTGTTGATGTTATCCACTAGGATCTCTCCCTGGGAGCGACGCAGCTCCGGGGTGGGGTAGGCATTTACATCATAGATCCTTTTTCGCTCCAGGCCACCGTTGCCATAGTTCAGGTTTTCGTTCCAGACATAGAAGATTACATACCATCTGGCAGACTTGCTTTCTACCAAGCGAGCCTCCTTAAAGGGGTACTTCATGTCTGCTTTTTTCATCCCAACTGCCTTAATTACTGACGCAAGGAAATTATTTTTCATGAAAAAGGCCTTTTACACGCTGTAAAAGGCCTTTTTACTAGTCGGAGTGGCGGGATTCGAACCCACGACCTCCAGCACCCCATGCTGGCGCGATACCAGGCTACGCTACACCCCGATTCAGAATGCCAAATTAAAGCGGCGGCGTTACATATGCAAAAGTTTGGCCTCTTAAATATTGCTGTCTACGTGAGTTAATCATCTAAACCCCATGCCCTGCTTGTAGCAAGTATACGTTGCCGGCTGAAGCCCAATGGTGGCAAACGCTATTAATTGGCTGGCGTATAGCCTGTACAAGTATAAAGTATATAGAATGCAGATGATGATAAAACCATACTTGCTCTTAAGTATGCTGTGCCTGCTTGTGGCGGCATGCTCGCCGGTTAGGGTGCTGGATGTAGAAGCCGATGAAGGATTCCGTCTCTCCAACTATAAAACCTTTGATTTTTATGAGGTGGAGACCAGCGGTGTAGAACTGGAGCCTTACGCGCCGCACTTCGACCAGGTAAAGCAGGAGGTAACCCAGCAGTTGGAACGGCGGGGACTTAGCCGCAGCAGCACTCAGCCAGACCTGAAGATTAACCTGGGTGTGGTAGTGGCCGAAAAAGTACAGACCCGCGAGACCAATATCCTCACTGATCCGCCTTTCTACATGGGGCAGCGCCGTTATACCTGGAAGAGCGAGGAGATAGAGGTGCGCCGTTACCAGCAAGGCACCCTGTCGCAGCACCTGGTGGATAACGCTCGCAATGAGCTGGTGTGGCAGGGTGCGGCAGAAGGAGTGGTTCCGGACGATAACTCGGCCAAACTGCAAAAGCAAATCCGCGAGGGCTTACACAAACTCATCCAACAGATTCCGCAGTAAACACGAAAGGCAGCCGAAGCTGCCTTTCGTGTTATGCGTTTAGAGAACTCATCTCCTTGATTGGCTCCTTTATACTTTGTGGTGGCCCTTCGGGAGTAGCGCCTGACGTATCCGGTACTATTGTTTTGATGACACGGGCCGGGTTTCCCACTACAATGGAGTTGTCCGGGATATCCTTTACCACAACGGAGCCGGCCCCGATTTTAACGTTATTACCCACCCGCACCTCACCAATGATGCATACATTGGAGCCGATCTCCACATTATCACCAATGATGGGGGAGCCAGAGTAAGAGCCATCTGCCTTCCGGACGTTGCCCAGGGTGGTACAGTGCCTGATAAAGCAGTTTTTGCCGATAATGGAGCAACCGTTCACCACCAGCGCCTGCCCGTGGCCTATCACCATTCCGGGCCCAACGGTGGTCCAGTGGGGGAGTTCAATACATAAGATCCACTCCACAAAAACCTTGTAAAATGCGAGGTAAGGGAGCCAGATGATTCTGAATAACGTGTTAATAGAGGCAGGGCGGGCAAGGCGGAAGAGCACCATCACGAGCCTGCCTTTAAGGTTGCCCTTGTTGGCGGCCCAATCCTGAAAAATATAAGACATGCTACACTAAGATTAACTGTGAGTACAAATTTACGGTTTAGCGGGTGTCGGCGTTGCGCAAGTATAAACAAAGGCAGGACTGGTGCTGAAAAAATAGTGCAAGAACTACGGGATTACCACCCGGAGGTGCCGGTTGCGCTAACTGCACCGGGTAAAGGCTTGCAATGCGCTTGAACCCACTTCGGAATGTCTTCACACCGGTATACCACGGCACGTGTCTGCAGTAAATTTCAATCAAATGTCTCTAGTCCCAGATTGGATTTTCAGGAAAGTATGGAGGGATACTGAGCAAATTCAGAGATCACAAAAACTAGGCGCTGCAGTACGCGGAGGGTCACACAGGGGGCTAATTTCTATACTTGGCTTTCGGGTGGAAATATGTTTTACACTTTGCGTTTACGAAGACATTTCCTATCTTTCCCCTACCTTAAAGGCACAACCTGTGAGTGCTAGGTGAGGCGGGGCAACGTAAGTGTCCCTGATGGGGTGGTTTTTTGAAAGCAATTCTCATCTCATCCGTAGTACTGTGGGTAAGTATGGGGTGTAAGTCTTTTACAAATGAGAAGCACGGACGGGCGGTATCTAAAGCTGGGTTGTATCTTACTGGGAATTCACTTTTTCTATACTTGCGTTTACGTTAACGCAAATTTTTTCCTATTGTGGCGCCAGAGCCTGCCGTCGCCACAATAGGAACTGGGCTGCCGCCCAGGCTTCTTTAATATCAGCTCATACTCCCGGAACAGCGTGAGTAACATTGGAGAGGGTAGCCTCTGTGGCTACTAGGCGTAAAAGTAGAAAGTATACTGAGCAGCCTTTAACCTGTAACATATTTCGGATGAGAATATTTTTATTCGCATTAGCTCTGCTGAGCCTGGTGCTTACTACACTGCCCCTCAGCGCGCAGCAACAGGAGAAAGCTGGATGGGCCAACCTGAAAAAGCCCGTGAACGTGAGCTTTGCCAACAGCGACACACGCTTTGCGCAGGACCAGGTGCCGCAGGTGCCCCTGCAGGACAAGTGGGAAGCCGAGGCCTGGAAAGGTGAGAAGATACACACGCAACTGCTGGTGTGGGCGAGCCGGGAGGTGCCGCAGCTTCGTGTCAGCGTTTCTGAACTTAAGGGCAAAAAGGGAAACCGCATCCCGGGCGACAACATCACGGCCGGCTTTGTGCGCTACGTGATCACCGATGAGTTCGGGCAGGGCTGCGGGTATCGTAAGCCAACTGATTTTGACTCCTCGCTAGTGGCAGACCTTATTGACAACGCCACCGTGACGGCGCTTGCATCTCATACGGTGCAGCCCATCTGGCTTAGCATTGCCGTGCCGCATGGCACGCCTGCTGGTGCGTATAAAGGCACCGTTACCGTACATGCCGGAAAGCCTTACAAGTTGCGGATAGCTATAAATGTGCAGGAACGCGAACTGCCTGCCCCCGATCAGTGGGCCTTCGACCTGGACCTGTGGCAGCACCCCGCCGCCATTGCCCGTGTGCATGGCGTGCCGCTATGGAGCTCGGAACATTACGCCCGCATGAGGCCTTACTATAACATGCTGGCCGCCGCCGGGCAAAAAAATATTACCGCCAGCATCATCGACGAGCCCTGGAACCACCAAACCTACGACGATTTTCCGAGCCTGATCAAATGGACCCGGAAAAAAGACGGTACCTGGTCTTATGACTATAGCCTTTTTGACGAGTATGTGTCGTTTGTCATGTCCTGCGGGATTACGGAACGCATTAATTGCTACACGATGGTGCCCTGGAAGATGTCCTTCACCTACTTTGACGAGGGAGCCGGCAAGGACACCGTGTTTACAGGTAAGGCAGGCACTCCGGCTTATAATGCCTTCTGGGGAGCTTTTCTCCGTGATTTCGCCCGGCATCTGAAGGAGAAAGGCTGGTTCGCTATTACCTCCATCGCGATGGATGAGCGGCCGCTGGCTGACATGCAGGCCGTGATCAGCCTCCTGAAAGAGACAGATCCGGACTGGAAGATCGCCCTAGCCGGCATCTATCACCCGGAGATAGAGCAGGATATTTTTGACTACAGCATTGCCTCTAAATGGAAGTTCGGGGAGCAGGTGCTGCAGCGGCGCAAGGCTGATGGCATGCCCAGCACGTTTTATACCAGCTGCGAGGAGGCCCGCCCGAACGGCTTCACTTTTTCGCCCCCGGCAGAGCATACCTGGATAGGCTGGTACGCGGCGGCGCAGGGTTTTACAGGCTACCTGCGCTGGGCCTACAACAGCTGGGTAGAAAACCCTGCTCAGGACAGCAGGTTCAGGACCTGGCCAGCTGGCGATACTTACCAGGTATACCCTGGGCCACTCACGTCCATTCGCTTTGAGAAACTGGTGGAGGGGATTCAGGATTTCGAAAAAATACGCCTGCTGCGCGAAGAGTTTACACGCACCGGAAACCAGATCGGGTTAGAGAAGTTGGACACCATACTTGAAGCCTTCGAACTGGGGGAGTTAGACAGCACCTCAGCGGCAACGATGGTCAGCAGCGCCAAGGCATCTCTTTATCAACTATAAGAAGTATAGGCAGCTGTAGAACACAGCGATACTTTAAATCACAAGCCAAACAAAATCTTATTTCGAGTTTAACTGAGTGAAATTACCCTTATGAGAAAGTTGCTCCTACTTTTAGTTTTAAGCCTTTATGTGTGCACTGCTTCGGGCCAGCAGAAGACGTTAGCCCCCACGCCCCCTATGGGTTGGATGACCTGGAATTTTTTTGCAGATAATATCAATGAAAAGGATATCCGAGAGATGGCAGACGCGATGGTGGCCTCCGGTATGGTGGAGGCCGGTTATGACTACATCTTTATCGATGACGGCTGGCAGGGCGGCCGCGACAACCGCAACAACATCATCGCCGACCCAAAGAAGTTTCCCTCTGGCATCAAGGCCCTGGCCGACTACGTGCACAGCAAGGGCATTAAGCTGGGAATTTACTCTGATGCCGCACAACTGACCTGCGCGGGCTATACGGCCAGCCTTGGCTTTGAGGAGCAGGATGCCAAGACGTTTGCCTCCTGGGACATCGACTACCTCAAGTACGACTACTGCCATGCTCCAAAAGACTCGGCCACGGCCGTGGCCCGCTACACCAAAATGAGCGATGCCTTGCGCAAGAGCGGTCGCGATATTGTGTTCGGCATCTGCGAGTGGGGGCAGCGCAAGCCCTGGCACTGGGCCGCCGAGGCCGGCGGACACCTGTGGCGCACCACCTACGACGTGCGCGACAAATGGAAAAACCTTAGCAAGGACGAGAACGCCGAGGGCATTCTGGACATCCTGGATATCAATGCCGAACTGCATGCCTATGCCGGTCCAGGCCGCTGGAACGACGCGGACATGCTGGTGGTAGGATTGTATGGCAAGCCAGGTCCCTCAGGTGACATGGGCGGGGTTGGCATGAACGACACCGAGTACCAGAGCCAGATGAGCCTGTGGAGTGTGATGGCCTCCCCGCTAATTGCCACCAACGACGTGCGCAACATGAACGAGGCTACCAAGCGCATCCTCCTCAACAAAGAAGTGATTGCCGTAAACCAGGACCCGTTGGGCAAACAAGCTGAGCGGAAGGTTAAAAATGATACCTGGAACGTGTTCGTGAAGCCGCTTGAGAACGGCGATGTGGCCGTAGCTATCCTTAACAGGGATGGAAAGTCAAAAAATTATAGTATAAAATGGGCTGATCTTGGCCTGGATGGAAAGTATGAAGTAAGGGATTTGTGGGAGCACAAAACCGTGGGCAAAGGCAAAAACTGGAAGGGGCGCGTGCAGTCCCATGAGACGAAGCTTTTCCGTCTGAAAAAGATCTAGAAAAACCAAATAATCCCGTTGCTCCAAGGCGTCAAATGGATAGTCTTGGCAGCATCAGTTCACCAAACATCATTTCGTTCCTGATGCTTATGAAAAAGTTCGTTCTCCTGCTCCTTCTTCTGTTCCTGGGTAACGCCTCTTGGGCGCAGGTGAAGCCGGTAAAGCTGGCCGATAGCCTTTTTTCTACCTATTATCACCAGCGGGCAACGCTTTTCCGCAACCTGCCTCATACGCAGGGAGACATCATCTTCCTGGGCAACAGCATCAGCGACGGGGGCGAGTGGAGTGAGTTGTTTGCCGACAGCAGACTGAAGAATCGGGGGATCAGCGGCGATGTCTCCGCAGGGGTAATGCACCGCCTCGACGAAGTGGCGGAGCGGAAGCCGGCCAAGGTGTTTCTTTTGATCGGCACCAACGACCTGGCACAAGGTATAGCACCCGACAGCCTGCTGAAGAATTTGTTCTGGATAGCAGATTATCTGAAAGAGAAAACTCCGGCCACGCAGGTATACATGCAAAGTATCCTGCCGGTGAACAACCGGTTCGGAAAGTTTGGTGGCCATACCCGTAACGGGGAGGCTATCAAACAAGTGAACGCGCAGCTCCAGGCAAAGGCCGCCGCCCATGCCTATACTTACCTCGACCTGCACACTCCTTTCTCTGATGAAGCCGGAAAGCTCGACGCAAAGTATACCAACGATGGGCTGCACCTGAACGGGGATGGCTACATGTTCTGGAAGCACCAGGTTTACGACGAGGTGTTTGACCTGGAGCAGAAGCCGGCTATTCTGCCGGCACCCCAGCAACTGCAGTGGACGCAGGGCGCTTTTCCGCTTTACCGGGTCCGCAGCATTGTGGTGCAGGACGCGGCATTGCGTGTGGAGGCCGAGCGCCTTAAACGTATGCTTGCCGAGCGCGGGCTGGCGGTGCAGGTGAAGCAAAAGGCTGCCGCTGGTGAGCCGCATATCACGTTGGCGCTTGCTAAAACCGAGGCGCCAAGCCAGGTGGAAGAAGCCTATGCCTTAGAAGTAACGCAGGAGAAGGTGCAGCTGCAGGCGAACACGGCCCACGGCATCTTCAATGGGATTCAGACCCTTAGCCAACTAATGCGCGACGGCACCTATATACCAGGCAATAAGATACTGGACTGGCCTGCCTTTGGCTGGCGCGGCTTTATGGTGGACGTGGGGCGCAATTTCCAGACGATGGAGATGCTCAAAGAGCAGATCGATGTGATGGCGCGCTACAAGCTCAACATTTTCCACTTTCACCTGACCGAAGACATTGCTTGGCGCCTGGAAGTGCCCCGTTATCCGCAGCTAACCGCTGCCGAGCACATGACGCGCAATAAAGGCGCCTACTATACCGTGGCTGAGATGCAGGAACTCATCCAATACTGCAAAGACCGGCATATCACCCTGGTGCCGGAGATCGATATGCCGGGGCACAGTGCCGCCTTCACCCGGGCTATGGGCGTGGACATGCAGAGCGAAGAAGGGCTTGCATACCTGAAAAACATACTCAGCGATTTCAGCGATACCTATGATGTACCCTACGTGCACATTGGAGGCGATGAAGTGGAGATCACCAACCCGGATTTTCTGCCGCAGGTGACAGCCTGGCTGCATGAGCGGGGCAAAAAAACGATTGGCTGGGATCCGGGTGGCAACCTGGATAAGGCGACTATCCGCCAGCTGTGGATGCAGGAAGGGGCCACGAATCCCAATCTTACGTATATCGAGTCCCGCCATCTCTACCTCAACCACATGGATCCGCTGGAGGCTGTGACGACCATTTTCAGCCGGCAGCTAGGGGATCGTGTGGCGGGCGACAACACCGTGCTGGGTGCCACCCTTTGCGTGTGGAACGACCGCAACGTACTGCAACAGGAGGATGTGCTGCGCCTCAACCCGGTTTATCCGGGCATACTGGCCTTTGCCGAGCGCAGCTGGAAAGGGGGCGGCCACCCCGGCTGGATTGCCAACGTTCCTGTAAACCAGCCAGAGCGCGTGCAGGAGTTCCGGGAGTTTGAGGGCAGGCTAACAGATCACCAGACATCTTATTTCTCCGGTATGCCTTTCCCTTATGCGGCGCAGGCGGATATCACCTGGCAACTCTTCGGCCCCTATAAGAACAAAGGGGATTTGTCTGCCTCCTTTGCCCCCGAAAAAAAGAGCTTCAAAGGCAAAAAGCCTGAGGCCCATGCGGTAGGGGGCACCGTGGTGCTGCGACATTTCTGGGACCCTCTCGTAAAGGGCGTGCTGGAGAAGCCGGCGGAAAACACCACCTGGTACGCCACCACCCGGTTCTGGAGCGAAACAGATACGATCGGGCATTTTTGGATTGGCTTTCAGGACCTGTCACGCTCCTACAACTCCGACTCCCCGGCCAATGGCACTTGGGATGACAGGGGCAGTGCCCTCTTCCTGAACGGTAAACTTGTTTCGCCACCGAAGTGGAAACGCGCTGGCCAGAAGGGAAATGCCGAAATACCGCTTCTCGATGAGGGCTACTCGTACCGGGAGCCGGTGGCATTGCCGGTAAAGAAGGGCTGGAACACAGTCCTGGTGAAGCTGCCGGTAGGTAGCTTTAAGGGAAAGGACTGGCAGAACCCCGTAAAGTGGATGTTCACCTTCGTCCCACTAAATCTAAAAGGCCAAGAGCCAGCCACTAACGTGGTGCAGTAAGCGTAGTTCTTGCAAGGTGCTTAAGAGCTCCTTTTGCAAAACGGCAGTAAAGGGGCTGCGCATACAGGACAATCAATAAGGATTTGGACCGGATAAGCCACGAACTGCTTCCGCAGGGACCAGTTCGTGGCTTATTATAAGCAGTTCTGCTATTAACACCACTCCAGCACAGAAGATGCATCAAATAGGGTAAGACAATTTCATACTTTCTCCAAGCTTGGGGCAGGTTCATCCTTAGTGTGCTGACTTTCTAAGGGTAAATACAGTTTTTCGCCAGAGAAACTGCCAGGTTGCTCATATATACCGTAGAGAAGGTGTAACATACGTACGCTTTTGGCAGATCGGCAAACTTTTATGATCCTGCTGCACTAATTGTGTCTTCATATAGCTAATTCTTTTCATGCTTAAAGCTAAATGACAACTATACGATCTGCAGTAAGAAGTAAGGGCACGACCCGAAAGGGTAGTAGTGCCCTTACGATCAAGCTACACTGCTGTTAAAACACCTGTCATTTTGTTAAGAAGCTAGGTAGAAGGCAGGTTGAGCTGCTACTACTGGCAACCAAGATCCCTTAGGAGAGCAAAAAACGTAGAACGTGAAGGCCCTACTGAAAGGGTAGCGAAACAACCAGGCTGTATAATTTTATTGCAGACCATCGTCAGTGGTATAACCTCTTAGATTCTCACCATGGGGGCCGGAACGGTCAATTAATACCCTACTCAGTATTAGATCCTCTTTAACTTCAATTTAATAGTGGTACACTGTTTTTTACAACGTTCCAATTATAAGAACGTTATTTACAGGGTGTTACAGGTGGAGTTTGTCCATCAATATTAAGCTGCAGTTATGAAGAATCTGGAAAATAAGGTAGCGCTGGTTACAGGTGCGGGGCAGGGCATAGGCCGCGCTATCGCTTTAAGGTTGGCAAAAGAAGGTGCCAAAGTTGCGATTGTAGATCTCCATGAAGAGAAGATGCAAGCTGTTGCTGACGAGATAAAGGCGGCAGGCGGCGAGGCTGTCATCTATAAAGCCGATGTGTCTGACCGTGATAATGTATTTGCTGCTGTTGATTATACCGAGAGGGAGCTGGGCGATTTTAACATCATCGTAAATAATGCGGGTATCGCGAACATACAGGGCATATTGGATCTTACACCAGAAGAGGTGGATAACATCATGAAGGTAAATGTGCAGGGTGTATTGTGGGGCATTCAGGCCGCCGCAAAAAAATTTAAGCAGCGCGGGCAAAAGGGCAAGATCATAAACGCCTCCTCCATTGCCGGCCATGAAGGCTTTGCCCTGTTAGGCATATATTCGGCAACTAAGTTTGCTGTGCGTGCCCTTACACAGGCAGCGGCTAAAGAGCTTGCCAGTGATGGCATCACCGTCAATGCCTATTGCCCTGGTGTTGTCGGGACGGATATGTGGGTGGAGATAGACAGGCGAATGGCTGAGATCACGGGGGCACCCATCGGGGAAACGTATAAGAAATATGTGGAAGGCATCGCTCTGGGCCGGGCAGAAACGCCGGAGGATGTGGCCGCTTTCGTCTCTTTTCTGGCAGGCCCGGATTCAGATTACATGACAGGGCAGGCGCCTCTGATTGATGGTGGCCTTGTGTATAGGTAAATCTTCTCCGTTCGGGTTGCTGCCTGAAGCCTGCATCGAGGGGGGCGGCCTTACGTCACGATAACGGAGTTCTTATCTATGAATTTGACGGCGAACTTTTGGAAATAGCTTAACACGAGTGCTAAAGTTTTAAGTCTAATTCGACCTAAAATGACTCATTTCCCTCTCGCTTGTCCCGTCTTGCCTGCCCTTGCTATCTGCTCTCTTTGCCCTATTCAAAATCTGGCTCCACATCCTCTCCCACTGCTTAAGTCTTGAATTTTTAATGTGGTCTTCAACCTGATTATGGAAAAATGAATATACTTCGAACATTATGGAAATTTGGGCTGGTTGCTTCTGTTACCTTTCTCGCTACATTGCCGGCCGCTGCCCAAACCCACGCAGGCACCAGTCAAACTGAAAACCAGCATCCTGCCGAGACACATGAGTTCCGGCATTGGCGTGTAGGCGTCATGATGTACCATACCTACATCGGAACAAGCACATCAGAGGGCAGGAACACGCTCATTGTGCCCTCGCTGGGGCTTGATTTTGAATACTGGTTCAGCGAAGCGTGGGGCATCGGCTCGCACAACGACATTGAACTGATCAGCTTTGAAGTGGAGCGCGAAAACGAAAATTTCGTGGAACGCGAAACCCCTGTGCTACTCACCTTAGATGCCCTTTGGAAGCCCTGGAAGGGGCTGGTCGTGATAGCTGGACCAGGTATAGAGTTTGAGCCGGAAGAGAACCTGTTCGTGTTTCGGGTGGGATTGGAGTATGAGATTGAGTTTGGCTCGCACTGGGATATTGCCCCCACCATTTTCTACGACAGCCGCGCTGATGCCTACGATACCATCTCGATGGGCCTCGGTGTGGGCAAACGATTCTGAAACATCACCCTTGCAACAAAGGCTGGAGGTCAGGCAGATGCCGTATAGTTTAAAGGGGCTGTACTTGTTGAGGGCAGGAGCTGGCCCATTCACTTTAACGATCACTCATTATGATGCTTGACCGGAGCGGATATTAGGAACAGGTGCTGGCAACCATAGCGGAAATCGGAAGGTCGAACCGCGAAATCATGAAAGGGTACCGTACATTGAGCAATGCCATAATCCAGACTAATTTGCTGGGAGGCAAAGCTAGGGAGTTGATTGCGCTTGCGGTTGCCGCTACCCGGTAGTGCGAAGGTTGTATCATCGTTCATACCGATGCGGTAATCAAGCAGGGCGGCTACACACGAGGAAATTGTAGAGGCGTTGTGCGTCGCTGTCGCCTTGAATGCCGGTGCCGCGCTAATTTACTCGGCCAGGGTGCTGAATGCCTTTGCTGCAAAATCTCCTGAGGAGGGGAAAGCTTGGGGTTCTCGTCCCATTGTTTTGGCCCGTTCAAGTGGCGCCGGTACTTAAAGCGTTTATTCTGCGCTAGGTTGAGCAGGGCGGCAGTGCTGAACCCGTTACCCCTGTGGCCATCCTTCCAAAGGAGCAAAACAGGCTGCCATTTCCCAAGTGCTCGATTCTAAAGCCGCCAGACAGGTTGGTAGGCGCCTCCTGTTGCCAACTGATCAGGAGCCATTTATTATACTTTATTGCACGTCATTGAAAAAGGGGGCTCGTATACATTAAAGTATAATAAATGGCTCCTGATGCGAGGTGCAATAAGCCGGATATAAGCTGCAGGGGATAATTTCTTCATGAATCACATGCTAAGTTAAAAGCTATGAATAAACTAGAAAATAAAGTTGCCGTCATTACGGGTGGTGCCGGCAGTATCGGGACAACCACAGCCAGGCTGTTTTTAGAGGAAGGGGCCAGGGTCATGCTGGTCGACCTGAACGAGGACGCGCTGAAAAAGGCTGTCGAAGAACTGGGCAGCGATAATGTGCAGTATAGTGTTGCTGATGTTTCCAGATCGGAAGACGTGCAGCGCTATGTGGATGCTACTGTCAAGGCATATGGCAAGATCGATGTGTTCTTCAACAACGCCGGCATTGAAGGAGTGGTAAAGCCGATTGTCGAGTACCCTGAAGAGATGTTTGACAAGGTAATCGCGGTCAATGTGAAAGGCGCCTGGCTTGGCGTGAAGTATGTATTACCGCAAATGAATGATGGGGGCAGTATCATCAATACCTCATCCGTGGCGGGGATCAACGGCAGCCCCAATGTAAGTGCCTACATCACCAGTAAGCATGCCGTCGTAGGCATTATGCGGGCTGTGGCAGTAGAGGCTGCGCCCCGAAAGATACGGGTGAACTCGGTGCACCCCTCACCGGTTGATAACCGAATGATGCGCTCCCTGGAGGAGGGTTTTGCGCCGGGCCAGGGCGAAGCAGCCAAAAAAGAACTGGAAAAAACAATTCCGCTCGGCAGGTATGCGGCCCCTGATGAGATTGCACAACTGGTCTTGTTTCTGGCCAGTGATGAGAGCCGTTTTATAACCGGTACAACCCAGGTAATAGATGGCGGGCTAAGCGTTCAGTAAAAGTTATTTGTGGTTCTCTTCGCAACTGAACGCCTGTTTGCGACAGGTGAATAATTTATACTTGATGGACATACCGCCTCACACTAAACGGAGATAAGATGGCCGAAAAGCAATTAGGCTACCTTGTTTTTTCAGCATCGCTACGGGATGACTCGCTCAATACGCGACTGTCACAGTTAGCAACACACGTAATCGAAGAAAAGGGAGGGAGGTAGATTTCGCAGAGATGAGCGAGGTTGACGTTCCTTCTTTCAACCAGGATGAGGAAACAGATAACGGATACCCAGCAGGGGCAGAGGAGTTCTGCAGGAGGCTTCTGGCAAACGGATGCATTTATCGTTACATCGCCGGAGTACAATGGCTCCATATCAGGGTTTCTGAAGAATGCGATCGATTGGGTATCCAGGTTCCGGCCGCAGCCTTTCAGTGAGCGCCATGCCTTGCTTCTGTCAGCCTCTCCCTCCATGGGGGCGGAAACAAAGGCCTGTGGTCCTTTCGAGTGCCTTTAGAGCATCTTGGCGCGAGGGTTATCTTAATATGTTTTCGTTAGCCACAGCACACGAGGCATTTACGACAGATGGCACTATTGCGGATGCAGCGCTAGCCAAAAGGTTTGAGGATAATCTGGTTGCTTTCATGAATCTGGTCGAAGCTGCCAAACATTATCCGCGTATCAAAAAAGCACGGGTATAATTTTAGGGCAGTTCCCCGACCCTGTGACCGAACGGGTAGAAGAAAGGAACTGCACCTTCCACTATTCGTCACATCAACCTAACATTTCCAGAGGCTGCATTTTTCATGGGGGAGCCACAGCCCGGACGCTTGATGGGATGTCAGTGAGCTGCCGGGCAGGCGCCGCTGTCAAAGGGTTTAATAGCAGGGCCTGTCCAGCCGGTATACAGGTGTTTGGTTTTAAGCAGCCTCCAAACGGATAGCGGTCCATATGCATGTATGGAGGAGGGTGAATTATTATCCTGAACAAATGAGTTATTTCAGTTTTTCGTTAAGCTTGAAATTTCGACAGGCCTTGTCCCTGCTACTCTTCCTGTTAGTTGTAGGTCAGGCAAATGCCCAGGAACAGGAACAGGAACAGGAAAATGGCCTGGAAGTATACGGTTTTATAAAGATAGACATAGGCTATAATTTCGACCAGCTTGATCCTAATTGGTTTGAGACAATGCGCGTTACCAAACTCCCCAAGTATGAAAATCAATTCGGGCCGAATGGAAATATATTTTTCAGCGTGCGTGAAACACAAGTGGGGATAAATACTAGGGTGCAGACTCCTTTGGGCCAGCTCAAAAGCAAATTTGAGTTCGATCTTTTTGGCTCAGGCCCGGACGAAGGGCAGACCACCTTTCACTTCCGGAAAGCCTATGCAGAACTGGGGAGGTTGTTGATCGGACAAACCGAAAGCACTTTCACAGATACCGACGTAAGCCCCAAGATCCTGGATTACGGGGCGCCTTCGAGCCGGCCATGGCTGCGCAACATCCAGTTGCGTTACACAAACGACAGCGAGCAGCAGAGATGGGCGATCGCTTTGGAACAGCCTGACGTGACTTCTGACGAGGGCGTCTACGCCGACCGGATCGAGCTCCAAAATGTAAAGCCGGAGTTCAAGGTGCCGGATCTTACAGCCGAATACCGTAAAATGATCCAGAATGGGTATGTCGAACTAGCCGGTGTATTAAAATGGATCAGATGGGAGAATACCGGCAATGCCTCTATAGATCTGAGTGGAGAAGAAGTTGGATGGGGATTTAATATCAGCTCCATCAAGCAACTGAACCGCCAGACCCTTTTCAAAGGGCAATTTGTCGTTGGCAAGGGCATTCAGAACCATTTAACCGATGCCGCTGCTAACATTGGCATTGAAAACAATTTCGACAATCCCTCCACTCCTATCTTAGGTGTTGCATTACCGGTGGTAGGCGGGTTCGCCTTCCTGGAGCATAAGTGGACCCCTACGTGGAGCAGCACGCTGGGCTATTCCAGGGTGCGTATTTACAACTCGGATGCGCAGGCTGCCCATGCCTTCAAAAATAGCCATTACGCCATTCTCAATTTACTGTACCAGCCTTTTTCAGCACTCTTGGCGGGCACTGAACTGCAATGGGGGAAAAGGAATAACTTCAGCGATGGCTTTGACTCATCTGCCGTTAAAATACATTTTTCGCTTAAATACTCTTTTTCCCATACCGTTTCTAAGAACGGAAATAAGTAAACCGCAGTCAGCTGTAATAATTCTAAACGAGACAAAGCTGTTAGCCTGGCTTGAGGATATCCTGGGCAAAGGCAGGACAAAGCCCGAGGCAGCATACAAAGTATACCCACAACGTTTACGATTGGTCATGGCTTGGGTAACTTTTTGCATCTTTATCAGGGAAGCAAGGTTCTTAGTTACAAGAGCGGCTGTTGTTTGGGCTAGGTAGGGCGGTTAAAAGTTTAGCAGTGGGTAGAAAGTATAAAAGACGGGAGTAACCCGCCTTTTATACTTAACCTTTGTGTTACGCTAATCAATTCTGTATACTTTTCCCGTATTACCCTGCGGGCCTAGCTCATCCCGTGTCAACACATACAACTCACCGGCATTGTCCTCGCCGAAGCCCAGTAAATAATGGCCCAGTTCCTTATTAGGTGAGTTGGCGATGGTGAGTTTTCGGTAATTCCAGTTATTTCTGCTGGTCAAGGTATTCGCCGCATAAATTGCCCCGCTTGGCACACTAGCATCTTTGGCAAATACACCAAAGATGTAGGATCCGGCCAAACCCCAAGCATTGTCCAGGCCCCGGTACACATAGCCTCCGACCCCCACAATGCCCAAGCCATTTGGCAAGTTCTCACTGTTCCCGAATTCAATCACCGGGTCAATCAAAGGGTTACCGGCACTGTCCACATCAGGGCAGTCGGGTAGCGGGTTCAGCGGATCCGCTGCGTTAAAGCAATGTCGTCCTTCCTTCACGTTCCAACCGTAGTTGCCCCCTTTGGTTACCACATCAACCTCTTCGTAGAGTTCCTGGCCAGCATCGGCAGCGATAAGCATTCCGGTCAGCCTGTCGAAGGAGAAGCGGTAGGGGTTGCGGAAGCCATAGGCGTAAATCTCATCGAGGCCTTCCTTATCTCCTGCAAACGGATTGTCTGCCGGAATACCATAAGGATCGCCGCCATTTACATCTATCCGCAGAATGTTGCCCAACAGGTTCTCTTTAACATCCTGGCCGTTACCACCTTTGTTTACCTCGTACCAGTCCTCCACGTGGCCCATGGCCGTGTCGTTGGCGCCGCCACCATCGCCAATGGAGATGTAGAGGTAGTTGTCCGGACCAAACTTTAGTGTGCCGGCATTGTGGTTCGACTGAGGCTGATCCACTGCCAGAACAATTCTTTCGGAGGATTCATCCGCCCGGGCTGGGTTACCATAGGAAGCCTGATATTCGGCTATATAGCTGGTGTGATTCCAGCCTTCCGGTGCCTCGGGTCTTAGCGGACCGCTGTAGTAGACATAGAACTTGCCGTTGCTGGTATAGTCCGGGTGGAAGGCCAATCCCAGTAAACCGCGCTCATCATAATTGGGATTAAGGGGAACGATCTTGTCTTGTAGGTCCAGGAAGGGCTGGTCTACCACTCTGCCATCTTCAATGATACGGATAACACCGATCTGGTCTACGACAAAAAGCCGCTGGTTATCCCCAGGTGCCTGGGTCAGGTAAACCGGCGAGGTGAAGCCTTCCCCTATCAGATCCAGATTAATAGTGTCTTCATTGCCTGGAAGAGGTATCCCTTCGTCGTCATCGCGGCAGGAAAAGGTAAAAACGCTAAGGAAAACCGTTAGCATGGTGACGAAAATCTTCACTGTTTGCTGTGTTTTCATAGTTTAAGAGTTAGATGTTCTACATATAATGATAAGGTTTTTGATTATTATAAACGTGCTGGTATGATAAAGGCTAACTCAGAAAAGCTTTCCTGGCATGTATCGTTATATTGCTGATTATTAATAGGTTATGATAAAAAGTATATTATACTTTGGCAGATTCTGCATTCTTTAGAAATATCACTAAAAAGTGCAATGCGGGGTTTAAGAGCTAAATAGGACAGATTTTAGTGGATGGCCAAATTAAAATAGGCAGCGAAACAGAAACTGCCTGTCTCAGGTGCATCTCAGGCGCAAAAGCTGGGGGCAAACAAGCGATCAAGCGGGGCTAGTGCAGATCTTTATGTTGCGTACTGAATACGAAATGCTGCTAGTATGCGGTGCACCTGGGCGAGCTGTGAGATGCACCGTGTGCTTTCTGGAAAGGCAGCGGTTAATAATATCATTTGCAGGTAAACCTGCTATTCCAGGTATAGATCCACCCGGTTCGTTGCTTGACACAAGCATGGATTCCAATGGCAAGGCTGTAAAGATTGGCAGCATGCCGGCTGTGGCGCGAAGTATACATTGCCGCTAATATCTGGCGGCAGGTAAAACATTCCTGGTTCGTCACAAACTTCAGGGCTTTCATCACTTTTAATACTTTTCATCCACCTATTCCATTATCATTGATCTATGAATGATGCTGCAATAAAAAATATCATGGCCGAGCCTATCCAACGGAATAAGGTAGAGTTCTGGGCCGCTACCACCATTTACGTGTTTGCGCTGTTCTCGCTTTCTATAGACTATAGCCCGAACGAGTTCTATTTCAAGAACGCTAACGTAGTGTTCCGGTATTACGAGCACTTCTTCTGGCCACAGTTGCTGCGCTTCACCATTATCTACCTGGCTTTCCTGCTGCTCAACTTTAAGGTGGTGCCCAGGCTGATCGGCAAGGAAGCCATATGGTTGAATGTTGTGCTTATACTTGCAGCATTTGTAGCTGTAGGAACCGTTGCAGGCATTGCGGATACTTACTACAAAGGCTATCTGCTTGCCCGGTTCGATACCGTGCAGGAAATGTGGAATTATACTTTCCAGGGCAGTTTCCAAAATACCCTGCGGCTGTTGCTCGTGTTCGGTTTTTACACGTTCATTAAATATTTCGGCCTGTACCTGCTATCGAACGCTGTTGCCATACAATCAAAGTATCGGATGGTGACACAGGATGCAATCACAGCTTTCATGGTGTGGCTGGTGAGTGTGTTTATATTGCTTGTGTTCGATTTAGGCGAAGAAATAACAGCAGTCTGGACAATCGTGTCGCTGAGTGCCATACTTCTATACTTTTTCTCTTTTCACTCACTCATACCTAGATCGCTTGCAACTAAACGTCCTCTACTGTCATATGAGTTAAGGGTGCTGTTGGTGCTTGTGCTTGCCTACTTACCTGCAGCTCTACTTTTGCTGCCGATGCTGCACGACGAAGATGCTGCCTTTGGGATTAGTTTTTTCAATGCCTTATTTCAACTGGTTGTTACAGCGCCTGTAACCTGGGTGTTGTACCAGCGCCAGCTAAAGGGGAAAGAAGAAGTGTTTGTGCTACAAAAAGAGCTGGGGCACTCCGCAGCGAACCTGGATTTCCTAAGGTCGCAGATAAACCCGCACTTTTTGTTCAACGCCCTTAACACGCTTTACGGCACCGCCCTGCAGGAGAAGAGCGAGCGCACGGCCCAAGGTATCCAGATGCTAGGCGACATGATGCGTTTCATGCTGCACGAAAACCACCAGCAAAAAATACTATTGGCGCGGGAGATAGAGTACATGCGTAACTACATCGACTTGCAACTGTTGCGCACTTCTGCTTCGCCTGAGATCGTTATTGAGACCAATATAGAGGAGGTGTTGGACCAAAAGTATGTTGCTCCCATGCTGCTGATTCCTTTCGTGGAAAATGCCTTCAAGCACGGCATCAGCCTGAAGCAGAAATCGTGGATCAGGGTAAGCCTGCATTGTGAACAGAACAAGCTATACTTCGACGTATATAACAGCACCCACAAAAAGGCGGAGAACGACCCGGAGAAGAACAAGTCTGGGGTTGGGCTGAAGAATGTTAAGCAGCGACTGGAGCTATTGTACCCGGGAAAGTATGAGCTGATCATCCGTGAGACGCCGGAGGAATACTTTGTGCATCTGACGCTCGAACTATAAGCAGGATCTAGGTATATTTCAGGAGAAAAAGTAATAAAGCAGGTATGAGAGCAATAGCAATAGACGATGAACCCATGGCGCTGGAGGTAGTGCGGTCGCATGCCGGCAAGGTGCCCTTTCTGGAGCTGGTTGCCTGCTTTACCGATGCCTTTAAGGCAATAGAGTACCTGCAGAACGAACCCGTTGACCTGCTCTTTCTGGACATTAAAATGCCTGATATCTCGGGCCTGGAGTTTGTGACCAGCCTGCAGAAAAAGCCCATGGTGGTTTTTACCACTGCTTATTCTGAGCACGCCGTTACCAGCTTTGAGCTCGATGCCATCGATTACCTGCTCAAGCCTTTCTCATTGCCCCGGTTCATAAAGGCCTGCAACAAAGCGCAGGAGCTGCTGCAACTGCGCGGCACATCGGCACCTGCCAAAGATTACCTTTTCCTGAAGACAGGCTATGAGCAGGTAAAAGTATACTATGATGAGATTTTATACGTAGAGGCCTCCGGCAACTACGTGACCTTTGTGCTGGAAGGTAAAAAGCTGCTTACCCGCATGACCACCAGCGAAGCCACCGACTTACTGCCAGCTGACAGATTCATTCGCGTGCACCGCTCCTACGTAATTGCCAAAGACAAGATAGAGAAGATCGAGCGCCACCAGGTAACCATCCAGGGCAACGAGGTGCCGGTAGGGGCCTCGTACATGCAGCAACTACAGGTGGTTTGATTGCCTAGAGTTCAAAGCAGTGAACAGAGAAGAACAAATTATAGGAAAAGCCGCTTCAAAATGTTTGAATTGGGTTTTAGCTGTAGTAGTCCGCAAGTTATAGATTTCGAATCAGCTGCTTGATAAACTGAATTTTGTGGGCCTGGAATGGGGATACGGCTGCTTTTTGACACCGCCTTTCTTTATCTAAGTTCCGCTCAACACTCTGGCCGCAGAATGTACATGGGCCTGCCAAACTCCTCCGTCACGCATCTACAGCCATGCCACCTACAAGAAGCAGTAGTGCCAGGCGGCACCAGGCACTACTGCTTCTCAACTCTGCATGTTACGTTTGTGCAGAGAGGACTTCTTCCATAGAAACACGATGGCTGAGAACACAGCCACTAACGTGACATCTAAGAGCCAGCGAAGAGCGGCTTGCTCGGCAATGTTCCACTCCCCTGCAGCCAGTGCCATACCCATAAGGGCGGCGCTGGGAATAAGCGCCAGAGCTATCATCACTCCGGCCGTCAGCACAGACTTATGGGCGGCAATTACCAAAGCCCCGGCAAGTCCGGCTGCGGCAGAGACGAGGGCTGAGGACACAGAGATGCTGGTCCAGTAGGAGAGGAGTGCCCCCTCCGCCAGGTAAGAAGCCTTGCCGTCCAAAGTCTCCTGCCCCAAAGCCTGTAGCACAAAAGTTGTTAAAGCAGCCGCTGCTATGAGCACAGCGTAGCCCTTTAAGGTATCCGTCACGCCACGCCTCCAGGCAATGTTACTGGTGATGAGCCCGAGAGGGATGCGCACGATCGGCTCAAAGGCTGGCGCGACGACCATGGCCCCAACCACCAGGTGTAAGGCATTCGTGCTGATGCCCACCACGGCGATGATGCCTGACAGGACCATGGTCATTAGTCCGTTGGTGGTCATGTTGCTTTCCCTGCTGATCATAGACTGCATCTCCTCCCAGGTCGCCTCGCTCGTGTCGTTGGTGATTTCCAGGGAGGAAGGCTGCGAGACGATACTCAGCGGCTGGCTGGTGGTGAGGGATACCTCCGGATTCTGTAGCATCTTCTTCCTGTCCAGGAGCTGCATAAGGCTGTGGAGGGAGTGGTCTGTCACCTCCAGCGATATCACGTCACCTGGAGGGGTGAGCGAGACGCCTCGCTGTAGGCGCAGTGAAATGACCTCTTTGATGCCCCTAATTTCATCCAGTACGTTGTCTGTCTGCGCGGAGGGGAGCGTTATTTCTACTTTTCTGGGCATGGTCTCTGCTGTATTTCTGTACAAGTTTGATTAGACGCAGCCGCGTCGGCAGGGTTACGGGAGGAGTATATGGCTAGTACTTACCTGCTTTCTTCCGGCTGCTCGTTACAAGGAGTTGTACAAGTTGTTACGGCTGCAGTTGTCCCAATTCCAGGCAAGTACCTCGTGCATCTTCGGTGCGTAGGCGTTAAAGAGCCAGCATTAGCTTTAAGTACTGTTGTCTGTCAGGTAGTAAGTATGATGATTAGTCAACAGCTTTGATTTCGGGGGACGAGTTTCAAGCCATTGGCGCAGTCAAATGTTGGAGCTTGATGCATTTTAGGGCTCTTCCTCTAGGATGTGGTGTCACTGGATCTGTAGCCAGGGCGCCGCAAAAAGGCTTGAGAAACGCAGGCAGAAAGGAAGAGCCATAACCCCGGAAGAACCGTTTGCTTTTAAAGGCTCTTATTCGCAGCGGAAAACTGCCTCTTTCCTTCCGGCGGGTCAATATAGTATTAGTACATGCAAATATTTCAGATGCACCAGAAGCACAGTTGTTATATATTGGCTAGACAATCATAATAAGTTTCTGAATGGCTTCTTCCGTTATAGCAAGATTCCCTAAAAGTATAAAAATTGGGTCCAAGACGATCTTCCTCCTCTTGCTGGTCCTACTGCTGAGTCCGGCCTTGGCAGGGGCGCAGGGCACAAAAGAGGACTATGAGCGGGCGTACTCCCTGCCGGAGAAAATAAAAGGTAAGGTATGGTATGCGCCTAGCAGTTTCACCTGGCTGGAGAAAGAAAACAGGTTCTGGTACATGCAGCAGACGCCGCGTGGAAAAGAGTTTGTGCTGATAGATGCAGCGAGAAAAAGCCGCAAGCCACTCTTCCACCAGGAGAAACTGGCAAAGTCGCTGACGGCCGCTTCAGGTAAGCAAGTGGCGCCTTATGATTTGCCTTTCACGACCGTGAAAGTGCTGCCCGGCGGCCGCGAGATGGAGTTTGAGTTTGATGATAAGGTATGGGGCTATACCCTGAGCTCCAACCAGCTGACGGAGAAAGGGAAGGTGGAGAAGCGGGAGCCAGGCTCCTGGAACTGGCGGTTCAACAGTGAGACGGAAGGCAAGCCGGTACCGTCGCCGGACAGAAAGTGGGAAGCCTACACCAAGGGCTACAACGTGTTCATCCGCAACGCCGCCAACCCCAAGGAAGAATACCAGCTGAGCTACGACGGAACAGAAACTGACTATTACTCAGCGAACATTGCCTGGTCTCCAGACTCTAAAAAGCTGGCGACAAACAAAGTGCGCCCCGGTCGTGAACACCTGATCTATTTTGTAGAGGCAGCCCCGGCCGACCAACTGCAACCCAAACTGCATTCGCGCCTATACCTGAAGCCCGGTGATGCAGTGCCACAGCGCAAGCCACAGCTGTTTCTGGTGGACTCCAAAAAACAGGTGGAGGTAGATGCCTCCTCTATCGCCGACCAATACCACCTGACCAACCCGCTATGGCGTGCCGACAGCCGCGCCTTTACGGTAGAGTATAACCAGCGGGGCCACCAGGTATACAAGGTGGTGGAAATAGACGGGCAGAGCGGCCGCCTGCGCGACGTGATAGACGAGCGCAGCAAGACTTTCATCCACTACAGCGGCAAATATTTCCGCCACGATGTGGCTGATGGCAAGGAGGTGATCTGGATGTCGGAGCGTGACGGCTGGAACCACTTATACCTGATGGACGGGGCTACCGGGCAGGTGAAAAACCAGATCACCAAAGGCGAGTGGGTAGTGCGCCGCGTGGTGCAGGTAGATGAGGCGAAGCGCAGGATCATCTTCGAAGGCAACGGGCGCGAAGCAGGGCAGGACCCCTACCTGGTGCAGTACTACAGCGTGAACTTCGACGGCAGTAGCTTGAAAGCCCTTACAAGTGAGAACGCTTACCACCGTGGTACTTTCTCGCCAGACTATACCTATTTTGTAGACACCTATTCGCGGGTGGATGTGCCGCCGGTAACGGTACTGCGCAGTGCCGTCGATGGCAGGGTGATCATGCAGCTGGAGAAAGCGGACGCTAGCGAATTGCTGAAAACCGGCTGGAAAGCACCAGAAGTGTTCTCTGCCAAGGGGCGCGACGGCAAAACCGACATCTGGGGTGTGATCATCCGTCCGTCTAACTTCGACCCGGCTAAGAAGTACCCTGTTATCGAGCACATCTACGCCGGACCTCACAACTCTTTTGTGCCTAAAACTTATAACCCGGGCGCCAGCCTGATGCACGAGATGGCCGAGCTGGGTTTCATCGTGGTGCAGGTTGATGGCATGGGAACGTCCAACCGCTCTAAGGCCTTCCACGACGTGGCCTGGAGAAACCTGAAAGACGCCGGCCTGCCTGACCGCATCCGCTGGATAAAAAGTGCCGGAGAAAAGTATGCCTACCTGGATACAACCCGTGTGGGCATCTTCGGCATGTCGGCCGGTGGGCAAAGCTCGATGGGTGCTTTGCTCTTCCATCCGGAGTTTTACAAGGTGGCTGTGTCTTCTGTAGGCTGCCACGACAACCGCATGGACAAAATCTGGTGGAACGAGCAGTGGATGGGCAAACTTGGTCCGCACTACGCCGAAAGCTCCAACGTGGTGCATGCTAACAAACTGCAGGGCAAGCTCCTGCTGATAGCCGGCGAACTGGACGACAACGTGGATCCTGCTTCTACCACGCAGGTGGTGGATGCGCTCATCAAGGCAAACAAGAACTTCGATTACCTGATGGTGCCTGGCATGGCGCATGACACCGGGGGCGCTTTCGGCGAGCGCAAGCGCCGTGACTTCTTCGTGAAGCACCTGCTGGGCGTAGACCCGCCGGAGTGGGAAAACAAACAGGAAAAAGGCAGCACGGGCGTTGGGTCGGTAAGTGCCACGAAGTAGGGTGTGGCCGCACGCTCTATACCTATAGCCCAAAGCCCTTACGAGGGGCAGGGCTGTTTCATTCAACCTTTTTTCATCCTGAAAGGATCTTGTGGGCGAGTAGCGAAAGCTGAATTGCCTTTCAACTAAGATTCTTAACAGAATGACAATAGTTGTGGTGCCTGTTTTCTTAGAATGAAACGATCCTAATACGAGGGGGTATATTAGCCAGTGTATAAACAACAAAAGCCCTCCGGCGACCCTTCATAAAGGGATGCCGGAGGGCTTTTACGCTTTACCTTTAGTCGACAGGTTACAGCGCCTGCTGCCGGATGGCTTCCACCCCGGCGCGTGTCCGCTCCAGCGGCTCGCCCAATATACGGCTGCCGGTTCCGGTGATCACCAGGTCGTCTTCGATGCGGATGCCTCCAAAATCACGGTAGCTCTCCAGCAGATCGAAGTTGATATATTGCTGGGCTACCTTATCGTTGCGGCGCATGTCGATCAGCTCGGGAATAATGTAGATGCCCGGCTCCACCGTCAGCACGAAGCCCGGCTCCAGCGCGCGGCCCAGGCGCAGTGACTTCAGCCCGAATTCGGTGCTCTTGCGCAGTTCCGGAGTATAGCCCACGTATTGCTCGCCCAGGTTTTCCATGTCGTGCACGTCCATGCCCATCATGTGCCCCAGGCCGCACTGGAAGAACATGGTATGCGCGCCTGCCTGCACGGCCTCTTCAGTATCGCCGCGCATCAGTCCCACCTGTTTCAACCCATCGGTCAGTTTGCGGCAGGCCAGCAGGTGCACGTCTTTGTACAGCATACCCGGCTTCAGGGCGGCCATGGCTGCTTCGTGCGTATCGAGCACTACCTGGTACAGTTCGCGCTGCCGCTCTGTAAAAGTAGGCCCCACCGGAAACGTACGAGTCATGTCGCCGGCGTAGCCTGCTGCCGTCTGGATGCCGGCATCGAGCAGGAGCATATCGCCAGCCCGCAGGGTGTTACCGCGGTAGTGGTTGTGCAGGATCTGTCCTTGGGTGGTACAAATCACCGGGAAGGAAAGGAGGTTGCCTGTCGATTCTGCATAGCGAACCGCCTCGGAGGCCACTTCATGCTCTTTCATGCCTTCGCGGGCAAACTGCATCACGCGGCGGTGCATGCGCGCGGTAAGTGTTACAGCCTTTTCGATCTCCTGTATTTCAGCATCGGATTTAATGGAGCGCTGCGCCACTACGGCCTGTATTAGGGGCAGGCTTGGTTCCAGCATAGCTTTTCCTGTCCAGGCCTGTAGTTTAAGCTGGTGCTCCGGGCGGTAAGGAGGCAGGTAATGCAGTTTTGTTGCTCCGGCCACGTAGTCGGCTATCTTCTCGGTTGGCAGTACCCTATGCACGCCCACCTGTTCGGCGAGCGAGGCCAGACTGGGCAGCGGACCGGTCCACACCACATCATCTATACTTTGCTCCGGCCCGAAAAGGATCACTTCGTTGCGATCGATATCGATAAGGCCCGTCAGGTCAGCCTGGTCCAGACCGAAATAGTAACGAAAGGTGCTGTCCTGGTAAAAGGGGTACCAGTTGTCTTTGTAGTTCATACCGGCTTCCTCGTTGCCCAGGAGCAGGACGAGGCCACTGCCGAGTTGTTGTTTTAGTTGCTGACGGCGCTGGGTATAGGTTTTTGCATCAAACATATAAGATGAATCAAATTTGGTTTATACTTTATTTGTAGTTGCCTGGCGGCGGAAATTGCGTGGGGTGGTGCCAATAGTCTTGATAAAGACGCGGTTAAAGTGCGACAGGTTGGCAAAGCCGCAGGTAAAGGCGATGCTGGCGATGGTCTGGTCGGAGTGCAGCAGAGCCTGGCAGGCATTGCTTAAGCGCAGCTCGTTCAGAAAAGTGACGAGGGTCTTGCGGGTGCGTTCTTTAAAGAAGCGGCAAAAGGCCTCGCGGCTCATGTTGGCGACCGAGGCCACTTCTTCGAGGGTGAGCTGCCGGTGGCTTTCATCTACCAAAAACTGCAGCACCTGCTCCATGCGCTTGCCTTCGCGCTCGCTAAGATTGTGCATCTGGTCGGCCAGGTTCAGGCGCTGTAGCGCAGCCTTATGCATCAGTTCGTCCACCAGTTGCAGGGCGCCCACCACTTTGCTCAGATGGTGCCTGTGGTGTAGCTGCCGTACCTGTTCCACGAAATTATCCGGCTCCGCCAGACACACCTTATAGCAGCCACTCAGTTGCTCAAAAAACTCTTTTACTTCCTGCATTTCTTCGGCTGCCCAAAACGCCTCGCCAAAGGCACGCAAGTCGAAGAACAGGATGATACTGTGGCTCTGCCGCGCTTCGTCGTGCTGATAGTAGGCATCATCGCTCCGAAACACATGGGGCACGTTCTGGCCCAACAGGAAAATGTCGCCCGGCCCGAAGCGGCCAATATAGTCGCCCACGATCAGCTTTCCCTCACCTTCCAGGATGCAGCTGAGCTGTATTTCGGGATGTTGGTGCAGTTTATCGTAGAAGTATGGCTGGCAGTCCACCTGGTAGCGGATCAGCTCTTTGCTCGGCTTCGGTATTTTAAAGGGGATGACCTTCATGCTGGTACCATGTTAGCTAATATCCGGATTACTTGCAAAATATGGGTCAATATTCTATTAGTTATTACTAATCCAGTACAGGATTTTGCCTGTTCAATACTATACCTTTGAAATAGAACCAAAACCACTTCTTATCATGATCAACTGGAACGGCGTATTCCCTGCACTTACCACAAAATTCCATGCCGATGGTAGCCTTGACTTCGATACATTCTTTAAGAACGTAGATGCACAGCTGGAAGCCGGTGTGGACGGCATCATTCTGGGCGGCACGCTGGGAGAAGCCAGCGTACTGCGCACCGATGAAAAACAGGAACTGACCCGCAGGGCCATTGCCTATGTGGCAGGCAAGGTGCCGGTAATTATGAATATTGCCGAAGGCGCTACGCAGGAAGCTATACTCCGTGCCCGTGAAGCCGAAGAAATGGGTGCCAGCGGCCTGATGCTGCTCCCACCTATGCGCTATTACTCCGATCACCGCGAGACGGTCGCTTACTTTAAGGCAGTAGCCGAAAGTACCACGCTGCCCATCATGATCTATAACAACCCCGTAGACTATAAGCGGAGCATTACCCTGGAAATGTTCGATGAACTGCTCGTTCACGATAACATACAGGCCGTAAAAGAATCTACCCGCGACCTGACCAACGTTACGCGCATGCTCAACCGCTACGGCGATCGCATCAAGATATTATGTGGCGTAGATACCCTGGCCCTGGAAAGCCTGCTAATGGGTGCGCATGGCTGGGTGGCCGGTCTGGTGTGTGCTTTCCCGAAAGAAACAATGGCCGTGTTTAAGTTAGCCAAGGCAGGAAGAACACAGGAAGCACTGGAAATCTACCGTTGGTTTATGCCGCTGCTGGAACTGGATATTCATCCGAAACTGGTGCAGTACATTAAGCTGGCCGAGCAGCTGGAAGGCATTGGCAGCGAACATGTGCGTGCGCCCCGCCTGCCACTGATCGGGGAAGAGCGTGATAGCGTAATCGCCATTATCCAAAAAGGAATTGAAACAAGGCCACAGCTGCCAAATTTTAAAGAAGAAGCCTATGCTGTATAACGAAGCTTTAGCACACGCCGAACAGGCGTTTGAATCATACAAGAAAACCTCTCCGGCACAACGGGCACAGCTCCTGCGAAGTATAGCTGAGGCTATTGAGGCGCTGGGGGATGAACTGTTGCATACGGCCAGCCGGGAGAGCAATCTCCCGCAGGCCCGCCTGACAGGCGAGCGCGGGCGCACCTGCAACCAGTTGCGCCTGTTCGCAGATTTGGTAGAAGAGGGGTCCTGGGTGGAGGCCACTATCGACACCGCTCTGCCCGACCGCCAGCCTTTGCCGCGTCCGGACCTGCGCCGCATGCTCGTGCCGCTCGGGCCTGTGGTGGTGTTCGGAGCCAGCAACTTTCCGCTTGCCTTCTCCACCGCGGGCGGCGACACGGCCTCCGCGCTTGCTGCTGGCTGTACCGTGGTTTATAAAGAGCACCCGGGCCACCCGAAAACGTCACTGTTAGTTCATAAAGCCATCGCCCGGGCGCTTGAGGCAAACGGGCTTCCGGCAGGTGTGTTCCAGCATGTAAGCGGCGGCGTGGAAGTAGGGCAGGAGCTGGTAAAGCATCCCACTACAAAGGCTGTTGCTTTTACCGGATCTTATCAGGGCGGCAAAGCCATTTTTGACCTGGCCATGCAGCGCGAAGTACCCATCCCGGTGTATGCCGAAATGGGTAGCACCAACCCTGTATTTATACTTCCGGAAAAACTGAAGGAGAACACGGCTGAGCTGGCACATCAGGCGGCGGCATCGGTGTTACTGGGAGCCGGCCAATTCTGTACCTGTCCGGGCTTGCTTTTCGTGCCGGAGTCGGAGGTAACGGGGGAGTTTATGGAAACGCTTGAAGCAGAGCTTGCCACTGCCAACCCCGCCAAAATGCTGCACGGCGGCATCGCCGACAACTACTATAAGGGACTCGAAAAGCTTCTGAAAGCGGAAGGGGTGCAGGCACTGGTACAGCAGGAAGCTGACGTGCTGGAAGGACGTGCCTCCTTGGCCAGTACCAGCGCCGCGCAGTGGTTGCAGAACCCGGCTTTGCAGGAGGAAATCTTCGGCCCTTTTACCCTCGTTGTAAAGTATAACAGCGCAGACGAGTTGCTTTCCGCAGCAAAAGCATTGCAGGGACAGTTGACCTGCACGCTCTGGGGTTCAAATCAGGAACAAGAAATACAGCAAGCACTCACCGATGTGTTGCGCGACAAATGCGGACGACTCTTATTTTCTGGTGTCCCAACCGGGGTGGAGGTAAGTCATGCCATGACGCACGGCGGTCCTTTCCCGGCCACGACCGACAGCCGCAGCACGTCGGTGGGCACCTACGCCATCAAACGTTTTGCCCGGCCTGTCACGTTTCAGTCGGCTCCGCAGGCACTGTTGCCGGTAGAGCTGCAGAACGAAAACCGCAACGGCCTGTGGCGCATCCTCAACGGAAAACTTTCCCAAGCCAGTTTATAAGTATACAAATGGCCAGAAAAACATTCTTTTGCATCGATGCCCATACCTGCGGCAACCCGGTGCGCCTGGTGGCAAGCGGCGGCCCTGTGCTGCAGGGCCACAACATGAGTGAAAAACGCCTGCACTTTCTCCGAGAGTACGACTGGATCCGGAAAGGGCTGATGTTCGAACCACGCGGCCACGACATGATGTCGGGCAGCATTCTGTACCCGCCGCACGACCCGCAAAACGATGTGTCCGTGCTCTACATCGAAACCAGCGGCTGCCTGCCCATGTGCGGGCACGGCACCATTGGTACGGTCACGATCGCGTTGGAAGAAGGACTCATCACGCCCAAAGTACCCGGTCAGTTGCGCCTCGAGACACCGGCCGGCCTGGTACGCGTGCAGTATACCCAGGAAGGTAGCAAAGTGAAATTGGTGAAGCTGACGAACGTGCCGGCCTACTTGGATTCGGAAGACCTGACGGTAGAATGCCCGGAACTGGGTGCACTGAAAGTGGATGTGGCCTATGGCGGTAATTTTTACGCCATCGTGGATCCCCAGGAAAACTTTAAAGGGATAGAGAACTATACAGCTGATAAGCTTATTTCCTGGAGCCGTGTGCTGCGCCAGCGCCTGAACGAGCAGTATACCTTCGTGCACCCCGAGAACCCGGCTATCCAAGGCCTCTCACATATCCTCTGGACGGGCGAACCCTTAGCTGCTACTTCCACGGCCCGCAACGCGGTTTTCTACGGCGATAAAGCCATTGACCGCTCACCCTGTGGCACCGGCACTTCAGCCAGAATGGCGCAGTGGTACGCCAAGGGTAAGTTAAAGCCGGGGCAAAAGTTTGTCCACGAAAGTATCATCGGCTCCGTGTTCACCGGCACCATCGAAGAAGAAACCACAGTGGCTGGCAAACCGGCCATTTACCCCGGCATCGAAGGATGGGCGATCATCACCGGGTACAATACCATCTTTTTTGATGATGAAGACCCATACGTTCACGGTTTCCAGGTAATATGATGAGCAACGTAACGATAATCGGCGGGGGCATCGTAGGCTTGTTTACGGCCTACTACCTCTCAGAAGAAGGCTTCGAGGTTACCCTGCTTGATCAGGGAGACATGCAGCAGGGGTGTTCCACAGGCAACGCCGGCATGATCGTGCCGAGTCATATTGTCCCGCTGGCTTCGCCGGGCATGATCAGTAAAGGACTGAAGTGGATGTTCTCCGCTACCAGTCCTTTTTACATTCACCCCCGGCTGGACAGGCGTTTGCTGCAGTGGTGCCTGCACTTTTACCGGGCCTCCACCAAAAAGCATGTCGAGCACAGCATTCCCTACCTGAAAAACCTGAGCCTGCTGAGCAAGCGCCTCTACCTGGATTTTGCGCTGCAGCACCCCGATTCCCAGATTGGATTGGAAGAAAAAGGCCTGCTGATGCTGTACAGAACCCCGGATATGGAGCGGGAAGAAATTGAAATGGCGCATTTGGCCAACCAACATGGACTGGAGGCAAAGGTGCTGTCGCGGGAGGAAGCGCAGCAACTCGAACCAAATGTAAAGTTGGGCGTGCGCGGGGCCGTGCATTTTACTGGCGATGCGCACCTGGACCCCGCCAAACTGCATTGTTTTCTAAAGGACTATCTGGTAGCAAAGGGAGTGAAACTAGTATCGCATGCGCAGGTACTGAAGTTTGAGATCAAAGGCGACAGGGTACAATCCATCGTTACCACCCAAGGCGACTTTACTTGTGATCAGCTGATCGTGTGTGCCGGGGCCTGGTCCGGGCAGTTAGCCAGCAAACTGGGCATTTACCTGCCCATGCTTTCAGGCAAGGGCTATAGTTTCATGCAGCAAAATCAGCCGGCCCTACAGCTGCCCGCCATTCTTTGCGAACGGAAAGTTGCCGTAACACCCTTTGGCGAGCAGGTGCGTTTCGGCGGCACGATGGAAATTACGGGTACTGACCAAAGTATCAACCAACAGCGGGTGCGGGGTATTTTCGACTCCATTTCCAATTACTACGCTAACTTTCACCCCACCTTTCCTAAAGCGGAGAAAGTATGGAGTGGTTTGCGCCCTTGTTCACCGGATGGCCTGCCTTACATAGGTGCTACGCAGCGCTGGAGCAATGTGCTGTTTGGTACGGGGCATAGTATGATGGGTGTGAGCCTGGCACCGGCAACAGGCAAAGTCCTGGCCGAGCAGTTGCTGCAGAAAAAGGCGCAATTCCTTACCGACGCCTTTTCGCCGGACAGGTATAGTTAAGGTTTCTTAGGGAGGAGCTCGGGTTTATACTATGTAATTTCTTCGCTTTTCCTGACAAGGATGTCCGAAAGAGCGGGAAGCCAAGAGCCCTTTGCAGTTCATCCGCTTTAATTTTGCCGCAAGTTTTTAACTTGTAGCTTTTGATGTTGAGTTTGCAGCTCAATGGGCCAGAGGCCCCTACTATAGTTCGTCACGAGCGGGGACGCTCGCGCTATATAAAGAAAAAAGGAGCTGCTCCGAAAGCAGCTCCTTTTCTCAGGTCAATTACACTTCTGCCAGCCGGGCAGCTGCACCGTTTATTCTTTACCGTCTACAAACTTGCCATGGTCAGGTATGGCAATGGTGTCGTACTCGGCGGCTAGTTTGCTGAGACCTTTGGTTAGTTCTTCACCTTCCATGTAGGTACCATGCCCGGGGATGATTACCTGTGGCCGCAGCGCCTCCAGTTTACGCACCGAGTCCCAGGCAGCTTGCCAGTCAGTGGTGAGGTAGCGGGGTGGGCCTTGTATTTCCTCTTTTTGCACAAAGACCCTATACATGGAGTCCTGCTTTACGGTAATCACAGCATCTCCTGAAATCAGTACTCCGTCCTGCTCGCGGAAGAAAGCAACATGTCCTGGTGAATGCCCTGGTGTAAATACCCAGCCCCAGCCCGGCATGTGCGGAACTGAGCCATCTTCCGGTAAAGGCAGTAAGTTGGCTCCGCTGATGTTGATGGGCTCGTGCGGATAAATAGAAGAGATTTTGGCCAGCATGCCTCCTTCTACCGTGGTATCTGGTTCCGGGTAAGCCTGTTGCCCGGTCAGGAACGGAAATTCCAGTGGGTGCGCGTATACCGGCACGTTGCCCCATGCTTCCAGTAAGCCAACCAAGCTGCCCACGTGGTCGAAGTGCCCGTGCGTCAGGATGATGGCTGCTGGTTTGTTGTGCTTGCCAAAACGATCCTCAAATACCTGCTTCACTTCGGAAGCACATTTGGGCATACCGGCGTCTATCAGCACCCAATCTTCCCTGAAAGGGTCGCCTACTAGCACGAAGTTTACGATCTGGTTAGTATAGTAGTACACATCGGGACGTACCTCGCGACCAATACCGCTTGATATGGACGTCATAGGAATGAACTTGTTGTCGTCGCTTTGCTGCATGCTTGTATCCATAGATAAAGTAGTTTTTAATTGTCAGGTTCTGAAACTAACGACCTTATGGCCTATTGGTTACTGACAGGCAGTAGCAGAGTCACCGGTTATTATTATCAAAAGAGAGGATATACATGTCAAAGGTGAAGTGTAACCTGTAGTTAATCAGTTACTTTAATAATGAAGAGTGGAAGTATAGTACAGAGGGCAGCATGCCTGAATTGATTGCTTCCTGCAAGTTTACCTTTTTATGGTTTGGAGAGATTACAGGGAAAAGCTGCCAGCAGGATATACTTTGGCCCGTTGTAGTGTGCACAGTTTCAAATTAAAGTGTAAATTTCTAACCCTGACCGTCGGTCAGTTGAGCTACTGCACTATAGTTTGCTGCAGGGCTATAGTTTTTGACTCAAGATAATCTAAATTCTTAGAACGACTTATTACACTTCTAGCTATAACGATACTTAGGTATGTTCCAATTAAAACTCCGAAATATTTTACTGCAGCTGTTGCTGCTTTTAATCTTTACAGCTACCTCCCTTGCCCAGGGCAACCAGAACCGCCAGTGGCTGAAAGCCGGTAATGCCTATCTGCAGGCAGAGCAGGGGCAGCTGGTAAAGTATACGTTGCCGGATGTGACTTCCAGTGTTTTCCTGGAGAAGACAGCACTGGTACCAGCCGGTAAAACCGAACCCTTAAAGGTGCGGGGCTTTGCTTTGTCTGCTGATGAAGAGAAAGTGCTGATCTATACCAATACCCAAAAAGTATGGCGCTACGATACTCGGGGCGATTACTGGGTATATGACCTGCAGACAAAACAGCTGCGGCAGCTGGGAGCCGGAAGGCCGGAGTCATCGCTGATGTTTGCCAAATTCTCGCCGGACGGAGGCAAGGTGGCCTATGTAAGCGAGCACAATATCTTTGTAGAGGACCTGCAAAGTGGGCAGCAAAAGCAGTTAACGAAAGACGGCACCCGCAAGCTCATCAACGGTACCTTCGACTGGGCCTACGAAGAAGAATTCTCTGCCCGAGACGGTTTCCGCTGGAGCCCCGACAGCAAAAGAATTGCCTACTGGCAGCTGGATGCAACGCAGGTAAAAGACTACATCATGTTCGACATGCTGGATGGTGTCTATGCCAAAGTGATTCCGGTCGAGTACCCGGTAGCCGGGGAGGCACCATCGCCTTATAAGATTGGCGTGGTAGACATCCATAACGCTGCTACCCGCTGGATGGAAATTCCCGGAAACCCAAGCAACACCTACCTGCCCCGCATGGAATGGGCTGCTTCTGCCGATGAACTGATCGTGCAACAACTGAACCGCAAGCAAAACGAAAGTATATTGTACCTGTGCGATGCGGCTAACGGCAAAGCAAAGCCGATTTACAAAGAGCAGGACGAGGCCTGGATCGATATTATGCCGAGCTGGGACAATTCCTATAGTTATGGCGGTTGGGACTGGTTGAGTGGCGGCAAAGAGTTTCTGTGGGCGAGCGAGAAAGACGGCTGGCGCCACCTCTACCGCGTAAGCCGCGACGGCAAAAAAGAAAACCTGATCACCAAAGGCAACTACGATGTGATGGAGATTGCCGGTGTCGACGAAATGGGAGGATACGTCTACTTTCTGGCCTCACCGGACAATGCCACGCAACAGTACCTTTACCGCACGCGCCTGAATGGCAAAGGCAAGGCAGAGCGTCTTACCCCGGCGTCGCAGCCAGGCACCCATACGTATACTTTGTCGCCTAATGCCAAGTATGCACAGCACCGCTTTTCGAACCACTACACAAAACCAGTAAGTGAGTGGGTATCGTTGCCAAACCACAAGGCTACAGGTGGCGAAAGCGCCGTTGCCAAAGCATTGGCTACAGCAGATAAAGCAGCCAGTGGCGTGGAATTTATCAAGGTTAAAACTGCGGATGGGGTAGAGATGGATGCCTGGATGGCCAAACCTGCCAATTTTGATCCGAAGAAGAAGTACCCGATCGTGTTTTATGTATACACGGAGCCAGCCGGCCAAACTGTAACCGATACATATGGTGCAGGTCAAAACAATCTGTACAAGGGCAACATGGCCGAGGATGGTTACCTCTATGTATCGGTGGATAACCGGGGTACGCCCGCACCAAAAGGAAGAGACTGGCGCAAGAGCATCTACCGGAAAGTTGGACAGCTCAACATCTCCGATCAGGCTGCTGCTGCCAAAGAGCTGCTCAAATTACCATATGTAGATGCTGAAAGGGTGGCAGTCTGGGGCTGGAGTGGCGGCGGTTCTGCTACGCTTAACCTGCTCTTCCAGCACCCGGACATCTATAAAACAGGGATTTCGGTAGCAGCTGTAGCTAACCAACTCACCTACGATAACATTTACCAGGAGCGCTACATGGGCCTGCCGCAGGAGAACCGCGAAGATTTTGTACAAGGCTCACCCATCACCCATGCCAAAAACCTGCAGGGCAACCTGCTTTACATCCATGGCACCGGCGACGACAACGTGCACTATAACAATGCCGAGCAGTTAATAAATGAGCTGATCAAGTATAACAAGCAGTTCCAGTTTATGCCTTACCCGAACCGATCGCACAGCATCTCGGAAGGCGAAGGCACCAACGGGCACCTTTCGACTTTGTTTACGAATTACCTGAAGCAGTACTGCCCGCCGGGGGGTAGGTAGTTATACCTTAAAAGGCACAGCTGGTAAAAGAGAATGCTACCGGCTGTGCCTGATATTTATACTTTCGAAGGTAACACCCGAACAAATAGGCTAAAACCTCTGACGCATGAAAAACAACATCACCCGCGTTTCTATACTTTGCCTGATCCTGCTCTGCAGCTTCAGCGCCTTTGCTCAAAAGTCTGAGTTTACCCGGCAGGATACGCTGCGTGGCTCTATCACGCCCGAGCGTGCCTGGTGGGACCTGACGTACTATCATCTGAGCGTACAGGTAAATCCGGCAGACAGCACCATCCAAGGCATGAACACGATCCAATATAAAGTGCTGGAGCCGAAGCAGGTCATGCAGGTAGACATGCAGGCGCCGATGGCCATCGAAAAAGTAATGCAGGATGGGAAGCCACTTCAATTTAAGCGCGAAGGCAATGCCTACTTCGTACAGCTGGCAAAAAATCAGCAAACGGGTGCCGTGGATAAAGTAGAAGTATACTTTGGCGGCAAGCCTACCGTCAGCACCAACCCGCCCTGGAGTGGGGGCATCACCTGGAAGAAAGATAAAAATGGCAATCCGTTTATAGCGAACTCGAATCAGGGCGACGGTGCCAGCATGTGGTGGCCCTGCAAAGATCACATGTACGACGAGCCCGACAGTATGCTCATCAGCGTTCGTGTACCGGACCATCTGATGGATGTATCGAATGGCCGTCTCCGCAAAGTGGAGCAGCATAACGACCGTACCAAGACCTTCCATTGGTTTGTGTCCAACCCGATCAACAACTATGGCGTGAACATCAGCATCGGCGATTACGCCCATTTTTCTGAAAAATACCAGGGAGAGAAAGGCGTGCTCGATTGCGACTACTATGTGCTGAAGGAGAACCTGGACAAAGCCAAAGTACAGTTTAAAGATGCCCCACGCACGCTGCAGGCTTTGGAGCACTGGTTTGGCCCGTACCCGTTCTATGAAGACGGCTACAAACTGGTGGAAGTGCCTTATCTGGGCATGGAACACCAAAGTGCCGTAACGTATGGCAACGGGTATCAGAACGGTTACCGTGGCCGCGACCTGAGCGGTACTGGCTGGGGACTAAAGTTTGATTTCATTATCATCCATGAATCGGGGCACGAGTGGTTTGCCAACAACATCACCAACAAGGATGTGGCTGATATGTGGATCCACGAGAGCTTTACCAATTACTCGGAGAATCTGTTTTTGGACTACCACTATGGCAAAGAAGCCAGCAGCGCCTATGTGATCGGCACCCGCATGAACATCAAGAATGATCGCCCGATTATTGGCGTGTATGGAGTAAACAAAGGTGGTTCCGGCGACATGTACTACAAAGGGGGTAACATGCTGCACACCCTGCGCCAGATCGTGAACGATGATGAGAAGTGGCGCAGCATCCTGCGCGGCCTCAACAAGGAGTTTTACCACCAGACGGTAACCACGCAGCAGATCGAGAACTACCTGAGCCAGCATGTTGGCCGCAACCTAGCGCCGTTCTTCGATCAGTACCTGCGCGATGTGCGTGTTCCAAAGCTGGAGTATCAGGTAAAAGGCAAAAAGCTGAACTATAGATGGAGCAATGCAGTAGATGGTTTCAACATGCCGGTAAAGGTACTGGTAAACGGAGAAGAACAATGGCTTGAACCAGCTACCACCTGGAAGGAAATAAAGATGCGGAAGAAAAATGCTGTTATAGAAGTAAGCAATGATTTCTATGTAGAGGCAGTTGCCGCTAAATGATTGTGTTGCATCAGGCTAGCGCGCTTGTGTAGCATAGCCTCTGCTGGTAAGTATAAATCAATACGGTTTTAGTAGGTGTCAACTATAGTAGGAGTTATGATTTGTGAGTCAGGTTGTTTACAAAAGTTTGCCAGATGTTATTCTGTTGGATTACTGAATTACTTAAGTATTAATCTGGCAATGTTGAGTTTCCCTGAACTAGTACCGCAAGAGCTGTTCGATAAGGCAACAGGTTACTAACAACCCCTCCATAAGGAAGTAAACATTACTCTTATCCCCGCTTGCTGACTTAGTGGTACAGGGAGTACTTAGTACCTGCATTGTCCCTTGTCTAAGTCCGTTGCCGGGTTGGAGAAGGGGGAAATAAACTAAAAGGTAAGCGCGGCACCTCATCCTATAGCGAAAGTTACCGGAAACGTATTTTGGGGATAAGGTATGGAAATGAGGGTGTAGTTTATAAGTTGCTTGGAACTAAGCTTTTGTGCCTTGTTCCATCTGGGAAAGTAGTGCGAGGAATTGCTCGGAAAGGCTATCGATGTTCTTCATCTCATCGTGTGCCTGCTCAATGTTCCCAGCAATGTACTGGCGGTAGAGGGTCCGGCCTGAGAAGACAAGACTCTGGTGCAGCCTCGAGAGTTTCATGACCTCTGCCGAACCCGCGTATCGCTGGCTGCCTGTTGTGCTGAACCAGATGTCTACGGGGCTCTGTGGGGAGAAGAGCGAAGCGTCATAGGTGCCACCGTATAGAATCGCCCGCACCCTCGTCTTGAAGAAGATGTGCTTTATCCGTAGCTGCTGTAGATCAATTTGAACGATGTCCACTTTGGCGTTTTCTCCGATGACTGTGCGATGTACCTACTGTCCTATGCTGATACCCAACTCCCTTGCCCGTTGCTCTAACCGGGCCTGCTCGGTTACGTCTTGGCCGAAGACGAGAATCCCAGAAACTTTGTCCTGCTCGTCCCGCACCGCCTGATAGATAAAGGTGACGTATATGTCCTCCAGATTGCCCGTGGCGTAACGGTCCAGTTTCAGCGGGGTGTTTTCGGCAACATACTCCTCGCCCGTGCGGTACACCCCATCCAGCAGGTCTACGAAGCCCTGCTCGACTACCTCCGGCATGGCCTCGGCCACCGTCTTGCCTACCAACTCTTTGCCCGGCATGAGCATCTGGTAGTTTTCGTTGACCAGCTCGAAGCGGTGCTCGGGCCCCTTGAGCACACAGCAGAAGAATGGGGCCTTTTGTATCAGCCGCTCCATCACCCTGCGCTCTACCTCCGCCTTCTGGAAAGCCTGCTGCACCTGGTCGGCCATCGCCACCATCTGCTCGTTCGAGGTAAGCAACTCCTGCACCAGCAGGCGTGTCTCGTGGATGTCGGTGGAGCTGCCCACCCACATGATGATGTTGCCCTGCTCGTCTTGCATTGGAAGGCTACGGCAAAGGTGCCAACGGTAACTACCGTTGCGGTCGAGCTTGCGCACCTCTACTTGCATCTCCCTGCCGTTTTCGAAGGCTTCCTGCCACTTGGCCGACACAGCCGTCAAGTCACCCGGATGGATGACCTGGTGCCAGTTATGCTGGAGCAGCTCTTCCACTGGAATACCTGTATAGGTGCTCCAGCGCTGGTTGAGGTAGGTGAGTTCCCCCTGTGGATCTGTGGTAAAGATGAGCTGGGGCATAGCGTCTGCCATGAACCTGAACTTGCTTTCCTGCACGGCCAGCGCCTGCTTGTGCAGTTCCCGTTCGGTTACATCGGAGGTTTTCTGGATGATGAATGCTATGTTCCCCGCCTCGTCTAGAACGGGTGTATGCACCGCCTCCCAATACCTGACATCGAAGCTTCCATCGGAGCTGGGAATGTCGTAGCGCAGCACGTCCAGAAAATCAGGCTGCTTTGTCTGCAGTACCTTTTCCAGCGACTTGCGCAGCCGCCCTTCATTCATGGACTCTGGCTCGCCCGGGTTGTTGGGGAACTCGCTCAGAAAGTCTTTCCCCACCAGGGTTTCACGTGTGCGCATTGTCACCCGAAAGTACTCGTCTGTAGCGTCCAGCACTTTCAGTTCAGGGGAGAGTAGAACAACGGTGTCAGGCAGATGTACTAAGAACCTATATAAATCCATGGGTAAGGCTTTATCAATTGGAAGTTGCAAGATAACAAATCTAAGGGAAGGCTTTGTTTTCTCATGCTCTTATACGACATACCCGATAAAAGTTGGAGAACATAATCTAAGGAAAGATGACTGTGATTTGGAAAATAAATGAAGTTGCAGACCTCTGGGAGTCGAACTTTCACGTGATTCTCACCCTTACCTTCACCTGTTGTAGGATAAGGTTTTTACCTTGGGTTGCCGGTTTCCATGCTGGCCCTTCCCGGACCAGGCGCAAGATTTCAGCAACGATAAGAAAAACGTCGGCGAGTTGGGGACGGGGCACACGGTGATGACGCTCTATGAGTTGGTGCCTGTTGGCCCTCGTAAGGAAGAGGTGTCGGCAGACAAGGTGGATGAGTACAAGTACCAGCAGGCAAGGGTAAATCCTGAGGCTGCCACCTCCGGGGATGTGCTGCCGCTGAAGCTGCGCTACAAAGAGTCTGCAGGAAACAAGAGCCGTCTTTTCACAAGTACCGTAGCCGCACAGGCGGTAAAAGAGGAGACGAACTCTGCCTACCACCATTCTCCTAACTGACTTACTTATTCACTATGTGCGGACGGGATGCCTTCATCCGGAAGGAGGGGACCAAAAACGGCTCCAGGGCGGTTAGGCTTTGGATGCTTTTACTCCTTCTACGCTTGCCACTGTAGTTTACACGTTATTCTTCCTTTACCCAGCAAATACTAGAGGGCATTGCTGATCCTGAGCTTTTCCCTGATGGCTTTTAGCGCCTTATGGAGATGGTTCTCAATGTTGCTGGTGCTGGTGCTGAGCAGCTGAGCAATTTCACCATTGCTCTTGCCCTCCAGGCGGCTAAGCACAAACACCTGTCGCCTTACAGGAGGCAGTGTTGCATATGTTTCCTGGAGTAGCCTTTCCAGGTCTCGGTAGGCAATCGTTTCCTCTGTAAAGCACCCGGCGCCAGTACCGGTGACCTTAAAATACTGGGCGAATGCAACCTCATAGGCCCTATGCCGGGCCCTGTTATAGGCGATGTTCTTCGCGATGCTGAATAGGTATCCCCCAAAGTTTTGTTCCGGGTTCAGCTGGCTGCGCCCCTCCCATACCTTGAGAAAAACCTCCTGTACTATTTCCTCCGCCTCTTCCTTATGCCCAAGGAGGTGCATGGCAAACGCGAACAGCCTGGGCTCGAACAGGTCGTACAAATTTTCAAAAACAGCTATATCTCCTGCCCTGAGAGCCGCTATGGCATCGGGCAGACAGTTGACGCCCTTCAGCTTCATGTGATCGTGTGTGATTAGGTGAGATGACAAGACATGATCTCCCTAAGCTACAGCTTGGCGTAACAGCTGTAGCTTAGGGATGCAGTTGCTAAATGTAATGAGTTAAAACAACTCCTCAAAAGTGAGCGCTTAATTATTTTTGAACGGGAGGTGGTGCAAAGGCAGCTTGATGTGTATTCTATATATACCAATTTAAAGAAATGGACAGCGAACTATTGGATAGGTTCTATAAAGGAGAATGCTCAGCCGAGGAGGTGCAGGAGGTGCTGCACTGGTTCAGAGAACAACAACTGAGCCCTAACAAGGAGCAGGACCTGTCTGCGCTCTGGGAGGAGGCAGGCCGAAAGCCTGCAGTGGTTCAGGACCATGATGCGGGGCAGGTGTTACGCAAAATACGGGCGCAGATCGGGAAGTCAGCTGAGCAGGAGGAGCCGGGCAAGGTTATCAGGTTCAGGAAAGCTGACGCCGTACCCATCTGGGCAAGAGTCGCAGCTGCAGTGCTACTGCCCCTTATCTTGATCGGGGTTCTGAAGCTGAACTCCTCTGGCTCCGGGCCGGCCAGAGTGGTTTACCAGACGATTGAGGCAGCTCCTGGGGTTAAGAAGACACTCCATTTAGCCGACGGTTCAATGATAAAGCTGAATGCGGGAAGCAGTGTTTCCTTTGCAGAGGGCTTTGGGCAGGAGACTCGTGAGATCATACTGCAGGGAGAGGCTTTCTTCGAGGTAGCCAAAGACAGCCTGCGGCCCTTCATTGTACGTACCGGGGGCATCTCCACACAAGCCCTGGGTACTTCCTTCAACATCGACTACAACCAACAGGACGGTACCATCAAAGTGGCGCTGGCTACAGGCCAGGTGAAGGTGGAGAAAGAGGACCAGGGCCGGAAGCAGTTATTATCCCACCTGGTGCCGGGGCAGCAGCTGTCTTTTGATAAGGCATCGCAGCAGTTCGCAGTCACTCCGTTCGACAGGAGGGAAGTACTGGCCTGGAAAGAAGGTGTGCTCTTTTTCCGAAAGGCAAGTATGGACCAGGTGGTTCGGGAACTGGAAAGCTGGTACGGCGTGCGCATCGAGGTGGAGACGGGCGGCATGCGGGTCAATGACTGGAACTACACGGGCGAATACCATCAGGAGACGCTGGAGCGTGTTCTCGACGGCCTTGCCTTCGTGAATGGTTTTTCATACACCAGGTCAGGCGGCCACGTGAAGATTATGTTGAAACAAAGGCAATGACATGCACAGGAGACGGGAATAAATACAGCCAGGCCTGAAGCAGGCCTGGCTGCAGGTGCCTCCCTCAAAATTTGTTGGCGCAAATTATAATTATGGAGGCTGTTGTTTAATCGAAATCAACTCACAATCAAACACACAAATTTATGGAAAATAGTCTTTACTACCTATTAAAAGGTAGGACGGCCAGAGCTTTGTCCATGGTGCTCGCGTTATGCTGTCTCGTCTCTTTCTCCTACGCGTCAGGCACGGGGCCTGACGTACAGAGTGAGAGGGTCACGCTAACCCTGGAGCAGGTTTCCCTTTTAGAATTCATTAAGCGTGTTGAAGCGCAAACTCCTTTTCGCTTCACCTATAACGAGAAGGAGCTGGCTGGAAGAAGTGCTGTTTCGGTCAGGGCCCATAAAGAGTCTCTCGGCAAAGTGCTGGAGCGAATTGCATTGCAGACAAACCTGGAGTTCAGGGTCATCAACCATAATATCCATATCCGTCCACGGCCAATACAGCCTAAGCAGCTGCCTGGCAGCGATCAGCAGGAGCAGGTGACGGTGACAGGCCGTGTGACGGATGCAAACGGCACCGGCCTTCCCGGTGTAACCGTGCTCTTAAAAGGCACCACTACCGCAGCTCCCACGGACACAGATGGAAACTATACTATCCGGGTGCCGGATGGAAGCGGTACACTGGTGTTTTCCTTCATTGGATACCAGACGCAGGAAGTGGCCATCAGCAACAGGACCCGCATAGACGTGGTTTTAGCTGATGACGCCAAGGCGCTGGAGGAAATAGTGGTGGTGGGATACGGCACACAGGAGAAGAGCGACCTGACAGGAGCTGTGTCCTCGGTAAAGGGCGAGGAGGTAAAGAAGATTGCCTCTAACACGCCTGCCGATGCCCTGCAGGGAAGAGTGTCGGGCGTGACCATCCGCCGTGGCTCAGGCAACCCAAGAGCTGGCACTGACATTAATATCCGGGGGGTACGCTCGCTGAGCGGCAACAACCCGCTGGTTATCATCGACGGCATCCAGGGCAACTTCGACCTGCTTAACCCGGATGACATTGAAAGCATAGAGGTGCTCAAGGACGGTGCCGCAGCCGCCATCTATGGCTCCCTGGCAGCCAACGGGGTGGTGATTGTAACCACTAAATCGGGCAAGTCGGGTAAGATGAAGGTGGAATTTAGCAGTTACTACGGGATTGACAAGCTACAAAACAAGCTGGAGCTGGTAGACAGCGAGGGCTATAGCCGCGTGGCCCGTATGGCTGCCCAAAATGCGGGAATGCCTGCACCCGATTTCCTGAATGGTACCTGGCCGGCTAACACCGACTGGGTGGACGAACTTTTCGACAACGGTACCTTCCAAAACTATAACCTGACCTTTGGCGGCGGCACCGACAACGTGAATTACATGCTGTCGGGCAGTTATAACCTGCGCGAAGGCATCTTGCAGGGCGAAGACCGGGAGAAAAAGCAGTTTCGGGCCAAAGTAGGCGCTAAACAAGGAAAGCTCTCGGTAGATGCTAACGTCTACTATGTGGAGAACGATGACCACATTTTCGGGGGTAGCATTTACGAGGCTTACTCCATGCCCGCCATCATCCCGGTGCACGATACCGGCAAGAAGTATGGCTTTGGCTACATCGACGATAACCTGTACAACGACCTGCCTGACCAAGAGAATCCGTTAGGGGTTGACTTTTACAACAAGAATACCGCCGCCGAGGAGAACCTGACCACCAACTTCTCGGCCACCTACGACTTGTTTGAGAACCTCAAGGTTACCGGCAGGGCGGGCGTGGAGAACGCCAACACGTTCAGCTACCGCCATACCAAACCTTATCAGGTGGGCAACAAAACCGAGGTGCGTTTCCACGAGGTCTATGAGTACCGCGGAGAGTACCAGCAGACGAACATGGAGCTCTTTGCGAATTACAGCAAGCAGTTCGGCAACCACAGCCTGGAGGTACTGTTAGGCGGCTCCCGTCAACGCATAGAAGACAATTTTATTGCCACGTCGGTAGAGGGCAAGCAGGTGTTGCCCGACGGCACGGAGGTACCTATTGGTTTCCTGGACCCCAGCTTCGGCACGCTGAGTGCGGGCCAGGGCGGGGTAACGACAAATGAAGGGTCAGGAACGGCCATTTCCAGGCTGTCGCAGTATGGCCGCATCAACTATGCTTTCCTGGACAGATACCTGATTCAGGCCACTGTGCGCCGCGACGGTTCCTCTAAGTTTGGGGTAAATAACCGCTGGGGCGTTTTCCCGTCCTTCGGGCTTGGCTGGAAAGTAAGCGAGGAGGAATTCTTCCAGGTAGACTTCATCAACTCCCTGAAGCTGCGCGGTAGCTGGGGGCAGTTGGGCAGCGAGTCTACGCTCGGGGCCTATGACTATCAGGTAAACACTGTGACCGGCTACCGCTACCCCTTTGGAGTTGCCGAGACACAGCGCATTGGTACAACCCTTACGAACATCCCGAACCCGGACCTGAAGTGGGAAACTGCCGAGACGGTTAACCTGGGGGTGGACTTTGGCCTGCTCGGGGACCGGATTACCGGCTCGGTTAACTATTACACGCGCAACACACGCGACATGATCATTCCGCTGGTGCTGCCCGGTTCCGCCGGCTTCAACAACCTGAATGTGAACTTTGGCGATGTGGAAAATAAGGGTATTGAGCTTGAGGCCCAGTACCGGAAGGCGACCGGCGTTTTTCAGTATTCCGCTGGCATAACCCTTGCCAACAACTCCAACAAAATCACCAAAGTGGCCAACACCTCCCGTGACGAGTTCCTGGGCGACGACACCACCATTGACGGGGAACCGGCCAACCGTTCGCGTCTAGGCTACCCTATAGGCTCCTTTTTTGTATACCAGGCAGACGGCATTTTCCAGACCGAGGAGGAGGTGCTGCAGCACACCGGCACCGATGCCGAGGGCAATACCGTGCAGGTGCAGCCAAATGCCCAGCCAGGTGATATCCGCTTCCGCGACGTGAACGGCGATGGCCAACTGAACACCGAGGACCTGGTGTATGCCGGCTCCGGCTTTCCTAAGTTCAACATCGGCGTCAACTTCTCGGCTACCTACAAGGCATTCGACTTCTCGCTGCAGCTTTACGGAGCTTCGGGCTTCAAAGTCTATAACGCCGTGCGGCAGAACTTCGAGGCCATGGACAACTACGAGAACTACATGACTTCTGCCCTGGATGCCTGGACACCGGAAAACCGGGACACAGAGGTGCCCAGAGCCGTGTTTGGAGACCCCAACCAGAACGCGCGCCGCAACTCCACCCGCTTTATCGAGGACGGAAACTACCTGCGCCTGCGCAACATCCAACTCGGCTACACGCTGCCATCGTCCCTGACGCAGAAAGCAAGTATAGAGCGGCTGCGCGTGTACGTGAGCGGGCAGAACCTCATTACCTGGACGGGCTACAGCGGCATTGATCCGGAGGTGGGCGGCACGCTGAACGCGGGTACGGACTTCAGCTCCTACCCCAATGTAAAAACGATGTTACTCGGACTTCAAGTAAACTTTTAGGAACATGAAAAATCATTTATACCGATACCTGATGTTGGCCTCGCTTTCCTGCCTGGCCATGGGCTGCAGCGACGATTTGCTGGATGAGTTCCCGAAGGACAAGCTCAGCTCTGAGAAGTTCTGGACAAATCCCGAGGATGCCGAGAGCAGTCTGGTTGTGGCGTATGAGCGCCTGAACCTGGGCTTTTGGGCCCACACGGAGGTGGCCTTTGTGGTGGAGAACTTCCGCTCTGACTTTGTGCAGGCCGGGAGTGACGTGATCGCCAATTACCCCGACCAGGAGGCATTTGACTCCTATCGGGTTACCAGTAGTAACGGACGCCTCGAAGACTATTGGAACCGGCAGTACCGGGGCATCTCGGCGGCCAACCTGGTGATTCACCACGTAGGTGCGATGACAGAGGAGCAGATTAGCTCTGACCAGAAGAACAAGATCGTGGCCCAGGCCAGGTTCCTAAGAGGACTCTACCACATGCGTCTGCTGATGAATTGGGAAAGAATCGTGCTGTTCGACTTTTTGCCGGAAGGGGCAGATGAGTTGCTACAGCCACTCTCCGAGCGAGAGGTCGTTTGGGCAGCCATCGAAAAGGATTTTGCCGAAGCAGCCGAACACCTGCCCGACACCTGGGATGCCAACAATAAAGGCCGTGCGACCAAAGGCGCTGCGTTGAGCTTCCTGGGAAAAGCCTATCTGGAGCAGCATAAGTGGGCCGATGCGGAACGTGCCCTGAAGGCAGTCATCGATCTGGGGGTTTACCAGCTGGAGCCTGATTTTGCCTCTCTGTTTGATGGCTCAAATGAACTGAACAGCGAGTCTATTTTTGAGATTGCTTTCACAGACAAGGAAGTGGCGGGCAGCGCCGTAGAATACGCGGGAATCTACAACATTGCCACCACCGAGATGGGCGGCTGGGAGGCCATGCTGCCTACACAAGCCCTTCTCAACGAGATGAAGAAAGAAGGAAAGGTATCGGCAAAAGGAAAGTATGACGCCCGTCTATACGGTACCCTATTCTTCGACGATCCGGATGTAGACATCTATGGCCATACATACAGTGAGGTGTTTGGCGAGGGGAACACTAAAATAGGCTGGAAGAAGTACCTGTTCCGCAACGTGGCCCCCTGGGAGGCTCCGCGGAGGTACAGGTCTAACATCAACAATGTGCTGATGCGCTACGCGGACGTGCTGCTCATGTATGCCGAGGCGCTGAATGAGCAGGGGAAAACGGGAGAGGCAAAGCTATACATCGACCAAGTGCGGGCCCGCGCCGAGATGCCTGCTACCACGGCCACGTCGCAGCCCCAACTACGGGCCCAGATCATGCACGAGCGGGCCGTGGAGTTCGCGCTGGAAGGGCAGCGGTTTTACGACCTGCGCCGCTGGGGCGATGCCGTGATGGCCGACGCTATCCGCAGCAGCGCCTCCAGAGGATACCAGAACTTCAACGTGGCCGAGGATAAGTTCCTGCCCATCCCATCTTCCGAAAAGGCCAACAACCCAAAAATTCAATAGCAGGGTACCTAAGGGCGCACAGCACTGCCAACACCGGTAGTGCCGTGCGTCTGCATGCCCGGCAGTAACTACTTAGTGATGATTCTAAAACGTTTTTTATACTTCTGTGCGGTAGCCGCCCTGCCTGTTGCCTGCACGGTGAGCAACGACCACAGCAGCAGTGAAATAAGCCTGCAGGAAGCTTACCCTAATGTGCTGGCTTTGCAGGAAGACCCTGCCATTGCCCGGGTGGCGGGCAAGTCGGCCTTGTCTGCCTTCTCCGACCTGGGTGCCTGGCACGCCTACAGCCTGCCTACCCATTTTACAGGCGGCTTTTCCGGTCCTTTCCTGATGACCCAGCAGAACGGAGTATGGGCTTCGCCATCGCTTGCCAATTTATACTTGACCGATGCAGCCACAGGTCAGCCGCTTGTACTGGACTCGGCCGCTTTTGAGGCGGTATACCTGCCCGGCAAGTTGGTACAGACCTACACAGGTAAAGAGCTGGATCTGAAGCTGGAACTGATCTTCATCTCTTCGCGCTCGGCCCTGGTGCGGGCGCAGCTTACCAACAAGACCAGTGCAGACTTGCAGGCAAGCTGGCGCGGTTCTGCCTGGCTACCTGACAGCTACTTTAAAGCAACGGATAACGGTGTGCGCCTCGAACAGCAGAAGGAGAGCACTATCGTGCGCCTGTGGGTGCCGGAGGCAGGCAAGACCGAGGTGGCTGGAAATAAGTATGAACTCGAAGCTCATCAAGGGCAACAGATAAAAAAAGGGGCTACAGTGCAGCTGTTGCTGGCGCAAAGCGCGGTTTTCTCGGAGGAGGAGCTGGCACAGGAACAGGCCGTCGTATCAGCCGCTTTTAAAAATCCGGTGGAGGTATTTGAGCAAAACTCCCAACGCTGGAACGGCTACGTGCAACAGGTGCTGCCGGAGGCGAAGAATGACACCCTCAGCAGGTTGGCGGTAAAATCGCTGATCACACTGACCAGCAACTGGCGCACACCAGCCGGGGAATTAAAGCACGCGGGCTTGTTTCCGTCTTATGCCTACCGCGGCTTTCACGGCTTCTGGGCCTGGGACTCCTGGAAACATGCGGTGGCCCTGGTAAGGTTTCACCCTGAGCTCGCCAAAGACCAGATGCGCACCATGTACGATTACCAGGATGAGTATGGAATGATCGCCGACTGCATTTTCCGAGATACGCTGATCGAGCAGCACAACTGGCGCGACACGAAGCCCCCGCTCTCGGGCTGGGCCATTCACAAAATCTACGAAGCGACAAACGACAAAGCTTTTGTGGAAGAGATGCTGCCCAAGTTGCTCAAATACCACGCCTGGTGGTACGCTTACCGCGACCACGACCAAAACGGGCTCTGCGAGTATGGCTCGACCGACGGCACCCGCATTGCGGCGGCATGGGAAAGCGGCATGGACAATGCCGTGCGCTTTGACAAGGCGGTGATGCTGCAAAACAGTGCCTCGGCCTGGTCACTGAACCAGGAGTCGGTGGACCTGAACAGCTACCTGTATGCCGAGAAAAAATACATCGCGCAGCTCTTGCAGGCCGTGGGCAAGGATGAGCAGGCGAAAGGTTACCTGCGGGAGGCAGAGAAGCTGGCTGCCCGGATTCGGGAAGTATTTTACGATGCAGAAACAGGCTACTTCTACGATGTGCGGCTGGAGGATAAGTCCAGGGTCAAGGTAATGGGCCCGGAAGGCTGGCTGCCGCTCTGGGCCGGACTAGCCACGCCGGAACAGGCCGCTGCGGTGCGGGAAAAGCTCATGGAACCGACACTGTTCAATACCCACGTGCCTTTCCCGACCCTGAACGCGAGCCACCCGGAGTTCAACCCGCGCAAGGGCTATTGGCGCGGCCCTGTATGGCTCGACCAGGCTTATTTTGGGTTACAGGGGCTGCGCAAGTATGGCTATACCCAGGAGGCCGCCATGCTGCAGCAAAAGCTGCTGCGCAACAGCAACGGCTTGTTGGGTAACGCTCCCCTCCACGAAAACTATCACCCGGTAACGGGCGAACGACTGAATGCAGCACACTTTAGTTGGTCGGCTGCCCATGTGTTAATGTTGTTGAACGAGTAATCCTTCCCATGAAAAATACGATACTTGGCTGCCTTGCCGTGCTCAGCTTGTTGACGGGCTCTGTACAGGCGCAGCAGCAAACCACGGCAAGGCCGGACTGGGAGAATGAGCAGATCATCTCCCGAAATACCCAGAAGCCCCATGCTACGCTTTTCCCTTTCGAAACGCGGGCACTGGCACTGGAAAGCAAAAAAGAGAAGTCAGAAAACTTCCGTTCGCTGGACGGGACCTGGAAGTTCCATTACGCCCCCAACCCGGAAATGCGGCCAAAGGACTTTTACCAGGCCTCGTACAATACCAGCGCCTGGAAGGATATTCAAGTGCCGAGCAATTGGGAACTGCAGGGCTTCGGCACCCCGATCTACCTGGACGAGGAATATCCCTTCAAGCCTGACCCGCCTTTTGTGCCCAAGGAAAACCCGGTGGGCTCTTACAAGCGCAAGTTCAGCGTACCGGCCAGTTGGCTGAAAGAGAAGCAGGTCATCATCCATCTGGGATCGGTGCGCTCGGCCATGTACCTGTGGGTAAACGGACAGAAAGTAGGCTACATGCAGGTGAGCAAGACGCCGGTCGAGTTCAACATCAGCCCTTATTTAAAAGCTGGTGAGAACGACCTGGCCGTGGAAGTATACCGCTGGAGCGACGGCTCTTACCTGGAAGGGCAGGACACCTGGCGGATCAGCGGCCTGGAGCGCAGCGTCTACCTGTATGCCGTGCCGGAGGTGCACATCCAGGACTTTTTCGTAACTACCGACCTGGACGAGAACTACCGCGATGCAACCCTGAACGTAGCCCTGGAGTTGGCCAAGTATAAAAAGGCTGCTTCGGACAAGTATAAATCGGACAAGTATACCATAGCAGCCGAGCTGCTGGATGCGGGCGGCAAGCAAGTATGGCAGCAGGAAAAGCCATTTGCTACCAATTTAGCTTTCAACACAAAGCTGCAGAACCCGGCCAAATGGACCGCCGAAACACCCACACTTTACCAACTGCTACTTTCGGTAAAGGCTCCTGACGGCAAGGTAGTGGAGGTGATTCCTGCTAACGTAGGTTTCCGCAAGGTGGAGATCAAGGGCAAGCAGCTGCTGGTAAACGGCAAGGCCATCGACATCAAAGGTGTGAACCGCTGCGAGTGGGACCCTGTTTTAGGCAGGGCCATGTCCGAAGAGCAAATGCTGCTGGACATCACGCTGATGAAGCAAGCCAACATCAATGCCGTGCGCATGAGCCACTACCCCCACGATGAGCGCTGGTACGAACTCTGTGACCAGTACGGCCTGTACGTGGTAGACGAGGCCAACATCGAGGCGCACGGCATGCAATTCCACCCCAAGAGTTATGCATTTTTGAGCGATAACCCTGCCTGGGAGAAGGCTTACCTGGACCGCATTGAGCGTATGTTCGAGCGCGACAAGAACCACCCGTCCATCATCATCTGGTCGCTGGGCAACGAGGCTGGCGACGGCAGCAATTTCGTGAAGTCCTACAAGTGGCTGAAGGAGCACGACACCCGACCCGTGCAGTATCAGCCCGCCTGGTACGAAGCCCACACCGACATCGTGGCCCCCATGTACAAAGACAAGCACTTTATCGAGAGCTATGCGAAGAAGTCGCCTGAGAAGCCGTTGATTTTATGCGAGTACGCGCATGCCATGGGCAACAGCGTGGGCAACCTGCAGGACTACTGGGATGTGATCGACAAGTACGAGGTGCTGCAGGGCGGCTTTATCTGGGATTGGGTAGACCAAACCATCCTGACCAAAAACCAGCAAGGTGATATGATCTGGGGCTACGGCGGCGACTTCAACGACTTTCCTAACGACTCCAGCTTTAGTGCCAATGGCCTGGTGCGTGCCGACCGCACGCCATACCCTTACTACTGGGAGGTAAAGAAAGTATACCAGCCCGTAAAAGTGGAGCCGGTAGACGCCGCAACAGGCCAGGTGCGCCTGCGCAACCGCTACTTTTTCACCAACCTGGATAAATTTTACCTGACCTGGGAGCTAATGGAAAACGGACATGCGGTGGCCTCTGGCAAGCAGGCTGATTTTGCCGTGGCACCGCAGGAAGAAACAACGCTCACGCTTCCGGTCTCAAACTATACTTTAAAACCGGGAGCAGAGTACTTTTTGAACCTGCGCTTCTACACCAAGGCACTGGAGCAGCTCTTGCCTGCAAACCACGAAGTGGCCTGGGCGCAGCTGCAGGTAGGGGAGGCGCCAACCTTGGCACAGCAGAGCTATAGCGGCAAGCGGCCGAAGGCAAAGGAAACGAAAACCGGGCTCACCGTAAGCGGGAAAGACTTCAGCCTATACTTCGACAGGGCTACGGGCGCCATCACCTCTTACAAGTATAAAGGCAAGGAAATGCTCCTCTCCCCACTGCAGCCCAACTTCTGGCGCTACCCCACCGACAACGACCTGGGGAACGGCCTGCATCACCGGGCCGCCATCTGGGAAACGGCGGGTACAGAACGCAGCATTTCTAATATGTCAGTTGAAAAAGCCAAAGGCGCTTACGTGATCCGTACCGCGGCTGACGTAGCAGGCGGAAAGGCATCGCTCACGACCACCTATGCTATCCACAGTGACGGCCAGGTGCGGGTGCAAAACGAGTTCATGCCGCATGACTCACTGCCCGAACTGCCGCGCTTCGGTATGAAAGTGCAATTGGCAGGCGAGTTGAGTAACCTGAAGTGGTATGGCCGCGGACCGTTTGAGAATTACTGGGACCGTAAGACGGCTGCCCTGGTGGGTATTTACGAAGGCAGCGTGTGGGACCAGTACGTACCCTATGTACGGCCGCAGGAAAACGGCAGCAAAACAGATGTGCGGTGGGCAGCCCTATACAACCAGAGTGGCACCGGCCTGCGCATCGAAGGGGCTCCAACTGTGGAAATCACTGCGCAGCAGTTCGACACACAGCAGCTGTCTTACCCGGGCCGCCAGGCTCCCAACAAGCACGGCAACGACATAAAGCCGGCGTCCCTCGTTTCGCTCAACATCGATTACCGGCAGATGGGTGTGGGCGGCGACAACACCTGGGGTGCCCGCACGCACCCGCAGTATACCTTGCCTGCTGTTCCTTACTCTTATACCTTTACGATCAGACCTTATGAGCGAAACAAAGAGTAAACCACTTAGTATGGATGATCTGGTGCAGGAAGTATTGCGGACTTACGGGCGGGAAGCACTCTCGTTTACGGAACTGGCCTCGGGCTACGCCAACATCAACTACAAAGTAGAGACAACAACAGGGCCGGTGCTGCTGCGCCTGTGCCGGCAGCAGCCGGAGCCGCTGCTTCGCTATGAGGTCCTGCTCATGAAGCGGCTCCGGCAACTGAGTTTTCCCACAGCATACCCGATCGCCCGGCTCGACGGCGACTACATTACCCGGGCAGGAGGGGAGAACCTGATGCTCTATGACTTTATTCCGGGGCAGGAGCCGGAAGTGAATGCCTCCACGGCAGGCGAGATAGGGCAGGCGGTAGGCATACTCAGCACGCTGCAACCGGAGCCGGTGCTGCAGAAAACAAATGCCGTGCACATCAACAACTGCCACCAACTGATCGCTGAATTCAGCCAGGCCGCGAACCGCTATCCTGATATTTTTAGCTACTTTAAGGAGCAGACCGCTTACCTGGAGCCGCTCCTGGAAAAGCCGCTGCCAACCGGCATCATTCACGGTGATGTATTCCCGAACAATACGCTCTTTGAAGGCAACAGGCTACTGGCTATCATCGATTTTGAGGAGGCCTGCACCGACCACCTGCTCATGGACGTGGGCATGAGCATGAACGGCTTCTGCTTTGTAAACAACCAACTGGACATGGTGCTGGCAGAGCACTTTCTGGCCGCCTACACCCGCCACCGGCCGCTGCAGGAAGAGGAGTGGGCGCTGCTGCCCGTATACCTGCAGTGGGGGGCGCACGGCATGCTCTCGTGGCATTTGCGCAATAACCTGCTCTACCACGAAAAGCCGCAACAGCTGGCCCGGGTGCGGGAGCTGATGGAGCGCACCATTACGCTCCGTAAATCAGAGGAAATCATTTTAAACAACTTGGCAACCTTAGCCAGACATCAGGCATGGAATTAATAAACAACGAGTATAAAATACAGGATATCCCGGTAACAAAGCTGCGGGAGCAATTCGGCACCCCGCTTTACGCGTATGATGCGGAGCACATTCGCGGGCAGATCAGGAAGTTCCGGGAAGGTTTCAGCACCGTGGACCTGCGCATTAAATATGCCTGCAAGGCGCTGACAAACATCAACATCCTCAAGCTGATGCTCAGGGAGGGGTTGGGGCTGGATACGGTATCGCTGCCGGAGCTGCGGATGGGGCTGCACGTGGGCTTTAAGCCGCAGGAGATTATCTTCACCCCCAACGCGGTGGATTTCTCGGAGATAGAGGAAGCCATCGCGCTGGGGGTGAAGATCAATATCGAAAACCTTTCGAACCTGGAGAAGCTGGGCCGCAAGTATGGCGGCAGCGTACCGGTCTGCATCCGCCTGAACCCACACATTGCCACGCAGGCCAACTCCGAGAAGGTAGACTGGTGGCACAAGCAATCCAAGTTCGGCATCTCCATCGACCAGGTACCCGACGTGAAGGCGCTGGAAGAAAAGTATAACCTGCACATCGACGGCATCCACATTCACTCCAGCTCGGTGATCATGAGCCCGGAGATCTTTATCAACGGCGCCAAAGCGGTGTTCGACATTGCCCTGCAGTTCCGCAACCTCGAGTTCATTGACTTTGGCGGGGGCATCAAGGTGGATGTGGGCGACGGCAACCCGGTGATCGACGTGGTGGCGCTGGGCAAGCAACTGGACGGCGTGTTCTCTGACTTCTGCAGCAAGTATGGCCGCCGGCTGCAGTTATGGTTCGAACCGGGCCGCTACCTGGTAGGCAACGCGGGCACCCTGCTCACGACCTGCGTGCTGCGCAAGCGCAACGGCGGCACCGAGTTCGTGGGCCTCGACTCGGGCTTCAACCACCTGATCCGCCCCATGCTCTACAACGCCTACCACGAAATTGTGAATGCAAGTAACCCAACTGGCCCTGCCGAAACCTATACCGTGGTGGGTAACATTTGCGAGATAGATAACTTTGCTGTGGATAGGGAACTGCACCAGGTGCGGGAGGGGGACCTGATCGCCATCCGGAGCGCCGGTGCCTACGGTTTTAGCATGGCCTCTACCTACAATTCCCGTTACCGCCCCGCCGAAGTGCTGGTTATCAATGGCGAGGCAAAGCTCATTCGCCAGCGAGACAGCTACGAGGACCTGCTGCGGAATCAGGTGGAGATAGAGCTAGGTTAGAAGAGCGTTTTACCCGCTGTAATAAAAGCCCATAAGTGTAAAATCAATTAGCTTCCGGCCTTAATGCTTAAAAGCGGTTGCTAGAGGGTGACTTTGACCTGTGCGTCCGGCCAGCCACGTTTAATATTGTTGAGCTGTCGCACCAGGCCGGCATGCATGGTCGTGTCTGCTACCGATAGATCATAAACAATCTTGCGTTGGGCGGTTTGTGCTGTCTTGCTATTGTTAGTTTTTGACTTTTTCTGAGCCTGAGAAGAGGATAATGGTGTTATCAGTGAAAAGAACAGAAGCACTAACACGAGTTTCAACTTCATGTTTATAAGTTTAAAGTTAAGGATGAAACAGCGTAAGATGCTGAAGTAGATGGAGAAATGAGCTTAAGCTGGCCCGTGCGCAGCAGGCCAGCTTAAGCTATGCAGTTACTTTAGGCTCAGCTTCTGAAGGAAAGCCACTACTTCAGGTGTGTCGTAGTCGGCCATCCCCTCCTGTTTGGCCACTATCTTGCCATCAGGCGAGATGATGAAGGTGGTTGGAATGGCGGTGGAGTAAAACTCCTGCGGGAACTGGCTGGCCGGCATGTATACCGGGAAGGTATACTTTTTCTTGGCTATGAACTTCTTCACCTTTTCCATGCCGCCTTCGTCCACCGAGAGCATCACGAAGGCGATTTTGTCGGAGCCGATCTTTTCGTAGAGCTTCTGGATGTTTGGCATTTCGGCGATGCAGGGTGGGCACCAGGTAGCCCAGATGTTCAGGAACACTACTTTGCCCTTCAGGCTTTCAAAGTTTACCTGCTTGCCCTGCAGGTCTACTATCTTAAAGCCTGCACCGGCCATGTCTGAATTGGCTGTTGCAGCCGCGTCCACTACTGCTGTAGCATCAGGGTTCTGCCATGTTTCCGGCACATCGGCATTCTTGAGGCCTGTAGCCAGCAATATACGCTGCACTTGACCGATGGCTTCGGTATGCAGACCAGTGGAGTATAAAACTCCGAAAACGGCCAGCATCACTGCCCAGCCTGGAATTTCTTTGATCGAAAATTTCTTCTTATCCATGTTGTTGATTTCTTAAGGAAGCTAAGTTAGCTTAGTCTTTATTTTGACTGTGTGACTAAAGTTCTACAGTAGTATAGCCTTTTTGCTTAAGGTTAAACATATAAGTAAGGCCGTTCGGTGTTATTTCCACCCCATCTACCAGGTCGGCGGCAGTAATGTTGAATTGCTTTAGGGACATGCCGCACAGCATGTAGGTAACCCCGGCAGCTCTACCTTTCTCTATTTCTGCAGCCATCCTACCGTCTTTTTTGAAGGCTTCTACTGATTTCGCACAGGCCATCACCACAAACGATTCCCGGTTATACTTGCTGTCTTTGGTAATAGACTCAGCTGTGTTTACGGCTGCTTTCAGGTGGTTTGGCTGGCTGATGAGCACGGCATAATTCTTACCTGCAGCAGGTATAATGGAGCCCTGTTGTGTTGAACTTTGAGCATTTGTAGTGGCGTAGGAACCAAGCAGCCCCATCAACCCCAGAGCTACTACAACTGCATAATTACCACTGGGTATTGTTGCCAATCCTGCTTTCTTTTTCTGCTTCAGCACCTGGTCCAGACCAAAGTACATAGCCCCATTTACAATGAAGAAGATAAGCAATCCAATTAGGGCCACATTCTTGAATAAAGGCCCATAGTCTCCGCTGCCCACCTGCACTGTAAGCGTGATGGGAATGAGGATGGCAAGTAATCCGGCAGAAGCTAATTTTGTTTTATAGCCAACCAGCAGCATAAATCCGCCCAACAGCAGGCCTATACCTGAAAGGATGATGAGCGTTTCGGTTGGTGCTATCCAGGTGGTCAGATGCGCGAAAGGGGCCTTTTCTAATCTGGCGGCTGCACCTGACGTTTTCAAAAGATGATTGATACCTGCCACTATAAAGATAAAGCTTGCCATGCTGCGCAGCACCAGGAATGATATTTTTTGTCTTGGAGTAGTTTCCATGTAATTCGACTTTCTTAAAATGAAATACTTAATTCAGAGTGAACACACTTATCGCAATCAACCTGTAAAGGAAGAAGTGTAGTGCCGGCAATGCTTACAGGTATTGCACCCGATAAGCTGCAGCCTTGCATTGAAGTGTTTCTAAGAAAGCCGGGGCGGTTGCGGGTCGTACTCGAGTATAGGAGAAAGGTGCTTCCGAATATGTGGAAGCATAAAATCGTGTTTAGTTGTAAAAGAAATGATTAGCTCCGCCTGGAGATCATTTACAAGGGCATAAATCTGCTGACTGCAGTCATAGACAATACCTGCTGGGTTGTCTTGTTGGTTGGAGTGGGTCTGGTGCTTGAGGCATTTTTTGGCACAAGGTTTTTTACCAGAAGGCTTACTGTAAGCACATGATTTATTTAACGCACGCTGCTGTTCAAAGCTGCGCATACCGCCGCTCTTCGGTGTTGCAAAGAGCAGTAGCGCAAAGCTTATGAATAACAGCAGGTAAAACTTCATCATGATTACCTCTTTACTTGATCAATTTTGACATGGTTCAGGAGCAAAAATCGCTCCGGGAATACCTTCCCTAGGGAGTAAAATCAGTTAGCCTTCATCAGGCTAATCCCGCATTCTTTACTGTGCCAGAGTAGCCTCTTGGTGCAACACATCCTGTACTCTGATAACAACCCTGCACTTACGGTGAGTATGGCGGTGCCAAGTATAACTGCTTCCAGCCCAAACAAGTCACCAAACACACCGGCTGCGACTGCACCGGCTACGTAGCCGAAGTCGCGCCAGAACCGGAAGATGCCCAGACTCTGCGGCCGCTGACTGGGGTGCGTATTCTCGGCCACCACCGACAGGAAGTTAGGGTATACCATGGCCGTACCCACACCAAGTATAACCAGGGCAGCCACCAGAGTAGGGTAGGAGCCAGCAAATAAGAGCATCCCGATCGCAACACCCTGCAGCATCATCCCCATACTTAGCAGTTGCTTTTTGCAGAGCCCATCACCCAGTTTGCCCGTTACCAGTTGCCCCAGGCCCCATACCACAGGGTAGATTCCGGCCAAAAAACCTGTTTCGGTAAGGGAGTAGCCTTTTGTACTTAGTAACACCGGTAGCAGTCCCCAAAGCATGCCATCGTTCAGGTTGTTCACGAAGCCGTTTAAGGTTACGGAGCCCAGGTTCCCGTGGCGCCAGGTCGTGTCTTTCCAGATGTTGTGCAGCAGCGGGATGTTAGACTGCCGTGTTTCGGTCTGTACGTGGGCATGCGTATCCCGCACAAAAAGCAGAGTTAGCAGCAAACCAGCTATCGAGAAGCCAATGCCCGGAAAAAACGCCAAGGTTACGTCTCCGGTGGTAGAAGCAATATAGCCAGCCAAAAAAGCCACCAGCCCCACCGCCAGGTAGCCGGCAAATTCGTTAATACCCATGGCCAGGCCGCGGTTCTTTTCACCTACCAGGTCTATCTTCATCACGACAGTTGCCGACCAGGACAGGCCTTGATTTATCCCCAGCAGCAGGTTGACTAGAATTACCCACCACCAGGCATCGGCGTACAAAAGCAACCAGGGTACCGGCAAGGCAAATAGCCAGCCGATCAGCAGCAACTGCCGGCGTGTATACCTGGTGGCCAGCCGGCCCATGGCCAGGTTAGCGCCAGACTTAGCCAGGCCGAAGGCAACGATAAAAGACAGGAGCGCTGTGTGCCCGTTTATACCAAACACTGTTTGGGCAAATTCCGGAATTACGGAGCGCTCCAGACCTACCATGGCGCCCACAAAGCCGTTTACGAGCACCAGCAGCCAGAACTGCCCTGCATTCTCCCGTAAGCCAAGTTTTGTTTCTGATGATGGTGCCATATAGCTTTTATACTTTCACTTGATATTTCTTTATGCCAGAAGGCCACCAGCACTTACGCCGGTGACTTACATGACACGCTCCACTTTTAGCCAATTTTTTAATGCGGCAGTCTGTCTTTTATAGCTCCGTACAGGTAAGTGCCTGCTATGGCACCAACTACTGCTATCAAAATCGCCCAGTACTGAAGGCCTATGTTTACGAACATCGGACCCGGGCAGGCGCCTGTCAGCGCCCAGCCCAACCCGAAGATAATACCCCCGATCAGGTAACGCGGAACGGACATTTCTTTGGGCGTAAAGATGATCGGGTTACCTTGATAATCGCGTAGCTTGTATTTTTTGATCACGTAGGTGGTGATGATGCCCAGGGTAAGGGCGGTTCCCATCAGGCCGTACATATGGAACGACTGGAAGCGGAACATCTCCTGGATGCGGAACCACGAAATGGCTTCCGACTTACTCATCACGATGCCAAACAGGATGCCGGCAAGTATAAATTTTAATCCTTTCACGGTATTGATATCTTTTGCTTGTTCTTGATTGTTTGAAAGCTGCCTTAGAAGATGAGCGGTAGCAGCACGAACGTGGTAATCAGGCCACCGATAAAGAAACCAATCACGGCAATCAGCGATGGCAACTGCAGGTTAGACAAACCACTAATGGCGTGGCCGGAGGTACAGCCCCCAGCATAACGTGATCCGAACCCGATGGCGAATCCGCCCAGCAGCAGGATCAGGAATCCTTTTAAGGTAAAGGCAGCTTCCAGGCTGAAAATCTCTTCCGGCTGCATGCCCTCCGGAGCTGAAACACCAAGTGCGCTCAGGTCCTGAATGGTAGCCTGGGAGATTTGAACGGCTTCGCCATTTGATAAAAACTCAGAAGCAATGAAGCCGCCGAGAATGGCTCCTACCAGAAACAGCAGGTTCCAGGTTTGGGCGCGCCAGTCAAAGTCAAAGAACTTCACATGCTTGCCTGCCCCGCAGGCTGAGCAGATCACGCGCAGGTTAGACGAAAAGCCAAACGACTTCCCGAAGAACAACAAAATTGCCATTACCAGGGCGATTACTGCACCCGATACATACCAGGGCCACGGTTGGCTCAAAAATTCTAACATTTCTTACTCGTTTAATTTAGGTTTATAGTTGTTGGGTCAGGAGCAGGGTCTTTTGTTTTTTCCTCTGGTCTGCACCTTGTTGTTATACTTTTTTATCTTGGCCAGGCACCGATTCCGCCTGCCAGGTTGTAGGCTTTAAAACCTTGAGCACTCATCATGTCACAGGCAGCACCGCTACGGTTGCCACTGCGGCAGAACACGAAATAGGCTTTATCCTTGTCCATGGTTTTCAGGGCTTGCTGAAACTGAGAGGATGTCACATCTAAGTTTTTAGCGCCTTTAATGGAGCCAGCAGCGAATTCACCCGCTGTTCTTACATCCAGCAACTCCGCTTTCGCAGCGCTCTGAAATTTCTCTCTGAAGGTCCTGCCGTCCAGGTTTTCGTAGTTCTTAGGTTTTGATCCGAATATGTTAAACATGACTTAGTTACGATTAGAAATTTAATACAACACCACAAAGGTCGGTAATAAATAAGGCTTTGTCTGTGACTTTGGTCACGCAGGGTAATACATGTTCCTTAAAACTCAAAGGCTGGCGTAGCATTATACTACGCCAGCTCTTCAAGCGTCTTTAACTATAAGAAATTACTTCAGCGTGCTCGGGCAAACAAAAGCTGTTTTAGGCACATTGGTTTCCGCAATAGCCTTAAAGCCACCTTCTACGTTCACTACGTTCTCGTAACCTCTCGCCTTGAGTATGGAGGCTGCGATCATGGAGCGGTATCCACCGGCACAGTGCAGGTACATGGTCTCATCTTTAGGCAGCTCAGTAAGGTGCTCGTTCAGGTAGTCAAGCGGAGCGCTTTGCGCTGTCTCCACGTGTTCTGCCTGGAACTCACCCGGCTTGCGCACATCCACTACTTTTATGGCATTGTCCTGCTCAAAACGGTTAGCAAATGTTTCAGCAGTAATAGAAGAGATGGTGTCTACTTCCTTGCCAGCCTGCTTCCACGCATCGAAGCTGCCTTTCAGGTAACCGATGGTATAGTCGTAACCAACACGGGCCAGTCTTGTCACCACTTCTTCTTCGCGTCCTTCGTCCGTTACCAGCAACAGATGCTGCTTGATGTCCGGGATCAGGGTCCCCACCCAAGGGGCAAAGTTGCCGTCGATACCGATGTTGATCGCGTTCGGAATGAAACCGGCTGCAAACGTTTCCGTCTTACGCGTATCCAGTACCAGTGCACCTGTTTCATTAGCTGCCGCTTCAAAAGCCTCCGGTGTCAAGGCTTGCAGGCCTTTTTCCAGTATGTTTTGGATGTTATCGTAGCCTTCCTTGTTCATCATCACGTTCAGCGGGAAATAGCTTGGTGGCGGTGTCAGCCCGTCTGTTACTTCTTTGATGAACTCTTCTTTGGTCATGTCGGTGCGCAAAGCGTAATTTGTTTTCTTCTGGTTGCCCAGTGTATCCGTTGTTTCCTTGCTCATGTTCTTACCACAAGCGGATCCCGCCCCGTGAGCCGGATAAACGATCACATCATCTGCCAGCGGCATGATCTTGTTGCGAAGTGAATCGAACAGGTGTCCTGCCAGTTGATCCTGTGTTAAATCAGACTTGGCAGCCAGGTCCGGACGACCCACATCACCAATGAACAGGGTATCTCCTGAGAAGATTGCGTGGTCTTTGCCATTCTTGTCTATCAGCAGATAGGTGGTAGATTCCATGGTATGGCCTGGCGTATGCAGCACTTTGATCGCTACATCACCTACTTTTAGCTCTTCCCCATCTTTTGCGATATAAGCATCATACGTTGTCTTAGCATTCGGGCCGAAAACGATGGTGGCACCTGAAGCCTTTGCCAGATCCACGTGACCTGAAACGAAGTCGGCATGGAAGTGTGTCTCCAGCACATACTTGATAGTGGCGTTATCTTTCTCTGCTTTTTCCAGGTATGGTTTTACTTCGCGCAGCGGGTCTATGATAGCGGCCTCGCCGTTGCTCTCGATGTAGTAAGCGCCCTGTGCAAGGCATCCGGTATAGATCTGTTCTACTTTCATGGTAGCTGATTATATTTAATTTGAATTAGGAGTACTTATTTGGTTTGTCACCTGCTTATGCTGGATGACAGTACAAATTTCTGAAGAATGATAGCCTTAATCTGTGACTTTGGTCACGGTTGGAAGACTTATGCAAAAAATAATTCTTTGATGAAAATGTAGACACCCATGAGGAGTACAAACCAGCCAAAAGAAGTCTTCAGTTTATCGGCATGTATCTTAGTGGACAGGAATGTGCCGATGAAGATGCCGGAAATGGAGATAGTAGAGAAAATGGCCAGGAACATCCAGTCGATTTCGTAGTTGAATATATCCCCGATAAAGCCGAACAGTGATTTTACGGCAATGATCAGCAGCGAAGTACCTACGGCCATTTTCATATCAAGCTTGCTGAAGAGAACCAGCGCCGGGATGATCAGGAAGCCACCGCCTGCTCCTACAAGGCCAGTTAATGTACCAACTACTAATCCTTCGGCCAGGATACCGCCATAGTTGAACTTCTGCTTAGGGTGCTTTTTAGCAGGGTCTGTGTGCTCCAGGCTCAGTTCAGTGTCCATGTTTTCGTCTACCATGTCAGCCGGCGCTGCAGGGGCTTCTTTTTTCTTTTTGATCATGGAGATGGAAGCAAATACCATCAGCCCGGCAAAGAGCAGCATTAGGAGCACGCCTTTGGTCACCATAAAATCACCTACAGCGAAAAGGTTTTCTGGTATGGCCGGCACCAGGTAGCGCCGGGTAAGGTACACGGCCACGATGGAGGGCAAGCCGAAAACGACAGCCGTTTTCATGCTCACCAGACCCTTTTGGTAAAACTTATAAGACCCTACTAAGCTAGTGAGGCCCACAATGAATAAAGAGTATGCTGTTGAGATAACCGGACTTAAACCGAGTAGGTAAACCAGCACCGGTACTGTAAGTATGGAGCCGCCGCCGCCGATCAGTCCAAGTGATAAGCCGATGAGCATGGCAGCAATGTATCCGAGTATTTCCATTATAGTATAACTTTGTTTTTAATGATGTTACAAAGGTATACCAGGCTACAGGCAGATTCAGTGACTCTTGTCACACTGCCGTCATCATTCAAAAGGGATTAGTTTTAAATAGAACAGGCGATCTGGTAGATACCAGACCGCCTGTTTAGAGAGGTATTTAAGATCTTCCTCTACTCTAAATGATGTACTTCAATATAGTTCCTATGCAGCGTAATCGCGCCGGTTTGTTCCAGCTTCTTCAGTAGCCTGGAGATTACTTCCCGGGAGCTGCTGAGTTCATTGGCAATTTGCTGGTGAGACAATTTTACTTCGTTCCCGCTTACTTTCACATGGCGCTTCAGGTAAAACACAAGCCGCTCATCCAAGCCTTTGAAGGCTACGCTATCCAGCGTTTGCAGGAGTTCTTCAAAACGTTCGCGGTAAGAGGCAATCACAAAGCTGTGCCAGCTTTTATACTTCGCCAACCACAGCTCTGACAAATGGGAAGGGATCAGTATAACCTCAGAGGCCTCCACCGCTTTCGCCATAATTTGGCTTTTTTCGTCGCGTGCGGTGCACATCATGGACAGGGCACAGGCGTTGCCAGGCTCCAGGTAATACATCAGAAACTCGTTCCCCTCGTCGTCTTCGCGGTATATTTTGAGCAGTCCCTTGGAAAGCAATACAGTAGACTTGATGTATTGACCTGTACGCAGGGCCTCTTCACCTTCTTTCAATTGCTTGATGGTGCTTTGTGCCAATATTTCCTCCAGAAGAGGCTGCTCTAACTGTGAAAAATTTTCCAGTAATACATTTTTGTTTATGCTTTCCATATACTTGCTCTATACGTTTTTCCTAAGTGGTCGGTCCGTAGGTATCTCTAAGGTTTTGTTTGGCCTGTGGAATGTTGCAGCCGGATGGCCCGCAACAACCCGTGTTTGTGACGGATTGAAATAGCAGGATGAAAGCAAATGCCCCTGCCAACACATCGCTCGCAACTAGTGCTTGAATAAGCAGCGCTATACCCATTAGTAGCCTAATCCATCGGGTTAAATGCCAGCCCGTAAGGAGTTGGTATTTTAGGTTCTTGATCATTATTTCTCAGTAAGAGTAAGCTCAGTATTTTCTTGTTTTACAGCTGGCTCTATTGATGCTAGATAGCGCTCTGTATCCAATGCTGCCATACAGCCCGAGCCAACTGCTGTCACTGCCTGACGGTCTATAGTCTTGTACTACATTATTAACTTACTGTTGCTTGAGTTCTGTTACGGCTTCGCTCATGTCGAGCACCTTCACGCCTGGCAGAGCGGCCTCCACTATGGAGCTGCCTGCGGCGGAGCGGTACCCGCCCGCGCAGTGGATCACCACCGGCTTGTCCGTAGGGATCTCGCTTGCACGCTCTCTCAGCTCCGGAAGCGGAATGCTGATGGCCTTGTCAAAGAACTTACCAGCCTTAACTTCCGAAGTGTTTCGGACGTCAACAATCATGTAGTCTTCCATATTCGCATCGAACGACGCTCTGTTGAACTCATCACTTTTCTCACCGCCTTGCTGGTCGTACACGAACGCACCCTTGATTAACAGCTCGTACCCGATCTTGGATGCCTTGGCAATCAGCTCTCCTAGTTGTTCTTCGCTCTCACCCGCCAAGTAGAAGCTCTCGCTTGGTCCCACGATACTTCCCAGCCAGGTTTCGAACTTACCGCCGTTTTGGATGTTGATCGCGCCTTTGTAGTGGCCTTTCTTGAATACCTTCTCGCTACGGGCATCCACGATCACTGCACCTACCTCGGGTTTAAAGTTCTTCTCCAGTAGTACAACATCTTCTATGCTAGTCTTATATTCCGGCGCGCCCTGCTTGTTCAGGCTCACGTCGTAGCCAAAGTACTTGGGGATGAAGGGCTGGTCTGCTGTCAATACCTTCACAAATTCCTCTTCACTCATTGGCTTCAGGGCATAGTTACTCAGCTTCTCATTACCAATAGTACTGGAGTTGGCATCGCTCAGGCCTTTGCCGCAGAGCGAACCCGCGCCGTGTGCCGGATACACCACCACGTCATCAGCCAGCTTCATCAGCTTCTCGCGGGTGCTTTTATACATCTTGCGGGCCAGCTCCTCACGCTTAGCCGTTACGTTACCGGCGCTCTCGCGCAGATCCGGACGACCTACATCGCCAATAAACAAGGTGTCGCCGGTGAATACCGCTTTGTCTTTGTCTTCGTGCTCCAGCACCACACTGATTGAGTCAGGGGAGTGGCCAGGCGTGTGCAGCGACTTTAATTTTATTTCACCAAGTTGCAGCGTTGCGCCTTCGTCAAATGCCTCATGCGGATAGTCGGCGCCTACCATGCTGTGGGTGTAAATAGTAGCACCGGTCTGCTGGTGTATCTCCAGGTGCGAGCTCACAAAGTCGGCGTGCGGGTGCGTCTCAATCACACCTACAATTCTGGCATTGTTCTCTTCAGCATAGTCATAGTAGGGCTGCGGGTCGCGGGCCGGGTCTATCAGTATTACTTCTTTAGCGTCTTCACTAAGTATAGCATAAGCGTAGTGGGCTAAGCCCTTGTCTTCAAACTGTTTGATTTTCATAGGAATCAAATTATGTCATTAATTGAATTACTAGTACAAAGATATTCTAAACAAAAGCCTTGTTCAGTGATGTTTGTCACACAACGGATTATAGCCTATGGACTTAGCTTTGTAACTCCAGTTTTTAGAAAGGCTGAAGCCGTACCCCAGCCTATACTGGCAGCCAGTACAGCCATCAGGGTAAATCTGTTGCGCATTGTATTGGGTGTAAAAGCTATGTGCAGCCGGAGCTGCACATAGGAGAGAAATCCGATTAATTAAGATGATAGGTCATCAGGGGGCGGATGCAATGATTCACCAGTGATTCAGCGATACTGCCATAGAACAGGTGGCTGATGCCTTTCCTGCCATATGTTCCAATCAGCACCAGGTCCATGGCTGATATTTCGTTAAAGTTGCGCACACCGGCCGGCACTTTATAGTTGTGGTGCAGGTGCAATTCGAAGTTCTGTAGGTGCAGGTGCTCAGCAAAGATCTGCATGTTGTGTTTCAGTTGCTGTGCCCTTTCTTCATCTTCCTTGTCTACAATCTGCAGCAGGTGCAGTTTGGCTTGAAAGAGCTGCTGCAGCATTTTAATAGTTGCTATACTTTGCTCAGGCTGCTTTTCTGCCTCAAAGTCTGCAACCCACAACAGGTTCTGGATAGGAGTGATGGCAGCATTTTTATGAATGGTGATAACCGGGATGTTTGTGAACCTGACAACGTGTTGTGCCTCTGAACCGGATACTTTTTCCAGCTAGCCATCGGAGCCGTCCGTGCCCATTAGCATCAGGTCTAAACTTTGCTTAGCAGCATACTTTGCAAGTGATGTAGTTAAACCACCAAACAGCACTTCGCTGGTGAAGCTGAAATCTACGTGCTGTTTCAGCTCAGTAAACTTCTGGTTTGCCTGTTCTTGCTTTTGCGTTAGTTCAGCTTTGTTTATCGTTTCTGATGCTTCTACAGAACCTGCCCATTCAGCGGAGTTTACTTCAATTACATGTACCAGGTGTGTGTTGATAGGTGTCTTATCCATCAGGAAAGCTAGAAATTCGATCGCTCTGAAAGACACCGTTGTAAAGTTGGCCGGCACCATGATGCTTAATCTATTTTGCATTTGAAAACTCGCTATTAGCCTTTATATTTTAGCTTATTTCAGTTTTACTTCTTTCAAGCTTTCACGTGTTTTTGGGCAATCATTCTTGTTACATAGCCTGCACCAATATGGTAGAGGCCTTCGTTCAGCTGAATTTCCTCTTCTTCCAGCATTTGTATAGTTAATTGGCTGAAGTCTTTCTGTAGCATTTCAGCCGTGTACAGCATGCCTTCGTCCTTTGGGCCGCCGGAATTGTATGCCAACTGCTTCGGATGAAATGCCTCAAGTATAACTGTACCACCGGGTTTAAGCCAGGTAATCACCTTTTGGTGCATTTCCTGGCGCAGGGCAGGCGGGAAGTGCGCATAAATAAGTGCAACAGCATCCATACTTTCAGGTTCACAGGCAAACTGAGCTGCGTCTGTTACCTGATAGTCTATGGTTACACCTCGCTGTTCGGCCAGTGCGGTTGCCTTTTTGTAGCCTGCTTCGCTGAAATCGAATGCTGCCACTTGCCACCCTTTCAATGCCGCATGAACAGCGTTTCTGCCTTCCCCTTCGGCAGGTAGTAAGAGTTTTCCCGGCTTCAGCTCTTGGAGTTGCTCCCTGAAAAATACATTAGGCTCAGAGCCATAGGCCATCTGTTCCTGACTGTAGCGATCGTTCCAAAAGTTATTCATAATAATGTTTTTTATGTTGATGATATCAGCCCCTAAAGAAGCAACCTGTGGGTTGACACTTGTCGGCTGCTAGGTTAACTGATACAAAGATGGGGCATGCATCCTCCATAGTCAGTGACTTTGGTTACACAAACAGTTAATTTTAGCATGCATCCAGAAAAACAGGCTGCATTTTTCATTACAGCCTGCTTCTTATTATACCCGTTACGTTGTTCTTTCTCAGAGACCATTGATGGCAGATTTCAGTTTCCGGCTAACCTCTTCTGCTAAAGAATTAAGGTGTGGACTATCGACGGCTGCCATTGTTTCCATCGGGTTGATGGCTGTTACTTCCACACCGCCGGTCTCATGCTCCTGCAAGAGAACATTACAGGGCAGCATCACCCCAATGTTAGCTTCCTGCTGGATAGCCTGATATGCCAATTGGGGATTGCAGGCACCTAGAATTATGTAGTTTCTGAAATCTACCTGCAGCTTCTCTTTAAACTTGTCTTTGAGGTCTATCTCGGAGATCACTCCAAACCCTTCTCGCTGCAGGGCTTCCTTTACTTTGGTGGTCGCTTCTTCAAAAGAACCATCTATTTTCTTACTTATGTGGTAACTCATAGCTTACTTCTCCTTATAACATTTTAGAATGAATGAAACGTACTTCCCTGGTACTGACGCCTACGGCAGAACAGGCAGCGTGACCACGGTAGCCACCACCTAATGTCATAGCTCGGTGTGGAGGTCAGTGCTGAAGCACCTGCTGCCAGTGTATGTCTTATAATCCAGTCTGTAATTGCCCTGCTCTTAGTCATAGCTTCTGATTTAGTTGGTTGATTTACAGTTATATGTTGTATGATTAACGTAGGGGTACAGGTAGTGTTCCCGGTATGATTCTACTGTATCGGTTTCAAAAAGAAGTATAAATCCAAATGAATAAACTGTCTGTCCGCGTTTCGTTTGCCCACACGGGATGCTAAACACAGCAGTGATCAGTTCGTAGTACAGAAAGCAATGAACAACTTTTATTGAATCAGGTGTATGAACCAGGATTTAGGAAAAAGTGCAGGACAAAATTCAATGTGGGGAGCGTTCTTAGTGGGCGTCGGCATGATGGCTGCCGTAGACGAAATCATTTTTCATCAGGTACTTGCATGGCACCACTTTTATGACCGGTCCACCCTGAAAGTTGGAATGTTGACCGATGGTTTGCTGCACTCGGCCGAGTTGATTGCAATTGTGGCTGGCTTTTTCAGGCTGCTTGATTTAAGAAGAACCGGTTCCCTTTCAAAACCGAGGGCATGGGCTGGCTTCTTCCTCGGGCTAGGCTCCTTTCAACTTTTTGATGGCATTGTGGACCACAAAGTGCTTCGTCTGCACCAGGTCCGTTACGTGGAAAACCTGCTACCCTATGACATCGTATGGAACGCGGCTGGTCTGGTTATTCTCCTTATAGGGTTTTATCTTTTAAAAAAAGCCAAAAAAAAAGAAGCTACATCTTCTAACCTGTACACGTAGGAATCAATGCAACATCCTGTTCACCACAACGCACAGGCTACCGCGCTCTCTGAGTGGGTGCCGTTGCTGCTTGTTGTAACCGTTGCCATCCTGTACCTCTATACAGTCTTGAAGATTGGAAGTGAAAAAGGTGGCTGGAATCACTGGCGAACGGTGAGTTTTTTAATTGGCATTACTATGCTTTGTATTGCCCTAGTGCCAACTCTCATGAGGTGGGCACATCAGGATTTGCGCGGACATATGGTGCAGCACCTGCTGATTGGAATGTACGCACCGCTTTTCCTGGTATTGGGCGCACCCATCACACTTGCTTTGAAAGCACTGCCGGTAAGAGTTTCAAGAATCATAACAGCGATCTTGCGAAGCAACTGGTTCTATTTTCTAAGCCATCCTGTCACTGCTTTTCTGCTGAACATCGGTGGCATGTACCTGCTTTACCTGACACCGCTTTATGTGGAGAGCCTGACCAAGCCCTACCTGCATTACATAGTGCATGTACATTTCCTGGTAGCAGGGTATTTATTTACCTGGTCGATGATCGGGCAAGAACCTGTGCCGAAAAGACCTGCCTTCCATGTACGGGTATTCATGCTGTTCATTAGCATCGCTGCGCATGCTTTCCTGAGCAAGTTCATGTATGCCTTCCTTTACCCGCTCCACTCGCCGCACTCCAATGGCCAGATTCAGGAAGCTGCCAAATTGATGTACTACTGGGGAGATTTGTCTGAGTTACTTTTAGCTATAGTGCTGTTTGGCATGTGGTATAAGAAACGCGGTATATCCACAAATCCATCTCCATCAACATATTAATTCGGGTATGTGGTATTCGTTGCAGTGATATAAGTGCTCTTAATAAAAAGCAGTGACAGAAAATAGAAGGGGAGTGAGCAGGCGTTAGAAAGTTCTATCCAATCAATAGCAGCCTAAAAGAAGGGACCTAAAATTCTTATCGGCACAACAGGAAGGACAAAGCGAAAGACGAGCCATATTTTCTTGATATTCTCAACCTGGATGATGATTCTGGATTATATAACAACTTTATGTCGGAAAGAGGAATAGGTGATTGGGAGGGAGTCTTTGAACATTGGTGCACGTAGTGCATAAAAAAGCCCCATAGAATGAACCCAGAGGCTTTCAAGTAGACCAAAGGAATGAACTTCGAACTTTATCTACGAGTATTTAGTGACATTAACAGAGTTAGTTTAGGGATTCTGTGACTTTACCATCTCGTTTTCAAACTTCAAAATATGAACCTGTCCGCTAGGCTAAACGGAATGTGCTGTCAGTTCTTAAAAGCGCGACCATCGGCGACTTGAGCCGGGTAAAACAAGTAGTGCAGCCAACGGAATTCTGGAGCACCCCAAGCGGCTATACCCAACATGCCGAGTTGATGAATGTAGCCTCTGACCTGGCTGTAATCGTTTTCGGGGAGAAGGGGAACCATGCCCGCGCAACCCTCAGTGATTCGTCTATACCTGTCAACTCCCCGTTGGAGATTCAGGCGGTGTTTGAGGTGGAGTAAAGTGTTGCGAGGGAGGAAATGAAACCGCCACGCAGGGTTTGTTGCGTGGCGGTTACTATTAAAGTAGAATATACATATCCTATAAATCCTACAATACTTCTCCAAAATTCTGTAACACCTCCACCCACATCACCCACTACTTTTGTCATGTTCAAAAACAGTAACACAAAAGAAAAATAGAACATGAAAGAGCTACAATTCAAAACCAACATCAACTGCGGCGGCTGTGTGTCTAAAGTAACGCCAGCGCTGAATGCTACTGAAGGCGTTTGCGAATGGAACGTGGATACCACCAATCGCAACAAAGTGCTCACCGTGAAAACCGACTCCCTTGCTGCCAGCGAGATCATTGCCACGGTAGCGAAGGCCGGCTTTAAGGCAGAGGCGCTTTAACAAAAAAGGCATCACACCAGCAACTACCTACCATTAGACCGCGCGTGTTAAGTTGCTGCCTGTTTGTCCAGCAAAAGCACCTTTTTGTGTGTGGCCTCGGGCTGCAAAAGCCCGGATCTTTGTGCCGTTGCAACAAGAAAAGCGCAGGCTAGCCAGGTACAAAGTATAAACTTGATATAGCCTGCATGACACGCTAAAAACAAGCCATTAACCAAAACTGGAGCAAAGCGGAAGCTGCCCCTGAAAAGGCGGACGGCCACCTTATTGCCCTAACCATTAGCTACAAAATAAAACCATGAAAAAAACACTACAAACTACCCTTGCAGCAGCTGCCATGAGCACGCTGCTGTTCCACCAGGCAAACGCCCAGATCGACCTCAGCTTTCCGGCCACTCCGGCACCGGATACCACGCAGGCGGGCAAGCCATACTTTAGATCCAGTATCAACGGCATCATCACGGCCTCCGGCTTTGTGCAGGACGGTACCTTTGGCCTCGGCGACGGCGCCATTACGATGTGGGCCAGCCCGAAACAACCCTCCCAGGACGAGTACCAGTTTGGCGGCGACCTGCGCAAAACCTGGCTGGTATTTAAAGGCACCGCCTATAACCTACCGCACGGCATCACCGCCACCGGTCGCGCTGAGCTGGATTTTTTAGGAGGCACGGCAGGCGCAGGCGGTTTTGCTGATGAGAACCTGCTGCCGCGGGTGCGCCTGGCGTACGTGGAGGTGCAGAAGGGGCAGACAAGACTGCGCCTGGGTCAGAACTGGACGCCGATGGTGGCGCATTTCCCCAACTCGGTTACGCATTTTGCCATGGGCTACGGCTCGGCAGGTGGCATCGGCTTCCGCAATCCCGGCCTGTTCCTCTACCAAGGTATAACCAGCCCGACAGCCGCCACTAAAGTACGTCTTGACCTGACCCTTTTCCGCGGCTCCTGGACCGGCCCGAAAGCCGAAGCTGATGGTCGTGACGAAGGGGAGATCGGCGTGCCGCAAACAGAACTCGGCCTGAACGTCAGTAACCAGACGCGCCCGCTGAAATGGGAAGTAAACCTGGCAGCCCACTACGACCGCAAGCGCCTGGTGCAGGGCGAGGCCCGCAGCAACCTGGAAGGCAAAGCCGTGCAGGCAGGCACTAAACTGGTGTATGGCGGAGCCACTTTGCAGGGGAACGCCTACTGGGGGCGCGCCATCGGCCAGAGTTGGGGCCAGCTGCTTCAGTTCGGCGACATAGAAGGCCACGGTGCCTGGGGGCAGGCAGGGTATAGGGTCGGTAAGCACTTCAGCGCCTGGGTCATGTACGGCCAGGACAACCCGAATGATAACGATGTGCTCTCGGAAGTACCCGGTAATGCCCGCCTGAAGAATGAGATCATTGTGCCCATGCTTCGCTATGATGTAGGGCCATTAGGTATAGCCCTGGAATGGTACCGCGCCAATACCGACTGGAGGCTGCTGGAAAACGGGCAGGAGGTGTATAAGACATCCTCCGCCAACCAAATCGCCTTAGGTGCCCAGTTTATATTCTAACCCAATCTTATACTTATTAATCTAAAATCAATACGACTATGAAAAAATCATCTGTTCAACCCTTTATCCTTACAGCCCGGATACTGACCGGGATCACGTTTTTAGTGGCGGGCATGCATAAAGTACTTTTATGGGACGGGCCAGCCATGTGGATGGCATCGAAAGGATTGCCGTTTGTACCGATTCTTTTAGGTGCAGCCATGGTCACGGAGTTGGCTGGAGCCCTGCTTTTGTTTGCCGGCATCAAAGTGAAGCAAACGGCCATCGCCTTGATCCTGCTCTTACTCCCGATGACCCTGATCATGCACACCTTCTGGAACATGGAAGGTATGATGTTTCAGACCGCTCTGATGGACTTTATCCAGAACGTGGCTATTATGGGAGGACTGGTTGCTCTGGCTGCCGGAGCGCATATCTCAGCTAAACTGCCAACAAGTACAAAATAGAAACGCTGAACCTGAGCCGTGCTTCCTGTTCAACGCAGGGGCATGGCTTTTATACTTTCTGAACTATGGGACATCATCATCACACTCACGGGCATCACCATCATCATCATGCGACGGGCAACATCGGGTTTGCTTTTTTCCTAAACCTGGGCTTTGCTGTACTGGAGCTTATTGGAGGGTTCTTTGTGAACAGCGTGGCCATCATGAGCGACGCCCTTCACGACTTTGGCGATGCCATTGCACTTGGCCTTACGTACTTTCTGCAACGCAAATCGGAGCAGCCGGGCAACCAAAGCTATACTTATGGCTACAAGCGCTACTCTGTGGCCGGCGCCTTGCTTACCTCGCTTATATTAATAGTTGGTTCGGGGTTCGTTATTACAGAGGCTGTTGAACGACTGCAAGACCCTTCTATGCCCGAGCCGGTAGGCATGCTGCTGTTTGCCATACTTGGGATAGCGGTAAACGGCGCTGCTTTTTTTAAGCTGAGGGGAGGGATCAACCTAAACCAGCGCGCCGTGTCGCTGCACATGCTCGAAGACCTGTTGGGGTGGGCAGCGGTTCTGGTAGCAAGTGTCATCCTGATGTTTTTCGAATTGCCGTGGCTCGATCCGCTTCTGTCCATTGCCATTTCGGTGTACATGCTGGCACATGCCTTTAAAAATGCCTGGGCTTCTGTAAAGGTTTTACTCCAGGCAAACCTGCTTGATCAGCATGTAGAACAGGTAAAAGCGCAGGTATTGTCGCTGCAGCATGTTCGGGATATACATGCTTTAAGACTCTGGTCGCTGGATGGCGAGCACCACGTGCTGTCTGCTCACCTGGTCGTAGCGGATGTGGATGAGCCGGAAGCAACAGCCTTCTTGAAGCAGCAGATCAGAAAGACGCTCAACACCTTTTCCATAACAGAAGTAACTCTGGAACTCGAACATGAAACCGAGGCCTGTCAAATGAGAGCATAATAGCCTGATGAATTTGATTTCGATTACCAAAACAAAGAAGCCGCTGACGGGTGTTAGCGGCTTCTTTGTGAACATTAGGGAGAAAGGAAGGTATAGCCTCGTGCTTTATACGTTGAAGATGTTCAGGTACCTGGCTACAGAACGGTTAAAGGCTCCCTTGGCCCCGGAAGGAATCACCTGCCCTTCGAAGGCGCCATAGATGCTATCAAAAGCGAGCGGTTCTACGCGCTTCTGAATCAGTTCAATTGCTTGTTTCGGTAGCGGTATCAGGTTCGGATAGCTGTACATAAAGGACACGTGCTTTCTGTCACGCGCGACATAGATACTATCACCTGTAAGTAGAGCGCTCTTGGTGCCGTGATGGGGCAGGTGCAGCACGGTGCTTCCCGCGAAGTGGCCGGCCACGTGCACGATTTTGATGTCGTCCCAGAGCTCCATTTTCTCTCCTTTCCACAACCGGATGTGCTCACTTTTATCCTGTATCCATTGCTTGTCCTGTTCGTGCAGGTAGATGGGGCAGTCAAACGCGTTGGCCCATTCGGCCATCAGGCTATAGTAGTGCGGGTGCGAAATTGCGATTGCCTTGATGCCTCCGATTGAGTGGATATAGGTTGCCGTCTGCTCATCCAGAAAAGGAATACAGTCCCAAAGTATATTCCCGGATTTTGAAATGACCAGGTGGGCTTTCTGGTCAATGGCAAAAGAAGGCGTGGTCTTCAGGTCGTAGAGGTCTGGCTGTAGCTGTGTGATGCGGATGCTTCTGCCTTTTGCTACTTCGTTGTAGCTTAGCCATACCTGCCCGTTGTTGCCTACGTACTGGCGCTCGTCCTGGCAAACAGGGCAGGTGTCTGTGTTGGTTTTGGCAGAAGCATACCGGGCACCGCAGGTAGCGCAAATGTTTTTCTGGTTCCGGTCTCTAATGGCAAGCTTCATACTTATCTTACCGACAGCAGCTGAAAAAGTGTTGTGTGCCAGCTCCGGCACCAGCAGGAGCGAAGAGCTGAGTAAGGATTTGTGGAGGAATGATTTACGGTTCATTATATGCTGTTTTAGACGATGATTGTATCTTGTTAACAGCACAAATTTCTCTCAATCAAGTCCCTGGCTCAATAGACAAATCGTTGCTTGTCCTGGACATTTAAGTAATTAAGCTACAAGTCAACGGCGGAGGCGTTTTTTATGGACCGGAAGCTTTGGGGAGACATGCCTTCATTCTTTGTAAAGAAGCGGGTAAAGTAGGCAGCATCGTCAAAGCCTAGTTGCGCGGCAATTTCCTTCACAGAAAACTGGCCGTGGTGCAGCAGCCTTTTCGCTTCCAGCAGGAGCCTTTCCTTTATCAGGTCGCTTACCGTTTTGCCGGCATATTTGTGGGTGATCTCGTTCAGGGAGCGCGGCGTAATAGCCAGTTCATCCGCATAAAGTTGCACCGTGTGGTGCTGCCGGTACTGCTGCTCTACCAGCATCTTAAAAGTGCGGTATATCAGGTAACGCGGTTCCGGCCTCGGAAGCAGCTCTTGCTGGTGGCTGTCTTTCAGCTTGTATACCTGCAGGAGAAAGATCTTGAGGTAGGAGGCAATGATCACCGTTGATAGGTCTGAAGGATTTTTATACTCCAGCAGCATTTTCTGCATCAGGTCATCCAGCAGCAAAACAGCGCCCTGGTTCAGGTGGAGAACTGGTTGCACGTTGATGTTATCAAAGATGCCATACTTCAGCAAGAGGTTCTCGATGCCGGCATCAACCGAAAACAACGACTCGTTGAATTTGAGTACATAGCCTTTGGTTGGACCATCTTTTACGATCTGGTGGATGTGGCTGGGCTGTAAGAGGAAAAGGCAGGGGCCCTTGAAGGCATAATCGTTAAAATCGATGGTATGGGTACCGCTGCCCTGGGTGATCCAGATGATCTCGAAATAGGTATGGCGATGCGGCGCAACCCGCTTTAGTCCGGCGTCCTGGCGGTCCTGGTAGGAGGCAATATAAAAATCACGTAAACCGGTTTTGTTGAAGCTTTCAGCCTCGGTGTAGATAGGTATAGAGGCACTTTGTTTAGTCATAATTCAGTAGCGTTCGGGCATGTAAAAATATGGAACCAAACGAATATTCAAAGTATGATCACAAGTATAGCCAACTGGATCTTCCTTCGGATTGGCTATACTTGTGATTCTATACCGGCATTACTTCCAGCATGCCCGCCCGAGCAGGTTTGTGTTACTCGGCGTATTCAAAGTTCCATTTTGTTTGAGCTGCTTGCAGAGGCAAATCTAATTGGCAGGGCTACGGGATCTGTTACAGGATTTCTGCCAGGTCTTACAAGTTTCTACTAAATAGGAGCAGGAAAAGAGCCTGAATGCTAAAGCAGCCACATTTCAACACATTTTCAAATGCTTTCCGGAAGTATAGCTCGTAGCTATTCTGCTCTACATGACCCAGGTAAGGGGTGCAGGTCACGTTAGGCAGCTACAACAAGGGGGGATTTTATCACAAAGGGGGTTCCGTCTCATACACGTCCACGGCGGCAAAGCTTGGTCTTCGATTATGAACATAAACAAGAATATCCTTATATAAAAGTCGATGAGTTAAAACGATGTCTTATAGGTAAGATGGCTTAGTTATTTCAGTGTATTAAAAAAAAAGCGCTAACCACTATAGAAGCAGTTAGCACCTGAAATTGGACTTGTGCTCCCGGGGGGTACGAATTTCGAACCATTTCCTGGAGGATTTGAGGCTTCTGACGCGCATTTTCTCACCTGCTTTAGTAGAACTCAACATTTAGAAAGGGCTGAGCCTGCCACAGCTTTTTACCGGCTGACGGAAGAGCGGCAAATAGGCGCTGTACTCCTGGTTGACCACGCTTCTGGTGCTCAGTGTAAAGAAACGATGTGATCAAGGCCTCGGCGACTAACGATAGGTAGTGCGTGAGCCCCTGCCGTTGCCCCAGGTTATGTCCCCGATACAAATCTTGGGCTGCCTACATTACATGCAGCCTCTTGCTCCCTCACCTACGTTGCATCTTTTTGTGGCGTTTCTCTCACATCTTTTGCATGGCACCCGTAGGTGCCGAGGTGTACATCAGAGATTACGGCAACCTCAACTTGTCTCTTTCTCGGCATAAAGCAGGTGCGGGTAGGGGTTAGGCCCGTGAAGACTTAAATGGGGAGTAAAAGGAGCGTAGCCTGTAGAGGAGGAAGCACTCCAGCCTATTCCCTACCGCCCCTATGCGTCTTTTTATCTTTGTTCTCATAATTTAATTGCAAGCTTTGAGATTACTCTTCAGGCTAATATGAATGATAGCTCTAAGGTAGACATAGCTTGCTACTGGCAAGTTATGAGAGGGTTATGGTTTGGTTAAACCTCAGGTGCTGCCTGTAGAGTATGTTTTTCATGTGGTTTAGGGGATGTGGGACTTAAAGCCGGTGAGGGGGCTGGGAATAAGCGTTCTGAGGGTGAAAATGACGGAGCCACAGCCTGGGTAGAAATAATGGTCAAGGGAAACTTAGAAAACATTCCCGGCAACTGTTTAAGCTATAAAATACAGGGAAAAGGCGGATGTCCTACGCCCGATGATAGCATTGGCAGGGGGCATCCATTGGTTTTGGCAGGGTTTATACTCAGGGCATCCTCTGCCAGACCCATGGTACCCTCAACACTGTACTTGCTATTGGCTTGAGGCATCTAATCTCCTGGAAGGTGGAGGTGCCAGCTACCCTGAGAGCAGTTGGAGGTACTAAGGAGAAGACCGGCTTTACAGCCGGAGCCGCCTACAGCGGTAGCGAAGAAGTATACCACTATCACTTAAGCCACGTGTCGTTCTTTAGTATAAACAATCCGGTAATTGCTTACTACCTCGATGATTCCTCGTGGTACCTGTGGCATAAAAGAATTCCACGGGACCAAGGACCAAACCTCTTTCATGACTTCTGCTCTGCAGCCTCATTTGCTTAGCGCAACAATTTTGAGAAACTAGCAAGCATAACATTGAGGTTATATTAGATCAATATATTTGCCGCTGTGCCTTCCTTCACAACTTTAAGGTACCTGATGCGAGGCAAATGAAAAACTTACCTGATACTGATTTATTTAAGCTAGTCCAGCAGGACAATGAACGGGCATTCACCATCCTGTTCGACCGTTACAAGGTCATTGTTTTCCGCCACGTGTTCAAGCGAGTAGGGGCAGAGTTTGAGGCTAGCGAGATACTCCAGAACATCTTCCTATCCCTTTGGAAGAACAGGAGCAGGATTAACATCGAAGATAGTTTAGGACCTTACCTGATGGGGGCGGCTCGTAACAGCGTGATGGCCCTATACGCCAGCAGCCAGAAAGAGCTGAAGCGGGCGCACCTGTTGCTCGAGCAGCCTGCACAGTTAACTTACCCGCAGGAGGAGTACCTGGTGGCCGAGGAGCTAGAGCAGCAGCTGAGGCGGGAGCTCTCCAAGATGCCTGAAACCATGAAGAAGGCCTTTGAGCTAAGCAGGTACGAGGATCTGACTGTGCGTGAGATAGCCGCTGCCCTTAATCTTTCTGAGCAGACGGTGAAGAACAACCTCAGCCTGGCCCTGCAGCGCCTGCGCGGAAAGCTCAAGGTGAGCCACTTTGTGCACGTTTCCCCTTTTCTTCATTTTTTGAGCTAACATAAGGGTAACAAATCCTTAACGGTACCTGCAGCCCTGTTTGCTAATTATATAGGTGAATGGGAACAACATCGGACACCGCCAAAGCAAAGGCCCTGCTCAGAAGATACCTGGCCGGCCAGTGCACCGCGCAGGAGCGGACGCAGGTAGAGAAATGGTACGCTGCCTTTGAGGAGGGGGCGCTACCTGATAAGGAGCTGGAGCTGGCGTCCATACGTGAGGTGGAGGAAAAACTAAAAGTTGCCATAAGTGGTGATGGTGAAGGCGCCAGGCTACGCATCTTACCCCTACAGGCACTATTGAAAGTTGCAGCTGTATTGGCGCTGGTAGTAACGGCCGCACTTACCTATTATAAGTATAAACCCGACGGCCAAGCGCTGCAGCACCTCCCTACAGAAATAGTAACTCAAAACAGGGAGCGTAAAGTGCTTCAGCTGCGGGATGGATCGGTGGTTCATCTTAACTCTGGCTCTAGGCTTGTTATCCAACCTAATTTCGGCAAATCCTCAATAGAGGTGTTCCTGACCGGGGAGGCTTTCTTTGATGTGGTATCAGATACCGAACGCCCATTTATTGTCAAAACACCTGCTATATCAACACGCGTACTTGGCACCTCTTTTAACGTGCAGGCCTACGACAACGAAAGTACAGCCTCTGTAGCGGTTGCCGAGGGCAAAGTGAGTGTGGCAAAGGAGAAGCAGGAGAGCGGTAACCCCTTTGATGAGAAACTATTCCCGGGCCGGAAGTTAACCTTTGTCAAGGCCGAGGGAATGTATGAAGTGAGCGACGCTAATGTGGAACAACTCAGCGCCTGGCGTCATGGGCTATCCTATTTTGATAACGAACCTATTGAGGCTATTGCCAGGAAACTGGAAAGAAAGTATGACCTTGAGATAAGTGTAACAGGGGATGTAAAACCCGAATGCAGGTACACTTTTTGGATCAGCGACGAACCCATCGAGAAAGTACTGGAAATACTGTCGCGCGTAGCCGGCATCACCTATACTATTCAATCAAACACCATCTTAATCAACACAGAAGCATGTAGCAGCATCACACCTCTTGGAAAGTAGCGGGAAATGCTGAGAACATTCCCCGCTATTGCCTCAGCTGAAGCAGCTGGGCAATCCTTAACGATTTACCATCATTAAAACAGCCAAAGATGCAATTAATATACTGTATATCAAATTTTAAACCAGAGAAAGCAAAACGCTTGGTACTCTGGATATTTTTAGCACTGTTTTTATTTGCAGCGCATACCGTAGCCGGTGCCAATACGGCTGAGGCCAAAACGCTTTATGACACTTATGTGACCATCAGCGCCAGGAACGAGCCGATCAAGAACATCATCGCCGAGATAGAGCGCGAGACGGACTTCTCCATCGCCTATAATTCCGGGGTGTTTGATGTAAGTAAAAGAATCTCCCTGGAAGTGAAAGAAGAGTCCCTGGACAAAGTATTCAGGAAGATGCTGGAGGGGTACAACGGCTCAGTGAAACAGCTCGACGACACACACATCATCATTCGGGTTGAGCAGCCTGACCTCAACCAAAACCCACGCCAGGACGGCAAAACGGTACAGGAACCGACGATTATCATTTCCGGGAAAGTACAGGAAGAAAGCGGTTCGGCTCTGCCAGGGGTAAGCGTGCATGTGAAAGGTACCACCCGGGGAACCACAACTGACGCCGAGGGACGCTTTACGCTAGAGGTGCGGCAAGGTGCCACCCTTGTGTTCAGCTACATCGGCTTTCTCGCTCAGGAAATACCTGTGGGCAACGCTGCCACTCTGAATGTAGTGATGCGCCCTGATGTGAAGGTGCTCAACGAAGTGGTGGTGGTAGGCTACGGCACAAAGCGACGGGACGAGGTGATCGGAGCGGTAGCCACAGTGCCTGTGGAGGATATCGACAGCAGAACCTACAGTAATACCGCAGAGGTGCTGCAGGGAACAGTGCCGGGCGTTACGGTGGTAAACAACGGCGGTAGCCCCACCTCCAGCCCTACGTTCAAGATCAGGGGTATCGGCTCCATTAACGACGAAAGCCCGCTGCTGGTAGTAGACGGAGTGGTGTACAATGGGTCGATCAACGCAATCAACCCGAAGGATATTGAAAGCATCAGCGTACTGAAAGACGCCTCGGCGGCTATCTATGGTGCCAGAGCCTCCGGTGGCGTGGTCCTGATCACTACCAAGCGTGGAACCAAGGGTACCCCCCGCGTAAGTATAAACTATCAGCAGGGCATCCAGCAAGTAGGCAAAAAGCTGGAGGCCTTGAATGCAGCGGAGTTTGCGGACGTAGTGAACAAGGTGAGGGCCGAAGGCAACCTGTCGCCGGACCCGGCCTTCGATCCAGCCATCTTCCCCGATGCCCGCACCACAAAAACCGTCTGGATGGACGAGATCTTCCAGACCGGAAAAGTATATGACCTGACGGCCTCTATAAGCGGAGGTTCGGATAAGTCGTCTTTCTTTGTGTCAGGTGGTTATCGTAAGAATGAGGGCATCCTGCTGAACACGCACTCCAGCAAGTTATCAGGCCGCATCAACTCTTCCTTCAAATTACGTGATAACATAACCATTGGGGAGAATTTCTCCTACTCCCTTACAAACGGCCAGTCCGGCAACACTACCAGTGCGCAGGAAGGCACTATCCTGACGGCCATTTTCTACCCTCCGAATGCCACGATTTACCGTGAGGACGGCTCCGGGAAGTTTGGCGGGGTGCCTGCGCAGTACTCCGGTTCTTACGGAGATGTGATCAACCCGGTGGCTTACCTGAAACGCCTGGACATCGACAACCCGGTAAACGAGGTGATGCTTAACCCATACCTGGAGTGGGACATCATTCCCGGGCTGAAGTTTAGAAGCAACTGGAGCTATACCCGCATCAAAAACGATGTGAAGCAGTTTAAAACCAAGATCACGGAGCCGGGTAAGATCTTCAACTTCAATGAGCTAACCCAAGGAAGCAGCACCTTCACCTCCTTTTTGAATGAGCAGACCCTGCAGTATGACTGGAGCTTCGGTTCGGATCATAACTTCAATGTACTGGTAGGCCATACGTTCGAGAAGTGGGCCAATGAAAATTTTGGGGTAACAGCCACTGGCTTCGAAAACGAGCTGGATAACCTGCGCTACCTGGATAACTCCACACAGGCCATCTCCATCGGCAAGTACTATGGTAGCGGGTCTGAAAGCGCGCTGGCATCTTACCTGGGCCGTTTGAACTACGCCTACAAAGGAAAATACCTGCTGGACGCCACCATCCGAAGAGACGGTACCTCAAAACTAACGAGCAAAAACCGCTGGGAGTGGTACCCTTCCCTGTCTGCAGGCTGGGTTCTTTCAAAAGAAGGCTTCCTGTCTGGCGTGGATGTAATCTCAAACCTGAAGCTGCGTGCCAGCTGGGGTAGAATCGGTAACCTGGGTGTGCTTGGTGACTATGCCTTCAGCATCCCGCTATCCAAAACACAGGGTTTGCTGGGCGAAACAGCCACCATCGTACCGGGCTTTGCCGAGACACAGTTATCTAACCCGAACCTGAAGTGGGAGGTGTCGGAGCAGACGAACATAGGCCTTGATTTCGGTCTGTTTAACGAGCACTTTATCGGTAGCCTGGACGTGTTCTCGAAAGTGAATGAGCAGATGCAGCTGAGCCAGGTACTACCGGGTGTTGCCGGTACACCAAGAGGGCAGATCATCAACGCCGGTAAAATGAAGAACCGTGGCCTGGAGGCTGGATTGACATACCAGAACACTGTTGGCGACTTTAGCTACAGCTTTACCGGTAATATGGCCTTCCTGGACAACGAGTTGGTGGAGCTCTACGATGGTAGCACTTCATTCATGACGGGTTCCCGTGTCAGAAGCCTTCCGCAGCCAAACATCGCGATGGTAGGTGAGGCGTTCAACTCCTTCTATGGCTACAGAACCGCTGGCCTGTTCCGGTCTGACGAAGAGGCTGCAGGCTATGTGAACCAGGAAGGCGAACGCTACCAGCCCAATGCACGCGGAGGAGACATCAGGTTTGTCGACATCGACGGGGACGGTTCTATCAACAGCGACGACCAAGTAGTGCTGGGCAACCCGTTCCCCGAAGTGAGCTTCAGCCTGAACGGAAACTTTGCCTACAAAGGCTTTGACCTGAACGTGTTCTTCCAGGGCGTGCGTGGCAACGAGGTATTTAACGCGGTGAAGTATACCGGCCTGAATGCCTCCTTCCCCGGCTACAACATGCTGAGCGAGATTAAAGGTGCCTGGACGCCGCAGAACCCGGACTCCTCTATACCGCGCATCTCTTACACGGATGCCAACAATAACTTCGGCAGAATCTCTGACTTCTACATTGAGGATGGCTCCTACCTGCGACTCAAGAACCTCACGCTTGGTTATACGTTGCCTGAGAGCCTGCTCAAAGGTATACAACCACGGTTTTACCTGACTGCCCAGAACCTGTTTACCATTACCGACTACTCGGGAATGGACCCAGAGGTAGGGCTGAGCAACCAAGGCCTGGATCTGGGCATGTACCCTGTCGCCAAGACATACCTGATCGGAGTGGACCTTACCTTTTAACCTTACTTAATTCTAGTAAAAATGAAACGATACATTCTTGTCTTGCTGTCTGCCATTACCCTGGCAGGCACTGCCTGCGAAGAGCGGCTTGATTTGGAGCCACAGGGAGCTCCCTCTTCCGCCAACTTTTGGAAAACAGAGGAAGATGCCATTGCAGGTGTAAACAGTATTTACGCTTTGTACAGTAGCAACAGCATGTATGGGTCCGGTGCTTTCTGGTATGTTAACGCCAGCGACGACATCAGCACCAAGGCAACCGGAAACGCCGACCGCTATAAGTACTTCCAGCTGGATGGCAATGAGTCGGAGACCAGAAGCGTCTGGTCAATCCACTACCAGGCCATGAAGCGTGCTAACGACGCTATCCGCAATATCCCGTCTATCCCGATGGAAGAGAAGATGAAAAAGCGCCTGCTGGGCGAGGCTTACTTTAACCATGCCGTGATGCACCTGGAGCTGGCCTATCGCTACGGAGATCATCGGGCGGGAATCCCGATACAGAACCGTGAGAACCCGGAGGACATCTATATCCCAAGGGCAAAAAGTGTGGCGGATAACTACGCCTACATTGTGGCTGATCTGCAGAAGGCGGCAGAGCTGCTCCCTTTCTTTTCCGAACTGAACAAGTCGGACTATGGCAGGGCACACAATACCGCTGCCTGGGCTTATCTGGCCAGAACATACCTGTACGCCAAAGACTGGGAGAACACGGTGAAGTATGCCGACCTGGTGATCAACAGTGGTCAGCACAGGCTTTTGGAGAACTATGCCGATGTGTTCACAATTGCCTCTAACTGGTCGCCGGAGTACATCTGGTCGGTGACGAACAGTGCGCAGTTTCCTAACAGCGTGGGGTCTATTTTCCCGGGTATAATGCTGGAGGACAAAGGGTGGGGCCTCTATAACGGATGGGGGCAGATCTACCCGACCAAAGAGCTGGTGGATTCGTTTGAACCGAACGATGAAAGAAAAGCGGTTACTATCCTTGAAACGGGCGATAAGTTCATGTTCTTCGGAGAGGAAAGAACCTACAATGTCGGTGCGTTTAAGGTAAGTGCCAGTAACCGTTCCGGTTACCAGTTCAACAAGTACATGGAGCCTTATAGCTATCCTAATCCAACCGGCACCTACATCAACGCCAATGGTAACCGCCCGACAACGGCCATGAACGTTCCGCTGTTGCGCTATGCAGATGTGATCCTGATGAAGGCAGAGGCCTTGCTGATGCTGGGCCGAAACGCAGATACGGAGATCAACCAGATCAGGGAACGCGCCGGGCTGGAGCCTATTGCTGGGGCTACGATGGAAGACCTGAAGCGAGAGCGAAGAAGTGAGTTTGCAGGCGAGTGGACAGACCGTCACTGGGATCTGGTACGTTGGGGCGATGCACAGAAAGTATATGCGCAGCCACTGCACCACGCCGACGGCCATGTAATTTACGAGGGCAGGTCATTCAACCCATCGGTGCACCACGTCTGGCCAATTCCGCCAGATGAGATCCGTGCAAGCAAGGGAACGCTGACTCAAAATGAAGGCTGGTAATTTTAAAGATGATGAGACACATAGCGATACTTGCCTTGCTTTTATCCCTGCTTGTGCCTGATGCCCTTGCGCAGAAAGCTAAAAAACAGGATAAAACCAACTACCACCTCATCGCGCACCGCGGGGGAGTGGTAGACAGTACCTCTGCCGAGAACAGCCTGGCGGCGCTGCAAAAAGCAGCAGATAAGGGCTATTACATGGTAGAACTAGACCTTCGGCTAACCAAAGACAGTGTGCTGATCATTCACCACGACCGGAATTTTAAACGCTATTACGGCGTGGATACCCCGGTTGGGGAAATGACCTGGGACGAGGTGAGCCAGTTGGTAGGTGACAGAGGCAACAGCGTGCTGAAGTTTGAGGAAGCGCTGAAGTTTTGCAGCGAGAATGGGCTTGAGGTAATGGTAGACAACAAGATCAGGGGAAATGATACAACCCTGTTTACGGGAGTGGTCGACCTGCTGAAGCAGTACAACCTACATACCAATGCCCTGATGATCGGTACGGAGGAATCCACGGAGTTTTTCACCGGTAAGATCAAGCTGAGTTGTACCCGGAAGCAACTGGAGGATAATATGAAGAAGCCTGGTTACAAGCCCTCTCATTACTATCTTTTTTCCGGTAACATCTCCAAGGAGGAAGCTAAATGGGCCAGCAAAAATAAAATCATGGCAGTCGGTGCCATCAACGCATGGGGGATGAAGTCGGCTGATAAAATGGAGGAGGCCCGCGAGCGTGCCAATGCACTTAAGGCGTCCGGGGTAAAATACTTCCAGATCGACTCGATTTTCGATGTCTTCTTCCAATAAAATTTATTAACACGCAGGCCGGCAGCTTTCTTGGCTGACGGCCTGCTTATTTGTAAACCAATGAAGTATAGCATACTACTGCTTTTGGCAGGATTATTAACAATACATGAGGCAAAGGCACAGTCACAAGCTGACTTTACGCACGATGTGAAGGGTGAAGCATTCCCGTGGACGCATACGGACTTCAAAAATAAGCCCGAGAATTTCAGTTTTGCTATCGTGGCAGACAGGACCAACGGGCACCGGATCGGTGTGTTCCGAAGTGCTATGGAGAAAGTAAATGACCTGCAGCCGGAATTCGTGCTCAGTGTGGGCGATCTGATAGAAGGATACACCACCGACACGGTGGAGTTGCGAAGACAATGGAACGAATTTAACGGTTTGTTGAAACCCCTGCAAATGCCTTTCTTCCGGGTGCCTGGTAACCACGATGTGTCCAATGATGTACAAAAGGCGCTGTGGGCAAAGCAGTTTGGCCGCGACTACTACCATTTCATATACAAGGATGTCCTGTTCCTGATCCTCAACTCAACTGATGGAGATGGAGTGCCCTTTAGCGAGCAGCAGCTAACCTATGCTGAGAAAACCATCCAGAACAACCCGAACGTACGCTGGACCTTCGTGCTGATGCACCACCCGGTCTGGAACAAGCGGGAGGAGAATGGTTTCTACAGAGTGGAGAAAGCATTGGCTGATCGGAAGTTTACTGTTATCGCCGGACACACTCACCGCTACATGGCCTCGGTACATAACGATCGTAACTACTATGTGCTGGCAACGACTGGGGGGAGCACCCGCCTTCGGGGTTATGAGTTTGGGGAAACAGACCACATCAGTTGGGTCACGATGACAGATCAGGGGCCGTCGCTGGTTAACCTGGAGCTCGAAGGTATCCTGAAAGACAATTTCTCTAACGAGCGGACCCGCCAGTTGGGCACTACCCTAGCCGGAGATGCAGCCTTCAAACCGGTAGTGCTACTGCCGGCTGCAGGAGGGGCAGGAGAGGGAAGGGTGTATCTGGACCTTCGCAATAACGCAGACCTGCCACTACAGGTAGAGACCCGCTTTTTCCAGCATCCGTCGCTGCATGTTTCCGGAAACCCTGGGAAAGTTACGCTGCCAAAGGGAGCACAGCAGCAACTGGCTTTGGGGCTTCGGCCCATCGGCAACAACGGCCCCGTAGCAGGCGATACGCTACACATGCAGTACAGTTATCAGTATGTTTCCGACGAGCAAGGTTTGCCGCATCTGGCAGGAACTTTTGATCTACCGGTAAAAGCAACTGCCCCGGAGATCATTGAAAGAAGTATGCCTGTATTCACCTCCTCCAAGCAAGTAGAGATAAAGCATGACTTTGAAGGTGCTAAGGTCGTGTATACCCTGGACGAGAGTGAGCCGGGGCCTGACTCTAAAGTATACGACAAGCCATTTACCATCAATCGCAGCACCACAGTTAAAGCAAAGCTGATTACCGAAAAGGGAGACGCTGCAAGCTTGCCTGAGTCTGCAACATTTGAAAAACTTGCTTTCATGAAGCCTGAGAAGGTGCGAAAGAAAGACGTGACAAAGGGCTTGAAGTATACGTACTATGAAGGCAGCTTCAAAAAAGTGCCGGATTTCTCTACCTTGAAACCGATCAAAGCGGGTGTTTTAAAAAGCTTTGACCTGGATGCGGTTAAACAGCGGGCGAATCAGTTCGCAGTACTTATTGAGGGGTATGTGGAGATTGAGGAAGACGATCTGTATACTTTCTTCCTGACGTCAGACGACGGTGCCAAGCTCTTTATTGGAGATCAACTTATTGTAGATAACGATGGCTCGCACAGTGCCAGGATGAGAAAGGGGTATTCTGCCCTGAGGAAAGGGCTGCATCCTTTCCGCATTGAGTATTTCGAGGATTTTGATGGCGAGTTGATCCAATTGGAATATGCTGGAGAGGGAAAGGCACGGAAAGAAGTACCATTCAATAATTTCTATAGGAGCAAGTAAGCGCTTGAGGCATCGAGTTGACGCTTTTGCGTATTGGCTCAGCTAACAGTCGCATTGTGAGACCCTTTCAGCATTACCACCTTAAACCGAACAGAGACCATTTGGTTTTACCACGGCTGCGTGTATGATGGGGAATACCTCGACCTGAAATAAGTTGATGAGGCTGATACAGAGCAACTAATTTCAGGGCGAGACCTCCAATTTCTAGAAATTGGAGGTTCTTTTTAGACTGTTTTACCTTGGGTTCCTGCTTCATGGGACGAGGCGCATTCATAAGTCTCCCACCTAAAACGCTGTTTAGATTCGAGTGGCACCTGCCGGTTACATCTTCAATACATTGGATTTGGAGCAGCGGCATATCATGTATATCTAATTGAGTTGTTCCTTTTACAGTTCTTTCTCAAACATAATAATGCCGAAGCTCACTTTCTTTAAATTAGTTTTAACAAATCAGTGTGCCCTTTTCCTTTATAGCGTGCTGTAAAAGACATGCTGTAAAATTCTGATGGTGTGTGACCGGTGAGGGTAGTGCCCGCTGTTATGCCTCATAAACTTAATATATCTTTAATATCCGATAGATAGATCTTGATGCGTAACGGGTTTTTTTTGGTCATGGATGCATGGAGCACCTGAATAGAAGTGAGTTGCTATTATTGTGAGCGACCAGACGTTATCTTTTTCGAAACAGGTAGTTGGTAGCCGAGTAGGGTACATGAATTCTCCGGGTGGCGGTGTGTAACATCGTCAGCCAGTTCACCTTCATGTTTTCTTGAAAGTAGGGGTGACTAGTGCCTTTATCAGGATCAGGTAGGAGTGGTATGAATTTTCTTTTTCTACTCCCATCCCTGGTGTTTTCTTATAGCTGCAAATAATAGCGGATTCTGTAACTCCTGAGATTAGTAGATACTTCTTTGAAAACGGAAAATGCTTCTATCAAACTAAAAAAATATTTCATTAATCTATACTTATTAAAGTGACCATGAAAAAAGGAATCCTATTAGGGGGTATGCTACTCCTGAGTCTTGGGGCGCAGGCGCAGTCGACCGTTACGGGCTATGTGTTTGAGGACGCCAACGGCAACGGGAAAAAGGAGCGGCGCGAACCGGGCGTGGGCCAGGTGGCCGTCACCAACGGCCGGGAGGTCGTGCTCACAGACCAGAAGGGGAAATACACCCTGCCCGTGGGCCAGGACAACATCATCTCCGTGATCAAGCCCAGCGACTACCGGGTTCCCCTTAACGGGGAGAACCTGCCCCAATTCTACTACATCCACAAGCCTGCGGGCTCCCCGGAGCTGAAGTTCAAGGGCGTGGCGCCCACCGGCAAGCTGCCTAAGTCTGTTGACTTTGCCCTGGTGCCGGCCAGGGAGGATGAGTCGTTTTCGGCCCTCCTGTTCGGCGACCCCCAGCCCTACAACCTGCAGGAGGTGGACTACTTCGCCCGGGGCATCGTCTCAGAGGTGGAGGGCGTCAAGGGTGTGGCCTTCGGCCTGAGCCTGGGCGACCTGGTGGGTGACAATCTCTCGCTCTTCAACCCCTACATCGCAGCGGTTCAGAAGGTGGGCATCCCCTGGTACAACCTGCTGGGTAACCACGACCTGGATTTCGATGCGGCGGCAGACTCGCTCTCGGACGAGACCTTTGAGGCCCACTTCGGCCCGGCCAACTACGCCTTCAACTACGGCAAGGTGCACTTCATTGTGCTCGACGACGTGCTCTACCCCGACCCGCGCGACGGGAAAGGCTACTGGGGTGGCTTTCGGAAGGACCAGCTGGATTTCGTGGAGAATGACCTGCGGCACGTGCCCAAGGACCACCTGGTGGTACTGGCCTTCCACATCCCCATCAGCGAGTCTGGTGGCGGGGATGCCTTCAGGGATGAGGACAGGCAGCGGCTTTTCGACCTGCTGAAGGACTTCCCCCACACGCTCTCGCTGTCGGCCCACACGCACCTGCAGCGGCAGGACTTCTTCTTCAAGGAGGATGGCTGGCGTCAGGAGAAGCCCCACCACCATTACAACGTGGGCACGACCTCGGGTGATTGGTACTCCGGGCGCTTGGACGAGAAGGGCCTGCCGGAGTCTACCATGCGTGACGGCACCCCTAAGGGCTACGCCTTCCTCAGGTTCGAGGGGAACAGGTACGTGATTGACTACAAGGTGGCCGGCCGGCCGCAGGAGCACCAGATGGAGGTGTTCGCCCCCAAGGTGGTGGAGCAAGGCAGAAATACATCGGCAGGCATCTATGCCAACTTCTTCATGGGCAGTGAGCAGGATACGGTCATGTACAGGGTCGATGGTGGAGAGTGGAAGGCGATGAGCTATGAGGAAGACTACGACCCATCTTTCCTGGGCAGGCTGCACGTGTGGGACTACACTGAGGAGTTGTTGCCAGGAAGAAGACCCTCCAACGCCGTGCGCTCCACTCACTTGTGGCGGGGCAGAATTCCCGCCAAACTGGAAGTAGGGGAACACACCATCGAGGTGAAGGTTACCGACATGTTCGGCAGGGTCTTCACCCAAAAAGGCACCTACCGGATAGAGGCAAGGAAAGAGGTGCAATAAGGCTCTAAAAGCTCTCCATCATCGCCCCGTGCCCCGTGTTCTTCGATGCCATAGGCTCTGCCTGAGCCAGGAATCGCATGAGCAGGAGAGGAGATTTATTTCTCAGTTATCCAGATTTGATTGGGAAGTTTTTATGATATTTGTAAGGAACCTGTGGGCAGTTGCTCACAGGTTTTTTTGCACATCTGCAGGCTCCTAGGGTGTGTCTGAAAAATAAGGTTTTAGGCAGATTCGCATAAAAGCCATAAAGGTGTTGGCTAGTTTATCGAACCGGCAGGCGAACCTTCTCATCTCCTTGAGTCTACCAAAGAGTCTCTCAATGATATTTCTTTTGCTGTAGATGTCCTTCTTCATCTTAGGTGGTCTTCCTCTTCTTCTGCACTTGTTGCCTTGCGGGAGTGCTCTTTCAGGAATTTGAGCTTTTATGAGCCTCTCCCGCAGGGCTTTTCTGATGCTCTGGCTATCATAGCCCTTATCAGCCACCACGACTCCAGGCTTTTTCTCCTCCAACTCCAGGAGCCGGAGAAACTGGGATGCTTCACCGGCCTGTCCACCGATCAAAAGCACCTGCAGCGGGAAGCCCCTGCCACAGCATAGCAGGGGCACCTTGGTGGAGAAGCCGCCCCTGGACCTGCCTAGGGCCTAGTCTGCCCCTTCTTTTTTTAGCCCCAGCCGCAGCCTTGTACGCCTTGTTGATCGTGGCGTCCATAAACCAGGTATTCAGGTCCAAACATCCGTCCTGCTGCAGGCGCAGCCTTAGCCTCTTTAGGATCCGCACGAACACGCCGCGCTGCTGCCATTTTCGAAACCTGTCATACACTGTCTGCCAGGGGCCGTACTTCTCGGGCAAGTCTCGCCAGGGGCTGCCTGAGCACAGGATCCAGAAGATGCCATTGAGCAGCTCCGTGTCCGACCTGCTGGGCCTGCCTTTGCCGTCCGCTCTGATCGATGGCTGCGGCAGCGCCTCTCGTATAAGCTCCCACTGCCGCTGACTTAACTCGTATCTGCCGTGGCTCATCTGCTAGCTTCCCTCCAAATCCCATAACTCCGGCAGAATCAACTAAATCCCATTTTTCAGAAACAACCTAGTACAATAGGGTTAAAGAACCGAAGCGCAGAAGTTACTAATCATTTGTTTAAAAATATTGTTTGATAATTTGCTGGTGAGTTTATTTAGTAATACTTTTGTCCCAGAAATAAGAATACCGGAGTGGAAACTGAATTATCAACAGAAGAACGGATCAAGGAGGCAGCCAAGAAAGTTTTCCTGGAGAAAGGTTTTGATGGCACCACTACCCGCGATATAGCCCGGGAAGCCGGCCTTAGTATTGCTATGATGAATTATTATTTCCGTAGCAAAGAAAAACTGTTCAACATAGTTTATGAAGAGTTGATAAGGGAATACTTTCAATCCACGCTGGACATTATGGACAAACCAGGGGATTTGAAGCAAAAACTATCTGCTTTAGTCGACAATTTTTTTAATCTATTTAAAAAGAACCGTCGGTTATCTACTTTCATAAATTATGAGTTAAAGAGAAACCCAGATCACTTGCTGAAGACATTTGATATAGGGCCCCTGGTAAAAAAATCGTTATTTATACAGCAACTTCAGGATGCAATCAATAAAGGAGAAATACGGGCAATAAATTCTGATCATGTATTATTTCTACTGCTTCCTAATGTTCAGTTTTTATACGAAAATGACGAACTAAACAAAAAGATTCTCCTAATGGACGAAGCTGATTATGATCAGTTTGCTCAAGAGCATTTACAAATAGTTAAGGAAATGATTTTTGGCCATTTGTTCTTGGATAATTGATGCATTTTTTTTGACACATAGTCAATCAAATGATTTAATCAATATTTTAATCAAAGCGTTTGATTCATTTAAAGAACAAAGGCATATTTTTAAACTTCATTTAATCATTTGATTGAATCAATCGTTTGACCTTATATTTTAATCGTTGTTTCACTTGGCTTAGCTGGATTACGAAAAGGGGTTTATATAAATAAAGCATCATTTTATTAAACATTTATCATTAACAATATCAATCTAAATAAAACATTACTCATGTTCAATAACACAAGAACAGATCGAAGAATAGCTTCTTCAGTCCTTACCTTGATGGTAGGTCTTGCTCTATCTTCCTGCGGAAAAGACGAACCTAAACAACTGGTTCAGGTAGTGCCAAAAGTTTCGGTTAAAGAGATTTCAGCAATTGCCCAGCAACAGGAGCTAATCTATTCTGGTAATATAGAACCAGAAAATACAGCCCATATTGGCTTTGCTGTTCCAGGTGTTGTTAACAATATCCATGTAGTGGAAGGGCAACGTGTTACGAAGGGAGAATTATTGGCATCTATTGATGCATCGGAGTATGTAAATGCCTTAGCTATTGCCAATGCTCAGTTGGAGCAGGCAGAAGACATGTACAGCCGCCTAGATGGCCTTTATAAGAAGGGAAGCCTTCCGGAAAAAGATTATATTGATATTAAAACAAAAGTTGCGCAAGCGAGAGCAAACAAAAGTATTAACGCTAAACGCATCAAGGATAGCAGGTTGTATGCCCCAATAACAGGTATCATAAGCGCTAAAATGGTGGAGCGGGGTAGTACGGCAGCTCCCGGCGTACCCGCTTTTACCATTATTAAAACCGATCAGGTATATGCCCGGATTTCGGTTCCGGAGAGTGAGGTTGGAGCTATAAGCAATGGCATGAGTAGCGCCGTCTATGTTCCTACCCTAGAGGATACCATTCATGGGAATATAACTATTATTAATCCGCAGGCCGATCCGGTTTCTAAAACCTACGCTGTTAAGATAAAGCTGCTTAACCCTGATGGCAAGCTACTGCCCGGCATGCTGGCGGAGGCAAAAATTCAAACTGGCAAAGCAGTAAATGTTATTGCTATTCCGGCACCGTCTGTGGTGCGGGATGCCGACGGCCTAACCTATGTATTTGTAACTAACGATCAAAATAAAGCTATTCGCAGGCGTGTTACTACGAGCAATGTCACTGGCAATAACGAAGTAATTATCTCCCAGGGTTTAACCGCCGGGGACAAAGTGGTGGTAGCAGGCCAAACCCGTCTCAAAGATGGCTCTACAGTCACTTTCTAATTCATCAACCTCCCATTCGCCTTCTTATAAAAAGAGATGAAACAAAAAATGAATATCATAGAAGCGGCTATGAAATACAAGCAGATTACGCTTGTAGTAACCGGTTTGCTTTTATTGCTGGGTACCTACGCCCTGCTGAACATGCCCCGGGCTGAAAACCCTAAAATTGATATGCCTTTAGCCATGGTAGTGGCTATTTACCCTGGCGCCGATGAATTACAAACTGAACAACAGGTAACCAACAAAATAGAACAATACCTGTTTTCTTTTGAAGAAGTAGATAAAAAGAAAACGGTTTCCCAGACCAAAGATGGGCAAGTCTTTATTACCGTATACCTGCACACGTCGGTGCAAGACCGCAAGAAATTCTGGGGTACATTGCAACACGGTTTAAATACAAGCCTCCGCGCCAATTTACCCCAGGGCGTTATCGGGCCCATTGTAGACAGTAATTTTGGGGATGTTACCGCTCAAATCATCACCTTGTCTTCCCAAACCCGCAGCTATGCGGAACTGGAGGAATACATGGATAAGCTGGAAGATGGACTAAAGGTAATTCCTACGGTGTCCAAAATTAATCGGTCAGGGGGGCAAAAGCAACAAATCTATGTTACCCTGAATGATAATAAGATCCGCCAGTTTGGTTTTGATATTTCCAACATTATCCAAACCCTGCAAGGCCAGAATGTTACCAGCTATTCCGGGGAGGTAACCATGGGAGCCCACACGATTCCCGTACATACCAATGGTCAGTTTAAAACGGAAGCAGATATTGCCAACCAGATGGTGTACACCACCCCGCAAGGAAATGTGGTGCGTCTGAAAGATGTAGCCACAATTAAACGCCGGTACGAAGAAGTAAGCTCCTACGTTCGCATGGGGGACTTAAAAACCATGGTGCTTTCCATTGAAATGCAGCCGGGTAATAACATTGTGCAGTTCGGGCAGGTGGTAGAAGAGAAACTAGCCGGTATACAAAGCACCTTTCCGGATGATATTAAAATTGATACCATTGTAAGCCAGCCGGAACTCGTTGGGGACAGCATCTCACATTTCCTGAAAGAGTTTGCCATGGCCATTATAGCTGTTATTGCGGTAGTGATGCTACTATTGCCAATCCGGGTAGCAGCCGTAGCCTCGCTGGCGGCACCCATTTCCATCCTTATTACTTTTGGTATTATCAATATAATAGGGATAGAGTTGCACCAGGTAACCCTTGCCGCTTTGATTATTGTGTTGGGCATGGTGGTAGACAATGCGATTGTGGTAGTAGATAATTACATCGAAAAACTAGACGAAGGCATTACTCCCTGGACAGGAGCCTGGCAGGCAGCTCAACAGCTATCGCTTCCTATTTTTACTGCCACCCTAGCTATTATATTCGCTTTCGCCCCGCTTGCATTATTCATGGATGGCATTGCTAAAGATTTTATTGCAGCACTACCAATAACCGTTGCTGTTGCTTTGATTGTATCTATGCTGGTGGCACTGTTATTAACGCCCTATACCTGCTATGTATTTATCAAAAAAGGGTTAAAACATAAAATGGACGAACGTACTGTAAGGCGTAAATCCATGCTTGATTATTTACAAAAAGGCTTCAATGTCGGTGTGGAAGCAGCATTCCGCTGGCCTAAAACAACAATTGGTGGAGCGGCTCTCGCGGTGGTATTGGCTTTGGTGCTGGCCGGTAAAGTGGAACAGGAGTTTTTCCCCTTGAGCGAAACCAAGCAATTCAATGCCGAGATATGGATGCCATTGGGTACCTCTTTGGAGGAGACCGATAAAGTAGCCAAAAGAGTAGAAGCAGAACTAAAGAAGGATAAACGCGTTCTGAAAACCGCCACTTTCGTGGGTACCAGTTCGCCCCGTTTTAATATTTCTTACGCCCCGGAAATGCCCCGGACCAGCTACGCCCAGATTTTTGTTATCGCTGAAAATTCGGATGCTGTTAATGATCTGGTAAAAGAATATCTGCCCAAGTTCCAAGGTTTCGTGCCGGATGGCAACATCAACCTGCGCCAGTTAAGTATGCAGGAAGGTGCGCCCATAGCTGTCCGCATTATTGGCGAAAATATAAACGATCAGAAACAAGTAGCAGAGCAGGTAAAAGCCATTCTGGAAAAAACCAAAGGGACCAACTGGGTAAGAACCGACTACATGAACGACTATTTTGGCTTGTCGCTCAAACCGAAAGAAGATGCGGCAATGCGTTTAGGCGTTCCGAACCAGGTTATAACGCAAACGTTGGGTGCCGGCTTAAAAGGATTTGCTGTTACCCAGATTTGGGAAGGGGATAAGCCGGTTGATGTATTCCTCCGCCTGTCTGCTAACAATCGTGATAATTACAATGATATAGCAAACCTGACCATCAATACGATGCACGGGGGAAAAGTACCATTGAAAGAAGTTGCCGATCTGACCCCTGCGTGGCATACCGGCGTAATTGCCCACCGCAATGGCCTGCGTACCCTGACGGTTTTATCGGAGGCCCAGCTAGGGGTAAAAGCTTCGGTTATTCTGAAAGAAGCACAGCCGCAGATTGAGAAGCTGCAACTGCCGGATGGAATACGCATTGAATACGGTGGTGATGCCGAGTCGAGCGCCGAAAATGCCCCAGGCATGGCCATGGCTTTGGGAACCAGCCTTATCCTGATTCTGCTGACCCTCTTGTTCCAATTTAAGACATTTGGTAAGGCCCTGATTATCCTGGCTACCTTCCCACTAAGTTTATTAGGTGCTTTCCTTGGCTTGTATCTAACAGGTAACCCAATGGGTATGACCGCTTTTATGGGCATAATCAGTCTTATAGGCATTGTGGTCCGCAACGGTATCATTCTGGTAGATTATGCCGATGAGCTGGTGCTGGACCATGGATACACCATTAAAGCAGCGGCTTTAGCGGCGGCTAAACGCCGGATGCGCCCCATCTTCCTAACTTCTGCGGCGGCGGCAGTAGGAGTAGTGCCCATGATTATCGGCAAATCCCCGATGTGGGCGCCGCTGGGCAGCGTGCTGGCCTCGGGCCTTATCGTATCCATGATCCTGACCCTTTTTGTGGTACCGGTTCTGTACTTTCTATTTGTAAAGCCTAGAAAAGAGGAGGATTTGAATATGACAGGAGCAGAAGAAATCCAATACAAGCCTTCCCATCACCATGCTTAGTAGTAAAGCAGGCTTTTTAATCACTCAGTAAATTTATACATAATAATGAAATTAAAGTTAATGCTGCTAGCTTGTGCTTTCTCTATCCTTGGGAAAGTACAAGCACAAGAGGCAGTCACCTATACCCTAGAGCATTGCCGGTCTATGGCGCTGCAGCAGAATAAGAAGATACAAGCAGCACAACATCAGGTTGATGCAGCTAAAGCTGCCCAGAAATCAGTTGCGGCCAATGCTTACCCGTCCTTAAATGGATCCATAACAGGTGTCCATTTGGGTTCCCCCCTAGGGGGGGGCTTAAACGGTATGATTCCTGAAAACATGGCTAGTGGTATGGTTAATGCAGCCTTGCCGCTTTACGCTGGCGGAAAAATAAAAAATAGTAAAGCAGCTGCTGCTAAAGGTGTGGAAATATCAGAAGAACAAAAGAAACTAACGACATCTGACGTATTACTGCAAACCGAAAAAGCTTACTGGCAGGTTGTACAGGTAAAGGAAAAAATTGTCTTAGCTGATAAATTTATAGTGATGTTAGAATCCCTGGTTAGGGATTTACAGAACTCTTTCGATGCCGGGCTCATATACAAAAATGACTTGTTGCGGGTACAGGTAAACCTAAATGAAGCGAAGCTCAATAAGACAAAAGCAGAAGATGGCTTGTTGCTGGCAAAGCTAAATCTTGCCCAGGTAATGGGAAAACCTGGTGATTATAATTTCACTTTGGCAGACTCAGTATCTGGTAACTTCCGCGCTGTCGAGAATCTATCATTAGAAACAGCAGCCGAAAATCGTTCCGTAATCAGGTTGCTGCACAAAGCACTTGAAATCCAGGAATTGCAAAAGAAAATTCTCCAGGGCGATCGTTTGCCAACAGTGGCAGTTTCTGCTATTGGAATGGGGGCTGCGGGTAAAGCAGTAAACCTGGAAGACGGTTCCAATTCCATGCTAACCTATGTGGGTTTGGCTAGTATAAATATTCCCATATTTGATTGGGGCGGCAAGGCCAATAAAGTAAAAGAACAATCTTTCAAGATAGCAGCACAGCAAATGCAGCTGAATGAAACCCGGGAGCTTCTCAATTTAGAAATCCAGAATGCATACCTGCAACTAAATCAATCGGTAAAAAAGATTGCCTCCACCGAGCTTTCGCTGGCCCAGGCAGTTGAGAATTTACGCTTAGCCGAAGATCGTCTTGAAGCGGGAACCATTGTGGGGAAAGACGTTCTGGAAGCCCAAGCTATTTGGCAACAAGCCTATAACAGTGTTATAGACGCCCGCATCGAATATAAAATCAACGAATCTAATTACAAGAAAGCTATTGGTGAGTTAAAGTAATGCAAGCAGCAACACTTGTTGCTGTTGATTTACAATTTGATTTTTATTGGAAGTATAAGTTTGACTTTAAGACTATGTTATTTTTGGATCAATTAAATAAATCAAGTACTTTTGGACCGAAATACGTTTTTAGTCTAGAGTGTATGAGCGGAAAAGATGAGAGCATAAAGGCAGAAATTCTGGCGGAGGCCCAGAAGCTTTTCATTCATTATGGATGGGCTAAAACCACTATGGAGGACATTGCCAAAGCGGCAGGAAAAGGGAAAAGTACGCTTTACTACTACTATAAAAGTAAAGATGAGATCTTTGACGAAGTCGTGACCAAGGAGATGGACGAAGTTTTTCGCACCCTGCAAGAGGAAGTTGGGAAAGTTCAAACTGCTGAAGAGAAGCTAACTACTTTTAGCCTTACGAAACTTGAGTTGTTCCAGAAAAAAACAGTTTTAAAGAAAATAGTACTTCGCGAAGAAGAGGCCAATATATCTAGATTGATAGACCTTAATAGGCGGTATGAAATAAGGGAGATCAGGCTCGTACGCAATATTCTTAATTTTGGACTTGAGAAAGGTGAATTTACCGGCTATAAAGCAAATGATGCTGATGCGATTGCCTTTGCTATGGTTTGTTCCATGCGTGGACTGGAAATAGGGTTAATGATAGAAGACAGGTATGCTGATCTGGAAAGCAGAATTGATATTTTGAATAATCTCATGCTGCGAGGACTAAAGGTTTAAATTTTTTTTCTCCATTTTTAGACCATAATACTATTTTAGTCTAAATGTTTTAATAAGGGCTGTATTATTGCATTGTGTGAAATTAGACCGCTATATTGAATTTAGTTCTTTTAGTTATGAACTATATAGCGAATTCATAATTGCTATTATTTGAAAGCAATAGATTAGAAGTTCAGCAACTGATTATTTATTAGTATCGTTCTATAAAATATTTTAATTTCAATAAGTTAAATATAATTCAGATGGGCAATATACTTCGTGAGAAAATCCTTACCCGCGAAAAAAGCGCTGCTTATTATGCAGCAGAGAGGGCGATGGCGCAGGGTGCCTATCCTTATTTCAGATCAATAGAGTCTGCACAGGATACGGAAGTGGTTATTAATGGCAAGAAGGTGTTGATGTTTGGGTCAAATGCCTATCTGGGACTCACCAATCATCCCAAAGTAAAAGAAGCCGCACTAAAAGCTATTCAGTTGTATGGTACGGGCTGCGCCGGGTCTCGTTTCCTGAACGGGAACCTGGACATCCACCTGGAACTGGAGAACAGGCTTGCAGCGTACGTGGGCAAAGACGCAGCACTTGTATTCAGCACCGGTTTTCAGGTAAACCTGGGGGTTATCTCCTGCCTCACCGGTCGCAACGATTATATTATACTGGATGAATATAACCACGCATCTATCATCGATGGCAGCAGGCTTTCATTTTCTAAAGTGCTTAAGTATAAGCATAACGACATGCAGGACCTGGAGCAGAAACTAAGCCGGTTGCCCGCAGACGCGATTAAGCTGATCGTGGTGGACGGGGTATTCAGCATGGAAGGAGACATCGTAAAACTCCCTGAACTTGTAACTCTTGCTGAGCGCTATGGTGGCAGCATTATGGTAGACGATGCACACGGTTTAGGTGTTATCGGGGAAAATGGAGCAGGGACTGCATCGCACTTTGGCCTGACCGACCAGGTCGATCTGATCATGGGTACATTCAGTAAATCGCTGGCTTCACTCGGAGGATTCATTGCCAGCGATTTTGACACGATCCAATACCTGAAGCATCACGCCCGTTCCCTGATCTTTAGCGCCAGTATGTCGCCTGCTTCTGTTGCCAGCACCCTGGCGGCCCTTGATATTATAGAGTCGGAGCCGGAGCGACGGAAACAGCTGTGGGGCAACACGATGTATGCCATGCAGCTCCTAGAGGCAGCTGGTCTGGAGCTGGGGCCAACCGAGACGCCGATCATACCGATCTATGTGCGCGACAACGACCTTACTTTCCAGGTGACCATGTTACTGCAGGACAAGGGCATTTTTGTGAACCCGGTGGTAGCGCCTGCGGTGCCAGCCGATTCTACCCTGATTCGCCTCTCGGTGATGGCCACTCATACTTTTGCCCAGATAGAGGAGGCGGTAGCAAAAATTGCGGAAGCCTTTAAGGTAATGGGAATAAACACAGGGAATGCAGCATATGAAGCAAGTATTGCCAGTTGAGACAAAGCGGCAGCTAAAGGCTTTTATTGACTTTCCGCATGAGTTGTACAAGAGCGACCCGTATTATGTGCCGGAGCTATATATAGCCCAGAAGGACCTGTTGACACATGGCAAGCACCCGTTTTACGAGCACTCTACGCTTCAGACATTCCTGGCATACGAAAATGGTATAGTGGTGGGCAGGATCGCTGCTATCCTGAACAACAACCACAATGCCTTCAACAACAGCCAGGATGGATTCTTCGGTTTCTTTGACTGTGTGGACGACGTTGAAGTGGCAGAAATGCTGTTTAGCGAGGTGCGGAAGTGGCTGCTGGCCAAGCGGGTGACAACCATGATCGGGCCGGTTAACTTTTCTACAAACGAAACCTGCGGATTACTGGTGGAGGGGTTCGACAGTTCACCAGTGGCAATGATGCCTTATAACTACAGGTACTATAGCCAGCTGCTGGAAGAACAGGGGTTCCAAAAGAAGGTAGACCTGTTGGCATACCAGTTTGGGGCAGATGGCTACAACGATAAGGCCTACCGCTTGTCAGAAGTGATCCGGAAGCGGCTGGAGCAGAAAGGTATCGTCATCCGACCGATCAACCTGAAAAAGTATAAAGAGGAGGCAGCGCAGCTGCGGGATATCTATAATTCGGCCTGGGACAAGAACCTGGGTTTTGTGCCCATGACGCCGAAGGAGTTCGACTATATGGCCAAAGATCTGAGGATGATCGTGGACCCGGACTTCTGCCTGATTGCGGAGCATAACGGGAAAATGATCGGTTTCTCACTAGCAGTGCCGGACATTAACCAGGTTTTAAAAAAAATCAGGAGAGGCCGTTTGTTGCCGACGGGCATATTCAAGCTGCTGTTGTTGCGCAAAAAAATCAACGCAGTGCGGATCATTGCCCTGGGCGTGGTGGAGGGATACCGGAAAATGGGTATCGAAGCCTGCTTTTACGGGGCTGCCATGCAAAAGCACCAGGAGAAGCATATGAAATCGGCGGAGGCTTCGTGGATCCTCGAAAATAACGTGCTGATGAACCAGGGCTTGCTGAAAATGGATGCCAAGCCCTATAAAAGGTATAGAATCTTTGAGAAAGCATTATGACAGAGCGGGTACTGATTACGGGAGGCAGTGGCTTTGTAGGCTATCATTTGATTGAGGCCGCCGTGCAGGCAGGGTTGGAGGTGTATGCTGCAGTGCGCCCAAGCAGCGAAGTCGCCCACCTGCAGGCTTTCGGCATTAAGTATACTTCCCTTGATTTCTCTGATGTGGATGCCATAAAGCGTGAACTGGAGGAAAAGCAGTACCACTACATCATCCATGCGGCAGGTATAACCAAGGCAAAGCAAGCAGGTGACTATGTGAGGGTAAACGCAGAGTACACCAGAAACCTGGGAGAAGCAGCGGCAGGGGCAGGTATACCGCTGAAAAAGTTTGTCTTCATCAGCAGCCTGGCGGCACTAGGGCCTACTGCTTATGAGGAGGTAATACCTATCCATGAGGCGAGTGCTGCGATGCCAGTTACAGCTTATGGGAAGAGCAAGCTGCTGGCCGAAAAATACCTGGCTGAGGTAGAGAGGCTTCCGCTGGTGGTACTACGGCCTACTGCCGTCTACGGCCCCCGTGAGAAAGACATCTTTATCATCCTCAAAACGCTGAACCTGGGGCTGGAACCCTACATTGGCAGCAAGCCGCAGTGGCTGAGCTTTGTCTATGTGAAGGACCTGGCAAAAGCGGTGATACAAGCACTGGGAGCAAGTATAAATGGAGCGAGCTACAATGTGTCTGATGGCAACAGGTACAATCGCTATGCGCTTGCCAGCACCACTAAGTACATTCTGGGAAAGAAATCAGTTCGGATACACATGCCGATAGGCATGGTGCGTGTGATGGCCCGGTTACTGGAGGCACTATATGCTACCAGCAGTAAGATGCCTGCGCTGAACAAGGAGAAGCTTAACGAGCTAGCGGCGGAGAACTGGCACTGCAGCATCGATAAGCTAAAAGAAGAACTGGGCTTTGTGCCGGAGTATGACCTGGAAAAGGGCCTCCAGCAGACCCTGCAGTGGTACAAAGAGAACAAATGGTTATAAGAATTGATTAGAAGCAGTTTTAGAACAAATAAACAAAATGGAATATCAAGTAAAACAAGCCGAAGGGCGCCTAGGCGTATTGCTACCAGGACTTGGAGCAGTTGCCACCACTTTTATAGCCGGAGTTGAGGCCATTCGCAAAGGGATTTCGCAGCCAATCGGCTCGCTTTCTCAGATGGGCAATATCCGTTTGGGCAAGCGAACAGAAAACCGCAACCCGCTTATAAAGGACTTTGTGCCATTGGCAAACCTGAGCGACCTTGTGTTCGGGGGCTGGGATGTGTATGAGGATAACGTGTATGAAGCGGCTGTAAACGCTAAGGTGTTGGAGCCAGGGCTGCTGCATGCCCTTAGGCCTGAACTGGAAGCAATTAAGCCAATGAAAGCCGTTTTTGACAAAGCCTATGCCAGGAACCTGGACGGCACGAACATAAAAGAGGCTGCCACCAAGTATGAGCTGGCAGAGGCGCTGATGGAGGACATGCGCAACTTTAAGGAGGAGAACGGCTGCGACCGCCTCGTCATTGTGTGGTGCGGTTCTACGGAGATTTACGCAGAGATCAGTGAGGTGCACGAGACAATCGCGGCTTTTGAGGAAGGCTTGCGCAAGAACGATCCGCGCATCGCGCCAAGTATGATTTATGCCTACTCTGCTGTGAAGATGGGTGTTCCTTTTGCTAACGGAGCTCCGAACCTGACAGTGGATATTCCTGCCATCGTAGAACTGGCAAAGCAAAACGGTGTGGCCATTTCTGGCAAGGACTTTAAGACAGGTCAGACGCTGATGAAGACCATCCTTGCGCCAGGCCTGCAGGCCAGGGCACTGGGTATCAAAGGCTGGTTCTCCTCCAATATCCTGGGCAACCGTGATGGGCTTGTACTCGATGATCCGGAAAACTTCAAGACGAAAGAAGTATCGAAGCTGGGCGTGCTGGAGGATATCCTGCATCCTGCCGACAATCCGGAATTGTACGGAGACATTTACCACAAAATCCGCATCAACTACTATCCTCCTCACGGAGACAACAAAGAGAGCTGGGATAATATTGACATCTTTGGCTGGCTGGGCTACCAGATGCAGATCAAAATTAACTTCCTGTGCCGCGACTCTATCCTGGCGGCGCCTATCGTACTGGACCTGGCCCTGTTCACGGACCTGGCGCAACGTGCTGGCATGAGTGGAATTCAGGAGTGGTTGTCTTTCTACTACAAGTCGCCACAAACGGCTGAAGGCCTGCGTCCGGAGCATGATATCTTTAAACAGCTCATCAAACTGCAGAACACGCTGCGCCACATCATGGGCGAGGACCTGATCACACACCTGGGCCTTGACTATTACGAAGACTTTGTGGAAGAAGAGCGTTAATAGACCTGATAATGATGAGAATACACAAACTAGTTTCCACCAGCCTGGGCATTGGCTATATAGGAAAGGGAGGAGGTACGGTAGCCGCTGTGGTCACCTGCCTTTGCCTTTACGCCGTGCACCTGGCTGGTGGGGACCAGCTTGTGTGGTGGCTGCCTACAGTAACGGCATTATTAACAGCCTTAGGTGTATGGTCTGCCGGCGAGGTGGAGCCGCTCTGGGGCAAAGATGATAAAAAAGTAGTGATAGACGAGGTGGCGGGCATGTGCATCAGTTTGTTGTTCATACCTATCACACCCGGCTCTCTCATGGTTGGCCTTTTTCTGTTTCGGTTTTTCGATATCGTAAAGCCGCTGTACATCAGGAGGCTGGAGAAAATAGGTGGAGGTTTAGGCGTCATGCTTGACGACGTCGTGGCGGGCGTTTACGCAAATATTATTTTACAGACTCTTTTATACTTCAAGATACTCTAAATGTTCACCTTCCTGAAGGCACAAGCTGCCTCTCTGGTAGCATCTGCTGTCGATTTTCTGGTGACAATCATAGCCGTGGAGCTGCTAGGCCTATGGTATATGGCCGGCACCATGGTGGGTACTGTCTCAGGTGGTGTAACACACTTTGCCTTGGGCAGAACCTGGGTTTTTAAGGCCTCAGATAAAACGATACCCGCACAGGCACTTAAATACGTGCTGGTCTGGAACGGCAGCATGTTGCTAAACGCTTCGGGTGTATATGTGATCACACGTTACGGAGGACTCAACTATGTTTACTCTAAAATGATCACCTCATTGCTCGTGGGAGTTCTCTATAACTATATAATCCAAAAAAGATATGTATTCAAGAAAGAATATATATAAGTATTATTTTAAGCAGCTGCTTTTTTCGCTGTTGCTCCTGGTTTCGGCAATAAATGCCACTGCTGTGGTGGCACAAGGCGCTGTTACTACTATTAAAGGCACTGTTACGGATGCCGCTACAAAGGAGGCACTTATCGGTGTTTCGGTTTTTGTGCCCGGCACGAGCATCGGCACCAGCACTGATTTTGAAGGTAACTACCAGATCCAGACGAATCAAAGTATAAATAAGGTACAGTTTTCTTACCTGGGCTACCAAACCGTAATAATGGATGTATTGCCAGGGCAGGAGCAGTCTCTGCATGTTAAACTGGAAACAGGTGCCAAACAATTAAGTGAGGTAGTGGTGGTGGGCAAGAAGCGTAAGGTCAAGTATAGCAACAAGAACAACCCTGCTGTAGACCTCATCCGGGAAATTGTCGCCAACAAGGATAAGAACCGTCCGGAGCAGTACGACTATGTACAGTACGAGCGGTACGAGAAAACGCAGATGTCGCTGGTGAATACGCCGGAGAAACTGAAGCGAAACATCCTGCTTCGTAAGTATGATTTCATTACCAGCAACCTGGATACCACAGTTATAGAGGGTAAAGCCATACTTCCGTTCTACATGCAGGAGGAGATAAAGCAGCAATACTACCGCAAAGATCCTGAGGCAAACAAAACGGTGGTAAAGGCAGAGAAGAAGGTCGAATTTGGTGAATTTGTGGATAATAAAGGCATGGCCGCCTACATGCAGCACATGTACCAGGATGTCGACATCTATGAGAACAACATCACCTTGCTAACAAATCAGTTCCTGAGCCCAATTGCCGACATGGCCCCTACCTTCTACAAGTTTTACCTCAGGGACACGGTGACAACGGAAACAGGACAGCAGCTGGCAAAGCTGCAGTTCGAGCCCCGCAACCCGACGGCCTTCATGTTCACCGGAGAGATGTACGTCACCCTGGACGGCACCTACGCCGTGCAAAGCGTTGAAATGTCCGTAAGCAAAGGCGTAAGCATCAACTGGGTGCGCGACCTGAAGGTTAACCTCGACTTTGAACGTAACCCGGATGGGCGCTATCACCTGAGCAAAAGTGAGCTGAAAGTCGACTTCGGCCTGACGCAGAACAGTGACATGGGCTTTTACGGCGAGCGGGTGGTGTCCTTCAAGGACTTTGAGATCAATCAGCCGCAGCCGGCCTCGCTCTACGAAGGGGAGGCCGTGGTGCGGATGGAGAACGCAGTTGCCCAGGATGAAAGCTACTGGCAAGCCAGCCGCCACGACTCGCTTTCGGCAGTGGAGGTAACCACCTACACCAACATCGACAGCCTGGTAAACCTGAAGTCCTTCCAGCGCACGATGGATTGGGCCACCGCGCTGATAGCCGGCTACAAACGTATGGGGCCAAACATTGAGATCGGGCCGCTCAATACCTTCTACAGTTTTAACCCCGTGGAGGGTTTCCGCCTACGCTTTGGTGGGCGCACCACCGACAACTTTAGCAAAAAGTTGATGCTGGAGACCTACGCGGCTTATGGTTTTAAGGATGAGGAGTGGAAGTACTACGTGGGTGGCAGCTACTCGCTCACCGACCGCTCTATCTGGGAGTTCCCGGTGAGGGCTATCCGTGCCAACTATCAAAAGGACACTAAGATACCGGGGCAGGAGCTGCAGTTCGTGCAGGAGGATAATATTCTGCTGTCCATAAAGCGTGGCGAGAACGACAAGTGGCTTTATAACGAGACGTTTCACGTAGACTACCTGCACGAGTTCGAGAACCACTTCTCGTATAAAATCGGCTTCAAAAACTGGCGACAATCACCGGCCGGTTCCTTGCAGTACATCAGGGCTGCTGAGACGGGCAGCGATGAACAGCCACTGGGTATCAACAGCCTGACTACCTCGGAGGCCTCGCTGGAGCTGCGCTGGGCACCGAACGAGCAGTTTTTCCAGGGCAAGCTCTACCGTACCCCGATCGCCAACAAGTACCCGGTGTTCACGTTGCGCGCCACGGCAGGTATAGAAGGGCTTTTCGACAGCCATTACGAGTACCAGAATGTGGCCCTGAACATCTATAAGCGCTTTTACCTCTCACAGTTGGGCTACTCGGACGTGGTAACGGAGGGTGGCTATACTTTTGGGCAGGTGCCGTTCCCGCTGCTAACGATCCACCGAGCCAACCAGACTTACTCCTACCAACTACAGTCTTACAACCTGATGAACTTCCTGGAATTTGTGAGCGACCAGTACGCCAGTGTGCACATCGACCATACGTTCAATGGCTTCATCTTTAACAAGATCCCGCTGCTCAAGAAAACAAAGCTACGGGAGTTCGTGACCTTTAAAGCGCTGTACGGCAAAGTGCGCGCTGAGAACCTGCCGGAGAACAACCCTGATTTGCTGCGCTTCCCCACGTTTGAAGATGGCCGGCGGGCTACGTATACATTGGAAAACAGACCTTACATGGAGGCCAGCGTGGGCATAGGCAATATCTTTAACTTCTTCCGGATAGACCTGGTAAAACGCCTGACGTATTTGGATAATCCACACGTATCTGAATTTGGGATTAGAGGCAGGTTTAAATTCGATTTCTAAGCAGGCAGTAGGTATATGAACAAACTAACATTGCGCGACGCGCTACAGCAGGGCATTTACAAGATCATCAATCCTTTCGTCAGGCTTTTGATCCGGATGGGGTTTACCCCAAACGCGGTGACCACCACAGGCTTGATCCTGAACATCGGGGTGGCCGCCATCTTTATATGGGGCGGCGAGACCAGCAACCGGGGCGAGCTGGAATATGTAGGCTGGGCCGGGGCACTGGTGCTGTTTGCCGGTGTGTTCGACATGCTGGACGGGCAGGTCGCCCGGTTGGGGAACATGAAATCCACCTTCGGGGCCATGTATGATTCCGTGCTGGACCGCTACAGCGAGATGATCATGTTCATGGGTATCTGCTATTACCTGATCGCCCACCATTACCTGCTCAGCTCCCTGTTCGCCTTTATAGCGCTGATCGGCTCCATGATGGTGAGCTATACCCGCGCACGGGCCGAAGGGCTGGGGGTGGAGTGCAAAGGCGGGTTGATGCAGCGTCCGGAACGGGTAGTGCTGATCGGTATCTCCGCTATCGCCTGCGGCATCACTTACTCTTTTGTTGGCCCCGACTACAAGGTCTATCTGCCGGGCATTCCCTTTCATGTTTTTGAAACCATGTCAGTGTTCACCTTACCTATCACCCTGATGGCGGTGCTGACGAATATTACGGCTGTGAACAGGTTGATGGACGCGAAAAGGGCCATTCAGCAGAAAGAGATGGTGACACCTTAGTATGCTTAATAGTTACAAAGTGAGAAAAATTTTTCATTTGGTGCTGCTACTGCTCCTGTGTAGCGGGCTGTACAGCGCAAGGGTGTTCGCATCGGCTACCTGGGCTGAAGCAAAGCCGGACTCGCTGCCAGTACCCAAGGGGATCAGAGACATGAAGTTTTACGTACAGCGCGACCCGAATGCCAACACAGTGGTGTACGAGCTGAATAAGACGGCACAGGGTACGCTGGATGAGAGTGAGCCTATCCATCCATTTTGGATCAGGTATGCCGACGGAGGGGAGCACAAAGAACTGAACTACATCCAGCGCAAGTTTGCCTATGGCCTGAACGCTAAAAAGCTGGGGAAAGATAACTATGAACTGAAGTTTGTGTGCTACTCCAAACTGGCCTTGTACCTGCGCAAAGGGAATGATGGGGTCTACCATGTATTTAGCAAGATCAATAAGCGTGATGCGGTACTGGACCGCATTTTCGTGCGCATAGAGGGCGGTACTTTTTGGGTGCCCAATGTGCTGTATGTAGAGTTAAAAGGAAGGGATGCCGTTACTGGCAAAGTAGTTACAGAACGCTTTATACCTTGATTGTAGCATGAAGAAGAACTTTGTTTCCAACTCGCAGGAGTCGGTGCGGATGTTTAAGTATGATTGGATGGAGGCGCTCTCCAAAGTACACTACACCGTTCCGCTTTATATTTATGTGCCGGTCATACTCTTTCTGAGCTGGAGCGCTTTGTTTGTGGAGCAAATATCCCTCCTGGCTTTTCTAGGCTATGCTGTCCTGGGACTGTTTGTCTGGACACTTTCGGAATACGTGCTGCATCGCTTCGTGTTCCATTTCGTGCCGAAGGCCAAGTGGGCGCTGCGCCTGCACTTCATCTTTCATGGGGTGCACCACGATTACCCAAACGATGCCAAGCGACTCGTAATGCCTCCTTCTGCCAGTATACCCATGGCGTTAGCGTTATACCTGCTCTTCTCGCTGGTGTTCACAGGCGGGGCGCTATATGCTTTCTTTGCGGCGTTCCTGTTAGGCTATTTGTTTTACGACATTTCCCACTATGCGCTGCATCACTTCAACTTTAAGGGCGAGTTCTGGAAAAAACTGAAAAAGCACCACATGCTGCATCACTACTCTGATGCCACCAAAGGCTACGGCGTGAGCTCCAGCCTGTGGGACAAGGTATTTGGGTCTGATTTTGACAAAAAATAAAATGAGTTTAACAACTACGGCAGCAGGGGAGAAGAAGCGCGTCTCGAGAAAGGCTGTGTTGCTACTTGCGGCTCTGTCAGTGGGATACATCCTGCTTTCTTACCTGTTAGTAGGTTTCAAAACTGATCAGTTGGTGCTGGTGGGGCTGGCGAATATCCTGTACTTTGCAACTCCCATTACCCGCAAATTTATCTCGGGCTTCTCCATCTTTATCGTGTTCTGGGTGCTCTATGATTATATGAAGGCCTTCCCGAACTACTGGTTTAACCCCGTACACATTCAGGATCTGTACAATGCGGAGAAAGCTGTTTTCGGCATCCGGAGTGGTGGAACCATACTTACACCTAACGAATTTTGGATGCAGCACAGCCATACTTTTCTGGATGTGATGAGCGGGGCCTTTTACCTGATGTGGATCCCGGTGCCGCTTGCGTTTGCCACCTTTCTTTTCTTCTGGAACAGGAGACAATTCGTATACTTCTCCCTTACTTTTTTGCTGGTCAACCTGCTGGGCTTTGTGGTGTATTACCTATATCCGGCGGCTCCGCCCTGGTATGTGCAGCTACATGGCTTTGATTTTCTGGCAGGGACGCCCGGCAACACGGCAGGCCTGGTTCGCTTCGACGAGTTTTTCGGCATCACCATCTTTAACTCGCTTTACGCCAAGGGGTCCAACGTGTTTGCGGCCATGCCCTCGCTGCACTCTGCTTACCCGCTCATTGTCTTCTACTATGCGCTCAGAAACAACTTAGGTGTTATAGCGAAGGTCTTTTTCGGAATTATCACGGCAGGTATCTGGTTTGCGGCAGTTTATACTTCCCATCATTATGTGCTGGATGTTTTGGCCGGCATAGTGTGCGCCTCTAGTGGCATTTTTTTCTTCAATTGGCTTATTGGCAGAAGAGGAGGGGTTACCAAGGCTGTAGACAAGCTGATTCTGGCGATCAGGTAGTAAAGGCTTTCTGTGATTATAGTACCCGCAGCTCTTGAGGGGCTGCGGGTTTTACGAACTGAGATTTAGACTCGGGAACAATTTTAGTTTACGAGTATTATTCAAGCCGGACATACCCTTACATACTGGAGAGATGCCCAGATATTTCCTACTTCTATTATTCTTCGCTCCATTCCTGACAGCTTGTGAGGAAGTATTTGAATACCACCCCAACCAGATCAGGCTTAGCGGTAGTGAGCGTGATTTAACTGCGCGAAACGTGGAAAAAATCCAGCAGCTGAGTCCGGATGATACCATTCGGATAGTTGTGATGGGGGATACGCAGCGTTTTTATGACAGTGCAGAGGAATTTGTGAAGGCAGCCAACAAACTTGATAACATCGACTTTGTGGTGCACCAGGGCGATATCTCAGATTTTGGAATGACCCAGGAGTTCAGGTGGATACATGACATCATGAAAGATCTGCGCGTCCCTTACCTGACGGTGATCGGCAATCACGATTTGCTGGCCAACGGCAAGAAAGTATACCAGCAGATGTATGGCGACCTGAATTATGCTTTTGTCTATGGGCGAGTGAAATTTATTTTCCTGGATACCAACGGGCGGGAGTACGACTTCAGCGGTAACGTGCCGGACCTGGCGTGGCTGCAGGGGCAGCTAACGCACACCCCTGAGTCGGACTGGAAGCAGGCTGTTATCATATCCCATATGTCTCCGTTCGGCGGGGACTATGACAGCAGGCTGCGCCTGCCGTTTCATCAGGTGCTGGAACAGAGTGGTCGGGTGCACCTAAGCCTGCATGGCCATGAGCATAACTGGCAGACCATAGAGCAGGAGGAAAGCAACATCACTTATCACATGACAACCTCGACTAACAACAAGGGCTTTTCTTATGTGGAAATCTGGGACGGTGGGTTCAGCATCAAAAGAATTCATTATTGATATGAGAATTGGGAAGTATAAGTTTCTCCTGGCGGCACTGCTCTCCTTCCTGGCTGATAGCGTATACAGCCAATACACAGATTCCGCAGCGTTTCACATAAAGGCACAGTTTGCCGGGGATCTTGGCCTGGTATCGCTGGGGGTGGGCAAGGAGTTTCTGAACAATAAACTTGATGCAGATGTTTTTGTCGGCTACCTGCCGCAAAGTTTTGGCGGCGAGCAGTTAGTCACCGCGGCTCTGAAAGTTGCCTATGTGCCTTTTAAGGCGGTGAAGCTGGAGGCATTAGACTGGCATCCGCTTAGAACAGGCCTGCAGTTGGGCTATACTTTCGGGGATGAGTACTTTGCATTTGAGCCCCGGGACAAGTACCCGAAAGGTTACTACGGTTTTTCGACGGCCCTACATTTGTACTACTTCCTGGGAGGTGAAGTAGCGTTTGCAAGAATAAAGCGCTTGGAAAACTTCGGGCTGTATTACGAAGCAGGCGCGCTGGGGGAGTACCTGGTCTCCTACATAAAGAACCCAGGGTACTTAAGCCCGGGAAAAATATTCCACCTGGCCTTAGGTGTCAGATTATCTTTGTAAGACTATCGAGCTGAAATGAAATTAGGAAGAGACACATCGCTACCAAATGCAAGTGCCCTGCACGTGCTTACGCAGCTTAGCATGGGAGATCACAAGGCTTTCCTCTACGACTGCGACGGAACCCTGGCCGATAACATGCAGGCCCACAAGGACACCTATGTGAAGGTAGCTGCCGAGAGAGGAGTGGAAATTGATCCTGCCATTGTAGATGAGTTCGCCGGCCTGCCCATTCCTGCCGTTGTGGAGCAGATCAACAAGCGGTATGGCAGTGATTTTGACCCGGTCGAGTTTGAGAGGCTAAAATCCGCCTTGTTTTACAAGGAATTTATTACACTAACAAAACCGGTTCAGTTTGTTGTGGACCATTTGGTGGCACATGCCGGCAGGGTGAAGATAGGCGTGGTATCCGGAGGTTCAAGGAAAATGATTCAGAAGACGCTGGAAGTCCTGGGCATTGCGGAGTTAGTGGAGGTGCTCGTTTGCGCTGGAGAAACCCTTCGTGGAAAACCTTTTCCAGATCCTTTCCTATCGGCAGCAGAGCAGCTGGGAGTCTCGCCGGCAAGCTGTCTAGTCTTTGAAGACGGTGTTCCAGGTGTAAAGGCTGCCGAGGCAGCAGGAATGAAATGGATCAGGGTGGATCAGATCTCCGGGTACGCGAAGCAGGCCCCTTGCTCTTGAGGTATCCCGGGACACCAGTTTTAGGAAGGTTATCCCTTGCTACCCCGGCAAAGCATAGCCCCGGGTATAACAAGAAGGGCATTCTACGGCGAATTGAGAACTACTTGCTGGTCTCCATTTTAAGTGTCCTCTAAAAGCTAGCCCACTCCCAAAGTTAGCGGTTCAGCAATTTCCCGCAACTGCTATTATCCGGTTAAAGTATCATTCGGTGTATAGAGGTTACGTAAACTTGAAACTAAGTAGTGTGAATAGTACTTGCGAAGGAAAGCTTATCGGAAGCCTTAAGAAACCATCACCTGGCTAAGCAAGGGGGGGTAAGATATAAATATTATATTATTTAGAGTATTCTTCCTTTACGGTATCTGGACTGTAAAAGGTTGAAATAGGCCAATATTGCAACAAAAAAGCGCTAACTACTATTAAAGTAGCTAGCGCCTGAAATTGTACTTGTGCACTCGGGGTACGAATTTCGAACCATTGACCTCCCCCCGAAAAACCGGACCACTGTAAAATAGAGGAACCGGGCAATTTGTCGTACTAATCTAAAAGCGAATTGCCATGAAGAAATCAAAGTTCACCGAGGCGCAGATTATCTTCGCCATCAAGCAGTCAGAGATAGGCGTGAGAGTGGAAGAGGTATGCCGCAAGATGGGCATCTCGGAGGCTACTTTCTACAACTGGAAGAAAAAATACGGTGGTTTAGGAGTATCGGAATTAAGAAAACTGCGGCAACTGGAGGAGGAGAACCGGCAGCTGAAGCAGCTGGTGGCCGACCTGAGCCTGGACAAACAGATGCTACAGGACGTACTGCGAAAAAAGCCTTGAGGCCAGCCCAACTCAACGGGCTGGCGGTGGGTCTGTCGGATGAGTACCGGGTATCGGTCCGCAGAGCCTGTAAGGTGGTGATGCTGCACCGATCACTGTGGTATTACCGCTCCAGAGCCAGGGACAGCTCAGTTATCCGGAAGCGGATGCACGAAATTGCCCATGTCAGAGTCCGCTACGGCTTCTGGCGCATCTTCACGCTGCTGCGCCGGGAGGGCTGGCCGGATAACCACAAGCGTGTTCACCGCCTCTACAAGGAGGAGGGGCTGAATTTGAGGAGCAAGCGCCCGAGAAGAAGCAAGGCAGCTGCCCACCGGCTGGAGCGCCCGGCTCTCTCTACCAATCATGAATGCTGGTCGATGGATTTTGTGGCCGATCAGCTCTTTGACGGCAGGAAATTACGCTGCTTAACGATAGTGGATAATTACAGTCGCCAGTGCCCCGGCATTTTGGTGGGACACTCTCTGAAGGGAGAGGATGTGGTAGCCGCCTTGGAAAGTATCAGGCGAAGCACCCAAGTCCTTCCCAAGCGTATACAGGTGGATAACGGCAGCGAGTTCATCTCTAAGGCCCTGGACTGGTGGGCCTATGAGAACAAGGTGACGCTGGACTTCTCCAGGCCCGGCAAACCCACGGACAACGCCTTCATTGAGTCCTTCAACGGGAGTTTTCGGGACGAGTGCCTGAATGTGAACTGGTTCCTGTCATTGGAGGATGCCCAGGAGAAGATAGAGACGTGGCGGCAGGAGTATAACTGCTTCAGACCCCACAGTTCACTGGGTGACAAGACACGGGAAGAGTGGGTAAAAGAGAATATAGTGAAACCCGAATTCTCTACTTTTGACTGGCCCTAAAAATGGGAGGAGCTCAAGTTTAAACATTTCTTCAACTTTTAAATGGCCGACTTTCAGGGAAGACTACAATGAGCCTGTCCATAAGTAAACTTCGATGCGTTAGATGAACCTTCTTCTTGGAATTACTTCATTATTGTTAAACATCTTGTTTTACAGGTGGTGCATCCGTTGGAGAAAGAGTAAAGGGTGGGGCTAACTAAAATAACCTATGTTTCACTGTAAAATGCATGTCACAGGTATATAAACTATTTTTAATATAAATTTTATTCAGAAGTAGGTGTAGCCCTGTTAAGTTAAACCTTTTCCTGATTCCCAACATTTAAGAGCTCGCTCTAAAATAATAAATGACCGTCTCAGTGAGGAGACAGTCATTTATAAGTATTCTTTGACCTGATAGGTGGCGAATAGTTGACCTATTTATGCATACTAGAAATCCCTAACCCGGCTAAAACACGGCTTCTGACATGTAAAGCTCCTATAATGCGGCTAATGGGTGTCGGACTCATTCTGATGAGTGTAGGTATTGCAATGATACCTGCTTCTTCTGCTTTGTCCGGGTCTTTCTGTATATCAATAATTTCAAGGTGATAATTACCGTTTAAATTTTCTTTACAGATTTTAAGGAGTGTGTCCACAGCTTCAACTGAATTAAGGCTGTGCCCATTAATAAAGAGCTTTAATACATGCATGCTCATTTTTTTATTTTGGCTAAAAGTGTCGGTAAACTACCGCCAATAATGATGTATCGGAATCGAAACCTATTCGAGCTTAATCAGCATCGGGTTACCAGTCAGGATCCCGCTGATACCCTCGAAGTGTTTCCCTATGTCAGCACCTTCATCTGTAATAGAGAATTTACGGATAGAGGAATCGTGTTTGGAACCGCGCATTTTAAGTACAGCTATACTTCGTTGCATTTCACCGGACATTTCTACATAGCGCAGTAGGATAATAGAATCCGTGATAGGAGAGATGTTGCCTTCTGTATCTGATGTGCCGCCTGCCAGCAAAGGTGTATTAGAGGTGAACATGGCTGTAATTTCCTGGTGCTTCAGGTACGATGTAAAGGCTATGATAAATTCCCGGAAACCTTTATCAGAAGAGGTGCGCGATAAGGCGGATAAACTATCAATGGCGATCCTATCGGGCTTAAAGTTTTCTACAACTTCCTGGATGTTGATGAAATGATCTTCCAAGGAAGAGACCTCCGGATAAATACAGATCACTTTCAGCAGTCCTTCTGCTTCCAGTTGCTTAAAATCTATGCCCCAACCGGCTGCATTACGGTAGAGCTGCTCGCAGCTTTCTTCAAAAGCCATCAGCAGACAACGCTCTTTTTTCTCCCGGATACCATTTATAAAGTTAGCTACCAATAATGTTTTACCAGCACCTATCGCTCCGGAGATCAGGTTAATGGAGCCTTTATAAAACCCACCGTTTATCATCTCGTCAAGGGCAGGTATGCCAGAAGTAACCCGTTCGCTTGAAGAGATGTGCTTCAGGTTCATGGCCGATAACGGGATGATGACAATCCCTTTTTCCGGGTTTACAGTAAATGGGTTTTCGCCTTTCTCATGGTCGCTTCCCCTGAATTTCAGGATTTCAATTGTTCTCCGGCGCTTTTCATTCTGTAGCACATTACGCAGTATGATCACATTGTCTGTCAGGAATTCTTCTACCCCAAAACGTGTGATTTCGCCATATTCTTCCAGGCGTTCCGCTGTTATAATAGAGGTTGCACCTAAGCGCGACAAGGTAAGGGCTACCTGAATCAGCTCGCGCCGGATGGTATGCATCTCTTCGTGAAACTGTGTGAAAATGCTGCCGATAGAATCTATGACGACCCGTTGTGCTTTATTTTTTTGTACGGCTCTCTCTAATCGGATCCTGAATGCACTCAGGTCAAAGTCGCCGACCGCGACGATGATCTCTTCTTTAGGGGCTGCATCCACGAAGGTCCATTTTCCTTCTTTTTCCCAGGTGTCAATGTCCCAGTTAAAGCTTTTCAGGTTCTTTCTTATATCGTCTACCTGTTCTTCAAATGTGACAAAAATACCCGGTTGATCGAATAACTGTATACCTAAAGCTAAGAATTGTGCTCCAAACAGTGTTTTAGCACTACCAGAGCTGCCTGCCACGAGTGTGGTACGCCCTAAGGGCAAACCGCCATGAGAAATATGATCGAAAGAATCGTTCCCGGTTTTTAGCTTTATAAGGTTCATAGGCAATGGTAAGCGGTTTTGAAAATGTAGATATGGTTCAGAACTTACAGGTCGATGTGCTACCATGACAGGTTATTTAAGTAAGCTTCACAAAGTTTTTATACAGACCATGGATAATTTAATCAAGCCCAAATCTCAACATCCTTTGTATTGTGCCAGATAAAGGCTAGAAATTGTAGTTAATGAAAAAGCATCCCAGTTGTATGAAGTATTTAAACTTAGGGATGCACAAAGGTGTGGGTAAAGGAAAAGAAAAGTATTACATACTTCTTCAAGTATGTTTCAAATGTTACAGATTTTCGAGCACGCCTTCGCGTTTGTCTTTCAAGTGCCTGTAAAATGATGGTGACAGGCCTGTTACTTTTTTAAACTGACTGGATAAATGCGCCACACTACTGTAATGCAGCCGATGGGCGATCTCTGTAAGGCTTAAATCGTCATAAAAAAGCAGCTCTTTTGCTTTCTCAATCTTATGGATAATGATGAATTGCTGAATCGTGATCCCTTTCACTTCTGAGAAAATGTTAGCCAGGTAGTTGTAATTGTATCCCAGTCTTTCGCTGATGTAAACCGAGTAATTCACCTTCGGTTGCCCTTCCAAGGAATGGATCATGTCTGTGATAAGTTTCTTTATCTTATCTATTAGTATGCTCTTGCTGTCATCGAGTAACTCCAGGCCAGCTTTGCCCAAATTGTCTTTTAGCTGTTTAAGCTGTATGTCAGTAATGTCTTTGTGTATCTCTACCATGCCCAGATCAATTACCACATACTCAGACTGCAAGCCTAGACTTACGAGTTCTTGCTGCACCAAAGCTTTGCAGCGGTTACTGACCATGTATTTAATATATAGTTTCATGTGTTTTTATAAAATGCACACTCAAGGCCAGGAGTGCGGTACGGTGTTGTTGCTGGCAATGTGAACGGAGCCTGTTGCGGTAGGCTAAACTGTTGGAGCAGGATTTGAAAGTTTTTACAGAATTAGTTCTCTGAAGTATACCTAGGACGTTTGGTGACTAACATTAATTCATTAATAAGTAAAGTATAATTTTAATAAGTAAGCTTTCATATATGGCGAGGTACTAAAACCAGAACTACCTGTGACAAATCACCGGGTCCTGATTCCGGCACAGAAGTAACAGGTTAGTTTATTGGCTACGTATGATTAATGAATCGCTATACCTATAGTTGATACACCTGAAGAAAGATCAAGGAAGACACCAATTTTACTGTTAAAGTGGTATTCAGCACCTATGTGCAGATCTAGGAGTAAAGGGTTTCCTCTCCGGTAATAGTTTTTGTCTCCATCGTACCCATTATCCCAACCTGAATTTATGATGGCATAGCCCAATGAACCGGCCAGGTAGAAATCCCATTTAGAGTTAGCATTCAAGACATCATCGAAGTAATAAGTGGCTTTAGCACCTATCGGAATTACTGTTTGACGATAAGTATAATAGTTGTTGTTATTTCTATAGTCTTTTGTAAAAAGTAGAGAAGCTAATAAAGGGAGCCAGGGTAAAGCTTTTAGCTACATCAAATTCATAGTTAATGTTGAAAACGGGTAACGAACGGTTGGCGTATTGGTAATAACCGCCATAGCCTCCAATGCCTACACCTATGTTTAATGTGCTGCCATGTTTTTCCTGGGCAAACGCATCAAACTGGGAAAAGCTGATAAACAGAATAGTTAATGCGATTGTAAATAATCTTTTCATTTGATGAATTTGAAATTTCTAGAAAGTTTGATGTTTTGCTTTGCAGCTTTAGTAAAGCAAAGCGTGTAAAGTAATGTGCTTGATACCAAACGGAAACACAATAGAACCGGCCCTTCGGTTGGAAATGAGAAGCCCTATAAGCTTATTGTATAAGCTCTTGTGTAAATTTATGATCAGGAAACTGTTCTTAGAAATGGAGGAGCTGCATTAGCGCATCAAATCTTTTGCAATGCCTTGCCGGCATGTAGTTGATGAAGCTTTTGATAATGTTGATAATGGATGCCTAAGAATCAAGGGGTAATGTTTTTAATATCCGTTACTGGCGGAAGCTGTGCATGATGCAGCACATCTGATTTGATGCTACAAAGGTGGGGCTTATCAAACTGCATGATGTTACATACAAAAAAAAGTATGTTACATAAATCACATGTTTTCCAGATTTGCCATTCTTTTTTGCTTAAGCTGTTTATAAAACGAAGGGGAGAGGCCGGTTACTTTCTTGAACTGATTCGATAAATGAGCAACACTGCTGTAGTGGAGTCTGTGGGCGATCTCCGTCAGGTTGAGCTCTTTGTACAGGAGCAACTCTTTTACCCTTTCTATCTTGTGAGAAATAATGAATTGCTGAATCGTGATCCCTTTTACTTCAGAAAAGATATTAGCCAGGTAAGTATAATCGTGGTTCAGTTTTTCACTTATAAAGTCAGAGTAATTTGTTTTCGGGAATTCATCTGAATAATGGATCATGTCAATGATCACATTTTTTATTTTTTCAATCAGGATACTTCTCTTGTCATCAAGCAGCTCCAGCCCCGACAAGAGGAGGTTGTTCTTTAGAAGGACACGCTGCTGGGGTGTAATATCTTCCAGTATCTCTACTGTGCCCAGTTCAACCACCACATACTGCAGGCCTAATTTCCTTAATTCTTCCTTCACCATCATTTTGCAGCGCAGGCTAACCATGTATTTTATATACAGTATCATAGCGATCCTTTTGTCTATTTGTTCCTTTTCCTAAAACTATGGAGAGTCTGTTTTATGATGTGGAGTGGTTTGTATAACGATGTTTTGCCGTAGACATACTGTCTATTTTTACGATATCTGGCTATACTTAAAATTAAAATCCTTTTGATTTTTTCTGTTACCCCAGTAAATTAAGAAGCCAGGATTTTATTTTATATTAAGTATTGGCTTCTTAATTTACTTGCTGAGTAGACCAACGGATGGAATTATCGAACTATATCCATAGGGGTTTGGCGGCTTTTGCAAACTGTGCGTAAGAAATGGTGCTCAACTTTCTTGCAACGTCTTTATTTTGCAGTAATTCTCGCGCATAGTACATGCAGTCTTCCTCCTCAGACTTAGCCGGATTGGGACAATACTGAATGCGCTTGGCATATCGCCTCCTTACCAGTAAACTGCGGTCAGAAGCGATTTCGGCAAGGACTGTTGCTCCATCCGAATATCTATTTTCCATCAAAGTAGAATAAGTTAGCCCTTGATTTTTAGCCCCCTTAGCTGCTTTTATAATCTATCTGTCTGCTTCGACACGACTGGGCTGGGCTATGGTTTCTATTCTGGCAGCACGTTTGGTCTGCTTGGCCGGATAGGAAGCTTCCTTATCTAGTCGTTTCACCTTACAGGCATTTGCTTCAGCAGTTTAGCTTCCGCTTAGGTGTCTCTTTTAAGCCTTTGGCATCAGATATGTGATGTGTCTTAGCAATTAGTTTTTCTTTAGCTAATTCCCGAGCCTGTTTCTGCTCCTCTTTTGCAGGTGAATTCTGCGCAAAGGATTGTATTGCTGCTAACCTGAAAAATCATGTTGTCAACGGAAGCAATAGCATGCTGCAAGTCATAGTTTTAGAATGGGAATATCCTATTGCCTACGTAGGTAAACGCAAAGGGCAAGGGGTTATCCGGAAGCATTTAAACATATCAATTTTCGTATTGAATAGTGCAGCACAATCCTTTTGAGAGCAGTGGGTTTCACAGGTATCCGGCTGTAATTCAGGTTAGACTGTGTAGCATGATGCGCTTTCTGCTAATTAGCAGATGGCATAAACCCGTCGCGTATAGGGCAGCTCTATTGAGAAGCTGCGTAATAACTTGTGTTTTGAAATTGTTTTTCAGCCCATTATTCAGCTCTGTCAATGCATTAAGCTGGTAATAGTTCGGCTGGGGCAATCTTCTTTTTTTAGCGATTTCCGTTTAAACGGAAATCGCTAAAAAGGGGATTAGGGTTAACTACTGTTTTTCCTTACTCTGACATTTTGAGTAGTTGCAGCAGTTTATATTAATTTATCTGCTAATACTGGAAAAACACGTTTGTGCCATTCCGTATCCATTTTTCAAAAAACATATTGTCATTAAATTCACCTGCAAGCAACACCGAGTCAGGTTCTGTTACGGGAGTGCGGGTACTCATAAAGCCTGGAAGAATACTCTGATTAGTAGGCATCCAATCCTGACCCTTTTTAAGCGCAATGCAAAGGTATTCGTGGGTAATGGTATCTACTAAGTACTTTCTATTCATCTTTAGTGTTCTAAGGTTAATAGTTATGAATGTGCAGCTGAGGCATGTATAGCCGTAACCGCAATAAAAAAGCCTTACCGAGGGTAAGGCTTTTCTGTAATTTATAGCTTAAACTAAGCGCGTTTCACGTTTACTGCGTTTAGTCCTTTACGTCCTTCCTGCAGGTCAAAACTAACTTCGTCGTTTTCTCTGATCTCATCTACAAGGCCAGTGGCATGGACAAAGTATTCCTGATCTGAATTTGTTTCTTTAATAAATCCGAATCCTTTCAGGTCATTAAAGAATTTTACTGTTCCGTTATTCATATTGTATTTGTTATTGTATACCTACTACATATCGGAAGGTAGATACGTTCCTATATTTCTACAATATACGGTTAATAATTTATAGTTCACTTAATTAGCCGTATAACATGTTTTGCCGTTATAAGTTAAATTCTATAAAATGTTTGGGTAGTATCTTCTAATAAAGGTCTACATGAAGAAGCTAAAAATAGGGATCCTTGATCTGGTTAGCAAAGGACTGGCCGATACCCTCTGGGCCAGGGTTATGCATGCCAACTTAGCAAGCATAATGCCGCAGGTGGTCGCTGCCTGGTGTGAGCAGGAAGGGCATGATACGAAACTGATTTGTTATACCGGAAGGGAGAACTTGCAAAAGGAACTGCCAAAAGGAGTTAACCTGGTTTTTATCTGCTCCTTCACCCAAGCGGCTTTATTAGCCTATGCACTAAGTAGCTATTTTCGCAGCCAAGGTGCAGTGACTGTGTTAGGAGGCCCGCATGCCCGCTGTTACCCCGATGACGCAGTCAAGTACTTTGATTATGTGTTGGGTTTCACCCATAAATCCACTATCGTGGAGGTGCTTGAGAACTGCAGCCCGCACAGGCCTGAGGGAAAGCATCTGACTGCCGCCCGGCAGCCTTCGCACCTGCCGGGGGTGAAAGAGCGGTGGAAGTTCATAGAGCCCACTTTAAAGAAAGCCCCCTTTCTTAAGATGGTTCCTATGATCGGGAGCGTTGGCTGCCCCTATACCTGTTCCTTCTGCATTGACTCCTCAGTGGCTTACCAGCCGATGGACTTTGGTGTGATAAAGGAAGACCTACGGTTCCTCCTGACAAAGTTCAAGAAGCCCACCGTCGGCTGGCATGACCCTAACTTCGGCGTACGCTTTGAAGCCAACATGGAGGCTATCGCTTCTGCAGCCCCCCCGGGAGCTTCCGTTTCTTTGCCGAAAGCAGTTTGTCGATTCTGACCGAGGAACATCTGAGGGTAATGCAGCGGAATGGGTTTGATGCCCTGCTGCCCGGCATAGAGTCCTGGTATGAGCTGGGCAATAAATCCAGGACCTCCCGCACCGTGGGGGAGGAGAAGGTGGCCCGTATCTCAGAGCACGTCAATATGATGTTGCGTTATGTTCCCTACGTGCAGACAAACTTTGTGCTGGGCCTGGACAGCGATGCGGGGGATGAGCCGTTCGAGCTTACCAAGCGGTTTGTGGACCTGTCTCCGGCAGCCTTCCCCGGTTACTCCCTACTGAGTGCCTTTGGTGAGGCAGCTCCGCTCAATCTGGAGTACCAACGCGCAGGCAGGGTACTGCCTTTCCCGTTTCACTTCCTCAACAATCACCTGGCCATGAATATAAGGCCTCGAAACTATGAATGGGTGGAGTTCTATGATAAGATCATCGACCTGACGGCCTATACCTTTTCTAAGAGAGCCATCTACCGGCGCTTTGTCGCAGCATCGACGCCTTCAGCCAAATGGATGAACTTCATGCGGGCCGTTTCTTCAGAAGGGTACGGGCGCCTGCGCTTCTTCCGGCAGGTGCGCAGGAGCCTGGTAGAGGACACAGGGTTCAGAAAGTACTTTGAGGGAGAGTCGCGCCAGCTTCCCCCGTTTTACAGTAACATCATCCGAAAAGATTTAGGGTATTGGTGGCAGTGGCTCCCGGAAGGCGCCATAGAACACGATCCGAACGCTTACCTACATAAACACCACTCACAGCAGGTCAATAGGGGCCAATAAGGATGCATGGCTGGCTTGTGGCAGCAGAGACACGAGGCTCAAAAGTATGTGTCATCTGCGCCGAGATACTGGCATGCAACTTATTCTATGAGCCTCCCAGAACTTTTTTTAATCCGTTAATCTGTCCTCGGGACTTGCGTAAATAGTTTATCTCAGCACTTACTTTGCCCTTTTTCATTTGCCATGAGTGCATCAGCTAGCTTGGAGGAGACCAATGTTTTGTCGAGCGAAGCCTCGGCTTCTGAATCATAACCTATTAACAAAATCGGGGTTAATATCAGCGGCTTCATACACCTGATCATGCCCGCCATGCACCACTACCCGGGCGGCAGGATCTTTTACAAAAATTTTCTTGATGTTTGCAGCCTGATTGCTCTCTTTCTTCGCTGCTTTTATGCTAGTCTGACTCGGGTGCTCCACGACCCTTGCGCCAGCGCAGGGTCGTGGAGCACCCGTTCTACTTCGGGCTGCAGCATGCTTTGCAGGTCCTGCTTTACCTGCAGGTAATTCCGATGCACCTCTGCCTGGCTAATCTGGCGCACCAATGGGGAGAGCAGTACCCTCCAGGTCCCGTGTTTGTTCCGGAACACGATCAGAAGTGGCCCCGGAGCTTCCTGTCCCTTAGGAATAGCTATGCCCGGCCCTTTCGATTACGCCAATGGCATATCATATATAAAGGTCTTGACCAAGTACGATTCCCTTTATGAGGCAAACATTAAACTGTTACTGGAGCGTAAATTAGGTGTCGATGCTGATACGATAAAGTTCAAGAATGATGCCGTGTGTTTTCTTCAGGGCGAGGTGCTTGGTGGTGCTGCAAAAGGCTATTCATGTGCTATTGGCCTGACGATAGGTACAGGTAGCGGCACACCCCGGTACTGCCATAGTGAAAGCGAGGATGCCGAGCTTTGGCAAATGCCTTTCCGAGAGGCCATCGTCGAAGAATTTATTTCAACCAGGTAGGTGGTTTGTGAGGCACTATCTGGCGCTCTCGGGCAAACAGGTCACTGGTGTCAAGGAGCTTTGCCACCTACATGCCGAAGATGAGCTGGCGAAAGCTGTGTTCAATGAATTCTCTGAAAACCTGGCTGCATTTCTCCACCGGTTTATTCTCATGGATGCTCCTGACGTGGTGGTCCTCGGGGGTAATATTGTTCATGCCTCTGAATTATTTCTTCCTATGGTGGAAGAAAGGCTCAGGCACCAGGCTGTAAATGTGCCAATTAAAAAGTCGTTGTTAGGTGAGAATGCCGCATTGATCGGCGCCGCAGCTTGTTGGGTACAGTAGATCCTTATTATTACAGATACTAAAAACAGTTTATGCTGTCTGAGGGGCTACAGAATAATAAACTGATGCCCTCACCTTTCTGGCTGAAGGGCAAGTGCTCCGGCGATAAAGACTGCCAAAAACTACAAGAGCAGGGCCTGCACCTGGTGGCCAAATACCAGTGGACCTGAGAAACTTGCTCCTCATTCTCGAGGACAAGCGAAGCCTACCGAAACGGGGCGGCATGGAGTTAGTCCACGACATGGTGGAGTGGTCTGAGTTATCGAGCACTTCCGCCTCAGAAAACCTTCGACGCCCTTGTGCAGATCTTTACCGGGCTCACAGACTATACCTTGCTGGGCCACCAGACCAGCAAGTGTAGACTGCTTAGAGTCAATGTGTAATTCCCAAGTACACTTTAAGCTAAAGTATTCAGCACAAAAGAATTTGCCCCACCATTTTAACTGATAGGGGAGGAAACCAATCTACTCCAGGTTCCTGCGCATGGCTATGGCGTCCAAATCAATAATAATTAGATAAACTTCTGTGAACGCTGTGGTAACAGTGTTCTACTTCCTTTGTGGCAAAGAATTTTACCACACGGTTCAAAGAGCGGTCGAGGGGAGCAATTCAAAAGAGTGCAGCCTTTACATGTGGTATGACACCGAAAATAAATCTATACACTATGTTAAAAATGTTTACGAGAGCAAGTAGGCCGATTCGCCCTATGTTGTGTCTGCTATTCCTGGTTTTGCTTATGAGCGGCTATAGTGGTTATGCCCAACAACAGACAGGGCGTGTAAGAGGGCAGGTTAAAGACAGCAATGGCGAGGCCCTGATCGGGGTGTCGGTGTTGGCCAGGAACGAGAGCACTGGCAAGACAAGAGGCACCACTACGGACGGGGCAGGGGCTTTCCTCCTCTCCAACCTGCCATTAGGCGGACCTTATACTTTCAGTTTCTCTTATATCGGGTTTGAACCACAGACGCAGGGAGGCTATACTTTAAAAGAAGGTGAGGAAGTAACCCTTTCCATCCAGCTGAAGGCGAGTGACTCAAAACTGAGCGAGGTGGTAGTTATTGGTTATGGGGAGAACACCAGAAGAAACATAACAACGGCTATAGCCAGTGTAAACCCCTCTGAAATAGCGGACCGCAACGTGCCGAGTGCTAACCAGTTGCTGCAGGGGCAGGTAGCTGGCGTAAACCTGACGGTGAGTAACGGCACGCCAGGCGGTGCATCGCGTGTCAACATCCGTGGTGTCAGCTCGATCAACGGCGACAACGAGCCGCTGTATGTGATAGATGGCATCCCGCTGTCGAAAGAGCCTGCCAGCTACAACTTTGCGGGCGAGTTTGTTCAGGACCCGCTTTCACTCATCAACCCGTCTGACATTGCCTCCATTGAGGTGCTGAAAGACGCTGCCTCGGCTGCTATTTACGGTAGCCGCGCCACGAACGGCGTTATTCTGATCACAACGAAGCAAGGCAAAAAGGGGGAACCCAAGATCACTGTCTCACAGGTGTCAGGCATCCAAACCATGCCTAAGAAACTGGACCTGCTGAACCCGCAGGAGTATATCGCGCTGCAGCAGGAAGCCACCGAAAACCATAATTCCGGCTTGGGGCTTTCTCCGGGTGAGAGCGGTTACATAGACATAAACAAGGTACTGGGTGCGGTGCCCGCAGACCCTTACGACGTGAACTGGCAGGATCTGATCATCAACGAGAATGCCTCTTCTCACCAAACGGATTTCTCATTCAGCGGGGCCAGCAATACAGTGAAGTACTATACTTCGGCAGGTTACCAGAACCTGGAGGGACTGTTGAAGAACAGTTCCCTGGAGCGTTACTCGCTGCGCACTAACCTCGACTTTACGCCTAACAGGGTGCTCAACTTCGGCCTGCGCTTCGGTGGCAGCTATACCAACAGCAACTCGGCGCCAAACGGCGAGCAGGGTACCGCTCTTTTCCAGCGCTCCCTGGAGCAGCGCCCTTACGACAGGGTGTACAAAGAGGACGGCACGTTTAACATCGGCGGTAAAGACATCCTGCGCCACAACGGGGTACAGGTGCTGGAAAATGACGAGATGGAGGACAAGAATTACCAGGCCCTGGTAAACCTTTATGGCAACGTTAACTTTCTGAAGTACTTTACCTGGCACTCCGCCTATAACACGGAGCTGCGTTTTGGCCGCGGCTTCAGACACCAGACGCGCCTGCACCCTTACGCCTTCGGCAGAGGCATGACGATTGACAAGCGCAACAACAGGATTTCCCAGAACATAGACAACACGCTGACCTTCTTCAAAAGCTGGGGCGGAGATCTGAATACCGAGGCCATGGTAGGGTACGCCTACTACCAGGACAAGTATAATTTCAGCGTTGCGCAAGGCACAGAGTTTCCGTCTGATGACTTCAAGCACATCACCTCCGCCACCGTTACAACAGCTGATGGCGATGCAAACAAGTATAGCATGGAGTCTTACATTGGCCGCGTGATGCTGGACTACAAGGGGCGCTACTTCTTGTCCTCCTCGTTGCGCTACGATGGGTCCTCTAAATTTCACGAAGACAACCGCTACGCCTACTTCCCATCAGTTTCCGCGGGTTGGGTTTTCACGGATGAGGAGTTTTTCCCGACAGCGGAGTGGTTTGAGTTCGGCAAGCTGCGCGCGAGCTGGGGCAAGACTGGTAACCAGGACGGTATCGGTATTTACAGCTACATGCCACTGGCTTCCGGCGGCTACAACTATGGCGCCGAAACAGGCCTGGCGGTTACTTCGCTTGGCAACCCGGACCTGAAGTGGGAGACTTCCACGCAGGCGGACATTGGTTTAGACCTTTCCTTCCTGAATGGCCGCCTGACCTTTACGTACGACTACTTCCACAAGGAGACAGACGACCTGCTCTACAACGTGCCGACCCTGGCCACAAGCGGCTTTACGCAGCGCACCATGAACATCGGCTCGATGGAGAACAAGGGGCATGAGTTTACCCTTACCAGTGTGAATATGCAGAGCGATAACTTCCGCTGGACCACCAACTTCAACCTTGCCGATATCCGCAACGAGGTAACGAGCCTGGTTGGGGACGAGCCGATTCAGGTAGGTGGCTGGAATGCCATTATTGTTGGCCAGCCGCTGGGTGTGTTCTACGGGTATAAACAGCTAGGCATTTACCAGACAATGGAGGAGATTCCTTCCTCCCTGCAGGGGCAGGGGGTTCGGCCCGGCGACATGCGCTTCGAGGACCTGGACAACAACGGCATCATCAACTCCTCGGATCTGTCGGTGATAGGCAGCGCCCAGCCGAATTTCTACGGCGGCCTTACCAATACACTGGAGCTTGGCAATTTTGATGTTTCCGTTTTCGCCACTTTCTCCGAAGGCAATGAGATTGCCACTGCCTGGCGCTCCGGCCTGGACCACATGGGTGCCCGGGATTACAATCAGCTAAAGGATACCTACGAAGACAGATGGACGGGCCCCGGCACCAGCAACAGTACCCCGCGAGCCACCAAGGGCGCCTTCAACCTGAAAAACAGCAGCTATTATGTAGAGGACGCTTCTTACCTAAGGATCAAGAACCTGACGGTTGGTTATAAGTTGCCGGAGAGTATCCTCAAAAAACTGGCTATACAGCATGCCCGCATTTATGTGTCGGCAACTAACCTGTACACTTTCACGGACTACAGCGGCTACGACCCGGAAGCCTCCAGCTCACTTGATGCAAAATCCTTCGGCATCGATAACCTGGTGACGCCGCAGCCGAGGAGCTTCCTGGCAGGTATAAATGTGAGTTTTTAATGTTACCAAAACTAGTATAACATGTTTCGAACATATAAATCAGTAGCTATTGGGGTGATGTTGGGTGTTGCTGCCACAATGTCCTCGTGCAGTGATGAACTGGATGTGAAGCCGGAGAGTGCCGTGTCGCCCGACCAGATAAACGAAAGCAACATCTCCTTCTTCCTGAATGGTTTGTACCGCGCCGCCACGCCGGAGAGAGACGATTACCTGATCAACGACATCCGCGGGGGCAACTATACCTGGACAGCCCTGTCTGGCAATACCAGTGCCTATGGCCGCCTGATTACGGGCAGCAACGTGGACGATGGGTTGAGCTACTCGTCTTCGCTCTGGAAGAACTCCTACAGGAGCATCTACAGCGCCAACAACGTGATAGAGGCAACCGAAAAGCTGGGAGCGGAGGGAAGTATAAAAGTAGTGAAGGCCGAAGCCAGTTACCTGCGTGCCTACCTGTACTACCAGTTGGTGACTGCCTTCGGCGGGGTGCCTGTCATTGTGGAGAACACGACCGAGAACCTGCCGCGCAACTCCGTAGAGGAAGTATGGGCGCAGATCATCAAAGACCTGAATTACGCCATTGCCAATGCCCGTACTCTTCAGGAGACAACCAGCTCAAAAGTGTCGAAGGAGGCTGCTACAGCGCTCAAAGCCAGGGTGCTGCTAGCCATGGGGGATAAGGCAGGGGCCGCCGCCCTGGCTCAGGGTGTCATTCAGACAAGCGGTTTGCGCCTGGCCTCCGACTATGGGAGTATTTTCCGGAGCACCGCTTCGTCCAGTGAGGTGATCTTTGCCTTTGCCAACCTGAAAACGGAAACCAACGTGCGTTTTTCCAGCCTGTTCTGGCCTTATGGAACAACCTGGGCCGGCTCATACTTTGTGCAGCCCTCCACGGAGGTGCTGGAAAACCTGTACACGCCCGAGGATGTGCGCGGGGAAGTAAATATTGAGACCCTCTACAATGCCGATGGCACCTACAACGTGATTGTAAGCAAATACTGGGATGTGCAGCCGATCATTGTGAGCCGTCTGTCAGAGATGTACCTGATCTCTGCCGAAGGCCTTCCGATGGACCAGGGCCTCGCTTACCTAAATGAGCTGAGAAGCATCAGGGGGCTAGAGGAGTATACAGCGAGCGACTTCTCCGGTCCGGATGACTATCTGGAGGCTGTGCTGGAGGAACGCCGCAGGGAGCTGTACAGCGAGGGCTTCCTATTTTACGACCTTGTTAGAACAGACAAAGCACTGGAGCTGCCAAACATTCAGAACGTGAACCAGTACGTGCTTCCGTTGCCTGGAGATCAGATAAACCTGTCAAACGGGGTGCTGACCCAAAACGAAGGTTATTAAGCGTTTTCTCATATAGTTTAAATAGGTTAGTTAGAAGGGAGCCTCTGCATTAGCGGCTCCTTTCCTTTTTAGCTGTCTTAGCATAGAAGGTTTTAGATAACATATAGATATGAAAAGAACAGGCCTCATGGCTTTTTTCGCGGCTTTCCTTGTTTCCTGCCAACCCCAGGTGCCCGCCGTTAGCCACAGCACCGCCAGTACTGACGAAGCAGTACTGAAAGATACTACAGGGTGGAAGGTTGATACCCTATCGGCAGGGATGAAACGCTACAATTACAGCGGGTATTACCAACCCTATACCTCGGCACAGGTAGTGAATGTGCTGGAGGTGGATATGGCATCAGGCCAGTACGAGCTGGTGATAGGGAACGTGTTCCAGGAGGATTCCCTGTCGGCAGTGGCCGAGGCTACAGCGAATGCCCTGGCCGGTATCAACGGCACCTATTATGAGTTGGTCGAAAATGGACAATCATCATCCTTTCTGAAAGCGGATCATGAGATCAAAACAGCTGCAACGATTCCAAAAGGGCACCAGTTGTACTGGAAGCACGAGGGTGCCTTTTACTATGACGCCGGCACCATGCAGATGGGCATTGCCTATGGCGATAATGCCACCTATACCCAGATGCCTTACGCCAATGTTATCTCCGGTTCGCCCATGCTCATCTACAACTACGAACCGGTGGGGGAGAGTTTTGTAAAGCCTCAGGAGAAACCGCTGGAGGAACTCCCTTACGAAGACCCCAACAGGCACCAGGGGGTAAGGCATTCGCGCACGGGCATTGCAACAGTAGGCAAAAACCGGGTGCTGCTCATCACAGTGGATGGGCGTCAGGCCGAGCATGCCGTGGGTATGTCTGCCAGAGAGCTAACGCAGTTTGTCCGGAAGTACTTCAACCCTGGCTTCGCGCTCAACCTGGACGGTGGCGGCTCCACGACCCTGTGGCTTAAGGAAGAGGGCGTGGTGAACTATCCGACTGACAACAAGCGCTTCGACCACTATGGCCAGCGGCGCCTCCGGAACTATGTTCTCCTTACGTCAAAGGTTGACCGGTGCTCGCCTTCTTCTTTCAGCCAATAAGTATTATATTTATTAAAAAAGAACAGCAGTATGCATCTAAAGAAATTATCCTTGCTCGTGCTTTCGAGCCTGCTGGGTGTCACGACAGCGGCTACCGGGCAAACGGCAACAGGTACTGAACAACACGTTAAACTGCCGGACATCCCCGGGTACGAAACCTTGAAATGTGATTTTCACCTGCACACGGTTTTCTCCGACGGACATGTCTGGCCGTCATTCCGGGTCCATGAGGCAAGGCGCGATGGGCTGGATGCGATTTCCATTACCGAGCACATAGACTACGAAGGTTACCCGGAGGAGATCAAGAAGGACTATAGCAGGTCCTACAAAATTGCGTCTGAGGCTGCTTCCAATAGCAATGTTATCATCATACAGGGTGCTGAGATTTCCCCAAGAACGGTGCCTTATCACCACAACGCCATCTTTGTAAAGGACCCAAACAAGCTGCCCTCCGATTACATGAAAGACGGCAAGAAGAAGTTTGTGATGCGGGACAACCCAACAGAGAAACAACTCCTGGCTCCGTTTAAGGAAGCGAAAAGGCAGGGGGCCTTTATTTTCTATAACCACCCATCCTACAGGTGGTGGGACAAGGAGAAGCACGGGCTGGATTTATTTTCAGACCTGCACGTGAAGATGCTCGAGCAGGGTTTGCTGGATGGGGTAGAGGTCGTGAACTCCGGTGTCTATAACCTGGAGGCACACCGGATGGCGGAAAAGTATAACCTGACCATGTTCGCCAACTCGGACGAGCACCATGATATCAGCCATACATACCGGAACTCGCACAGGCCGATGACCCTGGTGTTTGCTTCGGAGCGGTCGGAAGCAGGCATCGAGCAGGCTTTAAAGGATCGGCGGACAGCCGTATACTTTGGAGATTATCTGGTGGGAAGGAAGCAGGAGATGGATGCGTTATTCAAGGCCTCTTTGGAAGTGATGGCTGAGAAGAAGACAAGAAGCGGAGGCGAGCCTGTTATCCTGCTTCACATCCGGAATATTTCAGGAATACCCTACGCGGTGACGTGCAGCAGCGACTTTGACTTTGAGAACCTTCCGCTTAACAGAATTACGCTGAAGCCTTATGAAACAACCACGCTTACCCTAAAAACGCTTTGGCAGGAGCCCCACGAGGTAAGCCTGCGGTTCGACGTCGGAAATATACTGGTTTCCCCGGAGAAAGGGCTGCAAACGGAGTTACGGGTGAGAGTGCCTGAAGAGTCGTAAGTATTGCGCTGCTATCCCTTTTTTCAAAGCTAAACTATACCGTTACTGGCATGGTTTAGCTTTGAAAAATTAGATTATTATTTCCCGTTGCTAACTGCCATGTAAACTTTCGCTGCGGGGCCTGACATCAGAGCAACTAAAAGCCCAAGATGCTTGGGAAGGACTTTGTATAGACCTTACCCGCCCCTGACGACTGATTTGAGGCTCCTCGGCTGGCCTCTCCGCAAAAGGTGCTGTTCAGGATGCTGTAATACCTATCGGAAAAAATTTCCAGGCACCATTCCTGAAGCAGTAGCACCTCATCCATATCAAGTTGGGCTACTCCTTTCGTCAGTTCTTTCTCAAACAGAGTACGGTCGAAGCTCACTTTCCACAAGATAAGTTTAATGTATTCCAGCATGACTTTTATCTGTTATGGTGTTGTAAAGGACATGCCGCAAAGCTACCGATGGCGTATTACCCTAATGGTAAGTGGCAGTTACGCTATTGTCAAGTATTTTGCTTTCCGGGAGAGATAGGTCCGCTTCCATGGTGAGGAACTCCCGGTTTAAATCATCTACAAAATTGAGGAGCCTGAACTTTCTGCCGTCCCAGAGGCTGTCACTCATGTAGTCCTCCTACCTGACCAGGTTGACCCGCTCGGGCTGGAACAGCGCCTGCTTAACCCGGACCGGCAACCGCTTTTTGTGCCTTCTGCGGATATTTAAAACTCAGTTGGCTGTAGGTCCTGTATACCCGCTTATGATTCCACCCATACCCCTTTCTCCTGATTTGGTGGAAGCTCTTCCAGAAGCCAATGGCCGGGTACTTCTCCACCAGCCGCAGTAGCTGATCTTCTATCAGGGGGCATCTTTCTCTACTGACTCCAATCACTTCATCCTTTTGAGTTCCTTTACTTCCAATCCCGCGTAACGCTGGCGCCACTTTTAGAAGGCGGCGGTGATAATATCCAGCTCCAGGCAGTGAGCTTCTGGGTGTTGCGGCTATTCTCGTGCTCCTTGATGGCTTTAATGATCTTTGCTTCGGTAAAGCGTGTCTTTTTCATTGCATTTAAGGTTAAAGATACTTTTAACATTTAAATGCCCGACTCAGGGAAGTCTACAATTATCCGGTTAAAGTATGAATCCGGTACTGGAAGGTTGTGGATACCTTCATCTAAAAAGTGTAAATAGTGCTTTTGATGTAAAGCTGATCGGGATGCTTTTCGAAATGAAACCGGCAAATGCTAGTGGGAAGACACGGTCGCGCACCATATGCTATGTCATCCTATCTTGTTACTGACCTCAAGCTTACTTGCTCAGCCCCTTGGAGCAGTAGAACAATAGCCTTCAGATTTTTGGTTGTGGTCTATAATGTATGATAGGGGAATAAGTATGGCAGCAAGGGTGTTTAGAGGAAGTTATGTGCGAGATAACTATCCAGATAAATTGCCCCTACTGCCACAGTATGAAGGTAGTAAAAAACGGCGTTAAGTGCACAGGCAAGCAGAATTTCCTGTGCCGCAGCTGCCGGAAGCAGTTTCAACATAGCTACCAAAAGGCGGGCTGCAGGCCTGCCGTGAAGCGGTTGGTGCTCAGGCTGCTGGTCCGAAACTCCGGCATCCGCGACATTGAAGAGGTGACGGGCGTGCACCGGCAGACCGTGCTCCGGTGGCTCAATCAAAAGGCCCACAGCCTGCAGGTTAGTCCCCGGCAACAGGGCTACGGGCAGGTGCAGCTTGACGAGGTGTGGACCTTTGTCAAAGAGCGGAAGAAGCGCAAGCGGTGGCTTTTCTATGCCTATGCCCCCGAGACGGACGAGGGGCTGGCCTGGAGTTGGGGCACCCGCAGCCGGCACACGGTCAGAAGGCTCTACCGGCAGCTGGAGCAACTTGAAATAGACTGCTTCTGCACCGATGACTGGCCTGCCTTCACCAAGGTGCTGCCGCCAGAGAAGCACCTGATTGGAAAAGCCTACACTAGAAACATTGAAGGGGTGAACCTGTGCCTGCGGACGAGAAACAGAAGGATCGCGAGAAAAACGGCCTGCTTCTCCAAAATAGAGCAAAACCACTACAACGCAATGAAGCTAATATTCTATTACAGAAACCATCATACATTATAGACCACAACCAGATTTTTAACTTCAACTACTGTTTTTTTCCTATCTCCAAACAAATCTGAGGCTGTTGCCAGGGAGAACCTCACTGCTTCACGTCCATACCTTGTCTAGTTTGCGTAATTGTATTGGGTATTGGTAACCAGATAGATGCTGTAAGTGATAACATAGTTCTATAGGTCTTCTACTGTAAGAGCAAGTATAAAATAACGGACATAAGCAAACAGGCTTTGTTGTTTTTTAAGCATCACTGAGAGAGGATTCGCTCCACACAGGACTGGCCCAGTTAGTATCATTTGTTATTGAATAAGAATGGCGGCACTGACTGTCATTCTCGCTTCTGAAAACCCTAAGATGATTTCCAGGCAAACGCTACCGATTGATGGCGATGCGTCAGCTGCTTTGCAGTATAATGTAAAACCTTGAATAGAAACTGAAAATAGTTTCGGCAGTACGGAATATAGCTTTTTAAACATCAGATTCTATGAATCATTGTAAACTCAGCGCACTGATCGTTTTCTCGGTTTCTGCATTTTTAGGTTCCTGCAATTCAGGAAGCTATTCGGACACTAATGCTGACAGTTCTATGATTGAAATCAACCTTTCTGAAATGAAAAAAATAGGCGAAGTAGATGAACGCTACCAATCCTATAATGTGGAAATGGTAGAAGTAGTTGGGGGCGAATTCTGGAGGCCCTATAAAATGATGGACAGCCTGCCTTCTTTAGAGGCAGTATCGACCTACGACATTTCTCAGAAGAACGAGCAATTGTACCGGAAGCTTGAACCCGTTGATCTGACCGATAAACGATTACTAACCTTAGCCAAAGGCCTTGCGCCCGCTTATGTGCGGGTCAGTGGCACCTGGGCCAATGCCATCTATTTCCAGGACAATGACAAACCTCTGATGGCAAAAGCACCGGAAGGTTTTGTAAACGTACTGACACGTGACCAATGGAAAGGCGTGATTGACTTTGTAAAAGAAACCGACGGTAAGCTGGTTACCTCCTTTGCCGTGTCTAATGGAGTGCGGGATGATCAGGGCGTCTGGACGCCAAAGGAAGCAGAGAAACTTGTCAACTATACCAAAAGCCTGGGGGGAGAAATTGCTGCAGCCGAACTGTTTAATGAACCCACCATGCCCACGGCAGGAGGCGAGATAGATACGGCCTATGATGCCAGCGATTTTGCGAAGGATGTAGCTTTTTTTAATGCCTGGGTAGAAAGAGAAGTGCCCGGTATGTTGACTCTTGGTCCCGGTACTGTGGGGGAAGGTATTCCGGGTATCTCCTTTGCAGAGCTTGGCGTCAAAATACTCTCTACAGAAGCCCTGATGTCGGCAGAACCTAAACCGGTTTTTGATGTGTTTTCATATCACTTTTACGGTGCTGGCTCCGTGCGCATGATACGCAGCGGACCATTTTCCATTAAACCTGAAAACGCCCTTGACTCAACCTGGTTGGAACGGACAGATCTTGCAGCTGATTTTTACACAGACATGCGGCATAAATACCTGCCGGGCGCGCCTGTTTGGATCACAGAAACAGCCCAGGCGGCGGGGGGCGGCGATCCTTATGCAGCGACTTATCTGGATACCTTCCGCTATTTATACCAGATGGGTTCTTTGGCAAAAAAAGATATTAAGGTAATCATGCACAATACCCTGGTGGCAAGTGAATACAGCCTGATAGATCAGGATACGCATTTGCCCAAACCCAATTACTGGGCAGCTTTGTTGTGGAACAGGTTAATGGGCACAGAAGTGTATGACGCAGGCGCCGGAGCACCAGGCGTTTATTTGTTTGCGCATAACATGAAGGGACTACAGGGAGGCATGACGCTTTTAGCTATCAATACCAACAAAACAGCAGTGCCTATCACTATCCCTTCAAATGCAGAACAGTACACGCTAACTTCGAATGAACTTCAGGGCACCACGGTACAATTAAACGGACAGGAACTACAGTTAGGGAAGAATGGTGAGCTGCCGGTCTTTTCAGGAAAAGCCGTAAAAGCCGGCGAGGTGCAACTGCCAGCAACAAGCATCACTTTCATCACCATTGCCGATGCAGGAAACACAAAGTAATAGCAGGGGAGTGACAGGCCGTTGCCCCCGCAGGGGCTGAAGTCACCTGGCTTTCCAAAGTTTCCTTGAAAAGCGCCTCCATATCGGGCCTGGGCAGGGCCATGCCGGCCGTCTCACTGAAGCGCAGCAGTTTCTGCAGGGTATAGGCTGTAGCGGCCAAAATTCACTCTTTCGTGGACCAGCCCGGGTCCCAGGGTGCTGACCTCCCGCATGCCCGCAACATCTCGGGCTGCTCGCCCCATCACCGGCTCAACGGTGGCCTAGCCGCTTCACTCATTCCCCCAGCGGCTATGGAGACGGGTGATGCCGTGTTAACGTCTCCCTTCTGATTACCAGGTGCGCCAGCGCTGGATCATGGAGCACCCGCTCCACCTCGGACTGCACGATATCCTGCACGTCCTGCTTGACCTGCAGGTAATTCCGCTGCACCACTGCCTGGCTAATCTGGCGCACCTCAGGGAAAGGTCGGTGCCCTTCCTCTTCCCGCTTCAGGGCACGGCGGATGCTCCGTATCTCACAGAGGAAGGCTCTACGTTCTATCCTGCAGTCCGGGCCATCGACCACCTACCTGCCGAACTCAACGGAGGAGAGGACGGCAACAAGGAGCGAGGCAGCTAAAGACGCTGGCCCTGCAGCGGCCGAAACGGCTTCATATATTCAAGCTGCCCATACCCTGGCTAAGTAAAGGGGGTAAAATATAAATATTATACTATTTAGAGTATTCTGTCTTTACGGTATATGGACTGCAAAAAGGTCGAAAGTAGCCAGTATGGAAACAAAAAAGCGCTAGCCACTATTAAAGTAGCTAGCGCCTGAAATTGTACTTGTGCACCCGAGAGGATTCGAACCCCTAACCCTCGGAGCCGAAATCCGATATTCTATCCAATTGAACTACGGGTGCTTACCGTGTTGCAAAAATAGAAACAATGCGCTAAAAAGGAAATTTTAGTGGCGATAATTATAATGCAGAAAGGTATAGCGGGAAGGTATAATAGGATAATGCACTCTTAATCGCTTCATACCTAAAACAATAAGCAGAATTTGAGAGTTAATAAATAATATTTCAAATCAAGCAAATGAAATCAGAAAGCTATGGAAACAGTGTATACGGCAGAGGTTACTGCCACAGGAGGTCGCCGAGGTCATATTTTGTCATCAGATGGCGTACTCGATATGCCGCTCTCATTGCCCGAGGGGCTGGGAGGTGAGAAGGGGAAGTCTAACCCCGAGCAACTATTCGCTGCAGGGTATGCCGCCTGCTTTCAGAGCGCGTTACTGCTCGTAGCCGGTAAGCAGCATATCAGGTTGAATCCGGAGTCTACTGTAAAGGCGCATGTGGATCTGCTCAAGTCTGAAGACGGGAAATACGGGTTGGGCGTGAAGCTGGAGGTGCACCTGCAGGGACTCGACAAAGAGAAAGCAGAGCAGTTGGTAAATGAAGCGCACGAGGTGTGTCCTTACTCTGTCGGCACGCGGGGCAATATCAATGTGGAACTGGAAGTTGTTTGAGTTAGCGAGTTTGAGAGTAGAGGAGTTTAAGAGTGATGAGATAAACTTTCTTTACTCTATAAACTCCTCAACTCTTAAACTTCCAGCGCATAAAAACAGAAGGGGCTGCCAGTACTGGCAGCCCCTTCTGTTTTTATGATGATATGCTGATTAAGCACCAACCTCAGCCAGTACCTGCTCAACTTTCTCAGCGGCTTCTTTCAGCGCTACGGCAGAGTATACCTTCAGGCCAGACTCGTCGATGATGCGGGCACCTTCTTCGGCGTTTGTTCCCTGCAGACGAACGATGATCGGCACGTTGATGTCACCGATGTTCTTGTAGGCCTCAACCACACCATTGGCCACACGGTCGCAACGAACGATACCGCCGAAGATGTTGATCAGGATAGCCTTCACGTTCGGGTCTTTCAGGATGATGCGGAAACCAGCCTCAACCGTCTGTGCGTTTGCCCCACCCCCTACGTCCAGGAAGTTAGCAGGCTCGCCGCCAGAAAGCTTGATGATGTCCATGGTGGCCATCGCAAGCCCGGCACCGTTTACCATGCAGCCTACGTTGCCGTCCAGCTTCACGTAGTTCAGGTTAGACGCGCTTGCCTCAACTTCTAACGGATCTTCTTCTGAAGTATCGCGCAGGGCAGCTAAGTCCTTATGACGGAACAAGGCGTTGTCGTCTAGGTCCACTTTGGCATCTACTGCCAGTATCTTGTTGTCGGAGGTCTTCAGTACCGGGTTGATCTCGAACATGGAAGAGTCCGTCTCCACATACGCCTTGTAAAGGCTGGTGATGAACTTCACCATCTCCTTGAAGGCTTCGCCCTGCAGGCCGAACGCGAAAGCGATCTTGCTGGCCTGGAAAGGGCGCAGACCTACAGCCGGGTCGATCCACTCCTTGATAATTTTCTCAGGGGTCTTTTCAGCCACTTCCTCGATGTCCATACCACCTTCTGTAGAGGCCATGATTACGTTCTGACCTTTAGCGCGGTCCAGCAGGATGCTCAGGTAAAACTCCTTCGGATCAGACTCGCCAGGGTAGTATACGTCTTGTGCAACAAGCACCTTTTGTACCAGCTTGCCTTCAGGGCCTGTCTGGTGCGTTACCAGCGTCATGCCCAGGATCTGGTCGGCGATCTGCTTCACCTGATCCAGGTTCTTGGCCAGTTTCACACCACCACCTTTACCACGGCCTCCCGCATGGATCTGTGCCTTGATCACGTGCCAGCCTGTGCCGGTCTCCTCAGTCAGTTTCATGGCGGCTTTTACGGCCTGGTCTGGCGTCTCAGCCACGATACCCTCCTGGATACGTACTCCGTAGCTCTTTAAAATTTCTTTAGCCTGATATTCGTGTATGTTCATGCTTTCAGTTTTAATGGACGCACGAAAGTACGCCTTTGTCGGCTTAATTTCAAGTAAAGTGTTTTTAAAATATAAGCTGCCCGTCTGTGCTTCCGGACTCTTTGTGTAACGTGCTTTACGTGTAATCAGTAACAAAGTATACTTTGCCTTTGCACAGGTTGATTCATTTAAAATGTGGTTTTATGCTGAATGTATACAAATATGCCAAACGTGTGGCCATTGCGGCACTTGTGGTGCTGCTGATTGCAAGCAGTTTTTACCTGCTTGGCCGGCACGCGTACTTCTTCCTGCTGGTGTTTGCCGCCATACTGCTGGCGGTGCTTTTCTGCGGCATAACAGACTGGCTAACCAGTAAGCTCCACTTGAAGCGTGGCTTGGCTCTGCTGCTGTCGGTGCTGCTATTCTTCGGGCTGATTGTTGCCGCCTTCTGGCTGGTGGCCCCCACAGCGAGCCAGCAGGTGCAGGAAATGCGGCAGACCATACCCAAGGCCGTTACGCAGGTGCAGGACTGGCTGAGCCAGTACGGGTGGGGGCAGAAGCTCATCGAGCAGGTTCCCAGCGATATGAGCAAGGCTATGCCCAAACAGGATGCGCTGTTCTCTAAGATATTCGGGGTCTTCTCCAGTACCTTAAGTTTCCTGGCAGATTTGCTCATCGTCATCATTACGGCCCTTTTCCTGGCCGCTAACCCCTCCATGTACACTACCGGTTTTGTAAAGCTCTTCCCGCTGCGCAACCGTAGCCGTGTAATCGAGGTGCTGGGTAAGAGCTATACCACCCTAAAGCTTTGGCTGGTGGGCATGCTCTCGGCTATGGCGATTATCGGTGTGAGCACCGCTATAGGCTACACCGCCATTGGCTTGCCGTTGGCCTTCGTGCTGGCGCTGATCGCCTTTTTCCTGGCCTTTATACCGAACATTGGTCCCTGGATCGCAGGCCTTCCTGCCGTTCTGGTTGGGTTAACCGTTAGCCCACAGATGGCACTGTACGTGATTCTGGTGTATGGCGGCATACAGATGGTGGAGAGTTACGTCATCACACCAATTATATTCCAAAAGACTGTAGATCTGCCACCTGCCCTACTGCTGTTTTTTCAGGTGCTGCTGGGGATATTGCAGGGGGCGCTTGGGCTGTTGCTGGCGGCGCCTATACTTGCCGTGCTGATGGTTTGGGTAAATGAGTTTTACGTGAAGGACGTGTTGGAGGCGGAGCCAACTGATGCAGCGGAGAATGGCATCGCGAAGGCATCGGCACCTGAGGCATAACCCGCTTGCCGGCAAGTATGGGAAGGCTTCCATCGTATACGCTATCCATCAACGGCAAATTTTTTGTAGCTTTGGCTGATTAATTTATGTCTTCAAGGCCAAACTCATACTTTACAGAACGTGCTGCAGGTAACGAATATCCATAAAAAATACGGTTCGCTGGAGGTGCTCAAGGGCATCGATTTGTCTATTGGTGCAGGGGAGGTCGTCTCAATTGTGGGAGCCTCCGGAGCCGGGAAAAGCACACTGTTGCACATTCTGGGTACGCTGGATACGGCCGACACCGGGGAGGTGATGTTCGATGATAAGAATATCGCCCGGATGAACGCAGCAGAAATGGCGCGTTTCCGCAACAGGCACATAGGCTTTATCTTCCAGTTCCATAACCTGCTGCCGGAGTTCACGGCGCTCGAGAACGTCTGCCTCCCGGGCTTCCTGGCCGGAAGGCCAGAGAAGGAAGTGCGGCAGCGTGCCGAGGAACTGCTCACCATGCTCCACCTTTCCCATCGCCTCGACCATAAACCCTCGGAGATGTCGGGAGGGGAGCAGCAGCGTACGGCCGTTGCCCGTGCCCTTATCAACTCGCCCAAGATCATCTTCGCCGACGAACCCAGCGGAAACCTCGACTCCAGGAACGCACAGGAGCTGCACGACATCTTCTTCCGCCTGCGTAGCGAGTTCAACCAGACCTTTGTGATCGTAACCCACAACGAGCAACTCGCCACCATGGCCGACCGCACCCTTGTCATGAAAGATGGGCAGATCGTGGAGGAATTGAGAGTGAGCTAGAAAGTTAGAGGGTTTTGGAGTTAGAGAGTAAAGGGAGGCAACCTGCTGCGGGCTTTCAGCCTTTTCTTGTTCTATATCTTTTTCAGATTTGGCCTTTTTAAGGTTAAACTATCCCCTTGAGGACAAGTGAGAACGAGAGTTCGAAACTTGCGACCATAGGTCAGAGGGGTGTTTACACCTGCAGATTCCCCCGTTTTTGCGCACACAAGCAGCCCGCTCCGTAGTTTTACACCCCTGTAGTCCCCTCAAGGGGACAATTCTTTAGAATCAGAGCTTATTCTAGAAAAGTTATAGAACAAGAAAAGGCTTTCAGCCTACATGTGCCGGTTTATACTTTTACTTGCGCCAGTTAAATATAACTGTCTTTACGCAAAGGTATTGCTCATTGAATCGCGGCAGAGGCGAGTTCCCTCACAAGTACGCCAGCTGATACTGCCATTCCTCCTAACTTTTCATCTTTCTAACTCCTTATCCTTAACTCTCTAACTTCCCAAACCCCAAACGCTGAAACCTCCGTATTTATACTTCACCCTTCCCTCAACTTTTAGCTTTTTACAGGAGCCTCCGCAACTGCTTAAACTGAATTGAAAATAATTTATATCTACTTGATAATCAGGTGGATAAAATGCATATTATTTTTGAATTTTTGCACTATTTGCCCTGCTGCTCTGTTTAATATATGTAACTAACTATGAAAGCTAAATGAGTATGAATCAACCTGATAAAGAGACCAAGGTGCAGAAGAAACCGAAGATTGAGAGCTATGATATAGCCAAGTCTGACGAAACGCTTCACCTGGCTGTTGACCTGGCGAAGTTCATAAAGGAGAACCGCCTTTACCAGAACATCCAGGGAAAAGAATATGTGAATGTGGAGGGCTGGCAGTATGCTGGTTCGCGCTTGGGCATTTTGCCAGTGGTGGAGCATGTTGTAAACATCAGCACCGACGACGAAATAAAGTACCAGGCGAAGGTAAACCTGCTTGACTTGCGAAGCCAGCAGGTAGTAGGCGCGGGTTTTGCCATCTGTTCCAACCGGGAGCAGGGGAAAAAATACTACCAGGAGTTCGCGATTGCCTCTATGGCGCAGACGCGGGCCATTGGTAAGGCGTACCGCAACATACTGGCATGGGTTATCCGTGCTGCCGGTTATGAGCCTACCCCTTCCGAGGAGATGGACTACAGTGGCAATGAGCCGTCTGCCAAGGCCAAGCCGGCGGTGCCGACCGAGAAGAAAGCAACGATGAAATCCTCTACTGCGGAACCTGTGGCTGAAGCTGCTGAGCAGCAGGAAGAGCAGTCTGGCAGCGTGCGCTATGCATCGGCCAAGCAGAAGGAGGAGATTATCCGCCTGCTGAATAACCCGACCATTACACGCCAGGAGAAAACCAAGATGCTGCTTAACATCAACCGCTTCGACGAGGAACGTGCCGCACAGGCTATCGATAAACTCAAAAAGGTGATCGAAGAGCGCGAGGACGGGCAGTCTGCAGCCGCTTAATAATTAATCAACCAGTAATGCTAGCCCCCGCTTCTTTGAGGCGGGGGCTTTTGTTTTGCTCGGTTTGATGAAGTACAAATCTTGCTTATACTTCTATTCAGCGGTATCAATAGCGCCGTATAAAGTTTAAATCATAATGTAGCATGATACGGTTTTTATGCGCCAGGTATACTTTGCTGCTCGTACTGCTGATTAGTTTTGTAGGTCGCTGTTTGGGGCAGGAAGGGAAAATACAAACCGAAAGGCCGGACCAGACAGAATCGACTACGCTAATGCCGAGTGGGGCACTGCAACTGGAAGCAGGTTATCAGTTTGACAGAACCTCTGAAGCAGGATATTCGATCAAAACGCGTGCGTATCCGACTGCCTTGCTTCGGTTCGGTGTGCTCAACTGGCTGGAGGTCAGGGCGGAGGGGGCTCTGGGCGACTCCGTTTTTGAAAATGGTACCAAGCGTAAAGTCACAGGAATGACTCCGCTAAGCCTTGAGTTGAAGTTTCAGCTTTGGCGGGAACAGGGATGGCAGCCTCGGGGAGCTTTCGTTTCTCAGTTGGTGCTGCCGGTTGGATCACGTGCTTTTCGCCCTGATCATCCGGAACCGGAATTCAGGCTTGTCTTATCAAATATACTTACTCAAAGGTTAGAGGTGGCCTATAACCTGGCTATCGGCTGGGCTGATGGTGAGTCAGAAGTTGGGTATTCGATCGTTTTGACGGGTACAGTGCATGAAAATCTTGCAGTATTCGGAGAAGTATTGGGGAGCAAGGCCAATGATGAAAAAGCTGAATACCTGGTAAACACAGGAGCCAATTTGTGGCTCGGGCCAAACCTGCAGCTAGATCTCGCAGCCGCAACCGGCTTGAGCGATGCCGCACCGGATTTTGTTTTCAGAACTGGCTTTTCTATTAGAATGCCCCATTAACCTGAACTGAGGCCACTCAACCACCCCTGGTCCTGCTTGGTTGAGGAGGGAGGACTGTCATTATTGCTGCTGAAGTATAAGTTGCATAGTTGCTGCCGTTGTGCGGACAGGTCGCGACCTGTCCCTACATAAACCCATCCCTGAGAGCTACGCTCGCTAGCTCAAAATCCGCGCTTTGGCTAGTCCAGAGGAGGGGAATCAGCGAATGATTGTCATCCCCCTGCCCCCTTTCAAGGGGGACTCGGTTCAAGGTGTTAAGCAGTGGCTATCGAATCTGATCCCAGTCTTTCCGTGGGGGTAGAGGCTCTCTTTCAGCTTCCGGAATAGTGAGCCGCAGCAAATCATACTTCCCCAAAGTATAAACCTCCTACCTGCCACTGACTTCTCTTCGCGAACCCTTATCTTCGCGGTACAGAAACTAGCCATACGTTGCAAGACATCCACCACATACTTCAAACCTATTGGGGCTACGACAGTTTCCGGCCGTTACAGGAGGATATTGTAGCCTCGGTGCTGGCGGGGCAGGACACGCTGGCCCTGCTGCCAACGGGTGGCGGCAAGTCGATCTGCTTTCAGGTGCCGGCCATGGCGCTGGATGGCATTTGCCTGGTTATTACGCCCCTCATCGCCTTGATGAAGGACCAGGTGGAGAACCTGAAAAAGCGAGGTGTATCTGCCACAGCAGTATACTCGGGCATGAGTCGCCACGAGATAGACATTGCCTTGGATAACTGCGTGTACGGAGGTGTTAAATTTTTATACTTATCTCCGGAGCGCCTGCTCACCGACCTGTTTCAGGAGCGGGTAAAGCGCATGAAAGTGGGTTTGATTGCCGTGGATGAGGCGCACTGTATCTCACATTGGGGGTATGACTTCAGGCCGCCGTACCTGCAGCTAGCCGAGCTGCGAGCATTGCTGCCCAACGTGCCTGTCATCGCCCTTACCGCCACGGCCACAGAACAGGTAAAGCAGGACATACAGGAAAAGCTGAAGTTCCCGAAGCCAAACGTTTTCCAAAAGAGCTTCGCCCGAGCCAACTTATCTTATTCGTGCCTGGAGACCGAGGCTAAAGCAAACCGCTTGCTGGAGATCCTGCAACGCATGCCCGGCCAAAGCATCGTGTATGTGCGCAGCCGCCGCCAAACCGTGGAGATAGCCAGGTTTCTGCAGAGCCGCCGCATTTCTGCCGCCGCCTATCATGCCGGTCTAAAGTTCCAGGAGCGAAGCGCAGTGCAGCAGCTGTGGGTAGAGGATAAGGTGCGCGTGATGGTGGCGACCAATGCCTTCGGCATGGGCATCGACAAGCCGGACGTGCGGCTGGTAGTGCACCTGGACCTGCCCGAGAGTTTGGAGGCATACTACCAGGAGGCTGGCCGTGCCGGCCGCGATGAGCGCTATGCCTACGCCACCATACTTGTCGGGCCCAACGATGTGGCGGAGCTGCAGCGGAAAGTGGAGGAATCGCACCCGCCGGTAGAGTTTATCCGCAGGGTATACCAATGCCTGGCCAACTACTACCAGCTGGCCGTGGGCAGCGGGCAGTTCAGCAGTTTTGATTTTGATGTCGCAGAGTTTGCCAAGCAGTATAAACTGAACCCGCTGGAAACCCACCACGCCATTAAGCGGCTGGAGCAGGAGGGGTACCTGCAGCTGAACGAGAGTTACTACCTGCCTTCCCGCCTGATGGTAATTCTGGAGAATACGGAGCTTTACAGCTTTCAGCTTAAGAACCCGGAACACGACAAACTCATACAGCTTATACTCCGGATGTATGGCGGAGAGGTTTTTGTGAACTTTGTGAAGGTGCGGGAGGGGAAGATGGCCGAGCTGCTGAAGGTGCCCGAGCAGGAGCTACGCCGAAAGCTGGAGTACCTGCACAAGCTGCAGGTCATCAACTACGAGCCGCAGCACGATGCGCCCCAACTTGTCTTTACGGCCCCTCGGGAGGATGCCAGCAGGGTTATTACAAACACCAGAAAGCTGGAGAGTTTGCGCGAGAGAGCCCTGCAAAAAGCCAGGGAGATGGGCCGCTATGTACAGACGCAGAACCGCTGCCGCACCCAACTGCTGCTGGAGTATTTCGGGGAGATCTCTGACACGAGCTGCCGCATCTGCGACTACTGCCTGGCCGTGCGTAAGAAGCAGCGAAAGCAGGAGGACCATGCGGTTTTGCGCCTCAAATTAATGGAACTGGTGCAGGTGCGCCCTTATCTTCCCAAGGAACTGGTGCAGCAGTTCGAACCCCGGCACGCCGAGGCAGTAACCGAGCTCATCCGTGAGCTAGTGGACGTGGGCAGGCTGCGCTACCAGGAGAGTGGGAAGCTGGAGGTAAAGGATTAGCTATCCCTTACCCCCTACCACCACACCCTCACCAGGTGTTACTGCTCGTCGGCACAATACCGCATACTTTGGTGCTGGATTTTCTCTACCCAATGCAACGCATTCACAGCTGCAGGTATCTACTTATCATGGTGCATTTAAAAAATGAAACTATGAGATGGATTACGAAGGGAGAAGCGTTCTCTTTGCTCTAATGTCTGCTGGCACATTAAGTGCCTGCGAGGATAACAACTGCATTAAAGGAGAGGGAGATCTTGAGACACGCACGCTAAACCTGCAGCCGTTCAGCAGGGTGGAGGCCAACGGCGATTTTAAAGTATACATTACCCAGGGCGAAACGCAACTGGTGGAGGTAAGGGGAGAGCCCAATATCCTGGACCAGCTAGAAACCAGCATCAGCAACAACACTTGGGAGATCGAGCACCGCGACTGCGTAAGGAGGAGCAAAACGGTGGAGGTATATATTACCATGCCGCAGGTGCAGTCGCTGTACCTAAACGGCTCCGGGCGCATTGTTAGTCAGGATGAGTTTACAGCAAACGAGTTGGCGGTAGAGATTAATGGTTCGGGTAAGATCGATTTTGACGTAGTAGCGGCGAAAGTGATCGCCCGTGTAACAGGCTCCGGCGAGGTGGCGCTGCATGGGGAGGCGCCTCTGTATACTGTGAATATCTCTGGCTCTGGCAAGGCCGCTGCCTTCGACCTGCAATCCAAGAACGTGACCGTGAACCTCTCCGGGTCCGGTGTGGCAGAGGTAAACGCTTCCGAGGCACTGGCCGCTGATATTTCGGGAAGCGGAGTAGTATACTACCTGGGAAATCCGGCTGTAACCACCAATATCTCCGGCTCCGGCAAAGTGGTGAAAAGGTAGCGCTGCTTAACTGGTTAAAGCTTTGCTCTTTCGCTTCTTCCTACTAGCTAAGGATAAGGATACAGAGATGGGTAAGGCTATGGCGGCTATTACACTCAAGTCTAACCCGCTCAATGTGGTTTGCCAATCTATCGTATTACCTGCCAGTAGGCATTTCCATGTATCCCACAGCTTCAGGAGAGTAACACCAAGAGCAAAGGATATAAAATATAATAGCCCATACTTTACCATCTGTAGTTTGTCGTTTATCATCATGGTTTTAATATATAAAATATAGGCTATGTATCAAAGAATAAAGTATGGCTTATACTTTCAGGACATGAAGCTGTTCCTTACTTAAACTTCCGGAGGGTGTACAAGTATAAATGCTCCACCTTGTTGCGTGCCCAGGGGGTGCGGCGCAGAAACGTGAGGCTGGATTTGATGCTCGGGTCGTTCTTGAAGCAGTTCAGGTTGATCTTGTGGCTCAGGTGCTCCCAGCCATATACTTCTACCAGGTGCTCCAGCATCATTTGCAGCGTTACGCCGTGGAGCGGGTTCTTTTTCTGTTCTTCTGCCATACCGCAAAAGTACGTATTTCCGCCTAAAGTATAACGACACCCCAGTGCAGGTAACGAGCGTATAAGGGAGCTATGCTAGAAGAACTCATTATCCGCACCCTTGCCGATACCTTGCCAGATAAACCCTTAGATGCGCTGTTCCTGTTCGGGCAGACGGAGGATAACCAGGAATCCAGCTTCTCAATTGCCAAGCGCCTGGTACAGGAGGGGCAGGTACAAAAAGTGCTTTTTCTGCAAGCGGAGCCCCTCAGCGGTTACCCGGGCTATGAAGCCTGGTACGAGGAAATGATAAAAAGAGGCATTCTTTCCGATAAACTGGAGGGTGTTCCCGATCCCGGAAAAGCGTACCTGCACACGCTCATAGAGGCGGAGGCCATGGCCAAACACGCCAAAGACAAAGGCTACAAAAGCATAGCTGTGGCGGCAGCGCCATTCCAGCAGCCGCGTGCGTTCATGACGGCCGTTACCGCAGCACACCGCCACTACCCGCAGCTATACTTGTATAGCCAACCGGGCAAGCCATTGCCGTGGTGCCGGAAGGTAACTCACTCGCAGGGGAAGGTGGAAGATACGCGCGCCGGACTGATAAAAGGGGAGATGGAGCGCATCCGTAAGTATAACGCACAAGGCGACCTGGAGGCAGTGGAGGAGGTGCTGGACTACCTCAGCCGCCGCGACCAAAAGCAGTTGTAGAGAATAATTTCATCATAGAGCAAAGCAACAACACATATGGCACAATCTAAAAAACTTGAGGCATGGCAAAGCGGGCCGGTGGACGGGGTGCCGGCATTGCTGCAGCCTGTGGCCCATGCGCTCCTGCAGGCACGGGAGGAGGTACACACTTTAATGGAGGGTTTCCCGGAGGAATTGCTGTGGGAACAGCCTGCCGGTGTGGCTTCGGTAGGTTTTCACCTGCAGCACCTGAAGGGAGTGATCGAACGGTTGTTTACCTATGCCCGGGGGGAGCAACTCTCGGAGGAACAGCTGAGTAACCTGCGTGCCGAGGGTAAGCCGGCAGATGATAAGGCATACCCTGTACAGGACCTGGTGAGGAATTTTGACCGGCAGGTGGATCAGGCGCTGGAGCAGCTGCGGCGAACGGACGAAGCCTCTCTTACCGACTTTAGGGGTGTAGGCAGGGCACAGCTCCCCTCCACGGTTTTGGGACTCCTGTTCCACGCTGCCGAGCACACCATGCGCCACGTGGGGCAGTTGCTGGTAACGATTAAGGTGTTGCAGCGGAAAGAGCAGGCCTGATTCCTGCCTAGCGTTTCTTCAGTTTTTTAAGCCCTAGGGCTATATACTCTTCCGGAATCCAATGCTTCCCAACCAGTGCCTATGGGCAGCCAAATTGATGCGTTACCAGGCCTGGGAACTTTTACTTCTCCCTGATACGGAGTATCAGTAAACCATCATACTGCATGCTGCAGAAACTGTTGGAAAGGAGTAGCAGTTGATTACTTATGTAAAGCCAAAAAGAAACTCCCTGCCACTATGAAGCAGCAGGGAGCTCTGTTAAAGTATAAATTTATACTTTCTGTTAGATGTAGCCGTAGCGCTCCACCGCCTCCTTCTCCAGCCGCTCACGGTGGTCTGGGTGGGCAATGTTGATGAGTGCCTTGGCACGCTGGCGCAGGTTCTTACCATACAGGTAGGCTACGCCATACTCTGTTACCACGTAGTGCACGTGCGCCCGGGTCGTGGTTACGGCAGCCCCCTCGTTTATCAGCGGAGTGATTCTGGAGATACCCTTGTTTGTTACCGATGGCAAGGCGATAATAGGCTTACCTCCCTCTGACAGTGCCGCGCCACGGATAAAATCCATCTGCCCGCCAATGCCTGAGAACTGATACTTTCCGATTGTATCGGCCACCACCTGTCCCGTCAGGTCTATCTCGATGGCACTGTTAATGGCCGTTACCTTCGGGTTGGAGCGGATGATCGTTACATCGTTTACGTAGTCGGTGCGCTGCATCAGGATAAGCGGGTTGTCATCCACAAAATCGTAGAACTTGCGGTTGCCTACTATAAAGCCCGTAGCAATACGGCCCGGGTGCCTGTACTTGTGCTCGTTGGTGATCACGCCTTTCTCCACCAGGTCCATCACCCCGTTCGACATCATCTCGGTATGGATACCCAGCTCCTTATGGTTGGTCAGGCTGTTGAGCACGGCATCCGGTATAGCCCCGATACCCATTTGCAGCGTGGCACCATCTTCCACCATCTCGGCCACATACCTGGCAATCGCTCTTTCCCTGTCAGTGATGCGCAGGCTGTAGTCTACCTCTGGCAGTGCCTCGTCTATTTCCACCAACACATCAAAGCGGCTTACGTGTATCAGGCCATCCCCGTGGGTGCGTGGCATCTGCGGGTTTACCTGGGCAATAACATGCTTGGCGCTAAGTACGGCCTCCCGGGTAATATCCACCGAGACGCCCAGCGAGCAGTAGCCATGGCGGTCAGGCGGGGATACGTGCACGATGGCCACATCCAAAGGCATCTTACCGGTCCTGAACAGTCCCGGGATCTCGCTCAGGAAGATCGGCACATAATCGCCGCGGCCGCTGTTCACGGCATCGCGCACATTGGCCGAGACAAACAGGGAGTTGATGAAGAACGAGTCTTTATACTGCTCCTCCGACAGCGGAAACTCGCCATAGGTGGTGATGCTTACCAACTCCACGTCACGCAACTCATCGGCACGCTCGGCTAGTTTGCGTACCAGGTACTGCGGCGTGGCGGCGCTGCCCTGTATAAAAACACGATCCCCGGATCTAATAACTGAGAGGGCTTCCTCAGCTGACTGGTAGGTTACTTTATTATCGGACATATTTATAAAAAATACTGCCTTTCCGGGTTAGGGAAAGGCAGGGGGTAAGACATTAGTAATCGGTGCGTTCGAGGGCGGCAACGCCAGGCAGGGTTTTGCCTTCCATGTACTCCAGCAGCGCCCCGCCGCCTGTTGATACATAGGACACGCGATCGGCGTATCCAAATTTGTTTACGGCTGCGGCAGAGTCTCCGCCACCTATCAGCGAGTATGCTCCATTGGCTGTCGCGGCTACCACGGCATCAGCCACGGCCTCAGTGCCCACCGAGAAATTTGACATTTCGAACACGCCCATCGGGCCGTTCCACAGGATGGTCTTGGAGTTGGCGATAACGGCAGCATACTGCTCGCGCGCGTCGGGGCCGATATCCAGCCCCATCCAGTTCTGCGGAATGTGGTGGCTCAGCTTCGTGTCGACGTTGGCGTCGTTGCTGAAGGCGTCTGCGATCACAGAATCCACGGGGATCATGATGTTAACGCCTTTTTCTTTGGCCATCTTGATGAGGCGGTTAGCCAGTTCCAGCTTATCCTCTTCCACCAGCGAGGAGCCGATCTCGCCACCATCAGCCTTCACGAAAGTATAAGACATACCCCCACCAATCAGCAGGTTATCCACGCGGTCGAGCAGCTTTTCGATGATCAGGATCTTATCAGAGATCTTGGCCCCGCCCATGATGGCCGTGTAAGGGCGCTCGGAGTTCTCCAGCACGCGGCGGGCGTTCTCCAGCTCGGCCTGCATTACGTACCCCATCATCTTATCGTTGGGGAAGTAGCGCGCAATAACGGCTGTGGAGGCGTGCTCGCGGTGCGCCGTGCCGAAGGCATCGTTTACGTACACATCACCCAAGGTAGAGAGCGCACGGGCAAAATCCGGGTCGCCTTTTTCCTCCGCCTTATGGAAGCGCAGGTTTTCGAGCAGCAGAATTTCGCCGGGCTGCAGTTCCTGTGCCAGTTGTGCCGCCTCCGGGCCTACGCAGTCAGGGGCGAACAGCACCTTGGTCTTGAACTCCTGCTCCAGGCGCGGCACCAGGTGGCGCAGCGAGAATTTCTCCTCCGGCCCGCTTTTAGGGCGGCCCAGGTGCGACATCAGGATCACGGCTCCGCCATCGTTCAGGATCTTGTTGATGGTGGGTACGGCCGCACGAATGCGGGTATCGTCGGTGATCCTGTACTCGCTGTCGAGGGGCACGTTGAAGTCTACGCGCACCAAAGCCTTCTTGCCGGCAAAATTATACTCGTCAATTGTTCTCATGGGGTATGGTTATGATTTTGTAAAAGCGTTCACTCGTTTTTCGTGTTTCGCGGAATTTTGTTGCTCTACAAATATAGCGAATTGCCTATAGCAAGGGAATGAGAGAAGGGCAAAAGAAATCGTGTTCCTGCCGTAAGTTCGACTTCTTTAACTTCTTTAACTTATTTCACCCACATTACCTTTTCCTGCAGCGGCACGTTACGCTTGCCCTGGTAGGCGGCATTCTCAGCGTAGCCCAGGTATAAGATGCCCAGCACCACGTCCTGCTCGCGCAACTGCAGGTGCTTTTTCATACTTGGATGATAGGCCATGCCTCCGGAGCCCCAGTACGTGGCCATGCCCAGGGCAGAGGCGCCCAGCAACAGGTTCTGAATGGCGCAGGAGGTGGCGGCAATTTCCTCCAGTTCCGGTATCTTGGGCAGATCACCGCGGCGCATGTAAGCTACTAAAATGTGCGACGCCTTCTCGCCCATGTGCTGCAGTTTTTCATACTTTTCAGGCATAAACTTTTCGGAAGGGATGTTTTGCCGGTACAGCTCAGCGTGGTTCTGACAGAAGGTTTTCAGGGCCTTATCGGCATACACTATAAACCGCCAGGGTTCGGTGTGGCCGTGGGTAGGGGCCCAGTCGGCGAGCTGCAGCAGCTGTGTAATTTGCTCATCAGGTATGCGCTGCCCGTTCATCTTGGGTGGTTTGGTGGTGCGGCGCGTTTCGATTACCTGTTTTATACTTTGGAATAGTGTGTTCATGTGTTATGCTTTTCTTTTTTCAGCCCCTGGTAAATATAGGCATCTATTAACAAAGCTGCTGAAGTATGAAAATGTTATCCGGACCCGGTTAAAAACTGCTGCGGCCATATGTTATACTTGGGCTATACTTCCATAACTTTCGCTTCCCGCAGCTTGACACGAGCTATACCTATCGCTGGCGCGCGTGCCTTCTATGATGTCGGGTGTGTAACTCGACTTGCTCGGAGAGCCGTGCTTCATACTTAGGCTATACTTTTATACTTCAGTTTATACTTGCTGCTATACTTTCACTGGCGCAAGCGTCCGTTTGTGCCTTTAGCCCCTGCTTCCTACAACTGGAGGCAAGCTATACTTGCTAGCTGCCGTTCATCCACAGCTTTACAACCTTAATTGTTTCATAGTATACTTTGGTGCTCTCCAGCCCGAGAGGGCTCGTCCTGGGGGTAGGGGCCCTCGATAAGGGCATCGCGCGGTGTACATTTCCTTTGCTTGACCTGCGGTCTCCGCAATTTCGCTAAAGCGAAACCAGAAATCTACAAGGCGCTCAACCCAAGGACTGGGATCAGTTCGATAGCTACAGCTTATGCAACTAGAACAGAACTCCCCTCCTTGGCTAAGGAGGGGCAGGGGTGGTTGGATTCGGTACTGCAGAACTCCCTCTCCTGTTTTTAGGAGAGGGTTGGGGTGAGGTGAAATTCCCTTCCTTGGAGGGGCTAGGGGTGGGTTTACACTTGTGTAGGGACAGTCTCGACCTGTCCGTGCAAGAACAGCGGGTATAAAACTTATACTTTGGCTAAAGCAGCTACAGGCTCACATCTTTGGAGAAGCCTTGGGTCCCGAACTTGTTTCGAGGAAGGGTAGGGGCAGTCGGAACCTGTGCTACAAAAGAGAACTGGAGTGGAGTAACAACACACACCCTAATCCAGACAAAAAAATGGCTAAACTGCCGATTTATACTTCAGCAATTTAGCCATTTAACTATGTAGCAATTATCCCTACTTCAGCTTCAGGTCTTTCAGCATCTGCTCGATTTTCTGGTTCAGCTTCTGCTCCGTGGCGTGGTAGTCAGCGGCAGAGGCGAGGGGCTCATTTACGCTGATGTAGAACTTGATCTTGGGCTCGGTGCCGGACGGGCGAGCCGATATTTTGCTTCCGTCTTTGGTCAGGTACTGCAGCACGTTCGAGCTCTCCAGGTCCAGCTTGTGTTCTTCGCCCGTCAGGATAAGTTTGCGTGTGCTCATCTTGTAGTCGCGCACTTCCACCACGTCGGAGCCGGCTATTTGCTTTGGCGGGTTGCTGCGCATGTCGGCCATCATCTGCTGAATCTCCTCTGCGCCGCGCATCCCCTTCTTCGTGATCGACACCAGCTCTTCTTTGTAGAAGTTATACTTTTCGTACATGGCTAGCATCATCTCGAACAGGCTCTGGCCATTGTCTTTGGCCACGGCCGCCATCTCCGCGATCAGGGCGCAGGCCGAGATAGCGTCCTTGTCGCGCACGAAGTCGCCGATCATATAGCCGTAGCTTTCCTCGCCACCACCAATGTATACTTCCTGTCCTTCCTTCTCCCGGATGAGCTGCGCGATATACTTGAAGCCGGTCAGGGTTTCGTACATGGTTACGTTGTAGCTGTCGGCAATCTCCTTGATGAGATCCGTGGTCACGATCGTTTTCACCACGTACTCCTTGCCCGTGAGTTTACCGGCTTTCTGCCAGGCCTGCAGCAGGTAGTTAATGAGCAGGGCACCGGTCTGGTTGCCGTTCAGCAGCACAAAGTTGCCCTCCTGGTTTTTTACCGCGATGCCTACACGGTCCGAGTCAGGGTCAGTGGCCAGCACCAGGTCAGCGTCGATCTCTTTCGCCTTGTTCAGGGCGAGGGTCATCGCTTCTTTCTCCTCCGGGTTCGGGTACACCACGGTTGGGAAATCTCCGTTCGGCTCAGCCTGCTCCTCCACCACATGCACGTTGGTGAAGCCATAGCGCTGTAGCACCTCCGGCACCAGCGTAATGCCCGTGCCATGGATAGAAGAGAACACGATCTTGAGGTCGTGCTGGCGTTTAATAGCCTCCTGGGAGATAGACAGCTTCTGCACTTCCTGCATGTAGGCCTCATCCAACTCCTGGCCAATCAGCTCGATCAGCGCCGGGTTCGGTTCAAACTTCACCTCGTCGATGGACGTGATCTTGTTTACTTCGCCAATGATGTTTTTGTCGTGCGGGGCGGTCACCTGGGCGCCATCGTTCCAGTATACTTTATAGCCGTTATACTCTTTCGGGTTGTGTGATGCTGTTACTACCACGCCGCTCTGGCAGCCCAGGTGGCGGATGGCAAACGAAAGCTCCGGCGTTGGGCGCAGTGCCTCGAACAAGTATACTTTGATGCCATTGGCCGAGAAGATCTCAGCGGCGATGCGGGCAAACACATCGGAATTGTTGCGGCAGTCATGGGCGATGGCCACTTTTACCTGCTCCCCCGGAAAATTCTGCTTCAGGTAGTTGCACAGGCCCTGTGTGGCCATACCTAAAGTATAGCGGTTCATGCGGTTGCTGCCGGCGCCCATGATGCCGCGCAACCCGCCGGTGCCAAACTCCAGGTCTTTGTAAAAAGCATCTGACAGTGCCTCGTGCTCATTGCGCTCCAGCATGCCGCTTATCTCGCTTTTCGTCTCCTGGTCGTAGCTGCCGGACAGCCACTGGTCAATTTTCTGTTTTATAGATGCATCTATCATAGTCTGTTAATGCTGATGTTTTAGTAGCGTTATTTTTGGCGTAAGTCTCCAGGAAAGGGAGATCCATACCTATACTTTATACTTCAATTTCTTCCGCTGTTCCGGATTCAGAAATCCGAAAGAGCGGAGAAGGGTAAGGTTTATACTTGCTGTACTTGCGGCAGGCAAAGTATAGCAAGTATCATTCTAAGACAAAAAATCACACCAGCCCTCGCCGTACCCGAAGCACAGCCCTAGAACTGGTGTGAAGTATAGTTATATCAAAATAAAGGTATTTTGGCCACAATTACACGCGGCTATACTTTAAATTTCTGCTAAAGGTTGCCCCTGAGCGCCTGTTCGCGCTCGATGGCCTCGAACAAGGCCTTGAAGTTGCCCTTGCCGAAAGACTTGGCCCCTTTGCGCTGGATGATCTCATAAAACACGGTAGGGCGATCTTGCACCGGCTTGGTGAAGATCTGCAGCAGGTAACCCTCGTCGTCGCGGTCCACCAGGATGTTGAGTTTCTTCAGGTCTTCCATGTCCTCGTCGATGTGGCCGATGCGCCCGATCAGGTCTTCGTAATAGGTTTCCGGCACACGCAGGAACTCCACGCCACGGCGGCGCAATTCAGACACGGTGTGCAGGATGTCGTGGGTGGCCACGGCAATGTGCTGCACGCCCGCCCCGCGGTAAAACTCCAGGTACTCGTCTATCTGCGACTTCTTCTTGCCTTCGGCCGGCTCGTTGATCGGGAATTTGATATAGCCGTTACCGTTCGAAACCACTTTAGACATCAGGGCGGTATACTCGGTGCTGATATCATTATCATCAAACGTGAGGAGTAGTCTGAAGCCCATCACATCTTCGTAAAACTTCACCCACTCGTTCATGCGGCCCAGCTCCACGTTGCCTACGCAGTGGTCTACGTACTTCAGGCCAACAGGCTCCACCATCAGTTCGGAAGTACGCTCCACGTAACCCGGCATAAACACGCCATCATAGTTTTTGCGCTCCACAAAAGTATGAATGGTGTCGCCGTAGGTATGGATAGAAGCCATCTTCACTTCACCAAACTCGTCGGTTATTGTTTTGGGCTCCATGGCTGGTTTTGCGCCACGTGCCACCGTTCCTCTAAATGCTTCTTCGGCATCATCCACCCACAGGGCCAGCACTTTTACGCCGTCGCCGTGCTGGTGCACGTGCCGGGCAATCTCCGAATCGGGATATATGGCTGTGGTAAGTACCAGGCGGATCTTTTCCTGCTGCACTACATAGGAGGCTCGGTCGCGCACGCCGGTTTCGGGGCCGGCGTAGGCTACGAGCTTAAAGCCGAAAGCGGTTTGGTAAAAGTGGGCGGCCTGCTTGGCGTTGCCTACATAAAACTCAATGTGGTCGGTGCCGTTTAAGGGCAGGATATCTTTGGTGACTGCTTCTGAGGTTGCGGGCTGTGTATTCATAGTTTGTTTGATTAGTTTATAATGGGTTACGTAAAAATACATCTTTTGCGCAACTATCAAAACGATGGCAGCCCAGGGTAAATTATCAAACCTATTTCTTGCAATTGCTGAGGCATGTTTTCAACTTTGTAAAAAATAAGACGATTATGAACGCAAAAGCCCTGAACGAGTCCATCGTGGCCATCCTGGAGAAGAAGCAAGAGTTACGAGCGCTTGACTACAACGATGCGCGCTATGATGACATAGAAGAAGAGCTGCACGACCTGGAAGACGATTTTAACGAAGAATACGGCGATGAGCTGGAAGATGTGCTGGAGGATGTGCACGGCAAGATAAAGTCTGATGCCGATATCCTGTTGCCAACCGCATACCTGGCCAGCTCGTTGGACGGCAAAGAGCTGGAGGAAGGCGACGATAACGAAGGTGTTTGGGTGGAGTCTGACTCTTTCCCGGGTGTGGAGATGCGCCTGGTGCTGGTAGCCAACCCGCCTCGTGTACTGCTGGTGCTCGCAGACCAGGAGCGCGTACTCTGGACCGCCGAATAGACCGGAATTTATACTTTAGTAGCCTGCCTGGCTGCTGATATATACTTGCCGCACTTGCCAAGGCTTCGAGCCGAGGTGGGTGCGGCTTTTTTGGTTGATTTATAGATATTTTGAATATATTGTAATAAGTGAATGTCATCAGCGGTGTACTAAGTTATTAGCCCTATTGATATAGTGCGGATAAGCGTAGGTTTACGCTTATACCGTAGTTGTGGGGTATTCATAGTTAATTAAAATGAGCTTTAGATTTACCAAGTTAGGATTTACTAATGCCTTGTGGTCTTTGATACCCATATTTCCTGCTTGGACATTATTTCCTGGCGTCTTGGTAGCGGAGTTCTTGACCGGCAAAGTATTCAACTGTGAGACAAGCTATAGATTGATTCTATCTATCTCTGTAGCCTTAATTTTACTTTCAACCTTATACTACTTTGGTAGGCTTGAGCAGAAATTAGCCAAAGGCAAAAATGTAGTCAAAGATAGTTTTAGAGTATTTAATCTTGCTATTTATACTTTAGTTAATACAGCCGCTCTTATCCTAATTATTGGAACTGACTTAGCGTGTAATGGGGACGGGCAAACTCTTTTGGCGTGCCTTTATTCTGGGCCACTGGCAAGTCTTTCTTTAATACTAATAGGTTTCTTAGCAGATTTAAAAATAAGTACAACAACCCACAACAACACCTAAATAGTAGCTGCGCCACTATTTAGCCCAGCACGTTGTTCATGCAGATGATAAAAAATATACCTTTTGTAATCCTTGCCAGCCTACTTGTTTCTTGTAACCCGAGTAGAATGATTTTTAAGTCTGACAGATTTAATGAGTTAGAAGGTTTAACGGTACCAGAGGCAATCGAGTATGAAAAAGGCAAAGGCTCAATAGATGTAACACCTAACCATTTTATTAAAATTGGAGAAAGCATTTACCCTAACAAAAAGGGCTTTGAGTTAGCTACCCCAGTAACCTTTACAAGAACAGAGAAACAAGTTTTCGATTTGGAGGTGGAGTATTTTTATGCTCCTCAAGATAGTTCGGTGAAAATCATACTTTATGAATGGAATCAACAGACTAATAGCAATCAGAATCTATTAGAAGAGAAGTCTAAAAAGGAACTGGATAAAATGTATACCGCATTTCAGAAAAAGTTCGAGTACTTGCGGAAGGAGCTAACCAAAAGGTTAGGTGAACCAACACAAATTGAAATCAATTCAAACAGTGGACAATCGAGCTATAGAGACGGTATAAAATGGCTGAATAATGACGGGTTAAATGCCTACTTATTTATGTTTGGGAACAGCCAAAATGGATATAGACAAATAAGACTCGCAATCTATAAGGAATAAAAACAACAGCTAGCCCGGCACATGAGTCAAACTTCTGCTAATACCTTACTCACCTCACGTACCAAACCCTTAACCTATCCACCAACATGAGAAACATCAAACTTACCATCACCCTTCTCCTCATCACCATGCTATCCTCAAATTTTGCTTTTGCCCAGGACTGGGCGCAGTTAAACAAGTATAAAGCCGAGAATGCAAAGCTGAAAGTACCAGCCCCAGGTGAGAAGCGCGTGGTGTTTATGGGTAACTCCATTACCGAGGGCTGGAGCAACCACCATCCGGCATTCTTCGAAGGGAAACCTTACCTTAACCGCGGCATTGGCGGACAAACTACACCGCAAATGTTGGTGCGTTTCCGGCAAGACGTGATCGACCTGAAGCCGGAGGTGGTGGTAATCTTAGCGGGCATCAACGACATCGCGGGTAACACCGGCCCTTCCACCCTTGAAATGATCATGGACAACATTGTCTCGATGACGGAACTGGCAAAGGCCAATAATATTAAAGTGGTGCTGAGCTCTGTGCTGCCCGCGCTGGATTTTAAATGGAACCCGGGGCAGGAGCCGGCTCCAAAAGTGGTTGCCCTGAACGAGATGATCAAAGGCTACGCTGCGGAGAAAAACCTGGTGTATTTGGACTACTTCTCGGCCATGGCAGATGCGCAGCAGGGGCTGAAGCAGGAGTATACTTATGATGGCGTGCACCCGAATGAAGCCGGGTATAAAGTAATGGCCCCGCTGGCCGAGGCCGCTATCGCCAAAGCGCTGGCCCGGAAAGCTAAGAAGTAATCCAAAGTATAATGTTACTAAAAAAGGCAGGTTAGAAACGGATTCTTACCTGCCTTTGCTGCGCTTTAAGCTATGTCTTCTTCTTTGGATTTGGTTTCCTCCCTTTCTTCCGGGGGCGTATCGGTAATGTTGCCGAACTCATCCACATAGGCAATCATGGCGTCCAGGCTTCCGCCGGAGGAGTTTTCCTGGCGTTCCTGCTTGCGCTGCAGCTTTTCCTCCTTCTTCTGCTTGCGTTGTTTTTCACGTTGCTTCTTCAGGAAAGTGTTCTGTGATCTGGCCATAGTAAAAATTTTAAGTGAGAAATGCGCCCCGGCCTATGTTAAAGTATGGCTGGCGGAGGCGGTACAAAGGCGGCAACTGCCCGGCAAAAAACACCATGCTGATGCTGTAGCACTAACATGTTCCTTCGCTTAAACACCAATGCTGAGGGAGCTGCCAACGTATGGACCCTGACGAGTAGTATCTGACGGTGCCGCGGGAGAAATTGTACCAATAGGAGCGGCTACAAGCGAAGATCAGAGGCGAAATCAGGATGTAACAAGAAGACAAAGATAGTAAAATTCTGGGAGAAACCCAGACGTTATTCCAAGTATCTGGCGCAGGATAGGAGAGTACGCCACAGGCTGGTGCAGGAGAGATGAAACCTTAACACCTGCTGTTTCCAAAAAAACAGTATCTTTAGGCAGGCTTCCATAGAGGGGGCCAGAGACAAAATATTGCTTATGAAAACTACCATTGCGCTAATCGCCCATAACCAGAAGAAAACTGAGCTGCTCAATTGGGCCAAGGTACACCGCGAGGAACTTGTAAAGCACGAGTTGATCGGCACCAGCAACACCTCCAAACTGCTAAACGACATGCTGGAGCTCGATGTGAAGCCCTTCGGACACGGCCCCAGCGGCGGCGACATACTGCTGGCGGCTAAAATGCTGCAGCACGAGGTGGATAAGGTTATTTTCTTCATCGACGCCGAAACCCCCCACGGCCACGAGCACGACATCCAGACGCTGATCCGTACCGCCGTTATCAACAACATTCCGATCGCCCTGAACCGCGCGACGGCCGACCTGGTTATCCTGGAAACGCCAGAAGAAGTATAAGCAGCTCTTCTTGTTAAAGGTGTTGCACTTATGGCTGCCTTGGCAGCGGTAAGTGCTTTTTTATTTTGGGGCAGTTGCCTTGCTACGTACCAGGAATTGCACTGTTTTGGTTATCTACTATGTAGAGGCTAGTTTATACTTCATCTAGGGGTGTATTTACTTCTCTTGTAGTTAAAATTAAACCTCCTTAACAACCAGACCCGTAAGTTATTAATAGCTACATAATTGAACTAAAAAACCAGAACTATGAAAACTACAAAGAGAAAATTATTGACGTATATTACCAACAGTGTTTGCTTCGCCCTGCTGACTGGCCTAGTAGCCTGTGGCGGTGAAGGGCAAGAGACTGTCGCCACTACAGACAACGAGATGGTTGCTGAGGAACAAACCGAGGCAGATGCCGGTGTAATGGATAATTGGGACACCAACAGGTTTAACACCACCTTTGCCTCTAACAATCGCTACGGAGAGTGGGATGCCAACGATGACAACAACCTGGATGAGAATGAATTTTATGGCGGCTTCTACGACACCTGGGACGTGAACGATGATAACAGCCTCGACGAGAATGAGTGGACCACCGCTACAGCAGACTATGGTATTGAGAACCAGAACTGGAATGATTGGGATGTGAACAAAGACAACAGCCTAGACGAGAAAGAGTTCAGAACCGGTATGGCCAATACCAATTACTACACCGATTGGGATGCTGACCGCAACAAAATGATTAACGAGCGTGAGTATACAGACGGAATCTTTGGTCTGTGGGATGAGAACGATGATGATGTCCTGGACAACAATGAGTACAACGAGAGATACAGCCGCTATTACGATACGGAATAGTCCTGCTTCGTAGTATAAAGCACGAGGGCCTGCCACTTCCAATGTGGCAGGCCCTCGTGCTTTACCGGAATGCCTTTTATACTTTTACGTAGATGCGGTTGCGGTCCATCAGGTAGCCCATCAGCCAGTGCACCAGCATGTAAGCCAGGGCAAACATCAAAGAGGCAAACTCTCCCTCGCCCCAACTCAGGAACCAGTTCTGGTAAATCCAGCGGCTCAGGCGTGTCTGTTCATCCACTTTTATAAAGCTCAGAGTTTTAATGATCAGGATAGACATGGCGTAGATGAACAGCGGGTTCTTGCCGAACACCTCAAAGAAGTAGGCCCATTTTTTATAGTTCAGCACCTCGATCAGAAGCATAAGCATGGCTAGCACCAGCATCACCAAACCCACAGTGTGTAAAGTATAAGAGCTGGTCCAGAGCGCTTTGTTGATCGGGAAAACCAGGTCCCACAGCAGGGCAACAGCAATTACGGCAGCCCCGGCTATACTTAGCTTAAACACAGTACTCAGGTTGTTTCCATACCGTTGGATAGCCATGCCTACCAGGTAGCCTGCAATCACGTTTACAGCGGCGGGCAGCGTACTCAGCAGGCCTTCCGGATCGAACGGAATGCCGTAGCCTTTGTAGAGCACTTCCGGGGAGAAGAACAGCAGATCGAATTTCAGGGCCGCGTTCCCTTCTAGGGAGTACGGGTCCGGCTGGTCGCCGAAGAAGTATAAAACGGCCCAGTAACCCAGCAGCACCACCGCACTGAAGATGATGGCACCCTTTATTTTGAGGTAGTGCACCACCAGTGAGCCAATAAGATAGGCAAGCGCAATGCGCTGCAGCACCCCCATCACACGGATGCCGGTCCAGTCGATCATCTCCAGGCCCCCGCCCTCGGCATGCGCCACAAACGGGAAGGCACGCAGCACCAGGCCGATCAGGAAAATAATGGCCGTGCGCTTAAACACTTTCGCCAGGAAAACGCTGTCGGGTTGCAGCTCGAACTTGCGCATACTAAAGCTCATGGCGTTGCCCACGGCAAACAGGAATGCCGGGAAAACCAGGTCGGTTACGGTGAAGCCATGCCAGGGAGCGTGGCGCAGTGGCGGATAAATGGTGCTCCAACTACCCGGGGTGTTCACGATCACCATCAGCGCCACGGTGAGCCCCCGCAGCACATCCAGCGAGAGGTATCGGGCCGACTTTTTCAGGGTTAAGGGTTCTGATGCTGCAACTGCGTTTGCCATACTATAAAGGTCAGGGTTCAGGTAAAGTATAAATTATTGCCTTAAGATATAGATATTATGTGATATGTTAAAGAGCTGCAGGCAAGTCTGCGTGGAGACACACAAAAAAGCGGCAGCCGGTTTCGCGCAGCTGCCGCTTTCTTTTCAAACGATTAGCATTCAACAACCCACTTCAAAGGGTCCTTTCGGCAAGTATGAATGGGCTATTCTATCCTTCTTGTCATCCTGAAAGGATCTTTTTAGGCCATTGGCAACAGCTTACCTACCCTGTGCCCAAGATGCTTTACAGAATAACAGGATTCCTTTTACTTATCTTCTTTGGAGCTTAACTGCCCTGGCGCGCCTAGTACCCCAGTTTCTGGCGCACGCGCTGCAGTACGGGTGTGGCAATGGCCTTGGCCTTCTCCGCGCCTTCCTTCAGCTTCTTGTCGAGCTCGGGCAGGTTGCTCATGTAGTAGCTAAACACCTCGCGCTCTTTGGCATACTTCCGGATGATGAGCTCGTAGAGCGCCTGCTTGGCATGGCCGTAGCCGTAGCCACCAGCCAGGTAGTTCTGGCGCATCGCCTCCACTTCCTCCGGCGATGCCAGCAGGCTGTAGAGCTTAAAGGTAGTATCCTCATCCGGGTTCTTGGGCTCCTCCAGCGCGGTGCTGTCGGTTACGATGCTCATGATCGTCTTGCGAAGCGGCTTGTCAGCCTCAAAAATATCAATGATGTTGCCGTACGACTTGCTCATCTTCTCGCCGTTAATGCCTGGTACGGTCATCACAGTTTCATCGGTCTTTGCCTCCGGAAGCACAAACGTCTCACCGTAAATGTGGTTAAACGAGCTAGCAATGTCGCGGGCGATCTCCAGGTGCTGTACCTGGTCCTTGCCCACCGGCACAAAGTTGGCGTCATACATCAGGATATCAGCCGCCATCAGCACCGGGTAGGTAAACAAGCCGGCGTTTACGTCGGCAAGGCCACGACGCGAGGATTTATCTTTAAACGAGTGGGCGTTGGCCAGCATCGGGAACGGCGTAAAGCAGCTCAGGTACCAGCTTAGCTCCGTCACCATCGGCACATCCGACTGGCGGTAGAAGATATGCTTGTCCGTATCAAAACCGAAAGCAAGCCAGGCCGCTGCCACCGAGTAGGTATTGTGACGCAGGGTTTCAGCATCGCGGATGGTAGTGAGCGAGTGCAAGTCTGCGATAAAGTACATCGCCTCCTGGCCGGATGTTTCGGAGAACTTGATAGCCGGAATGATAGCGCCCAGCAGGTTGCCCAGGTGCGGGCGGCCCGTGCTCTGGATGCCTGTAAGATAACGTGCCATAGGTTAGGGTGTTCTTTGTTTGATGTGCAAATTACGCGAAAATGCGCAAAACTTGCCTAGCCCGCCCACGACATTTCGACTCCGGCTGCTTAAAGTTTGCGGAGGGAGTAGTTCTCAGAGTTGCCGATCTCCTCCTGCCGGTTGTTGAGCAGCCTTACTTCCGTTTCGCTCACCTGCAGGAAATACATCAGGTCCAGGTCGCCTGTTGTCGGGATGAGCTGCAGTATCACGGCGTCCGGATTCTGTTTGTTTCCCTTAGCCAGTATCCACTTGCCGCTGCCGGTCACCACGCTTTTGTCGTCCGGCTTGCCCACATACATTTGCCGCATCGTGAACGAACGGTTAGCGTCCTTCGGGTCACCGGTCAGGATCAGCTCGGTGCGAACGCCTTTGCAGTCGGGGCAGGCAAGTATACCCCGGAAAGTGCCGCTTGGGGGCGCCATGGCAGGAGCAGTATCTTTTGTGTTCGCTTTGGCAGCCGTGGCTTTGCTTTTACTTTTTGCCGGCGTCTTTTTGGGTGTGGCTTTTTTACTGCTGCTGCGGCTTTCCTTCAGCCACTCCTCGTAGCTCTTGCCGGACTGCGCCTGCGCCGCCTGCTGCAGCCCAAAGGTGAGCGCGAATAGGATAAAAAATGCGGTGATTGTTCTCATGGTGTTGGCTATTTGTGGTTCCGGGTGATGCTATCAGAAAACATACCAGTACCGTCATAGGCAGCTGGTCTGCTAAGCTATTTCTGATTTAACTGCTCCGCAAGCTGGATTATTGTGCTTTAAAGCCATTGAAATGCAGCGCGGGAGCGGGTGCCACGTACCATGAAGTGAGATACGCGACGCAGCGCGATGGGGTTGAAGGAGAACCATGCGATAGGTACTTTTGAATCCTTTCGGCAGGAAATACAGTTGTGTTGCCCTGAAACAGAAATGGCCAGGCAACTGCACAAGGCAACACCTGACCATTCTGTCATTAACCATCAACCAAAATTTTAGGCGGTAGATAACTCGCGCTGCCGCTTTCTTTGCCTTACAGAACTGATATTGGAAAGTATAATGGCCAGCAGGATCAGCGCCACGCCCAGCCATTGCACCGCCCACACCTCCTCCTGCAGCACCAGGCTCGACATCAGCACGGCTACCGGTAACTCCGCGGCGCTGAGTATGGCGCTAAGGCCGAGGCCGGTTTTCGGAATGCCGTAGGCGTAGAAGAGCGGCGGAATAACTGTGCCGAACAGCGCCAGCACGAGGCCCCATTTCATTAACCCGTTAAACAAGGCCCCGTTTACCAGGAAAACTGGCGGGAATATGCTTAAGACAAGTATGCAGGCTCCTGTAAGCAGCAGTGCGCTCTTTGTTGTAGGGTGCAGCGCATTACCGGCCGCCCCGTTTATCATCAAAAAGAACGTATAACAGAGCGCGGCCAGCAAACCGTACACGATACCTGTTATTTCAAAGTCCGGGATGCTGCCAGAGAAAAGGCGGCCTGCCAGGGCAGTGCCCACCAGTATAAGCACTGCCATGCTTAGCTGAAACCGGCTGGGCAGCCTGCGCTTTATAATCGATTCCAGTAGCAGGCTCATCCAAGTAAACTGCATCAGCAGCAGGATAGCGATAGAGGCCGGAACCTCCTGTACGCACTTGTAATAGAAGATGCTGACAAGGCCGGTGCTGGTGCCCATGGCTACCAGTTTAAGCTTATCCCTGAACGACGTGTTGTTGCTTTTGCTGCCAAGCAGCGTACGCAACAACACGATAGTCCAAAGAATAATCAACCCAAAAAAAACCTGCGTGCCCGTTACTTCACCCAGGTTAAAGCCTTCCTTATAGGCCAGCTTTACAAAAGTAGAAAGTATGCCAAAACTACATGCGCCCAAAAATACCAAGGCGACTCCTCTGAACATAATAGTCCCTCCAGTCTAAAAAATCAATCAAATAAAAAAAGTAAAGGAGGGGCCGATACAGCCCCAAAAGAGATAAAAAGAGCTGTTACAGGTCGTGCAGCTCGTAGCCTGTGATGAAAATCTGAGTATGTGCTAAATGTGCAGGCATTTTCTATTTTGCAAGACTACAAAGGTACAGCGCCAGCAAGTATAAATGCAAGCGGAAAGCTGTTTAAACTTTAATAAGGTGGGCTTGAGGCTGATATTTTTAAGGGTTAGCCCTCGCTTCTCATGGCGGCCTCTTCTATCTGCTGTGCCGCCTGCCGCTCGCCCAGATATCCGTCGATGAGGTAGTGGGCCAGGTACAGGAGCGGGGTGAGGAGTATGGCTACGCTGAACTTGTAGAGGTAATTGATCAGGGCCACCGACAGCACCTGCTTCATGCTCCAGTTACCGAATACAAAGAAAGCAATGAAGAGCACCACCAGCGAATCGATGACCTGCGAGACGAGGGTGGAGCCGGTGGCGCGGAGCCATATTTTTTTGCTGCCGGTGAAGCGGCGCAGCCAGTGGAATACCGTGGCATCAAGGAACTGCGAGAGCAGGAAAGCGGCCACCGAACCAAGTATAATGCCCAGGCCCTGGCGGTACACGCTGTTGTAGGCGTAATTTATATCGAAAGGGTTGCCGCTGGCGTCGGTGCTGTTCACGTCAAGCCAGAACTGGGCGGGCGGTAAGCCGGTAACGGCAGAGATCACCACAAAGGCATAAAGTATAAGTATAACCGTCAGTACACTTACCTTCTTCACCCCGGATTTTCCGAAATACTCGTTGATGATGTCGGTGGTAACGAATACAATGGGCCAGATGATCACGCCGGCCGTCAGGTTAAAGTCGAGTTTCTCGCCGCCAACCGGTATCTGTGCGCCGGGCAGCCCCAAAACTGCCTCTCCCGAGAAAATCTTTACACCGATCAGCTCGGCCAGCAAAGCATTGGCGATAAAAATGCCGCTGAGCACCAGGAAGAGGTTGGTGCGCTTGCGCTGCTGTAGGGCTGTGGCGTTTTTCTCCATTGTAGGGCCGGGGATATTTAGGATGACTTTGATTTCAGGATGTAAGGCGGTGCCGCCAGACAAAGTATAAAGTTAGTGATCCTATGCCATACTTCCAGCCTTAAGAGGCAGTGGGTAAGGTGCGGGAGCGAAGTATAAACTATAACCCTCTCAGTCCGAAGGTATCAGTCCTGGTCTTTTACGGCAAATACACTTCCTTCCGTGGCCAGGTCAGTGGCGGGGAATACCTCTTGGGCCTCGAGCAGCAGCGGCGTCAGGTCTTTGTAGCGCACCGAGAAGTGGCCGATGAGCAGGTGGCGCACCTGTGCGGCGGCGGCCAACTCCGCGGCCTGCCGGGCGGTGCTGTGGAACGTATACTCCGCGCGCTCGCGCAGGTCGTCGGCAAAAGTGGCCTCGTGGTAAAGCAGGTCTACGTGGTGCAGGTAGGGGAGCAGCGAGGGCTTGTAGCGGCTGTCGGAGCAGTAGGCGTAGCTGCGGCTGCGCTTTGGCTCCAGCGTCACCTCCTCGTTTCGCACCAGTATGTTTCCGGCCTCGTCCTTTACGTCCTCACCCCACTTCAGGCGCACGAGCTGCGGAGGCCTCAGAAAGTCAGGGAGCTTCTCTTTGATGAGCGGGCGCGGCTTGGGTTTCTCCCGGAAGATAAAGCCGCAGCAGGGCACCCGGTGCTCCATGGGGATGGTATGCACCGTTATACTTTTATCCTCGAAAATCTTCCTGTAGCTAGTGGTGTCGAGCTCGTGGAAAACAAGCTTAAAGTTGAGGTTGGTCCCCGAATACCTGAACTGCAGGCTAAGGATTTCGGAGAGGCCGGGTGGGCCAAAGAGGTGCAGTGGCGTTTGGCGGCCCTGCAGGTGCATGGTGGAAAGGAGCCCTGCCAGCCCGAAATAATGGTCGCCGTGCAGGTGGCTGATGTAGATATTGCAGATGCGCTGATGCTTTATCTTGTAAAGCATCAGCTGCATCTGCGTACCTTCGCCGCAATCAATCAGGTGGTGCTGATTGCCAAGGGTGAGAACCTGGGCGGTATGGTGTCTGTTTGCCGAGGGTGTGGCCGACGAACTACCAAGAATCCTGAGTTCGAAATCCACTACGGCGTTGCTTCTTAGTCTTCCTTGTTGGTCAGATCCTGCTCAATCTCGTGCAGAAAAACACGGTCGATGGCCTCTTCCACGGTTGGCAGAATGTTCAGCACCGACTCCAGCTTGGAGATCGAGATCAGCTTCATCACATGGTCCTGCAGACCTGTCAGGATCAGGAGGCCGCTGGAGGAGTTGCAAAGACGGTTCGCGATCAGGATAGAGCTAAGCCCGGAGGAGTCTGTATATTTTACTTCGTTCAGGTCAAGAATCAGGTTGTTGATCCCTTCGGCATTCAATTTCACGAACTCAGACTTCAGGTCTGGTGCGATTGAAGTATCCAACTTCTTCTCATCAATCGTGATAATCGTATAGTTTTCTTTCTTATCTATCGTGTACTTCATAGTCAACCAGTAAAGGATTTAAATGCGAATGTACCAAAATCTACTTTAAGAAACTTAATTTTTGGTAGTAAAAATATTGTCATTAATGTGTTTCTCAATGCGATCGCGCACTGAACGGTCATCTTCTTTTAGGAATTTTTCGCCTGTAAACACCTCGTACAGCTCTATATAGCGCTCCGAGATATTTTTCACGACCTCATCGGTCATTTCTGGCACGCGCTGCCCCTCCTTGCCCTGGAAACCGTTCTCGATAAGCCACTGGCGGACGAACTCTTTCGAGAGTTGGCGCTGCGGCTCGCCCTTCTGCTGGCGCTCCTCATAGCCTTCACTGTAGAAGTAGCGCGAAGAGTCCGGCGTGTGTATCTCATCGATCAGGTACACCTGGCCGTTGTACTTGCCAAATTCATACTTGGTATCCACCAGTATAAGGCCGCGTTCCTTTGCCAGCTCGGTTCCGCGCGCGAACAAGGTTCGGGTATAACGTTCCAAGGTAAGATAATCTTGCTCCGACACAATGCCTTTTGCCAGAATCTCCTCCCGCGAGATGTCCTCGTCATGGCCTTCGTCGGCCTTGGTGGTCGGGGTGATGATAGGCTCGGGCAGCTTGTCGTTCTCACGCAGGCCCTCCGGTAAGTGAACGCCGCAAACCGTGCGCCGGCCCGCTTTGTACTCGCGCCAGGCATGGCCCGCCAGGTAACCGCGTATCACCATCTCCACCTTAAAAGGTTCACACCGGTGCCCGATGGTCACGTTGGGGTCTGGCGTGCTGAGCACCCAGTTCGGAACAACATCGGAGGTGGCCTTCAGGTTCAGGCTAGCGATCTGGTTCAGCACCTGTCCCTTGAAGGGTATGGCGCGTGGCAGCACCACGTCAAACGCAGAGATGCGGTCTGTGGCAACCACGGCTATCTTGTCCTCAAAATAATAAACATCGCGTACTTTGCCCCTGTAAAAGCCGGTTTGGCCGGCAAAGGAGAAGTTGGTTTCTTTAATGGCCTCCATTAAATTTAGTGTCGTTATAGGCAAGCAAAGTTAAGTATATTTTACAGGGCAGGAAATAATTCTAAAAGATGATAAACAACTAGGGTGTAGGCCTAAAAATATAGCCTGTAAAAGATATTGAAGTATACTAAGGGAATTGCTTTTGGTTTTATATTATAGAGGCTATAGTTTGAATATTACATGGAATTATGCCTTAGGTGGCCTGGTTTACTTTCTGCCATACCATAGCGCACGATGTTATGGGCCATCCCCCCGAAGATAATGAAGTGGAACGGCAGCACGGCGTACCAGTAGAGGCGGCCCAGCAAGCCGTCGGGGCGGAAGGCAGCCAGCTGCTCGAGGTAATACCCGTCCGCCTCCTGGCAAACCCTGAACTGCAGCCAGGCCTCGCCGGGCAGTTTCATCTCGGCGTAGAGCAGCAAGCGCCCGTTCTTTGTATCGGCCAGCAGTACGCGCCAGAAGTCTATCGTGTCGCCGGCTTTTACCTCATGCGGACTACGGCGGCCGCGCCTCAGCCCCACGCCCCCCACCATTTTATCCAGCAGCCCGCGCATGCGCCACAGGAAATCGGTTTTATACCAGCCGCGCTCCCCGCCGATGCTCCAGATGTTGGCCAGCACCTCTTCAGGGGCACGGTCAAACTTCAGGCGCTGTTTATCCGTCAGCACGCCATGCTCGGGTATCTGAATGAAATCCATGTAATTGAGGCGCATGGTGCCGCTCACAAGGGCATCCTTCCAGCTGGAAACCACCGAGTTCTGCTCTATTTTGGTGTAGGCCAGGCGCACGGCATGCTCGTATGGCAAACAGCGGTGCGGGATCAGCTCCTGTATATGCTGGTCCTGCACCACGGCATCATTGCGAAGACTATCCACCAGGCTGCGGGCTAAGGTATAGTTGGTGCTGGTCACAAAGTATAGCCAGTAGGAGGAGAGGCGCGGCGTAAGGATGGGCAAGGTGATGATGTAGCGTCTCAGGCGGCGAACTCCAGCCAGTTTCAGGAGCATCTCTTTGCAGGTGAGTACATTGGGGCCTCCGATCTCAAAGCGTTTGCCGTAGCAGTCTTCCCGCCCCAGCACCGCAGTCAGGTAGAAAAGCACGTCGCGAATGGCGATGGGCTGGCAGCGGGATTTCAGCCATTTCGGCGTCACCATCACCGGCAGCTTTTCCACCAGGTCACGGATGATCTCGAAGGAGGCGCTGCCGGAGCCAATGATGATGGCCGCCCGGAGTACGGTTACCTCAGCGCGGGCCGTGCTGAGGACATCTTCTACGTGCCGGCGTGAGGCCAGGTGTTTAGACAATTGTTGATCATTGGAAATGCCGCTGAGGTAGATGATCTGCCTGGCTGCAGTGGTGTTGAGGTAAGCAGCGAAATTCTCCGCGGCCATACGTTCGGCAGAAGAGAAATCAATGCCGCCGGAGCCCATGGAGTGCACCAGGTAATACGCCGCCTCGATATCCTGGGGTAGTTGCGTGAGCCCTTCCGGCTGCAGCAGGTCCCCTTTTACCACCTGCACTTGTTCCTTCAGTGTCTCAGGCAGATCAAAGCGGCGCGGGTCGCGCACCATACAGATCACCTCGTGCCGCTGCTCCACCAGCAAAGGCAATAGCCGCCTGCCAATATATCCGTTAGCCCCTGTCAGCAGAATTTTCATAGTCTAGATGGAAAGGTGCAAAAGTATTTATACTTTCAGAACAGGCAGGAACTTGATTAGTTGCCGGATTCTTTCGTAAGATCGGATGATACTTTGCAAGGGAATGAGGGCAACGCCACCAGTATAAACCTCAAAGTATAAACCGAAACAATAAAGTATAAATTGATATACTATGGATCAGTATTTACAGGCAGCCTTGGAAGAGGCAAAGAAAGGCTACGCGGAAGGCGGCATCCCGATCGGATCGGTGCTGGTGCACAAGGGCAGGATCATCGGCCGCGGCCATAACAAGCGGGTGCAGGAGGGAAGCGTGGTGCTGCACGGCGAGATGGACGCGCTGGAAAACGCCGGGCGTCAGCCAGCCGCCGTTTACCGCGAGTGCGTGCTCTACACCACCCTGTCGCCTTGCCCCATGTGCTCGGGCACCATCTTGCTCTATGGCATCCCGAAGGTGGTGATCGGCGAAAACCGCACTTTTAGGGGCGAAGAAGAACTGCTGCGCTCCAGGGGCGTGGGAGTGGAGGTGGCCGATAACCCGGAATGCGTGCAGCTAATGGAGCAATTTATCGCTGAGAAGCCTGATCTTTGGAACGAGGATATCGGCGTTTGATGCCCAACAAACTGGCCGAGACCTGGTGCCCGTCAGCGGGGTTAAAGCGGCCTCCAGGCAAAATGTTGTCCGGAGGCCGCCTTGCAACTGCCCTGGTTGGGGTAAGTGTTAGCTAAAGAGGGGCTGCTTTAGTCATTGTCAGCCTGGTTGTCGAATCGCTTGGCGCGCTTCTCCCACTTCTCGCGGGCCCATTTCTGCAGGTCCTCCACGGCGTCGAACTCATCCGTAATCTCCAGGCCGAGCAGCGTTTCAATGATGTCCTCCATCGTGACCAGCCCCGCCGTGCCGCCGTACTCGTCCACCACCAGAGCGATGTGTTCTTTCTTTTCCACCAAGCGGGCAAATAGCTCCGGCACCGGCGCGCCACCATGCACCACCTGGATCGGGCGCTTTATCTCAGCGAGCGACAGGCCACCCTTTCCTTCTATGATGCGCTCGAGCACCTGATCCTTGAGCACATAGCCTGTGATGTTGTCAATGGAGTCGTCAAAAACGGGTATCCTGGAGAAACGCATATTCACGGAGTTGTCGTAAAACTCGCGGATGTACTGCTCCTCCGGGGCCGCCTTTATCACGGTGCGCGGCGTCATGATGTGGCTGGCCTGCACTACACTGAAGCGCAGTACGTTGTTGATCACCCGCGACTCATCCTGGCGCAGCACGCCTTCTTTGGTGCCGATCTCAGCCATGGCCGTAAAGTCGGCGCGGCTGAGTACGCTTTTGCTCTTATCCTGTTTCATCCTTCTGGTAATAAATTGAGAGAAGAGGATGATGGGGTAGAGTGGGGAGTAGATCATGATCTTGAGCGTGCGCGCGGTAAAGGGGGTAAGCTGGCGCCAGTAGTTAGCTCCGAGTGTCTTCGGGATGATCTCCGTGAGGATGAGGATAATGATCGTCAGGATTATGGAGACCAGGGTCAGAACTTCTTCTCCCCAGATAATCTGCGCCTGCGCGCCCACGCCAGCCGCCCCGATGGTGTGGGCGAAGGTGTTGAGGGTGAGGATGGCAGCCAGCGGCCTGTCGATGTTGTCTTTGAAGTGCTGCAGGTCCTTGCCCAGCGCGGGATTTTCCTTGCTGATCACATTTACGTGGGAGGGGGTGATGCTGAGCAGCGAAGCCTCCAGCAGTGAGCAGAGAAAGGAAAAGACGAGGGCAATGGTAAGGTATAAGAGGAGTAAACCCATTTAGTGGTCTGTGTTGGTTGTTTCGGGTATAAATATAGCGTTTTAAAACGGCAGTGAAACCATACTACGCTTTGCCCTGCTTAATGCACCACCCGCAGGATGGGCTCCGGCAGTGGCACGTGCGTCTCGTGGTCGGCTGTGAAGTAGCCTACCATGCTGGGACCGTAGCCCAGGTTTACCTCAATAAACTTGTTCTTCTCGGGCAGCAGCTGTATAATCTCCTCGCGCAGCGTGTCCAGTTGCTGCACCATCTCCTGCAACTGCTCCTGCGACACCTCAGGCACTTCCTGTAAGGTGGTGGCTGTGTTCTCTGCCGCCTCCTCAACGGGCCCGTGCTTCTTGGTCAGCATATCCACCTCCGCCTTGCGGATGTCTTTCTCCAGGTTCAGGTATGCGATCACTTTCTGCTCCAGCGGCACCAGCGAGTCGTCCAGGTATTGAATCAGGTTTTCCATGGTCTTATACTTTGTAAACGTGTATCGGCGCAAAGCATGTCCGCGCATGTTCCTGAAACGAAGTATACTACCGGTAGGTTAAGCATGGCGGCCCGGGATCAGAGCCATTTAAAGAGCTTGCGCAGCATGGGCAGGCGGTTGCCGTAAGGCGGGTAGCGCAGCGGCAGGTCCAGCCAGGTGCCGCGGTGCAGTACGCTCTTCTGCTGCGAAAACAACTCGAAGCTGCTCTGGCCGTGGTAGCTGCCCATGCCGCTCTGGCCCACGCCGCCAAAGGGCAGGTGCGGGTTAATGATGTGTGAGACTGTATCGTTGATGCAGCCTCCTCCAAAGGAGGTATACTTGAGGACCTGTGCTTTCTTCCGGTCATCGTTCGAGAAGAAGTACAAGGCCAGGGGTTTCTCGCGCCCCCGCACCTGGTTGATGGCCTCGTCCAGCTGCTGAAAGGTGAGCACCGGCAGTATCGGCCCGAAAATCTCCTCCTGCATAATGGGGTGCTGCCACGTCACCTTGTCCAGTAGGGTAGGGGCGATGTAGCGGCTGGCAGCATCGGTTATGCCCCCGGTGCGAACCATGCCATCCCGCAGAAAACTGCTGAGCCGGTTAAAATGCCTGTCGTTCACAATGCGGGCAAAGTCGGGGCTTTGCCTGGGGTCTTCGCTGTAAAAGTCGCTGATGTACTGGCTGATGAGCTGCAGGAGCTCCTCTTTTACACTTTCCTGCACCAGCAGGTAATCCGGGGCGATGCAGGTCTGCCCGGCATTCAGAAATTTTCCCCAGGCGATGCGCCGCGCCGCCAGGCCCAGGTCGGCGTCTTCGGCCACAATGGCGGGGCTCTTTCCGCCCAGCTCCAGTGTTACCGGCGTTAGGTGCTCGGCCGCAGCCTTCATCACAATTTTGCCCACCTGGGTGCTACCCGTGAAAAAGATGTAGTCGAAGCGCTGCTGCAGCAGGTGCTGCGTTGTTTGTACGCCTCCCTCCACGGTGGCAATGTAGGAATCATCGAAGTGCTGGCGGATCATTTTTGCTACCACTGCCGAGGTGGTGGGCGTAAGCTCAGACGGCTTCACGATGGCGCAGTTGCCGGCGGCCATGGCCCCGATCAGTGGATTTAGCAGCAGTTGAAACGGGTAGTTCCAGGGGCCGATGATCAGTGCTACGCCATAGGGGTCGGAATGAACGTAGCTGCGCGACGGGAAATTGATGAGCGACTCCTTCACCCGCTTCGGCTCCGACCATTTGCGCAGGTTTTTCAGCACCAGTTTCAGTTCCAGTTCCACAAACCCGACCTCGGTGCTGTAAGCCTCCATCTCCGGCTTGTGAAAATCGGTGTACATGGCATCCATCAGTTCCTGCTCATGCTGCCCGATGGCCCGCTGCAATTCCTGCAGCCGCTCTTTCCGGAAAGCCAGTTCTAAGGTATGGCCTGTCGAGAAGAACTCACGCTGTTTCTTTAACACCGATTGTATGCGCTGCAGGTCTGTCTCTACTATGGTTGGGGTCATGCGTATGGTATTGATGCGAGGCATAGGTTATATGTTAGAAGAATTACCAGGAGCAGCCTCAGCAGCCGGTCGCCCTGCAAACTGGTCCATGGAGGAGTATACGTTAAAGCCACGGCCTGGCGGCGAGGTATGATTCTGTTTTGCGCTACGCCTGGCATCCTGTATACTTTTGCAAGAGGGGCAGGTATAAGGAGCGGCGCCTTTACGCTGGCAAACATGACCGTGTGTTTGACCAACAAGGCCAGCGGCACCTCCGGCTGTCAGCACTATACGACTGCGTATCTTCGTCATCATGGGTGGCTGCTGCTGTTGCAACAGTATGTTTTTGATAGATAAGTTATTTAATCTCAGTCGGATATCAAAGTATACCTTTGTACTTTTTTAGTTTATTAGATAACTGTACCTTTGGGAAAGGCAGCCCTGCTATACTTTAAAAATTAAGCTGAAACGATGAAAATAATTGAGTGCCCCCGCGATGCCATGCAAGGTATCAAGGACTTTATACCTACCGAGACCAAAGTAAAGTACATTAACCAGTTGCTGCAGGTAGGCTTCGATACCATTGATTTCGGAAGCTTTGTGTCGCCCAAAGCCATTCCGCAGATGGCCGACACGGCCCAGGTGCTGGCAGGACTGGAGCTGGACGGAACCTCTTCCAAACTACTCGCCATCATCGCCAATACCCGCGGCGCCGAAGAGGCCGCCAAGTATGCGCAGATAGATTACCTGGGTTTCCCGCTGTCGGTATCGGAAACGTTTCAGCAGCGCAACACCAACAAAAGTATAGCCGAGGCCATGCAGCAGCTGGCCGAGATCCAGGAAACCTGCCACCGGCACAACAAAACACTTGTTACCTATATCTCCATGGGCTTCGGAAATCCCTACAATGACCCCTGGGATGTGGAGACGGTAATTAGCGTCGTGCAGGAGTTGGACAGGCTGCAGGTAAAAGTCGTGTCGCTGTCGGATACCATCGGCGTGGCTACGCCAGAGAGCATCACTTATCTGTTCAGCCATCTGATCCCGGCTTTTACGCATATGGAGTTTGGGGCGCACCTGCACACCACGCCCACTGCCTGGCAAGAGAAAATAGCGGCGGCCTACCGCGCCGGCTGCCGCCGCTTCGACGGGGCCCTGCGCGGCTATGGCGGCTGCCCCATGGCCAAGGACGAGTTGGTGGGCAACATGCCCACCGAAAATATGATAGGCTACTTCGAAAATATTGGCGTAGATTTGCACCTCAACAAAGCTGCCCTGCAGGCCGCCATGGCCGAATCCGGGGCGGTGTTTCTATAGTATGGCAAGAAGACACATAGTTGATATATTCGTCCCGTGCTTCGTGGACCAGCTCTTCCCGGACACGGCCATGAACATGGTGAAGGTACTGGAGAAGGTGGGCTGCGATGTGCGCTACAACCCCAACCAGACCTGCTGCGGACAGCCCGCCTATAACGCCGGCTTCTTTGATGAGGCCCGCGAAGTAGCCGATAAGTTCCTGGAGGATTTCACGAGCGATACCTCCCACTACATTGTAGCGCCATCGGCTTCTTGCGTAGGCATGGTGCGAAACGCCTACCAGGATATTTTCGTGAAGTCGTCGAAGCTGGTGCAGTACCGGGCCATGCAGAAGAAGGTGTATGAGCTAACCGAGTTCCTGACCGACGTGCTGGATATTACGCGCATTGAGGGGGCTTCGCTGCCAGGCAAGTATACGTACCACGACTCCTGCAGCGCACTGCGCGAGTGCGGCATAAAAGCCGGCCCGCGCGAGCTCCTGAGCCACGTGCGCGGGCTGGAGCTGGTGGAAATGGAGGATAATGAAACCTGCTGCGGCTTCGGAGGTACTTTTGCCGTGAAGTTTGAGGCGATCTCTACGGCCATGGCCGAGCAAAAGGTAGACAATGCCCTGGCCACCGGCGCCGATTACATCGTCTCCACCGACAGCAGTTGTCTGATGCACCTGGAGGCCTACATCAAAAGACAGAACAAACCGATCAAAACCATGCACATCGCCGACGTGCTGGCAAGCGGCTGGTAAGTATAAATAGCTGCCAAAGTATAAAAAGAGCGTCCTGCGTAAGCTATACTTGCGCAGGACGCTCTTTTTATACTTGTTATACTAGGTTAGCGGCTGATGAAGTAGCCGAAGCCAAAGGTAAGGGTGCTACCATCTAGGCTTAAGCCGAAGTATGAGGATTTTGACTTAAAGTTATATTCTTCATTTTTGTACGTAGTATGATTATATCCTAGACGTCCGAAGTTTGCGCTCAAGCCTATCTTCTCGGTTGGAAAAAAGGTTATACCTGGTCTAATGCCTACGCCGAATCCCGTGTTGCTTCTATTAGATTCAGTGCTACTATACTCCAGTATTTCTGACTTATAGCGGCTGTTTCCCTTTGAGAAGCTAAGATATGCTTCGCCGGTAAATGCGATTTTCTCTGAAACAGCAAAGTATTTCTTCAAATAAGGGGAAATGGCAAAGCTATTGTCCTTGCTCTCACTGAATGAATATGGTTCACGATTGCCCGACTCATCCAAATGAGCTGAGTTTGACGCATATGTAGAGGTAGTGAAACGGAAACTGATGCCAGCCTCAAGACTTTCTTTGATCATGTACCCTATCCCCGGCGCAATAGAAAAGGATCTGTTGTCTGTTGAGCTTATTTTGTCCTCAGCCGTGTTAGTGTGATCATAATAGCTTAGAGAGCCGGAGGCCACAACGGTACCTTGGGATATTTGGGCGAGAGCAGCGGAACCGATGCAGGCGAGTAGAGTAGTAAGTATTAATTTCTTCATGGTTTGTCTTCTTTAGGAATTTAGGATTTATACCTGGGTGAATTAAGAGAAGTATTTTGGGAAGAGCGGGTCAGTGTGAAATTTTTCATACTTCATCATTTAGGATAATCGATGAAAATAGATACCTGCTCAGACGTAAATGGTATTTAATTAGCGGTTGATGTAATAGCTTAAACTGAAGAATAGTGCATCCTCAAAACCAATACGTAATTCGGAATTAGTCTTCTTAGGGGCCTCACCGGATTCTTTTCTCTTTAATGTCTGCGCATATTGCAGCCCCCCAAGGCCAGTACTTATACCAAGTTTATCAGAAGGGAAATAGGTAATTCCAGGGGCTAGCGTTGCAGTAAAAGAAATGCTTCTCGGCTGGTAATTAGTGTTAGGGTCATACTTGGTTTTGTAGACCCCTAGGCCGGCGGAAAGTTGGCCGGTAAGGGCAAACTGCTCAGAGAGCATAAAATACTTTTTCAAATAAGGGCTAATAACGAAGCCGTTTGTTTTAGTTGTCATTTCATTGCTATCTCCCTCACTGTTGAAGTTTATATTCTTGGTTGTTGAATGGGTGTAACCCAAAGCAGCACCAAGCTCAAAGTTATTGCCAAGCATATAACCAAGAGTAGGGCCTATTCTGAATGCAGTTTCACTGGATTCATGGCTGATGGTATCGTTCTGTTTGGATTCCGAGGTGGAAGTTCTAAGGGAAAGGCTGCCTGTTACCACAACGGTTCCCTGGGACGTCTGCGCAAAGGCGCCAGTGCCAATCAAAGCGAAGACTACGGCTGCTAAAAGCTTTTTCATGTTTGTTTTCTTTAGGCTTAAAGGATGTTTAGTGATCAAAGATATATAAATATTAAGCTTTGTCAATATTTACCCCTTAAGCATAAGGCTTTCCGAACCTCAACCTGTCCCCAAAGCAGCCTGAAACGATCCACTGCCGTATAAGCCTCCAAATATTCAGAAGTGACAAATTATAAACAAGACTCAAAGGTAACGAGCAACAACCGGCCCCTGCGGCAGTCGCTGAAGGAGTATGCGCGGGGGATAACTGGCGGACTGCTGTTCAGTTTTCCACTGCTTTACACCATGGAGGTGTGGTGGGCGGGTTTTATTGCATCACCACAGCAACTGCTGCTGCTGGTGGCGGTTACCTACCTGCTGTTGTTGGGCTATAACCGTTTTGCCGGCATGCGCCCTGATGTGTCGTGGCGCAGCGTTATGGTGGACTCGGTGGAGGAGATGGGCATTGGCTTACTGCTCTCGTTCGGGGTACTCTACATGCTTAACCGCATTGAGTTCGGGCACATGTCGACCGACGAAATAATGGGCAAGGTGATCATCGAGGCCATGGCAGTGTCGATTGGCGTATCGGTGGGAACGGCGCAGCTGGGAGTGAACGAGGGAGAAACGGTTGATGACGATGAAACTGAGCGGAAACTAAAGGAACAGGCGGAGCGGGAGAACAAGGACTCGCTTTACAGATCGAAGCTGGGAAGTGCGGTGCTGGCCCTGTGCGGTGCTATACTGGTAGGCGGCAACGTGGCTCCTACCGAGGAGGTGCTGAAGATTGCGGTGGACTCTACAGCCGGCAACATCCTGGCTATGGCGTTGGTATCCATCATACTCAGCACCATTGTACTTTATTTCAGCGATATCAAAGGCAATGGCGGTCGCAGTGTGAACGGGCTGCTTTACAACATTGCCTTCGACACCTGCATCAGCTACCTGGTAGGCCTGGGCGCGGCGGCCTTTATGCTTTGGTATTTCGGCCGGTTTGATGGTATCGGTTTCTGGATGGCCTTTAGTCAAAGTATAACGTTGGGGGTGCTTACCTCGCTGGGCGCATCGGCGGGTCGCCTGCTAATTAGATAGGTTTGCTTTATGGAACAAAATGAAGAATATAGCGACGATATAAAGGACCGGAAAAACTGGTTTGAGTGGGTGGTGTTTAGTCTAGGTTTGTTGCTGATGCTAAGTATAATCGGTTATCTGGTTTACCAGACGTATCATCAGAAGTATAATTCACCGGATCTGGTGGCTGAAAGCTTTGCCGACCCAAGCGAACACGCACCTTACCGCTACCGCATTGTGCTGCACAACAAAGGTGGCGAAACCGCCGAAGAGGTAAAGCTTGAAGTGGAAGTGCTAACCGGAGCGAAAGCCGTGGAGACAGCAGACCTGGACTTTCCGTATGCCCCCCGGGAGTCGATGCGGGAGGGCTGGGTTATTTTTGAAGAGGATCCCACGGCCGCAGACACGGTGGTGGTGAAAGTGGTGAGCTACAAGAAGCCGTAGTTGTGATTTATACATCCTCCCAAAACAGAAAAGGTGCCGCCGTAGCAGCACCTTTTCTGAAGTATAAAACAAGAAGTTAAACGCTATGCCTCCGGCATGATGCGCACCACCAGGCCGTCTAGGTCGGGGTTTACGCGCAGCTGGCACGAAAGGCGGCTGCTTTCGGTAGCGTGGGGCAGGGTCTCGAGCATATAAGCTTCGTCATCGTTCATTTCCGGAAGCTCTCCGCTTTCCAGCACCTCCACGTGGCAGGTGGCGCAGATGGCCATGCCGCCGCACACGGCCTGCACCGGAAACTCATTCGCCTTCAGCACTTCCATTACCGAGAGGTTCATGTCCAGTGGTGCCTCGAGCTCGATGCGCTCTCCGCTTTCCTGCTCTACATAGATCTTGATTGCGTCCTCCATTATTGTAACTCCTGAATACCGTTAACGGTCGTATACTTTAACACAAATTTTTTGTCCGGGTAGATGATGTTGTAGGCACTCTGCGCCATCAGGGCCGCCTCATGGAAGCCGCAAAGTATAAGCTTCAGCTTGCCCGGGTACGTGTTCACATCACCGATAGCATACACGCCTTCAACGTTGGTAGAGTAATCCTCTGTATCTACTACAATGGCGTTCTTTTCCAGCTCCAGGCCCCAGTTCTCGATCGGGCCCAGCTTTGGCACCAGCCCGAACAGCGGGATGAAGTTATCCACCTCAATCCTGTAAGGTTCTGCATTGTCTACCATCACGGTCACAGCTTCCAGGTTGTCCTCGCCGTGCACCTCCGTCACGTTAGACTTCAGGATAAGCCTTATCTGGCCTTCCTCCGCCATGCTCAGCACCTTGGCCGCAGACTCGGGTGCGCCTCTAAAGGTTGTGCCACGGTGCACCAGGGTCAACTCTTTGCAGAGGCCGGCCAGGTAAATGGTCCAGTCCAGGGCGGAGTCGCCACCACCGGCTATCACGACACGCTTGTTATGGAATTGCTCCGGGTCGCGCACCATGTACTCCACGCCTTTGCGCTCATACTTCTCCAGGTGCTCGATGGCGGGTTTGCGCGGCTCAAAGGAGCCAAGCCCCCCGGCTATCGCTACCACCTTACAGGCAATCTCAGTGCCGTCCACCGTACGAACTATAAACGAGCCATCCTCCTGTTTCTCCAGGTCCTCCACGCGCTCGCCCAGCGTAAAGGTGGGGTGGAAGGGTGCAATCTGCTGCTCCAGGTTCTTGATAAGATCACCGGCCAGAATTTCCGGAAAACCGGGTATGTCGTAAATGGGTTTTTTAGGGTAAATCTCAGACAGCTGACCTCCTACGGCTGGCAGCGCGTCTACTACGTGGCAACGCATCTTGAGCAGGCCTGCCTCGAACACGGCAAACAAACCTACCGGGCCTGCGCCCACGATGCATATATCCGTTGTTATTTTGTTCATGGTTTATGTTAGGTTTTCGAATAAAATACAAGGTAAAGGTAGCCACCGAAGGGCAGCTAACATAGTAATTTCTATACTTTCTCGGAGGCTTTCCAGGAGCTAACCAGTGCAAACCTACAGCCTTTTCTGCCGCACGATCTCCTGTAGTCTGAGGGCGTTATAGGCGGCGTAGCCCAGCTGGTCGTTGTCGAAGTATACATATACCTCCAGCCCCTGCAGCTGCCAGGCCAGACATTGCTGCGCCCACCCCTGCAGCGCCTCTTCGGTATAGGAGCCCGCGTACTTGCCCCCAGGGCCGTGCAGACGCACGTACACGAAACCGGCCGTTACGTGCAGCGGCGAGTGATGGCCATCCAGTTCATAAATACAAAAAGCGGCATTATGTTTTCGGAGGAGGTCCAATATTTCATCCGTATACCAGCTGGTATGCCTAAACTCGAAAGTATACTTGTAGTAAGGAGGAAGCTGCGCCATGAAATTGCGGAGGCGGCCGGCGTTCATCTTCCAGCCCGGCGGCAGCTGAAAGAGCACCGGCCCCAACTTGTGCTCCAGGGCGTTGGCCGCAGAGAAAAAGCGACTCAGGGGTTCTTGTGGCTCCAGTAGCTTTTTCATGTGGGTGAGGTAGCGGCTGGCCTTTACGGCGAAGATGAAATCATCCGGAACGGACTTGCGCCAGCTGGCAAACGTGTCGGCCGAAGGCAGTTTATAAAAAGAATTGTTGATCTCGACGGTGCGGAAGTGGCGGGTGTAGTAACCCGTGAAGGCATTTGGCCGTAGGCCTTTCGGATAGAAGATTCCCACCCAGTGCTTGTAGTGCCAGCCCGAAGTGCCGATGTGAATCTGTTGCTCCATGTGCCGCTATTTTTTGTGGGCTTATACCTGCGGAGCAGTGCAATTGTTCGGAAACCAAAAGCTTGTAAGTATAACCAGTAGCTATTTCAGGGGGCGGATCAGCTTCTAAAGAAGCGGAAAAAGTATCCTAAAGCATACGTAAAAATCGTATATATGGAAAAGGTTTAAACAATAGAAAGAAGGAATAGAGTCTTTTTGAGGGTAAGCATACCGGATTATGAAGTGAATCGCAGAACTTGCCTTTTTGCCAAAGCGTTTAATTAAGTAAGAAGTTTTATAAATTAAATCCGCATACCATGAACTTAGACTTTCGTAATGACCGTAACGCTTTTGGCCAGCACGATGAGGGCAGCAACAAGGAAAGCAGCCCTATGAGCTCCGCCAGCAGCAGGCCGTACTATGGGCGTGATAACGCCAGTATGCGAGGCAACGACTATTATGGCACGCATGGCTACAGCAACGACTACAGCCGTGGCAACTACAGCGCCTCTACCTACGGCAGCGGCCGCAGCAGTAAGGGTGGCTATAGCGCCAGCCAGTCTGGGAGCATGGATAAAAACTACATCGAGTTTCCAGATTATAGCAACAGACCCACGTACGGCAGCTATGCCGGCAGCCGGGCCTATACCGATTTCATAAACCATAACTATGGCTACTCCAAGTCAGGGCTGGGCAGTGGCAGGTATAGCTCCAGCAGCTACAGTACCCTAGATGAGAAAAAACTCCGGAGCGCCTACGATCATAAGTCGGATGCGCCGGCTTTACGTGCCCCGTTCAGGTCGGCTAACCAATCGCGCTACAGCGAGAACGACGGTCGCCGCAGATAGCAACAGTTCATACTTTTACATACCGGAAAGGCCCGCTGCATAAGCGGGCCTTTTGCTTTACCGGGAAACCGTTCGGCTTTGCCCCCGTTAAGTATAAATTGAATTGATGTACAACTAACACACATAAGCTATGAGAAACGACAGGGATAACGACAGATACTACCACAGTGGCCTTTGGAGCGGCAGGGATGTGTATGACTTTGACCGCGACACGCGCGACGGCGATTTCGGGCGGGAGTATCAGGACCGCTACCGCGACGGCAACAACCCCAGGGATTTCCGCGACCGGCGTGACTTTGACGCTAACCGCTTCCAGAACTACCGCAGCCGCGACTACGACCTGGAAGACAATTACAATGAGAACACACGCGGCCGCCATCATGAACTCGGCAACATTCGCCAAGGTTACGGATTTTCCAGCTTTGGCAGCAACACCGGTCGCCATGATGAAATGCGCAACATGGAGCGTGAGCGCCGCGCGCAGCAGGAGCAGGGCTATGGCTCCGGCCGGATGAGCGGCTACAGCGGCTCCCGTTTTGGTGGCGCCAACTACAGCGCCCACGGCGACTTCGGTGGCTCCTCACGCTACGGCTCTATGAGCGGAGACAGTGGCAATGTGGATGATTACGTTTCCATGTCCGGGTACGGCGGCGGGCACAGCAATGACTCTATGCACCCAGACAGAAGCACGCATTCAGACAGGGGAGAGCCAAACTACCTGGGAGGCAACCGCAACCCACGGGAGCAGCAGGCATTCAGCGGTAACAGCAAGTGGGATGAACAAAGCGCTCACGACTCCGACCGAAGTCGCTACAGCAGGGGCAACAACACCGACAGAGGCGGGTACAGAGACAGGAACCCGAACTACTGATTTTATACTTACATAGACGGATAAAGCAACAGCACCTGCCATACCAGTAGGTGCTGTTGCTTTTGGGGAGGCTCGGGAGTTCCGCAAAACATCTACACAGTGGACTTGTTTTATATCTTAAAAGGTAGCTTTAGAACATGAAGAACAGAACCGTAGCCCGCCTGCTTTACGCCGATACCATTGATATGGGCGGTATGCCGGTGCGCCAGCCTTTCCCCACACAACAGGTAGACCTGATAGACCCGTTTTTGCTGCTGCACCACCACATCCATGAAATGCCGGAGCACGTTCTCCCGCATAAAACCGGTGTGGGGCCGCACCCGCACCGTGGCTTCTCCCCGGTCACGTTTGTGTATCGTGGTGGGGTGCACCACCGCGACTCGCGCGGCAACAACAGCGTGGTGTATGCCGGCGGTACACAGTGGATGAACGCTGGCAGGGGCATCGTGCACAGCGAGCGGCCCCCAAAAGACATCATGGAGCAGGGAGGGGTGCAGGAAATCATTCAGCTTTGGGTGAACACTCCCGCCGCACACAAACTGGACCAGCCGGAGTATTTCGCCTTGCAGGCCGGTGACACGCCTACTGTAACGGCAGCGGGCGTAAGCGTGCAGGTGGTGGCAGGTGAGCACGGGGGCGCGAGCGGGCCCATCAGAGCTAAGTCTCCGGTGCAGGCGCTGCGCCTGGAACTACAGGCGGGGGCCAGCCATACTTTCCCGCTCCCAAAAAACTACAACGCCTTTTTATACTTGCTGGATGGCGCCGTGCAGGTAGCAGGCTTTGGCCTGGTGGAGGGGCTGCACCAGGTGCTGTTTAACCAGGATGGGGAAGGTATTACCCTAACGGCCAGGGAAAACACGCGGGCGCTGCTGATGGCGGGTAAGCCGTTGGAGGAGCCGGTGGTGGCCAGCGGACCCTTCGTGATGAACAGCCAGACCGAGATCATGCAGGCCATGCGCGATTACCAGATGGGCAAGCTGGGGATACTGATAGAGGATTGAGGGGCTTAATCCTGCATGCGGAGCCAGCCCAGAGCTGAGTCCACGGTGGTGAACTGCTCCATTTGCGCGTGCACGTTTAAGCTCTCCTGCGCCTTGCTCATCATGTTTTCGAAGGAGATGTAACTGAACACATCGGCTTTTACCACACGTGCCACCTTTTGCAGCTGGCTTGTGAGCAGCAGGGGGATGAACTCCTTGAGAATCCATTGCTGATCCTCGAAGGTGACGTGGGAGAGCAGCCGGGAATCGGCCAGCCAGAGCCGGGTGCACTGGTCCAGAAGGAGCTGCTTGAGGGCGCGCATCCCTTCCCGGTACTCGGCGCTGCTTACGGGCCGCAACCAGGTGATATGCAGCAGGCTTTCCTCTGGGATGATGTGGCCAGTCAGGTAATCCGGAAGTTCAGCAGGTGTCATAGTCTTATAATAGTGCGCAAAACTATGCATTTTACCTATATAACATAGTGTATATAGCCATGGATGCAGTATAAAAAGAAGGATGAAGTATAAAATTCATACCTTGCCTCCCTGAAGAACACGCGTTAAAAACGGAAAAGCTAACTTTATAGTATGGCAACGAATAAGATATACATCAAGAACATGGTGTGCGACCGCTGCAAGCGTGTGGTGGCCGAGGAGCTGCAGAAACTGGGCTACACCGTGCTGCAGGTAGGTCTGGGCGAGGCCGAGCTGGCCACTGATGGCGCTCAGGTGAATGTGGAGGAACTGCGGGAGGTGCTCGAGAGCAATGGCTTTGAGCTGCTCGACGACCGCAGGACGCAGCTGATCGAAAAGGTGAAGCTGGCCATTATTGAGCTGGTGCACCAGACCGGCGAGCAGGAGCTGCACATCAACACCTCGGACTACATAGCCGACAAGCTGGGGATGGACTACAACTATATCAGTTCGCTCTTTTCCTCATTCGAGGGGATAACGATAGAGAAATACCTCATCCTGCAGCGCATCGAGCGGGTAAAAGAGCTGCTCGTATACGGCGAACTCAGCCTGAAAGAGATTGCCTATGAACTGGGCTACAGCAGCGTGGCCCATCTCTCCAACCAGTTCAAAAAAATAACCGGGCTCACCCCAAGCCATTTTAAACAGGTTAAGAGCGAGAAGCGGAAAACGTTGGATAAGGTGCAGGATTAGCGACAAAGCTAAATCGCTAAATTTACAGGAATTCGCCTCCCCGGAGGGGCTGGGGTGGGTGTATCCTTTGACGGCATTAGAGAGTAGCAACTTAAGACTACAGGTATAAAACAGTGAACCCGGCAGAGGATAAGCCTCTGCCGGGTTCACTGTTTTATACTTATACAGCTATTACCTGGGCGAGGTAGGGCACACGAAGTTGGTGCGCGGCATGTTTGTTTCGGCGATGGCCTTGTATCCGCCCTGCACATCTACAATGTCTTGGAATCCCCTTGCTCTAAGTATAGACGCCGCAATCATAGAGCGGTAGCCACCAGCGCAGTGGATATAAAGCGTCCGGTCTTTCGGCAGCGCGGTCAGGTGCTCGTTCAGGTAATCCAGAGGGGCGCTCAGGGCCGTCTCCAGGTGCTCTGCCTGGTACTCGCCTGGCTTGCGAACATCCACGATGCAGATGCTATTGTCCTGCTCAAATTTGGCTGCCAGCTCTGTGGCGGGTATGGAAACCAAGGTGTCTACTTCCTTTCCTGCGTCTCTCCAACTTTGGAAGCCGCCCTTTAGGAAGCCGATGGCGTTGTCGTAGCCCACGCGCGCTAAACGGGTAACCACCTCCTCTTCGCGGCCTTGCTCCGCCACAATCAGGATCGGTTGCTGTATGTCGGGAATGAGCGCGCCCACCCACGGGGCGAAGCCGCCGTCGATGCCGATGTTCACTGCGTTGGGGATAAAGCCCTGGGCGAAATCGCCGGGCTTGCGGGTGTCAAGCATCAGCGCGCCCGTTTCGTTTGCCGTAGCCTCAAATTCCTCCGGCGACAGCTCCCGCAGGCCCTGCGCCATCACGTCGTTGATGCTGGCGTAGCCCTCCCGGTTCATCTTCACGTTCAACGGGAAGTAAGCCGGAGGGGGTAATAAGCCCTCGGTTACCTCCTTCACGAACTCCTCGCGGGTCATGTCGGCGCGCAGGGCGTAGTTCGTGTTCTTCTGATTACCCAGCAGGTCAGTGGTTTCCTTGCTCATGTTCTTGCCGCAGGCGGAACCCGCGCCGTGGGCAGGGTACACGATCACATCATCCGGCAAGGGCATGATCTTGTTGCGGAGCGAATCGTACAGGTGCGCCGCCAGCTGCTCCTCGGTCAGGTCCGACTTCACGGCTAGGTCCGGGCGGCCTACGTCGCCGATGAAGAGCGTGTCGCCAGAGAAGATCGCGTGCTCCCGGCCGTTCTCGTCGAGCAGCAGGTAGGTGGTGGACTCCATGGTGTGGCCCGGGGTGTGCAGCACTCGGATGGTAACCTCACCCACCTTCAGCTCCTCGCCATCCTCTGCCAGGTGTGCTTCAAATTTTGGATGTGCGTTTGGCCCGAAAACGATGGTGGCACCGGTAGCCTTAGCCAGGTCCACATGGCCCGATACGAAGTCGGCGTGGAAATGCGTTTCCAGGACATACTTTATCTTGGCGCCGTCTTTCGCGGCCTTTTCGATGTATGGCTTCACCTCGCGGAGCGGGTCGATGATGGCGGCTTCGCCCTTGCTTTCGATGTAGTAGGCGCCCTGTGCCAGGCAGCCTGTATAGATCTGTTCTACTTTCATAGATCGGTTCTTTCCTTGGTGGTAGCACAAATATCGGGAAAATATATGCTTTCTACAGTAACATTGCTCATCAACCTAAATGGCTTCTCACTTTATACATTAAGAGGAGGTATATGATTCTTCCGCCCAGACTATGAGCTCAGCAGAAAGCGAAGTATGAAAAACCTTCACGGAACTATCAGGAAGGTTTTTTTACGAGTTGCTATACTCTTACTTCTCCGAAGGTACAGCTCTGAAAGCATTCGCGTGGCCATGGCCACAGTATGGGTCGCTGAAGGTAACGGTAATGATACCAACTAAATCCTTCACATCCGTTTTGTCTCCCTTTATACTTCTAAGCTGCACTTTGATGGAGGCAGGCTTATTGCCCGAGGCAACCCCTATGCAATGGCCTCCCTTGATTTTGACGTCTGTGTGAACGGCTCCTGCCATTGCGGCCCTGCTAGCGTCTGCATTGCTTTAACTTAATCCTACGAATAGGACATTACCACGGCAGCCTGAACCCAAGGCTGATAAAGCCACGCCAGTCAGACCGACTCTCGTGGGCAATGCCTGCCGTAATGGGGCCTGCATGGGTGAGATAGCCAAGGGTGGCGCTGTAGCCAAGGCGGGTGGTTTCGCCGCGCAGGGTGCGGTAGCCGTGCAGCAGGCTGGTGTTCATCAGAGTGGAGCTAAGCTGAAAGTATAGCTTCTTCCGAAGCTCCGCCTGCAGGCCCAAGCCCGTGTACACCAGGTTGTCGGCAGAGTAGGCAAAAGGCTCCGCAGCGCGGAACTCCACCATGTTGGGCAGCACCGAAGTATAGCCTCCTATCAGGCTCTCCTCGCCCACAGGCAGGTCATTACTAGTGTACATGACCAGGCCCTGGCGCAGGAGCAAACTGAGATTGCGGCGCAGCGGCACCACACCGTTCGCCCTGAGCGAGACACGGAAGTAGGGGGCAATATCGCTGGGGATACTGTTCTCCAGGTCCTGCTGCCCTTGCCGGGCGCGGATGGTAAACCGGTTGCCAAAGATATAGCTGCCCTGCACCTCAGCCTTCCAGCCGCGGGTGGGGAAGGCAGGCCGGTCCAGCGTGTTCAGGCGGAAGAAGGTAGAAAAGGTCCAGTTACGCACCTTCAGTTGCTCCAGCGTACTGATATCCACCGTTAGCGAATCCAGGGTGATCTGCCCGGCCACCTGCGGGTAAAGGCGTGCGAGTTTGTACTCGAGTTGCTGCCCCAGTGTCCAGGCGTTGTTGGTGGTGGTTTGCCAGCCCAGGGTGCCCAAGTTGGTGTTCTGCTGCAGGATGGCCACTTTGTTGCCACTCTCGTTAAAAATTGAGATGTCGTTTTTATAATACTGGCTCCCCAGTTTGGCGGCGATGTGGTAGCGGTAGCCCATGTACTTGAGGTAATTTACATCACTGCGGATGTTCTGGCCCAGGTCTACCTCGGCCACAAAGCGGGAGCCCTGCCAGAACAGGTTGCGGCGGGTAAAGTTAACGGTAGCCCCGGCCCGGTTTTCGGAATCGTAGTAGATGGCGGTTTTGAGGGCACCCTCTGCTGCCTCCTCTACATTTACCTGCAACATGTGGCTGCTGTCGGTGGGCACCAAGGCGTAGGAAACCTTGTTAAAATGACCGGTGCCGTAAAGGATCTCGATGCGGTTCTCGATGGTGCCGATGGTAGTGGGCTCGTTCTCCTGCAGGCGCAGTCGGCGGCGCAGAATACGCCGTGGGGTGGCGTTAGTACCGCTGATGAGCACTTTGCCCACCTTTACCGAATCCTCCAGGCTACTGCGTTCAGAGTGGTGCATCGGCTCCCGGAACGAGTGCATGTACGCCGCCAGGGCGCGCAGGCTGTCCTCGTACTCCCGTGCCACATGCTCCCCAATCCTGATGACTTTCTCCGCATCGGCGAAGCTGCCGGTCTTGTAACCTTCCAGGTAGGGGAGAATATCTATCAGGAAGTCCGTTTTTTTCTTCTCGCTCTCCAGGTTAGCGGCACTGGTAAAGAAGGTGGCCTGCACCAGCACATCCAGCATGGATTTCAGGTTCTTCTCCGGCTCCAGGCCACTGCCCACGTTCACGCCGATCACAAAATCAGCCCCCATGTCGAGCACCTCCTGCACCGGAAAGTTCTGCACCAGGCCACCATCTACCAGCATTCGGCCATCAATTTTGATGGGTGTGAACACGGTGGGGATAGCCATACTTGCCCGCAGGGCCTCCGGCAGGAAGCCCTGCTGCAGCACAACCTTCTCACCTGTGGCCAGGTCGGTGGCCAGGCAGGCGAAGGGGATGGGCAGCTGCCTGAAATCACGTATGTTGTGCGCCCCGCGCGTAAGCCGAATGAGCAGGTTGTTCAGCGCCTGCCCTTCGATAAGCCCGCTCGGGAAGCTGATCCGGGTGCCATTGACGGGGAGCTCGAGCAGGTAGCGGCCGTAGTACTCCTTCTCTTCCATCGCGATCTGGCTTAAGGGCACCTGGTTGCTCAGCAGCATCTCCCAATCCTGGCGCAGCGCTATCTCCTCTATTTCGTCGGGCGAGTATCCGAGGGCATACAGGGCACCCACCAGGCTGCCCATACTGGTGCCTGTGATATAATCCGGGCGAATGCCGGCCTCTTCCATGACTTTCAGGAATCCGATGTGCGCCATGCCTTTTGCTCCGCCACCGCTCAGCACCAGCCCGATCTTCGGGCGCTTGGCCGGGCGCTCTGGCCATGCCTGAGCCGTTACCCGCGCAGGCATGCAGGTATAAAGCAGCAGCAGTAGGAAAAGGAGATAGCGGCTCATCAGGTAGTGTCGGGTTGCGCGGATGCCTCTCTATTAAACTATAAAAGTATGGGCTGGAGTATGGAGCATCCTGAAAGCGGAAAGATAAGCATTTCTGTACAAGCTGCTAAAGGATGAACTCGTTTCTGGGCAGTGGGCCATAAAAAAGCCGGCCTGTGGGTGCAGGCCGGCTTTTTAAAAGAAAAAGTTTATACTTAGATCGTCTCGTCAGTAATCTTTGATCCGGAGAAACCATAGTACATGATGTAGAGGTAACACACCAGCGGCACCAGGAACGATATTTGAAGGTCCCCGGTAATGTCGGCCACGGCGCCCTGCAGCGGCGGCACAATGGCGCCACCCACAATAGCCATCACCAGCAGCGAAGAGGCCTGGCTGGTATGCACGCCCAAGCCTTTGATAGCCAGCGTGAAGATCGTTGGGAACATGATGGAGTTGAATAGGCCGATGGCAATAACCGACCACATGGCCACCGCGCCGGAGGCAAAGCTGGTAATGAGCAGCAGCACGACCACGGTGGCGGCAAAGTAGCCCAGTGTTCTGTTCGGGATAAAGCGGCCCAACATTAGCACGGCAAAATTCAGGGCGATCAGGCCCAGCACAATCAGGGCCTCGTTTAAGCCGTAGGCAAAGTATAATAGCACAAATACCACTGCCGCAATGCCGCCCATCACGATATACTTTCCGCCAGCGTTTTTCGAGTTAGAGAGGGCTACGGCGCCAAAGAATCGGCCCACCATGGCACCTCCCCAGTAAAAGGCTAGGAAGTGCCCGGCCTCTGCCTCCTCCAGGCCGGCAATTTCCGGCAGCCTGAAGAAGTTAATGAGCGCGCTGCCAATGGCTACCTCACCACCCACATAGGCAAAAATACAGATGATGCCCAGCACCAGGTGGCGGTACCGCAGGGCGCCTGCGCCTGGCGTAATCTCGTCTGTGTTCTGTATGCTGGGCAGCTTCGAGACTTTAATGAGCAGTGCGATGGCCAGCAGGGTGGCAGCCAGGCCCAGGTACGGCATTTTCACGGAGTCGGCACCGGTGTCCGTAGCGTTTACCGCACCGAAGATAAGGTAACCGCCAATGATAGGGGCCACCGTGGTTCCCAGCGAGTTCAGGGCCTGCGTCATGTTCAGGCGGCTGGCAGCTCCTTCCTGCGGGCCAAGTATGGCCACATAGGGGTTAGCCGCTATCTGCAGGATGGTGATGCCCGAGGCCAGCACGAACAAAGCGCCGAGGAAGAAGCCGTAGCTCAGCGTAGAGGCCGCCGGGTAAAACAACGCACAGCCCACCGCCGCCACGATCAGCCCGACAATGATGCCGTTTTTGTACCCGATCTGGCGGATAGGGTCTCCTTTGGTGATGGAGAGGATAAAGTATAGGAGCGAGACGAAGAAGTAAGCCCCGAAGAAAGCTGTCTGTATGAGCATCGCCTGCCATAGCTCCAGCGTGAACACCTGCTGTAGTTTCGGTATGAGGATGTCGTTGAGGCAGGTGATGAACCCCCACATGAAAAAGAGAAGGGTTACGGTAACCAGAGGACCTCTGTAGTTCTCGGTTACTTCCTGCGAAGCGGGTGTTTTAACATTGGTGTGCGAAGTGCCAGCCATAGTAATACGTAAGTTTATACTTGTTTAGGTTTTGATAGGATCTGCGCGGGCAGCATGATTGTCGAGCTGCAGCGGGTTTAAGGGAAAGAAGATGCCTCCTTTTTTACGCAGCAAACCTTGCAGCAGCGGGCAATTTACACTTTAAAATTAGCTGTTGCACGAGTTTATTGCACTACAAAAGTATAGGTTACTGTCCCTGCTTTCTAACGGATAGTTTGTAGATGGTCGTCTGCTCATATACTTCGCCGGGCCTGAGTATGGTATCCGGGAAAGCAGGCTGGTTCGGTGAGTCCGGAAAGTGCTGCGTCTCAAGGCAGAAGGCATAGTGCCTGGTATACCTTCTGCCGTCTCTGCCTGTCAGGGAGCCATCCAGGAAGTTGCCGGTGTAGAACTGAATGCCCGGCTGGGTGGTGTATACTTCCAGCACGCGCCCCGAGGCAGGTTCGTATACTTCAGCGGCCTTCACTATCCTTTCGTTGCCCAGGTTCAGCACATAGTTGTGGTCGTACCCGCCGCCCGCGATCTCGTGCAGGTGCTTGCCTACCAGCTGTGGCTGCCGCAGGTCCATAGGCGTGCCTGCCACCGTTGCCAGCTCCCCGGTCGGTATAAAGGTGTCGTCCACGGGGGTGTACTGCTCCGCATTGATCTGGATAAGGTGCCCGCTCACATCTTTAGCCTTCCCCGCCGAGAGATTAAAATAGCTGTGGTTCGTCAGGTTTACCGGAGTGGCTTTATCCGTCGTGGCGCTGTAGTCAATCCGTAGGGCGTTGTCGTCTGTTAACGTATAAACCACGGTGGCTGTCAGATTGCCAGGGTAGCCTTCCTCCCCGTCAGGGCTCCGGTACGTTAGCTTCAGAGCATTCTGCTGCGGTAGCTCCTCAGCCTGCCACACGACCCGGTCAAAGCCTTTGTTGCCGCCGTGGAGGTGATGTGGCGCATCGTTTACAGGTAAAATATGTGCCTGCCCATCCAGCGTAAACCTGCCCTGGGCAATGCGGTTGGCAAAGCGACCCACCACACCGCCAAAGTGTGGGTTGTTGGGGATGTAGCCACTCAACTCATCAAAGCCAGCCACCACGTCTCCCGGTTCGCCCTGCTTATCCGGTGTTATAAAGGAGGTTACGATGGCGCCATAGTTGGTGATCTTCACCGTAATGCCCCGCTGGTTTGTAAGGGTGTACAGGTATACTTGTTGCCCGTCCGGGGCGCTGCCAAAGGCTTCTTTCTTTATATCCATAGTATGATTTCGGTAGTTGTTTTGGCCGGCAACCTGCTGCTGTGCCTCTCCTTTGTGGCCGCAACGGCAAAGAGACAGTGTTAGCAAGAAAAGAACCTGTTGCCAGCATCCGTATAACCGGGGGATAAGTTAGAGGGTTTCGCGTTAAAAGCCAACACCAAGGGAGGCGATAACGGTAGTTTCCGAGAGAAATAGGGCCGGGCTTACTCAAAGTTAAGCGCTAGTGAGCGGCTGCCGCCTAACGAATCCAGTTCGTTGGCAGGTGCCTCTGAGGCGGAGCTCAGGCTGCTGGCCAAACCGCGCACACGTTTGCGTATAGAAGACGTATCCTCCTGTTCCTTCCCATGAAAGAGCTTGTGCAGTTTATCGATGGCCTTATAGGTGAGCTTATACACCGATTTCTGGTCGATGCCCATGATATCGGAGATCTCATCGTACTGCAGCCCGGTGTAATATTTCAGAAAGATCACTTCGCGCTGCCGCTCCGGCAGGTTCTTGAGCAGGAGGTGAACCTTCTGCCTGTCCAGTTCGGAGGTTTGCAGTTGGATGAGTTCAGCCTCATGCGAAGCCTCCATGCCCATCTTTGCGTCGTCGGGGAGGGGTTCGTGCCTGCTTTTAAAGGTAGCTTTTTTAACCAGCTCACAGCGGAAGGCCTTCAGCAGGTAGTTTCTCACGCTGGGCGGAGCAGAAAGGTTCTGCCTGCTTTTCCATACCTGAAAGAAAACCTGCTGTATACTATCCTTCACCAGATCAGGGTCTGAGGTAAGGCGTTGCCCATAGCGTAGCATTACGGGTGCATAGCGCCTGTACAAGAGGGTAAAATCAGCCTCACTACCTTCCCTAAACCTATTCCATATTTCCAGCTCTTCCATGCGAACCGTAGTTTTTGTCCAACTCTGATGCCTGAGTGCTTCTGCCCCAGCGGCTGAGGCACCCGTACCTCATACTTCTGCTACCTAGTTCCTGCCCATCGCGTCTCCGACTATGCCAAAGACTAGGAGCACAACGCTCTAGGAGCCAGAATCCCTCAAATTTATCAATATAAATATATAATTAAAATAATGCGGCCTGGTACTTAAAAAGTTGTTTAAACACTGGGTGTGTACTCACCTGCTACAGTTGGCTTTAGGCGCTGTAGAGGCGTTTTTTTTCTTCAATGAAAAGAGGACGGCCCGAGGGGCGAGGATTCTTCCCAGGTATAGGCAACCAAAAGGAATAGTGCACCTTTTACCTGAGATAGTTATGAGCAGGAGGGAAAGTTTAGGCTTTGTTGCCGCCGCAAGTATAAAAGGGCTTGACATGCTCCCCCTGAAAGATGAACCACCGCCCCGGCAGGCAGGGCGGTGGTTCTAGGGGTATAATACGGCAGGGTTAGGCTGCCTTCGTGTTTTGCGCTGTTACATAGAAGTTCGGATCCACCTCAACCTTGGTTCTCTTCTTTACCTTCAACTCCTGCCACTGGGTGGTTGGCTCCAGCCATTGCTCCTTGCCGTTCAGGTATACTTTCACCGGCATGTCGAAGTTGTCTACTGCGTTGGCCCAGCGGTACTGCAGCTTTTTGCCATCTACTTTATACTCCAGCCTCGGAATGCGCACATCGCGCAGGTACTGGTCGAACACCGGTGTCAGGTCGCGCCCGATGTGCTGGCTCAGGTAGTCCTCGATCTGCTGCGTGGTTACCGTCTGGTGGTAGAACTCTTGATTCAGGCCGCGGAGGATGCTTCTCCACTTTTCATCGTTGTTCGTGATCTGGCGCAGGTTGTGCAGCATGTTAGCTCCTTTCGGGTACATATCGCCGGAGCCTTCCTTGTTAACACCATACACGCCAATGATCGGCTTGTCGTTCTGGATGATGTTCCGCAGCCCGATCACGTACTCGTTCGCCGCCTTGGTGCCGTAGTGGTAATCCAGGAAAAGGGACTCGGAGTAGTTGGTGAAGCTCTCATGTATCCACATGTCAGCGGCATCCTTGTAAGTGATGTTGTTGGCAAACCACTCGTGCCCCGCCTCGTGTATGATGATGAAGTCGAATTTAAGTCCCCAGCCCGTGCCGCTCAGGTCGCGGCCCCGGTAGCCGTTTTGGTACCCGTTGCCATAGGTTACCGCGCTCTGGTGCTCCATGCCCAGGTACGGCACCTCTATCAGCTTAAAGCCATCCTCATAAAAAGGGTAGGGGCCGAACCAGTGCTCGAAGGCCTGCAGCATCTGGTGTGTCTGCGTAAACTGCTTTTTAGCCTTTTCGAGGTTGTAGCTTAGCGGGTAAAAGTTCAAGTCCAATTCTCCTTTCTCGCCCAGATAGGTGTCAGAGAAGTGGGCATAATCACCGATGCTCAGGTTCACGCCATAATTGTTGATCGGGTTGGCTACAAACCAGGTGTAGGTCTTGCTGCCGTCCGGATGCTCCTGCACGCCCTTCAGCTGGCCGTTGCTCACGTCCATCAAACCCTTCGGCGCCCGCACGCTGATGCGCATGCTGTCCGGCTCGTCGTACATGTGGTCCTTGTTGGGCCACCAGAGGCTGGCGCCGTCGCCTTGGTTGGAGTTGGCTATCCAGGGATTGCCGTTGGCGTCCCGGGCCCAAGTAATACCGCCGCTCCAGGGCGGGTTTACGCTGACTTGTGGTTTACCGCCAAAGTATACTTCAACCTCTTTCTCCTGGCCCACTTGCTGTGGCTCCTGCAGCTGCACAAACCAGGCATTTCCGTCCTGTTGCACCTGTAGCTCTTTGCCGTTCTGCGTTACCCGCTGGATGCGCATAGGAGGCTGCAGGTCCACCTGCATGCGCTGCTGCGGCTCCAGCACTTTGTAGCGGATGGTGTTGCTGCCTGAGATGCTGCTGTCTTGCGGGTTTACAGCCACGTTGAGGTGGTAAAAGGAGAGGTCCCACCAGGCGCGCTCTGGGGTAATGCTGCCGCGCAGTGTGTCCTGGCGGGTATATTCCTGCGCCTGCACCGCTGTGGCACCCAGGGAAAGTATGCCGCCCAGCGCCAGTGTACGGACTATGTGAGGAGTTTTCATAAATACGTTTTAAGGGTGATCATCAAAAAAACATCCTGCCTAAATTACTTTAAGCAGGATGTAGTAGCTAAGATAGCTGTTTTATGAAGTATGGCAACAATGCCATTGCAATTTATACCTTAAACAGGATGCACGATCTTCTTGTACTCCGGGTAGCGCTCAATGTAGGCCTCCACCACCGGGCACGAGGGGATGATCTTGTATTTATTCGACCTGGCAAACTCCAGCCCCTTCTTTACCAGCTTGCCTGCCAGGCCTTTGCCACGCTGGCTGTCCGGCACAAAGGTATGTTCAAAGTCGAGGATTTTGTCCTCGGTGTAAGAGTAGGTCAGTTCCGCCTCTTCCTCTCCGAAGGGTATGTAGAACCGGAGGTCTTCCTCATCATGAATTATTTCTGCGCTCATACTTATAGGTATTAGGATGTGATACTTTAACGGCCGCTGGGTATACTTGTTCGGGCTAGGAGCGGGGCTTGGCGCGTTCATATTGCGGTGCCCAGGCGTGCTCGGCACCTAGTTCCAGGGCAGCGTGCATCGGGAAGTATGGGTCGCGGAGCAGCTCGCGAGCCAGCAGCACCATATCGGCCTGCCCCTTTGCCAGAATCTCCTCCGCCTGCCTTGCCTCCGTAATCACGCCCACGGCGCCTGTCGGTATACCTGCCTGCTGCTTCACCTGCTCGGCAAATGGCACCTGATAGCCAGGCCCAACGGGTATGGATGCGCGTGGCACGTTGGCCCCGGTGGAGCAGTCGATCAGATCTACGCCCAGCTTCTTTAGTTCTTTGGCCAGCGCCACGGAGTCTTCGCCGGTCCAGCCGCCATCCGTCCAGTCGGTGGCCGAGATACGCACGAGCAGCGGCAGCTCCTCCGGCCATACTTGCCGCACCCGCTCGGTTACCTCCAGCAGCAGCCGGATGCGGTTCTCAAAGGAGCCGCCATACTTATCGGTGCGCTGGTTGCTGAGCGGGGAATAGAATTCGTGCAGCAGGTAGCCGTGTGCGGCATGTATCTCGATCACTTTAAAACCTGCCTTCAGCGAACGTATGGCAGCAGCTTCAAAAGCATCCTTAAAATCCTCGATCTCCTGCAGCGTCATTTCGTGCGGCACCGGGTTTTCCTCAGAGAACGGAATAGCACTGGGGGCCACGGTTTGCCAGCCGTTCTCCTCTTCCGGAAGTATGGCTGCTCCGCCCTCCCAGGGGCGGCGGTGGCTGGCTTTACGGCCCGCGTGGGCAAGCTGTATACCCGGTACGGATCCTTGCTCGGAGATAAAATTCGTAATGCGCTGCAGCCCTTCGATGTGTTCATCCTTCCAGATGCCCAGGTCGTGCGGCGTAATACGGCCTTCCGGCACGACGGCAGTGGCCTCTGCAATAATCAGTCCGGCGCCACCCACGGCCCGGCTGCCCAGGTGTACCAGGTGCCAATCGGTAGCGAAGCCATCCTGGCTGCTGTACATGCACATGGGCGACACGGCAATACGGTTTTTAAAGGTGATGCCCCGGAGGGTGAGGGGGGAGAAAAGTATAGACATGGTATTTGTTCTTCGTTTGTGTATGGTTATTCCCTGCTTAACAGCTTCCACTTTATAAGGTTTGAGGTTGGATGGCCGGCACCTCGCCGGAGCCGTAGCTTTTATACTGTGGAAGAGGAGTTTAATAAAGTAAATTTTATCTTTAGCGATTCGCTCTAAAGTATAAGCTCCCCTAACGTATGAAAAAGACATTTCTGACGGTACTTCTCCTGCTGCCCCTGCTGGCGATGGCACAGTCTAAAAGCCCGCAGGACCTGGTAAAGTATGTGAATCCCATGATCGGTACGGCCAAGATGGGCCATACTTACCCCGGTGCCACCGTGCCCTTCGGGATGGTGCAGCTTAGTCCCGACACCGATACCATACCGTATGCGGTGGATGGCAAGTATAACAAGGATGTCTATAAATACTGCGCGGGTTATCAGTACGACGACCCCACCATTGTCGGCTTCAGCCACACGCATTTCAGCGGCACCGGTCACTCCGACCTGGGGGATTTCCTGCTGATGCCCACCACCGGCGAGCTGCAGCTAAATCCGGGCACCGAAGATCGGCCCGAGAGCGGCTATCGCTCCGTTTTTTCTCACCAAAATGAATTTGCCGAACCGGGGTACTATAAAGTACAGCTCGACGACCACAACATCACCGCCGAACTCACCGCCACCAACCGCGTGGGCATGCACCAGTATACTTTCCCAAAAACCGAGGAGGCGCACGTGATCCTGGACCTGATGCACGGCATCTATAACTACGACGGCAAAAACGTGTGGACCTTTGTGCGCGTGGAGAACGATACCCTCGTAACTGGCTACCGCCAGACCAACGGCTGGGCCCGCACCCGCACGGTATACTTTGCCATGTCCTTCAGCAAGCCGATCAAGAGCTATGGCAACAAGGATTTCTCGGAGCCGCAGGTATACAAAGGCTTCTGGCGTAAGTTCGACCAGACGAAGGATTTCCCGGAGTTTGCCGGCACCAAGCTGCGCGCCTATTTTAACTTTGATGTGCAGGCAGGGGAGCAGCTGCAGGTGAAGTTCGCCCTCTCGCCGGTCAGCACCGAGGGGGCACTGGCCAACATGCAGGCTGAGGTGCCGGGCTGGGACTTTGAGCAGGTAAAGCAGCAAAGCCAGGCGCTCTGGAACCAGGAGCTCAACAAGATACAGGTAAAGGCGCTCCGCTCCGATGACCTGGTGAACTTCTACACCGCCATGTACCATACTTTCCTGGGGCCAACCACTTACATGGATGTGGACGGCAAGTACCGTGGGCTGGACCAGAACATCCACCAGGCGAATGGCTTTACGAACTACACCACCTTCTCGCTTTGGGACACTTATCGGGCGCTACACCCCTTCTTCAACATTGTGCAGCCCAAGCGCAATGCCGACATGGTCAAAAGCATGCTGGCCCACTACGACCAGAGCGTGCACAAAATGCTGCCCGTGTGGTCGCACCACGCCAACGAGAACTGGTGCATGATCGGCTACCACAGTGTGCCCGTAATTGCCGATGCCGTGATGAAAGGAAATGCCGATTTTGACGTGGAGCGAGCGCTGGAAGCCTGCGTGACCACCGCCCGCACCCGCTACTACGATGGCCTGGGCTACTACATGGACATGGGCTACGTGCCGGAGGATAAGAGCGGCTCCTCCGTATCCAAGACACTGGAGTATGCCTACGACGACTGGTGCATTGCCCAAATGGCCAAAAAACTAGACAAGCAGGAGATCTATAAGGAGTTTATGCAGCGGGCGCAGAACTACAAAAATGTGTACGATGCCCGCACCGGCTACATGCGCCCCAAGCTGAGTGACGGCACTTGGAAGCAGGAGTTTGATCCGCTGGACACGCACGGGCAGGGTTTTATTGAAGGCAACTCCTGGAACTACAGCTTGTACGTGCCACACGACCCGGCGCAGATGATCAGCATGATGGGCGGCAAGCAGCGCTTTGTGCAGCACCTCGACTCACTCTTTACCATGGAGCTGCCGGATAAGTACTTTGCCAACACCGAGGACATCAGCCGCGAGGGCATCATCGGCAATTATGTGCATGGTAACGAGCCGTCGCACCACGTGGCTTACCTCTACAACTGGACCGACGCCCCCTGGAAAACGCAGGAGCGGGTGCGCATGATCCTCAAAGCCATGTATAAGCCGACAGTAGATGGGCTGGGCGGCAACGACGACTGCGGACAGATGAGCGCCTGGTATATTTTCAGTGCGCTTGGTTTCTATCCGGTAGCGCCAGGCTCGGAACAGTATGCCATTGGCAGCCCGGCTGTAAAAGAGGCAAGTATAAACCTGGAGAACGGTAAGACCTTTACCATCCGCACCAAAAACCAGAGCGACAGGAATGTATATGTGCAGCGAATGGAGCTGAACGGCAAACCCTTAAACCGCAGCTTCCTCACCCATTCGGAGTTGGCAAACGGCGGCGAGCTTACCTTTTATATGGGGGCTAAGCCGAACAGGAAGCAGGTAAGCATGCCTTAACGGGCGGCCTCTGCCAAGATCCGGCTCAGGTCGGTCAGGATGCTACCCACGTCCCGCAGGGCGCGGTTCGTGTTGATGTTGCGCAGCGTGTCAAGGCACTGTTTTTGCAGTTTCTCAGCCTCCCGTATACTTGCCAGCAAGGCGGGGCGGTGGCGCTCCGTGGGCCCTACCATCGTATGGCTGAACAGGGTGATGCAGGCGGCTGTGGCCTCCATGGCTTGTTGCAGCGCCTGCGTATCCTGCAGGTTAGCCTCAAAAATGCGGGCGGAGTTAAGGTCAGCGATGCCGCGGCGGATACCCCGGATCTGGGTGGTGATGTGCTCCAGCCGCTTCACGCCGATGGCGAGCCTACTCAGGTGGGTGCGTTTGTGCGTCAGAAAGGGATTATACTTCAGGCTCTGCTCGGCTAGCTGCAGTGATTTTATACTTTGCTCGGTGGTGGCAATGAGCGCATCTGTTTCCTGCCGGCCCACCAGTTGCCCTTTCTCGGTTTGCCGCAGCTGCGAAGCTAGGAAAGCCAGCGTTCGGGTACCCTGCTCGCCTAAGGCAATCATGCTGTTCTCCACCTCGGGGATGGCGTTTTGCGGTACGATGAGCGCATTTATCAGCACCGCCACCACCGATCCTACTACCGTCTCTACCACACGGTCCAGGGCATAGCCCTCTTCCTGCAGCCCAAAAGCCAGCACCAGGAACGAACTCACCGCCACCTGCGACACAACCTGCGGATTCATCCGAAGCGCCTTGGAAATTCCCATGCCAACGATAATCGCCAGGAAAATGGAGAAGCTGCTCACGCTGAACCAGTGCCCGATGAGCAGGCTGACCAACACACCGCCGATAATGCCGATGATGCGCTGCGTGGCTTTCTCCACGGAGTCGGCTACGGTAACCTGCACGGTTAGAATAGAGGCCAGTGGCGCAAAGAAAGGGTACTCGGCACCAAGCACGGCAGTGGCCACCAGCCAGGAAACGGCAGCGGCCAGCGCCGTTTTTACAATTTGGAGCGAGAGCCCGATACGGGCAAAGAAGTCGATGGCTCTGGGCATGTTCTGCTATACCTGTGGCCGCTGGTAAGGTTATTAATGGAGCAGCTGCCGGCGCTGCAAAGGTATAAAGTATGGGGGAGTTTGAAACTCAACGATGCAAATACTAAGGGCGTGGACGGCAGCGAGGAAGTATGGCGGAGTTTGCAGCAATTAGCGGGCAGCAGGCGGCATCAGAAGTATAAACTTATTAGCACTCTCTGCTTCTAAAGTATACTTCAGGCCTTGTGCAGCAGGTTTCTGATCGTTTCCTCCTCCAGCGGCTTTTGCAGAAAACCTGCCAGGAAATCATACTTCTGGGCGCGTCTTACGTCATGGAAATCAACGGACGAGGTAAGCACGTACAGCAGGCTGCAGCTCTTTATCGAGGGGGCGTGCAGGGAAAGGGCATCCAGGAACTCCCACCCATCCATGCAGGGCATGTTCAGGTCCAGGAAAATGACGTCAGGTATCTTGTGGTGCTCGTTCTGCTGCAGGAGGGGTAGCAGGCACTGCAGCGCCTTGCCGGGGTTCCGAAAGGATTCATACTTCCGGGCAAAGTGCTCCGTAGCAAGCATCGCCTCTGTCAGGAAAGCGCTCACCTCGTCGTCATCGATAATATACACACACTTAAACATAGGCTTGCCTTATCCTACATAGCCCACTAGCCTGCAGCCTGGTTTAATGTATAAGCAGGCCTCAGCAGGGTGTAGGGATGTTGGTATACTTCCAATAAAAAATATGATACACAGGTAAATTGGATGTACGGGAAAACTAAGGTTTTGTGCCCGCTAAATTTTATTTTGATTAGCGGGAGGGAGCGTATTCCGGGTGAGCCAGGTACAGGATGCAGCTGCAGCGCCAGACGCTGTCGGTAGAAGTATGTTCAATAATAAAACGAAGCTCAAAAGGGTCTTATAAAGCGTAAAGTTATGAATGCATAGGCAGTGTTACGGTAAACGTAGAGCCAACGCCGGGGGTACTGGCCACCTCAATGCGGCCCTGCAGCAGCCTTACCTGCTCTTTTACAAGGTACAGCCCCAAGCCTTTGCCATCCACATCCTGGTGGAAGCGCTTGTACATTTTAAACAGCGAGGGGCCGACCTTGTCGAGGTTCATGCCGGTGCCGTTGTCTGCCACCGAGATCTGGACTTCCTCCCCCTGTTGCTTCAGCGAGACCGTTACCTCTAGGGGGCGCTCCGGCAGCCTGTATTTGATAGCATTGGATAAAAGGTTCTGGAGGATGCTCACCAGGAAAGCTTTTACGGTAAAAAGCTCCAGCCGCTCTGTGCCAGCCAGTGTTATAGTAGCGCCGGCGCTGCTGATCTCCTGCTGGATGTTGGCCACGCATAGCTGTACCAGTTCTTCCACGTCGCACCGCTCGCGGGGCTCATCGCCCTGGTGGTGCAGCGCCAGCATCTGGTTCAGGTCGCGCACCATGCCATCAAGCTGCTGTGCCGACTGCAGCAGGGCCACCAGCGCGGTCTGCTGCGTTTTCTCCGGCAGGTTATCTTTCTGCAACAGCCTTCCTAAGCCCAGCAGCCTGGCAATAGGGCTCCGGAAGTCGTGGGCGATGATCTTGCGGAACAACTCCAGTTCCTCGTTTTGGCGCTGAAGTTCCTGCGTGGAGCGAAGCATGGCTTGCTCGTGCTTTTTCTGCTCGGTGATGTCCTTGGCGATGCCGAAAATGCCCACCATCTCACTCCCCACTTTCAGGGGGAAATTCGTCACGTCCAGGAAAATCGTCTCGCCGCTGCCGTTGAGTACCACCGTTTGGTAGCGCTGCGGCAGGCCTTGCTTGGCCGCCTTGAAGTAATAAGATGATTCCTCCCAGTGCTCCGGGTGGATGTACAGCTGGAAATTTTGCCCGATCAGCTCCTCCTGCGTGCGCTGCAGAATTTGGCAAACCGTATAGTTTACCGTGTGGAAGGCGCCTTCCATGCCGATGGTATAAATGGCATCGGGGTAGTTGTTAAACAGGAGCCGGTTGAGTCGCTCCAGTCGCATGGAAGCAAGGCCTGTGCTGCTTTGGGTGAGGGGTGAAATGTTTTCCATGGGGTATTAAGTTTGTATTGGGTAGTCGTATTCGGTAGGTTGTTAGCTGCTTTTCTTCAGCCGTGTCAGACATTCGTCCTCCAGCGGCTTTTGCAGAAAGCCGGCCACCAGGCTGTTGCCGTTGGCACGCTTGCGCTCCAGCTCATCCACGGACGAGGTAAGGATGTAAATGCGGCAGTGGCCTTTCAGCGCCTGCTCATAAGGGGCAAGGGCGTCAATAAAATCCCAGCCGCTCAGGAAAGGCATGTTCAGGTCCAGGAAAATAACCTCGGGCAGGGAGTCCGCGCTGTTGCCCCGGGCACTCTCCAGCAAGTTTTGTAACGCCATCTTCGCGTCCTGGAAGCCCTCGCACGCTGAGGCGAAGCGTTCTGCCTCCAGAATGGCCTCCGTCAGGAAGATGCTCACCTCATCATCGTCTACAATGTAAACCTTGTTATACATGTTTTGCTCCTAAGTATATCGTAAATGTGGTGCCCTGGTCGGGGACACTTTCAACCGCTATTTTCCCGCTCAGCGCCTGCACCTGCGTTTTCACCATAAACAGCCCGATGCCTTTGCCATGGGTGTTGGGGTGGAAGCGCTTGTAGAGCTGGAACAGCTGGTGCTGCACCAGGTGCATGTCCATGCCTGAGCCGTTGTCGCGTACCGTAAGTACATAGCCCCGGGCATCGCGTTTGGCTGCTACCGCCAGCTCCAGCGGCCGGCAGTCGGCTTTATACTTCAGGCTGTTGGAGATCAAATTGTACAGGATGCTGTACAGGTACGCCCGGATGGACATGAGCCTGTAGCTGGGGTCAACCTCCACCTTTACCTGTGCTCTGTTCAGCTCAAGTTCATCTTTGAACTGCTCCAGTACCTGCTGGCAAACCTGCCCCAGGTATACCGGTTCCCGCGTGCATACCCGGCTGGCGTCGCGGAGGGAGAGGATGTGGTTGATATCCTTCACCACCTCGTCGAGTTGCCGGATGGAGCCTTGCAGTTTTTGCACGACCTGGTCGTAGTTGCTGGCCTCTTTTGGGAGTTTGTTTACCAACTGCGCCAGTCCCAGGGCGTTGGCCACAGGGGCCCGCAGGTTATGGGAGACCATATAAGTGAACTGCTGCAGGTCGAGATTGTGCTTGTAGAGGTCGTCTGCCTGCTTTACGATCAGCTGCTGCGCCTGCACCGTTTCTGTTATATCCTTGGCAATGCCTTGGGTGCCCTGTATTTCTCCCCGGAAGTGTACCGGCATCATGGTGACACTGATATGGCGCTTTGCACCCTCCTTCGTAATGATGAAAATCTCTGCGGTGCATGCCTGGCCCGCCCATACCTGCTTCATCGATTCGGCGGCAACCGCCACTGAGTCGGGGTGTAGCAGCGTGGTGTAAGGCAGATTTAAAAGTTCGGGGCCGGTATAGCCGGTGAGCTCCTGTACATGCCGGTTCACTTTCTGAAAAGTCCCGTTCAGATCCAGCGTGAAAACAGTATCGGGGTGCTCGAAGAACAGGGATTTGTAGTAGGCCTGGTGTTGGTCGTGATCATAGGAAAGCTGAACGGCCTCCGTCACGTCGCGGGAACTGGTGAGAATGCCCCGCACATGCTCGTTGTAGAGCATGTTGCGACCGCTGCACTCCAGCCAGCGCCATTCCCCGCTCTTGTTCCTGAAACGGAAGGGAGGAATAGCCGCCGCAGGGGTGAAGGCCAGCAGCGCTTCCAGCGCCTCCTGCACGCCAGCAAGGTCATCCGGGTGTATGTGTGCCAGCGCATTTACGCCCAGGAGCTCCGCCGGCTGATAACCCAACAAAGCCGTCACAGAATCGCCCACAAAAGTATAAGTACCCTCCTCGTTCAGCACAGCAATCAGCTCCAGGCTATTGCCAACGATGGCCTGGTAGAACTCACGGGAGTAATTCTCCTTAATTTCTTTAAAAGCAGGGGGGTGCAAGCGGCTGAATTAAGATTTAGACTAAAGGTTTCGGAGCATTGTCAGCTATACTTCCGAGCCGTTCTCACAACTGGCGCAGACGATGCGGAAATTCGCTACAATATACACAAGATTTGTATAATCCTATTCTATAATTATTCTTTATACAAAAACGCAACAATGCGATGGGCAAGGGGGCCCTCCCTCATCGTCACATACCTCAGCATGGCAAATGATTCTTCTGTAAGTTCCAGTTGTATCTTCAGCATCACTTGCTCGGATTATACTTTTTAAAGGTGTGATGTTGTTCTTAATTACCCTATACTTGCTTAACTTTCCCCGCTTTGCCGTCTATCATACATTGGCTCTGCTGACGTTAACCCTACTTACCATCTCCAACATGCTGCTTATGAAGCTCTTTACCCTCCCACGTTTCTTTGTGCTCTTCATCCTTCAGGTTCTGCACTGGCAGGTGCAGGCGCAGGTTGTCACCACCGTTCCGGCCTTCCCGACGGCTGGCAAGGAGGTAACCATCACCTTCGACCTGACCAAGGCTAAAGATCCACGCGCCAAGAACCTGCTTGGCAAAACAAATGATGTGTACCTGTGGTCCGGGGCCGGCACCTCAGCGACCGGAGACGCCTTTGAGTACCAGCCTGCCGGGCAGAAGACCTGGGGAGCGCCTTTTGAACCAGGCAGAATGACCCCGCTGGGCAACGACAAGTGGCAAATCACCCTCGTGCCCCGTACGTACTTTGGCGTGCCTGCCGTTACCCCCATCCGCAAACTGGGCCTGCTGCTGAAAAATGGCAGCGGTTCGGCGCAGACCGAGGATATCATCATCGAGGTGTATGAGGATGAGCTGAAGGTCTCGTTTCAGAGGCCGGGGCAGGACTTTTTCTTTGTGCAAGCCAACAGCACCATCGAGGTAGAGGCGGTTGCCTCTGAAGCAGCCGAACTGCGTCTGCTGCACGATGGGGTGGAAGTAAGAAGAAGTGTGGGCGGCGAGAAGCTGAGCCAAACTATCCGCACCGGCCCCGACAGAGGGCTGCGCCACCAGGTAGCCATCGAAGCCATAAAAGCGGGGGAAAGTGCCTCGGATGTGTTTGAGTACATGATCAAGCCAGAAGTGCCGGTGGCGGCGCTCCCTGCAGGCATGGTGGACGGCATAAATTACATCAATGAGGCCGAAGTGGTGCTGGTGCTGTACGCGCCGCACAAAGAGCATGTGTACGTGATCGGCGAGTTTAACGACTGGCAGCCAACACGGGACCATTTAATGAACCAAACACCGGACGGCGAGCGCTACTGGCTGCGCATAGAAGGACTTCCTATCAGGGAGGAGGTCGCGTACCAGTACCTGGTGGACGGTAGTATCGCCGTGGCCGACCCTTATACGGATAAGATCCTCGACCCCGGGAACGACCCTTACTTGGGCGATGTGAACTACCCCAACCTGAAGCCATACCCTACAGGCGCCAGCGGCATTGTATCGGTATTGCAAACAGAACAGCAGGAGTACAGTTGGCTTGCAGAAAACTTTGAGCGTCCGGCTGTGGACCAACTCGTGATTTACGAGCTGTTGGTGCGCGACTTTGTGGCCACGCGCAATTACAAGACGCTCACCGATACCCTCAGTTACTTCAAGCGATTGGGTATAAATGCCATACAGTTGATGCCGGTCATGGAGTTTACAGGCAACGAGTCGTGGGGCTATAACCCGATCTTCTACTTCGCCCCGGACAAGGCCTACGGTACCGAGGAAGACCTGAAGGCTTTTATCGATGCCGCGCACAAAGCGGGCATAGCTGTGATACTTGACGTGGTGCTGAACCAGGCCGACTACGAGTTCCCGTACGTGAAGCTGTACTGGGATGAAGAGAACGACAGTCCGGCAGCTAACAACCCATATTTTAACCAGGAGGCCACGCATCCCTTCAACGTGTTCTTCGACTTTAACCACGACAGCCCGGCCACCAAGGCCCTGGTGCAGCGCGTGACGGCGTATTGGCTGCAGGAGTATAAGGTGGACGGTTTCCGCTTTGACCTCTCCAAAGGGTTTACCCAGAAGAACACAGGCGACAACATAGATGCCTGGAGTGCCTACGATGCCGACCGCGTAGCCACCTGGAAACGCATCTACGACGAGATCCGCAGCGTGGACGAGACGGCTTACGTGATTCTGGAGCACTTTGCAGACAACGCCGAGGAGAAGGAGCTGGCTAACTATGGCATGCTGTTCTGGGGCAATGCTAACCACGATTTGCGCCAGCTGGGCAAAGGGCAGAACGCTAACCCGCAGTGGTTGTCTTACCAGGTGCGGGAGTGGGAGCAACCGCATGTGATCGGGTATATGGAGAGCCATGACGAAGAGCGCTTTCTGTTTGATGTAAAGCAGAATGGGAAATCTTCCGGCAGCTACAACACCCGCGACCAAAGCACCGCCCTAAACCGCGCTAAACTGGCAGCTGCCTTTGCCCTGACCATACCCGGCCCGAAAATGGTCTGGCAGTTCGGGGAACTGGGCTATGATACTTCGATAGACGAGAACGGCCGCACCAGCAACAAACCCCTGCGCTGGAATTACCAGAGCGATCCGGAGCGCGCCAAGCTCTTCCAGGTATATGCTGAACTGATCAAGCTCAAAACATCCCAGCCCGCTTTCACCACCGAAGATTTTACGCTCGACTTAGAGAGCATCGTGAAGCGCATCACCCTGAAGGACGAGGGTATGGACGTGTTCCTGATCGGTAACTTTGATGTGAAGCAGCAGCAGCCTCAGGCCAATTTTCCCAAAGCCGGCACCTGGTACGACTACTTTACCGGCGATGAGCTGATTATTACCGAACCGGACAAGGAGATCCTGCTGGCCCCGGGCGAGTTTAGGCTCTTCACCACCCAAAAGCTGGACGCGCCTGCGCCCAACCTGTTGCCGTGGTCGCGTATTATACTTGGTGCGGAAGATGGGTTAATGGCCGGCAGAAGTATAAAAGTATACCCAAACCCGGCTCCGGGCGCGGCCACTTTATACTTTGAGAGCGCCTACCGCGGCACGGTTCAACTGCAGGTACTGGACGTGACAGGCCGCATCATCTACCACCAGACTTTAAACAAGACACAGGAAGTTTTGCAGCAACAGGTGCTGCTGCAAAACATGGCCAACGGCCTTTATTACCTGCAATTCACGGCCGGGCACGAACGCCACGTGCAGAAGCTGGTAAAGGTAGCGCAGTAAAGGCGGGCTGAAACTGTTACCAAGTATAAAGCAGCTCCTGTGCCGTGGTATAGGAGCTGCTTTTGTTTTGTATAACCTATAATCCGGAGCTGGGTAGCCTGAGGTCATTGCGTTAGTCTGATCAGCAAAAAATATTTTAAGGTAGGAGGGATAAAAGGCACTTACTGCAACTATAGTAGTTAGTGAGCAGGCACTGAGTCTGTTTTAACTCCTTATTAACTTAAATGAAGTATCAAAATTATAGGGCTTCTGACTTTGCTGCGGATGAAGACTTCATCAAATGGGTGCAGCAGCCTACTGAGGAGATGGATGCGTTCTGGGATGCTTATTTGCAGGAGCACCCCTGGCAGCGCACTGCTGTGCAGGAGGCACGTAAGATGGTGCTCCACTTGTCGGAAGATTCCTGGCCAGCCGCAGACACCGCGCTGGATGAAGTATGGGAACAGCTCACTGCTGCCCGCCAGCGCGACACCGAAGTGGGGGAGGAATCTGCCGTTGTAGTGGCGCTGGAACCTGCTGTCCCCAATAAATATGCCCTTCTTTGGGCCGCCGCCGCTGCCGCATTGCTTTTGGTAAGTAGTTTCCTTTATTACCAGCAGCGCGAAACCACCGTAACATACGCTACTGCAGCTGGGGAACGCCTTCACCTACGCCTGCCCGACAGCTCCACCGTGGTGCTCAACGCTAACTCAACGCTGGTGCTTCCCGCCAAATGGCCAAAGGATGCAGAAAGAACAGTGCACCTGGAGGGACAGGCCTTCTTTTCTGTAACGCATAAACACAACAATCAAAAATTTATAGTTGAAACCGCCGACGGGCTTGCGGTAGAGGTACTGGGCACGGAGTTCAGCGTCTCCAGCAAAGGCAACCAGCAGCAGGTTATACTTGAGAGTGGCAAGGTGCGCCTCAAGGTGCCTGGCGAAGGAGAGGAGCAACAGGTGGAAATGCAGCCCGGCGAGCTGGTGGAGGTGACGGAGCAGAGGCACATCATTCAAAAGAAGGTAAAGCCAGCGCTCTACACCGCTTGGAAGAACACGGACCTGGTGCTGGAAAACATAACGCTGGAGGAAGTGGGCCAGATGCTGCAGCATAGCTATGGTTACTCAGTAACCATCACGGACCCTGCCCTGAAGCACCAGCGCATCACCGCTTACCTGGATAGCAACACGCCAGGCCATATACTTTCTACCTTATCGGAAACGCTGCAGGTAGAGGTGCAAACACAACACAAAAGCATCACTATAAGCTCTAACTGATTATTAACTAAATTCCTATGGGTAAAAAAACTACAAACCGAACAAGGACATACGGCCTCATAACGGCTGCATGTTTCCTTTACTTTTCGGGAGCAGCTCAGGATCATTACGACGGTCAGGTGGCCTTGGCTGCCAGTTCAAACGTAGTGAGCCAGAGTTCTTCCACAAAGTCGCTGAACGACGTGCTGCGAGACCTGCGCAACAAGTATGGCATACAATACTCTTACAAGGCCGATGTGGCGCAAAACCTACAGCTGCAGGTGCCGGCTGGCCTTGCGGAGGAGCAGAACGTGGAGGTGGTGCTCTCAAAGGTATTAACCCCGGGCGGCTTGACCTATAAGAAGGTGAACAACGTGTACATCATCGTAAAGGATGTGAACACTGCGCCCGCCGCCACGCCGGCTGCCTCACCGGCTAAAACTACGAACGCGAGACAGGAGCAGACTATCCGCGGCACTGTAACGGATGATGGCGGTATCCCACTTCCCGGCGTGACCGTGGTGGTAAAAGGGACTACGCGTGGTACCTCTACCGATGCTAGCGGTAACTTTACCCTTTCCGTGCCAGCCAACTCCACACTGGTGCTCAGCTTCATCGGCTTCCAGACGCAGGAGGTTCCTGTTGGCAATCAAGCCACGTTTAACATCGCCATGCAAATCGACACCAAGGCGCTGGAGGAGGTTGTGGTTGTGGGGTATGGTACACAGCGCAAGCAGGATGTAACAGGCTCGGTTGCCTCCATATCACCTAAGGAGTTTAATAACGGTGTAGTTGGTACCCCGGACCAGTTGCTAGCTGGCAAAGTGCCCGGCCTGACTGTAAACCGCAGCAGCGGTGACCCTACCGCTGGTTCTACCATACAGCTGAGAGGCCCGTCCTCACTTACTGCAGGTTCCTCTCCCTTCTACGTGATTGACGGCGTGCCAGGCGCTTCCATCGATCTGGTGGCCCCAGATGACATTGTATCCATGGACGTGTTGAAAGACGCCTCTGCCACCGCAATCTATGGTTCAAGAGCAGCGAACGGTGTGATCATGGTTACCACCAGAAGAGGCAAGGCAGGTGCCCCAACTCTATCTTACAGCGGCTATGCAGCCTTAGAAACAGTAGCCAACAAAATTGATGTCCTGAGCGCGGACGAGTACCACCGTTTTCTGGCTGACAATGATATGGAAGTGGCGGCCAGCGAGGATGGCGCAAGCACAGACTGGCAGGAGGAGATCTACCGCAACGGAATTTCCCAGAACCATAACATAGGTTTCAGCGGCGGGAATGAAACTACGCGCTACAATGCCTCTGTTAACTACTTCAATAACGAAGGTATCATAAAGAGAAATTCCCTGGAGCGTGTTATCGGCCGCTTAGGCGTTGATCAGGATATGTTCGAAGGCAGGCTGCGCTTGGGCTTGTCTGTAGTGAACACTATGATCAACTCTAACCACGTAGACTACGGTATCTTCAACGGAGCTGCCAGGTTCCTGCCTGTTTCTCCTGTCACCAGCGATGCTACGGAGTATGAGCGCTATGGAGGATATTTCCAGGTGCCGGGCCGCACAAACTACTTTAACCCGGTAGCCATGTTGAACCAGCGTGATGAGGAGCGCAACAGAAACATTATGCTGGGCTCTGCAAAGGTTGGCGTAGACATTCTGCCAGGCCTGGTGCTTGACTTAACAGGCTCGTTGCAGCGAGAGAACTATGACCGCAACTACTACATGCGCCGTAGCGATTTCGACCCGCGTGCCTTAGGAATCGGTTATGCCGAGCGTGAAGGCCTTAAGCACACAGACAAGATTTTCGAGTCGGTATTGAACTATACTAAAAACTTTGCTGACCGTCATAAGCTGAAGCTTTTAGGGGGCTACTCTTACCAGAATACCATGAGAAACGATGGTATTAAAGCCATTAACGATAATTTCTCTTCTGATGAGCTTGGCGCTGGTAACCTGTTCGCCGGTAACGGTGATGCCGCCCTGCACTTTAGAGGGTTCCCAAGAAAAGAAGAGTCTACGCTGGTGTCATTTTTTGGCCGTGTAAACTATAGCTTTGATGAAAAGTACATACTGAGCGCCACACTGCGCCGTGACGGGTCTTCTAAATTCGGGGTGAACAACAGGTGGGCGATGTTCCCGTCATTTGCTGCAGCCTGGAGAATATCCGAAGAATCGTTCATGCAGACGCAGAGCCTGTTCAGTGACCTGAAGCTTCGTGTTGGCTACGGTATCTCTGGTAACCAGAACATTCCTCCATACCGCTCTATTACACTGTTCGGCCCTCAGGAAGACCAGTTCCTTTACAATGGTGAGTTCATCAACAGCTATTCCGTTATTCAGAACCCTAACCCTGACCTGAAGTGGGAGAGCACCTCGATGCTGAACGTGGGTGTGGACTTCGCAATCCTGAATGGCCGTGTTTCCGGTACAGTAGAGTACTATGATAAGCAGACAGATGACCTGCTGTATGAGTACAATGTGCCAACCCCTCCTTACCAGTTTAACCGACTGCTGGCCAATGGTGCTACCATGAGTAATAAAGGTGTAGAGGTTATGCTGACAGGCGAGGTAATGAGCAGCAGCAACTTTAGCTGGAACAGCTCGGTTAACTTCGCGCGCAACAAGAACGAGGTAGGCTCACTTGCCAGTAACGTAGACAACCTGAACGTAACGCAGCGCCTGGAAGGCTACCTGACGTTGGATGGCTGGACAGGCCAGTCTGTGAGTTTGGTTGAGCCAGGTCTGCCACTAGGTACGTTCTATACGGCCAGGTACATTGGCTATGATGAAAATACGCGCCAGACGATCTATCAAACCCCTCAGGGCGAGCTGGTGACGGCAGATCAGCTGCGCACACCAGACGATTTCCAAATTGTTGGGCAGGCCTTGCCTAAGTTTACGTACGGTTGGAGCAACAACTTTAACTATAAGTCCTTTGATTTTGGCTTCTTCCTGAGGGGTGTGTATGGTAACAAGATTTTCAATGCTACCAGAGCCGACTTGTCTCGCCTAACACAGGCAACATCATTCAATATCTCTCAGGAGGCGCTTGAGGATGGCATCTTCGAGGCGCCTGTGGCATCGAGCCGCTGGATTGAGGATGGCTCTTTTGCACGCCTTGAGTATGCCACACTAGGGTACAACTTTAATGTGGCTGGCTTGAAGTACCTGAAAACGGCAAGAGTTTATGTGACTGGCCAGAACCTGTTTGTAATTACGGATTATACCGGCGTAGACCCAGAGGTATCGCTAGATGGCCTGGCTCCAGGTATCGACAACCGTAACTACTACCCTAAGACAAGGTCTTTCCTGCTGGGGGTAAACCTAAGTTTCTAGTCTAATACTATTTAATACGGAATTGAATATGAAATCACTGATAAGAAAAAGTTTGGTAGTCTTGGGCTGTGCCTCAGTGGGTGCTTTCGCATCTTGTACAGACCTGGACGAAGAAGTATACTCTGACTATACAGAGCAGAACTTCCCATCCACGCCTGAGCAGTACGCAGCCCTGACCGGGCCTGTGTATGTAGCCGCCCAGAAGTTCTTCGACAATAACTTCTATGACCTGCAGGAGACAGCAACAGATGAGGTAGTAGTGCCTACCCGTGGCGGTGACTGGTTTGACGGCGGCAAGTGGCGTGCGATGCACTTGCACACCTGGACTCCTTCTCACGAGCTGATGCGGAACTCTTGGGACTGGGGCTTTAACGCCATCGGTACAGCGAACCGTATCCTGACGCAACTGGAGACTGCTCCGGAGTCTGACAACAAGCGGCAGACGATTGCAGAGGTGAAGACCATGCGCGCCTGGTATTATTACAACATGATGGATGCTTTCGGGAACATACCGGTAGTGACCACATTTGATGATAATGCTGCTGCCCCGATGCAAATGCCACGGGCTGAGGTGGCTGCCTTTATTGCTGCTGAGCTAGAGGAAAACCTGCAGTACCTGACAGAGGAGGTAAGCCCAACCACCTACGGCAGGCCTACCAAGTGGATGGCCCACACGCTGCTGGCGAAGCTCTACCTAAACTCTGAGGTATACACCGGCAAAGCAACGGCGCCGGATGGAGAGCTTTACTGGGATAAGGTGGTAAAGCATGCCGACGCAGTCATCAACTCGGACAAATATGCGTTGGAGTCGAACTACTTCGATATGTTTAAACCTACCAATGGCCCTCAGAACAGAGAACCCATCTTCTCGATTCCGTTTGACGCGGTGAAGGCAAAGGGTAACCTGCTCTACAACAAAGTGCTGCACTACGCACACCGCGATACTTACGGGCTGACCACTAACCCCTGGAACGGCTGGACCACTACGCCAAGTTTCTTCAACCTGTTTGCAGATCAGGACATACGCAAGCAGCAGTGGCTGTACGGGCAGCAACTAAACGCAAGCGGCGACAACCTTGTGTACAATGGCGTGAATGTGGTGCTGGATCCTTACTATTTCCCGGCCTTCGATGTAGGAGGCGAGGATGACCTGGGCCGCCTAGCTGGTGCCCGTAACATCAAGTATCTGCCAGACCCAAACGCTGTTAACTTCAACGCTAATAACGACGTGGTGATCTTCCGTTATGCCGACGTGCTTCTGATGAAAGCGGAGGCTATCCTAAGGGGCAGCAGCCTAGGGTCAAGGGCTGATGCGCTGGCGCTCGTAAACCAGGTCCGTGACAGAGCCTTCAACGATAACCCTGAGTTTAGGTACACAGACGCTAACCTGACTCTGCAGAACATCTACAATGAAAGAGGCCGCGAGTTTGCGCTGGAGATGACCCGTCGTACAGACATGATTCGCTTCGGGAGGTTTGAGGATGAAATACTGTTTAAGCCTGCCAACCCGGGTGAGACCTATAAGCGTCTCTTTCCGATTCCAGCTACAGCGATCGCGTCAAACCCTAACCTTGTGCAAAACCCTGGTTATTAATCCTAAAATTTCGAAAAATGAGAAGAGTAAATATACTATACAGGCTTATGGCGCTGCTCTCGCTTAGCGGTGCCCTGCTGACGTTCAGCTCTTGCGACAAGGTAGAGCATGAGTTGGATGAACTTGTAGTGTCGCTTGACGCGCAGACACCGGATACAGTCTTCTTCGGTGAAACGTTTGAGGTAAAGTTGTTGGCAAACCAGGCCAGGGAAGTGCAGATTTCCTTGGCTCATGAAGATAACCCTACTGAAACAGTTCACACTGAGACGCTGGTTAACGAAGGAAATGGATTTGTTTTCACTACGGAGGTAGAGGTGCCGGAAGACGGCTCTTGGTCCGGTGATTACGTGCTGAAAGCTGTTGCTGTAGGTGGCGGTGGCCAAACGGAGAAGACAAGAACTGTGCATTTCAAGCCTTCCCCAATCAAAAACTATTATTTGGTCGGTGGGTCGTCTGCTGCTGGCTGGGAGCCAACCAACGGAATCAAGATGATGCGCCATACAAAAGAAGATGATGGGGTGGTGACCGAGTGGTATGATGTGTTCGGTTACTTCACCGTAGATGGCGATGGCTTGAAGATCCTTCCTACTAACACAGGATGGGATGGCGACATGGGGGCCAAAAAGGGAGAAGAAGGTGCCCTGACGGACACGGATGAGGATAACATCACCGTTCCGGCCGATGGCTTCTACCGCTTGCGCATCAACCCTAAAGCTGGAACGTACAGCCTGGTTAAATCTAACTGGGGAGTTATTGGTGATGCGACCCCGGGTGGATGGGACAACGATACTGACATGACACTGGTTTCTGCCAGCAAAGGAAAGTATGAGTGGACCGCCACGATCAACCTGGAAAGCGGTAAAGCTTTCAAGTTCAGGGAGAATGATGGCTGGGATGTGAACCTCGGCTTGGACGGTTCCGGACCTCAGCTCAAGTATGATGGCGGCAACATTCAAGTAGGTGCCACCAAGCAATACACCGTGAAGCTAAACTTGACCCCGTCTGGCTACACGTACACAATAGAATAAGTAAGGCCACATATAAAACCAAAACAGCCCGGTAGCTTTTGCTGCCGGGCTGTTTTATTTTACCTTTTAGAGAAAGCATAAACCCTTAGCCGAGATGTACGGCTTCTCTACAGGCGTTATACTTTAATTTACACTTCTGCCGGCTATTTAGCCCGGCCAAACCTGTTGCCGAAGAAGTCACCTTCGTTCCAGGTAGGCTTTTGCACGTCCTGGGCCACCAGGTAGCCGATCAGGAAGTTGAGCTGCACATACTTTTTGGCGGCGTCAAAATCGAAGGTGCCGCCCTCGAAGTTGTCCTGCGGTTTATGGTAGTATTTCTCGCGCCATACTTTCACGGTCTCGTCCAGGTTGTTTTTGCCGTCTGCGGTTTTGTTGCCATACTTGATATGGAGCGCCGGTACGCCCTGTACCACAAAGCTGTACTGGTCGCTGCGCACAAAGCGGTTCTGCTCTGGCTCCGGGTCTTCCTCCACATCCAAACCCAGGTACTCGCTGGCCTGCTGTACCTCATCCTGCAAAGACGAGTGCGCGGCTCCCAGCGGCACCACCGCCAGCAGCGGCGCGATAAGGGTTGGCATGTCGGTATTCACGTTGGCTACTAGCTGGCTGGCTGGCACGGTAGGGAATTTAGCAAAGTAGGCAGAGCCCAGCAGGCCCATTTCCTCCGCCGTTACCATCACGATTAGTATAGAGCGCTTCGGCTTCTGTTTTAGGTTGTCGTATATCTTGGCAATCTCCAGCAGGCTGGCCACTCCGGAAGCGTTGTCGTGGGCGCCGTTGTAGATCGAGTCGCCATCGATTGGCTTGCCTACGCCTACGTGGTCGAGGTGGGCACTATGCACCACGTACTCGTTTTTGAGTACCGGGTCGGAGCCTTCGATTTTGCCCACCACGTTGTATGTCTCGATATCCTCGTAGCGGTTGCTGTAGTTGCTGCTGATGCTAAACGGAAGCGGTGTAGAGGCGGGTGTACCGCTGCGGAGGCTACCGGCTACCTGCTGCAGGTCCTGCCCGGCGGCGGCCATCAGCTTCTGCAAAACGTTGAAATGCACCATCCCCAGCAGCTTGATAGCCTCATGGTGACTGCGCGAGGCGGCCACTTTCCCATCGGCACCCATTACGCTGGACATGCCACGGGTGGAGAAGTCAGGCAGCCCCCCATTCGGGTTCATCGATGCGACCAGTACACCCACGGCCCCGTTTTTGGCAGCGGTGTTCAGAATGGTTTGGTAATCGGTGCTGTAAGATGCCACCGTAGAAGGGAAACCCTCCGGTGTGCCGCGCACGATCACCACTACTTTTCCTCTGGCATCTATGTTGGCATAGTCATCATAGTTCATGTCCGGGGCACTGATGCCGAAGCCCGCAAACACCAGCGGCGCCTGCAGCGACACCTGCTCCTGGCCTGCGTTCGGGAAGATCGTAAAGTCCTTGCCATATGCCAGCTCCACAGTGCCCGCTGTATCGGCAGTTAGCTGCATGGTAGCCTTCGGGTTGGTGTAAGCGGTGCGCACCCGCACCGTTTGCAGGTACGTGTTGTTCTCCCCGGCAGGCTTCACGTTCAGCTTTCTGAACTGGTCGGTAACATAGTCTACAGCCAGCTGAAAGCCCGGCGTGCCCGGCTTGCGGCCCAGCAATTTATCGTCGGCCAGGTAGGCGATGTGCGCGCTGATGTCGGCGGGTTTTACTTTCTTCATTGCCTTGGCCACGGGCCTGGGCACCTCAGCCGTTTGGGCATAAGCTGCTGAGGAGGCCAAAGCCAGGCAAAGGCCTGCCGCTAAACATTTCCATTTCATAATTCTCTTGTTGATCATCCTGTAAATTAAACTATTAACCGCCATTTATGCTACCCATGATCCAAACCAGCAGAAATTTATGGGGTAAGGATGTATCGCGGAAGTATAAAATGGAGTAAGCAGGCATGGTTGCTTTTATTAACATCGGAGGGAAGAGAAACCATATCATTCAATTAACCAGCAATATGCTGGGCATACGCTTATAACTCGTTATCTTTAAGATGATATGGCTAGGCTGTCATACGTCCGGTAACCGGCAGCGGGAAGTATGAACTTTCGGTATGGCCGCCATTCTATAAGACACACATGAGTTTAGAGAAGACACTAGACCTGATCAGGCAAATAGCAGAGAGTACCGTACGTGACGAAGCTCCCGTAGTGGACAAAGAGGCGATGTGGCCCGAGCAAAGTATGCGCAGGCTGCAACGGGAGGGGCTCGGAGGTTTTGTGGTGCCGAAGGAGAGCGGTGGCCTGGGGCACGGCCTTTTCGGGCTGGCGCAGGCCTGTGAGCTGATAGGAGAGGAGTCTGCCTCAGCCGGGCTTTGCTTCGGAATGCACTCCGTGGGCACGGCCATGATTGCGGCCAAGGCCACGGAGTATCAGAAAAAGAACTTTCTGGAACCCATAGCTGCTGGCGAGCATCTGACCACGCTGGCGCTGAGTGAGCCCGGCACAGGCTCCCATTTTTACTTCCCGCAAACGCAGTTGCTGTCGGTATCTGAAAGCGAGTTTATACTGAAGGGCGAGAAGACGTTTGTGACCAACGGCAGCAAGGCCGATTCGTACGTTATCTCCACAATGGGCGTAGACCCGGAGGCCATGCAGCATGAGTTTTCATGTGTGGTGGTGGAGGGAGATCGGGAGGGCCTGCGTTGGGGGGCGAAGTGGAACGGAATCGGAATGCGCGGCAACTCCTCGCGCAGCCTGGCCCTGCAGGAGGTGAGGGTACCGGCCCAAAACCTGTTAGGCGACCAGGGTGACCAGCTGTGGTACGTATTTCAGGTAGTGGCGCCTTACTTCCTCACGGCCATGTCGGGTACGTACCTGGGGGTGGCGCAGGCCGCCTTTAATGAGGCCCGCGAGCACCTGATGAAGCGCTCTTATCGCCACAGCGGTATGTCGCTGAGCCATAACCAGCTGCTGCAGCACCGCCTTGGCACACTATGGGCCAAGATAGAGCGCACACGGCAGCTTATTTACAGTGCCACTCGCCAATACGACAACGGAGACCCCATGGCCGTGCTCTCCATCATATCCTCTAAAGCCGAGGTGGCCAATTGTGCCGTAGAGGTTGTGAACGAGGCTCTGACCCTCTCCGGGGGTATTGCCTACCGCGAGAACTCCCGGTTGGAGCTACTGCTGCGCGATGCCCGCGCCGCACACGTCATGGCCCCGACCACCGACATACTTTATACCTGGCTGGGCCGCGCCCTGCTGGAGCAACCTATACTCGACAGTTAGTTACCCCATGACGGAGATCCTCTATACCGGCCTCTATACTTCCACGCTTGCGCTCCTGAAGGAAAATTTGCAGGGGGTGGACGTCACGTTCGAGGAGGTGGCTGAGGGCGAGGTGCGCCGCATGGACGGCAACCTGAAGAAGTATGGCGTACTGCTGGTGGGTGAGGAGGTGAACAACCCGGTGCGCGTGGCGCAGGAGGCTTATGCCCGCGACAAAACCCTGTCGGTGTTGCTGATCAACGATGAGCGCAATTTTGTGCGGGTAAAGCAGTCGCTGCAGTTCTCCCCATTTGTGGGGCCAACGGTGATGTGCGTGTCCAGCCAGGTGCAGGAGCGGCTGGTGGACATGGTGCAGGATGCCGCGCAGCGGACGGCGCAGCGCCGCAGTTTCCAGAAGATGCGGAAATCGGTCGCCACTGACCTGGACTTTAGCCTGACGGCGCTGGAGAAGGTGCCTGGTGATTACACGGCCCGTGTGCTGGAGGAGGCGCCCATCGGTGCAGCGCTTATTTCCAAGTACGGCAAGGTGCTCACCATTAACACGTATGCGGCCCACCTGTTCGGTAAAACTGAGCGCGAGATTTTGAGCGGCCCCCTGCTGCCGCTGTTTCCAGTGCAGGTGCAGCCGGACGTGGAAAAGTTTGTAAACCAGGAGACCATTACGGAGCAGAAGCGCGTGTTTGAGCTGCCGCTCGAGGCGGGGGTAAAGTACCTGGAAATTTCGCTGGCGGAGGTGGACGACCGCAACCGGGAGAACTTCAGGATCCTCATCATCAACGACATCACCGAAACCATACGCTCGCAGCAGCGCACCCAGGCGCACCTGCACGAACTGGAGCAGATGAACGCTAACCTCAAGCGCCTGAACACTGACCTCGATACCTTTGTGTACACCGCCTCCCATGACCTCAAATCTCCCATCCTGAACATTGAAGGGCTGGTGGAGCTGCTGGAGGGAAGCCTGGGCGAGAAGCGGCAGGACGTGGCAGCGGAGCTGGCGCATATAAAGGCATCGGTGCAGCGCTTTAAAAACACCGTGGAAGACCTTACTGAGGTGGCGCGCATCCAGAAGAGCTTTGAGCAGGAGGCCACGCTGCTGCATGTAGAAAAGATGGTGAAGGAGGTGAAAGAGCTTGTTTCCTTTGAGATAAGTGCTGCCGATGCCGTGGTGGAACTGGATTGTAGCGCCGCGCCGCAGCTATACTTCTCTAAGCGCAACTTTAAAAGTATACTTTACAACCTTATCAGCAACGCCATCAAGTATAAATCGCCGGACCGTGCTCCGCATATTGGCATTAAAACCTGGCAGGAGGGGAGCGATTTTTACCTGCAGGTGAAGGACAACGGCCTGGGCATACCTGACTCTAAACGGCAGCGGGTGTTTGAGCTGTTTAAGCGCCTGCACGTGCACGTTCAAGGCACTGGCATAGGCTTATACATTGTGAAACGCGTTGTGCAGAACAACGGCGGTGAGATTGACCTGCAAAGCAAGGTAGGGGAGGGAAGCACTTTTACGATCAGGTTGAAAGTATAGCCTTTACGCTTCTTTATTTTCCTCTGTCCCTTTTACTAGCGCATCGACTACCAAGCCTGTGGCTACGGCATAGATAGTATGGAACAGCAGGTCTTTGCCGATAGCCGCTGGCTTCCACTCCGTAGCTGGCTCCATCACACCCAGCTGTGGCATTACCGCGAGCTCTGTACCCCACACGGCCCCCAGATGCGTTAATGTGCCCGCGGTGCCGCTCATGCCAAACTCCGCCAGCAGCGCGCGAGGTATACCCCAGGCGGTGCCATAGGCAAAGTGCATCAGGTTATTGACGTTCTCCTTGGCGTCCTCGTCTTCGGCTTTCACCCCAAATACTTTTTTAGCTGCCTGATAGGGCGTGTCGCTGGATTCGCGGTTGTTTTGCCGCATCTCTAGCATCTGGGCAATGGTCATCGCGGCGGTTCCGATAAGTCCGGCCACAATGCCTTTGCCAATGGCTCCTGCTACTCGGGCTGTAGTGGATGTGATGTCGTTAACTGTTTGTTTGTCGTTCTGCATAGCTTTTCAGGTTAGTGGTTTATACTTACTCTGTAGCGGTGGTTAGTGTTTTGGCTATGCTTTTATACTTGCCGGTTATACTTTATATCGTGTCTTTCTGGTGCAGGTCTTCCGACTTGTGTCCTACGAATCATGTTGCGTTTTGGACCCGACTGGCTAGCTTGAAATCTATACTTCTATACTTGGGATGTTCTTTATACTTGCCGGTTTAAGCATTATAGCTCCTGCTGGCGCTTAGCCTCTGCTTGTGCCTCTCTTAGCCTCTGCTTCCTGCAACTTGAGTCAAGCTATCCTTACTAGCTGCTGTTCATCCACGGCTTTACAGACCTATCGTTTCATTTCTGACTTTGGCTCCCTCTAGCCCGGGAGGGCTCGTCCTGGGGGTAGGGGCCCTCGATAAGGGCATCGCGCTGGGAGCTTTTCCTGCCCTCGTGCCTCGGGCTGCCTCACTTCGTTCAGCACCGGAAAAACTCGCATAGGCGCTCCACCCAAGGACTGGGTATCATTTCGATAGCCACTGCTATTTATCATCTCGACCTTTGGGAGAAATCTCTATAGAATATCGGATAGATCTCTCGCCCTGCTCGAGATGACAGGGAAAGTAGTAAGTATGGCTCCCCTCCTTGGACTACCGAGAACGAGAGTTCGAAGGTAGCGAGCGCAGCTCTGAGGGGCAGGGGTGGTTGGACCCGGTGCTACAGAATTCCCCTCTTGGGAGGGGGTAGGGGTGGGTTTATACCTGTAGGAACAGGTCGCGACCAGTCCGCGTGACATCAGCAACTATGAAATTTATACTTGAGCCACAGTAGTCACAGGCTCCCCACCTAGCAAAGCCTCGGATCCCGGACTTGTTTCGGAAGAGGGGCAGGGGTGGTTGGGCCCAGCGCTGCTGAACTTCCTCTATTCTGGGTAAACCCCTCAAAAAGGGAAGAGGTTAATGAAGAGGAGGAATTAAAAGAGGTATAGCCGAATACTACTTGTTGCAACCACTACAGCTTCGCTCTATGGCCCCACCCTGGTAGTGCTTTTCGAAAAACTCATCGCACCAGAGGCAGATGTTCTGTAGCTGTGCTGTTCGCTCCCTGGCGTACTCCTCGGGTATTCCTATGCTTTCGCCCATAGCCAGGGGATTGCCCTCATTTATCTTCTGCCATATCTCGGATTTAGACACCCGCTGCAGCACGTCGGCTACTTTCTCGGTGCGGGCATCGCCGAGCGGAACTTTGGTGCCTGGGCAGCAGGGATTTATTTTCCAGAGCTGGATAGAGATCTCCTGCGGAATGTCCTCAGCTCCTGTTAGGAAGCCTTTGCCCCCGGAGAGGATGGCGCAGAAGTTATGCTCCGGGTCCTGCTTCCAGTGGCCTTTTTCATAGGCGCGGCCGCGGGCCCAGTTACCACCCAGCCACATATCGATGGTAGCGCCCCAATAGCCCCAGCTGGCTTTGTGCCGGGTGATATAGGTGTCTTTTTCGATGAGTGGATCCTTGTCGTCGCCGTTCACGCCGCGGCGATGGAACAAATCGGCCAGTTCCATGAGGCGAGCGCCGGCGTGTTTGTGGTAACGGTCAATGCTGGCGATGTCGAAGCGGGTAATGCCTTTCTCGAGTAGCGTGTCCAGTATCTGCTCGGTCAGCAGGTCTCCGTTGGTTTGCAACATGATCTGCACGCGGCCCTGGTAGAGCTCCTGCAGGCGGTCGAGGATAGCGTAAAGCAGCTTTTTGTCGGCCAATGGCTCACCACCCGAAAGGATCAGGCGATCCATGCTATCGGGAAGGTTTCCAATAATAGCCAAGCACTCCTCCTCGGAGATGCGCTCGCCATGCGGACCGGAGTTATTATAGCAGTGGTCGCAGTGGTCGTTGCAGAGCTGCGTGAACACCCAGTAAACCGATTCGATATGGTTAAAGTCCTGTGGCATGATTAGTTGGTATATTATGTTCAATACTGTGCCAGAAAGCCAGCTCTTCCTGCACACCGGTCTGAGGGTCTTCCATAAATGCTTCCCTGGAAGTATAAACCTGCAGTTTACCCGCCACCATATAGGCAAAACGGTTGCCAACCAGCAGCGCCTCCTTCACATCATGTGTTACAAACAGGGCGGTGATGCGATACTTTCGGGCCAGTTGCAGGAACAGCCTTTGCATGCTGGCGCGGGTTTGGGTGTCTAGGCTGGCGAAGGGCTCATCGAGCAAAAGGACGCGCGGCAGAAAAATGATGGCCCTGCCAAAGGCTACCCGCTGCCGCTGTCCGCCCGACAGCTGCGACGGCTTTTTCTGTGCATGCTCCTGCAGCTCCAGTTCCTCCAGCATACTTTGTACTTTCTGCCTCACTTTGTCTTCTGCCTCTTTCCGAACACGCAAACCATAGGCAATGTTCTCAAACACGCTCAGGTGCGGAAAAAGTAGAGGCTCCTGGAACAGGTAGACCATCTCCCGCTCGCGCGGTGGCACGGTATCCATACTTTCGCCGGCCCATGTTATACTTCCGTTGTCCGGTGGGAGCAGCCCGGCCACTGCTTTGAGCAAGGTGGTCTTGCCGCAGCCCGAGCGCCCCAGCACCGCCAGTATCTGCCCCTGCGGCAATTCCAACGACACCTGATCAAGCACCGTGTGAGCATTATAGGTCTTATATAGGTTTTGTATCGACAGCATCAGATCCCTCTAAAAACAAACTTTTTGTTGAGCCACAGCAAAAGGGCAGGAGGCAGCATGATCAGCAGCGAAGCCAGGGCTGCATGAAAAATGTTGGCTTCATTCACATACTTAAACACTAAGATGGTCAGCGTTTTTACCTTTCCCAAACCGATGAACTGGGTTAATCCATACTCGAACCAGGAGATGAGGAAGGTCTGGAAAAGGCAGATGAGCAGCAGGGGCTTTGCCAGTGGCAGCAGCACGCTCTGCAACGTATAAACCGTCGAAGCGCCCAAGGTTTGCGACTGTTGCTCCAGCTGCAGTACCTCATAGCTCCAGAAGCTCTGGAAAAAAATCACGGCAAACGGGAAAGCCAATATAAGCTGGCCCAGCAGCACACCGATCACTTCGCCGCTCATGCCAGTTAACAGAAAAAAACGCTGCACCAGGATGGCCAGCACCACCGGCGAGAGCACGAAAGGCCAGTAGGCCAGCAGCAGCCAGCGGTTTTTATACTTTGCCTGGGCTATTTCCTTGCTGATGATGAAGCCTGCCAAGGTAGCAAGAATGGCCACGCCCACACCAAGCAAAAGCGAGAGCAACAGGCTTCCCTGCAGCTCGCTTTGCCCCACCAGCAGCTCCTGCCAGTTGCTCAGCGTAAAGCGCTGGGGCAAAATGCTCGGGTAAAACCACGCCTGCCCCACCGACAGCATCCCGAAGAATAGGAACGGCAAAAGTATGGCCGAGGCAAGTAAGGCAGTCAGGATTCTCCTAAGCATGGCGCTGCAGTTTTTTAAAGCTGATAGAGAGCAGGAGCAATACAAACAAGGTAAAGGCCGCGCTGATGGCGTAGCCCTGCGGGATGTCGAGCAGGTTGAAGCGCTGAAACTTCTGCACCGCCAGCACCGACACCATCTGCTGTTGCTGGCTGCCGATGAGCAGCGGGATTTCATAAGAACCCAGGATAAAAATGAAGTATAGCAGCAGGTTTGGCGCAGCGGTTTTAAGTATGGTGGGGATGGCGATGCGCCTGACAAAGTATGGCTTGCCGGCTCCGAGGTTAACCGACACCTCCTGCAACTGCGCCAGGTGCTGCTCGCGGTATATAGCCTGGAAGAGCAGTGTCAGGAACGGCACTGCCATCAGCACATGCGCCAGTATAATGCCGAAACCAAGGTTGTCGTGCACCAGGCTGGGGAACTCCTGCAGTTCAGCTATCCAACCCACTCCATACACTACCCGCGACACCAGCCCGGATTTGGTAAGCAGCTGAAACACCAGAAAACCCATGACCATGGCCGGAAGGGTGAGGGGCAAGTATAAAAGGTAGCTCAGGGAACCGCTTCGGAGGCTTTTCTGAAAGTATAAGGTCAGGAAGAGGGCAGCGGCTGTGGCAATGGTGATAGCGACTACGGCTATATAAAGGCTGTAGGCCAGGGAGTGGAGGAAAGCGCCACTGCTCCATACGGTTTGCCAATGCTGCAGGGTAAAGCCCGTGCTGAGCGCACCCGTCAATCCGAAGCTATAGGCCAGGCCATAAAGTAGTCCGCCCGCCACGGGCAGCACTGCCAGCAGCAGGAAAGCTAAGCGTAGGTATATGCCAGCGCCTACCTTAGTTTTGCTCAATAACTTCTGTTCTGAAATCGTCATAGAGTCTGATCATATACTCAGGTGCTAGTTCCTCAAAAGCCCTGTCCTGGATGGCAGCGCGGTCGGGGGCATGCCGGCGGGCAGGGATGTTCTGGAATTTTTGCTGCCACTCGGTAGGCAGTTTCTCAGTTGCCAGCACCGTCCCATCTCCCCATACTTCGGGGCTGGCCTTCTGATACTGCGCCTCCGGCGACTGCAGGAAGTTGATCACCACCAGCGCCCCCGGCAGGTTACCTGACTGCTTTAGGATGCCCAGGTAGTGGGTGTTCTGGATCGTGCCTGGCTCCGGCACATAGGCACGGGAGCTTTCCGGGAAAACGCCCTGCAGGATCTTGTTATCTACCTCGCCGTCGTTGTTGCTGAAAGTAAAGTTCACCTCGCCGTTGGCGTAGAGTTGGTGCAGCTGCGAAAGCGTGGCCGGAAAGGTCTGCCCCTGCTTCCAGAAGTAGGGTTTCAGCCGGTTGATCTTTTGCCACAGCTGCCTGCTGTATTTTTTATACTTCACTTCGACAAAATCACCGGCCAATTCTTCTTTTCCGGCCAGGGCGATCATCCAGGATTTGAGCAAGGTCATGCCGGTGAATTCGTTGGGAATAGTGAAGGTGCCGGGATTGTTTCTGATGTAGCTTTCCAGTCCGGCAAAAGAAGCGGGTGGTGTTGGTACCTTCTCAGCATTATAAATAAAAGCCAGCTGCACGTTGCCCCAGGGCGCTTCCATGCCTTCTACCGGCTGCTGAAAGTCGCGGGCAATGAAAGGGCTCTGCCAATTCACGTACCGGTTGTTGGGCAAAAGCTCCGTAAACGGGCCATAGAGCGCGTCGAGCTGGCGCAACTGGTAAAAGGTCTCGCCATTGATCCAGGCCACATCCATTTCACTGAAAGTTTTGCCAGTTTCTTTCTCGCCCAAAGCCAGCCCCACAATGTCCTTTCCCTGCCCGGAGTTAATGTCGAGCGTGATGCCATACTGCTTTTGCAGCTGCGGCTTCACATAGTTTTGCATGTATTTGTTGATGAGCGGATCGCCCTGCCACATCATTAGCTGCACCGTGGTGCCCCTGGCCGCCGCTTCTATACTTGCCCAGCTGGCTTTCTGCACATTCAGTTGTTGCTGGTTACTGTTTCCGCAACTGCTGCATAGCAGGGTGAGGAGTAGTAATAATATACTGATGTTCTTCATGTTTTACCTTTTCCTCGGCCCCTTCCCTAAAGACAGGGGAGGGATGTATACTTTTATACTTTTTTGCCACATGCTTAGCGCATCTTGTGGTGGTTCCCGAGATGACGCGCTAGCGCTCTAGCTTTAAACATAGGTCATTCTGTAAAGAACCTTGTCGGAAGGTGGGCTGAGCCTATACTATTCGCTACCAAGATCCTTTCAGATGACAATGAAGATAGAAATTAAGAGGCCTACTCCGTATAGAGCATCTTTCAACTTTCTAACTTTCTAACTTTCTAACTCTCCAACTCTCTAACTCCCCAACTCTCTAACTCCTAAAACACATACCTCATCCCAAATTGGAACTGCCTTGGCGGGGCAGCATTGCGGCGCACCAGCACGCCGCTGCTGGCCGGACCCACCTGGATCTGGTTGCTTTGGGTGGCGTTGTTGCTATAGCCGCTCAGGTTTTCGGCGTTGAAAACGTTGAACACATCGGCCCGTACTTCCAAGCCGCTGCTTCTATCAGCCCCGAAAGGTATAAAATACTGCACACTTGCATCGAAGGTGTTGGACCAGGGTAGGCGGTCGGAATTACGTTCTTCGCCGGGATGGCGGTCAGAGTTGCCCACATAGGCATCGCCGAAAGCAGCGCCATCGCCGTTCAGATCGTTGGTGAAGATGGGGGCACCGTTAGCGTTCAGGACAGGACTTCCATCACGATTTACTATCCTATACTGCGTGGCGTCCGGAATGCGGTTGATGGGCTGCCCACTTTGCAGGAGCGCCGCCGCCGTGAGTGTCAGGTTTTTCACCGGGAAATACGTATAAATGGCGTTGATGACGTGGCGACGGTCGTTGATGCTGGGGCCCCACTCGGCTTCAAAATTATTGGCATCCATTGCCCGGAAGTTGATGTCTTCGGTGTTATTCTCAAGGTACGACAAAGTATAGATCAGGCGATAGGAGAACTTATCGTCGGTCTTGTCCTTCTGCAGGTTAAAGCTGGCGGCATAGTAGTTACTTTCTCCCCCCGATTCCGTCATCACCAGGTTCCTGGCTACGCCTTCCACACGCTCATCATTGATTATCGCATAGTTCCCGTAGATCGGGAGCGGGCGCGTTTCGTCGGCCCAGGTGGTGCTGCGGGCAATGCCTTCTTCCTGGCTTCGGCTGTAGTCCCAGGCGGCGGGGGCGTTCAGGTTGACGGTGCGAAACAGGTTGCGGCCGCGGTTGTAGACCAGGTCCACGTAAAACAGTTGCTGCGGCGCCATCTGCAGCTGGTAGCCCAGCGAGAACTGCTGCGTGTAAGGGTTATCGTAGCCGTTGGGGTTGAGGATGCGGCGCTCGTTGCTGAAGAGGTTGCGCTGCCTGGCAAAGCTCCCGGCCGGCGGCCCCTGCAGGTAGCCGTATGGTAAGCCAGCGTTGTCGCTTTGCCCCACGGTCAGGTTGCCGTTAAAGGTCACGCGGTCCAGGTCTGTGTTCGAAGGTAGAATACCCTGCTCTACAAAGTAGGAAAGCTGCTTTTTAAAGGCCTGCGAGTTGTTGTTCTGCTGCAGGGCATCACTGTAGACGGTGTAGAGAATCTTGTCATAAAAAAGCCCGAAACCGCCGCGTATGGTGCTGTAGGGGGTGAGTTGGTAGTTAAAGCTCAGGCGCGGAGCCAGGTTGTTATAATCGCCTTGGCTGTTTCCGCCTTCGGAGAGATTATCGTAATCGTAACGAAGGCCAAGGTTCAGGTTCAGTCGCTCGGTGGCCTGCAGTTGGTCTTCCAAATATAAAGTATAGATGTTTTGCCGTTTGCCAAAGGCAGTCGGCCGCAGCTCCACGGCATATCGGGTCACCAGCACATCCGAGGGAATATCGTTTATACGTAAGCCTGAGCCTAAGTTAGCCGCCCGCAGATTCTCTGCTTGCCCTTGCGTGAGCTGCACGGTATAGCTGCCATTTGGGTTGCCGCCGCCAAACAGGGCGTGGTCGGTGCTCAGGATCTCGGCTCCGGCCTTAAAGGTATGACTGCCCTGCGTCCAGGTGGCTTTCTGCTGGGCCTGCCAGGTGTGCTGTATACTTTCGAAGGCGTAGCCCGGGTGGCCCAGCACGGCCACTGTCTCGCCGGTGGGCCCCAGCACGGTTACGTCCGGACTTGTGGGGTTTTCGGGCTGCACGTAATCCCATCGGAAACGGGCGTACTGCAGGTTCGTCTCCAACGTCAGGTTGCCGGAAGTATAGACGTTGGTGCTGGCCAGGTTGAGCGAGTTGCGCACCTGGTCGCTGGCGGCGGATGGGAAATTCAGGCCGCCTGTTAAACCTCCTGCCTGCCTGCCAATTCCTACGATGCCTACATTGGCCCTGACGGCCGAGTGAAAGCGGTCGCTCCAGTAGTGGTCAACCTTGCCCGAGAGGTAGTTAAAGTAGTTCTGGCCACGCACAGTCTCATTCACGCCCAAAGCCGGGCTGCGCAGGATGTTGTCTTTCAGGTCGGTAGTGTGCTCGTAGTTGAGGAAGTAAAATGTCTTGTCCCGCAGGATAGGGCCACCCACGCCAAAACCTGCCTGGTAGCGCTGAAAGCCGTCCTTTACCTGGTTGCCGGATAAGTCGCGCTGGGCGTAAGGGGAGGAGGCATCCAGAAAACCGGGGCGGGTGAGGAAGAATGCCTCGCCCTGCAGCTTGTTGCTGCCCGATCTGGAAGTGATGTTGATGATGCCGTTGCCCGTGTTGCCGAACTCCGCTGAGTAGTTATTTGTCAGCACCGACACGTTCTGCACAAACCCGACAGGCACGTTAAAGCGCGCGCCGCCTAAAAACTGCTCGTTGTTGTCCAAGCCGTCGATAAGGTAGTTGTTGAACAATGGGTTGGCTCCGTTTATACTGACATTCGGTGCCTCCGGGAAAAAGCCCGTGGCCTGCGTGACGTTAGGCAGGCGGTACAGCATTCTGGATACGTCGCGCCCCTCCACCGGCAACGCCCGAATCTCCGAGATCCGCATTTCCGACGACACCTCGGCATTGTAAAGGTTGAGGCGCGTGGTGCTGGGGGCAAACACGGTTACACTCTGCAGCTCTACCTCGCGCCTGAAAGGCAGCACCAGCGTAACGGTGCGGGTAAAATTGGAACGCAGTACGACCGGCTCGGAAGAAACAAAAGTGTAGGTCTCGTTCTCCGCCGAAAGTATCGTATAGGCGCCGGCCGTGTTGAGTCCGTTGAAGGTGGCCATGCCTTTGCTGTTGGTGGTGCGGGTGGCGCTGAAGCCAATGGCCTCGTTGGAGGCTGTGATCTGCACCTGTGGCACCGGCTCCAGTTTTGGGTTGAGCACCGTCACCTCGATGGCCCCTTGTGCAAAGGCAGCGGCCATGGGGATGATGTACCCCAGTATGAGTAAAAATAATCGCATGCGTACGTAGTAGGGTTGTTTAGCTGCTGAAGTATAAAAAGCGGGAAAACTCAAAGTATAGCGTATAACTGAGCTCCTTTGCCAATAAAACGGTTACAGGAGTTAACAGCTAACAGGTGGGCCACGCAGCCCGCAGGCGGCAGGTGTAGTTTGTGGCAGGTAGGAAGTATAAGCTCTAAAGTATGATTTGCCAGAAAACAGCAGCTCGCGAAGCCATCCGGCAAATTTACCTAAAGCATGGTGTCCACTCAAGACAAGGAGGTCTTCAGCACTGTCGGCGTCAGCAAGTATAGGGGCAAGGATGGAGGTGCTGGCAGTGGCTGTTTGCCGGCAAAGCTCCTCGAATACCAGTGAGGTGTTCCAGGAAATGGCCGAGAAATTAAGCTGAGGCAGCGTGTGGCGGTGCATCCCCATCACATACACGCCTCCGTCGGTCGCCTGACCGAACACGAAATCCTGCTGCTGCAGCGCTTCAGCAGCGGCGCGTAGGGTTTTAGGCGTCAGTCCGGGCGTATCGTTGCCAAGACAGATGATTTTGTCATACCCCTGCGCAAATGCCTGTGAGAACGCGTGCTGCAGCCGCTCGCCAAAGCTGCTGCCCTGCTGTTCTGATGAGTTGATGATAACAAGCGGAAGCCCTGCCTGTTGTACAAGTGCCTGGGTGTGCTTGATCAGCTGCGCGGCGATGGCCTCGCTTTTACGGCGGCTCCGGCAGAAGTGCTTGACCTGCGCCTCCTCGGCAGAGGTACGGGTAAAGAGCAAAACGGCGGTATGTGCGGGCGCGGTCATCAATTTTATACTTTACACAAATATCTGTTAAATGTTCAGAAAAAAGAATTTGCTTTCCGGCATGCTTCTGCCACGCTATGCGTGCCTTTTGTCAGGTAGGTATAGGTGTATCCGTAATTTGGAGGTAAATTTGGGGAAACCAGTGCCTGCAGCAGTATAAAAGCAGGCCAAACAGCGCAAAGCATTCTTATGAGGGAGGCAGCACACACAGGTGATTTTTGCATCCGCACGAAGGGTCGCCGCATCGTCATCATCGGCAATGGCATTTCGGGTATAACCTGCGCGCGCCATCTCCGCAAACGCGACTCCGAGGCGCACATCACCATCATCTCCGGCGAAACAGAGCATTTTTTCTCCCGCACCGCGCTCATGTACATCTTCATGGGCCACATGACCTATGAGCACACCAAGCCTTACGAAGACGGGTTCTGGGAGAAAAACCGCCTCCACCTGGTACACGACTGGGTGAGAGGTATAGATTTTGAAAAGAAGGAACTGTGCCTGCAGCAACAGGAGCCGCTCCAGTATGATATTCTGATCCTGGCACTGGGCTCGAAACCCAATATGTTTGGCTGGCCCGGGCAGGAGTTGCAGGGCGTGCAGGGGCTCTACTCGTACGAGGACCTGCAAAAGATGAACGACAACACCGCCGGCTGCCAGCGTGCCGTGGTGGTGGGTGGCGGCCTGATTGGGGTGGAGCTGGTGGAGATGCTGCTGAGCCGGAAAATTCCGGTAACGTACCTGGTGCGTGAGGAGCATTTCTGGGAGCATATCCTGCCAAAGGAGGAGTCGGAGCTGGTGATGCGGCACCTGCGTGAGCACCACGTAGACCTGCGCCTGCAGACGGAGCTGAAGGAGATTCTGGATGATGGCACAGGCCGCGTGAGAGCGGTGGTAACTTTATCCGGAGAAGAGATTCCCTGCCGGTTCGTAGGCCTGGCAGTAGGCGTGAAACCGAACATGGAGCTGGTGCGAGGCACAGAGCTGGAGGTGAAGAAGGGTATCCTGGTTGACCAGTACTTTGCCACCAACATCCCCAATGTGTTTGCTATCGGAGACTGTGCCGAGTATCGGGTGCCGGTGCCCCAGCGGCAAAGTATAGAGCAGGTGTGGTACACCGGTCGCATGCATGGCGAAACACTGGCGCACAGCCTTACCCATCCGGAGCCTGTTGCTTACGCGCCGGGACCGTGGTTTAACTCCGCCAAGTTCTTTGATATCGAGTACCAGACTTATGGCCTGGTACCCAACCAATGGCATGAGCCGGTAGAGTCGTTTTACTGGGAGCACGCGAACGGTAAAATCGCCTTCCGGGCGGTATTTAACGGGAAGGACAAGCGCCTGCACGGGGTAAATGGGCTGGGCATGCGCCTGCGCCACGACTTCTTCGACCAGGCGTTGCGCGAGCAATGGGCGGTGGAGCAGGTGCTGTCGCAGCTAGACAAAGCCGCCTTCGACCCGGAGTTTCATGACCGCCACCACCGCGCTATCCTGCAGGCTTACAACCGGCAGTTCGGAACACACCTGGAGCCGGAGAAGAAAGAAAAGAAGGGGCTGCTGGCTTTTTTGGGGCTGTAGTTTAAAGTTTAGGCAAGTAGGACGCAGGTCATCAACTTTGTGACACAAGCATACATTCAGGTCAGGTTTTAGAATGCACGGAAGCTGTGGCCTCCCAGTCTGAAACAAGAAAAGCACTACAGCCACAGGTACACTTGCGCTAAATTTTCGGCATAAAAGTATAAAACTATAAACCCTTGCCTGTTTTAGGGAAGGGGAAGGGAAAATATGAAGGCAATACAGAAAATAGGTTTGGGTATTTTCCTGCTGGCGCTGCTGCTCTTCAACGCGCTGCTCTTTATGGGGCAATTCCGGCTAACGGAGGAGCAGCTGCAGGAAGCAGTGAAACAGGAGCACGTGGAGGTGCTGCGGCAGGAGCTGCAGCCCATGCTGGGCAAAACCTATACGTCCAGCTTCGGCTTTGCCTCCGACTTTAACCGCTACCTCGACAACTATAACGAGGAGCAACAGCGCAGCCAGCAGTGGGACCGCGTGATCTGGGACGACTATGCCTTTGCCCTGGCCAGGGTAGCCAGCCAGGGTTTTGTGGTGCATAACAAGCTCCTCCTGCTCTTGCTAACAGTAGTGCTGGGCGCTGCCGGTGCGTTGCTCCATATCCTGCCAAAGTACAGTGGCGAACCGGCGGGCATCAAAAATAACGGCGTCATGTTCTCCTCCAACAAAGCACGCGGGGTGGTCGGGATAACGATTGGCGTGTACCTCACGGCTATTTACGTGCTGCTGTACTGGTACCCGGAGTACCTCGTGAACTGGGCTTTGCTCGTGGATCCGCTCAGTTACGCGCTATCCGGCGGGCCGGCCAGCCAGTGGTTTCTGTACGGCACCATTTATACCTTAGCCATTCTGGTGATGGGCGTGCGGATGTTCCGCAAGTATAAAGGCAACAAGTACCAGCTGCTGCGCACCGCCTCGGTCATGTTCTTCCAGTTGAGTTTTGCCTTCCTGATTCCGGAGATACTCGTGCTGCTGAACCTGCCGTGGTACGACCTGAAAAACATCTGGCCCCTCGACTACGACTTCTTCTTCGACTACAGCGTGGCTAGCATGCTGGGCAGTGGCAGTATCGGGATGTTTCTGTTTGTGTGGGGGATTTTGCTGATCATTTTGGGCGTGCCGCTGCTTACGTATTTCTATGGCAAACGCTGGTACTGCAGCTGGGTGTGCGGCTGCGGCGGCCTGGCCGAAACCGCTGGCGATCCCTACCGCCATCTCTCTGACAAGTCCTTAAAAGCCTGGAAGGTGGAGCGCTGGATGGTGCACAGCATACTTGTCATCATCACCGTCATCACCCTGCTTACCATTGCCAATTATTTTACGGAATTCGCCCTGCTGAAGCAGTCGACGGACATGTTGCATCAGTGGTACGGCTTCCTGATAGGGGCAGCCTTTGCAGGCGTGGTGGGTGTGGGTTTTTACCCGCTGATGGGTAACCGCGTGTGGTGTCGCTTCGGTTGTCCGCTGGCGGCCTACTTGGGCCTGGTGCAGCGCTTCAAATCACGGTTTAGGATCACGACCAATGGCGGCCAGTGCATCTCCTGCGGCAACTGCTCCACCTACTGCGAGATGGGCATTGACGTGCGCTGGTACGCGCAGCGGGGGCAGAACATCGTCAGGTCGTCCTGTGTGGGTTGCGGCATCTGCGCCAGCGTGTGCCCGCGCGGCGTGCTCAAACTGGAGAACGGACCGGAGCAGGGCCGTATCACCGACATTCCCGTGCTGACCGGGAATGAGTCGATCAAAGTTCTGAATTAATGAAGTTACTCCTTATTTTTTGTTTGCTGATTTACGGGCTCGCCATGCTGTTCATACTTTTATACAGCATGGCGCAGGCGCACCTGCTGTACCGTTTCCGGCTGTTCCGGAAGCAGGGCAGAAGGCAAGCGCCACCTAACCCCGAAGTATGGCCTGCAGTAACGGTGCAGCTGCCGGTATACAACGAGAAGTATGTGGTGGAGCGCCTGATAGATGCGGTGGCTGCCCTGGATTACCCCGCCGAAAGGCTGGAGATACAACTGCTCGACGACAGCGACGACGAAACCACAAAGATCATCCAGGAAAAGACAAAGCAGTACCCGCACCTGCACCTGCGGCACCTCCGCCGCCCCGACCGCAGCGGCTTTAAGGCAGGAGCCCTGAAGTACGGACTGGAGCTGGCACAGGGGGAACTGATCGCTATTTTCGATGCAGATTTTACGCCGCAACCGGACTTCCTTCAAAAGACTGTTCCATACTTCGCTAACCCGCACCTGGGCATGGTGCAAACCCGCTGGACGCATCTGAACAAGGATTTTTCAGTCCTTACCCGGCTGCAGGCGCTGGCGCTGGATGCGCACTTTTTTGTGGAGCAGGTGGGCCGCAACAGCCAGGGCGCCTTCATGAACTTTAACGGTACCGGCGGCTTGTGGCGCAAAGCCACCATTCTGGATGCGGGCAACTGGCAGGCCGACACCCTGACCGAAGACCTGGACCTGAGCTACCGCGCCCAGCTTAAAAACTGGCAGTTTTTATACTTGTCCGAGGTGGAGTCGCCGGCGGAGCTGCCGCCCGTGATGAGTGCCCTCAAGTCGCAGCAATTCCGCTGGACCAAGGGCGGGGCCGAGTCGGCGGTAAAGCACCTGGGTGCGGTGCTGCGCTCCGAAAAGCCACTGCGGACAAAGTATCATGCGCTGGCGCACCTGCTCAATAGTGCGGTGTTTGTCGCGTTACTGCTGGCCTCGGTGGCAAGTATCCCGCTGCTGTGGGCAAAGGTACATAACCTGCTGCCTTCCGGTGCCTATGAGGCGGCGGCTGTGATGCTGGTGGGGTTCGTGGTGATCAGCCTGCTATACTTCCAAGCGAATTTTCTGGGCAAGAGTACCGGTCTAAATCGTGTGCTGGGCTTCGTGCTGTACTACCCGCTGTTCCTGTCGGTGTCGATGGGCATGGCGCTGCACAACGCCGTGGCAGTGTGGGAGGGCTGGACCGGTCGCAAATCACCCTTTATCCGCACGCCGAAATTTAACCTGGAGGCGCGCCAGCACAGGTGGCAGGAGAACTTTTACCGCAGCCTGAAAATACCCTATACCACGTACCTGGAGGGACTGCTGGGGCTGCTGTTTTTGGCCGTGGCAACCTGGAGCGTAGTGCAGGGAGAGTATGTGATGCTGGTCTTCCACTGCATGCTGGCCCTTGGTTACCTGCTCGTTTTTTACCATTCCGTTCTCTCTTACCGACGATCCTAACTGATGGCTCCTAAACTGCTTTTCGTATACAACGCCGAAACGGGCTTTTTCAACAAGCTTACTGATTTCGCGCACAAGATCATCTCCCCGAAAACCTACCCCTGCAGCCTCTGCGCCCTGACGTACGGCAATTTTACGATATTTCCGGAGTGGGCCGAGTATTTAGACAAGCTTCCGCAGCAGTTGGAGTTTGTCTATAAAAATGAGTGGAAGCACGCTGATGTCTGCCACAAATTTCCGGTCGTGGCGCTGCAGACGGTTGAAAAGGTGGAGGTGCTGCTGACGGCGGAGGAACTGGGAAGTATGAAAACCCTGGAGGCGTTGAAGGCTCGGCTGGACGAGGCACTACAGCGGAAGCAAGTATAAACTGATGAGCACTTTGGATAACGTAAGCGATTGTTTGTGCTTCCTGTCTTCTGAAAGTCAAAGTATATAATTCCGGCATAAGCGGAAGCTTTTCGCCAAAGCCCAGTAACATCACCATGAAAAAGCTCTTGTACCTTGCGCTGCTTACATTGTTAACCAGCTGCAACTCCGGCGGCTCCCGAAGTATAGATTTTGATGCCTTTGGTGCCTACTGGTACCAGGGCAAAGCGGAGCTCAATACGTATACCTTGGAGCAGTACCGTTATGGCGAGAAGCGCGAGGGGGAGGCGGTGCTGGTTTTTGTCACCGAGGATTTCTCCCAGAAAAAGCAGGTGAAACTGGACGACCCGCAGGCAGACCAAGGGGATGCGCAGAAGGTGCTGAAACTGAACCTGACGAAGAAATTCGTAACCGGCATTTACCCCTACTCCATGATGCTCTCCGTGTTCACGCCCGTGTATGACAACATTCCGGCCGTAAAGGTAACGGCCAGTGTACAGGAGTGGTGCGGCCAGACGTTTACCCAGCTCAACAGGAAGGGCGGAAAGTATAAGGCGCGGCTATTTTCATACTTCGAGCAGGAAGCTGACCAGGAAAGCAGCATCGACGCCATGCCCGAAGATAACCTCTGGACGCTCCTGCGCCTGCACCCCAGCCAGGTGCCAACCGGTGAGGTAAAACTTATCCCCAGCCTGCTGGACCAGCGCCTGACGCATGAAAAGCTGGAGGCCGAGGAGGCGCAGATACGTATAACGTCTGCCAAACAGGGGATGGCAGGCTTCAACGCAGCAGACCTGCAAGTGCTGGAAGTGAGCTATACATCCTACCCGCGCACGCTGCGCATTTTTTATGCTTCTGCTTTCCCCTTCGAGATAGCCGGCTGGGAAGAAGAACGCGCAGGAAAAGACGGGCAGCAGGAGGTGAGCCGCGCCACCCGCAAAGCCAAAATGGTGACCGACTACTGGACCAAAAACAAGCAGGAGCACGAGCCCCTGCGGCGGGAGTTGCAACTGGACTAGCGCCTGACGAGTAGTAGTAATAGGAGCAGTATGAAATAATAAGCCATGGGTACAGACAAGGCAGTAGCGCGGGTGATCGAAAGGCATCAGGCCGCCGGCAGATACCTCACCGTGGAGGGGGTAAAGACCTTCGTGCTGGACGAAGGGGCAGGAGAAGTCGTGTTCTGCATCCATGGGGTGCCAACCTCCTCTTTTCTGTACCGCAAGGTGATAGGGGCTTTGGCAGCGAAAGGCATGCGCGGGGTCTGCGTAGATTTGCCTGGCCTGGGCCTTTCCGGCCGGCCTGAAAACTTTGATTATACTTTCCACCGTTTTGCACGCTTCCTGGCCAAGGCTACTGAAGTGCTCGGCGTAGAAAAATACCACCTGCTCGTGCACGACATTGGCGGGCCTATAGGCTTTGCCATGGCTGCAGAGAACCGGGGGAAAGTTCAGTCGCTGACTGTCCTCAACACCTGGATTGACGTGGTGAACTTTAAAAAGCCTTTGCCCATGCGGCCCTTCGAGGTGCCTTTACTGGGAGAGGCGGAACTCAAAGGCATCACCCACACAACCTGGCATGCGGCTTTTACAACAATGGGAGTAGCACATGCCGATGGCATCCCGAAAGAGGAGGTCTATGCCTATGTGGACCTGCTTAAACGGGAGGACGACGGGGCTGCTTTCCTGAAGATCATGCGCCATTTCGATAAATCGGAGGACTTCAGGAGGCTGTGCCTGCAGGCAGTGGAAAAGGCACCTTATCCCATTCAGGCGATTTGGGGAGCAAAAGACCCGGGCCTTACCTACGAACGCTACGGTCGGGAAGTACAACTTGCTGCGAACTTACCGGTAGTGCATAAACTCGAAGCCAGCCACCTGCTACAGGAGGAGAAGCCGGAGGAAATAGCGCAACTGGTGGTGCAGCTGGCGGAGAAAGGCCAGTTGTAGCAGGCGATTAGCATAGATTCCCAAACTCTCCGCCAGCATTACAACTCCAGCGTCAGCTGATATCCTTCGCGCAGGCGGTCGTGCTGGTAGGTGAGGCTGGAGACGGAGATGCCCAGCAGGCGTACCGGGTAAGCCGGCAGCTGCGGCGAGCGCAGCAACTCGCGGGCAATGGTGTAAATGGCATCGGCCGAGGTAAACTCACCTAAGTACGTCTTACTGCGGGTGTTGAGCGTAAAGTCAAAGTACTTTATCTTGAGCGTAACCGTTTTGGCACTGGCCTGGAGGCGGGCCATGTCCTTGGCCACCTCCTCGGAAAGGTGCTGCAGGCGCTCCAGCATGTCATCTTCCTCCGTTAAATCTGTATCAAAGGTGCGCTCCGAGCCAATGGATTTCCGGATGCGGTGCGGCTGCACGTCGCGCTCGTCCTGTGCGCGGGCCACCCGGTAGTAGTAGCGTCCCACCTTGCCAAAGTTTCGCACCAGTTCCTCTTCCGTTCGCTCCCGCAGGTCGGCTCCGGTCAAAATGCCCATGCTTTGCATCTTGGCCGCCGTTACTTTGCCAATGCCATGAAATTTCTCGATCTCCAGCCCCGCCACCAGCTGCTCGGCCTTGTCCGGCGTTATCAGCGTGAAGCCGTTGGGCTTGTTCATATCGGAGGCGATCTTGGCCAGAAACTTGTTGAACGATACACCGGCAGAGGCGGTAAGGCCTGTCTCCTCCAAAATCCGTTGTTTGATCTCTTTGGCGATGATGCTGGCCGAAGGCACGCCGATCTTGTTCTCCGTCACATCCAGGTAGGCCTCATCCAGCGAGAGCGGCTCCACCAAGTCGGTATAAGAATAAAAGATTTCGCGTATCTGCCTCGATACGGCACTGTAGACATCAAACCGGGCTTTTACAAATACGAGCTGCGGGCAGCGCTGGGCCGCTATTTTGGAGGCTAGGGCGGAGTGCACTCCATACTTGCGGGCCTCGTAGCTGGCTGCGGCCACCACGCCACGCGCTTTAGAGCCGCCCACAGCCACGGGCTTTCCGCGCAGCTCGGGGTTATCGCGCTGCTCCACGGAGGCAAAAAAGGCGTCCATGTCGATGTGAATGATCTTGCGGATGGGCTGTTCCAAAGTATGGCTTTTATACTTGCAAAGGTACAAAAACCGCTGCAGGAAGTACAGGGCCTATCACTGCTTTGCTATACTTTCAGCGGAACTTCCCCACCCCGCATGCCGTCTACCAGAGCCTTTATGCCAGCACCGCCGGCTTAATGTTCTGGTTTACCTTGAACAGGTTGTTAGGGTCATACTTATACTTGATGTGCGCCAGCCGGGCATAATTGTCGCGGTACGTGGCCCGGATGCGCTCGTCTCCTTCCTCCATCATAAAGTTAACATAGGCGCCACCCGCTGAGTAGGGGTGCAGGGCGTCAAAGTAGGCCTTTGTCCAGTTGGTTATTTTCTCCTTGTTGGCCGGATCGGGATCCACGCCGATAATGACCTGCGACCAGTTGGCGTCCCGGAAGCTCCAGGCCGTGGCGTCCTTATCCAGTTCATGTGCTGCGCCGTTGATGGGGTACAGGTGCATGGATGACTGGGGGCTGGGCAGCTTTTGGGCAAATTCCAGGTGGCGGTCGATGGCCTCGTCGCTGATCTCATTCACAAAGTCGGCGCGCCAGTACCACTGGTGGCCGGGCGGGTAAAGCGGGTCGAACATACTTTGCAGAACCGGGTGCGGAAGCGGGCCAACCAGGTCGATGATCGGCTGAGGTTGCATACTTCGGATAGGGCCGAACACCTCTTCAACTTTCTCCGGATCTCCGGTATAACACCAAATCACGCCGCCTACAAGCTTGTTATGATGTTCTGCCGGGAAAGGTTCTCCGGGCGGTACCTGCACAAAGGCAAAAAAGCCGTTCAGGTCTTCGGGTGCCTCCAGTATGAAATCGCGCCACCACTGCATCACCTCCTTCACCTGGTTTAGTTCCCAGAGCATCGGGCCGGCATAGTCCATGTCCACGGGGTGCAGCTTGAACAGGAAAGAGGTTACCACCCCGAAATTGCCGCCGCCCCCGCGAATGGCCCAGAATAGGTCTTCATGTTCTGTTTCACTTGCCTTTACCAGGCTGCCGTCCGCCAGCACCACATCGGCCTCCAGTAGGTTGTCGATGCTCAGGCCATAGGCACGCGTCAGGTGCCCGATGCCGCCCCCGAGCGTAAGTCCGCCTACCCCTGTGGTCGAGATAATGCCACTCGGTGTTGCCAGCCCGAAAGCGTGGGTGGCGTGGTCTACCTTGCCCCAGGTGCAGCCGCCTTCCACGCGCACCGTCTTCTTCTCCGGGTTCACCTGCACCCCGTTTAGGTGGGAGAGGTCCAGTACCACTCCGTCATCGCAAATGCCGAGGCCCCCGCCGTTGTGGCCGCCACCCCGCACCGCGAGGAGCAGGTCGTTATCTCTGGCAAAGTTCACGGTGTAAATCACATCAGCCACATCCTCGCACTTGGCAATCAGGCGCGGGTGCTTGTCGATCATGGCGTTGTAAACCTTGCGGGCCTCTTCAAAGCCGCTATCGCCGGGCTGCATGATGGCGCCCCGCATACTTGCTTTCAGTTGTTGAATACTCTCTTCGTCTATCATAGTCGCCTCCCTTTCTTTAAGTTGCACCCTTACGCAGAGATGGTCTTGAGGGTGAGGAAGCTGACAGCACGGCTGGATCAGGTGCAAATAATTAATTAAAACTTAGTAAAGTATACGTTTGCCAGGAGGTAGCAGGAAAGGCCCTGCCGGAAAATGTGTGAGGGGGGAGGTCTGGTCCATGAAGGCTTACGGTGAAAGGGTAAAGCAGGGGCTATACTTTAACCTGGTGTTCGCCCAGGGATGAAAATAAAGCAAGCCCGATCGCTTGGGCGAACGCGCCCGTATAGGAAATACCTCGGAACCCCAAACCCGATAGAGACTATGAAATTTACGAAAAGATATGCCGTGGCATTCACCCTGCTTGGAAGTGTAGCCTTGCTCAGCTGCTCGGAGTCAGCACGAACAGTGGAGGAAGCAGAAACCGACACCACGATGGTTGCAGGTGCCACAGGTGCCGCCGACTCCCTCATGCCTCAAACCCAAACAGACCTGCGGCTACCGCCCCCCGACACGACGCACCGCGCCGAGAAGCGCAGTAAAACCATCGGCTGGCCTGAAGGCAAAACCCCCACGGCCCCGGCTGGTTTTGCTGTCATTAAATTCGCTGGCGAGCTGAAGCACCCGCGCCGGATCTACGTAGCTCCCAACAACGATATATTTGTGGTGGAGTCGGATGATAAGGAGAAGAGCGCCAACCGCATCACCTTCTTGCGCGACACCAACAACGACGGAAAACCGGAGCAGCGCGAGGTGTTCCTGACCGGCCTGAACCAGCCTTACGGGATGCTGGTGCTCAACAACTACTTTTATGTAGCCAATACCGATGGTCTCCTGCGCTATCCTTACAAAGAAGGCCAGACGAAGATAACCGACAAAGGAGAGAAGCTACTGGAACTGCCCGCCGGCGGCTATAACCACCACTGGACCCGCAACCTCATCGCCAGCCCTGACAGGTCTAAGATTTTCATTTCGGTTGGCTCAGCCAGCAATGTGGGCGAGTATGGGATGCAGGAGGAGGAACGCCGCGCCGCCATTCTGGAGATTAACCCCGATGGCAGCGGCGAGCGCATCTACGCCAGCGGCCTCCGCAACCCCGTGGGCATGGACTGGGCGCCCGGCACCAACACCCTCTGGACAGTTGTGAACGAGCGCGACGAGCTAGGTGATGAACTGGTGCCGGATTACCTGACAAGCGTAAAGGAAGGTGCCTTTTACGGGTGGCCCTACGCCTACTTCGGGCAGCACGTGGACCCGCGTCGCAAGGGCGAGCGTCCTGACCTGGTGGAGAAAGCCCTGATGCCGGACCTGCCGCTGGGGGCGCATACTTCCTCGCTGGGGCTGGAGTTCTACAACGGGAACAGTTTCCCGGAGAAGTATAGAAACGGCGCTTTCGTGGGGCAGCATGGCTCCTGGAACCGTAGCGCGTTTGCCGGCTACAAGGTTATTTTCGTGCCTTTCCGGAACGGCAGGCCCAGCGGCGATCTGGAGGATTTCCTGACAGGATTTATAGCGGATGAAAGTAAGAACCAGGTGTACGGCAGGCCAGCGGGCGTGGCGGAACTACCCGATGGCTCGCTGCTGGTCGCCGACGATGAGGGTAATACGGTATGGCGGGTGGCGGCGCAGCGGTAGAACAATTCGGCAGCGACTACGGTTTCAAATAAGAGCCCTACTTACCCTTTCAGGGCCATGCGGCCCGCAGGAGAGCGTGCAAAGTATAAACTAGTACAACGTATAAAACCACGAACTATGAAAGTATTATTTGTCTTAACGTCCCATGCAGAGCTGGGCGACACAGGAAAGAAAACCGGTTTCTGGGTAGAGGAATTCGCCGCCCCTTACTATGTGCTGGCCGATGCGGGTGTGGAAGTTACACTGGCCTCGCCGGAGGGAGGGGAGCCGCCCATCGACCCGAGCAGCGAGGCGCCTGGAGCGCAAACGGAGGCTACCGAGCGCTACAACCAGGATGCGGCGCTGCAAGAGAAACTGCGTAATACCAAGAAGCTGAGCCAGGTAAGCGCCGACGACTTTGATGCGGTATTTTACCCAGGCGGCCACGGCCCCCTGTGGGACCTGACGGAGAGCGCGGACTCCGTAAAACTGATCGAGGCCTTTGCCAAACAGAAGAAACCCGTGGCTGCCGTGTGCCATGCGCCTGCCGTTTTTGCCAAGGTAAAGAATGAGGACGGGGAGCCTCTTGTGAAAGGGAAAAAGGTGACCGGCTTTACCAATTCCGAGGAAGATGCCGTGCAACTGACGGAGGTGGTGCCTTTTCTGGTAGAGGAAAAGATGAAGGAACTCGGTGCCAACTACTCCAAAAAGGATGACTGGCAACCGCATGTGGTGCGGGACGGCCTGCTGATAACCGGGCAGAACCCCGCCTCCTCCGAAGGGGCGGCGCAGGAGCTGCTAAAGCTGCTGCAGAAGTAAGTACAGAATCCCGCAGGCACGAAGTATAGCCGGCGGGATTTTTTTATTCCACAAGTATGAGCTGCTGGTTTTACCTTTGCAGAAATAGTTAACAACAGGCCACTTCTGCTGTTAATCCGTCTATAACTAGTCTACAACTATTAAGAAGTATACATGGCAACGCTGCTCGATTTTATAGGCAACACCCCACTGGTGGAACTGACGCACATCAATAAAAAGCCCGGCGTAAAGCTATACGCCAAGCTGGAGGGCAATAACCCCGGGGGCAGCGTGAAAGACCGCGCCGCCTATAGTATGATCAAAGGCGCGCTGGACCGTGGCGAGTTACTGCCGGGGATGAAACTGATAGAGGCCACCAGTGGCAACACCGGGATTGCGCTGGCCATGATAGCGCGGCTTTTTGGGGTGGAGATCGAACTGGTGATGCCGGCCAGCGCCACCAAAGAGCGGGTGCAAACGATGGAGGCTTTCGGAGCTAAAGTTATACTTACGCCTGCTGAAGAGTCGATGGAAGGGGCGATAGACCATGTGGCGGAGCAAGTGGAGAAAGGGGGGTACCTGGTGCTGAACCAGTTCGGCAACCGCGACAACTACCTGGCACATGTACGTACCACCGGCCCCGAGATCTGGAGCGACACCGGAGGCAATGTAACGCATTTCGTCTCTTCTATGGGCACCACAGGCACCATCATGGGCGTGTCGCGCTATTTGAAGGAGCAGAACCCACAAGTACAGATCATCGGCGCGCAGCCGGTGGAAGGGGCTCAGATTCCGGGCATCCGAAGGTGGCCGGAGGAGTACCTGCCCAAAATATTCGAGCCCGAGCGCGTGGACCGCACCATCGATGTGAGCCAGAAAGAGGCCACCGCCATGACCCGTAGACTGGCAAGGGAAGAGGGCGTTTTTGCCGGTATGAGCAGCGGCGGAGCAATACATGTCGCCTCCAGGGTGATAGAGGAACTCGACGAAGGGGTGGTCGTCTGCATTATCTGCGACCGCGGCGACCGTTACCTGTCTTCGGACCTGTTTGCAGCGAAGTAAGCAAGTATGGCAGGAGGCTCCAAGGCGCTTTTCTTACCAGGATACATGTACCTCCTAAGAGGTACATGTATACTTGTAGAAGCTTTTGACGTGTATGCGAAAGTATAAATCCAAAACTTGTGTGGCTATATGGGAGTATGTACATTGGTGTGCATACATTGACTTATGAAATGAGGAAAATCAAGAGAATACATAAAGCCATCAGCGCCCCCATTGATGATCTGGTAACCTACCGGGCCTTGCCAACCAACTCGGTGGAGTACATCGATCCGTTTCTGTTCCTGAACCACCACGGGCCGCAGGTGTACAAACCGGGCAATCGTGGGTTGCCGTTCGGGCCGCACCCGCACCGTGGCTTCGAAACGCTGACCTTTATACTCGACGGTGACATCACGCACCAGGACACCGGTGGTGGAAGAGACGTGATTCAGGCGGGTGGCGTGCAGTGGATGACGGCTGGCCGCGGGTTGATCCATGCGGAGGTTTCTTCAGAGAAATTTAAACAGGAGGGTGGTCCCTTGGAGATTCTGCAACTATGGTTTAACCTGCCCGCCAAGTATAAAATGACAGCGCCCAATTACATCGGGCTGCAGAAAGACAAGATACCGGTGGCTACCGAGGATGCCGGCAAAGTAAAAGCGCATGTAGTTTCCGGCAATTGGCGCGATACGAAAGGGCCCATTCCATCACTGAGCGACATCCACATGGCCAGTATAACGTTGCAGCAGGGCGGCCGTTTTACGGCCCAGGTGCCGGCAGTGCGCAACATCTTCTTCTATGTGGTGCGCGGCGCTGTGAAGGTGAATGGTGAGACAGCTGCGAAGCTGCACTTGGTGGAGTTTGCCAAGGAGGGCGAGGAAGTGCAGGTGGAGGCGTTGGAGGACAGCTACATCCTCTTCGGCCATGCCCAGCCGTTCAACGAGCCTGTGGTAGCGCACGGACCGTTTGTGATGAACACGGAAGAAGAGATTCACCAGGCTTTCCAGGATTACCAGCAGGGCAAAATGGGCAGTTGGGAAAGCTGGGACTAAGCCCTTAGGAGATTAGAAAGAGAAAAAGGCATTTGCTGGATTCACTTTTTCATGTGTATCTGTGCGTTTAGGCAATACTGGCTTGGAGCTGGAAAAGCAGGCGTTGGCACGCACAAAAAAGGACAGCCACTGCAGTAGTGGCTGTCCTTTTTTATATAAGTATAAACTTACCTCGACCGGCTGGAGGAGCCTCCCCTGGAAGGACTTCCTTTTTTCGCGCCGCCTTTAAAGCCCCCTTTGTCGGGAGCCCCCTTGGCACCGCCTCTCGAGCCTTTGGCGCTGCCCGATCCGGCCGTGGCCGGCCTTGATTTTCCAATGCGCTTACCGGAACCAGCGTATTCTGCCGCGCCTGTTTTAGCAGGCTTCTGGTAACTTCCTCTTTCAGAGGAGGCTCTGTCTTTGCCAGCTGCTGCTCTGGGCTTGAAGTCTCTGGAGTCTGCTTTAGCTCTGGCAGCTTTTTCCGGCTTGGCCGAGGCGATCTGTTTCAGGTTTTCTAATTCCGGTGCGCTGAGGGTGCGCCAGTGCCCTTTTTGTAGTTTTGTGAGGGTGATATTCTCTACCCGTACGCGCTGCAGAAAAGTTACCTGGTAGCCCAGGGCCTCACAAATCTTCTTAATGCTATGGCTCATGCCCGGCTCAAGCACTATCCTGAACCTGGTGGTGGACTCTTTGTGTACAGCGGCCTTCTTCGGGTTGCCATCTTCAAAAGAAGCGCAGGCCTCGCTGAGCTTGGAGATAAACTCTGAAGAAAAAGGCTTGTTAACCGTTACGATCAATTCCTTTTCGAGCCTGTTATCCACCTTGGCTAGTTTCCGCACCAGGTCACTGTCGTTGCTAAGGAAAAGAACACCCTCATCATCCCGGTCCAGCTTGCCGATAGGCTGCAGGGTGGCCGGGTGATTAATAGCCCGTACTACGTTGTCGCGCACACCCATATCGGCTGTGGCCGACATACCGGACGGCTTATGGAGGACGAGGAACACCGGTGCTTCGTCGCGTACGCTCAGCAACTGGTCATCCACCCTTACTTTGTCTTTAGGGGTTACTTTCGTACCTGCCTCCGGCAGTTTGCCATTAACCGTTACCCTTCCTTCTTCAATCAGCCGGTCAGCCTCGCGGCGGGAGCAGAAGCCCGAGTCGCTTATGAATTTATTTAATCGCTTTGGTTCCATGGTGTGTTTGGCCTAGGGTGGCAGGTACATGTCGTCTGTGCTGCCGCTTCTTATTACGCCGGGTTTAAATGTGTGGCCAAAATTACAGCAAAAGGATTGCTTTACCTATTGCTGTTGAGGCGTAAGATTGGGCCGCTTTGTTTTGGTTGTGCCTGAGGGCGGCCCGGCAGACGCGCTATCTTCTTCGGCCTCCCTTAGGGGCACTTCCTTTACCGGCCGTGCCTCTGCCTCTGCCGCCTGTACCGGCAGCGCTGCCTTTGGCTGCACCGCGGGAGCCTCTGGCGCTTCCGGCGTTCTTGGGTTTATCGCGTTTGCCGGCAGCTGCGCTTTTGCCGCTCTTGGGGCTACTACCCGGTTTACCGGCAGGGGAACCGCCACGGGGCTTGGGCTTATTGCTTTTGGCAGGGGCAGCGGGTTCGTTGGCGTGTTTCCGGCTTGCAGAGGCTTCCTCTGTTTTAGCGGAGCGCTCCACCAGGCGCATCATTTCAGCTACCTCGGCATCTGTCATGTTGCGCCACTGGCCCAGCGGAATTTTAGCCAGCGACAGGTGCATGATGCGCGTGCGCTGCAGGGTTTGCACCTCGTAGCCAAGGGCTTCGCACATGCGCCGGATCTGCCGGTTCATGCCCTGCGTAAGTATGATGCGAAACTTGTTGGGGCCGAGCTGCTCTACAAAGCATTTCCTCGTGTTCACCCCAAGTATGGAGACGCCATTGCTCATGCGCTCTACAAAATCCTGGTTGATGGGCTTGTCCACGGTCACGATATACTCTTTCTCGTGGTTATTGCCGGCCCTGAGGATTTTGTTTACAATGTCGCCGTTGTTGGTCAGGATGATCAGGCCTTCGGAGTCTTTGTCGAGGCGCCCGACCGGGAAGATGCGCTCCGGGTAATTGGTGAAGCTGATGATGTTGTCCCGCTGCGAGGTATCGGTGGTGGTTTCGATGCCGGGGGGCTTGTTGAGGAGCAGGTACACGGGCTCCACGGCGTCTGCCTCCAGCAGGTTGCCGTCCACGCGTACTTTGTCCCTGGCTGTCACTTTGGCGCCAACCTCAGGTCGTTTGCCGTTTACGGTTACGCGGCCCTGCTCAATCATTTTGTCGGCTTCGCGGCGGGAGCAGTAGCCCGAGTCGCTTATAAATTTATTCAGTCTGATTGGTTCCATCGTGTGCCGTGGCTAAAGCGGCTGCTGTGCCATCCGCCGTGCTCATACGTTATACTTTCAAAAGTACGGGAATGGCGGTGGTATACCTAAGCCGGGTGGCAGAATATTCCGCACCGAGCCCCATCACCTCAGGAAACAAAGTATAAACCAACCCGAAAAACAGGCCTGTTACGCCAGCGAGTACTGCCGTAGCCACTCCTGCGCTTTGCCCATGTCATCAAAAACCCGGACCTCAAAGGCTTTCAGGTTGCTATAGAACTTTTCTGCTGAGGAGCCGCCAAAGGTTTCCGGCGTGGTTACCATGGCAAAGTTTTTCAAGCCGGCGCGTGCCGCCCGTGGCGCCCACTCATTTACGACCCAGTTCATGGAGTGGTCCCAGCTGCCGATAAGCAGGCGGGTGTCGTTCAGCACGCAGCTGTATCCGGCCTCCGAAAGGGCCTTTGTATAAGCAGCGGCCCCGGTTTTAATATTTTCCTCCGTTAGGTAGCCCATCCAGTTTACATGCACCCACCTGTTCTTGCTATTGGTATTGATGGTAAGGTATACCCGGCCAAAAGGGTTTCGAAGCTCTTGTATCATACTATGTGCGTAAAACACAAAAGTAGCAAAAGAGAAAAAGCCGATCCAGCGCCTAAAGGCGAGAAGTAGCTATCTTATACTAAAAAGGGAACAAGTTCTTTAGAAAGTGACAAGTTAACCTGCTGACAGCCGGTGGGGCCATGGTTGGGCGTGTTGTCTCAAGTTTCCCGACGGGGAGTACAGGTAGCATGTATGCGTCATTATGACCTTAGCCTGGATTTGCAGCCTTCTCCTGGTCGGTTATACTTTGGTTGTAGGTGAGGGTGGAGGCGGGCAGGGCCAACAGGGGCACCTGCGGGTGCGCCGTGATCTTGCCGGTTACGCTCCGGTCCAGTAGTCTTTCCATAAAGTTGTGGCGCTGCGGAATAAGCACCAGCAGGTCGGCGTGCTGCTCTAAAACATACTTGCATATGCCCTCGGCTACTTCCTCCTGAATATCGAACGAGAAATCGAGCGCTATGTCCTGCAGCTTGGCAGCCAGCTGCTTCAGCGCCTCATGCGGGTCGAAAGTGGCGTACTGCAGGTTATTTCTGTAAAGGTGCAGCACCTGCAACTTGGCTCCAAAAGCGGCCACGAAGCTGCGCAGCGGCTGCAGGTCGGCGGTGGCAGGCAGCTTGCTCAGGTTGGTGGCAAACAGCACCTTTTGGAAGTACCTGTACGGTATGTTCTCCGGAACGGCTAGGATGGGTACTTTGCTTTCCTGCATCACGGAGATGGTGGTGCTGCCCAGCAGGGCCTGGCTCCATGGCCCGCCGCCCTGCATGCCCATTACCACCAGATCAGCCTTATACTTCTGTATAGCCTCCAGGATCATCTCATAAGATCCTCCCATACGGGCTACCGCCTGCAACGGGATGCTTTGATATGCCTCCAGCTGCCCTTCCGCTAGTCCAATCTCTGTCCTGGTTGCCAGGGCAAAATCCTTCAGCGACCGGGCTTTTCCCTCTTCCAGGGCAAGTATGACATCGGTTGTGTCGAGGCTGGCAGGTGGCGTCATGATCGGGTAGAAGGCGTGGAAGAGGATGAGCTCAGCGCCTGTCACCCGGGCAATCTCCAGGGCATATGTAAGGGCGTTTCGGGAGTTATTGGAATAATCTATCGGGACTAATATCGATTTCATGGCGCTTCTGTTTATTACTTACCGGTCTCTAGCTGTGACATGCATCAACTACACTACAAAAGTAGCGCGAAAGCAGAGGGGAAAAGATGCTACTGGTCAGCGGGAAAACTGAGTTATATCAGCTTTTATAAAAAAAGGAGGCTGCCATGGCGGCAGCCTCCTTAAAAGTATGAATTTTAAACCTGGGCCTGTTAGTCCAGACCGCCTTTGCGGGTAGGCTCTCGCAGGGCCGGCCAGGTTCTTTGCTCACCTGTTCTTTGGTCGATGGGCAGGATGATGCGCTCACGGTTCGACAGGTTAGGGTCTTCGCTGGCTTTGTAGGCAAGTATGGCCACCAGGATGGCGTTGCTGCGCACATCATCAAACACGATCTTGTCATAGGTGTCGCGGTTGGTATGCCAGGTGTACGTGCCGTAGGACCAGCTAAGCGAGCTCAGCATGAAGGCCGGAGCGCCAGCTGCCACAAAAGAGGCGTGGTCGGAGCCGCCACCGCCCGGGAAGCCCGGGAAATGCGTCTCAATCGAGCTGGTGATCTCATTTGGGGCGGCGCTCAGCCAGCGGCCCAAAAAGTCGTAGGCGTGCAGGAAGCCCTGGCCCGAGATGTTGGCCACGCGGCCCGTACCGTTGTCCTGGTTAAACACGGCCTGCGTGTTCTTCACGATCTCCGGATGATCGGCCACAAAGGCACGCGAGCCGTTCAGGCCCTGCTCCTCGCTGCCCCAATGGCCGGCCAGGATGGTACGCTTCGGGTTGGGGTACATTTTCTTGAGGATGCGCATGGCCTCCATCATCACAATCGTGCCGGTGCCGTTGTCCGTTGCGCCGGTGCCGCCATCCCAGGAGTCGAAGTGCGCAGAGAGTATCACGTACTCCTCCGGCTTCTCGGTACCTTTGATCTCGGCGATGGTGTTAAAGGTGGGAGCGTTCTTCAGGTTTTTGGAATCAGCCTGAATCCTGATTTGTGGCTTGCTGCCAGATTCCGCCAGACGGTACAGCATGCCGTAATCCTCCAGGGCCATATCAATGCTTGGGATCTTCTTGGTATAGGCGCCGAAAATCTTGTTCACGCCAAAGCCGCGCGACCAGTTGGAGGTAACCACCCCCACGGCACCGGCCTGCTCCAGGGCAGCAGGAAGTGTGCGGCCGTTGTAACCGATCGTCTTCATGCGCTCACTCCAGGCATCGTTCAGCGAGTCGCGGTGCTGCTTCATCTTCTCCAGCGATTGCTTGGTAGCGAATTCTTCCCAGTTATAGTCCGGTCTGCCGGTCGGCTGCATCATCGAGATCATCACGATCTTGCCTTTAGCATTTGGCAGCCATCGCTGGAAAGCTACGGAGTCCTGCACTTCAGGAAGTACGATCACCTCGGCGGTAACGCCTTTGCTTTTCGTGCTGGGGCTCCAGGCCAGTTGCGTCGCTTCCAGCGACTGCACCCGAGGGTGCACCATGTCTACGTGCGTGGTGCCGCGCTGCCAGCCGCGCCACTCACCCCACTTTTCGTTGCGGGCTTCAATGCCCCAGCTTTTATACTTTGCCACCGCCCAGTCGTGCGCTTTCTGCATCTCGGGGGTGCCTACCAGGCGCGGGCCGATCCCGTCCAGTAGCTCATGTGCGAGCACCTCCAACTGTGAGTTCTCGTTCGCCTCCTTCACAATGCTCTCCACTACGGGGTCCTTCACCTGTGCCTGCGCCAGGTTGCCGCTCAGGAGCAGGAAAAAGGCGAAAGCGTAAACTTTTCTTTTCATAAGGGTTTAGTAAATATGGAATAGGTATATAGTTGTTTCACATTAGAGGCGAAAGCGGCAGGATGGTTTAATCAACAATCGTTTTAAGCTGTAAAGTATGGCCGTGAGGTTTTTCCTGACTGAGCGCCAAATCCGCTTCCAAAGCTATACTTTATCCGGAAAAACGGAAACTAAATTGCTGTTTCCGTACTTATCAAGAACGCACCATAACAGAATATGTATGCTGGAACACTCCATGTTTGAGCGGCTGCCGCTGCGGAGCCAGGCCGAAACGTTAGCCAAAGAAGGCACCCTCCTGGGGCAGCGCCAATTTAACAGCTGGACGGTGACGCTTTATACTTTGCATAACGCCTTTGTGGAAGTATGGACAGGGGAAGAGGCGCAGGTGATCAGCACCTTTAAGAAGTCGGCCAATGCCATGGCCGTGCTGGAGCCCTATGTGGAGGGGCTTGATGTGCAGGGTATGCTAGACCGGTAGAAAGCCGAAGTTTTATACCGGCGTCTCCCTGGCTTCCTGCTTCCCGTCAGGTAGTAGCATGTATTATCGCAAAAAAGGGCAGACATCGTGCTTGATGCCTGCCCTTTTTCTATTGTCTAAAAGTATGCGCTATGCTTCTTCCAGCGCATACGCTTTTTGCCTGAACGAAAGCCCGTAGCCTATGATACCGCCCAGGATGGCCGGTATGAGCCACCCCATGCCAAGGCTGAACAAGGGCAGGTGCTCCCCCAAAAAAGCAAGGATGCCGAGCTCAAAACCCGCCGCTTTGATGCCGTCAAACAAACTGATGATACCGGTAAACAAAACAGCCCAGGTATAAACGGTGTTCCTGTTTTTGAGCGCCGACCCCATCAAGGTCAAAGCGATCAGCACGATAACGATCGGGTAAATGGCCACCAGCACCGGTATAGAGAAGGAAATGATCTGCGTTAGCCCTACATTGGAGATTACGGCGCTCACAGCCGTCAGGATCAGCACGTAGGTTTTATAAGAGATGGAAGGACGGAGCGTGTTAAAGAAGCTGGCACAGGCCACGATCAAACCAATACTGGTGGTCAGGCAGGCAAACGTAATGGCAACGCCCAGGATCATATTCCCCAAAAGGCCGAAGTGCAGGTTCGATACATTGGTGATGATAAGGCCACCGTTCTCTAAATGCCCGAGCGTTTCTACACTGGTGGCGCCCGTATAAGCCAGCCCGATGTATACAATGGCCAGGCCTGCGGCGGCTACAAAGCCTGCCGTAGCGGTTACTTTGGCTATCTGCCGGGTGCTCTCCACCCCTTTAGCGCGTATCGTATTTATCACAATCAGGCCAAACACAAAGGAGCCGATGGTATCCATGGTTAAATATCCCTCCTGAAACCCTTTAAAGAAAGGCGCGCTTTCATATAAGCCCACCGGCAGCTGGGTACTGCCGAGCGGATCAGCCACGCTTTTTGTCAGTAGCACGAAAAGAATCAGCAGCAGCACCGGGGTCAGTATCTTGCCGATGCGATCCACTATTTTGCTGGGATTCAGGGCAAGCAGGTACGTAATGGTGAAGAATACTACTGAGTATAGCGCCATCCCCCAGGCGGATGTCCGCAACGCTTCGGGCAGGAAGGGCACAATGCCGATTTCGTAGGATACTGTCCCGGTTCTTGGCACGGCAAACAGGGGACCCAGGGTCAGGTAAATAACCACCGGAAACAGCAGGCCGAAGACAGGGTGCACCTTGGCGGAAATAGAGGCTACATCTTCATTTTTGGAGATTCCGATGGCGATAACACCGAGCAGCGGAAGCCCGACACCTGTCAGCAGAAAGCCCACAATAGCAGGCACCAGGTTTTCGCCGGCGGCCTGGCCCAGCGACAGCGGAAAAATAAGGTTGCCCGCGCCAAAGAAAATAGCGAAGAGCATCAGGCCAATAAAGAAGGTTTCTTTAAAAGATAGGTTAGTAGTAGAATGCACGAGATATGAAACTGAGAATGAAAAAATAAGGAGCTTACCAGCAGGTGAATACCGGCTCGCTCAGGTAGCATGTAATGGTTTAGGTTATGTTAATATTCCTGTGGGCTAAACATTATGCCCGGGTGAATTTACTGATTATGTGTTAGATAAATAAGCATAAGGTGGAGATTTTAGCGGTTTGCTCCTGTACTTTAAGACACCCGCCCCTGAAAGTAAAGTATAATTATACCGGTTGTTGATTAAGTACAGCAGCGTGCAGGAATAGCTATCACCAGCGGCCTGACTATAAGTGGTGCATTGGGAGAAGGCCCTATTACCTCAAGGTTCTTTAGTCAAAGGTAGTTCACTACAGAAGATGGCTATCCATAAAAAAGCGCCCCTGCCAAAACCCGCAGGGGCGCTTTTCATACTTTACTCCACCGCTACGAACATCGCAGAAACTCCCTGCTTCCAACCGGAGAACCGGGCGGCGTAGCAAGCATTTGCCAGGCTTAGCGCCTCCCGGTGCGTGTGCCTCTATACATTTATACTTCAGACGAAGCAGTGGCTGCGGGCAAGTATAAACCCATAAGTGTTAAAGCAGAAAGGGAGGGCAAATAGCCCTCCCTTCTGTCTATAAATATGCAGTATACCCTATGCTATACCCGGTCCAGCTCTGGAGCTTTCTGCATGTAACGCTCATAGCTGTCGTCCATTTCCTCAAGCCAGGGGGTGTGGTGCTGTTCGGCACTGGTGCCGGTCATCACCGAGGTGTAGGTCTTGTCGCGGTAGCGGAGAATATCCTCTTCCTTGTCATGGAGCCACTGCTTGAAAAGGGTTGCTACCTTGTCCAGGTTAATCTCCGGGTAATCGGTCATGTGCATCAGTTCCCGTACGTACTCGGTCTGAAAATCGATCTCATCGTCGTGGGTGCAGTTTGCTGCGGCCTTGTTGAGCCACAGGTTTATATCTTTTTGCCTTTCTTCTTTGCCCGGCAGCTGGATCTTCCCCTGGATGACGTCGCGCGCGTACCAGGCCTGCACATCAAACATGTTGAAGGTATAGTACTGGTCCTGCATGCCCAGGTAAATGAGTTGGGGCAGGTCGTTGAAAAAGACGCCCTTGTAGATCCTGTCCGGGTAGAGGCAGTTTTTTGTCTTCAGGCGCAGCTCGTCGGGCAGGTAGGGGAACTTGTGTTGGTAACCGGTGCACATCACCACCGCATCGTAGCGCTCCCGGGTGCCATCGCTGAAGTAAGCTACCTCTCCCTCGAAGTGGGTGAGCAGGGGGACTTCCTTCATGCCCTCGGGCCAATCCATACCGATGGGGTTGCTGCGGTAGCTCAGGGTAACAGACCGGGCGCCGTGCTTGTAGCTCTGCACGCCAATGTCCTCGGCCGAGTAGCTGCTGCCGATAAGCAACACGTCCTTGTCTTTGAAAATATCGGCCCCGCGGAAGTCGTGCGCGTGCATCACCAGGCCCGGAAACTCCTCAATTCCTTCGAAGTACGGCATGTTAGGAGTGGAGAAGTGGCCGGAGGCAACGATTAGGTAATCAAATTCTTCGGTATAGGTCTTGTTGTTGGCAAGGTCTTCCAGCACGACCGAGAACTGCTGCGTGTCTTCCTTGTACTCTACCCAGCGGGCGGTGGTGTTAAAGCGGATGTAGTCGCGCACATTGTCCTTTTCTACGCGGCCCTGGATGTAGTCGAACAGCACAGGACGGGGCGGATACGAAGAGATAGGCCTTCCAAAGTGCTCATCAAACGTATAATCAGCAAACTCCAGGCACTCCTTTGGGCCGTTAGACCAAAGGTAGCGGTACATGCTGCCGTGGATAGGCTCGCCATACTTGCCCACACCGGTACGCCAGGTATAGTTCCACAGGCCGCCCCAGTCGGCCTGCTTCTCAAAGCACACGATTTCCGGTATGGTCTCACCTTTCATTTCTGCTGATTTAAACGCGCGTAGCTGCGCCAGGCCGCTGGGGCCGGCTCCGATGATTCCTATTCTTAACTTCATATAGACTTTAAATTGGTGATTGCAAAGCACAATAATCTGCCTCGAGATATGCCCTAAATATTAGTGTTGCGTAATTGGAAAAATTACAATTCCGGGTTTCCGCAAGAGGTAAGACCCTCCATGGCAGAAAACAGAAAGGGGTGCAGGAAGTATAAAAAGAGAGGCGTTGGAAATGATGCCTTACAAAAGAGGCCGGCTGGCCTGAACTATACTATCGAAGCGCCCTTCTGAAATATTCATATCTCTCTATGTCAGAATGACTGTTTTGCAAAGATACACATTGTGGAGGAAAAATTATAATTTGGCTCTCACTATATCGCAAATGTGGGTTATTGAAAATTAGATTATTTATAATATAGATTTAAAATATGCAATAAGTATAAAAGTCTCTCTCCTGGTACTTTCAGGGGAGTATCCTTAAGCTGAAAATTGGCGTGGGTAAGGGCAGGAGTGTGATCTAACTTCTTAGGAACAAGGGATTCGTGGATATGGACTTCTGAGCGAAGACAGGCTGGGAGAATTTGTATTTAATGGAAAGGGCAGGCATGCGACGGCAAGTGGCCTGCCTGAAATTTAAAAAAATTAGGGGGAGGCAGTAAAATAGCCAAAATGGGCAGGCTGCGGAGGGCACTTTCCCTTCTTTCTTTTAATGCACCTTCTCAAAGTAAAAACCGCCCCTTCGTAGCGAAAGGGCGGTTTACGGTGGCCTGTACTCCAGTATCTATTCACACCCCATATACTCCCCGCTTCCGATAGGGGCACCAGGCGGCAGGTCTTGTGCTTTGGTTGGTTTGATCTCCTCCGGATTCTCTATTCTGGCCAAGGCAAATTCCAGGTGGGCCTTATACCCGTCGTCGCGGGTGCGCCTGGCCTGGCTGGTGGCGTGCTGTTTGATATTGTTCAAGGCAGCAGTAGCTATGGCACGTGCCTGATAGGAGGCATCGTCATTCTGGGCCAGCGCCAGCAGGTGGGTGAGTACCACCTGCTCGGTTTGCAGCTGTACCTGTGCCGCCAACCCATTCTGCCGGCGGCTCTTCCAGGTGGTTTCGAGCACCTGCTTTGTTACGTCCTGCAGGCTGAGGCTGTTGGTGCGGGCCCCCAGCTCCACCAAACGCGAGGCGCGCTCCGGGTGCAGCAGGAATGATACAGAAAAATCGGCCGAAGCCTGGGCGGCTGCCAGTGGGTCGAAGGTGAGGCCGGTGCGCTTGGCAAACAGTTCGCGGCTGTTGCGGAGCCCCGGCGCCCGCGGTGGAATAAGAGCAATGATGTTCTCCGGCAGGGTGAGCACCTCCGGTGAGATCGTCTTCAGCAGGGCGTCCAGCGCCTTTTGCTGCTCCCTTTTGTCCAGCACCTGCGTCACCACTTGTTTGTCGCCACGCACGGCATAGGTATACTCTACACCGCCAATCAGTTTGGCTGCTGCCTCTGTCTGGTAGCGGTGGAAGTTGTAGATGGGTACCAGTACGTCCTCCAGCGTGCTCATGGGAGCGCCGGGTTTGATGTTCTTCTCAGAGAAATTCTGCAGGGCCTTCTCGCGTATTTTCAGCACATTAAGCAGTTCGTCTGTGGCATTGTCGCCGTTGTCCCAGAGATGGGCGGTAGGGTGTGCCCCGCCAGCTGCGCGGGCGTCGCGGTCAGAGATGAAGGTGAGGCCACGGGCTATACCCTGTGCCAGCAGCTCATCCAGCGCCTGCTTTTCATGGGTGCCTTTCGGGAAGTCCTGATAGCCGTAGGCCACAGCCAGCTTGTCCCATTCGCCTATACCTGTACCGTAGGCCTTGCTCAGGTCGATGTTGCCGGCGCGGTCCAGCTTGGCTTGCGGGTGCGGGTAATCCATGACGGAGGCATTGTTGTTGGCGGCGTAGTTGTGCATGATGCCCAGCGTATGGCCCAGCTCGTGCGCCGATAGCTGCCGGATACGCGCCAGCGCCATCTCCATCATCGCATTGCTTGTCGGCTTGCCCTCCTCGTAAGGCGCCAGCAAACCTTCTGCTATCAGGTAGTCCTGGCGCACGCGCAGGGAGCCCAGCGATACGTGCCCCTTGATGATCTCGCCGGTGCGCGGGTCTACCACTGAGGCGCCGTAGGACCAGCCGCGCGTGCTGCGGTGCACCCACTGGATGATGTTGTAGCGCACGTCCATCGGGTCGGCACCCTCCGGCAAAACCTCCACCCGGAAAGCGTCCTTGTATCCGGCAGCCTCAAAAGCCTGGTTCCACCAGCGGGCTCCCTCCAGCAGGGCAGTGCGGATAGGCTCCGGCGCGCCGTTATCTACGTAGTATACGATCGGCTCCACAGCCTCTGATACCTTGGCCGCAGGGTTCTTTTTCTGCAGGCGGTGGCGGGCGATGAAGCGCTTTTCGATGTTCTCATCCACTGGTGTGGCATAATCGAAGTAGGAGATGCCGAAGAAGCCGGCACGCGGATCGGCCTCTCGCGGCGTATAGTTGTTGTCGGGCAGCTCAATGAAGGAGTGGTGCTGGCGTAGCGTGAGGGCCTGCACATCCGGCGCTACCTCGCGCACATAACGGCCGGCATCCTCGCCTCCGGTAAAGGTGAGCGTGGCCTCAAACTCGGTGTTCTGTGGGAAGTTCCTGGTGCGGGGCAGGTAAACGGCCGAGCGGCTGGCGTCGAGCTTATAGGTGCCTTGCTTGGTGCGTTTTATACTTCCTACTACGTCGTGGGCGTCGCGGAGCAGGAAATCGGTGGCGTCCACCAATACCCTTCCTCCATCCTCAGCCTCGGCTTTGAACCCCCAAAGGATAGACTTGGCAAAGGACTCCTCCACGGCGCGGGTCTCGTTTTTGTTTTCTGTGATGGCGCGGTAAGCGAGGTTGGGCTGCACGAGCATCACCTTTGGGCCTATCTTCTCAAAGTATACTATCCTTTCCCCGCCGAGCTGGCCGCGGTCCAGGCCAATGTCGTTGGAGCCGAGGCCGGAGGGGAGGGAGTTCACGTACAGGAATTCCTGGTTCAGCTTGTCTACCTCCAGCCATACTTTGCCCGAGGCATCATCATAGTAAAAGGTAAAGTAGCCGGGGAATTTCTGCATGCCCGCGGTTTTAGAGGCAATGCCTGGGAGCTTCTGGGCCACCGCCATACCTGTTGTGAGTAAGGGCAGCAGAAGCAGTAGCCAGAGGGTTCTGGTAAAGGGTGATGTCATGGTGTTTCGGGTTAGTTTTGCGCTTGATGTTGTAATATACACTTTTTGTAATTTACTTTAGGCGCCCGCCTGGCTTAACTTACAGGGGTGGTGCTGTTCAGGAAGTGGGCCGGCGAAGCTTTCTCTGCCGGAGGGCATCATGCAACAATCCCCCTTTGGAGAATGTATAGACTTGCATAAACATGATTGATATGACTATGAACGCGAAGTACTTTTTTGCCGCTGTAGGTATAGGATTTATACTTACCTCCTGCGGTGGCCAGGAATCAGAATATGACCGCTACTACGAGCAGAGCTACCGCGACTCAGTAGCCACAGCCCGGGCAAACGCGCCGGAGCCTGCACCTGGCACCAGAACCCCCACAGCCCCAAAAGCAGCCGCGGAGCAGCCGAAGCAGCACCCGGGTGCTATGCTGATCGCGGGGTCTGACTGTACGGCCTGCCACAACAACCAGCAGAAGCTGGTGGGGCCGGCCTATGTGGACGTAGCCGAGAAATATGAAGCCAACGACAAGAACAGGGAGTACCTGATCAGCAAAATCAAGGAAGGCGGCGCCGGGGTATGGGGCCAGGTGCCCATGCCGCCGCACCCCAACATCAGCAACGACGACGCCGGTAAAATGGTGGATTACATCTTATCCCTGAAAAAATAACAGCACAGCGCGCAGCCCCCAAAGGCTGCGCGTTTTGTTTCAGTAGCAGGCAAAAGTTGCTTTTACAGTGTGAATGCCGGCATTCACGCCAATATCTGGTTTTGAGCGCCCGCTTTGTAGGATCGGGCCAGCACCCACCGGGGCGATGCTGAAGTAAGAGGAAGGTAGGGGGTGACGTGTATTGCTAGAGAAGGCCGCGACCGCGGGTGGCCTATCGGAGTAGCAATAGCAGGTGCCAAAGAGAAACATAATCCTGTCGTTTCGCCAGGCTTAAAAATCCCGGCCCTTTTTACGCAGCACCAGCGTCGTCATACTTCGTTCCTGCTCCACCAGCACGGTTTTCAGCGGCTCCAGCATCTCCGCCCTTAAAGTATGAATCAGTTCCCGCAGCAGCGACTCATCTGCCAGAAACCAGACCGGCCCGTGCGCCATTTTATACTTCCCCGGTTCTACCTGTTGCAGCTTACCTTCCAGGCCGATGGAGGTGCCGAGGCGGCAGAACAGCATGCCTCCTGGCTGCAGCACCCGCCACAGCTCCTGCACCATACTTCTGAAATGGGCTTCATCACGGGCAAAGTGCAGTACGGCGCTGCACAGCACTACCTCAAACATCTCTTCCGCAAAAGGCAATTGTGCCAGGTCTGCCACTACAAAGTTCTTCGGCGATAGGGTAGGAGCAAGTTCCGACGCCATCGCGCGTACCTTTGCAATAGCTTCTTCGGAGGCATCGGCACCGTATACTTTTACCCCGGTCTGCAGCAGGTACTGTATGTTCCGGCCGGTCCCGCAGCCCGCGTCCAGCAGTCTCATGCCTTTTTGGATACGGCCTTTCAGCAACTGGTCGAAGAGGTAGATATCGATGTTGCCGAATTGGGCAGGGGCGGAGGAAAGGGGCAGGTGAAACATAGGTATAAAAGTATAATTGGATCAGCAGGATAGGCTGCTGCATCTAAAATTAGCACGCTTTTGCTGTCTTTTTTAAGTATTTTTTCAGATTATTGAACAAACCCAAACTGGAATAAGAACTATGAATTCATCCGCTGCCACAGCAACCTCACCAAGAGCCGGCCTCACCGCTGAGCAATTTATACAGCAATACGCCAACCACCCGACCTACATTCCCCCGCGTGGGCCGGAGCTTCACTGCAAGAACTGGCAGGCAGAGGCGGCGCTGCGCATGTTCCTCAACAACCTGACCGACGAGGTAGCCGAAGCCCCAGCCGACCTGGTGGTATACGGCGGCACCGGCCAGGCGGCGCGTACGCCGGAGGATGCCCGCAAGATCATCAAAGTACTGCTGGAGCTGGAGGAGGACGAGAGCCTGCTGGTGCAGTCGGGTAAGCCGGTAGGCAAGGTGCGTACGCACGCCGAGGCACCGCGCGTGCTCATCGCCAACTCTAACCTGGTGCCGCATTGGGCCACCTGGGAGTACTTTAACGACTTGCGCAAGCGCGGCCTGATCATGTACGGACAGATGACGGCGGGCAGCTGGATCTACATCGGCTCGCAGGGCATCCTTCAGGGAACCTACGAGACCTTCGCTGCCTGCGGCGATAAGTACTTTAACAGCGACCTGCGCCACAAGCTGCTCGTGACGGGCGGCTTAGGGGGCATGGGCGGTGCTCAACCACTGGCAGCCACCATAGCCGGGGCCACTTTTTTAGGAGTAGACGTAGACCCGGACCGCATCAAAAAGCGCCTGGAGACCCGCTACATCGACAAAATGACCTATGATTATGAGGAGGCAAAAGCCTGGGTGCTGGAGGCGAAAGAGCGCGGCGAAGCAATCTCTGTTGGCCTGGTAGGGGATATCGGCGATGTGCTGGAACGCCTGCTTGCTGACAACATCACACCGGACATTCTCACCGACCAGACCTCTGCCCACGATCCGATCAACGGCTATGTGCCGAACGGGTTAAGCCTGCAGGAGGCAAAGGAGCTGCGCCAGCAGGACCCGGCCAAGTATAAAGAGCTGTCGCTGAAAAGTATGGCCCGCCACGTGGGCTTTATGCTGGAACTGCAAAAGCGTGGCAGCAAAACCTTCGACTACGGCAACAACCTGCGCGAGTTCGCCCAGCAGGGCGGCGAGGCAAATGCCTTCAACATACCAGGCTTTGTGCCGGAATACATCCGTCCGCTCTTTTGCGAGGGCAAAGGGCCGTTCCGCTGGGCTGCCCTTTCCGGTGACCCGGAGGATATTCGCGTAACCGACGAGGCCCTGAAGGAGCTGTTCCCGGAAAACACACACATGATCAAGTGGCTGGACGAGGCGCAGGAGAAGGTGGCCTTCCAGGGACTGCCGTGCCGCATTTGCTGGCTGGGCATGGGTGAGCGCGAGAAAGCGGGCCTGCTCTTTAACCAACTGGTGCGTGAAGGCAAGGTAAAAGCACCGATCGTCATTGGCCGCGACCACCTCGACTGCGGTTCCGTGGCCTCTCCGTACCGCGAAACAGAAGGTATGAAAGACGGCTCTGATGCTATCTCCGATTGGCCGCTGCTGAACCTGATGTCCAACACGGCCGGTGGGGCTACCTGGGTGTCGTTCCACCACGGCGGTGGCGTGGGCATCGGCTACTCGCAGCACGCAGGCATGGTGATACTTGCCGACGGCACCGACCGTGCCGAGCGCTGTCTGCGCCGCGTGCTCCACAACGACCCGGCCATGGGCATCTTCCGCCACGCCGACGCCGGTTACGAAACAGCGCAGGAGAATGCCAAGAAGTTTGGGCTGGAACTGTAACCCCACCCTTGCCCTCCCCTAAAAACAGGGGAGGGTATTCTGTACTGGCCACTCTCTCTGTCATTCCGAATACTCTCGAGGCGACAGCCGAAGAGAGCCAGCGTAGCTGTGAGGGATCTATTGGGAATTCTAAAGAGGTCTCTCCCATAGGTCGAGATGACAACTAGCGGTGGCTATCGAACTGATCCCAGTCTTTCCGTTGAGCGCCTTGTAGATTTCTGGTTTCGCTTCAGCGAAATTGCGGAGACCGCAGGTCAAGCAAAGGAAAAGCTCCCAGCGCGATACCCTTATCGAGGGCCCCTACCCCCAAGGCGAGCCCTCTCGGGCTTGAGAGTAGAAAGTAGGAAATGAAACAGTAAGGTTGTAAGTCTGGAGGATGAGCGGAGCTTTGGAAGTATAGCTTGGTTCCAGTGGAAGGCAGCAGAGGCTCAGAGAAGTATAACCCAAGTATAAAACATGGCTCTTCGGGCCAGTCGGGTTGCAAACCCAACAACATAGTAGGCACGAGTTGCAAACTCGCGCCAGCGAGAGGAATAGCAGTTGTGCTGGTAAGTATAAAATATGGTCGAAGTATAAAGTAGAGCTCAAGTATAAGTATGGTTTTTCAAGCCAGTCGAGTCCCAGATTCGACACCCTAGTAGTGCATAAATCTAAAGACTTGGGTCAGAGGAAGTATAGAGTACAGCCAAAGTATAAATGTTGTCTTTTACATCCATTAGCGTTGCGGCTTAACCTCAGCTTAGACAAGCAGTATAAAAATAGCGTAAAGAAAAGCTGCTGATCACATTATCAAACCAACTATGAAAGAAAATAAAGATACATCAACTCATACCCTTATCGGCCCCTTCACCCAAGTTCTGCCTATGACCAACCTGCCGGAGGCAGGCGCCATAAAGGATGAGCAGCTGCAGGTGGTGGAGCAGGCGGGGGTGCTGGTGCAGGAGGGAAAAGTGCTGAAAGTAGGCAAATATGAGCAGCTGCACCGCGAGGCGCTGGAGAACAAGTATAAACTGGAGCTGGTAGAGGAACCGATGGTGCTGCTGCCAGGCCTGATCGATGCACACACCCATATCTGCTTTGCCGGGAGCCGTGCCAACGACTATGCCATGCGCGTAGCCGGTAAGTCATACCTGGAGATTGCCCGCAGTGGTGGCGGTATACTGGACAGCGTGCGCAAAACACGTGAGGCCACGCTGGTAGAACTGGTTGACCTGCTGAAGAAACGCTGCGACCGTCATCTGCGCGAAGGCATTACCACCTGTGAGGTGAAAAGTGGCTATGGCCTGACGGTGGAGGAGGAACTGAAGATGCTGGAGGCTATCAAACTGGTGAACAGACATCATAAAATGGACCTCATCCCGACTTGCCTGGCGGCTCACATGTTACCACCCGAGCACACTGATGCCAAAGTATACCTGGAGGAGGTGCTGACGGAGCTACTGCCGCAACTACAGGAGCAGCAGCTGGCCAGTCGGGTCGATATTTTTGTGGAGGAGACAGCTTTTAAGGAAGTGGAGGCGCTGGAATACCTGCACGCTGCGAAGGAAATGGGGTTTGATATAACCGTACACGCCGATCAGTTCAGCACGGATGGGAGCAGGGTAGCCGCGGAGGTGGGGGCCATCAGTGCCGATCACCTGGAGGCAAGCGGGGAGGAGGAAATTGAGCTGCTGAAAAATGCCGGGGTGGTGGCAACAGTATTACCAGGCGCTTCGCTGGGCTTGGGCATGCATTATGCGCCAGCCCGCAAGATGCTGGATGGCGGCCTTTGCCTGGCTATTGCCACTGACTGGAACCCTGGTTCAGCCCCTATGGGCGACCTGCTGCTACAGGCTGCTATACTAGGCGCTGCCGAGAAGCTAACCACCGCCGAAACCCTTGCTGCCATCACCACCCGCGCTGCCCGCGCCCTCAACCTGTCTGACCGTGGCGTGCTAGCCAGAGGCAAAATGGCCGACATGATCGCCTTCCCGACAGAGAATTATAGAGAAATTCTATACTTCCAGGGGAAACTGAAGCCCACGAAAATATGGAAGCGGGGAGAGAAAGTGAAATAAGCTGGTGCGCGACCTCGCTTGTATTGAACTATAGCGGGACCTCCCGACCAGTTAAGTCGGAGATTCAACCAATCATTCTAAGTCACGCATCTGAAGATTCGCGGCAGCATGAAAATCAATTAACAACTTACAAGTAGCTATCAGAATGTATAAACCCACCGCACCCGGCACCTGGAAAGGCAGAGTTGATGCCCTCGACGGAGAGGAAGGCAAGCGCTGGCACCAGGGCATTAATTTGCTCAACCTCACCGAGGCTAGAGAGCCTGCTAATGCAGCACAGGCCATTGCTTTTTTAGGGTTCTGCTGCGACGAAGGCGTGCGCCGCAATCATGGCAGGGAAGGGGCAGTGGAGGGACCGGCAGCGTTGCGGCAGGCAATGGCCTCGTTTGCGTGGCACCTGGAGGATGACGTTTCGTTGTTTGATGCCGGTGATGTGTACTGTACTAACCAGCACCTGGAAGAGGCGCAGAAGCAGTTGGGCAAAAAAGTGAATGCCCTGCTCTCCAACACTTACAAGACGATCATACTTGGTGGCGGCCACGAAACAGCCTATGGGCACTTCTTAGGTATAAAACAGGCGCTCCCGGAAGGACACCAATTGGGCATCATCAACTTCGACGCACATTTCGACCTGCGGAGTTACGAGAAGCAACCCAGCTCCGGCACCCCGTTCCTGCAGATAGCCGAAGAGCTGCGCACAGCAGGCAAGGACTTTAATTACCTGTGCCTGGGGATACAGCAGCAGGGCAATACCCAGAGGCTATTTAACACTGCTGCAGCCTATGGTACCGATTATGTGTTTGCACCCGCTATGCAGGTCTACAACTATGAATCGCTGCGGGAACGGCTGCAGCAGTTTATGGAGCTGGCCGATGTATTGTATGTAAGTATAGACATGGATGTGTTTGCGGCAGCCTATGCTCCCGGCGTGAGTGCTCCGGCTGCATTGGGTGTTCATCCGGAGATTGTGCTGTTGCTGCTGCAGGAAATCATCAGCAGTGGCAAGCTCCTGACGCTGGACATCGTGGAACTCAACCCAAAACTTGATATTGATAACCGCACGGCCAAATTAGGTGCTTCCCTGCTATACCATGTAGTGCAGCAGTGGAGCCAGGTATAGGAAATCCACAGCCATGCGTTAGGCCGGTTTGCAGCTGCGAACCTAAAAGCGGCGGTCCGATATACTTAGATCGGGCCGCCGCTTGTTTTATTTTCCTACTTTAAATTTAGTCCAGTAGGTGGTATCGCTGGTTTTCACTTCGATCAGGTAGGTGTCAGGCTTTAGCCTGCCCAGGTTATAGCGCCAGGCGCTGCGGTTGTTCTCCACGCTAACAGGCTTCTGGTACACCATTTTTCCGGCAGAGTTCTTTATCTCCAGCATGGCGTCCTCGTCCAGCGCTTGCGAAAAATCAAGTTGAAAGGTGCCTTTGCCTGCAGGGGTCATGTTGATGCCGGACAGCGTTTCTTTGCGGGCGGTAGAATCACCGGCTTTCACGAGAATGTGGGTTTTCTCCTGTGCAGGTAGCGGCGTGGTTTGTGCAATGGATGTGGCGGCGGAAAGGCCAAGAAGTGGCAGGGCCAGTGCGATGGCATATGTTTGTTTCATTTTCATGCTGCTTAAAGTATAAGTACAGCAGATGGTGTTGCATTTTTGGTGCCAAACTCTCTTCAGCAGTTCCTGCGAAGGGCTCTTTTCTCTTGATCGAAGCAGTAGGGGCAGTTTCCATCCACTTCCACCCCGCCGAGCCAGCGGTGCTTTGGTGTAAAAGAGGCGTAGCCCTCCAGCACACGTCCCCCGAAGAAGCTAAGCGACAGCGGCTCCCTTGCCTGTACCAGGTCGGGTTGCAGCCGGGATAAGATATGCTGCAGCTGCACGTCGCCAAAGCCATAGCCCGGGTCCTGCTGCCAGAACTGCTGCATCAGCTCGTTTATACTTGTGGCACCACCATGGATGATCTGCAGCAGCATACGCTCCGGCTGGCTCAGGCCATCTATGCAGCCCGGGTAACGGCGCAGGTGCAGCAGTAACGCCTTTTCCAGGGAGGGCAGGGGCACTGGCATCTGTTGCAGGTACAGCTGCAGGTTCAGTTGGTCTGAGCCGGCGTAGAGTTGCCAGAGTTGTGCGGCCTCCTCCAGTTGCTCCTCACTAAGTTGCTGCCTTTCATCAAACAGGTGCTGGAGTTCCTCCGGCTTCAGAAGGGCGATGTTTTTGCCCGGTGCTGGAGTACACACCGACAGCAGGGCGGGTTTGCCCTGCTGCAGGCGTTGCAGCAGGTAGAGCAGGTTTACCTGGCACATCAGATCGGTATCAAACCAAAGCACTACCTCAAAGAATGCCCCAACCCCCGCCAGCTTCTGCACCTCGTTCAGCACTTTCTCGTGGTACTTTTCTGCCGTTTCGCCATAGGCGGATGTGATGAACTCCTGCCGCTTTTGCCAGAACTCGTGCTCGGGCAAGGTATAAAACGCGGGGCCTTCTGACAGCACCTCGCGCCAAACCAACACCTGCCCAGGCAGCCTGGCGGCAGAAAAGGCGGCTACAGAGGCATCGCCGTTGAGGATATGGAGGGTAGGCAGTTTTTTCATCAGCATGCAATAAGGTACACCGAAAATGAGAAGGCAACTAACACGTAACGGTGTAGCTGCCTTGCCTCAAACATTATAACGGTATTATGTATCTAACGGATTTACCTGGCTCTTAGTCTATACGCCACCACTCTATTATCCCGGAAAGTTGGCACGAGCAGCAAACCGGGCTGTGAAGCGTAGCTGATGTCGGCGGCATTTATGTTCTTACTCTTCGTGTCGAGCAGGCGCCATTTCTTGCCCTCCTGGTTTACGTAGTATACCTCGCCGTCCCAGCTGGAGATCAGGTAATTGCCGTCCTCCAGCCTGGCGATGCCGTCCGCTGACTTGATGCCATCCACCCAATCTGTGAAGTCTTTCGTGTCCGGATCGACCAGCCGCACCTGTCCGCTGCTCATAAAGGCCACAAGCATGCGGTCGCCTTCTAGGAAGATGCCGTTTGGCTTCTCGCGCCTGGTGTTGTCTATCCAGGTGCTCATGCGGCCGTTGCGCAGCTGGTAAATACGCTTTTGCTCCGAGTCGGTGATGTAGACCGTGCCATCCCCATCCACCGCCACATCGTTCAAAAATTTAGCCTTCTCGGCTTTATACCTGCCCAGCACTGCACCAGACTGTGTCGCAATGGCCACCACTTCCTCGGTATCGGCCACATAGAGCACGTTGTTGTGCAGCGCCATGCCGGCGGGGTTGTTCAGGCCTGTTATCCAGTACAGCTCCTCTATGTTTCCCTCCGCATCCAGCCGCGATATAAAGCCGTCGCCGTCGTTTTTCCCGGAGGTGCCGTTCATGTTGGTCACATAGATCACGTTGCGCTGCGCATCGAAGAGGGCAGACTCAGGGGTTTTAAACGCGTTGTCGGAGGCCCAGGCCTGCTCCAGTTCCACCGGGCCCCGGCTTGTGAACAGGCCGCTGCTGCAGCTGCCCAGGGTAAGTATAAAAAGTGCCGTGCACGTACCTGTCCATATACCTCTTTTCATATAGATCATTTTTGATTTATACTTAGTACGGGTATGTGCACGAGCCGTTGAGTAATTATACTTTAATCGGTGTGGAGCCCTAGCTTTTGGAGGGTGCGCTGCCGCGATATTTTTCCGGTGGCCGTCTCGGAGAAGGCGCGGCTGTAGTACACTTCCTTGGGCATCTCGAACTTTTTGAGCAGGAGGCGCAGGCGCTCAAACAGCTGCTGCTCCGCTTCTTCCGGCAGTTTCTCGCCTTCCAGCACCAGCACAATCTTCTCGCCGAGCACCTCGTCGGGTTGCGGGGCAATGAAAAAGCGCGGGGAGTCGATGTCGTCGATAAAGGTCTCGGCGATGGCTAGCTCTACCTTCTCGGTCTGCACCTTCACGCCACCGGTGTTAATGGTGTTGTCGGCGCGGCCAATCCAGCGGAAGCGGGTAGGGGTAAGCAACTCCACGATGTCGTTGGTTACCAGTAGCTCGTTGTTCGTCACGTCGCCCTTTATGGTGAGGCAGCCGCGCTTGTCCAGGCCCACCGCTATATCGTCGAGCACGTTGTAGTAATCAGCAGCATCTGTTCCGTTGAGCTTGCGCAGGGCAATGTGCGAGGCTGTTTCCGTCATGCCATACGTATGGTAGATGGGCGACTGGATCCGCTGTAACTCCCGCTGCTGGGTAGGGGTAACGGGCGCTCCGCCCACCAGCATGCCTTTCATGTGGTTGAGTTGCCCCAATCGCTCCGGCGTTTCCTGCAGGATGGTGTGCAGCTGCATGGGCACAAAAGAGCTGAAGGCGATGTTCTCCTCGGGGCTTACGAGCGTGAGCGGGTTACTGATCGGCTCCACGATTATCATCTTCAGGTTGGCCTCAAAGCCGCGTACCAGCATCATCATACCGGCAATATACTCTGTGTTGAGGCACACCAGCGTGCAGTCGCCGGGCTGCAGGTTGAGCAGGTTGATGGTGCGCCGGGCGCTGGCCTCGAGCTGCCGGCGGGTTAAAGTGATGGTTTTGGGAACGCCGGTGGAGCCGGATGTCTGGATCGGGAACTCCTGCACGCCATCCAGCCAACTGCGGCAGAATTCAAGCGTGTTGCTCTCGTAGCCATTCAGCGGAATGCTGTCACGGAAGGAGTAGGAGGCGATTTCGTCGTAGTAGAACTTCTTGCCGTTCAGGCTCAGGAACTTGTCTGTCATGTAGCAATTATCGTTGTGCTTTTCCTGGCTTGCGCCGCCGGGAAGAGGGGATGCCCCATCTGTTTAAACTATAGCACGTACGTGCTGCTGCAAAATTGGGGCAAAGTGCCGTTAAAACAAACAAGGTGAGCAAAGGTTTTCTGGCTGCTGCTGCTTTTGGGCATCAGCAAAGGGTAGGCGCATACGTTAAGCGACCCCTGGAGGTATCCGGCATACGTTAATAGAGCCAGTCTTTATCCGGCCTCCGGATAAGGTGATCCACGGAGAAGCGGCCAGAGCCGAAAATAAGGAAGAAAATAAGCAGCAGCAGCACTGCGATAGAGGACCAAAGCTCGGTGTTCTCAGAGTAAAAACCTCTCTCGGGATTGATGAAAAAAACGGCTCCGATCAGGATCGGTAACTGGAAAAGTATGGCTACCCGGGTTATCAGTCCTAGGGCAATCAGCAATCCGCCCACCAAGTGCGCAAAGGCTACATAGTGCGCCAGGCCTATCGATACCCATGGGAACTGACTCTTCTGCATGATGCTGAACAGCGCGGCGGTATCTTGGATAAACATAAAACCCTTTATTATCAGGAAGGCACCCAAACCAATTCTCATGAAATCGAGCCACAAGGGGTGGTGTGTATCCGCCCAGCGCTCCACGCGATACATATCATTTGTAAGGTTCATGGCTTTACAGATTAAAAGTGAAACATATTGATTCTCACTTTATTAAACGTAGTTTGCCATGTATCGGACGATTTTAAGTACAAATTATATTATTGCTTTTTATCCGGAGTAAGGAAGTACAAAACCGAGCCTCTGAAACCAGTTCTATTTCTGGTGCCGCAGCACCTTGTTGTCCACAGAGTAGCGGCCAGGGCCAACGATCATGAAGAACAACAGCAGGGCCATCACCGCCCCAGACAGCCAGAGCTCGGTGTTACTCAGGTTGATGCCCTGTTGCGGATTCACGATGAGCAGGGCACCCAGCACGACGGGAATCTGCAGCAGCAGGGCCAGCCGGGTGAGGAAACCGAAGGCGATCATCAGCCCACCAATAATATGCACCGCACTGGTGAACACCGAGGCTTTGTGCATGCCGATAAAATCCTGGCTCTGGCTGAAGACATAGAAAAGGTCGCTGCTATGCTCCAGAAACAGGATGCCTTTGATGAAGAGGAACAAGCCAAGAAGGATCCGAAGGCCATCCATCCAGACCGGGTTGCTGGCGCTGTTCCGGGGCGCAGCGTGGTTTAATTCGTGTGCAACGTTCATGGCGCAGAAGGTTTAGGTAAAACATGCTTCTATTTATATATACGCCTTGATAACTTTATCGGACAAGAATAGGGGAAGTAATTGGCAAAGGGCCAATGTTCCTTTAAGCGGATGGCCCGCACAAAACCAGCTTTCTCTATGAGCTGCGTGGCAGGTGTTACAGTTACTTCACAGGATTAGTAGCATTTGGATTCGCGCGCATCTCAACTGCCTGCTCCCGTTTTAGTAAAGCCAATTCCCGTCCTCGGAGGGGCTGGGGTGGGTTAAAAAAGATAGTAAATTACTGTACGCATAACACATTCGATGCTGGTGTAGGTCAGCAGGTTCGCGCCAGCAAAGGGGAGACTTTTCTCTTGAAGGGTGAAAGGCTAGGATTTATACTTTACAACAACTTTAGACCGCGCACAGCTTGCCTATACTTTTCGAAGGCCTCGGCATTGGCCGCGCTGTCGGTAAAAATCTCCAGGATGCCTGCACCTGCCTCAGCGGCAAAGAAGCCGGGAAGCGCCTGGTCCAGTTCTTCCATCCCTTGCACGGAAGTATACTTTATCCCAAAATCGCGGGCGGTGTTTTCGGCATTCAGCGCCTGGTGCGTCTCAAAGAAGGGGGCCAGCTCGGGCTGTTGCCTTGGCCCATCTATCAGCCTGAAAATGCCGCCGGCGTGGTTGTTGAGCAGTACGATGCGCAGGTTCTGCGGCTGGTAGTTGTGCCAGAGGCCGTTCCGGTCGTAGAAAAAGGCCAAATCGCCGGTGAGCAGCGTGGTGATGCCGGGGCTGGTGAGGGCGCAGCCGACGGCCGTGCTGGTGCTGCCGTCTATGCCGCTGGTGCCGCGGTTGGCGTAAACCTCCACCTGCTGCTGCGGCTGCAGGGCTGCTATGTTGGCATAGCGCACCGACATGGAGTTGGCCAGGTGCAGATTGCTTTGCTGCGGCAGTTGCTGCAGCACGCGCGTCACGATCGGTAGCTCGCTGTAAGCAGCCCCGGTGCTGTACGTCTGCAGGAAATCACCGGCTGCTTTATTAGCGGCAGCCCAGTCGGCGGAGAAGTCGTTGTCGGATTTGGTGCTGCCGGCCATAGCGCTGAAAAAGCTGTGGGGGGCGCAGCGCACGATCTTCGTCAGCGACTGGAACGTATCGGCTACCTGGCCGGCGGGCTGCAGGTGCCAATGGGCCTTTGGTTTATACTTGCGCAGGTATAATTTCAGGGCTTTGGAGATGGTGGACTTGCCGCAGGTGATGAGCAGGTCGGGCTGCAACTTGGCCAGTTGTTCCTGGTCCGCGTTGGCGAAGATCACATCCTGGTGGCGCACGGCCTCCGGCAAGCTGTGTATGTTGCTGATGATATCGCCTGCGACCACGGCACCGGTGGTCTCGGCAAAGGTTCCTATACTTTGGAGCAGTGCCTCGTGGTGCTGCGCCTGGCCGGTCAGCACCAGCACTTTTCTATACTTGAGTATTTCCTGCTGCAGCTTCAGCGCCTGCCCCTCGCTCAGGGCATACGTGTGTGCCTCCTCCTCGATTACTTTTACTTGGCCATACTGCAACTCCTCGCCGGGGGCAGGGTAGAAGGGCTCGCGCAGCGGCACGTTGAGGTGCACCGGTCCGGCAGGGTAGGCCAGAGCCTCGTTCAGCGCCTCCGACACCATACGCTCGCTGTGCCATACGGCATCGGAGTGCGAGAAATCAGCCGGGAAAGTATAGCTGTGCTTGATGTGCTGCCCGTAAACGTTTTGTTGCCGTATCGTCTGCCCGTCGAGCTGGTCAATCCACTCCGGGGGGCGGTCGGCGCTCAGGATTAACAGCGGCACCTGCTGGAAGTATGCCTCGGCCACGGCCGGCGCATAGTTCAGGGAAGCCGTGCCGGAGGTGCACACGAGCACCGTGGGCTTGCCTGTTGTCTGCGCCATGCCCAGGGCGATAAAGGCGGCAGCCCGTTCATCGCTCACAGTGCGCACCGTAAACTGCGGGTGGCGGGCAAAAGCTATGGTCAGGGGCGCACAGCGCGAGCCCGGCGACAGCACCACCTGCTCCACACCCTTCTGGGCGCAAATCTCAGCTATATTTACAACGGGCTGTAGAATCATAATGAGCGAATGAGTGAGTTAGTGTATGAGTGAATGTGTGAATGAGGAATGAAAGAGAATAAAATTCACTCCATCACTCATTTACTCAATCAAAATTAAAAATCCGACAGGATCTTCCCCATCGTCTGCATTTTGTGCTGGGTTTCCTGCCATTCTTTATGTGGGTCGGAGCCCTCGGTGATGCCGGCGCCGGCGTAAAGAATAGCCTCATGCTGGCGTAGTTGCATGCAGCGCAGGTTTACGTACAGGTGCGAGCCGCCCGCGCCGTTTACCGGGCCCAGGAAGCCGCTGTAGTAGCCGCGGCTGTAACCTTCGTGGGCCAGTATAAATTGCAGCGCCGGTTCCTTGGGCAGCCCGCAAACGGCCGAGGTCGGGTGCAGCAGCTCCAGCATGTCGGTGCCCAGGGTCGGGAAATGCACCTCGTTCAGGTTTACCTTAAAATCGGTGCGCAGGTGCATCAGGTTGCCGGCCACAATCGTTCTGGGGCCGACTTCAGAATACTCGCGGAGGCGTAGTTTCTTAAAGCAGCTAAGTATGTAGCGCTCCACCATGGCCTGCTCCTCAATCTCCTTCTGCCGCCAGATGGCGTCGGCCATGTTCTCCACAGCCGTTTGTGTGCCCGCCAGTGCCACCGTATGGAACACCTGCTGCTCGTTTATACTTACCAGGATCTCAGGCGAGGCCCCCATCCAGGTGCCCACACCCGGTACCGACACCAGCGACACGAAGGCCCGCGGGTAAGTGGCCACCATCGTCTTAAAGGCTGCCACCGGCGAGAAGCTCTCTGGCAGCGGCTCCCGGTCGTTTCGCGACAGCACCACCTTCTCCATCTCCTCCGCCTTTATACGTTCCACCGCCTTCCGTACTGCAGTGGTAAATCCCTGCTCGGTCTGGAAAGTATGATTTTCTGTGCTGGCGGAAGTATGCCAGCCGTTTATACCTGGTGCCTCCCGCAGCAAGGCGTAAAATGCCTGCAACTGCGGCTGTGGAACCTCGGCTGCAGGCGTCAGGGTTTCCCCGTCGAAGTATAGATCGCCCTTTATAAAGAGGTTCCGGTCCTGTGCTGATACCTGGAAAGGGCAAAAGAAGAAGCCGAAGGGGCTGGTTTCGAGTTGCGGTTGCCCGGTCGTGAATTGCTGTCCCAGTTGCACGCAGGCCTGCAGCTTATCGGAAAAGGGCAGGCGCCAGACAGCCACCGCCTTTTGCCCGGCGATGGCTGCTCGGAAAATCTGTTCTAAAGTATACTTCTGGGTTTGCTCACCCCTCATAGTCGCTCCTTTTGGCAAGTATAGCCGGTTTATTTTTTATCGATTACGGCCACGGTCATGCGACTGATGCACACCAGATCGCCTTCCTCGTTGGTGATCCGGGTCTCCCAAACCTGCGTGCTCCGGCCTACATGAATTGGGGTGGCCCTGCCGTACACCCAGCCCTCGCGGGCACTGCGCAGGTGGTTGGCATTGATCTCTAAACCAACGCAGGCCTTTTTTGTTAAATCTACCTGAAGGGCCGCCCCCATACTTGCCAGCGACTCGGCCAGCACCACCGAGGCCCCGCCGTGCAGCAGGCCCATGGGCTGGTGCGTACGCTGGTCCACGGGCATTTTGCCGCACAGGTAGTCGGCGCCCACTTCCGTAATTTCGATGCCCAGGTGTTCGATCATGGTGTTCTGGCACCACTGTTTTACACGCTCTACCGTATCTGTATTTTTATCCATCCGCTGAGATGCCTAAATTCGCGCTGATTTATGTAAGTAGGCAAAAGTAGAAGAATTTTGAGTATTAAGAAAGTATACCTCATCCGCCACGGGCAGACAGACTATAACCAGCAAAGTATTGTGCAGGGCAGCGGCGTTGACTCCGTGCTGAATGCGGAGGGGCAGCGGCAGGCAGCCCTGTTTTACGAGAAGTATAAGGACGTGAAGTTCGATAAAGTGTATACTTCCACGCTGCAGCGCAGCATTCAGTCGGTGCAGCAATTCATCGACCTGGGGATTCCCCACGAGCAGCACACCGGTCTGAACGAAATAAACTGGGGCACCCGCGAGGGCACCCGCATCACTCCGGAAGAGGACGCCTACTACCACGGCATCCTGCAGACCTGGTGCGATGGCAATACCGAAATCTGCATAGAGGGAGGCGAGAGCCCGCAGCTGGTTTTTGAGCGGCAGCAGCCTTTTATAGATTTAATGCTCAGCAGGCCGGAGGAGGAAACCATTCTCGTGTGCATGCACGGCCGGGCCATGCGCATTTTGCTGTGCCAACTGCTGCGCTACCCCTTGCGCTGCATGGATGAGTTCAGGCACCAGAACCTCTGCCTTTACCAGCTGGACTACACCGGAAGTATGTTTGCCGTTAAAAAGTACTGCGATGTGGCGCACCTGCAGTAGCCTCCCGAAGGTATAACACAGAAGTAAGGTGCCGAAACTTTAGATATTAAGCTTGTTTGCGTAACTTGCTTGCCGGAGCAGTATGCAGGCTAAAGTAGGGCAGCGGTAAAGTATCCGGTGGCGGTAAAATCATTTGTATGCATACTTAGTTTGAATAAAATATTTTTAAATCTAATTTTGGGCGGATCATACAAGACCTATTGGGCGAATAAACAACACGAAATTTATGGCTGAAGTTATAAAAATGCCCAAGATGAGCGACACGATGACGGAGGGGGTGATTGCATCTTGGTTGAAAAAAGAGGGCGATAAGGTAAGCGCCGGCGATATCCTGGCAGAAGTGGAAACCGACAAGGCCACCATGGAGCTGGAGTCCTACGAAGACGGAACACTGCTGTACATCGGCCCCAAAAAGGGGGATTCTGTACCGGTGGATGCCGTCATCGCGATTATTGGCAAGGAAGGCGAGGACATTTCCGGCCTGCTGAGCGAGGTAAAAGGCGGCGGCGCTCCGGCTGCCAAGGCAGAAAAGAAAGAGGAGAAGCCTGAGCCGAAGAAAGAAGAAACCAAGCCTGCCGTTGCCAAAGAAGAGGCACCAGCCAAAACCGCCGTTGACACGAGCAATATCAAGGCCTCCGTTATCCGCATGCCGAAAATGAGCGACACCATGACCGAAGGGGTGCTGGTGAGCTGGCAGAAGAAGCAAGGCGACAAAGTGAAGTCCGGAGATGTGCTGGCAGAAGTGGAAACCGACAAGGCCACCATGGAACTGGAGTCCTACGAAGACGGAACACTGCTGTATACGGGCGTGAAAGAAGGCGACTCCGTGGCCATTGACGCCATCATCGCCATTATCGGAGAGGAAGGCGCGGACTACAAAGCACTGCTGGAAGCGGCTTCGTCCAACACGCAGGAGCGCGAGGAGAACGCCCAGACAGACGAGGCCATCGAGGCCGGCGTAGACGCGACAACGTCAGAGAAAGTACAGGAAACAAACGTAACCGACACTGCCGGCGAAGAAACCGCTGCTGCCTCTGAGAATGGCCGCATCAAGGCTTCGCCGCTGGCCAAGCGCGTGGCCAAAGAGAAAGGCTTTAACCTGAGCCAGATAAAAGGTACAGGCGAGAATGGCCGCATTGTGCTGCGCGACGTGGAGAGCTTCACGCCGTCTGCCGCACCGCAGAAAGCCGCTGCGCCGCAGGCTGCTGCCCCTCAGGCCAGCACTGCCATACCGGGTGCTCCAGCCGAGGCTTACGAAGAGGTGAACGTATCGCAGATGCGCAAGGTAATTGCCCGCCGTCTGGCCGAGAGCAAGTTCTCCGCTCCGCACTTCTACCTGACCATGGAGATCGATATGGACAAAGCCATCGAGGCACGCGCCAGCATCAACGAAGTATCTCCGGTGAAGGTATCCTTCAACGACCTGGTCATCAAAGCCGCTGCTGCGGCCCTGCGTCAGCATCCGGCGGTTAACTCCTCCTGGCTGGGCGATAAGATCCGCTACAACAAGCACATCAACATTGGTGTGGCCGTAGCGGTAGAAGAAGGCCTGCTGGTACCGGTTGTTCGCAACGCGGACTACAAGTCGCTCTCTGCCATCTCTGCCGAGGTGAAAGATTTGGGCGGTAAAGCAAAGAGCAAGAAGCTGCAGCCGTCCGACTGGGAAGGAAACACGTTTACCATCTCCAACCTGGGCATGTTCGGCATCGAAGAGTTCACCGCCATCATCAACCCGCCGGATGCCTGCATCATGGCTGTGGGAGGCATCAAGCAAACACCGGTTGTGAAGAACGGTAACATCCAGATCGGCAACGTGATGAAGGTTACCCTATCTTGTGACCACCGCGTGGTGGATGGCGCGGTAGGCTCCGCCTTCCTGCAGACGTTCAAGAACCTGCTGGAGAACCCGGTGAGAATACTGGTGTAATCTACTCGAAGTATAACGTTTAAAAAGCCCCTCCGGAAACGGAGGGGCTTTTCTTTTTTCAAAAGAGCGCATCATGTTTGTAAAACCGGTGACTGTTCGTACTCATAGCCATTGCCACGCTAAAACCTAGACACTCGCGGGGCTTAAAGACGCCGCGAGGTTTGATTGATTTACTGCTGTTGCACCAGCTTCTCCGCCCGGAACAGATCGTCGGAAGCCTGCAGGATTTTGGCTTTAAGCTTTGGGTTATAGTTTTGGTTTGCCTTCAGAAAATCGCGAACGACCTGGGCTGCTGTGGTGGTTTGGTAGGAGCCTAAAGTGGCGCGGAGCCAGTTAAAGGGAAAGAAAATATCGCCCGTGCGCTGGATTTCGGCCAGCAGCTCCAGGCTTTGGGGCAGGTACTTCTCAGAAGTCTGAGCACGCAGCGGGTGGTGCAGGTAACCCAAGGCTGAGGCTACCCAGGACTCTTTCTCCCGGTTCTCGGCATCTTTAAGTGACGCGAAAAACGCATCCCGCACCTGCACATCAGCAGACAGCGCTGGCATGAGGAACTCCAGCCGTTTTTTTCGGTCAGGGTTCTGGATGCGGGTCAGTTGCTGCTGCAGTATACTTTGTGCCGGATAGTCGCGCACGGCCAGGGCAAGTGCCAGCGAAGTATAATCATCTTCATTCAATTTGACACCAGTAGGCGGCTCCTGCTTTTGCCATACCTGGTACAACCTGTCCTGCGCTTCTTTGGAGGTGGCTACACTTTGGTAGGTCTTGAAGAGCAGCTTTTTCACGTTTGGCGCCTGGTGCTGCTGCAGTGCCTGCCACACATGCTGCTCCAGTTGCGCCGCCTGTTGCTGGCGTTGTGCCGGCGAAAGGAAAACCCAGTACAGATCGCTTAGCTGCCCGGTAAGCAGCTTAATGTTCAGCTCCTCCTGCTCCTGTGTCAGCCCTTTTTGGTAGAAACTGAGGAGTTGTTGTGGGGTAAGGCTGCGGCCGTTGAGCATGTTCTCGTAGAGGTTGATGTAAGCCGACGCGCGCTGTACTGGGTCCTGCAAAGTATACAGCCGCTGCAGCATCGCCTCATCCACCGGAAACACGCCGTAGCCCTGCCCCGTGGAGTTGAAAAGGATGAACTGCGGCACCTCTTTGCCTGCGGCTGTCTCCACCACCACATCCTCGTTCGTCATGTCCACCGTCAGCTCTTCCATCCGGTCGGGGTACACCAGCGCTATTTCGAAGAACTGCGGCCATACCCTGTCAGAGCCGTCTTCGCCTTTCTGTGACACGCGCAGCTGCTCGATTTTGCCGTTGCGGGCCTTCAGTTCATGCGTAAAAACAGGCCGTCCCGGCTCGTTCACCCAGACCTGGTTCCACTGTTGCAGGTCGGTAGGGGTGCGGGCATCCAGTATTTTGATGAGGTCGGGCCAGGTGGCGTTTTGAAAGGCGTAGGTTTTCAGGTATTCCTGCAGTCCTTTGCGCAGTTCATCCTCACCCATCAGGCGCTCCAGCTGGCGCATCATAATGGGGGCTTTGTGGTAGATGATGCCCCCGTAGAGCGAGCCGGCATCCTGCAGGTTGTCCAGCGGCTGGCGGATAGGGTTAGCCCCGGAAGTGCGGTCGATGCTGTAGGCGGCGGGGAAGTGGTCTACCAAAAACTTCATGTCATAGTTGGTGTTCTCCAGCGCCACCTGCGTTACCTTATCAGCCATAAAATTGGCGAACACCTCCTTCATCCACACATCATCGAACCATTGCATCGTTACCAGGTCGCCGAACCACATGTGGGCCGTTTCGTGCGCGATAAGGTTGGAGCGGGCGATTTTCTCGTCCTTCGTTGCCGTCTCATCCAGAAACAGAGTGGAAGCTTTGTACTGGATCGCGCCCACATGCTCCATGCCGCCATACTGAAAGTCCGGAATTGCCACGAAATCGAACTTCTGGAAAGGGTAAGGGATCTGTGTATACTCCTCCAGAAAAACCAGCGCATCGCTGTGGAGCTGGAAGATCGGGTCCATGCTTTCGCGTAGCTTGGCCTGATCGGTTTCGCGGTGGTAAAAGTGCATGGTGGTGCCCCTCATGTCGCGCTGCACATGCTTGAACTTACCCGCCGCAAACGAAAACAGGTAAGTAGGGATGGTATCAGAAATAGCGAAAGTATAGCTTTTGCTGTTCTCTGCCACCGTAGAGTCTACCAGTGCTCCATTCGCTAACGCGTTCCAGTCTTTGGGAAGTGTTAAACTAAGCTTGAAGGTGGCTTTCAGGTTGGGTTGGTCGAACACGGGCAGCACGGTGCGGGCGCGGTCGGGCACCAGCAAGGTATACAGGTATTCCTCGTTTCGGTTCAACGACAAGTCCCCGGCGATAAACTCTACCTTTACCTCATTCTCCCCAACCTTAAGAGCTTTGGCTGGCAGGAGGATGTGCTCGTTCTCTAGCTTCGCCTCCAGTTGCTTGCCGTTCAGCCATACTTGTTTCAGGTGGTCGGGGGCCTCTTTAAAGTCGAGCTGCAGCGGGCGGCTGTTGTCGGAGAGGCGAAAGGTAATAGTCTCGTAACCAAGAATAGGCTGCTGCTTCTGCTCCGGGATCTGCAGGCTGATGTCGTAGGCGATGCGGCTGAGCACCTGCTTGCGGTAATCGGCCAGTTCCTTGGATACGCCGGTTTCTACGGGTATGGGCTCTGAAGCAGGAATAGTGTTGCTGCAGGAGGCCAAGGAGCCTGCGCTGAGCAAAGCGATGCCTGCCAGGAGTAGGTTTCTGTTTCTCTTTTTCATACTTTTCAAATATACTTATTAATGTTGGAGAGTAGGGGAGTTTAGGAGTTAGAGAGTTCGGGAGTTAGAAAAGTATACAAGTATGAATTCCCCTCCTCGGAGGGGTAGGGGTGGGTTCATTCTAGTAAAACAGGCTCAAAATTACTGTCATTCTGTTAAGAAACTTGGTGGAAGGGAGGGCCCCTTCCCTCGGGAGGTTAAGCTATCACTACTGGCCCACAAGATCCTTGCAGGATGACAAAAAAGAGAGATTGAACTTATACTTTAAATTGATCATGGAACACAAAACATATACCGTAGTGATTGCCTCCACGAACCCGGTGAAGGTAAACGCCGCGCTGGATGGGTTGCAGCGTATGTTCCCGGAGTCCAAGTTTATCCCTGAGCCAGCGAGTGTGCCCTCCGGCGTGGCCGACCAGCCCATGACGGAGCAGGAAACGCTGCAGGGGGCGCTGAACCGTGTAGCCAACGCGAAAGCACTGCAGCCGGACGCCGATTTCTGGATTGGGCTGGAAGGCGGCGTAGAGGTAATCGGAGGCGACTTGGCTACCTTCGCCTGGGTGGTGGTGCAGGATAACGAGCAGATGGGCAAAGCGCGATCCGGCACGTTTTTCCTGCCCCAGAAAGTGCGGAAGCTGGTGGAGCAGGGGGTAGAGCTTGGCGAGGCCAACGATCGTATCTTCAGCCACTCCAACTCCAAGCAGAAGGGCGGCGCCATTGGCATACTTACCCATAATGTGGTAGACCGGCGCGAGCTATACGAGCAGGCGGTGGTGCTGGCCCTGGTGCCGCTCCGGAACAAAGAACTCTACCTGAACCCGCAGCCGTAGCGCCAAGTATACATGTTCTATGCCTGAGATCCTCCAAAATCCGCCGCTCCTCCTGTGCCCCCTCGGCGACAATGCCGTGGCGCTGCTTTTTGGGGAAACCATCAGCCCTGACATACATCGCCGCATCCTGGCCGTGGCGCAGGCATTGGAGCAGCAGCCTTTTGCCGGATTGGTGGAGTTCGTGCCCGCTTTTACTTCCCTCACCGTGTACTATGACCCCTGGGTGCTGAGCCAGCAGGGCAAGCTGGATGCTTACAGTGAAGTGGTGCGACAATTGGGCATTCTGGTGGAGCAGGTACAGGAGACCCACACCAAGCCTGCCCGCGTGGTGGAGTTGCCCGTGGTGTACGGAGGTATTTACGGGCCTGACCTGGAGGAGGTGGCGGAGCATGCTGGGTTGAGCACAGATGAGGTTGTCCGGATCCATAGCAGCGGCACTTACCATGTCTATATGATAGGGTTTGCACCTGGCTTTCCCTACCTGGGCGGGATGGATGTGCGCCTTTCCGTACCCCGAAAAGCCGACCCACGGAACCGTATACCTGCCGGCAGCGTGGGTATTGCCGGGGCGCAGACAGGTGTCTATTCCATCAGCACCCCCGGCGGCTGGCAACTGATCGGGCGCACGCCGCTGCAACTCTTCAACCCTGGCCGTGATAATCCGAGTTTGCTGCAGGCAGGAGATGAAGTGCGTTTCGTGCCGATTTCCCCGGAAGAATTCCTGGTCATGGAGGAGGAGCAGGCATGGGACTAAAAATAAGAAAGCCGGGCTTGCTCACGACCGTGCAGGACCTGGGTCGTTACGGCTACCAGCGGCAAGGTGTAGTGGTGGGTGGCGCCATGGATAAAGTGGCCCTGCGCATTGCTAATTTACTGGTGGGGAATGCTGAAGGAGCGGCAACGCTGGAGATTAGTATGCAGGGGCCGGAAATAGAGTTTGAGCAGGATACTATAATCGCCTTAGGTGGAGCCGATCTGTCAGCAAGTATAAATGACAAGCCCGTGCGCCTGTGGCGGCCGGTGCTGGTGAAGGCCGGAAGTATACTTCGCTTCGGCAAGCCCAGGTATGGCAACTATACTTATCTGGCTGTGGGCGGAGGGGTTGACGTGCCGGTGGTGATGGGCAGTTGCTCAACGTACATGCACGCCGGCCTCGGCGGTCTGCAGGGGCGTGCTCTTCGCAGCGGGGACAAGTTATACCTTGGGGCATCATCAGAAACAAACAGACAGATACTGAGTGCGCTGCTCCTGCAGGGTAAAAAGGAAGCTAGTTTTACAGAGGCGCTGTGGAGCCCGGAGCCGGAGCTGCTGCCAGCCTATGCGCAATACCCGGTGCTGCGGGCAAGGGGCAACCTGGAGTATAACTGGTTCTCGGAAAGCAGCCGCGGTTATATCTGGCAGGAGAAGTATAAACTCCTGCCGCAGTCGGACAGGATGGGCTACCGCCTGCAGGGGGCTATGCTGGTGCTGGAGGAGGAGCGGGGAATGCTCTCCACGGCCGTGAGCTTTGGCACGGTGCAGGTGCCAAAGCAGGGCAATCCCATTATACTTATGGCCGATGCGCAGACTACGGGCGGTTACCCGCGCATAATCCAGGTCATCACTGCAGACCTCCCGAAGCTGGCGCAGGTGCAGCCGGGTGGCGTTATCAGCTTTGAGGATATTAGCCTGGAGGAGGCGCAGCGATTATTCTATCAACAGGAATTAAGCATGCTGGCGTTACAGCAGGCCATTTTATACAAGCTTAACCAAGTATGAATCAACTCTCCGTAGACCTGAACTGCGACATGGGCGAGGGCTTCGGCGCCTGGCAAATGGGCAACGACAGCGAACTTCTGGACTTCGTGAGTTCTGCCAATATTGCCTGCGGCTTCCATGCCGGTGACCCGGCCACCATGAAAAAAACCGTGCGGCTGGCGCTGGAGAAAGGCGTGGCCATTGGGGCGCATCCGGGGCTGCCCGATTTGGTAGGTTTTGGCAGAAGGGAGATGGCGGTGTCGGCGGAGGAAGTATACGATATGGTGGTGTACCAGTTGGGCGCGCTGATGGGCGTTGCCAGAGCGGAGGGTGCCAGGCTGCACCACGTTAAGCCGCATGGCGCGCTTTATAATATGGCGGCAACCAACACTGCCTTGTCTGAGGCCATAGCGGATGCTGTTGCTAGGGTAGATGCAGAACTTATACTTTACGGCCTGGCCGGAAGCGAGCTGCTAAAGGCAGGGGAGAAGTATGGGCTTAGAACCGCCAGCGAGGTTTTCGCCGACCGCACCTATCAGCAGGACGGCACGCTCACGCCGCGCCGCCAGCCAAATGCCTTTATTATCGAACAGGAGCAGGCGGTGCAGCAAGTGCTGCGGATGGTAAAGGAGGGCAAGGTGCAGTCGCAGCAGGGGGCGGAGGTAAGTATAAAGGCTGAAACCATTTGCATCCACGGGGATGGGCCGCACGCGCTATCGTTTGCCAAACGCATCCGCGAATGCCTCACCGCCGCGGGCATCCTCATCTCTGCCACCTAAGCACGTATGAAACACAAGAACTGGAGCGTTTTGCTTGGTGCGGCATTCCTGATGGCGACCTCTGCCGTCGGCCCCGGCTTCCTGACGCAGACGACTGTTTTCACGCAGCAACTGGCGGCCAGCTTCGGCTTCGTTATACTTGTCTCCATCATCCTCGATATCGGTGTGCAGCTGAACGTGTGGCGGGTGATCGCGGTGTCGGAGCGGCGGGCACAGGACATCGCCAACCTGGTGCTGCCGGGGCTGGGCGCCTTTATCTCTTTCCTGATCGTGCTGGGTGGGCTGGCCTTTAACATTGGCAATGTGGGCGGTGCCGGGCTCGGCTTTAATGTGCTGCTGGGCTTTTCGCCGGAAACGGGCGCTATACTTGCCGCGGCCATGGCGGTCGGTGTTTTCCTGGTGCGCGAGGCCGGTAAGGTGATGGACCGGTTCGCGCAGGTGATGGGTTTTTTGATGATCCTGCTGATCGTATACGTCGCCATTACTTCCGCTCCGCCTGTCGGGGAGGCCGTGGCCAAGACCTTTCTGCCCGACGAGGTGGATGTGCTAGCTATCGTGACGCTGGTGGGTGGCACTGTGGGCGGCTATATCACCTTTGCAGGTGGCCACCGTTTGCTAGATGCCGGCGTGAAAGGTAAAGAATCGCTGCGGCAGGTAAATACAAGTGCCGTTTCAGGGATAACCGTGGCCTCCGTTATTCGCATATTTCTGTTTCTGGCGGCGCTGGGCGTGGTGAGCAAGGGGCTGGTGCTGGATTCGGCGAATCCACCTGCCTCCGTTTTTCGGCTGGCAGCGGGCGAGCTGGGCTACAGGCTTTTCGGGCTGGTGATGCTCTCGGCAGCGGTGACCTCGGTTATCGGCTCAGCTTATACTTCCGTGTCCTTCGTCAAGTCCTTCAGCGGCACTATCCGCAAGTATGAGAACTGGGTGATCATCGGGTTTATACTTGTGTCCACCGCCGTTTTCGTTACGATAGGTCAGCCGGTACGCCTGCTTATACTGGCCGGTGCCTTAAATGGACTCATCTTGCCGCTCACGCTGGCCGTTATACTTATTGCGGCTTACAAGCCTGCTATTATTGGGGAGTACCGCCACCCGCCGCTGCTCACGGTTTTTGGGGTGCTGGTGGTGCTGGTAATGGCCTGCCTCGGCGGGTATACCTTGCTGCAGCAGCTGCCCAAGTTGCTGGAGTAGTTACCCGTAAATGGTTGCTAGTTATTAGTTGCTAGTTATTGGTATAGGATGAGTGCAAGGTCTTATGAAGTGCTGAAACGGAGGCTAGCTTTGATAAGCAGGGAAGTCTTTCTCCACTGGTAAAAATTACTCTACTTTATAACCCAAGTTGCGATCTACTCATGATGTGCAGGTGTAAACCCACCCCTAACCCCTCCGAGGAGGGGAATCACCTACTCTTTTGCGAAGTTCCCCTCCTTGGAGGGGCAGGGGTGGGTTAATCGCAACTTGAGGTTTATACTTCGGGGTATAATCGCAACCCTAACAACGAACAACCAATTATTAGCCTGCCGTAAAGCAAAGTATGAGCAAACTACCAGAGCATGCGGCCACGTTTCGATTTCATGGTGCTTTAAACGACTTTCTCAACAAGCACCGCAAGGGCAAAACCATACGTTTTACTTTCCAGGGCACGCCTGCCATAAAAGATGCCATGGAGGCCATGGGCGTGCCGCACCCGGAAGTGGATGTGGTGCTGGCAAATAACAAGCTGGTTGCATTTTCATACTTGCTTCGGCCCGGCGATGCGGTGGAAGTATACCCGGTGGAGACGGGGAAGGAGTGGCCTGCCGGTTATACCTTTGAAGAACGTAACCCGCCGCCGCACCGTTTTATACTCGACGTGCACCTGGGCACGCTGGCCAAAAGCATGCGCCTGCTCGGCCTCGACACTTTCTACCAGACAGACCTTTCGGATAATGTGATTGCGCGTATCGCTGCCCAACAGCAGCGGGTAGTGCTGACGCGCGATGTAGGGTTACTGAAGCAGAAAAGCATCGCATGGGGTTACTGGTTGCGCTCGCAGCACACCGAGGAGCAACTGGAGGAGGTGATCCGGCGTTTTCGCCTGCAGGATAGCTTTAGCCCGTTTGAGCGCTGCCTGGCCTGCAATGTACCGGTGCAGGAGGTGGCAAAGGAAGAGGTGCTGGACGAACTGCCGCCCAAGACACGGCTATACTTCCATGACTTCTTCCGCTGCCCCTCCTGCAGCCGCGTGTATTGGAAAGGCTCCCACTACGAGCGCATGCAGCAGTTTGTCGAAAGGATAAAGCGACTAAAAGCATAGGCGCCTCTGACTGGGTTGCCTCCTGAGCCTTCGCGCAGCGCCTAAATGGTAATATGACTGCCTGCCCCGACTGTAGCCCTCGTTTTCTTTCATGCTCCTCAAGCCAAAGGCCAAAAAAACACTTTGGATTCGTTAGGCCGTAATCCGTTGGCACTCCTTCTAAAGCCAGTTTATCTGCCGGTGCAATTGTACTGACAATAGTCACTCTCCTTTTTATACTTTACGCACACGTTTGTTTTTAGAAGTGAAGATGTAGTGATAAATTGGATTTTTCTATTTATTAAATTTGAGTGAGTGCTTCTTTATTCTGTGTTATTAGTCTTGGTGATAGTACCTGGTTAGCAGATAATACATTGCCTTATGAGCAGATGAGTTTTGATTTCAATTAATTTAGCATGTTATAGAGATGGTTGCAGGAGGGTGATGGCATACTTTCTTTAAATGCTAAAATCGATGTTATAGCGACAAATTATCTCTAAAATTATTATAGAATATAAAATATTATATATCTTCACCCCCAAATATCAACCTATCTCAAACATGAAAAAATATTTACGATGTATTCTGTGGGGGCTATGTATGCTCCTGCTACATGCAGAAGGTTTTGCCCAAGGCAAAACCGTAAGTGGAACAGTAACATCCGAGGAGGATAAATTTGAACTCCCGGGGGTGTCTGTTACCGTTAAAGGCAAGTCGCGTGGAACTACCACGGATGCTTCAGGCCAATACTCAATTAACAATATTGAGCCGAGCGATGTGCTTGTGTTCTCTTTTATCGGCATGAAGCCGGAGGAGCGAACAGTGGGTAATGCCTCAACTATCGATGTAGCGCTTCAGACTGATGCCAAGGCACTGGAGGAAGTTGTGGTTGTTGGTTACGGTACACAGAAAAAGGCCAATCTGACTGGTGCTGTGTCTACTGTAGACACGAAAGTGCTGGAGTCACGCCCGGTTACTGACGTGGCGCGTGCTTTGCAGGGTACAACACCAGGCTTAACCATCACTACTTCCAGTGGTGCAATCGGGCAAAACCCTAACATTACTTTGCGCGGGATATCAGGAACGCTGAGAAATCCAGGGGCAAAGCCGCTGATCTTAGTGGACAACGTGGAGATTCCTAGCCTACAGATGATCAACCCGGAGGACATTGAGTCGATCTCTGTGCTGAAAGATGCTGCCTCTGCCTCTATCTATGGTGCCAGAGGTGCCTGGGGTGTAGTCCTGATCACCACGAAATCTGGCAAAAGAGGATCAGACACAAAAGTTACGTACTCCAACAACTTCTCCTGGGCTACTCCAACCACAACTCCTGAGATTGCACCTGCAGCCGATGGAGCTGAGGCGGCTTTTCAGGCGCTGAGAAGAAAGAACCCAAATACAAATGTATTTGGAGTAGTGGGTATGTACATTGACCAGACCTCCATTGAGAAGATGCGGGAGTGGGAACAGCAGTACGGCGGCCAGGACTTGGGCAACGAAATGGTTCTGGGTCGTGACTTTGAGATAAGAGACGGACGCTTGTTCTTCTACCGCTCCTGGGATCCGGGTGAGATGTTCATGAAAGAATGGACGCCGCAGCAGAAGCATGATGTGACTGTGTCTGGTGGCAGCGAGAAGACCAACTATTACCTGGGTTTAGGTTATCTGGGCCAAGAAGGTGTACTGAAAGTGAACCCGGACGAGTATAACAGGTACAACCTAAACGTTGGGGTGAATACGACTGTTACAGATTGGTTTGACGCTCGCGCCAAGGTTCTGTACTCTAAATCTGACTTTACACGTCCGTTCTACTTCTCCAGCGAAACATATGACCCGTGGTATTACCTCTACAGATGGCCAGCCGTTTACCCGTACGGCACCTACGAAGGCCATCCGTTCAGAAGCGCTATTACAGAGGTGCAGCAGGCGAAGATGAACAACGAGACGTCAGAGATGACGCGCATCAACATTGGAGGAACGTTAAAGCCTCTGAAGGGACTGACCATTGATGCTGATTACACATACACCGGAAACAACGGACATGAGCACCAGACGGGTGGTGTTTTATCTGCCTACAACTTCTGGGCGACTGGTGCAAACTTGAAGTATGAGCCATACAGCAGTGCTGCTTATAACAGAGTGCAATACAACTCTGACTGGAGCAACAGAAATGTAGGTAAAGTTTTTGCTACCTACGTAAAGGACATCGGCAGACACTCCTTTAAAGTGATGGCAGGTGGCGACGCCGAGCGCTACGAATACTGGTACCAAATGTCTCAGAAGCGAAATCTGATGGACCCTAACATGGGTGAGATCGACCTTGCCACTGGTGACCAGTTTGTGGATGGTGCGCGTGATGAGTGGGCTAACATCGGTACATTTGGCCGTCTGAACTATGCTTTTGACGAGAAATACCTAGTTGAGTTTAACGGAAGATACGACGGCTCATCCCGACTTTCCCCAACTAAGAAATGGGCCTTTTTCCCTTCCATGTCTGTTGGTTATGTGATCAGCAAAGAACCATTCATGGAATTTGCTGATCCGGTGATGACTTTCCTGAAGCTGAGAGGTTCTTATGGTTCTATTGGTAACCCTAACTCAAGACTGGGTGATATCTATCGCTTGATGAGCTCTTCTTCATCTGGATGGCTGATAGGAGGTGTCAATGTAGTAACTGCGGGTACGCCAGGGGCATTTCCGGCAGGTTTAACTTGGGAGACAGTAAATACCCTTGACTTTGGTTTGGATGCAAGATTCCTGAAGGATAAGGTTGGTGTAACCTTTGACTGGTATAGAAGAACTACGGAAGACATGCACAGCGAGGGCCTTGTTCAGCCATCTTCATTTGGCACCACGCCTACTATTCGTAACAGTGGAGAACTGCAGACCACAGGATGGGAGCTTGCTGTTGACTTTGAGCACACCTTTAATAGCGGCTTCAACATCAACGCAACTGCAACCTTGGCAGATTTTAAGGAGAAGATCACAGACTATGCTGATAACAGAGGCATAAACCAAAATCGTCCGGGAATGGTGCTTGGCGATATCTGGGGATACGAAACCGATCGTTTCTTTACAAACGATGATTTTGTTCAGGACGCTAGCGGAAAACTGGTAGAGGATGCTAACGGGCATTATATCTTGAAAGAAGGAGTACCATCTCAGGCATTCTACGAAAGCGGCTGGTTCTTTTATGGACCGGGCGATATAAAATATAAAGACCTGAACGGCGACGGCAAAATTGATCGTGGCTCGGAAACAGTTGATGATCATGGCGATATGAAAGTGATCGGTAACTCTACGCCACGCTATCAGTATGGACTGCGCTTAGGTGCCGACTTCAAAGGATTTGACCTGAGTCTGTTCTTCCAGGGTGTTGGAAAGCGTGACTTCTGGGCAAACGGACCGCTGTTCATCCCTGGATACAGAGCCGGCGAAGCCTGGTATGCCCACCAGATGGACTACTGGACTCCAGAGAACCCGAATGCTTATTATCCACGTCCTACAGATCAGGAAGGTTCAGCGGTTGCCAACAATTCCAGAAACTTCCTGCCACAGACCAAGTACCTTCTCGACCTGTCTTACATGAGAATGAAGAACATCACTTTCGGTTATACGCTACCAAGCACCCTGACTAGCAAAGTAAAGATTGACCGACTGCGTGTATACTTTAGCGGCGAGAACCTATTCGAGTTTGATAACTTAGACATTCCAATTGACCCGGAAGTGAATTACACTACTGCTGGCCTGAATGATTCCAACACATTTGGTAGAGTTTACCCTTATCGCAGAACACTCTCATTCGGTCTTCAAGCCACATTCTAATTTTAAAGCGATATCAAAATGAAAATAAAATTCATAGCAGCTATACTTCTTGCTTCATCTATGTTGATGAGTTGTGAGAAAGATTTTCTGGAAACCCCTCCAGTTGATAAACTAACGGACGATTCTTACTGGACAAACGAGGAAAATGTAAGAACCTTTTCTTATGGCTTTTACACGGCCTACTTTACCGGTTACGGTTCAGGATATTCCTGGGGTAAATACTTCTCAGGTGAGACACTGAACGATGATTTTGCACCCTCAAATCCCACCCAATTCATTAAAAACGTGCCTTCTTCAGGCGGTGGCTGGACATTCGCCTGGGTAAGGAAAGCGAACATCTTTATCGATCGTGTGCAGGATGTACCGATGGCTGAGGACGCTAAAAACCACTGGACAGGTGTTGGCCGCTTTTTCCGAGGCTTGGAATATCATGACCTGGTGAAGAGCTTTGGTGATGTGCCTTGGTTTGAGCAGGAGTTAACAGAGGCAGATGTAGAACTGCTCTACAAAACCCGCGACTCCCGCACCTTCGTAATGGACAAAGTTTTAGCCGACTTCAGGTATGCAGCCGAAAACGTAAGAGCGACGGATGGCGCCAAAGGGCTGACTGTGAACAGAGATGTTGTGCTGGCTTTCATGTCGCGCGTGTTCCTGTTCGAGGGTACCTGGCAGAAATACCACAACAACAATGCTGAGAAAGCGGCTGAGTACCTGGAGGCATCTAAATGGGCTGCTGAGCAGATCATTAGCTCTGGTAAATATTCGCTGGGAGATTACAGAGCTGTGTTCAATTCACTGAACTTGGCTGGTAACCCGGAAGTTATACTTTACAGACAGTATGAGCCAGGTATACTGACGCACGCACTGAACAGCTACAACAACAAAGAGCCACAGACTGGTGTTTCCAAAGATGCTATTGATACTTACTTGGCAGAAGACGGATTACCAATTTCTGTTTCTCCGTTGTACCAGGGAGACCATGGTGTTGAGAATGTGATGGCCAATAGAGATCCACGCATCACCGAAACATTTGTGTCTGATGAACTGCGCCTGAATGGTATCGCTAGCAACTACTCAACGTCTGGTTATGCTACCCATAAGTTCCTGAACGAGTCTATCAAAGATACTCCGGAAGGTAGCTCTAACCTTAACCCAACGGATGCTCCTGTTATCCGTTACGGTGAGGTGCTGGTAAACTATGCGGAAGCTGCTGCAGAGTTGGCTACCGTAGGCGGGCCGGCACTTACCCAGGCTGATCTGGATATGTCCATTAACGTACTGCGTTCCAGACCAGGCATTGAAATGCCCGATCTGCAGGTTATGGGCAACGAGGCTGCTGTAAATGGCATCGTTTACTCTGACCCCGAGCGGGACCCTTCTGTATCACCCATTATATGGGAGATACGTCGTGAGAGACGTGTTGAACTTATGATGGAAGGCTTCAGACTGGATGACTTGAAAAGATGGATGAAGCTGGAGTACGTGGATACACAGGCAAATGAAGACATCAACCGAGGCGCCTGGATCAGAAGAGCTGACTATAAAGGCCTGAAAGATGATGTGGTGTTGACGGGCGCTGAGGAAGGCTATATCATTCCGGCACCTTCTGCTGCTTCGCAGCGTCTTTTTGTAGATCCAAAAGTTTACCTGAACCCACTACCACTGGATCAGATAAAGCTTTACCAAGACAATGGTGTAGAGCTTAAGCAAAACCCAGGTTGGTAATAACTACATTGTGAATTATTACTAAAGCCCTCCGGTGCCACAAGCCCGGAGGGCTTTTTTTGTATCTATTGATCTCAACTTTAGTAGTATACAGGAGCATCCTGCAACGATAAAAGTACTGCGCAACATGCAGGGTGTAGAATACTTTTGAGTAGCCTATCTCTGGATTCTTTTAAATGGAGTGCTTCTATACCCTTTAGCAGTGAGAGCTGCCTCGCTCAAGACACCAGTGCTTTCCATCTCTGGCTCAAAATTTTGCTGTTGTAGCTTTATTATTCGGTAAAATGCATTTATTCAAGTGCTCTTTTCCTCTTCTCGGATAGGTAGGGGAGAGGAAGAGAACATTGGGCCAGGAGGAAGAAGCAGCACTGTGTCAGTAGCAGATCAAATTAACCTGCAAGAAAAATAAGTGGTAAAAAGAAATGAGCAGTAATGTTTCCCTGCTCATTTTTATAGAAGCTTAAGATGGCATGTACCAAGGCTTATAGCAATTTTCTACCCTTAGCCTTTACTCTAGGAGATGGCGCGCTCTCGTTCTGGATCTGGTCAAGGGAGGTAACAAAATATACATAGCCCTCACCAGCGGAAACGGTGGTATCCAGGAATTGGTGCGTGTCTTTGTATACTTTGGCTACGATATTTTCAGGGTTGTCAAAGTCAGGCTGCTGCTTTTTGAGAAAGCGGTAGATAACATAATAACGTGCAGACTCACCGTCAGAGGCTGGCTTTGAAGCGCTCCAAGTCAAATAAATACCTTCGTGGGTACTCTTAGCTTCCAGAGCCTCCGGTGCCAAAGGTGCTACAGCATCAATCCATTTCATGGTAGGTACCAGCGCGGGTAGCCTATAGAAGTCCTGCCGTAGGCTGTCCTGTACGCCATTTGGGTTGCTCATCACAGACCTTGAGCTGAAGAAAACGCTGCCATGCACATTCGGGGTACTGCGGTTCAAACGCAATTGGCGGCCATTCTCCAGCGGGTCAGACCATTCCTTAAACCTCCGGTCGCTGTTGATTTTATAGGTGCCCTGGCCAATGTAGAGGTGTTTGCCAAAATTGTTATTGCTCCACCAGTCCAGCAGTTTTGCATAATCAGCCACCTCATAGCCAATGTGGAAGTATAGCTGCGGCACATTGTAATCGATCCAGTCCTTTTCGAGCCAACCCCGGATGTCGGCGTACAGGTGGTCGTAGTTGGTGAGGCCGCCTTTTGTGTCAGAGCCGCGGGCATCTTCTGCGGTTTTGTTGCGCCAGATGGAAAAAGGACTGATACCAAATTTCACCCTGGGGTTCACGGCCTTTATACTATCAGAAAGAGTTCTGATCACCTCATCCACGTTGTAACGGCGCCAGTCGTCTTTGCTGGCAAAGCCGGCCCCATACTTGGCAAAATCCTCATCGTCCGGAAAAGGTTCGGCTGTAGGATAAGGATAGAAGTAGTCGTCAAAGTGGATGGCGTCTACCTCGTAGTTCCGCACCACATCCATGATAATGCCGGTGATGTACTCCCTTACCTCCGGAAGGCCGGGTTTAAAGTATAACTTGCCGCCATATTGCACAAACCACTCCGGCTTTGTCTGCGTGATGTGGTTGGGGTTCAGGTTGGCGATGATGGTGTCGTGGGAGGCGCGGTAGGGATTAAACCAGGCATGGAACTCCATCCCTCTTTTGTGCGCCTCTTCTATCTGAAACGCAAGTGGATCATAGGGCGGGTTAGGTGCCTTGCCTTGGGTGCCGGTAAGCCAGTGCGACCACAGTTCCCGGTCGCTTCGGAAGAGGGCATCAGTTGTAGGGCGAACCTGTACCACCACGGCGTTCATGCCGTTTTTCTGGTGCTCATCCAAAATATACCTAAACTCTTCCTGCTGAATAACCGAGGAAAGGCCTGGCTGGCTTGGCCAGTCTATGTTTGCCACAGTAGCGATCCATACAGCTCTGAACTCTCTTTTGGGGGCGTGTGATTGAGACTGTACATTAAATGACAAAAGGGCAAGTACAAGAGTGGTTAAAGTAAATAGCTTCTTCATGCGTAGTGTAAGGGTTTTAAAGGGTGATAAGTTGAAAGGAGTTGTCCGGGCTGTAGTTTGGGAAAGATACTTATGGGGCTCCGGTGCAGGCGAATATGTATGTAATTGCTAATATATAACAGACGTAGTATATTAGCAATCTGATCGATACAGATCGCCCCGCGCCTTTTTTACAAAGTTAACCGGATGGTGTACAGGGCTTATGCAGAGTCTGTTGTCATAAACAAGAAACACAGCTTTACAAACAACCTATGAAGCAGGCTTTCCTGATTCCCCTCCTCTTTGTACTTTTCGGTTGCCAACGTCCAGCCACACAGCAACCTGTGCCTGAGGAAATACAATTTATGTCGCGCGAAGCATGGGGTGCAAAGGCGGCGGTGTTGCCCATGCGCAGCCATACCTTAAACCGGCTTACCATCCACCACACGGCTACAAGGCAGGTGCCGGAGAGGGCGCTAGCGGAGAAGATGCGGGCGCTTCAAAAGTTCTCGCAGGAGGAGAGCGCCCTGGCAAGTGGCAAAACCAAGCCTGTGTGGGCAGACATTCCGTACCACCTGTATGTGGATTGCAACGGAGAAGTAGCAGAAGGCAGGGAGCTCGGGTATGCGGGAGACTCCAATACGGCCTACGACCCGACTGGCCACCTTTTGGTAGTGGTTGAAGGCAACTTTGAGGTGGAGGAAGTAACGGCGAAACAGCTGGCAACACTCGAAGTATTGATACCGGCATTAGCCAGGAAGTATAACATCCCGGCCGACAGTATAGGAGGGCACCTGGACTTTGCACAAACGCAATGCCCTGGAAAGGTGCTTTATGAGAAACTGCCCGATTTCCAGAAGTTGGTGGCAGGACAAGACTAATATAGGCATCTGCATAGCAACTCCGACGGGCAATATATCAGCGCCTGTAGTAAACGGGTCATACCTTCAGAAACCAAGATCACCACAATGATTAATAAGAAAAGATTGCTCCCCATCGCTTTGGCAGTTACTACTATGGTGGCTGGCGTTGGCATTTCAGGTTGTGTGCCATCAAAGTCCGATGCCGCCAGTGGGGTTGCCGCTGAACAGGAGCAGGCTTGGGTGCGCATTAATCAGTTGGGCTATACTCCCGCTGGTGTGAAGGTGGCCGTTTGGGTAAGTAAATCCCCTGGCCGCCTCCGGAGCTTTGAATTAGTGGACGAGAAGACAGGTAAAGTTGTTTTCAAGGGCAGTGCCGGGGAGGCCTTCGGTGCTTATGGCCCTTTCAAGGAATCATACCGGCTGAACTTCAGCCAGTTTGCTGAGCCCGGCAGCTACCATATCAAAGCTGGCAAGGTAAAATCTCCTGCCTTTAGGATTGATGCAGATGTGTATAGCGGCACCGCTGATTTTGCGCTGCGCTACATGCGCCAGCAGCGCAGCGGCTACAACCCATACTTGCAGGACTCCTGCCACGTGCACGATGGCTATACGATGTATGGCCCCATGCCGGACAGCACCCTAATCGATGTGTCGGGCGGGTGGCATGATGCCTCTGATTACCTCCAGTATGCCACCACGTCCGCAAACGCCACTTACCACCTGCTGGCCGCTTACCGCGATTTTCCGGAGGTGTTTTCTGATCAGCACTTGGACAATGGCCTGGAGGGGAGCAACGGGGTGGCCGACGTGCTGGACGAGGCAAAGTGGGGGCTGACCTGGCTATCCAAAATGCACCCGCGCGAAGATTGGCTGTTCAACCAACTGGCCGACGACCGCGATCACCAGGGGCTTCGCTTGCCTACGAAAGACGATGTGGACTACGGGATGGGAAAAGGAAGGGCCCGCCCGGTATACTTTGCCACCGGCGAGCCACAAGGCTTAGGCAAGTATAAGAACAGGGCAACAGGCGTGGCCTCTACGGCAGGAAAGTTTGCCAGTGCCTTTGCCCTGGGCGCGCAACTCTACGGCGAGCGGGAGGATGACCTGGCAAGCGCGTATAGTAAGAAGGCGCTATCAGCCTACAAGCTGGGGCTGGCAAAGCCGGGAGTAGCACAAACTGCCCCTAACCGGGCCCCATACTTCTATGAAGAAGATAACTGGGTAGACGATATGCAGCTTGGAGCCGCTGCCTTGTATCAGCTTACAGGAGACCAGCGCTACTTTGATCAGGCTTTCCAATATGGCTTGCAGGAGAAAGTAACCCCTTGGATGGGGGCAGATACAGCGCGCCATTACCAATGGTATCCGTTCCACAACTTTGGCCATTACGAACTGGCAAAACAAGCTGAAGCCGGCAAAAAAGCTGAGTTAATAAGTTTTTATAAGGAAGGTATCGAACGGGTTAACAGGAAAGCGAAGCAAAATGCCTTTTACCGTGGTGTGCCTTTTATCTGGTGCTCCAATAACCTGACTACCTCTTTCGCCATTCAGAACCATCTTTACCGGGAGCTTTCCGGAGATGAGACTTTTGCAGAACTGGAGCAGGCCAACATCGACTGGCTTTTTGGAGTGAACCCCTGGGGCACAAGCATGGTGTTTGGCCTACCCGCCCACGGTGATACCCCCGAAGACCCGCACTCTGCCTTGACCTTCCTGCACCAGATGCCGCTGGACGGTGGTCTGGTCGATGGCCCGGTTTATGGCAGCATCTATAAGAACCTGATCGGAATAAAACTGGAGCAGCCGGATGAATATGCCGCCTTCCAGTCGGACCTGGTGGTATACCACGATGACTTTGGGGACTACAGCACCAACGAGCCTACGATGGACGGAACGGCCTCCCTGATCTATCTGCTTGCCTCCAGGGAACACAGAGCACAGGAGGGGGCTCAGGCAAAAAAGTAGTTACCGATGGCTATGGAGCCATCATACGGGGCGATACGGCTGTAAAAAGTATCGCTCTGGTATTTACAGGAGATGAATATGCCGATGGAGGGGAGGTAATCCGGCAAACGCTGGCGAAGCACGGCACCAAGGCTTCCTTTTTCCTTACCGGGCGCTTTTACAGAAATCCTGCTTTCGGTCCTCTGATAAAGAGTCTGGTAAAAGAGGGGCATTACATGGGCGCCCATTCCGATGAGCATCTGCTTTACTGCGACTGGACCAAACGCGACAGCCTGCTTGTTACGCAAGAGCAGTTTAGCCGGGACCTGCGGCAGAACTATGCGCGTATGGCGGCGTTTGGCGTGAGTCAATCGGATGCGTCCTACTTTTTGCCGCCGTTCGAGTGGTACAACCAACGTATAGCGGAGTGGACGGCGCAGGAAGGGCTGCAGCTGGTAAACTTTAGCCCCGGCACCCGCTCCACCGCCGACTATACCTGGCCGGAGATGGGAAAGCGGTATGTGAACTCAGAAATGGTTTACCGGTCGATAATGGCGTATGAGCAGCAGGATCCGCACGGGTTGAACGGCTTTATACTTCTGGTACATATCGGCACAGACCCGCGCCGCACCGATAAATTCTACGACCGGCTGAATGAGCTCCTGACAGAATTGAAAAGGAAGGGGTATCAGTTTGTAAAGATAAATGAGTTGTTATAAACAACCTGCTCCCTTGGTTTCGCTTACCGCCAGACAGCGGCCAAGTATAAATTTTAACAAAACACCACTACACATAAAATGAGAGTAATGAGAAGCTTTTGGCTGCTGGCGTTCCTGCTAACAGTTGGTTACTGTGAGGCCCAGTCCTTTAAATTTGCCTTTGTAACAGATACCCATATTGGAGGTAACACCGCCGAGGAGGACCTGAGGCGCACCGTTGAAGATATAAATGCCAATGACTCCATCAGCTTTGCTGTGATTACGGGCGATATAACTGAATTTGGATCGGACCAGGAATTGAAACTGGCGAAACAGGTGCTGGATGGCCTGAACAAGCCGTGGTACATCATTGCAGGCAACCACGACTCCAACTGGTCGGAGAGTGGGAGCAACAGCTTCAGAACCGTGTTTGGCGCCGAGACTTTTACTTTTACCCACAACGGCTTCCTTTTTGCCGGCACAAGCTCCGGCCCCAACATGCGCATGGGGCCAGGCCAGGTGCCACGGGAGAACATGGTATGGCTCGACTCGGTGCTCACGCACATGGCGGACCCCCAGATGCCGGTGATTTACCTGAACCACTACCCGCAGGACTCCTCCCTGAACAACTGGTATGAGGCGATCGACTTGCTGAAGAAACGAAACGTGCAGCTGATCATGCACGGGCATGGGCATGGCAACCGCCGGTTCACCTACGATGGCATTCCGGCTGTGATGGGGCGCTCGAACCTTCGGGCGAAAGCCAGCGTGGGCGGTTATAATATTGTGGCTTTTGCGGATGGCGTGGCAAGCTTTGAGGTGCGAAATCCGGTGGAGCAAACGCAGGAGAAGTGGCTGGAGGTACCCTTAGAGAACCATCACTTGGAAAATGAAACGACACAGTACCACCGGCCGTCTTATGCCGTGAACAAGAAATATCCCAACGTGAAAGTAGTATGGGAGTACCAGGACGACAGTGACGTGGGAGCCGGTACCGCAAGCTACAAGAACCTGGTGTATGCAACCAACACCAGTGGCTGGGTCTACGCGCTGGATAAAGAGACGGGGGAGAAAAAGTGGGCTTATCAAACGGGCGGAAAGATTTACTCTACCCCGGCGGCGGCAAAAGGGTATGTTGTGGTGGGCTCCTCCGACAATCATGTCTATTGCCTCGATGCTGCTACCGGAGCGCTCGTTTGGAAACACAAAACCCTGCGGCCTGTCCTGGGCGCTCCAACCATCAAAAATAAAGCCGTGTACATTGGTGGTTCCGATGGCCATTTCAGAGCCCTTAACCTGAAGAATGGCAAAAAGCTGTGGGAGTTCGACCAGATAAAAGACTTTGTGGTGACCAAGCCGCTGTTCTATAACGACAAGATCTATTTTGGAAGCTGGGGGAATGACTTTTACGCGCTGAATGCCGCTACCGGTAAGCTGGAGTGGAAATGGAACAACGGCTCCCCAAACCGTATGTTCTCACCGGCCGCCTGCTACCCGGTGGCAACAGGCGGAAAGGTATTTATCGTGGCACCGGATCGCCATATGACTGCGCTGGATGCTAAAACCGGGGCGGAAGTATGGCGCAAGCAGATGAAGGACGTGAGAGTGCGCGAGTCCATGGGCCTGTCGGAAGACAAGGCGCTGGTGTACGCAAAAACAATGGATGGGGAGTTGGTAGGTGTATCCACAACGGCAGATTCGATGCAGGTTGCGTGGCGGTCATCGCTTGACCTGCCTTACGAACTTGCCCCATCAGCCATAGTGGAGCATAAGGGCGTGATCTACGTGCCAAGCCACTCGGGCATGGCCAGCGCGGTAGACAGGAAAACCGGCAAGGTGATTTGGCAGCACAAGGTATCCAACGGCCTTATGAATCCCATTATGCCGCTGGATAAGAAGCGGGTGGTGGTGAGCACCATGGATGGAAAAGTGGCTTGCTTGGAGTTCACGGAATAGTTGCATTTCACCGTATGCATTGATCGAAGCCATACTTTCACCTACTTATACAGGTGGAAGTATGGCTTCAAGTATTCCAGAGGAGCCTCACCTTTCTGATATCAGAAGGAAAGTATAAACAGGTCAAATTTAAACCTTAGCTGGGAGGTTGTGGCGTCAGGACGTTGTGGTGCCTCAGCCCTTATACTTTCCCTAAAACAGGAACAGCCGCATCAATGAGCGGCTGTTCCTGTTTTAGGGAAAGCAACGTATAAATCAATACTTATACTTTACTGTGGCAGGGTGAGAGGGGGCGCTTTCGTTCTGCTGCCGGTCGAGGGCCGTGACAACGTAGATGTACTTGCCGCTCTCCAAAGGCGTTTCATCTATGAAGGCGGTGTTGGTGCCGAATACCTTTGCCACGATACTAGCCGGGCTGTTCAGGTCCGGTTCGAGCGGCTGCCATTTGCGCTCTTCCCAGAAAGCCCGTTTCCAGAAAGGAGTCTCCCAAAAGCTCTCCTTCACGAATCTGTAGATCACATAATAGCGTACTTCCTGGTCGTGTTGCCAATGCAGGCGCACGCCGCTGTCGGTCTGGCGAACCTTCAGCGAGAAGGGGGGCTCCAGTTCCGCGCTCTTTTTCCAATCCATCACAGGCAGCAGGGCAGGGTACTTATAGTAAGAGCTGCGCAGGGAGTCCTGCAGGTTGTTAGGGTTGCTCATCACGGATTTGGAGCTGAAAAACACGCTGCCGCCCACGTTCGGCGTCGTTCGGGCTAGCTGCAGCTGGCGCGGGATTTCGTTCGGGTCGTGCCATTCCCGGTACGTAGGGTCCGTGGCTACTTTGTAGGCCCCGAGGCCAACGTAGAGGTGGCGCTGGAAAGAATTCTGGGCCCACCACTCCAATACGGTCTTGTAGTCGGCGGCCGGGTTGCCTATGTGCCAGTATACCTGCGGTACCAGGTAGTCAATCCAGCCCACCTGCATCCACTTGCGTGTGTCGGCATACAAGGCGGTGTAGCTAGGGGCGCCGGCGCGCGTGGCGGATCCGTCGGGCCCGTCAGCCAGGTTCTTCCACACTCCAAACGGGCTGATGCCGAACTTTACCCAGGGCTTTACATGGTTGATACTATCCGATATTCCCTTGATCAACTCGTCTACGTTGTAGCGGCGCCAGTCGTCCTTATTGGTGAAGAGGCCTTTGAAAGCGGCGTACGTATGCTCATCCGGGAATGGTGTCTTTGCGACAGGGTAGGGGTAGAAATAGTCGTCGAAGTGCACGCCGTCTATGTCGTAGCGGTTCACCACATCCATCACCACGCTGGTGATGTACTGGCGCACCTCCGGGATGCCGGGGTTGAAGACCAGCTTCCCGTCATACTTTATAAACCACTCCGGCTTGCGCCTGGTAATGTGGTCGGGGGTAACCACGGCTTTGGCGTCGAAGGTGGCGCGGTAGGGGTTAAACCAGGCGTGGAACTCCATGCCGCGTTTGTGCGCCTCATCCAGCATAAACTGCAGCGGGTCGTAAGGCGGGTTCATGGCCAGTCCCTGCTTGCCGGTCAAAAACTCCGACCAGGGCTCCAGGTTACTGCGGTATAGCGCATCGGCGGCTGGCCTGACCTGCACAATGACGGCGTTCATGCCGTTTTTCTGGTGCTCATCCAAAATGTACTTAAACTCCTGCTGTTGCACTGCCGGCGAGAGGCCTTTCTGCCCTGGCCAGTCGATGTTGGCGACCGTGGCGATCCAAACAGCGCGGAATTCCCGCTTAAGCGGCTGCTCTTGTGCCTGCGCCAGGGGAGCAGCGGCCGTTGCGAAAAATAACAGAAGGTATTGTAGTAGAGATTTACCCATGAGCGGAAATGGTTTGGAGGATACTGTACTTTTAGAAGCTGTTCTGTGGATAAAACCAGTTTTAAAGTATAAAGAGGTTCTATAGCGAAATATAGCAATTGGATGTTATTAAGGAAAGGGGTGCCTGAAAATAATGGAGATAATTTGTACTATATTCTTGAGAGGGGAGTGGCCCGGAAGAATTCACCGCAACATAGACCTCCTTTCTTATAAAAGAATTAAATTTACCTTTAGACTTACTAATCACTAATCTTTCATCATTTTGGAAAAAAGATCTTTTCTTTTGCTCTCCCTCATTGCCCTGTTTTTGTTTGGGGCGATAGATGCGGATGCGCAGAGACGCACCTCCAAGACACGCCGCAGCTCTACCCAAAAAGCGGTTGCCAAAAAGTTTAACCCGGCCACTGACCCGCCCTTCCTGAACGCGGACCAGGCATGGGTTGACTCTGTGTTTAACACCATGACCCCGGAAGAGCGCATCGCGCAGCTCATCATGATTCCGGTGTATTCTAACAAGGACCAGGCCCACGTAGACTCGGTAAGCAGGCTGGTGACTAAGTATAAAGTGGGCGGCCTGATCTTTTTCCAAGGTGGTCCGGTGCGCCAGGCACACATCACCAACCGCTTACAGCGCGAGAGTAAGGTGCCTTTGATGGTAAGTATAGACGGGGAGTGGGGCCTGGCCATGCGCCTGGATAGCACCGTGAAGTTCCCGTACCAGATGGCTTTGGGAGGCATAGAGAATGAGCAGCTGATCTATGAGATGGGCGCCGAAATAGCCCGCCAGTGCCGCCGCCTGGGTATTCACGTAAACTTCGCCCCGGTGGTAGACGTGAACAACAACGCCAACAACCCCGTGATCGGCTTCCGTTCTTTTGGCGAAGACAAATATAACGTGACCCGCAAAGCGTTGGCCTACATGCGCGGCATGCAGGACGAGAAGGTGCTGGCCAATGCCAAGCACTTCCCGGGCCACGGCGATACCAACGTAGACTCGCACTATGGACTCCCGGTCATCCATTTCTCCAAACTCCGCCTCGACTCAGTGGAACTCTACCCGTTCCGCCAACTCATGAAGAACGGCCTTGGCAGTTTAATGGTGGCGCACATGAACATCCCGGTGTTGGATAATACAGACAGCCTGGCCTCCACGCTTTCCAAACCGATCGTGACGGACCTGCTGAAGAAAGACATGGGCTACCAGGGCCTGGTGTTTACCGATGCGCTGAACATGGACGGCGTGGCGAAGTACTATCCTCCGGGCATTGTGGACGTGAAGGCTCTGCTGGCCGGCAACGACATGCTGCTCAATACCATGGACGTGAAAACGACCATCGAGGAGATCAAGAAAGCGATTGCCAACGGGGAGATCACGCAGGAAGAAGTAGATGCCCGCGCCCGTAAGGTGCTGGCCGCCAAGCAGTGGCTGGGGCTGGATAACTACCAGCCTGTCGAGACGGAGAACCTCATCGAGGACCTGAACAACCCACACGCCAAATACCTGAACCAGCAACTGGTGGAGGCCTCGCTCACGCTGCTGCGCAACAAGCAGAACATTCTGCCTATCCAGAACATCGATACGCTGAAAGTGGCGGCGCTGGCCATCGGCACGAAGGAGGAGACTGATTTCCAGCGTGGCCTGGCGCGTTATACGAAGGTTGATACCTTTTTCCTGCAGCCGACAGCCTCTATCGCGGAGCTGATGGCCCTGAAGGAGAAGCTACAGGAGTATAACCTGGTCGTGGCCGGGATGCATAAACTGAACCTGAAGGCCGGTGGCAGCAATTTCGGTATCACTGCCGAGATGAACTTGTTTCTCAAGGACCTGATCCGATCCAAACACACCATTGTGGGGGTGTTCGGCAACGTGTATAGCCTGGCAGAGATGGAGAGCCTGGACAAGGCTGATGCTGTGATTGCTGCCTACCAGGAAACGCCGCAAACACAGGACCTGACGGCGCAGATGATCTTCGGAGGCATCGGGGCCAAAGGAAAGCTGCCGGTAACGATCAACCACGCCTTTAAAGTTAATGATGGTCTGAAAACGAATGGCGGCTTGCGCTTTGCCTATACCATGCCGGAGGCTGTTGGCCTGAAGACGAAGGACTTTGCCGGGATAGACTCGCTGGTGGCGCAGGCTATGGAGCAGAAGGCCACGCCCGGCGCGCAGGTGCTGGTGGCTAAGGATGGCAAGGTAATTTACCACAAAGCCTACGGTTTCCATACGTATGAGAACGAGCGCCCGGTGCAGGTAACCGACCTCTACGACCTGGCCTCCGTAACGAAGATCAGTACCTCGCTGGCTGCCTTTATGAAGCTGAGCGGCGAAGGCCGTTTTGACGTGGACCGCACACTGGGGGAGTACCTGCCCATAGTGGAGGGATCCAACAAAGAGAACCTGAAGTACCGCGACATCCTGACGCACCAGGCGGGGCTGAAGTCCTGGATTCCGTTTTGGAAAGAGACCGTGAAGAAGAATGGCAAATTTAAGTGGGCTACCTTCAAGGCAGACTCCTCGCGCCGCTTCCCGATAAAGGTAGCCGATAACCTGTACATCCACCGCAAGTACTGCAACAAGATTATCAAGGCGATTGTGAAGTCGCCGCTGAACGAGAAACCAGGCTATGTATACAGCGACCTCTCGTTTATACTTGCCCCGATGGTGGTGCAGAACATCACAGGAGAGAAGTTCGAGACCTACCTGAAAGAGAACATTTACCAGCCGATTGGCGCAACTTCCCTGACGTTCAACCCTTACAAATATTACAAACCCGAGCAAATCGTACCGACAGAGTATGAGCCGCATTTCCGCAAGCAGCTGCTGCACGCCACCGTGCACGACGAGGGAGCCGCCATGCTCGGCGGTGTTAGTGGCCATGCGGGCCTGTTCGGAAACTCCAATGACGTAGCCAAGCTGATGCAGTTATACTTGCAGGACGGCAAGTATGCGGGGAAAACCTACATCGGTGGAAACAAGGTGAGTGAGTTCAGCAAGTGTCAGTTCTGCGACCAGGGCAACTACCGCGCCCTTGGCTTTGACCGTCCGGCCAAGCCAGGCGCTCAGAACAGCAACGCGGCGCCAAGTGCACCCGCAGAGAGCTTCGGCCACTCCGGCTTTACCGGCACCTATACCTGGATAGACCCCGTGAACAACCTGGTATATGTGTTCCTGTCGAACCGCGTGAACCCAACGCGCGAGAACCCGAAATTGAGCCAACTGAATACCCGCACCAACGTGCTGCAGGTGGTTTATGATGCCCTTGAAAAGAGTAAAGTAGCACAGCGTACGAATCCGTAGCGGCTGCTTTTGTACCTTTTAGAAAGAGGCGCCAGAAATGGCGCCTCTTTTTTGTTTACGCTTTTGTACTTCCTGAAAAAATCTCCGGATGCAGTACAAGATAGTTTAAAGAGAAAATAGGGCTACCCAAGGAAATACTAATTTTACGCTTACTCCCTGCGCAATTCAGGAAACCCGGCACATGGCAAACCAGTAAGTATAGGAATCAATATATATAACTATAATATACTTAACATGATTAAACATTTACTCGTACTGCTTGTGTTGCTGTTGAACACTGCCGTGGCGTTGGCTCAAACGGTTACCGAAGCTGACACGCTCTGGCGGCGCTCCTTTGCCGCTGGGCTTAACCTGAACCAATCCTCCTTCAGCGATAACTGGAAAGCAGGGGGCGTGAGTTCTGTTGCCCTCAACACCCACCTCGAGGCCCGTGCCGACTACAAAATGGCCAAAGTAAGCTGGGATAATGCCGTGCAGTTGCAGTATGGCCTCATCAAGAATAAAGGAGAAGAGCAGCGCAAGAGTATAGACCGCATCTACCTCGACACCAAGTATGGCTATGCCTTTACCTCGGACTGGAACACCTTTGTCTCCGCCAACTTCCTGTCACAGTTTACAAAGGGGTATGCCTATGACGTGGATGCAGACGGCACCGACCGTTTGATCTCTAATTTCCTCTCGCCCGGCTTCCTTACCTTTGCGCTGGGGGCAGAGTATAAGCCCAACCCACACTTTTCGCTGCGCCTGAGCCCGTTTGCCCCACGCTTTACCTTTCTTGCGGATGCATCGGTGGGGGAGAACGAGCGGTACGGCGTGCCGGAGGGAAAGAAAGTGCGAACCGAGTGGCTAGCGGCTATGATACAGGCTGCCTATGATCGGGATATCATGCAGAACCTGAACCTGCGGGCCAACTACATGTCCTACATCAACTACAAAGAGCTTTCCGGAAGAGAAATTGACCACTTGCTGAACGCAACGCTCACAGCCAAGGTGAACCGTTACATCAACGTAAGCCTGACCTGCAACCTCGTTTATGACTACGACCAGGATTCAGAAGTTCAGTATAGCCAGTCGCTGGCCTTAGGTATACTTTATACCTTGCAGGGCTTCTCGGTGAGATGATCTGACTACAGCTTAGGAAAAAGTATGAAGTATAAGTATGAAGTATAAGTATGAAGTATAAGTATGAAGTATAAGTATGAAGTATAAGTATGAAGTATAAGTATGAAGTATAAGTATGAAGTGACTCTTTATACCACTATCACGCCAAGGCGAGCAAGGGCTATCAAGAGACACTGGTCAATTAAGTCTAGTATTATAAAATGCATAAAGCCCGCTCAGAAACTGAGCGGGCTTTCTCGTAGCTCTAAAACCTATGTGTTCCTATGTGTGTGTCCCCTGAGAGAGGGAGGTTTAGTAATTGTAGCGTACGAATGCCTCCATGGCCTCATAGTCGGCAAGGCCAAGGTTGTGATATTGTTCAGCGGTTTCGCGGTTACGCTCCTCGGCGCGTACCCAGAACTCGCGGGAGTCGTCGCCCGGGAACACCGGTGTATCCTTCTGTGACTGGTGCTTGAAGATAGCCTGGCGCTTGCGGAGCACCTCCTGCGGCGAGAGCGGCACAGCCATCTCGATCTCGTATGTTTCGAACTCGTGCCAGGCACCGCGGTACATCCACAGCCAGCAGTCGTTTACCCACTCCTCGCCAGCCTCGCGCAGACGCTGCAGGGCATCCACTATGATTTTGAAGCAGACAATATGCGTCCCATGCGGATCGGCAAAATCGCCGGCGGCAAATACCTGCTGCGGTTTCACGCGCTGCAGCAGCTCCATAGTCAGTTCGATGTCCTTATCAGAAACAGAGTTCTTTTTGTGCTTGCCTGTTTCGTAGAAAGGCAGGGCCATAAAGTGGATGTTCTCGTCCTCCAGACCAGCGTAGCGGGCACCGGCCAGCGCCTCGCTCTTACGGATAAAGCCTTTCACGTTCAGGATATCCTGCGTATCGACCTGGTTAGGGTGTTTCTCCTCTATGAAGCCGCGCATGTGGTCGTACACCTGTTGCAGCTTGGTGGTGTCGTTGTTGATGCTTTTGTTGAAGTCGATGGCGAACTCCACGTAGCGCAGCACGTCATCATCCCATACGGCCGTGTTGCCCGACGTCTGGTAAGCCACATGCACATCGTGGCCCTGGTCTACCAGTCGGATAAACGTACCGCCCATCGAGATCACGTCATCGTCCGGGTGAGGGGAGAAGATCACCACGCGCTTGCGGGCAGGCTCGGCACGCTCCGGGCGCTGCGAATCGTCGGCGTTTGGCTTACCACCCGGCCAGCCGGTAATGGTATGCTGCATCTTGTTAAAGATGTCGATGTTGATGTTATAGGCGGGGCCATACTCGGTGGCCAGCTGCGCCATGCCGTTGTTGTTGTAATCCTCCTCCGTCAGCTTCAGAATGGGCTTGTTGAGGGTCTTCGACAGCCAGATCACGGCTTTCTTGCGCATCTGGATGTCCCACACGCAGTCTTTTACCAGCCACGGGGTGTTAAAGCGGGTCAGCTCCGAGGCGGCAGCCTCGTCCAGCACAAACTCCACGCTGTTAGACAGCTGCAGGTAGGTAGCCGGTACCTCGCTCGACATCTCTCCCTCCACGGCCTTCTTGATAATGGATGCCTTCTTCTGGCTCCAGGCCATCAGGATAATCTCGCGGGCCTTAAAGATGGTCCCGATTCCCATGGTGATGGCCTTGGTCGGCACGTTCTCCTTGCCACCGAAGTCGCGGGCAGCGTCACGGCGGGTCAGGTCATCCAGCGTTACCAGGCGCGTGCCGGAGTTGGGCGCGGAGCCCGGCTCGTTAAAACCGATGTGGCCCGTACGGCCGATACCCAGGATCTGCAGGTCCAGTCCGCCAACTTCCTCAATCTGGCGCTCATAGTTCAGGCAGTATTCGTGTATCTCCTCCTTGGGCAGCGTACCGTCCGGAATGTGCACGTTCTCCTTCTCTATGTCGATATGGTTGAAGAGATTCTCGTTCATGAACGTGACGTAGCTCTGGACTGCGTCAGGCTGCATCGGATAGTACTCATCGAGGTTAAAGGTGATGACGTTGCGGAAGCTCAAACCTTCTTCGCGGTGCATTCTCACCAACTCTGCATACACCCCCACTGGCGTGGCGCCGGTCGCCAGGCCAAGTACAGCCTGCTCCCCTTTGTCTTGCTTGCTTCTGATCAGGTCGGCAATACGTTGTGCCACTTTTACAGAGGCAATATGCTGGTCAGGGAATACGGTTACCGGAAGCTTTTCAAACCTGGTTTCCTCCAGCAGGTTTAGCCTGGGCGAAGTGCGTTGCTGGTTGAAGGCAGCGTTGCTTTTAAGTGGATGCATCATTCTTTATACTTTGTTTTACCTCAGTTTTATTTCGTTTAGCGAGCCTGTTCCAGCTGCTGTTCTAATATATTCTCCAGCACGGTGGCCGTGGCCCCCATCATACTTGCCTGCCGCCCCAGTGTGGAAAGCGCGACGCTGGTAGACTCGCGCAGCTGCGCCATGCAATACGTGTTGATGGACTGCTGGATGGGCGTTGTGATGAGCTGGCCGGCCTCTGCCATCTTGCCCCCCAGTATGACCAACTCAGGATTAAAGAGCTGGATAAGGATGGCGATGCCTTTGCCCAGGTTCACTCCGGTTTCGGAAAGCAGGCTTATGGCAAACTGGTCGCCCTGGTGTGCGGCATCTATCACGTGCTGCGGCTCCAGCTGCTCCAGTTCTTCTTCGGTTAGTTTGCTTAAGATTGATTTCTGGCCGGATTTTATACCTTCGCGCGCCGTGCGGGCCAGGGCCACGCCAGAGGCCCTCGTTTCGAGGCAGCCGCGCTTACCGCAGTGGCAAAGGGTGCCGTTCTCTTCCAGGGGTATGTGGCCGAACTCTCCGGCAAAGCCCAAAGCCCCGCCGCGCAGCCTGCCGTCCATGATAACGCCCGTGCCGACACCCCAGTCGATGGAAATCACCAGTACGTCCTGTTTGCCCTTGGCCTGCCCGAACCGGAGCTCGGCCAATGCGGCGCTTTTCACGTCGTTCTGAATGAACACCGGCTTGCCCAATTTGCGGCGCAGCAACTCCTGCAGCGACTCCTCCAGCACATCTGTTCTCAGATACGTGCGGGAATCACCCTCCTTGCTGGCTACCAGGCCCGGCATGCTTACACCAATTCCCACCAAACGCTGTTCGTCAATCCCGGAGGAGGTGATCAGCTCCTGCACCCAGGTACAGAAGGTATCCAGTCCGCTTAAATCTTCCGGCAAGGTATAGCTGTAGGTGCGGATGGGGGTAACCTGGTTGTTGTTATTGTCCATGATCGCCATGCGGGTGCTAAAGCGGTCCATGTCGATACTGAGGACGTAGAGGGAGTGATTGCGAAGACCGTAGAGGTCGGGTTTGCGGCCGCCAACTGATTTGCCGAGCCCCTGCTTCTCCACCAGCCCCTCCGAGATTAATTCACCTAATAACCCCATAGAAGTAGGGGAGCTGATGTTGAAGCGAGAGCAAATATCGGCATTCGTGCGAGCCCCTTTTACGTACAGATGTCTGATTATCTTTACTTTCTGTAAAAACTTCTTCTTCTCAACGTTGTTGAGGGTCTCCAGATAATCGGTATGTGAAGTTAAGGTGCTCATGCACGCAGCGCGTAAAACCTATCAATACAATATTAGCAAATACTTTATACAAGGCAAAAACTTTCATAAAATATTTTTGCTAAGTATAAATGTAGCGTAAAAAATATAATCAATGTTCTATGCCGCACTTTAATACTTGCCTTTTGTTTGCTAGTAAGGTTTCTCACCAAAATGCTGAGGCACCTACCTCCATGCATACGAGTGTTTGCTACTTCCGCCAACATAAATGGATTACTAAACCCTTTGCAGTCTGTGCTGGTAGTTTTTACAAAGTTCTACTTGGCTCATCTAGCTGAAGGCTGCTATGGGCAATACCACTCGCCTGGCGTATTCTTGTGCTGCCATGTACAAGAAAGGGAAGATGCAGGTAAAGGTGTAAAGGGAACAGATAAAGCGGATGGTGTTTCATCAGAATTGAGCTTGAGGTTTATTCGGCCTGTTCAGAACTGTCGTTAAACAAGAGAGCCGCACTCCAGGTGAAGTGCGGCTCTCTTGTTAAGTGGTCCGATGATTATTTATCCCACCATAGCTGACCGTACAGACCGTCAGTACCGCCAAACTGGCGCTGTACGGCCTCGTTGTAATGGGCGGCATTATTTTGCGCCTCCAGGTCTGGGTACATCTGTCTGTTTGGAACAGCAGCACCGCCTGGCGCAACCAGGTTATTTGGATAGCCGGTTCTTCTATACTCAGCCCAAGCCTCGTAACCATGCATGAACAGGTGTATCCAGCGCTGCGTAGCGATCTGCTCCATGGCATTGGCAGGGTCAAAAGCTACCTCAGGCTGTGCAAGAAGCTCTTCAACACCCTCATCACTCCCAGTCCATTGCAGAATCGACTGCTTAATGGCCTCGTTATAGAATTGAGCGGCCGCTTCCTCGCCACCCGGTATCCAGCCACGATGCGCCGCCTCAGCCTGCGCGAAAAGCGCTTGCGCATAGGTAACCAGATAAACAGGGGCATCCTGTGCATAAATAGCGGGACCGAGCAGCGAGTAGTCGTCGGTGTTCATATTTTTAGTTTCACCAAAATTCAAGCCTACATACTGCTCTGATTTTTTGGCCGGCTGCCCGTACACTTTTAGACGGGGGTCATCAGTCGGCTTCATCTCATTTACAAGGGTTTCAGTCAAGGCCCACCATTCGCGATTTTGTATTACCCTTTGGCTGTACCAGTAGTTTTGGTTATTGGCATCTTTCAGGTGTTTGAATACCAGGTTGTCTGCGTTGGATGTCATGATGCCAGCTTCCAGCGCCTTGTTAAACTCAACGCTAGCTTTGGCAGGATCTACCTCAGACAGACGGAGAGCCATTAAAAGGCGAATGGTGTTACCCAGCTTTTGCCACTGGCCGATATTGCCGCCATAAATTATATCGTTACTAATCTTGCCTGGAACAATCTGCTGATTAGCTTCATCCAATAGAGCGAATAAGTTATTGTAAATCGACTCCTGAGTATCATACTTTGGTGTAAAGTTCAGTTTGCCCTGCAAGGCTTCAGAGTATGGCACATCGCCCCACCGGTCGGTCGTGTGCCAGAAGTAGTAAGCCTTGAGTATTTTTGCCACAGCTAATTGATTGGCAACAGGTCCCTCCCCTTCTTTAATAATTTCAGGGGTGTTCAGCACTGTCTCCAGGTTCATGAGGGGGCCCTGGTACAACCAGTAGAAGCTGGTTCCGCCTGCAGGATAAAGGGAGGCAGTTACATATTGTGTTTCGGCTAGGTACTGCGCCATAAACTCACCAGTTGGGGAGGAGCTCAGGTCAGGTAGTGCCAGCGCGGCATTCGCTATTAGCTGTGTGCCTGTTGCTTCGCTTGGAACGTTAGGGTTTACGTTGAGCTCTTCGAAGTCCTCGCAGCTCCAGAGCCCAAGGCACGACAACAGCGCGATATATATCTTTTTTTTCATAATCAGTCGGAATTAAAAGGTAATGTTCAGGTTAACACCATAAGAGCGAACAGCTGGCAACTGGCCGGACTCATACCAGCTGATGGACTGGCTACCGGTCGACAAGTCAGATGGGTCGAGTCCTTTTGGCGCTTTTTGCCAGATCATGGCAGGGTTTCGGGCGGTCAGGGCAAGGCCGATGCTCTCAATAGGCAGGTTGCCCAAGGAAGCCTTATCAAACGTATAGCCTACGCGTACCTCTCTTAGCTTGATGTAAGATGCGTCGTACAGCCAGTCTTCATAAATTCTTCTGGCAGTAGTGCCATACAGCGTTTGCGGGTTTACATAAACGGTAGCATCCTGGCCGCCTACGTCCACTTTCTCCCCGTTTACTGTGATGATAGTCCCCGGGGCGTACATCCCCTCTACTCTCACACCGCCACCATCGGCCACAGCGTCGCGCACGTTTTTACCTTTGTCGTTAGTTGCAACGGTGAGGGGGTCAAGACCTGTTCTGACAGCCAGCATTTTGGAGCGGCTGAAGAACTGTCCTCCCACCTGGAAGTCGACCATAGCCCCTACGTCAAATTTCCATACCTTGAAATTGTTCTGGAAACCGCCTGTAAAGTCTGGCAGCACGCTGCCGAAGTCATGCGTGGCGGTGGTATACAACGGCACCCCGTTTGCACCCAGCAGAATCTTGCCGGTATCCTCGTCGCGCTGATAGGCCTGTCCTACGAGCGAACCAAAAGATTTGCCCTCATAGGCATACAGGTAGCTCCAGGTACTAGAATAAGAGGTAGAACCCAGCAGGTACGCCTCAATGCCAGGATATAACTCTATAATCTTATTCCTGTTTCTGTTCAGGTTAAAGGTAGTTTCCCAGGTGAACAGATTGCTCTGCACGGGCGTGCCGGTCAAGGCAACTTCTATACCTTTGTTCTCAATCATGCCGGCGTTCACAAAAGTAGAGGAATACCCACTGGCGCCGGACACGTCCAGATTGATAATCTCGTTCTTGTTGCGCTGCTGATAGTAAGTGAAGCTTGCGCCCAAGCGGTTCTGGAAGAATTTCAGATCAATACCCGTCTCAAAGGACTTGGCGAAGGCCGGCTGAAGTTCTGGGTTGTTGAGCGCGTTCGGGATAGCAACGGTGTTTACGCCAGCATAAATACCGCCCACAGCATAATCAAGTGAAGTTCTGTATAGGTCCACATCTGAACCTGCCTCGGCATAACTTATCCTTAGTTTACCGAATGACAGTGGGTTCCAGTGCAGCAACTCGCTGAATACCAAGCTACCCGACACAGAGGGGTACACATACGGGTCAGGAAGAGTAGAGGAGCGGTCTCTTCTCAGGGAAGCATCGACAAAGTAGGTGTCCTTATAGCCTATCGAAACAAGTCCGAAACCACTCATAATTTGTTTTCTGCCCAGATAAGAGGTGGTATTTGGTCTGTCTACGGAGGCATCAATGTTATAGAAGCCTGGGGTGGAAAGACCACCCACCGTGGACATGCTCAGGTTGCTTCTTCTCCACTCGAACAGGTTGGTACCTATGTGGGCGTTGAGGGAGAAGTCGCCCCACTCCTTAGAGTATTGGGCCATCAACTCGTAGTTTGTCTCGCGGTTCTGGTATTTCCCAACAGAGTACCCTGGTTGACCTTTGCCCCCGAAAGCTCTCCGGGATTCGATGTTCTGGATGTACATGTCGTTTCGGATGAAACCGCTTAGCTTCAGCTCAGGAAGCACTTGGTAGGAGAGTCCTACATCACCGAAAACACGCTCGCGGCTGTCGTTGGTGGTATTCTCATAAGCCTCAAAGTATGGGTTGTTCCAATATAACGGCTTATAGCTGTTTACTTCGCCAGTGGTGGTACTGGGCCTGCCGAGGTTCCAGTGCAGGAATGTGCCGTCGTCATACCGGTAGTTTTTCAGGCGGTTCATATCCAGGTTTCGCTGGAACCACTGCCCCATGTAGCGGGAGCCGTCCTCAGAGCCCTGGCCCGGACGCTGCGCTTTGTTGCCGGCATAGTTGATGTTAGTAGAGGCCGTTAGCTTCTCGGTGAGGTTAACACCTAGGCTGGCGCTTACGTTGTGGCGCTTTAACCAAGTATTTGGCTCTACACCTTCAATACGGGTGTCGTTGGCACTGATGCGGTAGTTGGCCTTGTTGCTGCCGCCTGTCACGCTGATGCCGTTGTTCAGGTTATAGCCGGTCTCGTAGTAATCCTTAATGTTATCCGGATGCGCCACAAACGGAGTCAACTGACCATATGTAGGGTCCTGCGGATAGAAGCTGAAGATCTGGCGAACCGGTGTGCCGTCCATCTTTGGGCCCCAGCTTTCGTCATAGGAGATATCGACATACTTTTCGCCGTTTGGCAAGGTTCTCCAGTTCTGGCTGCCGCCACCGCCGTACATGTTCTGGTACGGCATGATGTTGCCCACACGCTCCACAGAGAAGGCAGAATTTAGTTGAACAGTCACCTTTTCAGCGCCTTTAGCACCTTTTTTGGTGGTGATCATGATCACGCCGTGCTGGCCACGCAGACCATAGAGGGCGGAAGCTGCCGGGCCTTTCAGCACGTTCACCGACTCGATATCCTCCGGGTTCACGTCCTGCCCCAGGTTACCGAAGTCAACGCCCGCGCTGCCTGAGTAGTTAGCGTTGGAGATAGGCGTTCCGTCTACCACAATCAGCGGCTGGCCACCGCCTGTGATGGAGTTCACGCCACGGATTTTGATTTTCTGGGTACCGCCCATGCTGGCGCCGGAGGAACCTGTTACCTGCACACCGGCTACTTTACCGGCCAGCGAGCCGAGCACGTTCTGCTCCTTGGTAAGGGTCAAGTCTTCGCCTTTTACCTCCTGAGTGGAGTAGCCAAGGGAGCGTTCCTCCCGCTGGATGCCCAAAGCGGTTACCACCACTTCCTGCAGTTGTTTGTTGTCAGGATTTAACCGCACGTTAAACACGCGCTGGTTGCCTACTTTTACTTCCTGTACTTCATAGCCCAGAAAGCGGAACATCAGAACCGAACCGGGGCCCGGCACGCTTACCTGAAAGGTGCCATCGGCAGCGGTGGTTACCCCTGTGGTCGTGCCTTTTACAATTACACTGACACCAGGCAGCGGTAAGCTGTTATCAGCGCCTGTTACCGTGCCGCTCACGCTAACTTGCTGGGCAAACGCAGCGCCGCACCAGCAAAGTAACAGCAACAGTAAAGTTGACTGGTAAAATCTTTTCATGAGTGATTAGGTTAGTTATAAGTTAGATTAGCCTTCTAATTTAGCGTTATAAAGTATATAGGCAAATTTGTATACATTATTTTAGCAATTAAAGAGGATGTTTTAACATTGAAACGAATGAAGTTTTATTTTGCTAATATGTCGTTGTACTTCAACTGCAGTTGGCATAAATTACCACCTTTCGTATGAGAAGCGCAGCCAAACCTGTTTGATTATATAGCCCTTTTTGCTTATTTAAGCTTTTCAACTAAAAGCGCCACCACGTATGAGCCTGCTAAACCAGTTTTACAGATATGGGATGCTTTGCTGCCTGCTCCTGGCAATGGCCTGCAGCAGCAAGGTGCCTACCGCCTCGCCTGAGGCAGCCCGCTTTGGGCCTGCTGAGATCAGGAAAGAGGTGACCGAGTCGGAGGTGCTGCGGCAGAGCTTTGTGGGCTTTGCCCTGTATGACCCGGAACTGGGGCAGATGGTGGTGGAGCATAACGCCGATAAGTACTTTGTGCCAGCCTCTAATACTAAGCTGTTTACCTTCTATGCCAGCCATAAAATGCTCGGCGATTCCATTGCGGCGCTGAAGTACGTAAGCCGTGGCGACTCGCTTATCTTCTGGGGAACCGGCGACCCAACCTTCACCCACATGGACCTGAAGAACACCCTGGCTTACGACTTCCTGAAGAACCGTCCTGAGAAGAAGCTATACTATGTGGAGGCTCCTTACACCAGCACGCCCTTTGCCACCAACTGGGGTTGGGATGATTACAACTATTACTACCAGCCGGAACGAAACATTTTCCCGATCCATGGCAACGTGATCAAGTTTTACAAAGAGGAGACGGCGCCTTTCTCCACCACACCGTCATACTTTAAAAAGAAGGTTGTGGTGGATACCGCGGAGTCGAAATCGAATATAGCCTTTGTGAGAGGGTGGCGCACCAACAACATTACCTACCGCCCCCGCTATGCCGCTGAGAAGTTCTCTACCGAAGTGCCCTTTATCACCTCTCCGGAGATGACCGTGACGCTATTGGCGGATACCCTGAAGCGGGAGGTGGAGCTTCTGAAAGCTGCCGTGCCACAAGGGGGCAAGATTTTCTACGGGCTGCCAACGGATACTGTGCTTAAGCGCATGCTGCAGGTGAGCGACAACCTGATGGCCGAGCAACTCATGGCGCTCTGCTCCGGCACCCTCTCCGACACCCTGTCGATAGAGCGGGCCATCAAACATGTAAAAGCCACTTACCTGGCCGATCTGCCCGACGAGCCTGTGTGGATCGATGGGTCAGGGCTTTCCAGTATGAATATGTTCACGCCGCGAAGCATTATCGTGCTGCTGCAGAAGCTGATGGAGGAGCGCCCCCGTGAGAAACTCTTCCCGATGCTGGCTAATGGCGGCAGACCCGGCACATTCCGTAACATCTATAAGGCTGACGTGCCTTTCGTTTTTGGCAAGTCCGGTACGCTGGCGCATGTGCACAACCAGAGCGGCTACATTATGACCAAGAGCGGGAAGCTGCTGCTCTATAGCTTTATGAACAACAACTATAAGGTGCCCACCTCCGATATCCGCAACGAGATGGAACGCATCATGACGGAGGTGCACAACAGGTATTGAGTAAGTTAGAGAGTTAGAAACTTAGAGAGTTAGAAAGTTAGGGGGAGCCGTAAAGCTGCCAATTCTTGGTTTCCTCTGCATCCTGATCTGACCATAAACAACCGACAAGCAACAACCAATCATCAGCAATCATACTTAAAACAGACCACCATGAAACTTACCATCCGGTCCTTCGACCTGCCGCTTAAGCATACCTTCACCATTTCCTACGACTCCCGCGATACGCAGCCGACCATGATTGTGGAGCTGGAGCAGAACGGGCACAAAGGCTACGGCGAGGCCACCAGCAACCCATACTATGGCTTCACGATAGATAGTATGACAGCGGCGCTGGAGAGCATCCGCACCCAGATCGAGGCGACAGAGCTGGAGAAGCCGGAGGATTTCTGGGCACAGATGCAGCCGCATCTGGCCGGCCACCCATTCGCGCTTTGCGCACTCGACATGGCCGCCAACGACCTGTACGGCAAGCTGCAGGGGCAGCCGCTGCATAAACTATGGGGGCTGAACACAGACCATAACCCGCTCACCAACTACACCATCGGCATCGACACTATCGAGAACATGGTAAAAAAGCTGAAAGAGATGCCCTGGCCGCTCTACAAGATAAAGCTGGGCACAAAGGAGGATGTGGCTATAATCACGGAGCTGCGCAAGCATACCGATGCCGTGTTCAGGGTGGATGCCAACTGCGCCTGGGGCGTGGAGGAAACCATCCAGAACGCAAAGCAGCTCAAGCCCCTGGGGGTAGAGTTTATAGAGCAGCCGATGCGTGCCGACGACATGGAGGGTATGAAGCAAGTATACCAGCAGTCGGTGCTGCCGCTGATTGCCGATGAGAGCTGCATTACCGAAAGCGATGTGGCCAAGTGCGTGGGCCATTTCCATGGGGTAAACGTGAAGCTGGTGAAATGCGGGGGCCTGACGCCCGCCCGCCGTATGCTCAAGGAAGCACGTGAACTGGGGCTGAAAACCATGGTGGGCTGTATGACAGAGTCTACGGTGGGCATCTCGGCCATCGCGCAATTGCTGCCCATGCTCGATTTCGTGGACATGGACGGCCCGCTGCTCATCAGCAAGGACATTGCCCGCGGCATCACCATCGACGATGGCAAAATACGCTACAGCAGTGTCAACGGAACCGGCGCTGAGCTCATCGCTTAATGACCAGCCCCGCCTACACCGACCACCTGCCGGGCCGCACCGTGACCATCAATGGGGAGGAGTTCCTGTATTGCAGCGGCACCTCTTACCTGGGTATGGCCTGCAATCAGGCCTTTCAGGAGCTGGTGGTGGAGGGGATACGCCGCTACGGCACCAATTACTCCAGCTCGCGCCGCTCTAACCTGCGGCTGCAGGTATACGGGCAGGTAGAGGAACATCTGGCAAGCATAAGCGGTGCCGAGGCGGCCGTCACCATGTCGTCGGGCTTTCTGATGGGGCAGACGCTGGTGCAGGTGCTGCGCAACCGGGGGCGGTTCCTGTATGCCCCTGGCGCGCACCCGGCCCTGTGGGAAATTGACCGCGCCGCTGCCCAGGCCAACGCCGACATTACCTTTGAAGCGTGGGCAAAATGGGTGGTAGAGGAGGTGCAGGCATCGGAAGAGGAGCGTTTTATACTTATCTGCAACGCGCTGGACCCGTTGAAGGCCAGGAGCTATACGTTTGATTGGGTGGCCCAACTGCCCGCGCAGAAGGACATCATACTTGTCGTGGACGACTCGCACGGCTTTGGCGTGATAGGACCCGGTGGCGTGGGCATTTACCCACAGCTGCTAAAGTACAAGAATGTGGAAGTGGTGGTGGGAAGCTCGTTTGGAAAGGCGCTGGGCATTCCGGCCGGGTTTATGCTTGGCTCCCGCCAGTTAGTGGAGCAGGTGAAAGCAAGCCCATACTTTGGCGGGGCCTCACCGGCCATTCCGGCCTACCTGTACGCCTACCTGCAGGCAGGGGAGGTGATTAAGGAGGCGCAGGAGCGCCTGCAGCAAAGCATCCATACATTTCTGGGGCAACTGCAGCGGCAAGAGCTGTTCAGCTATATTCCGGATTACCCGGTGTTCAGCACCCTTCAGGAAAGTATGGCGCAGCACCTGAACCAGCACCGGATCCTGATTTCCAACTTCCGTTATCCCACCGCCGAGAGTGCTCCCATCATCCGCATCATCCTGAGCAGCCTGCATACCCCGGAGGACCTGCAGCGGTTGGCGGAGGCAGTAAACCAATTCTCTCCCAATTTTGTCGTAAATTAGGGAGATGATCAAAACTGAGTCTCATACTTGAACTTCAACACGAACATAACCTGCCGCACCTTTGTGCTGCGGTACCTTTAACATGATGAAAAAGAACTATCTCATACTTGCCCTTGGCCTTCTGATGGCCTGTACCTCCGGAAAGGAAACTGCCACCACTGCGGATGCCACCATGGCGCCGCACATCGAGGAGGTGCGCACGCAGTATGCCCCCGATAAGCGGGTGGCGCTCTTTAAGGTGGAGCAACGCGACAACGTGCTGGCCGGCGAAACCAACATGCCGGAGGCGAAGCAGGAGCTGTTAGAGAAGCTGAAAGCCGAGCAAATTACCTTTGTGGACAGTATACAGGTGCTGCCCGATGCTGCGCTGGAAGGCAAGGAGTTTGGCGTGATCACCATTTCGGTGGCCAACCTCCGCTCTGAGCCAAAGCACCCAGCTGAGCTGGCCACGCAGGCTACCATGGGTACGCCGGTAAACGTACTGAAGCACCAGCGCGGCTGGTACCTGGTACAAACGCCGGATAAATACCTGGCCTGGGTAGATGAAAAAGGCGTCAGCCTGATGGACAAAGCCACGTTTGATGCCTGGCAGAAAAGCCCGAAGTTACTCTATACCAAACCCTATGGTTTCGCCTACGAGTCGGCCAGCGCTGACGCAGGAACTGTTTCTGACTTAGTATATGGCGATGTGCTAGCGCTGCAGCAGAAGCAGGGCGATTTCTACGCGGTAACCTTCCCCGACGGCAGAAAAGGTTTTGTACCTGCGGCGGAGTCGGTGAAGTATGATGAGTGGCTGGCCAGCCGCAAGCCAAGCGGCGAGAACCTGGTGAGCACCAGCAAGCAGCTACTGGGCCTGCCTTACCTGTGGGGCGGTACCTCATTTAAGGGGGTTGACTGCAGCGGCTTTACCAAAACCGTATTCTTTATGAACGGCCTGGTGCTGCCACGTGATGCCTCACAGCAGGTGCACATAGGCAAGTTGGTGGATACGTCTAACGGTTGGGACCAGCTACAGCCCGGCGATCTGCTGTTCTTCGGTGTGCCTGCCAAGGATGGTAAATCAGAGCGCGTGGTGCACGTGGGCATGTGGATCGGCGGAGATCAGGAGTTCATACACTCAGCTGGCCGTGTGCGCATCAGCAGCATGAATCCTAAGGCAGCGAATTTTGATGAGCCGGAGCTGAAGCGCTTCCTCCGCGCCAAGCGCATTACCCCGGATGATGTGGTAGTAGACCTGCGCAAAACAGCTTTGTATCAGTAAAGAATCCTTTTCTCTCCTTCCTAAGCATAGGAGGGGACTGAAAATACCCGAAGAGACGCAACACCCTGCGTCTCTTCTTTTTTTGCCCGTCCGAACGGCACGGTTGGGCATCCGTGCCAAGTATAAATTCCCTTCCTTGGAGGGATGAGGTAACTAGCCCTCGCTCGCCTCTGGCGAGTGTGCGTCATAGTTTGGCCTCTGGCCGCTTTACGAGTGCTTAGCGTGTGACGGGACGCCAACAAATAGCTTACTCTCGCCAGAGGCGAGCAAGGCTAATTTGATTAGAGGGAAACTGCTCCAGGAAAGGGATTTGCTGCTACCTGGCAGGTAGTTCTTTGACGCATACATCAGATGCTATAAAGTATAAGCTAAGGAGCTTACCGTGTCAGCTCCTGCAGATGGTGTACGAGTGCTGACTTTGGACTGAACTCCTGAAACTGCTTCAGCTCCTGCAGCAGATCGCTCAGGAAAGTATGGTTGTTGGCGATGTTGGAAAAGGAGGCAACAACAGTATCGTACTGCGGCAGCCGGATAACCAGGTTGGTGAAGCCGGAGGTATCGCCGCTGTGGCAAAGCTCGTGGCTGCCGTTAACAATAGCCGACACAAACCAGCCCATACTATAATGCCAGCCTTTGGCTGTGTCTATACTTGACGAATGAGTGTTTAGTGTGTTGTTTATGTTAAATAGAGAATTGTGCTGCAAAGCTCGCTGCCACTTCAGGAAATCCTGCGCCGAAGTATAAAGGCAGCCGTCGCCGCGCGTGGCAGTGCAGATGTTCTGGTCGGAAAGTATAAAACCGCCTGCCGCATCCCTGCTGTAGCCCAAAGCCCGGTTGGGTATGGCGGCATCAGCCCTATAAAGTATGGAGTGGCTCATCTGCAGCGGTCCGAAGATATTTTCCTTTAGAAAGTCAGCGTAGCTCCTGCCTGACACCCGCTCAACCAGCAGCCCCAGCAGCACATAGGCCGTGTTGCTGTAGCGGTATTGGGTGCCGGGGGAGAAGAGGAGCGCTGGCTGTGCAGCTGTTTTGCGCAGCACGTCCTCATCTGAGAGCTGGGCCGTCTGATCTTCCGGAATATGCTCTTCAAAGTCCGGCAGGCCGGATGTATGGTTGAGCAGGTGCAGTAGTTGTATGGCTTTGAAATGCGCCAGCTCCGGGAAGAATAAAGCGAGCGGATCATTAAGTTGAAGCTTCTGCTGCAACGCCAGCAGGTGCACGCTCATGGCGGTAAACTGCTTTGAGACAGAGGCCATCCGGAAAGTCGTGTCCGGGGTGATGGCAGCGCCTGTTTCCAGGTTCGCCAAACCGGCACCGCGCAGGTATACCACCTCGTTTTCTTTGGCTACCAGCACTACCGCACCGGGTGTCTGGGACGTGAAGTGGCGGTTGAGCAGGTGATCGAGCGCTTGGGGTAGGGTGGGCATGGCTATACGTCTGTTTACACGTTGGAAATGGTCAAATTTAGGAAACTGAAAGTATAAACCGGCAGCAGTTATACTTTTACAACCATAAAGCCGCGGAAAGTATAGAAAATTCTCTATTAAAACGGCCGCAGGTTTTGTGTTTGGAGGATACTCGTTCTAACTTTAAAGTTTAAAGATCTGGCAGCCCAAGACGCAGTCTGTTCTTTCTCCAAATCTGAACATCACCCTTAACCAGCTAACACTACACCACCCCATGACCGAAACTAGCGCACTGCTGATCACCAACGAGGCCGTGGTGCTGGGCATTCTGCTCGTCATCCTGGCCGCTGTTTTCCATACCTCCTCCAGCACCAACCGGTTTTGGATGAAGTTTTACAAAGTGATTCCCTCACTGCTGCTGTGCTATTTCCTGCCGGCGCTGCTCAATACGTTCAACATCATCTCCGGCGACAGCTCGCAGTTATACTTTGTGGCATCGCGATTCTTCCTGCCCGCCTCGCTGATCCTGCTCACCATCAGCATTGACTTTAAGTCGCTGCGCATGCTGGGCAGCAAGGCCGTGATCATGTTCTTTGCCGGAACGCTGGGGATTATACTTGGCGGGCCGCTGGCCTTGTTCCTGGTAGGCTCCGTCTTCCCGGATGTGCTCTATACCGGCGACGATGAAGTATGGAAAGGCCTGTCTACGATAGCGGGCAGCTGGATTGGCGGCGGGGCGAACCAGGCGGCCATGCTGGAGGTATTCGGGGCGAGCAAGGAAGCCTTCGGACAAATGATCGCAGTGGACGTGCTGGTGGCGAACGTGTGGATGGGCTTCCTGCTGTACTGGTCGCAGAAGCCGGAGAAAATCGATAAGCTGCTCGGCGCCGACAGCCGCCCAATCAGGGAGCTGGAGGAGCGGCTGGAGGGGCTGCAGGCGGGCAAACACATGATGCCTACCATTACCTCTACAATGGTGATCCTTGGCGTGGCGTTCGGGTTTACCGGCCTTTCGCACTTCCTGGCCGATATCATTGCGCCCTACTTTGCCGAGAACTTCCCGGAACTGGAGACGTACTCCATCACCAGCGGCTTTTTCTGGCTCGTAATTGTTGCCACCACGGCAGGTTTGGCGCTCTCGTTCACCAAGGCCCGCAACCTGGAAGGCTACGGCGCCTCCCGCTTCGGTTCCATTTTCCTTTACTTCCTGGTGGCCACCATCGGCATGAGCATGGACCTGGGCGCTGTGCTGGACAACCCGAAACTGTTCCTGGTGGGCGCCTTCTGGATTACTTTTCACATCCTCATTATGCTGGTGGTGGCGCGTCTAATACGGGCACCGTTCTTTTATGTGGCGGTGGGCAGCCAGGCAAATATTGGCGGTGCGGCCTCGGCACCTATCGTGGCAGCGGCCTTTAACCGCTATCTGGCCCCGGTGGGCGTGCTGCTGGCCGTGTTGGGCTACGCAGTGGGTACATACGGCGCCTACATCTCCGGGCTGATCCTGCAGTACATCTGGAACCTGCTGGCGTAGAGAGTTTGGGAGTTAGAAAGTTTAGGAGTTAGAAAGTTTAGGAGTTAGAGAGTTAGAAGGTTAAAGTATAGCCTGGGTGCTTGACTCTATAAAGTATATAACCCAAGTTGCAGTATCTAATGCAGTGCAGGTGTAAACCCACCCCTAACCCCTCCAAGGTGGGGAAATCACCTGCTCTTTTGCAAAATTCCCCTCCTCTGGACTAGCCAAAACGCGAGTTTTGAGCTAGCGAGCGCAGCTCTCAGGGGTGGGTTAATCGCAAATCGATCTATAAAGTATAAGAGCACCGGCCCCGGTGGGAGAGTAGTGGTTCTCCTGCCGGGGCCGATGCTGTATAAAACAGGCTATTCCCGCTGCACTGTCTACAGCGAGTCTGGAGACTCGCCGCACACCCTGCATCACCGGCTGGATGCCGGCGCCAGCCTACAAGTACTTCTGGTACAGGTTGTAAAGTATGATCTTGTCTTTCTCCGTCAGCTCCATGTTCACCTCCTCCTGTACAAAGTGGAGCTTGAAGGCACGGATGGCGGCGGGCATGTCTCGGGTGTCGTAACCAATGATGCGGAGCGCCTCTTTGGGGTTAAAGTGCGGCGGAATGGTAGAGACGGAATCCAGGGGCTGCAGTACAAGCACGGGCGCTGTACCGGTGCTGTCGAGCACCGTAATCGGGGCGGCCGGCTGCAGGTACTGCTCCACTACGCCCTCATCGTACCACAGGCCGAAACCGTGCTCCGCCAGCCGCTTCCATGGGAACGTCTCGTTCGGGTCTACTTTTCGCACCGGGGCAATATCGGAGTGGCCGATGAAGTTCTCGGCAGGTATGTTGTGCTTTTCCTTCAGCATCGCCAAAACTTCCAGCAGGCTGTTGATCTGTGCTTCGGCAAAAGGCTCGGCTCCATTATTATCCAGCTCAATGCCGATGGAGGAGGAGTTAAGATCGGTGTTATTTCCCCAGCGGCTATTGCCCCCGTGCCAGGCGCGCAGGTTGTCGTTGAGCATGTGGTATACCTTGCCGTCGCGGCCGATCACGTAATGTGCGCTAACCTGCGTTTTTGGCATGGTAAAGGTCTTCAGCGTATGCTCCGTTGAGTTCTGGGCCGTGTGGTGGATCACGACATAGTTAGCCTTTCGCATGCTGAAGTTGGTAGTACCTACCCAGTGCTCGCCAAGTGGCAGCGTCGACTCCTTTGGGTTGATGGCGGGCACGGTGCGCAGCTGTTTCGTATAGGCTTTCAGCTGTTTCTTATGCGCACGGTTGGTGCTGGCGTAAGGGTTGGGGGAGCAACTGTAGAGGCTGGCGCTGGCCAGGAGCAGCGCGAAAAGGGCCGTAGAGGTGAATTTCATGTGAATTGTCAGGGATAGTGTGTTCTGAAGTATAAACTTGTGGGAAATTAACTTTAGATGCAAGTTCTAACACTGAACTATCAGGATTAGAAGTATAAACTTTAGGAGAACTTCCCCTCCGGGTTTGATTTTCTAGCCGTGCTGGCTTTACCTTTGCAGTATCTTTATGCAAGATTTATAAAGAAGAGGGGAGAGAGCAGGCTCAGCGAACCTCTAGCAACCACGGCCCCGGCCGTAAAGGTGCTAACACCTGCCCAATTTGGGACCTATAAATTTAACTTCATGCGCTTACTACAACAGCTTCCCGTTTTTATATCCCGTGTCTTTACCGCACTAGCAGCGCCTAAGCCTGCTTGTTGTTGTTATTGTTGTTGTTAAAGGCTATACTCCTCTACAACTGCCTTGGCGCAAACCGCAGGGGCTTCCACACTAACAAAGACATTAAGATTTCCATTTTAGGGGCGTAAGAAGCCAAAGTCGCCGTTAAGCATTTCGTGCCTGCTTCCCGCTCTATCGTTTACATGCAACATATTCAAAAAACTGGCGGTTGGGCCCTGGTGCCTTTCCTGGTGTTTGTGCTCACCTTTCTAGGCGCAGGCATTTTCTTAAACGATTTTTATGCCCTGCCTGCACCGGTGGCGGTGGTATTGGGCATCATCTCCGCCTTCTTTCTACTTCGGGGCTCCACAGAGGCCAAGGTAGCAGCGCTTATCAGGGGCTGCGGCGATTCCAAGATCATCACCATGTGCCTGATCTACCTGCTTGCCGGGGCTTTTGCCACGGTAACAAAGGCTGTGGGCGGTGTGGATGCTACCGTAAACCTGGGACTGAGCGTGCTGCCGGTACAGTACCTGGGCCTTGGCGTATTTCTGCTGGCGGCCTTCCTGTCAACGGCCACGGGAACATCGGTGGGGGCTATTGTGGCTCTAGCGCCTATCGCGGTGGGGCTCGCCGAGCAAAGTCAAACGTCTATGCCCTTGCTGCTGGGCGCGCTGTTGGGAGGCGCCATGTTTGGCGATAACCTCTCCTTTATTTCCGATACCACTATTGCCGCCACGCAAACACAGGGTTGCAGCATGCGCGACAAGTTTAGGGTAAACATCCTGATCGCTGGCCCTGCTGCCCTGGTTACGGTGGTGCTGTTGCTCCTCACAGGCTGGAACACGGCAGGAGCGGTGGAGGCGCAGCTCCCGGAACTGCAGGCGGCTAATTTCTGGCAGATCGTGCCTTACCTGTTGGTCATCGCCTTGGCTGTATCAGGCATAAATGTGTTTGTGGTCCTCATTCTGGGTACTTTGGCTTCCGGAGCTGTAGGGCTGTGGCAGGGCCAACTGGAGGTGCTGGCTTTTGGCAAAAGCGTCTACGAGGGCTTCACGGGTATGACCGAGATCTTCCTGCTCTCCATGCTCACGGGCGGGCTGGCCCGGATGGTCAGCGAGGCGGGCGGCATTGCCTTCCTGCTGAAAAAAGTTAGCAAGGCCGCCAGCGGGTTTCGCTCGGCACAGGTCGGCATCCTGTCGCTGGTAGGGGGCACGAACACGGCCATTGCCAATAACACGGTTTCTATCGTCGTGACGGGGCAGGTGGTGAAGGAGATCAGCCAGGAGTATAGTATAGATAAACGCAAAACCGCCGCGCTGCTCGATATTGCCTCCTGTGTGGTGCAGGGGCTGCTGCCTTATGGTGCCCAGATCCTGATGCTGGTCAGCTTTTCGAACGGGCAGCTGAACTTCCTGGACCTCTGGTCCTCGGCCTGGTACCTGTACTTGTTGCTGCTGTTCAGCCTGCTGGCCATCTATACGCCTTTCGTAGATAAGTACCTGCAAAAGCAGCCTGCGGCAGAGCAGGCTGTGGCGGTGTAAGTACAGGAGCTAAGTATCAGTACTCCATTTTAAAAAGTATAACGAAAACTAACGCTATCGAAAAATTTTTACTCTCACCTTTATACACGCCACTATTCTAACTTTACTAACCTAACCAAAAAAGGGAGACAAGCTTTGTCTCCCTTTTTTATATCAAACCGCGGGCCTTCAGCTCCAGGTATTTGTTAATCGTGTTCGCCGTCAGGTCTTTTGGCGGGGTGAGGATGGCGTGAATACCATGCAGTTGCAGCTCCTTCACGATCTGCCTTTTGTCGTGGCTGAACTTTTGGGCGATGGCTTTGGTGTATACTTCCTCGGTGCTGGTGGCGGGTTGGTGCAGCAGGCTGTGCAGCTCCGTGTTCTCGAAGAAGATCACCACCAGCAGGTGATTCTTAGCCAGCGCCCGCAGGTAGGGCAGCTGGCGCTGCGCGCCGTTCAGCGTCTCGAAGTTGGTGAAGAGCAGAAGCAGGCTGCGTTGTTTTATCGTATGGCGCACAGTGGCGTAAAGCCGCTCGAAGTCGGTTTCCTGGAACAGCGTTTTCTGGTTGTAGAGCAGCTCCAGGATACGGCGCAGCTGATCCGACTTGCGCTGTGCGGGCAAGATGTTGCTTATCTTGTTTGAGAAGGTGATGACTCCTGCTTTGTCCTGCTTTTTCATGGAGATGCTGGAGATGACCAGGGAGGCGTTGATGGCATAATCCAGCAAGGTTAGTCCCTCGAATGGCATCTGCATCGCGCGGCCCTTGTCGATGAGGCTGTACACCTGCTGCGACTTCTCGTCCTGGAAACTGTTGACCATCAGCTCTGCTCTGCGGGCCGAGGCTTTCCAGTTGATGGTGCGCTGGTCATCGCCGGCAACGTAATTCCTGATTTGCTCGAACTCGGTGCTCTGCCCAATACGACGGATCTTCTTGAGGCCCATTTCGTGCAGCCTGTTAGACACTGCCAGCAGCTCATACTGCTGCATCTCGATAAACGACGGGTATACCGGCACCTCCTGATTTTGGGCAAATTTGTAGCGGCGCTTTACCAGTTGCAGCACACTCATGGCAAACACGTTGATGGCGCCAAAGCTGTAGCTGCCGCGCTTGGTGGGCCGCAATATATAGTGGATGATGTGGGTGCGCCCGTGCGGTACGACCGCTCTGAACAAGCTGTCGCGCTTCTGAAACTGGAACGGCAGCTCATCGATCACCTCGGAATGCAGGGTAAAGTTATACTTGTTCTCCAGGTATAAGTAAACATCGTTGTCGCTGCCATTGGAGAGCTTCTCCTGCATGCTGCGGCTGGCGTATACGCCGGCCCGGTTGCTGTAGAGCAGGAGCAGGTCCAGCAGCGTGAGCAGCACCAGCACCGCCAGGGCCACCTTGGCAAGCACCAGCAGCACCGGCACAAAGAAGGCCAGCACGAACAGGCACGCCAGGGCAGCCAGGCTCTGATAGAGGCGGTTGGTAAAGTATAAACTACGGATAAATTGCACTAGCGCGGCACGTCAATTTTCTGAACGATCAGTTTAATCACCTCATCAGGGGTGATGCCTTCCATTTCGCGCTCAGGGGTGAGCAGGATGCGGTGGCGCAGCACTACTGGGGCCAGTTCCTGCACATCCTCCGGCGTCACGAAGCCACGGCCACGCAGGGCAGCCAGGGCTTTAGAGCTGTTGAGCAGGGCAATGGAGGCGCGCGGCGAGGCCCCTAAGTATAAAGACTTGTTCACCCTGGTCTCTGCCACGATCTGGGCGATGTACTCCAGCAGTTTTTTGTCCAGGTGCACGGCCTGCACCGCCTGGCGCAGCGCCAGCAACTGCTCCGCCGAGAGCACCGGCTGTACCTGGTCCAGCTCCTTCTTAAGCTGCGGGCCCTTGTGCTGCAGCTCCAGTATCTGCACTTCCTCCTCCAGGCTGGGGTAATCCACCAGCACCTTAAACATAAAGCGGTCTAGTTGCGCCTCGGGCAGGCGGTAGGTTCCTTCCTGCTCAATCGGGTTTTGGGTGGCCAACACCACAAAAGGGGCCTCCAGCGGGTAAACTCTGCCGTCATGGGTGATGTGCTGCTCCTCCATCACCTCGAACAGCGAGGCCTGTGTCTTGGCCGGTGCACGGTTTATCTCGTCTATCAGCACAATGTTGGCGAAGATGGGCCCCTGCTTGTACTCAAACGTGGCCGAGCCGGGGTGGAAAACCGAGGTTCCCAGCACATCCGAGGGCATCAGGTCCGGGGTGAACTGGATGCGGCTGAAGTCAACCTGCACGGTGCGGGCCAGCAGCTTTGCCGTCAGGGTTTTGGCAATGCCCGGCACCCCCTCTATCAGCACGTGGCCGTCGGCAAGCAGGGCTACCAACAGCAGCTCGATCAATTTCTCCTGACCGACTATGATCTGGCGGAGCTCCTGCTTTATACTTTCTGTGGCGCCGCGCAGGGCGCTGTAATCCGTCTTGTTTTCCTGTGTGGTGATGAGTATGTCTTCTTGCATAACTATACTTTATACTTTGCCCCCGGGGAGGTTTGTTTGTAGAAATCTTCTAAATGGGAGTTGAGCAGCAGCAGCGTTTGCGCACTGATGGCCTTGCTTTGAGCGATGGAGCGAATGAGCCCGAAAATATCGCTCACCAACGCAGCGTCGGCGCCTGACTTTGCCACTACCCGCTCGCGCAGCTCCTCGTCCAGTGTATGGGTGGTGAGGTGGAAGTGCCGGCGCAGGTACTCCAGGAAATAGGTTATCTTTTTCTCGGCGATGTTTTTGTGGTCGCCGTGGTTAAAGTATAAACTGCCGATCGTTTTTACGAAATCCAGGGTGGTGTTGCGCGGCGGCTCCAGCACCGGGATAATGCGTTGTGTGCGCTTGCTCTTAAACAGCAGGAACAGCACCATGCCCGCTAGCGCCACGTAATAGGCCCAGGTCAGCGGCTCGTGCCGCATCAGCACCCGTAGCACCGACTGGTCCTCCTCCCGGCCCTGGTTCTGGTATTCGTCCCATAGCACCGGTTGCACGGGCAGATGGGAGAGGGCGGTGGCGGCATAGTCGGGCTGCTGCAGGGTCAGGAGCTGGTAATTGGTGAAAGCCAGCGGTACCGAGCTGATATAGAAATGCCCCTCGCCGAAGGGCACCTTCATAAAGTTAAGCATCCCCGCCTTGTTTCGCCCCAGCGCCTCGTGCCCCACCTGCTTTTTTACCCGAATGTAGCGGCTGTTATTGTTGGGCGGAAACGTATACACCTGCTGCTCCGGCTGGCTGGTAAAATAAAAGCCCGTGGAGTCGGGGGAGGTGGTGTTCAGGTAAACAGTATCAAAGTATAACGTGTCCTCCAGGGCCTGGCTATACTCATCAGCTGCTATAAATACCTGGTTTCCCCGGTGCACGAAATCGAGCAGCAGGTTAGTATCCAGGCTGTCGGCGGCAAAGAATTTCTGGATGAACACATAGCTGCCGCTGAGGGTGGAGTCCTGCAGTTGGTTGTAAATCGGCTCGCGCACCTGCTCTACCCGCTGGCCGGGGAAGAGGCCCGGCAGCAACTCATAAAGTGCGTAGGTGCCGTAGGGGATCTTATCTTCCCTGGAAAAGGTCTGCGACCAGTCCACCGCCTTTGGCCGGAAATACTCCAGCAGCACCAGGGACCCGAAGAGCAGCAAAATTATCGCCATATACCTGCGGTAGCCTTTCATGCGTGCTGCTTTACAAGGTTATCGAACTGGTTAAACTCCGCCTGTGCGGAAGTATATACTTCATCGCCAAGGGCGGCACCGCCATACCACACGTACTCGAACATGCCCGTAAGCTGCTCAAACTCCTGGCGTATGGGTCCCGGTTTAATTTCGGAGATGTAGCTGCGGTTAGTTTTGCCTGCTTTCCACTCGATCAAGGTCCTGTCAGTTAGGAGCTTCAGGCTTTGCAGGTAGTGGAGCCGCACGGCCTTGCGGTAGTCGCGCTGCGCGGTGGCCTCGGCTATCAGGGCTTTCATGTCCATCTCATGGATATTTTCCTCGAGCACCTCATACGGCATGCTCATACTTACAGCCTTTCTGCCAAACAGGCCGCCCGTTTCCACGTTTTGCATTTTAATAATGATGAAAACGATCGCCGCCGCTAGGGCCAGGTAAAGCAGCACTTCCCAGAAGCCGCTCGCCTGTCCCTCGTAGAAGACATCCTGCAGCCACCGCTGCAGGCGGTGCTTGAGCCGCTCCCAGAAGGTGGCGCCCGTGTTTACCTCCTCGTAATACTGGAAATCCTCGGAAGCGCGCATGGCCTCCAGCTGTTCCGCGTCCAGCGGACGGACCATCACCGGCTGGCGCGCGGCCGGAATACTATCCTGCAACTGGGCATGCGCGATGGGGCCAGAACCGAGCAGCAGGCAAAGTATAAGTATAAAGGAGTGAAGGTACTTAAAACTCTCCCTCATTGGTGGTAAGGCTCTGGTTGTGGCCGCCGATTAACTCTACCTGCTCCATCAGGCCCAGGCCGTCTTTCTGCTCTACCAGGTTAAAGTACTGGAAGCCCAGCGCCAGCGTGGAGATGCAGTAGGTAAACGTGGTGAGCATGGTGGCAATCGTGTTGGAGGCGACCAGCAGTAACTCGCTTTCGGCCCCCGGCACCTGTAGCAGGCGCATCATCATAACTGCTCCCAGGGGCACGGCTGCCAGCCAGGCAATCATACTTTGAATGATACTGGCGATGAATATAAGGCCAAAAGTAGCCCACCAGTTTCCCTTGATCAGGTAAAAGCAACGTTCTATACTTTCTATAAAACCCGTCTCCTCGCGTACCATCACCACCAGGAAGAGGGAGAGCACCACCGCCAGGTAAATGCCCAGGCCCAGCAGGAAAAAGCTCAGAAAGCAGACCACCCCAATGGCAATACTGGAGTAAATGGCCTGGATCAGGTTTCGTTTGATATGCTCCCACACGGCAGCCGGTGTCACCTCCCCCTCTTCATCCATATAGGCTACCATGTACCCATACACCGTCAGGGCGACAATCACTAGGGCCATCACGGTGAAGAAGAGCGAAAACAGGTAATTGAGCGAGGTGACCTGGTTGAAGAAAGTATACTCGCCCATGGTGCTGTAAGGCCCCTCGCCGGTAAGCTGCTGGAACATGCGCGATTGGTGCATCCCCGAGAAAATACCGCCTATGAGTGCCACCGGCGACACATACAGCAGCATGGCCTTCGATAGTGGTTTAAAGTTTGTTTTCAGGAAGGCGAAGGTGGCATTCAGTTTTTCGCCGAAATCCCTTTCTTGCCTTAAGTTAATTTTCTGTGTTGCGTGTAGCATTGTTTCTGTGCAGTGAACGTGGGTAGAGTATAAAGTAGTAAAGTATAAAGGCGGCGGAAAAGAGGATGATGAACAAGCTCAGAGCCAGCGGCATGTCGGTGTGGCGCGTCACGAAGCCCTCCAGGAAACCTGCCGTGAGGAAGACCGGTACCAGCCCCACTACAATTTTGAGCCCCCTGCGGGCCCCCTGCTTAAAAGAGTGCAGGCGGGAGTGGGTCTTGGGGAAGAGAAGGCTGTTGCCCATCACAAAGCCGGCGCAGCCCGCAATCACAATGGCCGATATCTCCAGCGTGCCGTGTATCCAGATGGTGAGGAAGGAGGTAAAAAGCAGCCCCTGCTTGTAGAAGAAGTACTGAAAAGCCCCCAGCATCACCCCGTTCTGAAACAGCACCCAGAACGTGCCGACGGAAAAAAATACACCCAGCACAAAGGCCAGAAAGGAAACTTTGATGTTGTTAAAGGTGATGTAGAGGAACATCTCCGCCTCGCCGTGGCTTTTGTACACAGCCATTGGGTCGCCGTTCCGGATGTTCTCCAGGGTCATGTTCACGTAGCGGTCGCCCAGTATGAGTCGCACAAAGGTATCGTCCAGGGCGGCAGAGAGGGCGCCAATGCCGCAGGCTACCGCAAAGATCAAGAAGGCGTAACCCAGCTGGCGGTGGTGCTGCCGGAACAGGAAGGGCAACTCATACTTCCAGAAGCTGACGAAGCGGTTACTTTTCTCTTTTTTGTTTTTATAGATGGCCTGGTGCGTCTTGCCGGCCAGGGCGTTCAGGTAGGAGGTGGTGTCCGACGCAGGGTAGAAGGTGCGCGCGTAAGCCAGGTCATCGGTCAGTTCAATAAAGCTGTCGGCCAGTGAGTCGGGACCGGAGGCTTTCTGCTGCTCGTATGCTTTCCACTTCAGTTTGTTTTTTCGGATAAAGGCTGCTTCGCGCACGGGTACTGTGTTTTATACTCAACCAAATATATGTATATTGTGATGTAAAAAAAATGAAAGCAAACTTATTTTATTGAAGATGAATACCATTAAAATCCGGACTACGCAGCATGTGGAGGTAGAGTATCCGTTGGCCAGCGTGGGCGACCGTATCGTAGCGCATATTATCGACATGGTGGTGATGGGCGTATGGCTGATAGGGTGGGCCGCTTTTTTTGCGGCAACAGGCCTGGACGGAGGAGCGATCCTCGGCTTCTTGATTATGGTGCCGATGGTGTTTTACCATTTGTTATGCGAGATCTTCCTGAACGGGCAAAGTGTCGGAAAGAAAGCCCGCGACCTGAAAGTGGTAAAGCTTTCCGGCGGAGCACCGTCCTTGGGCGATTATCTGCTGCGCTGGCTGTTCAGGCTGGTGGATACGGCAGCCTCGCAGGGGTTTGTGGCGCTGATAACCATAGCCGCCAGCAACAAAGGACAGCGCCTCGGCGACATGGCCGCCGGCACCTGTGTCATCCGTACCCGCGCAGTCCGAAAAAGAGAGTCGGCCATGGTCACGACGGAGGAAGGGTATCAGGTGCGATTCCCGGAGGTGCATCTGCTGACCGATCAGGACGTGGCGATCATTCGCAAGCTCCTTTACAAGGCGCAGAAGTATAATAACTATGAGTTGCTGGAGAAGATGGCGCTGCGTGTCCGGGAAATCACCGGTATACAGCCCGGCGAGCTATCGGAGTGGGATTTTCTGCAAACCGTGGTAAAAGACTACCACCATTATACCCACGGGGAAGTGGAATTGTAGTGGGGGCTATCCAAGCTTCTGTTCAAGGGATATAGTGAGAGTTTTGGACAAAAGACTGTGTGACAAAGGACAAATGAGGCAAAGTATAAAACCACTTTTACTTGTGGCATCGCTAAAGCAGCGGCTATCGAACTGATCCCAGTCTTTGGGTTGAGCGCCTATGCGAGTTTTTCCGGTGCTGAACGAAGTGAGGCATTGCGACGTCAGGAGCAAAGGAAAAGCTACCAGCGCGATGCCCGAAGACGAGCCCTCCCGGGCTAGAGGGAGCCAAAGCAGGAGATGCAACGATGGGTCTGTAAGGCTGGAGGATGAACAGAAGCTAGTAGGGATAGCCTGTTTCAATTGGAAGGAAGCAGCGGCTGGAGAAGTATAAATATGATTAAAGTATAACAGTATGGCTCACGCGGATTACAAATCCGCGGCTATTATACTTCCGGATTGCAAATCCGAAAGAGCGGAAGTATGATTAAAGTATGGCCAAAGTATAAAGTATGGCTCATGTAATTAAGTATAGCCAGTGCAAGTATGGCTTTTCAAGCCAGTCAAGTCACAGACTCAACATCATTGGTAGGACACAAGTCTGAAGACTTGCGCCAGGAGGAGGAAGAATAAAAGTATAGCCCAACTATAACAACCTGTTCATCCACACATCCCATAAATCCCGGTTAGTACGAGTATAAAACTCAAGTTTCGATTAACCCACCCCTGCCCCTCCGAGGAGGAATAGATGGTTCCCCTCCTCGGAGAGGTTCGGGGTGGGTTTACACCTACACGGCATAGATAAATCGCAACTTGGGTTATAAAGTATAACCCAGAAAAACACATAGCCCCGGTAACTTCTTAAAAAGCTACCGGGGCTATATGTTATGTCGGGGGTGGATTACAGTTGCGGCTGCTTCTTAACACTGGCAAGCTGCTGCTTGAGTTCCTCCACGCGGTTAAGCTCCGTTTGCAGCTCACGCTTTATCTTCAGCTCACGCTCACGGGCGCTCTTTTTATACTCATTCAGTTCCAGCTCCATTTCGTCAAAAGCTCTGCGCTTCTCGCTGGCGACACTCTTGCTGCTCTTGTGCTGCACAGCCATCACGCCAAGGGCAATCAGCAGGGCGATGATAATGCCGCTGTTCAGCAGCACGTAGAACTGCTTGGGCACGTCAATGCCCAGGACAGTAATATGCGTTATGTCGTGTATGCTCTGCTGTACCTCGGCCTCTTTCTTCTTCATCTCTTCCTGCATGGCCTGCAGCTGTTGCTCCTGGGCGGCTACGTCTTTGCGTGCCTCCTGCAGCTTGGCATCGGCCTCCGCCTCAAAGTTATCCAGTTTTTTGTCTTTGGCAGCCACTGTCTCCTGTACTGTTTTCCAGAAAGATTCCAGTGTGGTGATCTTTACTACTTTGTAGCCCTGCCAGGTGTTGGAGCCGCTTTTCAGGCTCTCGAATTGCTTTTCAAGTTTTGCGTTGGCTGCAGGTGCTTTTTCTGCTTTGTTGCCCTGTGCCTGTACAAAAGAGACAGAACACGCGAGAGCGAGGGAGAAAAAGAGTGCCTTCATAATTTAAGGTTTTGGTTTTTACTAAAATTTGTATTTCTGCTATGGGCCGTCCGGCAGGTGAAGTTAAAGAATTATAGCTTTTTGAGCACCATTAGTTACAGGCTTAACCCTACTGCGTTTCAAATATTGTTTAAGATTACTAAAAAATCCGATACAGCAATACAACTACGAACAGAAATATGGTAAATTCAAGTTCACTCTGGGGAAACATTCCACACTTTTCCGCCCCCGCAGGCTATTTTACCTCTAAAGCATCAGCGCAAGTATGGCAAAGAAGTTAATCACCCAGAGGGCAAGGCTTACCTCTTTTCGCTTGCCGGTTACCACCTTCAGCGCCGTCCAGCTCAGGAAACCCCAGATGATGCCCTGAGTGATGGAATAAGTGAACGGAATCAGTACCATGGCCAGGAAAGCCGGTATGGCGTCATCCATCTCAAACCAGTCTATCTTGGTTACCGGGCGAATCATGAAGGCGCCCACCAGCACCAGGGCCGGGGCCGTGGCAATGGCTGGGATCATCGATAGCAGCGGGGCCAGGAACAGGAAGGGCAGGAACAGCAAACCGCCTACCACCGCCGTCAGGCCGGTGCGCCCGCCTGCCTCAATGCCTACCGCCGACTCTACGTAAGCCGTGCCCGGGCTGGAGCCAACCAAACCGGCCAGCGTTGTGGCCACGGCATCCGTTGTGAGGGAGCGCTGGATGTTACGCGGCTCCCCGCGCTCATCCATCAGGTCTGCCGCTTCGGCCAGGCCCACGAAGGTGGAGATACTGTCAAACATATCTGTGAACACGAAGGCAAAGATGACCGGCACGATCGAGAGTTGAAAGGAGTTAACCAGGTCCAGCTCCAGGATCAGGCTGAAGTCCGGGGCGGAGAGCACGCCTTGCCAGGAAATGAGCGGGTCCAGATCGGTGGCCCACCAGCGGCCCAGCGGGTAGGAGAGCAGGGTGGTGAACAAAATTCCGAGCAAGATGCCGCCTTTCACGTTGCGCACAATCAGAATGGAGGTTACCAGTAGTCCGGCCAGGAACGTGAGCAGCGCAGGCGTGATGGCGCTCACACCGATGACTGTAGCTGGGTTGGCAACGATAAATTTGGCATTAATAAGGCCTACCAGGGTGATAAAAAGACCAATGCCGGCGGCAATAGCGAAACGCAACGGCCGTGGTATCGCCCGTACGATCATGGTTCGGATGTTGAACAAGGACAGGATGAGGAACACCACGCCTGACCAGAAAACCGCTCCCAGCGCCACCTGCCACGTTACACCCATTCCCAGCACTGCCGAGAAGGTAAAGAAAGCGTTAAGCCCCATGCCAGGAGCCACCAAAACCGGGTTTCGGGCATATAAGCCCATCATCACACTGCTGAAAAACGACACCAGCACCGTGGCCGTCAGCACTCCGGAAAACGGCATCCCGGCCTGCGCCAGAATGGTGGGGTTTACGACGATGATGTAAGCGGTGGCCAGGAAGGAGGAAATGCCTGCAATTAACTCCGTTTTGATGTTGGTGTTATTTTGCTTCAGTTGGAAGTATGACTCCATGCGCGATCGGTGTTGGGTAGGGGTTTGTAAGTGAAGGGAGTAAAGTTAACCTAACTCAGATTAAGAAAAAATCTATTCTTTGGATCAGGTCTGCCAGCGTTTTATACTTTAGGGCAGCTGTGCAAGAGCTTGGTAGCCGATCTAAAGAAGAGATTGGTCAGAATTTAAACAGCCACAGCGACTCATAAGGAGTGTGCTGTGGCTGTTTAAACTTGGGTTGGGAAATCGTTTAGCCGTAAATCTCATTCAGGAGGCCCGCCAGGCGAATGCCGGCCTGCAGCAGGCGCTGCTCCACGAGACTGTAGTTCTCGTAGGCGTAGCGATAACCCAGCTTCTTGTCTTCCGGCAGGTTGTATACCTGTGGGCGGTAGCTTATCGACTCCTTAGCCCAATCCCTTACCGAGTCAGACTGCCACTGCTTTACCTGTGCCTTGTCCGGCTCGCCCAGGAAGCGCACGATCTCCGTGAAGCTCAGGTTTTTGCCGTCTATCATGTCGCTGTCCCACACGCGGTGCAGGTTCGATGGCTGGTAGAACCACTGCACCTTCACCTGGTTGCCGCCCTGGTCGTCGCCGGTGCCCACGTGCAGCGGCTGGTGAATGTCGCCTACCAGGTGCACCAGGTACTTGAGTAGCTCCTGCTCCTTGGCTTTCTCCAGGTTCCCGGCTTTCAGCGTTTTAGTGATCTCCTCGATCTTGCCCAAGATGTCGCCGTTCGGGTTTTTCTCACTCTGCTCATAGGTTTCGCCGTCCTGGATCGTTACCCAGTGCCAGTCGTGCGTGTGGTCATAGGCTTTGTCGCTCTTGATATCGTCCATCCACACCGAAACCTCGGCCAGCGTGTTATCCTCCAGCAGTTGCATCACTTTCTTCTTTGTCTTCTTGCTCAGATGGTGCTCGGCCACCTGGCCCACGGCGCGGTGCCCGTTCTGGCCCCAGGCGAAGGCCTGGCCTGTAAACAGCAGGCATAGGAAGAATATGCTCGTTAATTTTTTCATGACTGTGTTGATGAAGTATAAATCCGGGTGCAAAACAACAAAAATTATGCTGAATGAAGGAGCGTGCCAGAAAATTTTAAGTTAATTTCCTCATAAAGAGCCGCCTGGCCGTCATTCGCACCACGGTGGAAACTGGTAGGTGAGTTCGGGTTTATATTTAGGGCCTGCATTTCGTAACTTTGCAGAAAAGTAGAAGACAATGAACAACAAATACGAGGGCAGGGTGATGTGGTCTCACCTGGACGCCAATAGGCACATGCGCCACTCCGCTTACGCCGATTTTGCCGCACAGGCCCGTATCGTGGTGCTGGAAAGGCTGGGCCTGGACCTGAAGGCTTTTCAGCGGCTGCACATTGGCCCTATCCTTTTCAGGGAGGAGTCGGTGTACCTGCGGGAGGTAGGCATCAACGAACAGCTGACCGTAACGGTGGAACTGACCAAAAGCCGCGCCGATAGCTCCCGCTGGTCCATCCGCCACGAGATTTTCCGGGAGGATGGGGTGAAGGCCGCCATTATTAATGTGGATGGAGCCTGGCTGGACCTGCACAAGCGCAAACTGACAGCCCTGCCGGAGGAACTGGTGGAGCTGTTTAAACGGCTGAACCGGAGCCAGGATTACCAGGAGGAGTAGGGGGCATCAGTTCCCCCGCTTTCTTTTACGCTCCTCCCGCTGCTGCTTGCGGCGCTCCTTCCAGTTCTCTTTCCACTCCTCATAGCTCTGCGCGGCTTTCTTGCCCACGTTATCCAGTAGGCGCTCCAGGAAGTTCTCGCGCGGCGGCTCCGCCCGGAACGACTCGCAGTTGAGCGCCTCCAGCACGCGAGGCGGGAGCGGGTCGAAGCGGCTGTTGTAGTAGCCTTTGTAGGCCGGATCGATGGCGATGCGACGGATGTACTCGCCCCAGATGGGCAATGCCGTGCGGGAACCCTGGCCCAGTTCCAGGGTACGGAAGCGCACCTCGGGGCTTTCTCCGCCTACCCATACACCTGTCACCAACTGCGGCGTTATGCCAATAAACCAGCCATCGGTATGATTCTGGGTGGTTCCGGTCTTGCCGGCAATGTCCATCTTAAGTCCGTAACCGGAGCGCAGCCTGCCCGCGCTGCCTTCCTCTACCACGCCCTGCATCAGGTGCAGCATAATGGCCGCCGTTTCCTCATCCAGCACCTTTTTAGCACCCTCGCCCTGTCGGTGCTCCCGGAGCACTCGGCCCTCGCGGTCCTCGATTTTAGTGATGTACACCGGCTCCACCTGCATCCCGCGGTTGGCGAACGTGGCGTAAGCCGTCACCATTTCCTGCAGCGAGAGGTCGGCCGTGCCCAGCGCCAGTGAAGGCACCTCCGGAAGCTTGGAGTCGATGCCCAGGCGGTGCGCCATGGCAACCGTTCTGCCCACCCCCGCCTTCATGATCATCTGCGCCGAGATGGTGTTGACGGAATGGGCCAGCGCGCCGCGCATGCTGTACTCCCCGCCATACTGCTCCGAGGCGTTGCGCGGCGACCAGTTGTCGTACTCCGGGTATACCTGGCGCTCGTTCGGGAAGTAGTCGCAGGGTTTAAGGCCTTGCTCCAGCGCAGCAGCGTAAACGATTGGTTTAAAGGTGGAGCCCACCTGCCGCTTGGCTTTCACGTGGTCATACTTGAATACATGGTGGTTGATGCCGCCCACCCAGGCCCGCACATAGCCTGAGTGCGGCTCTACCGAGAACAGGCCCGTGTTCAGGAAGCGGGAGTAGTAGGCCAGCGAGTCCATGGGGCTCATCTCCTTTTTGTCGTTGCCGCCCCAGGCGTATACCTGCATGGGTACGGGCTGCCGGAAGGCCTCCAGAATATCCGCCTCTGACTTACCCGCATCCCTCATCTTTTTATACCTGTCGGAGCGCTGCATGGCCACCTGTAGCACATCGGAGTTACGGCCCCAGGGGGTGCGGCCACGCCAATGGGCGTCGAACTGCTTTTGGAGCTGCGTCATGTGTTTGCGCACTGCTGCCTCGGCGTGGCGCTGCATACCGGCATCGATGGTGGTGTAGATCTTCAGGCCATCCTTGTAGAGGTTGTAGGGCTCTCCGTTTTTCTTCTTTTTGCCCGCTGCCCAGCTTACCAACTCCTGCCGCAGGTGTTCCCGGAAGTAGGGGGCGATGCCGTCGTTGTGGGTAGTGTAGTTATACTTTAGCTTGAGCGGCAGCTGCCTGAGCGAGTCAGCCTCCCGTGCAGAGAGGTATTCATACTTAGCCATCTGCCCCAGTACCACGTTGCGGCGCTGGGTGGAACGCTCCAGGTCCAGGCGCGGATTATAGGTGGTGGTGGCTTTCAACATCCCGATCAGCACGGCGGCCTCTTCCGTTTTAAGCGAATCGGCCGAGGTGTTGAAGAAACGGCGCGAGGCGCGCTCGATGCCATACAAATTTCCGCCCATCGGCACGGTGTTCAGGTACAGCTCCAGCAGCTCCTCCTTCGAGTAAATGCTTTCTAACTTACGGGCGATGATCATCTCGCGCAGCTTGTTGATGGGCATGTCCCAGAGCATGTAATTTTTGCGCGGGTACAAATTTTTGGCCAGCTGCTGGCTGAGCGTGCTGCCGCCGCCGGAGCTTTCGTTCTGCAGCAGCAGCGTTTTAAGGAATACCCTGGCCAGGCTGCGCGCATCCACCCCGCTGTGGTCGTAAAAGCGGGCATCCTCGGTAGCTATCAGGGCGTGAATGGCGGCGGGGGAGATGTCGGAGAACTTCACATTGGTGCGGTCCTGGATGTAGTAGCGGCCCAGCAGCACGCCATCGGCAGAATATACTTCCGAGGCCGTGTTGTTGCGCACCGACTTGAGCTCTTTGGTGGATGGCATTCCCCCCAGGAAACCCGAATACACGGCAAAGTAGAAAAGCACCAGGAACAGAATACCGAACAGGGAGAGCTTCAGGAAGATGCGGTAGAGGAAGCGGTAGTCGGAGCGGCTGCGGCTCTCCTGCCATTCCGCCCGTTTCTGCTGCCAGTAAGCCCGGGTAAACTTTGGCTTCAGGCTCTTCCAGAAGGCAGAAAGCTCGCCGTGTACCAGGCGCACGAACGGCGCCATGATCTTCGTCACTATGAATTTGATTATCTTCTTGAGCGTAGCCCTCATGTGTTGTTCTGGTGCTGTTTTGCTGCGGCCCTGTTTTGCCGTGCTGCTTTGAAACGCAAAAGTACGGCTTTTGGTGCAACAGCAGAAGTTTAGCAAAGATTGCGCCAGTCAGATATAGCTGCCTTTGCAATAGCTGCAAAGTATAATGTGTAATAAGGGGCGGCTACGGGGTCCGTAGGGCAGTTTATACTTTAATCCCGCAGCACGATTTATACTTGCCGCTTGTTTAGCAGGTATGAAATATTTTGTGCAGCAAGATTCGGTGGTGCGTCAAATCTGGGGCAAGAGTGATACCATCCTTTTCATTTTTGCCGGAGCCTCGGCCGAGTTCGCCCTGAATAAGGCCGTGGACTGGCTTTACTTTACCGGCCGCCTGCCCGCCGACCCGCTGGGCAGGCTTTTCTCTACGGTAGGCTATGCCCGCCGCATCGTTTTCTCGGAAGAGGCCGCTGCTCATCGCGCCATTGATAGCATGGCAGCCATACATGCCACTGTAGAGGCCAAGCGCGGCTACGCCATTCCCGATTGGGCGTACCGCGACGTGCTTTTTATGCTGATCGATTACTCCATCCGCTCGTTTGAGCTGCTGGAGCGAAAGCTATCGGAGCAGGAACAGGCGGAGGTGTTTGAGGTATTTAATCGCGTTGGCTTGCGCATGGGCATACAGGGCCTGCCGCAAACCTACCCCGATTGGCAGCTGGCGCGGGCAGAGCACCTGCGGCAAAACCTGGAGAAAAGCATGTATACATCGGACCTGTACCGGCAGTATAGAAAACACCTAGGGGGCATGCGCTACTGGCTGCTGCGGCATGCGCAGGTGCTCGTGGTGCCGCAGCGGGTGCGGGAGCAACTGCGGCTCTGGCGGGTGCCTGTGCTGCAACCCGTGCTGGCAGCCTACAAAGTCAGCCGTATCTTTCGGGCCGAGTGGCTGCTGAAGGAGCTTATACTTCCACCTGCCTACAAAGCCGAGATACGGGAACTGGATGTGGTGAGTGTGTAGTGTGATTGTTATGTTAAGTAGTGTTGGTCTATACTTTCTGATGAATCTTTTTTGAGAAGGGGTAGGTGCATATAGTTACTCCCTTGCTGGCGCGGGCTTGCAACTTCTGCCTTTTATACTTGGGCTATACTTCTATACTTGAAGCTGTACTTTATACTTGCTGTTTCTGGCGCAAGCCTTCTGATTTGTGTCCTTCGGATGAAGCCGAGTCTCTGACTTGGCTGGCTTAAAAAGCTATACTTGCATTGGCTATACTTTTATACTTTAGCGATACTTCCCTAGCCGCTGCTTCCTACAACTCGACACAAGCTATACTTACTAGCTGCCGTTCATCCTTGGCTTTACAAGCTGCTCGTTTCATTTCTGGCTTTGGTGCTCTCCAGCCCGAGCGGGCTCGTCCTTTGGCATCGCGCTGTCTATTGAAGCTGCTCCTCGCTGCCGCTCCGGGCTGCTGAGCAAGCTCAGCACCGCAACAATAGAAGGCGCTCAACCCAAGGACTGGGAACAGGTTCGATAGCCGCTACCTTTGCTATGGAACTAGAACCAAGTCCCCCTTTGAAGGGGGTAGGGGGATGTAATCGTCTGCAGAAAAGCTCCCTCCCCTGTTTTTAGGGGAGGGTCGGGGAGGGGTGAATTCCCCTCCTTGGAGGGGCCAGGGGTGGGTTTATACTTGTAGGCACAGGTCGCGACCTGTCCGCGCAACGGCAGCAACTATGAAAATCATGCTTCAGTCAGGGCAGTTAATGGTCCCCAGCTTAGCCACGCGAGAACGGGAGTACGAAGGTAGCGAGCGCAGCTCTGAGGGGCAGTTAGACCCGTTTCACTAAAGTCTCCTGTAAGGGAATTAGAGGCTGCTCAATAAAAAGAGAGGGCTGGCATCAAATTTAAATCATGCTTTGTAGAGCCAGTTCGGGTCCTGCCTATGCCGTTTGCTTCTGCCCCGACCGTATAATAACCGCACTTGCAGAACGGCCTTACAAGTATAAACTCCCTAAAAACAAATTACAGCCTTTAAAGTATAACCGTTTTACTAATTGTAGATGCCGGTACGAGAGAAGTATAAACAAAATCCAACATACTTCTCGGCAACTACAACAACCCATACTTTAAACCCATTGCTATGAACATAGAAAGTTATCCCGGCAGCCCATACCCCTTAGGTGCCACCTGGGATGGAGAGGGAGTGAACTTTGCACTTTTTGCTGAGAATGCCACGCAGGTGGAGCTTTGCCTTTTTAAAGGATCGGATGATGAGGCGGAGTATGCCCGGATCAACATGTCGGAGCGTACGCACCACATCTGGCATACGTACCTGCCTGGTGCCAGGCCGGGGCAACTGTACGGCTACCGCGTCCACGGGCCCTACGAGCCACAGCAAGGGCACCGGTTCAACCCCTATAAGGTGTTGCTAGACCCTTACGCCAAAGCCATTACCCGTACCATTGAGTGGCATGACTCGCTCTTCGGCTACGAATTGGGCCACCCCGATGAGGACCTTAGCTTCAGCAAAGCAGATAGTGCGCCGTATATTCCAAAGTGTGTGGTCATTGATCCCTCATTTGATTGGGAGGGCGACAGAAAGCCGAAGATCCCTTACCACAAGACCATCATCTACGAAACCCATGTCAAGGGCTTTACCAAGCTGCACCCCGATATCCCGGAAGAGATCCGGGGTACGTATGCGGCACTGGCGCATCCGGTTACCATCAAGTACCTGAAGGAGCTGGGTATTACGGCCATCGAGCTGATGCCGGTGCACCACTTCATTAACGACCGGCACCTGGCGGAGAAGGGGCTATCGAACTACTGGGGCTATAACACCATCGGGTTCTTTGCGCCCGATGTACGCTACTCCAGCAGCGGCACCCACGGCGAGCAGGTGGTGGAGTTTAAGCAAATGGTCAAGGCGCTGCACAAGGCCGGTATTGAGGTCATCCTGGACGTGGTGTATAACCATACCGCTGAGGGCAACCACATGGGCCCGACCCTTTCATTTCGGGGAATTGACAATGCCGCCTATTACCGCCTGACAGAAGAACAGCGCTACTACATGGACTACACCGGCACCGGCAACACGCTCAACGCAAACCTGCCTAACGTGCTGCGCCTTATCATGGACAGCCTGCGCTACTGGATAGAGGAGATGCGGGTGGACGGTTTCCGCTTTGACCTGGCGGCTACGCTGGCCCGCGAGCTGCACGAGGTGGACCGCCTGAGCGCCTTTTTCGATATCATCCACCAAGACCCGGTTATCTCGCAGGTGAAGCTGATCGCAGAGCCCTGGGACATTGGCGAAGGGGGATACCAGGTAGGGGAGTTTCCCCCGGGCTGGGCCGAGTGGAACGGCAAGTACCGCGACAGCATCCGCGATTACTGGCGCGGCGCCGACAGTATGCTAGCCGAGTTCGCGGAGCGCTTCACGGGCAGCTCCGATCTGTACAGGGATGATTACCGGAGCCCTACGGCAAGTATAAACTTCATCACTGCCCACGATGGCTTTACGCTCAACGATCTGGTTTCCTACAATGAGAAGCATAACATGGCTAACGGCGAGGACAATAACGACGGGGAGAGCCACAACCGCTCCTGGAACTGCGGCGTAGAAGGGACCACGAAAAATGTCGAAGTGCTGGCGCTGCGGGAAAAGCAGAAACGCAACTTCCTGACCACGCTCTTCCTCTCGCAGGGGGTGCCGATGCTGGTGGCTGGCGATGAAATAAGCAGAACCCAGCATGGTAACAACAACGCCTACTGCCAGGATAACGAGGTTTCGTGGCTGAACTGGCAGGAGGCGGATGAGGAGCTGCTGGAATTCACCAGACGCCTGATAAGGTTTAGCAGGAAGCACCCCGTATTCAACCGCCGCGGCTGGTTTAAGGGCCAACCTATCAAAGGTAACAATCTAAAGGACATCGCCTGGTTCCTGCCGGAAGGACGCGAGATGACAGAGGAGAACTGGAATCACGACTATGCCAAGTCGCTGGGCGTTTACCTCAACGGCAAGGGGCTGCGTGCCAGAGGGCCTAAGAACGAACAGATTACCGACGACAGCTTTTATGTGATCTTTAACGCCCACTATGAGCCGCTCAGGTATAAACTCCCGCCCAGGAAGTATGGCGAGAGCTGGCACAAGGTAATTGATACGGATGCCAGCATGATAGAGGAGCAGGGAGAGCAGTTCGCCTACGGTAAAACGATAGAGGTAGCCGCCCGCTCGGTTGTAGTGCTGCAGCAGCCGAAGAAATCAGCCCCTTAGGTCACTAGGAAGGCGCTAAAGTATAAAGTATAAAGGCCGGCAATTTTGCCGGCCTTTATACTTTATAACCCCATTTGCGATTAACCCATCCCTGCCCCTCCTCGGAGGGGTTAAGGGTGGGTTAACACCTGCACTGCATAAGTAAATCGCAACTTAAGTTTTATACTTTGATGCTGCACCTACACCGCCACGGCCTTCTCCACGCTGCCGGACAGCAGTTGGTCCTCATACTCCAGCAGCTCCTCCAGCATGATCACCTGCCGCTCCAGCTGATCCTTGAAAAGGGTTGGCAAGAGCTGTTTATAGTAGGTGATGCCCTCCTGCAGGTTGCTGCGGAAGTTTTGCAGGTACTTCTGCTGCTTGTCTGTCAGTTCTTCCAGCTGCTCGTCCTTTTTCTTTTTCCAATAGTCTACGTACATCTTCAGCTCGTTGACGAACATGTGCGGGCGGTAGGTATGGTTCAGGGCGTTAAAGCGGCCGTAGATGTGGCCCACCATCTCGTGCAGCTTAAAGATGCCGGAGAAGTAGGCCAGATTAGGACCGGGGCAAATAATCACGGCTTTGGTGGCCGCTTTTTTAGTCATGTTGAACAGCAGCAGGGCAGAGGTGGCCAGCCCATCGCAGAGGCACTCTTTTTCCAGCACCTTTGCCTCCTCGGCTTTGTATACTTCGGGTGCCAGCTGCTGGGCCTGCAGCTGCTCCAGCTTGCGGCGCTGGTACTTGCGTGAGGCTGTGCAGATAGGCTCCTCCGTGAATTCTGTGTTAGACACCAGGTGCTTTTTCTCGCAGGGGCTGCCGGGCTTGTTGCGGTTTATGCGCTGCTGCTTCTGCAGCTCGCTGGAGGTGCCACGTAGGGCATTAAAGGGCACGCCAAGCGGCGATATCGGGCTTAAGTATAAATCATCATGGGTGGCTTTTACCAGTTGCTGCAAGGTAGGCTCATCCACGGTGGTGGCTTCCGGTACGAGTAGGAACGGGGTGCCCCAGCCGGTGGCATCCACGCCGTAGTGCTGCTTCAGGAAAGCGTCTTCCTGCGCAGTGCCGATGCCCCCCTGCACTGTCAGGCGCTGGGCTGGTACTACGTGAGGCACCTGAAGGCCCTTGGCGGCCAGGGCAGAGCTCAAGAGGCTGTAGAGCTCCTCGCGCAGCGCCGCGCGGTTCTGCCTGAACTCTTCCAGGATCGGGCCGATCAGGTAGCCGTCGGTGGCAAAGGCATGGCCCCCGCAATTCAGGCCCGACTCAATACGGAATTCCGACACCCAGATGCCTTTCTTGGCCAGGATCTTACCCTGCACCATGGCAGAGCGGTAGTCGCTCACTTTTATGATCACTTTTTTCTCAAATTCTCCTGCGGCATTCGGTAAAAAGCACGGAAACTGATCCAGGTAACCGTAGAGGCGCATGTTCATGCCAGCCGAGAAGATGACGGAGGATTTCACGGTACTTTGGGCAAAACCACGCAAGGCGGCAAGGGCATCGGAGTACTCCTGCGGCAGCGGCATTCCTTCTTTATCGTAGTTCACGCGGTCCAGCTTGGTCATGATGTTCACATCTATACTTCCGGCCACCACGGCCCCGCGCAGTTCCAGTTGTAGTGCCTCTTTCTGCGCCGGATTCTCTGTCTGCAGCATCAGTTCATACTTTGCCCTCAGCGGGGAGTTGCCCGGCAGCATTGTAAAATACTTGGTCAGTTCAGTTTCGGGAGCAAACTCCTGCCGGCGGATGTCTTCTACCTGCAGCTTCACCAGTTCATCCGTCAGGTTCAGGAAAGCAGTTACGCGCCTGGCCCTGTAATCCTCTTCCTTTGTCGTAATAAGCTGATAAGGCCTTTGGTACAGCTGGCTGTAGTGCTCGCGGGTATACTCCATCAGGGCGTCGTCGCTGAGCGAGGCTACGGAGGAGATGCCGAACCGGGCAACCTTAAGGGGTGAATCAATTGAAAAGGCCAGACCCATTACTGGGATGTGGAACATGTGCGGTGATGATTGTACCATGGTGGCTGAAATGTACTAAGTATGAAAATGAATTTTTATCGTATTTTAGGTGGTCCGACAGCCTTTTCACAAAGTATACATACAGTGTAAATGGGTGTCAGACAACGTATAAGCCCTGCTGAAAAGCGGCAGCAATAATGCAACACAAGGTACGGCGGAGGCGGGCGGGTTAATATGAGTAGCGTCAGCGTACAGAATGACATCTGTCATTTTTTATATATTTAAAATGGCCTATGGAGCTTTGTTTGTTGCGGACGTAGTCTTTATCTTTATAAAAAACTCATCCCTTTGGAAGAAAAGAAGCATCTAAATAAGGAGAACAAAGAGAGCCGGACCAGGCTTAAGGCTATTATCGACACAGCCGTGGACGGCATCATCACCATCGACGCCCGTGGCATTATGGAAAGCGCCAACCCGGCCGCTGCCCGCATCTTCGGCTATGAGCCGGAGGAGATGATCGGCCAGAACGTGAGCATGCTGATGCCGGAACCCGACCATAGCCTGCACGACGGCTACATTGCCCGCTACAGAAAAACAGGCGTTGGCCAGATAATAGGCAAGGGGCGCGAGGTGCTGGGCAAGAAAAAGACAGGCAAGCTTTTCCCTTTTTTCCTGAGCATAGCCGAAGTGAAGCTGGAGGACAAGACCATTTTCACGGGCATCGTGCACGACATCACGGACCTTAAGAAAACTGAGGAGCGCCTGCGCGAGAGCGAGAGCCGCATCAATTCGATTATACAAACGGCGGTGGATGGCATTATCACCATCGATACGCGTGGGGTGATCGAGATGGTAAACCCGGCTGCCGCCAGGCTCTTCCAATACGAGGAGCGTGAGCTGATCGGGCAGAAGATAAACATGCTGATGCCCGAGCCAGACCGCAGCCTGCACGATAACTACATGCAGCACTACCACGAAACCGGTGAGAAGCGCATCATCGGCATTGGCCGCGAGGTGTCAGGCTTGAAGAAGAACGGGATGGTTTTTCCGCTCTACCTGAGCATCAGCGAAGTATACCTGACCGACCGCAAAGTATACACCGGCTTTATCCATGACATTACCCAGCAGAAACTGAGCGAGGAGCGCCTGCGACGCTACGCCGCCGAGCTGGAGCGCAGCAACCGCGAGCTGCAGGATTTCGCCTACGTATCGTCGCATGATTTGCAGGAGCCGCTGCGTAAGATACAGGCCTTCGGCGACAGGCTGAAGACGAAGGAATATGAAAAGCTGAGCGACCAGGGCAAGGATTACGTGGACCGTATGCTGAACGCTGCCTCGCGCATGCAGAACCTGATAAACGACCTGCTGGACTTCTCAAGGGTTACCTCCAAAACGAAACCGTATGTCATGGTAGACCTGGAGAAAGTGCTGGAAGAGGTGCTTTCGGACCTGGAGATCATGATAGAGAAGACAGGAGCCAAAATTACGCATATGCACCTGCCTTCGATAGAGGGCGACCCCACGCAAATGCGCCAACTGTTCCAGAACCTGGTCAGCAACGCCATTAAATTCCGCAAGGAGGGAGTTACCCCGGAGATAAACATAACAGCAAGGGAGCTGCAGCCGAAGGCACACTTAACTTCCACGCCTGGCGACGAGCTGGTGGAGATCAGGATACAGGACAACGGCATCGGCTTTGATGAAAAGTACCTCGACCGTATCTTTAACATTTTCCAGCGCCTGGAAGGGCAGAAGTACGAGGGCTCGGGTATAGGGCTTGCCATTTGCCGCAAGATTGCCGTGCGCCATGGCGGCGACATTACGGCCCGCAGCCAGGCAGGGGTAGGCACCACTTTTATCATTACCTTAGCCAAAAAGCACGTACAGTAAAGTTTTATGAGCGCCAACAACAGAAGAACGATAGTGATACTTATTGCCGACGACGACGCAGAAGACCGCATGCTGGTGAAAGAGGCCCTCGACGAGAGCCGCCTTAAAAATCATGTGCAGTTTGTAGAGAACGGGGAGGAGTTATTAGACTACCTGCACAACCGTGGCAAGTTTGCCGACAAGGAAAAATTCCCGACGCCGGGCCTGATCCTGCTGGACCTGAACATGCCGAAGAAGGATGGTCGCGAGGCACTGAAGGAGATAAAGTCCGACGACTACCTGCGCGTGATCCCGGTGGTGGTGCTGACCACCTCCAAAGCCGAGGAAGACATTCTGCGCACCTACGACCTGGGCGTGAGCTCCTTTATTACCAAGCCGGTTACCTTCGCCTCGCTGGTGGATGTGATGAAGACCCTGAGCAAGTACTGGTTCGAGATCGTAGAACTGCCAAAACCGTAGGAGTTAGAGAGTTTAGGCGTTTAGGAGTTGGGGAGTTGAGGAAGAAAGCCGCCACTAATAGCTGCTACATTAGCACCTTAACAGCATCACGTTTTAACTCTTTAACTCTCTAACTCCCCAACTCTCTAACTCTCTAACTCCCAACTATGCCTGATAAGATCAAAGTTCTGCTGGTAGACGACGATGAGGATGACTACATCATCACCCGGGATATTATGGATGATATCCCCGGGCGTAGCTTCGTGCTCGATTGGTCTTCGTCGTTTGAGGAAGCGCAGGAGCTGATACGGCAGGATACGTATGATGTGTACCTGGTGGATTATTACCTGGGCGCACACGATGGCCTGGAACTGATCACCAAGGCCGTGGAGGAAGGTACCAAAGCCCCCTTTATACTTCTTACCGGCCAAAGCGACCGCGAGACGGATGAAAGAGCCATGAAGGTAGGCGCGATGGATTACCTCGTGAAAGGCACCTTCAACCCCTTCGACCTGGAGCGATCCATACGGTATAGTCTGGAGCATGCCAAGAGCCTGGGAGAGATACAGAAGCTCAATGCGGAGCTGGAGCAGCGGGTGGAAGCGCGGACGCAGGAACTGGCTGAGGCCATAACCAAGTTGGAGCACACCAACCGCAGCCTGGAGGAGGCGCAACAGGAAATCCAGAAAGCACTGCAGAAGGAGCGGGAGCTCAACGAGCTGAAGTCCCGGTTTGTGACCATTGCCTCGCATGAGTTCAGAACGCCGTTGAGTACGGTCCTTTCCTCTGCCTCCCTGGTCAGCAAGTATAAAACCGAGCAGGACGATGAGAAACGGCAGAAGCACGTAGACCGGATAAAGTCGGCAGTCAGCAACCTGACCACGATCTTGAACGATTTCCTGTCTATCAGCCGCATAGAGGAAGGGCGTATTTACAATGTACCCACCACCTTTAACCTGAAGCCATTTGTGCGGGAGATTGTGGAAGAGATGAAAGGCTACCTGAAAAAGGGGCAGCGGATAGACTACCGCCACACCGGCGACCACGACACCGTGACCATTGACAAGCAGCTGCTGAAGAATATTCTGCTCAACCTGCTCTCGAACGGCAGCAAGTACTCGGCAGAGGGCAAAACGGTACTTTTTACCACTGCCCTGGAGCAGGATACCTTAACTATAACCATTCAGGACCAGGGCATCGGCATACCGAAGGTGGATCAGGTGCATCTGTTCACCCCGTTCTTCAGGGCCCAGAATGTTACCAACATACAGGGCACTGGCCTGGGGCTGAACATTGTAAAAAGGTATGTGGAGATCATGAACGGTACCATGGCCTATGACAGTGAGCTTGACAAAGGCACTACCTTCACCATAACTTTTCCAAACATCGCTGAAGCATGAAAAAGATATTATTGATAGAAGACAACCCTGAGATCAGGGAAAACACGGCTGAGATCCTGTCGCTGGCTAATTACACTGTGGTGGAGGCCGAGAATGGCAGGGTAGGCGTGGACCTGGCCCGGAAAGAGCAGCCCGATTTGATCATCTGCGATATCATGATGCCCCAGCTGGATGGCTATGGCGTACTGCACCTGCTCAGCAAGGATCCTTCTACGGCAAGTATACCCTTTATCTTCCTGACAGCGAAAACCGAGAAGGAGGATTTCAGGAAAGGTATGAACCTGGGGGCCGATGATTACCTGACCAAGCCTTTCGACGATGTGGAGTTGCTGGATGCTATTGAGATGCGCCTGAAGAAGAACGAGATCCTGCAGGCTAATTTCAAGAAGAGCGCGGAGGGCCTGGAGGAGTTTATTGAGGAGGCCAAGGGCTACGAAGAGTTGGAACAGCTCATCTCGGCAGAGCGCCGCCTTTCGGTGCTGAAGAAAAAGCAGTACCTGTTTATGGAGGGCAACAGGCCTAACTCACTATACCTGCTGAACAAGGGCCGCGTAAAAACATTTAAATCCAATGAGGAGGGACGCGAGTATATCACCCACCTTTACAAAGAAGGTGACTTTATCGGCTACCTCGACCTGCTGGAGGAAAGCCATTACCGCGAATCGGCCATGGCGCTGGAGGAGTCGGAAGTGTACATCATCCCGAAAGAGGATTTTTTCTCGCTGCTGCACCGCAACCGCGATGTAGCCAGCAAGTTCATCAAAATTCTTTCGGATAACCTGGCCGACCGTGAGGAGCGCCTGCTGAAACTGGCTTACAACTCGGTGCGCAAGCGCGTGGCAGAGGCCCTGTTGTTGGTGGAGAAGCAGTACCAGCGGGAGGAGGGAAGCACGAAACAGATCGCCATTTCCCGCGAGGACCTGGCAAGTATAGTAGGCGCCTCCAAAGAAACCGTTATCCGCACCCTCGCCGATTTTAAAGATGAAAAACTCATCGACAGCCAGGGAAGCCGCATCACCATATTGAACCTGAGCAAGCTGGAGCGCATGCGGAATTAGGACTCAGCGAAGTGTAAAAGTATCAGTAGAGACGCAAGCCATTGCGTCTCTTTTCTTTTTGTAGCAACCCTTCTTTTGGAGAAAAGAGCGGTGTCGTATAGCTGACTTCGCTCTTCCGGATTTGCAATCCGGAAGTATGGTGTCATCAGGATTTGTAATCCTGTTTTATACTTTGCCAGACGTAGAGCTGCGGCTAAAAGCTGAGTCGGATTACAAATCCTCATAGTACGTGCTTCTGGATTACAAATCCCGAAGCGCAACTGCGAGCAACTGGCATTTTATACTTGTGTCCTGATCACAGCCTTAAACAGGCAGGGCAGTTGTGCTCAACAAAGTATAAATTCCGCCTCTTTCTTGCTATAACTGATATAAAACGCCTGAATAAATGATATTTGTCATATTACCTGCAGCAGGGAATGTAGAAATTTGCAAGGTAAATGAGAGACAAACAAATCATGCAGCACACGTTTAAGGCCCTTACATTATCCTACAAAATAGCTCCTATTGCCGTACGCGAGGCAGTATCGTTGAACGAGATAGCCTGTAAGAACCTGCTCGATAAGATCAATGAATTCACAGATGCCCGTGATGTGCTGGTACTCTCTACCTGCAACCGCACCGAAGTATACTATGCCTCCGAGCAGGACCTTTCCCGCGAACTGATCAAGCTGATCGCTTTGGAGAAGGGCTTTATTGCCACAAAAGAGGTGTCGCCATACTTTACAAATATAACTGATCACGAGAAGGCGGTGAAGCACCTGTTTTATGTGTCGCTGGGGCTGGAGTCGCAGGTGGTAGGCGATATGCAGATTCTGAACCAGGTAAAGAAGGCGTATCAGTGGGCGGCAGACGCCAGCATGGCCGGCCCGTTCCTGCACCGCCTGATGCATACCATTTTCGCCGCCAACAAACAGGCCGTGAACGAGACAGCTTTCCATGATGGCGCCGCCTCAGTATCATATGCCACAGTGGAGCTGGTAGAGGAGCTGACCAAAGGAATGGAAAACCCGCGCGTGCTCATGATCGGGGTAGGGGAGATTGGCGCCGACGTGTGCGACAACTTCCAGAAATCCCAGGTTAGAAATATTGTGATCGCTAACAGAACCCACCATAAGGCGTTGGAACTGGCGCAGAAAACCGGCGCCACCGCCGTGTACTGGGAGCAGGTATGGGAGGAGATCAAGATTGCCGATGTAGTGGTATCATCTGTGCCCGGCGACTGCTTTTTCATCAGCAAAGACGCCTTGAAAGGCAAAGGTCTGCGCACGCCAAAGTTTTTCATCGACCTATCCATGCCGCGTAGCATTGATGCGGAGTTGGAGACGCTGGAAGGCGTACGCGTGCTGAACATTGACAATATCCGCAACCGGGCCACTGCCGCCCTGGAAATGCGCCTGGCTTCTGTACCCGCCGTGCAGCAGATCGTGGTGGAGGCTATGGCGGAGTTTAAAGTATGGACAAAGGAGATGGCGATGTCGCCGGCGCTGCAGCAGTTTAAAAACCGCCTGGAGGAGATCCGCCAGCAGGAGCTTGCCCGCTACCTAAAGAACCTGGGCGAGGCAGAGAAAGCTGCAGTGGAGGCCATTACCAAAAGTATGCTGAACAAGATCGTGAAGCTGCCGGCCATTGAGCTGAAAGCCGCCTGCCTGCGTGGTGAGTCGGAGGAGCTGCTACATGGCCTGAGCGCGCTGTTCCAGCTGGAGCAGAAGCAGGAGGCCTAAGTATACTTTGGAGCCGTACGCTGGAGGGATTTGATTAGCCTATTTGTTTTGCGTGCTGCTTAAACAGCTCCAAGGCTTCCTCGTTTCCCTGCTGTATGGCCAGGTCGAAGGCGGTGAGGCCGCGTATGTCGCGCTTGGTGGCATCGGCCCCACTTTCTAACAACGTTTTTACCAGCACGTTTCGGCCGAACAGAGAGGCGAACATCAGGGCGGTACCCCCGTTGCCGGTTTGCAGGTTCAGGTCGGCCCCTTTGGCAATCAGTAGCCGTGCTATCTCGTCGTAGCCTTTAAAGCTCACCCCCATCAAAGCTGTATTTCCGCCTGCATCACCTGCATTTACCTCTGCGCCAGCCTCCAGCAGCACTTTCACCGCCTCCATATTTCCGTTATAGCTGGCCAGAATCAGGGCCGTGTAGCCTCTGCCGTCCCGGGCTTCCAAATCTATTCCGGAGTCTATGGCCTGCTTTAAGTAAGCAACATCTCCTTTGCGTGCGGCGTCTAAGAATAGGTCTTCGGGGTGGGCTGAGTAGAAGGTCATAGGTCGAAATTTTGGTTAGGGGGTATGTAGCTTAGTACGGTGAAAGACAGCGAAAAGGTAACAAGTACTAAACCGCTTGCTTATACTTTGGTTCTAGCAACGTATAAATCCTCCTAAACAATAAGGCTGTAATGCGACGAAAGGATACCGTAAAACACCTGCTCATTTTGCAGCCACGGGAAGTGGCTGGTGCCGGGTACGGTGATGAAATCCGCGTAAGGGTAACGCTCCCGCACATACTTTTTGCTCTCGCCGTAAATGTCATCGTCTCCGTAGGTGACGGTAAAGTTAAAGCCCTGGTCCATCATTGGCTCCAGTTCAGGCTCTTTCAATAGGGCGAGGTTGGTGCGGTTTATGGGCTTGGCGTAGATGTGATCCACCTGTACGGGAACCGGATCACGTACTTCATAGCCTTTGTTGCAATTCAGGCAGAACTGGGTAAAAAGCCTTTCGTAGGCTTTGTCGTTCCCCAGGAAGCCCAGGGCGGCATCCTTTAGCATGCCCATCCATTCTTTCTGGGTGCATTTGCTCTTGTTGTACCTGGCCACTTCTATCCCCATTTCCTTCCATTGCCTGCCGGTGCCGGAGGCGGGACTACATAAAAACAGGCTCTGCAGGCGGTGCGGGTTTTGGTAGGCGTATATTTGGGCATACAGCCCGCCCCAGGAGTGCCCAAAAAGATGAAACTGCTCCAGGTTGAAGCGCTCGGCAATTTTATCGATATCACTCAGGTAGGCGCCGATAGAGTAATTACTAACGTAGCAGGGGGAACTGAGGGTGCCGCGCTGGTGGAAGGTGATCACCTGGAAATGGCGGCTCAGGAATTCGGCTACCGGAGTTAACCCGTCCGGCACACCGGGGCCGCCGTGCAGCAGTATAACGGTCTCTTTTCCGATGCTCGGATACGTTACCGTGTACAGCCTGGTCTCCTCATTTTTAACCAGGATCTCCTTCGTTTCTTCCATGGTAGTATAGTACGGAAGATATTAGATTAAAGTGATATTTAATGTTTGATAAGAGGTAGGAGATGGATATGAATGTTGAGTAAAGGTTGCGAACTAGGCGCAGCCGAGTCTGGAGACTGTCCCGAGTTGTGTGCAGCCTTTTTATTCTTCAAAATTGTCGTAATAGGTGAAGTCCTTCACTATTTTTCCATTTTCAATAGTGAAAATAGTGCAGATCGGGAGCTCAAACTCTGAACTGTCTGGTGCAGTTCCGCTCGATATGAATTCCACAATAACATGCTGCTCTCCTGAAGGATATACCTGTATAACCTTATCATGCAAGTCAGGAAAAACCTCGTTCAGTGCGCAATACTTCTGGACAACCTGTTCACGTGTCTGTGTTACAGTTCCCATACCGAGGGAGGGGTCTTTGAACGCTGCCGTTTCTGTGTACATTTCTGCCATCTTCTCCCAGTCGTGGTTGTTGAAGTATGTAAAATATTGATTTACTAAATCCACGTTTGAGTTGTCCAAGTTGTGTTGGTTATGGTTGTTACAAGAAATCATTCCTAAGAAGATGGCTAAAAACAGAGGTTTTATTTTCAAGGGTCGCTTAGCGTTAACTATTATTTGCGAAGTTTTAGTTACTCCTGCTTAAATGGCTTCGTGTAAACGGTGGCGGAGGCAGTAAGCCGAAGCATAGTGTATAAATCTTGTTGGCTTGTCGTACTTTTTCCTTTTATTACCACTACTTTTCAATTCTGCTCAACCTGCTGTCTTTAAAAATCACATTCACTCTCTCAAGTGCTACTGTGTCAGAATTGAAGTCCATGTATTCGTAAAGTCTATGGCTTTTGAGCACTCTTTCTGCTTCTATTTTAGTTAAGTCAGTCTTATTTATTAATTCGGCTAAGGTTTCCAAATCGTTTTCCGTACCAGAGTAGCCTTCACGCATATGAGTTACTGTTACTCCTTGGTCAAGAATTCGATAGAATCCCAAAAGTACGGTTGCCAATAGAATCGCCAGACAAATCCAAAAAGCCAATTTCCATTTATTTTTCACTCTTGATTTATCAGATGTTGGTTCTGAACAATAAATTTTAGTGCCACTTTATAGTTATGCCTACATGCCAACTACTTACTAGCAGGAGTACCGACTCCCACTAGCTGCACTATATGTGGAGTAGGTGAGGTCCAGAACCTAATAGTAATTGTGCGGGGTTGCTACCTGGCACAATTACATCCATAGTGTTCTACTAATATAACTATTTTCCTGAGATAGTCAGACGGACTCATGATTTTATCCAAGGTATCCTGGGCATATGTGAGCTTAAGGGAATTTGTTTGACCTTGCAATGAAAACCTTACCTGGTCAGTCTACAGGTATAGGTAAACCGAAAAGAGCCCGTAAGCTTTTCGCCTACGGGCTCTTTTCACGTATAAGCTATACTGGAACTCCTCAAATCCTTCCCGGAAGCCCTTTGAATACGCATAGCTAATGGAGCTGGCTATACGATCTCGGCATCCTCTTTCGCAACCAACGTATGTATTGTTACACTAAACGCCATGCCCAGTACACTTTCAAGCGAAAAGCCACCGCCCATACCGGGTGCCGCATCTAAAAGCAGTTGGGAATACTTGTAGTATTGGTTCTGCTCTTCTGACAGGTAAAATTCACAGCCTTCCACCTCGCCGATGAGCAAGTCGCGGGAGCCTGGCTTATACTCGCCTTTCTCATAGCACATGGGCTGCGAGCCTTCGCAGCAGCCGCCACTCATGTAAAACATCAACTCACCGTAGCGCTCCTTCAGCTGGCTGATCACTTCTTTTGCTTTTTCTGTTGCTAGTATCTTTTCCATGTTTCTGTTTAGGTATAAATAAAAATCACCTGAGGTGGCCCCAGGTGATTTCAGGTTCATGAAAAAATCAGATTAAAAGAAACCTTGCTTCTTCTTGTCGTAAGATATCAGCATGTTCTTGGTCTGGCGGTAATGGTCGAGCATCATCTTGTGGTTCTCTCTACCGTAGCCCGACTGTTTGTAACCACCAAACGGAGCGTGCGCCGGATAGGTATGGTACTGGTTCACCCAGACACGGCCAGCCTGTATGGCTCTCGGCACCTGGTACATCTCGTGTGCATCACGTGTCCAGACGCCGGCACCCAGTCCGTAAATCGTATCGTTAGCGATCTCGATGGCTTCTTCGGTCGTTTTAAAAGTAGTCAGTGCCACCACCGGACCAAAGATCTCTTCCTGGAACACACGCATTTTGTTGTGGCCCTTCAGGATGGTCGGCTGGATATAATACCCATCCGCCAAGTCGCCCTCGAGCTCCTGCGGTTCGCCACCCAGCAGTACTTCGGCTCCTTCTTCTTTACCAATCTTGATGTAGTTCAGGATCTTGTCGTACTGTGGTTTCGATACCTGCGCCCCAATCATGGTCTCGCCGTCCAGCGGGTTACCGGCTTTAATGGCTTTCACGCGTTCGATCACGCGGGCCGTAAAGGCGTCGGCTATACTTTCGTGCACCAGGATTCGGGTTGGTGCACTACAGACCTCCCCTTGGTTCAGGGCAAAGAAGGCGGCTCCTTCCAGGGCTTTGTCAAAGAATTCGTCGTCGGCATCCATCACGGAAGGGAAGAAGACGTTCGGCGATTTACCGCCCAACTCCATGGTAGAAGGAATGATGTTTTCGGAGGCGTACTGCATGATCAGTTTACCTGTTGCCGTAGAGCCGGTAAACGCAAGCTTGCTGATTCTTGGGGAAGTACCCAGTGCTTTACCCACTTCGGCTCCAAAACCGTTCACCACGTTCAGTACACCGTCTGGTAGAATGTCACCGATCAGCTCCATCAGGGCCAGGATACTTGTTGGGGTCTGCTCCGCCGGTTTTAAGACAATCGTGTTACCGGCAGCCAGTGCCGGGGCAATTTTCCAGGCGGCCATCAGCAGCGGGAAGTTCCAGGGAATGATCTGCCCTACCACCCCAATCGGCTCGTGCAACACGATACTCACTGTGTTGGCATCGTGCTCCGAAATGCCACCTTCCTCTGCGCGGATCACACCGGCAAAATAGCGGAAGTGGTCGACCACAAGCGGAAGGTCTGCCGCACGCGTCTCACGAATCGGCTTACCGTTGTCGATGGAATCGACTGTAGCCAGGTACTCCAGGTTGTCCTCAATGGTCTGGGCTACCCGAAGCAACGTGTTACTGCGTTCTTTTGCAGATGTTTTGCTCCACGTCTGAAAGGCTTTGTGGGCCGCGTCCAGCGCCAACTCCACGTCTTCTTTGGTAGAGCGTGCTGCCTGCGCAAACACTTTTCCGTTGATGGGTGAAATGTTATCGAAGTATTCTCCCTTCACTGGTGGGACAAATTGTCCACCGATAAAGTTATCGCGAGGTAGCTCTTTGTCTTTGAGCTGTGGGAATTTATATAGTTTCTTCTCGGCTTTACCGTTTTCTATTCTGGATTCTAATGCTGTAGTGCTCATAATTTTATATCTTTAAATGAATTTAAATGTTACATTTCGATCGTCTGTGCAACTGTTACAAATTTACAAATAACCTTAGTGTGAGCGGTAGTACAGACTTCCCATAAGGTAGGACAAAAAGGAAATTACCAGGAAATAGCAAGGTGTAGCTTAGGAGCAGGCGTGAGAGGAAGAGGTAGTGGATGCCGGGCTGACAATAAAATTTTGCTTAACAACTGATAGCCTATGAACCCGGAAAGTGACCTGTTTTTTATAAGCCCTCTCGACGCCCCGTTGCAGATGTTTTTTGAAAACCCCGCGCGGGAGGACTACTTTGAGATTGCCTGGCTGAAGGATGAAGAGCCCATTCATTTTATAAAAGAGGATACTCTTCGCATCAAAGGTGACTGGATGTACCTGATCCCGCCTAACCGCTCTCCCCGTCCCAGAAAATCCGACAAAAAAGGGACCTTGCTCGCCTTTCATAAATCGGTGCTGGACTATGAGGCCAAAGAATTTATGTTGGATGTGATCAGGCTTTTCCTCGGCAAAGGTGCTGGTAGTTTCTCCACCATCCTGCTGGACGAAGACATGGCTGTTACGCTGGAGAACTTCCTTCGGATCATAAAAGTCGAATATGAACAGCAGCAACAGAATTTCCTGGTGCTCAAAACGCTGCTGAAGGCATTTCTACTGAAACTGATGCAGTATAAAACACTGACTATAACCGGCCAGGGGCTGAATGAGAAGCGGGTGTATCATTTCCTGCTGCTGCTGGAGCACCACTTCAGGGAAGAGAAATCAGTAACATTTTACTCCGATAAACTGAACATCACACCCAAGCGCCTGAACCAGATCCTGAAGGAGAAGACTAGGAAAACAATTACGCAGCTGCTGCAGGAGCGCATCGTAGTGGAGGCTAAACAGGAACTCGTTATCAGCGCAAAGACGATACAGGAAATTGGTTACAGCCTTGGTTTTGAAGACAGGTCGTATTTCAGCAGGTTCTTCAAAAAAATGACCGGACAGACGCCAGAGCAGTTCCAGAAACAGGCAAAAGAGCGGATTTTTCCTGTGTAACGTTACTTGGCTTTGCTGTGGCGGAGGTACAGTAAAGGTCTGGTGTGTACCCAGCATAGCACGAGTAATAGCTGGAGTATGGGGCAAATTCTATCTTATAGCCTTACAGGTAAATCCAAAAAGTATCGGGCGTAAAAAGCACTATCAATTGCCTTAAGTAAAGTTGGGTCTACAGAATCTAAGCTAAAATAGCTTTTCCTTTCATCTGAATTCTTTTTGATAGTTTCTAGTGGTAATCCAGCAGCATTTGCAGTTAAGTCAACGCTACCAACTTTTAGCTTTTCGCTACTGAAAGAGGATATTACTGCAAGAAATAGGAGAGTATAACTAGTTTTCATCGTTGATATTGAAGCTAACGTGCTAGGCTATACCCAGTGTGGGATTACATGGCTGTGTATGTAACACACGTATGGAATGTTACCAATGGGGTTAAACTTGGCTAAACATTAAAATCCACATTGGGTATGAGCTCTTGTTAGCATTTTTTTTTATATTTTCTTCATAGAAGCTTGTGAACTTTTCAATCAAATCATCTAGATTTTCTCTATCAAATTCTCCAAACCCTAAGGTCATTACATGTCCATCAACAAATTTTGATAAGATAGAATTAAAGTTCTCAATATAAGTTTGGGCATGTCCTTGTAATTCTAACTCAGCATTAATCATTTTAGACCAGTGAGGCTCTTCTCCGTGCTTATAGATTAAATAAGGGAAGACAAATGGAACATACTTTGAGTATTGCTTATTCTTTTCTGGGTTGAGGTCATCATTAGGCCATATCCTGAAATTGTCCTTTAAGTTTAATGTTTCCACCTTTACCACAGTCGCATTTTTATTCTCTCCAATCTCCTGGATAAATCTCCCGTCATCTTGTGTGTAAACTCTAAACCAAGCCAAATCCCAAGCTGTTGCTCCTTTTTGGTTTACTAAATTATATGGGTGAAGAATGGAGTCTAAAGCTATGAATCCTTTATGCCCAACTGTATTCTTTATTATTACAGCTACAGCATTCAAATCACTTATTGTCTGGAATGGATTTCCTCCAATAAATCCGTATATGTAGTGATGCTCCCAGTTTGAAGGTATTTCAAATTGGTTCTTACTTTCGGTATGAGTTGGTTTTTTTTTCTTGAAAAAATTAAACATCCTTATTTGGTTTATATTTATGCTAACTATCGGCTAAGCGTAAACATACGCTTATCTGCACTATGTGCGGAGCTTTCTTTATATCACGTATCCAAGATAAGTATAAATTCATACTATCCTATACTCTCTGACTAGCGATTCTTCTCTTTGAATACCAGTGAAATAGTAGTGGAAAATAAAACCATAGGGTGTAGCCTGTAGTAAAAGACAGGTATGCTATCTACTAAAAGCCCAACCAAAGAAGAACTGGCCGCTGCTTCCGGAAAAACTGTTCCTGACATTATTGCCCCGGACTTGAAAGTACTTTTCTGCGGCATCAACCCCGGCTTGTATACAGCTATTAAGGGCCACCACTTTGCCCGGCCCGGCAACCGCTTCTGGCCCACCCTTCATTCGGCCGGCTTTACCCCAGAGAAATACCAGCCACACCAGGAGAACGAATTGTTGCAACTCGGTTATGGCATCACCAATGTGGTAGGCAGGGCCACAGCCAACGCGGCAGAGTTGAGCAAGGCTGAGTTGATTGAGGGAGGCATTACGCTGGTGGAGAAGGTGATTTTATACCAGCCGCAGGTGCTGGCGCTGCTGGGCCTCAGCGCTTACCGCGTTGCCTTCGGCAAGGCCACTGCCGCCATAGGCCTGCAGGAGCAAACGATAGGGCAGACCAGGTTATGGGTATTGCCAAACCCCAGTGGCCTGAACGCGCATTTCCCGCCCAAAAAGCTCACCACTGTTTATCGTGAGCTGCGCGAATTTGTGGCGCAACAGGAAGGGTAAGTTTCTATTTATAAACTTCACGCTCCTTTTACCTGTATCTTTTATAGGGAGCAGGCAAACAGGTGTTGGTGCTTGCCTGCAACGTAAAAGCAAACACATAATCAAAGCTATGACAAAACAAATGAGAGCAGCGACTTACAGCGAGTTTGGAGGTCCGGAGAAAGTAAGTATAAACACCGTAGAAATACCTGAGATAGGAGAGGGCGAGGTGCTGGTTCGTGTAAGGGCGGCTGGTGTAAACCCGGTGGATTACGCCGTGCGGGAGGGGTACCTTAAAGAAAACCTCCCCACAAAGTTTCCGGTTATACCTGGTTGGGACCTAGCCGGCGAAGTGGTGGATAGGGGCTTTAGTGCCAGAAGGTTTGATGTGGGAGACGAGGTATACGCCTATGCGCGCAGGCCTGTGGTGCAGCATGGCACCTTTGCCGAATACATCGTGCTACCGGAGAGCTACCTGGCTTTAAAGCCAAAAAATAGCTCGTGGGAGGAAGCCGCGGGCATACCGCTGGTGGGCCTCACGGCCTATCAATCGCTGTTTGATGCAGGCCATCTGCAGGAGGGGCAGACGGTGCTGATACTGGGAGCCTCGGGTGGCGTGGGCAGCCTGGGGATACAATTGGCAAAAGCCAAAGGAGCCAAAGTAATTGGGGTAGCCAGCGAGAAAAATCACTCCCACATGCGCGATCTAGGAGCGGATCACACGGTGGATTACAAAAGCAACCATGTAGGGGAAGCCGTGCAGCAGCTTGTACCAGACGGCGTTGACCTGATATTTGACTGTGCCAGCGGCGAAACCCTGCAGCAAAGCCTGCAGGCGCTGAAGCCTTCGGGCAAGCTTGTCTCCATCCTTAACCACGGTACTGACCTGAATCCCGATATCGATTTCACCTACGTGTTTGTGGAACCCAACTCGCGCCAGTTGGATCACCTGCGGGAGCTGGCTGAGGCTGGAAAGCTGCGGGTGCCGGTAAGCAGGACCTATACGCTGGATGAAACAATGGAAGCAATGAAGCAGATACAGACCTCACATACTACAGGCAAGATCGTGATCCTGCCGTAACTGAAAAAGATAAGTATATACAACGTACAAGGGGTAGCATGCGCATGCTACCCCTTGTACGTTATAAAGCCTCATTTTTGGTAGGGCGAAACCTTCCCGTCATCAGCTACCAGAAAGGCTTTGTCTGCCTCGTCTAGTATGGCTTCTTTGCTGTCGGAGTAGGCCTCCACGATCCTGAACTTCCTCTTCTGGAAATGGCTGGAGATACGGCGAAGCTTCTCTTCCTCTTTGCAGGCCTCGCCCACCACCTTATAGGTGCCGCCTTCATACTTCACTTCCGTCCCGGCAAAGCCATCCACCGGGAAAAGATCAAAAAGTGGCTTCACGTACAGCTCCAGGCCACCGGTAGCACAGAAAAGCTGCACGCCTTCCTGCCGCATCTGCTCAAAGCGCTGCCTCAGCTCTTTGTTGAAGTTCTCCGGATACTCTTTCTGCCAGAACTCTCTGGCCAGCTGCTCTACCTGCTCCGGCGGCAGCTCATCCAGGTAGTTAAAAAAGTTCTCCTTAAACTCCGTTTGGCGGATCTGGTTGAGCTTATTCAAAAGCTTATAGTAATACATTTCAAACACAAACCGGAGCCGTTGCGGCCGCTTGCTCACTACGAACTTGTAGAATTCATCTTTCGAACTCTTGCTATAAAACGTGCCGTTCAGGTCAAAAACGACCAACTTTACCTCTTCCCCGCTGTTAGCCATGATCCCTTCTATTTGTAGTGAAGTACATATACGTAAGGCAGCAGGTGCGCAACTGCCCTTTTAATGGATATTTGGTTGTTGCAGGAGAAAAGCGGCTTCCGTTTTTGGGGCCTCGCCCGGATCAGGAAGTATAAGTAGGAAGTATCCCTTAAAAAAGTAGGCTGGTATAGGGATGGGTTCTACATGAGGTGCAATAAAATCGGCAGGGCAGCCGGTGCTTCATGTAGCTCCAGCTGCCCTGCCGTTATTAATTAACGTTTTCTTCTCTATTATTAGTTATTAGAGGTGTCTGTATCGATGGTTTCGGTTTCTGTTTCTACGGTAGTATCAATGTCTCGTACCGTTCTTTCAACCTCAAGTTCAGATACCGTAGTGTCTGTATCTATGACAGTACCATCTGCCTCCTCGTTTGTTACACCTCCATCACCCCCGCAGGAGTAAAGACCAAAGGAACCAAAAGTTATAGCAAAGGCAAATAATAGCTTTTTCATGTTAGTTTTATTTTGTTTCAACATCTGATAAAATCCCGCCTTTTACAGCAGGCTTGATTTACCATTTTATAAATCTGTTAGGTTTTACGGGGGATGGTGTGATTAGGGTTTTATTTATATGAATATTCAGCCCATACTCCCTGTAAACTCTTTGCCTGTAGGTGTTGAGGAACTGCTTTATAAGGCCTTGCAAAAGTTTGTTCATCAGCTAAGCAAGCATAAATCCAAAAACAAATACGAACCGCTAACGATGCGGTGCATCCTGCCGCTGCCCTTAGTCATCATTCGGGCGGGCTTATTTCACCTGCTTTCGCAACACCTTGCCTGTGCGCTCGCTGCTGTAGTTTTCATCTTCCTTCACCACCTTCCCGCCAATCAGCACATACTTGAAACCGGTGGCTAGCTGGTCGGGCTTTGCGTAGGTGGCGTTTTCCTTTACCTCAGACGGGTTGAAGATGAGCAGATCGGCTTTGTAGCCGGGCTTTAGCTGGCCGCGCTTCTGCAAGCCGATGGTTTCTGCCGGAAGGCTGGTCATTTTGCGTACGGCTTCCTGCAGTGTCAGCAGCTTTTTGTCTTCCACGTAGGTCTCTATAACCTTGGCGAAGGAACCATAGCCCCTTGGGTGGTGCATGCTGGGGCTTCCGTCTGAGCCGATCATCACGTACGGGGCCTGCAGCAGGGTTTCCTGCAGTTCTTCATCCATGATAAAGTAGGCGCCGCTGGCACCGTACGGGCCAATGTTTTCCACCAGCACATCCTCGTAAGGCTTGTTCAGTTCCGTGGCTATCTGCGCCAGGTTTTTGCCGGTGTAGCGGCCGGTGCCAATCAGTGTTGCCTCAGGACCGTTGCGCTGCATAATCTTTTTCCTCAGGTAATCCTGCAGCTCCTCCTTGCGCGTTTTCAGTACCTCTTTATAATCATGCGGCGATTTGGCCCAGTCCGGGAAAAGTATGGCGATGCCCGTGAAACTAGCCGTGTAAGGGTAGAAGTCTGCCGTTACCCTGGTGCCGCTTTGGCGCGCGCTGTCGAGTACCTGCAGCACCTGTTGTGCCCGCTCCCTGCCTTTGCCGTACACCACTTTTATATGCGATACATGCACCGGGCAATAGGCTCCCTGCGCCAGCAGCTCCTTAATGGAGGCCTCTACCAGTGCGTCGTCCTCGTTGCGCATGTGGCTCATGACTAACCCGTTTTTAGCCCCCACCACTTTGGCTAACCGGTTCAGTTCGTTGCTGGTGGCGTAGTAGCCGGGATTATACTCCAGGCCGGTGGTAAGGCCGTAGCAGCCGGCCTCCATGGCCTCGGCCAACAGATTCTCCATGGCTTTCATGTACTCTTCAGCAGGCTGTTTCTCATACATCGCTCCCGAGAGTACCCGCAGGGAGTTGTGTCCGGCAAACATGGCAATGTTCACACCCGGCCGCGCGGCGTCCACTGAGTCCATCCAGGCGCCCATGTCTTTGTTGTTGTGGCTGAAACCATCCTGCCCCAGGCAGATGGTAGTGACGCCCATCGCCAGGAAATTCCTGAATTCCGGCTCTTTCAGCGGATCGCCGTGGGCGTGGGCATCAATGAATCCGGGCGTTACCACCATGCCCGCTGCCGGTATGGTTTTCAAGGCCTTGTAAGTGGCGGAGGTGTCTTTGTCGATCACGGCAATGGTATCGGCACCGATGAGTATGTTGGCTGTGTAAGGTTCGGAGCCGGTGCCGTCCACCACGGTGGCTTTCTCCAGCAGCAGGTCGTAAGTCAGGTTGCGGGCCTCGTTCTCCTGTTGTTCCTGCTGGCTGGTGCTTTGGCAGGAGGTGAACACAGCCGTCGCCACGAGAGCTGCAAGAAGTTTAGTGAAGGGTGTATCCTTTGTCATAGTTGGTGTTTATACTTTGGCTGCCGTTTTTGTGCTTATACTTTTGCCAGCCATACGTGCCTCAGCTTTCAAATAAAGTATAAGTTACGCAGAAGTATGGAAAGTACACAGTGCCTGTACCTGGCGGGGCTAAAAGGCGATGAAATCCGGGTTAAGCAGGTCGGGCTTGTTGTACTCCAGCTCCTGCTGTAGCTCCTGCCGGTAAACACCTTTATTCAGCGCGTTAAGGATAGCGTGAGCGGCAGCGGTGTCCCACTCCATAGTGGGGGCGAAGCGGGGGTAAAGGTCGGCCTTGCCCTCGGCTAGCAGCATGAACTTTAGTGAACTGCCCATGCTAATGATGTCGGCCGTGGGGAAGTGGCGTATGAAATCCGCTGTTTCGGGGCTTAAGTGGGTGCGGGAGGCGATAAGGGTAAGTTTTGGCAGCTGCTGCAATTCCTGCAAAGTACGCTTCTCCGGCAGCGGCATCAGCTGTGTTCTCTTTTCCCCGGCCTCTTTAAATACGCCTGTTACTGCCGAGCCAAAGTATAGGGTATCCAGCACAGGTGCATAAATAACACCCGCAATGGGTTTGTTGTGGTGCATCAGGGCGATATTCACAGTAAATTCCCCGTTGCGCTTCACAAACTCCTTGGTGCCATCCAGCGGGTCTACGAGCCAGTACCATTCCCACTGCTGCCGCTGCTCAAAGGGTAACTGCTTTCCCTCTTCCGAAAGTATGGGCAGGCCTGTGGCAGCTAAGGCGTTGCTGATGATCTCATGTGCGGCGCGGTCAGCTTTGGTCAGCGGGGAGTCGTCGGCTTTGATACTTACATCAAAAACACCGGAAGTATAAATCTGCATGATAGCACTACCTGCCTCCAGTGCTGCCGTACGGGCTATCTGCAGCAAGTCGGTTATACTTAAAGTGATGTTCACGGTGCTCAGGTTTTATCAGGTTGATGAAGTATACGTTATAACCCAGGTAGCGATTTACTAATACTGTACAAGTATAAACTCACCCCTGCCTCCTCAGAGTGGTGGGTCAGCCACAGCTTAAGTTTTATACTTACATGGCGGCTTTCATGCGTTGCTGAAGCCTTAGCTGCGGCTCCACCAAAGTAACGAGTTTCTGCAGTGAGTCGTCTATCTTTTCCTGATCGGTATTAAGTATAAGGTGCGGGTTTTGCGGAACTTCGTAAGGAGCGCTGATGCCAGTGAATTCTTTTATAAGTCCCTGCCGCGCTTTGGCGTACAGTCCTTTGGTGTCACGCTGCTCACATACCCGCAGGCTGCAGTTAATGTATACTTCCGTAAACCGCTCCGGTCCCACGATATGCCTGGCCAACTCCCGTTCCTCTTCGTAAGGCGAGATAAACGCACAAATCACCACCATCCCAGCTTCCAGCATCAGGTTTGCCACCTCCGCCACGCGCCGCATGTTCTCCTTCCGGTCCTGCTGGGTAAAGCTCAGGTCCCGGCACAGGCCGTTGCGGATATTATCGCCATCCAGTAAAAAAACCTTGTAGCCCTGGTGAAACAGGTGGTGCTCCAGCCGCAGTGCCAGGGTGCTTTTGCCGGAGCCGGAGAGGCCGGTGAGCCATACCAGGCGCGGCTCCTGCTGCATTTGGTACCTGCGCTGTTCATAGCCTACTTTGGATTTAAAGGGATAGATGTTTTTCATAGTTTCTGAGAGACTGTGGTTGCGTAACGTATGATTCGTTATACTTCTGCCCACCTTGTACGGCAATAAATTAGTTAAAGTCGTATAGCAGCCTGATCCTACACTTTTAAACCTTTATACCTATGAAAATACTGCAGGGCGGGGCACCCAAATGCGGCAATTTCTGGCTCTACCAGATCCTACAGCAGCTCATGCACCGCAGCGGCCAGCCAGTGAACAGCTTTATCCAGCGGCACCCCATCTACGAGCTCGCCAAAACCTGGGACCTGAACTACCCGAGCCAGGCAAGTATAGACGTGCTGGACGTGACCGATCTGCAGTACAGCTACCGCATCAGCAGCATTTTCCGGATGCCGGTGGAAAGTATAGAAGGCTACGTGGCCCAGACCGACCATGTCTGGACACACTCGCCGGTATGCAAGCGCAGCAGTGAGTTGTTCCGCCTCTTCGACAAGAAAGTATACATCCTCCGCGACCCCCGCGATCGCGCCATCTCCGCCGCTAAATATTATACTTCGGAGTACATGCTCAAGTATTATTCGCAAGAAGAAACAGATGCGAGGCGCTACCTGGAGAAGCATTTTGAGGAGTTGCTGGTGGAGTGGGTGTGGCACGTGTATGACCACCTGCGGCTGAGCCGGGAGCATAACATCCACATTGCCTTTTACGAAGGCTTTCTGCTCGATTTTCAGCGGGAGCTGGGTAGGCTGCTCGAGTATTTGGGCTTGGAGCTGAGCGAGGCGGAACGGGCGGAGCTGCAGGAGGCCATGAGCTTTGCCACCCTCAAAAGCAAAAACCCGAAGCACCTGAAAAAGGGGCAGTCGGGCTATTGGATGGACCAGCTGACGGATAGGCAGGCAGCACAGGCCGATATGATCGCAGGGCCGCTGATACGTTTCCTGGGTTATCCTACATCAAAAGGCCAACCCATGCGCTATACTACCGAGCCGCCGCACCAGAACTTTGAGGCGTTGAAGGAGGAGATCATTGCCTCGCAACAGCCGCTGTACCAAGTATAGCTACCACACGCCCAGCTGGCGGCCAATTGTTTTTAGCTGCCCGATGTGGTAGCCGGTGTGGTGCAGCGTAGTCATGGCGGCCCAGGAGAGGGTTTTGCCGTTTGGATGCACGGCAAACAGGTCTGTAGCCGGGTCTTTTACAAGCGAGATCATTTCATCTAATTCTTGTGCATAGGCGTCTATGGCCTTGTACCATTCCTGCTCGCTTTCCGGTTGGTGGTTTTCCGGCCAATGGGCATCGGGCCACACATCCGTGTCCAGCTCCGGGTGCTTCATAAACTGTAGCAGTGTCTGCTGCCGTGCCCGGATATGGCCCAGCAGGATCCAGCCGGAGAAGTGCAGTCCGTCGAGCATGATGCCCGCTTTTTTATAGTCGAACTCGCGCAGGAGGATCACGTTAGGGGCAAATCCGCCTTCCAGCAGCTCCACCAGCTGCTCCCTCACCAGGCTGTCTATCTGTTTGGCTGTGTGTGTTGTTTTTATACTTTCCAAAGTAGTTTCGTTTGATGATTTATACTTTCAGCTCATCAGAAACGGGAGCAGGAGGGGTAGGGTTAGAGGTTTGTTTTAGGTGGAGAAAAGCGGCAGCCGTAATTGCTTGCTGGCGCAAGCGTCCGCTTGTGCCTTTGCTGCTGCTTACTGCATCTTGAGCTAAGCTAAACTTGCTAGCTCCCGTTCATCCACGGCTTTACAACCTGCATTGTTTCATCTCTGACTGTGGTGCTCTCCAGCCCGAGAGGGCTCGTCCTTTGGCATCGCGCGGTGTACATTTCCTTTGCTTGACCTGCGGTCTGCGCAATTTCGCTAAAGCGAAACCGTAAATCTACAAGGCGCTCAACCCAAGGACTGGGTAACATTTCGATAGCCGCTGCTAATGCAACATCCCCCTGCCCCCTTTGAAGGGGGCAGGGGGATGTTAATCAACTGCTGATTCCCCTCCTCGGAGGGGCCAGGGGTGGGTTCATACTTGTGTAGGGACAGGTCGCGACCTGTCCGCGCAATACCAGCAGCTATAAAACTTATACTTTAGCCAAAGTAGTTACGGGCTCCCCTCCTTAGCTAAGGAGGGGTAGGGGTGGTTGGATCACATAACGGCAGCTCCCGCTCCTGTTTTTGGGGTAGGGGCCCTCGAGAAAAGGAGAGGGCTGGGGAGGGGTAATGAAGGGTGGTTTGCCCCCAGTGCCAACCACACTACAACGTACTTTCTCCTGTACTTACATTCTTCAGGTACCAGCCGTTTTCATCAATTACCGGAGCAGTTCGGGACGTTACCTCCACCGGCTTGCTCGACAGCTCTATTCGCTGGGTACCGGCGTCAGTTCTGACTTCCATGGGCAAAGTAAAGGTGATATTGGGAATGCGGATGGAGTAGGTGCTTGCAGCGGTTTGCTCTACCACTACCTCCGGCACCTCCGTGGTGCGCAGGTACAGGTCGAAGAAAGGCTTGATGTCCTGCCCGGTCTCCCGGGTAAAGTGCTCCTGCAGGTCGGCTGTCGTTACCTGGTTCCCATAAGTATAAGCAGGGTCGAGGATAAACTTCTTGAGGGCCCGGAAAAAGGCTTCGTCGCCGAGCAGGTAGCGGAGCGAGTGCATGACGTAAGCCCCTTTGGAATAGATTTCACCATGGTAAGCTTCATCAGAATCCACATTTTCCTCCCGCATGATGATCGGGTTTTTATGCTGGATGTTTCGGGCAACCAGCTTTACATGCCTCAAATAAGCCTCGTGGCCAGCGTGCTCCTCCACAAAAAGCCAGTCGCCGTAGGTGGTTAAGCCTTCCTGTACCCAGAAATCAGCCCAATCTTTCACGCTTACCTTGTTGCCCCACCACTCGTGGCCCAGCTCGTGGTGCAGCAGGTGGTCGTAGGGTGCGTCCCCAACTTTAGTGAACCGGAACTTATTGCCATAGGCGTTAATGGTCTGATGCTCCATCCCTAAGTATGGCGTTTCCACAATGCCTACTTTCTCTTTCCGGAACGGGTACTCCCCGAAGTATTTCTCCTGCGTCTTCAGGCTGATCTCCAGAATCTCCATCAGTTCCGGCGCCTTCTTTTCGTTCTCGCGCAGCAGGTACATGACCATCGGTACCGTGTTTCCCTCCACGGTAGTATAATCGCGGCGCGTCACGGCAAAATCTCCCACCGTAAAATTGATGCCGTAGTTGTTAATGCTATAGTCAGTTTTCCAGTGATAGGTGATCTGGTTTCCCTTTTTCTTCTCCGACACAAGTATACCGTTGGCAGCTACCTGGTAAGGGGCCGGTACCGAGATGAACTGCTCCACGCCCTCGTCCGGCTCGTCGGAGGGATGGTCTTTGCAGGGCATAAAGATCTTGGCACCCTCGTTCTGTGAGGAAAGACCGATCCAGTGCTTGCCGTTTCCGTCTTTGGTGAAGGTAAATCCGCCCTGCCAGGGAGGGTTTACAGCCTCCGGTGGCGTACCGGCATACACTACCGTAACCGTAACGCGCCGGCCCGGTTGGTATGTCTGCTTCAGCTGTACCTCCAGGGCGTCTGTGCTTCGTGTATACGCTGCTTTCTTCCCATCCACCTTCACGCCCCGCACCGTATAGGCATCAATCAGGTTCAGCCTGATCTTATCGGCCGGAGCCACCATCTCCACCACAGCATCCACGGAGCCGCCGATGGTGCGCGCTTCGGGGGCCACCTCCAGCCGCAGTGTGTAGTGCTTTACGTCGAAGGTAGCCTGTGCAGGGTGCAGGGAGCCGCCCCAGGCCCAGTTATTGTCCTGCGCCTGCGTGCTGAGGCAGAGGGCGCTGAAGAGCGAGAGGAGGAGGTGCTTTTTCATAAGATGGCTTCTTTTTTATACTTACGCGTTATTTATAGAGCAGGTACCTCTTCCGCACTTTCCGGAAATGCGCCTGCTCCTTATCCCACTGTTCTACGATTTCCTGCGGCGAAAGCCCTGCCTGTAACTGCTCCCTTACCTTCGGAGTGCCCCAAAGCCTGTCCATGCGGCCTTCACGCCACTCCAGTTGTTCCGGGTACAAGGTCTTCAGCGCGTGCAGGATGTAAACGCCTGCCCTGGCCGATTCGAAAGCTTTACGATCTGTTATCACCATCTCTGCCCCCGAGCACTGCTCACCCATAAACTTTGGTGGGTATATTTTGATGCCATCCACCATACTATCCGGTACAAAGGAAACGGGGCGGAAGGTTACACCTTTCAGTTTGTAGCTATTCAACTGGTCCGATAGTATCTGGCCGTCTATCCAGGGTGCGGCAATGCGCTCAAAGGGGTGCAGGGTGCCCCGCGCTTCGGAGATGTTGGTGCCCTCCAGCAGGCAGGTGGCCGGGTAAACGGCGGCGGTGGTAAGGGTAAGCATGTTGGGCGATGGCTTGATCCAGGGCAGCCGGGTATCGTCGTACCACTGCTGGCGGTTGTAGCGCTGCATGGGAATCACCGTCAGTTTTGCCTGGGGCAGGTTGCGCTTGGCGCGTTCGCCGTTAAACATCCGGGCCAGCTCGCCCACCGTCATGCCATGCGTAACGGGTAACTGGCCAACCCCGCTCACCGGCTCCTGTGGCTCACCCCCTATAGGGCCATCTACATACGTGCCGCCAATAGCATTCGGTCGGTCCAGCACCAGGTACGGGATACTTTGCTCGGCAGCGGCTTCCAGTACGTGGTTCATGGTGGCGATATACGTATAAAAACGCGCGCCGATGTCCTGTATGTCGAAGATCAGCACATCCACGTTTTGCAGCATTTCAGCAGTGGGTTTTCTGGTTTTGCCGTAGAGCGAGATCACCGGCAGCCCCGTTTTAGTGTCGGTGCCGCTGGCTACGTGGGTATCCTGGTCACCGCGAATGCCGTGCTCGGGGCCGAAAAGGGTCGTCAGCGTTACATCCTTGCTTTCGTGCAGCACATCTACCAGGTGACGACCATCGGGCAGAAGCCCGGTGTGGTTGGTTACCAGGCCAATGCGCTTGCCCTTCACCAGGGGCAGGTAGTCGGTCGTAAGCAGGCGCTCAGCTCCAATGATGACGCGCGAAGCGGATGCCTGGGCAAAAGTATAGCAGGGCAAGCTCAGGGCCAGCCATAACAGCAGGAGGGTAAAACGTTGTTTCATAGGGGGAAGATAGCGCTTTTCAGGGCACTGTCAAACCCGGTGGAGGGGCTATACTTTAGAAATTCTATACTTTCGGAATCAATGGCTATAAAAGCCCATCAACTCGCCCGTGCCGATGATGTGATTCTCCATCTTCAGGAAAACCGCTTCCTTGGTGCTGCCTGCCGGCAGGCCCAGGCGGGTATCGAGCGCATAAAGCCTGAAAAAATAGCGGTGCGTACCGATAGGGGGGCAGGGGCCATCGTAGGCGGTGTTGCCAAAGTCGTTCAGGCCTACTGTTCCCGGTACGCTGTTCTCCTCAATCGTATGAATAAGCGGCATGTCATATACCAGCCAGTGGGTCCAATTACCGCGGGGTGCGTCGGGGTCATTTATGATCAATACAAGGCTCTGCGCGCCTTTCGGGATGTCCCCGATCGCCAGGGCCGGGTTGATGTTCTCCCCGTCGCAGGTATATTTTTCAGGGATGGTATCTCCGGACCTGAGGACCGGACTGCTGAGTTGCAGGTTTTCGATTACTTTGGTTTCCATAGCAGCGTCGAAGTATAAATCAGTATAAAAGCTCTTATACGAGCACCGCAGTAATTAGTCCCCTGCCCCGGCCATCTGCTTGCAGGGCAACCGCCGGGGCAGGGGGAGTGTTACTATTTTGCAAGCTCGGCTAGAAGCTCATAGGACCGCAGCCTGGCCTGGTGGTCGTAAATATGCGAGGCAAACATCAGCTCATCCACCTGCGTCTCTTCCAGGAAAGCATTCAGTTCTTCTTTCACGGTGGCCGGTGAGCCGATGAATGTATAGCGCAGCATCTGTTGTACGGCATACTTCTCGGCCGGGCTCCACAGGTCTTCCATACTTTCCACTGGCGGTTGCTGTGGGTTACCTGTGCTTCTTATCACGTTCAGGAACGCCTGGTAAAGGGTGGTAGCCAGTTTCTCAGCTTCTGCGTCGGTGTTGGCAGCCACGCCGTTCACACAGGCTATGGCGTATGGTTCCTTCAGGTGTTCCGAGGGTTGAAACGTTTCGCGGTAGATTTTGAGGGCAGCCTGCAGGGCAGCCGGTGCAAAGTGGCTGGCAAAGGCAAAGGGCAGGCCCAGCATGGCAGCCAATTGGGCGCTGTAGGTGCTGGAGCCCAGCAGCCAGATCGGTACCTCCAGCCCCTGGCCAGGTATGGCCCGCACCTTGGCAGACGGATCTGCCGGACCAAGATAGTACTGCAGTTCCTGTACGTTTTTCGGGAAGTCGTCCACATCGCCGCGCAGGTCGCGCCGCAGGGCCATGGCCGTCAGCCCGTCCGTACCCGGCGCACGGCCCAGACCCAGGTCTATGCGGCCGGGGTAAAGCGACTCCAGCGTGCCGAACTGCTCGGCCACCACCAGCGGCGCATGGTTTGGCAGCATAATGCCACCGGAGCCCACGCGTATGCTCTTGGTGCCGCCCGCAATGTGGCCTATCAGCAAAACGGTGGCTGAGCTGGCAATGCCGGGCATGTTGTGGTGCTCTGCCAGCCAGTAGCGCTTATAGCCCCAGTCCTCCACGTGGCGGGCCAGGTCCAGGCTGGTCTTAAACGAATCCGCGGCTGTCTTTCCGGTCAGTATCGGCACCAGGTCCAGTACGGACAAAGGTATTTCAGACAACTTTTTGTTGTTGCTGCTCATATCTTTCTTTTTTCAATTTTAACGGTATAGGTAATAAGGTAGCCTTTGGAAAACTGTCACAAGGGCTACATCTGTTTAGGACAACTAATTACCGCTTTTGTTTTCGGAAAAAGAAAACCCGTGTGACACGGGAAAGTATAACGACAGTTTATTCCTTTTCGGGAACAGTCCAGAAATAAATCTTGGATCCATCCACTTCAATGGTTTGCTCCGGTTCCCAGTCCCCCATGTCAAAAGCGTGCGATACAATGCGCGTTCCTGGCTTGAGTTGGCTGAGCAACTTTGGGCGGAGCTTCTGGTTCACGGCAGGCAGCAAGTATAACGTCACCACCGAAGCCTGGCTGAAGTCCTCCTCAAACAGGTCGCCCTCTATAAACCGCACCTTGTCGGTAACACCCGCCTCGCGGGCGTTCTCATTGGCCTCCGCTATGCGATCCGGGTTTATGTCGATGCCCGTGCCGGTGGCGCCATACTTCTTAGCTGCCGTAATCACAATCCGGCCGTCGCCGCATCCCAGGTCATAAATCACATCGTCTTCCGTAACTTTTGCCAATTCCAGCATGGCATCCACCACAGGCTGCCGGGTTGGTACGTAAGGTACATCCGGGGTACGTTTCATAACCGCTTCCTGCGCCTGCACAAATGCCGTGGCACAAAGAAGGAGCAACAACGTGAGCAGGGAGTTTTTAAGCATTTTCATAGATTTCGAGTTAAAGTATAGTTAAAGTATTAGTAAAGTAGAAGGTAATACTCGTTATAAAGTGCTGTGGCAGCGGTTGTTCCGGTAGCGGGTGGGGTAACCGGGTGTAGCAGTGGTGGGTGCAAGGCATAAGTCATACTTCTACGGATAGGATTGAATTACAGTTGGGTGTCACTTTATAGGGTTTTGCCGTCGCCCTTTACAGCCTTACTTCTGCCCTGGAGCCTATGGAGGGTAGGCAGGGCCAGTAACAGCAGCACGCCGATCAGCAGGACCGCCACACCCACCAGGGCACCCAGGCCAGTATACACTAAGCTGGAGTAAAGAAGGTAGGCGCTGGTGCAGCAAAAGATAAGCGGCGTGAGGGGGTAAAGTGGCACGCGGAACGGACGGTGCAGGTGGGGCTCTTTGCGCCGCAGCACGAACAGGGAAATGCCTACCAGCAGCAGGAAGAACCAGAAAACCGGCGCCGTATACTCCACGATCGTCTCAAAGCCGTTGCGGGTGATGTAGCCCAGCCCGATCAGCGCCAGCGCAATGCCCCCCTGCACCAGGAAAGCGTTTACCGGCGTGGAGGTCCGGGGATTCCATCTGCCCAGGAAGCTGAAAACCGGGAAGTCGCGGCCAAGAGCGTAGTTGGTGCGGGCGCCCGTAAAAATAGTGGCGTTAGCGGAGGTAAGGGCCGAAAGGGCCACGATAACCCCGATTAGCACCAGGCCCCCTTCCCCAAAGGTGAGGCGCATCAGGTCTCCTGCTACGGCATCTGACTGCGATATACCATTCATACCCAGTATGTTCAAGTAGGATAGGTTAACCAATACATAAATGCCGGTGATGAGGAGGATGCTCATGATCATGACGCGGGCCATGCCGCTGCGCCCCGAGCGCAGTTCGGCGGAGATGTAGGCTGCCTCATTCCAGCCGCCAAAGGTGAGAAGCACAAACACCATCGCCAGCCCCAGCGAGTTGCCTGATGCGGCGGCGGCAGGTGCGGAAACGGCAGCCTCGGCAGGGGCGAAGAACAGGCCGGCCACGATCACGATTAGGATACCAAGTATCTCCAGCGCCGTCAGCAGCTTCTGCGTTCCAGCTCCCACGCTGATGCCGATCAGGTTGATGCCCGTGAGCAAGATGACCACCAAAGCCGCGTAGAATACCGAGGATAACTCTCCCATGCTATAGATCTGCGCGACATAATCGCCGATAATAAAGGCCAGCAGCGCAATGGAGCCGGTCTGTATGACGCTCATACGGGCCCAGGCAAACAGAAAGGCAGGTTTCCTGCCAAAGGCACGGGTCAGGAAATGGTAGTCGCCGCCGGCATTCGGGAAGGTGGTGGTCAGCTCGGCATAGCAAAGCGCCCCGATCAGCGACACCACGCCCCCCAGCCCCCAGGCCATCAGGAACATGCCGCCGCCGTCGGTATTGGCCGCTACCATGGAGGGCGTCCTGAAAATGCCCGCACCTACCACAATTCCCACAATCACAGCAACGGCATCGGTCACGCTCAGAGCAGGCCTTGGCTCGGCTGGCGGCTTTGCGTTTGGCGTGGGCTCAGGATTCGTACGCGTGTGTGTGGCCTCCACGCGCTGTGGCCTTGCCTCTGTGCCTTTATAGTCTTCCATACACATGTCAGTTTGCGGTACTAGAGCAACATGCTCCCTGGGTAGATTGCCTTTGTACGCTAAAATGCAGCGGTAGAGTGGTTTATGTGCCGGATTTTTGTGTAGCGAACATCATCGGCAGGCAGGAAAACGCAAGGAGTGGTGGTCAGAATGGTGCCCCTCCACCAGCTTCTACCACTCCGGTAATGCCAGTGCTGTGGCTGCAACAGTAATCCCAAACATTCCAAAAGAGCCCTGCGTTGTAGGGATACGCCCATACGCGTTAACCTTCCCGGAGACTGTTGTAAGGAGCCTGCGCGCTGCGTTTATGCTTCGCAGGTTAAAAACCTAAACTTGAATAAAAGCTATGAAAAGCATTGGTCTTGTTATACTTACCGCCCTTGTTACTGCTGTTTTGGTAGTGGCTGGTATATGGCTCTATGATAAGCAAGATGCGGGCGGGCAAGGTACGACTCAGGAGCAGCCCCTAACCCTGAGCAGCAGAGGTGCCCGAGCCATCTCATCGGCTGGCACCGCAGATTTTGTTCTAGCTGCCTCTGCGGTTACGCCCGCGATCGTGCACGTTAAAACTACCTACGATGGCGCTGGGGCAAACCGCTCGTACCTTGATCTCTTCGGCCTGCCCCAGTCTCCTGCTCCGGCCAGCGGCTCCGGCTCCGGTGTGCTCATCACGCAGGACGGCTACATCGCCACGAACAACCATGTGGTAGAGAACGCATCAGGCATCGAGGTGGTGCTGCCGGACAAGCGCAGTTTCCAGGCGAAGCTGATCGGGGTAGACCCCAGTACCGACCTGGCCTTGCTGAAGGTGGACGCAAAGGAGCTTCCGTTTGTAACCCTCGGCAATTCTGACAGTGTGCAGGTGGGGGAGTGGGTGCTGGCCGTAGGGTACCCGCTTTCGCTTAGCTCAACGGTGACGGCCGGTATCATCAGCGCCAAGGGCAGGAGCATCGGCATACTGAACCGGCCGAGCCAGGGGAACTACGCAGAGCCAGGCCAGGCTGCTGGCAACACGGCCATTGAATCCTTTATCCAGACAGATGCCGCCATTAACCCGGGCAACAGTGGCGGGGCCCTGATCAATACCGACGGGCAGCTGATAGGCATCAACACCGCCATTGCATCGCAGACGGGCAGCTACGCCGGCTATGGTTTTGCCATACCGGTTAACCTGATGCAGAAGGTGGTAAACGACCTGCAGAAATTCGGAGAGGTGAAGCGGGGATACTTGGGCGTGAGCTTTCCGGCCCCTACCGTGGAAGACCAGATCCTGAAGGAACGCGGCATAGACCCGGCCTCCGTGAAGGGCGTGTACATTATGGGGGTTCAGCCTGGAAGTGCCGCCGCTGCCGCCGGTCTGGAGGAAGGCGACATCATCCAACGTATAAATGGCGTGAATGTGGCCTCCTCGACCGAGCTTTCGGAGCGGATCGCCCGTCAATACCCCGGCGACAAGCTGGAACTGACCTACCTGCGGAACGGAAAAGCACGTAACGCTGACGTGGTACTGCAGGGCGAGGAGGCGATGTTGGCAGAAAGCGGGGACGAGGGCGCGGCAAAGGGGCTGCAGGCTAAGCTGGGCGCTACCTTTGCACCGGTACCGGACCAGGTAAAACAGCGGTTCGGGCTCCGGTCAGGGGTGTACGTAACGGAGGTGCAGCAAGGCGGCTTCTTCGATATGGCTGGAATCCCGCGTGGCACCATCATCACCAGCGTGAACGGCATGCGCGTGAACAGCCTGTCGGATATGAACAGGGCCTTTAGCGCCTCTGGAAGGGGGGCGGTGCGTTTAGATGGCATCACACCCGATGGGAACAGCTTCGTAATCAGCATCCCGCTGAGTGCCTAGGCTGCCCTGAAAGTATGAGCCGGGAAGATGGGTAAACTTTGTTCAGAGCAGCAGTGTGTCGATGCGGTGGGCCTGCACCATGCCCTCACACGGCGACCAGGCGAAGATAGTGAAGCTACCATCCTGTGAGGCCACCAGGGCCATGCCATCGTGCTGGTCGTGCACGAATTGGGCAGCGGCCAGATGCCGGGTGCCGCCATGCTGCGAAGGATGTATCACCGCAGGTTTACTGCCCACTACCGATTCTGTAAGCAACAGGCTCCTAACAGGTTCGCTTCCTATCTTACGGCCAATCTTTACACCAAAGGCCAGGAGCTCATAATTGTCGGAGAGCAGGGTAGCGCCATCGATGGCCGTCAGCCCGGCTATGTGATCCACTTCCAGTCGAAGCGACTCGCGCCACCGGCTGCGCTTTTTCTCTTCTTCCTGCTGCTTCATCAGATTTGCCAGTCCGCAGAAGGCCGGTTGTAGGGAGTAGGTAGTGGGGTGCACAATGGACTCGCGCCAGGCTGTAGTACCGGCGGGCACTACCAGCAGAATGCCGCCGCGCCCGTGGGCACGCATGGAGACCGCCATCTGGATAAGAACATTTAACGGCGCACCAGTAGCGCTTGGGGCGCCTAAGCCAAGCAGGCTGGTGAGGAGTTCCGGGCAGTCGGGGAGACTGGCCGTGCTCTCGTCCACTACCTTCACCTGGTCTCCCTTCAGCACCACCACGTTAGCAAACTTCCCGAACCCGTCAGCGCGGCGGTGCTTTACCACCAGCAGGCCCGGCTCCGGAACATCCACGATGAAACAGTAGGAAGGTACCAGGCGGGTGGTTCCCCAGACACGCAGCTCGCCCTGCTCTGCCCACACCCCCAGGTGTATGCCCGGCCGTTGTACTCCAGGTGAAATCTTATTCAGGGCTTCCGGTGTAAAAGGGAGTTGATCGGCAAACAGGAGCGGTTGCCCGGCACGGTCGGGTGGCAGGAAAGCAATGGATATTTTGGGGGATTTCCCCTCTTCCCGTCGCAGGCTCGCCCAAAAGGCGGTATCTAGAAAAGCTTCGATGATGTGCGGGGGTGGGGCAGGGGCCAGCGCCTCAGCACCGGTTTCCTGTGCCGACGCAAGCAGCCGCGAAAAGTGTTCTTCTATACTTGGGGCAACTGACAGAGCAGCCTGGTACGTTATCTGGTGGTGTAGGTGCATTATCTGAAAGATGATGTTTTTACCGGCAAAGAGTCTAATTTAGCGAAAGATTAAGTTACATACGCGCCTGTCTCAGTACGGGCTGTCTAAAAGGCACGCTCAGGCTGCACAGATTTAGTGGATCGGGAACGCCACATCCTGCGCTGTGGCTAGTTCATACTTTCTAAAAATGAAATCAGCGGGTAGTATATTGCGCTTAAGGAGCATCATTTAAACACAACCACTAAAGTCAGGCCTATGTTCGAACGCCAGGTATACCGCATGCCGAAAGCCGGTTCCATACGTGATCTCCGGCTACAAACGGAAAATCTGTCGCCTCCCAAAGCTGGTGAGGTATGCGTGCAGGTGAAAGCCATTGGGTTGAACTTTGCCGATATCTTTGCCATGCAAGGCCTCTACAGCGCTACGCCTGAAGGGCCTTTTATTCCGGGACTGGAATTCTCGGGCAAGGTAATAGCTGTGGGCGAGGCGGTGACGGAATGGAAAGTGGGCGACCGGGTAATGGGTGCCACCAGGTTTGGCGGCTATGTGTCCCACATCAACATCAACCACCGCTATGTTATTCCGCTCGCCGATGAATGGAGCTTTGAGGAAGGGGCCGGATTCCTGGTGCAGGGGCTCACAGCCTACTACGCACTCACCCAGCTCGGCAACCTGCAGCAGGACATGGCGGTACTGATCCATAGTGCGGCAGGAGGGGTAGGTATATTGGCTAACCGCATCTGCAAAAAGTATGGCGCCTTTACCATTGGCACGGTTGGCCGGGCCAGTAAAGTGGATTTTCTGCGGGAGGAAGAGGCTTACGATGCGGTAATACTTCGTGATAAAGATTTTGGTGTACAGTTGGAACAGGCTCTCGGTGACCGCCCGTTGCGCCTGATCATGGAGTGCATTGGGGGCAAGGTACTTAAACAAGGATGGGAGGTGATGGCCCCAATGGGCCGGATGGTGGTGTACGGAAACGCCAGCTTCTCCAGCCACGGGGCAAAGCCCAACTATCCCCGCCTGATCTGGAAATTCTTGCGCCGCCCCAAGATAGACCCGCTGCGCCTGCCCACGGAAAACAAGTCGCTGATGGGCTTTAACTTAATCTACCTGTACGAGCAAACGGACATGATGCACCAGTTGCTCGGCGAACTCCAGGCAATGCACCTGAAGCCACAGCACATCGGGCATGTGTATGGGTTTGACCAGATGCATGAAGCGATCAGGGTTTTCCAGCGAGGACAGTCGGTGGGGAAGGTAGTGGTGAAGGTATAGGTATAGGTTTTATACTTGCCGGTTTATACTTTCGCTGGCGCGGGCTTGCAGCCCGTGCCTTTTATTTCCGAGATCCAGGTTATACTTTGCTTATACTTTGGCTATACTGTCCTAGCCGATGCTTTCTGCAACTGGACACAAGCTATCCTTCCAAACCTGTGCTGATCCTCCAGGTTAACATACCTATCGTTACATCTCTGGCTTTGGTGCTCTCAGGCCCGAGAGGGCTCGTCCTTTGGCATCGCGCGGTGTACATTTCCTTTGCTTGACCTACGGTCTCCGCAATTTCGCTAAAGCGAAGCCCGAAATCTACAAGGCGCTCTTTATACGAAGGCCCCTACCCCCACCCAAGGACTGGGATCAGGTTCGATAACCTCCGTTGACGCAGCTTCAGCCAAGTCCCCCTTGGAAGGGGGGCAAGGGGATGATGATCCTCTGATGATGCTATTAGTTGCTATGAAACTGATACTATAGCCAAAGTAACAACAGAGCTCCCCTCCTTAGCCAATGAGGGGCAGGGGTGGTTAGACCCGGTATCGTTAAACTCCCTCTCCTGTTTTTAGGAGAGGGTTGGGGTGAGGTTAAGTTCCCCTCCACGGAGGGGCTAGGGGTGGGTTTACACGTGTAGGGACTTGGCCAGGCACTGCTGATGCCATCATATTTCGGAGAGAGATTTCTTAAACCATCAACTAAAACTGAAAACCCCTTATCCAAAATATAAGCCTACTCTTTGTCACCACCCGTAAAAGGCACAAACAGCACGGGCATGAGCTTTTGGGTGGTAACTTTGCCTTTCTTTTTCTCGAGGAGCAGCAGGTTTTGAGCCCTCTTCTGTGGGCCAACCGGGATTACCATGCGGCCACCGTCCTTCAGTTGCGCTACCAGTGGCGGGGGCACTGCTTCGGCTGCTGCAGTAACCACAATGGCATCAAAGGGGGCATGCTCTTCCCAGCCGTGGTAGCCGTTGCCAACTTTCACTTCCACGTTCTCATAGCCCAGCTTCTGCAGCCGTTTAGCCGCTGACTCTCCCAGTTCAGGTATGATCTCGATAGTGTAAACCTTCTGCACGATCTCAGCCAACACAGCCGCCTGGTAGCCGTTCCCAGTCCCAACCTCCAGCACTTTCATGTGCGGCTTTGGCTGGATCACCTCCGTCATGTAGGCCACCATAAAGGGCTGGGAAATGGTCTGGCCGGAGCCGATGGGCAAGGGGTTGTCGTCGTAGGCGTAGGAAATCTGGTCCGGGGGCACAAACAAATGCCGCTTTACCGTGCGCATGGCTCTTAGCACAGCTTTGTTCGTAATGCCCCTGCCTTCTATAGACTGGCGCACCATCTTTTCCCTTTCTTGCTTGTAAGCATCCTGCTCCTGCGCAGGAAAAAAAAGCAGCAAAAGCAGTAGCGGAATGGAAGCCGGAAGTAACATAGAACCAGGGTAACGTTTTGGGTGAGGGCAAGTACAGATCAACAGCAATCCCCGCAGCGAGCGTACCGGATGTCCTTTATGTATACTTTGCAGGACAGGTTTTGTTCTGCTCAGGTCTGACCGCAGTGCTGCCTTACCCCTTTGGTGGCGTAGCCGGACCTAAACTGAAGAGGATTGCCTGCCAGCATATGGGTCTCGCGTTGAAAGAGGGAGCGAACGGGCCGAACCGTGCACCGGAACTGCTCGCTTGTATTCGCGCCCCGAGAGTCGTTTATCTATTCATACTTCCCCTGCATTCTGCATATAAACCTCCTGAGCTGCTGCTAGGCACGCCGCCCACAACAGCAGGAAAAGTCACCTTATGATGCCGAAACACCTGGAGCCGGTTAAAGGATGTTTACAAAATATAGCACGCCAATGGCGAATAAGTGTAGTTTCTGATCTGCGTTTATACCCTCCACAGCATTGTTGTAGCGGGAAGTATTGTAGTAATAATAGGTAAACAGTCGCATATCCTGATCGGCAACAGGCTTATATTCCAGACCCGCCCAATAGCCGTAATGCTCCCTGAAATCGTCTCCGATGTCACTGTTATCTTTTCGGTGGCTGGCCGTTTCATAAAAGCCCTTGGCTGTTATGAACCACTTGGGTATAAACTCATAATCTACCCGAAGTATGGCAGACCTGTAATTGATGTCTTCCAGAAAGGTGGGTGTGAATGCCGGGGAGGATGCCAGTAGTTCGTTGACAGCGGGTGACCCGATATTGGGATAGTCTACGGCGAGGTAGGTGCTCTGTACATCAAGGTAGGCATGAAACCTGTCGAGTACCACCTTATTGGCAATGGATACGGCATGGTCTGTTTTATCCTCGGCAAACTGCGACACATTATAGCTGTAAAAAGCCTGCCATCTGTCATCAAACATGTTGCCCAGCCAGGTAACGTATAACCCGAAAGGTACTTTTGCCGGCTCCAACCCGTTTTTAGCGTAGCCCGTCGAAGTGAAAACTGTGTTGAAGCCCTGATTATACGTGTTGTGCAATTGCAATTGGATGGAGTGATTATCGGTAACCTCGTAACCCAACTCCATAGCCAAAAGAAACAGATTCAGCTGCCTGGCTACATAATCGGAATACTGGTATTCAAAAGTGGGGTTCGTATCAAACTCCCAACTGCCCACATTAGCGGCCTGTTTTCCTGCCGTCAGATGCCACTTCTTCTCCTGCCCAAACCGGTACGTTACACTAGCATGGTCTACCGCGCTGGGGGCGTTATCCAGGCTATTCGCTTCAAAGCTCCTGTATAGTCTGTATCTAATGCGAAAACTCAAATCCTGCGTAATGTCTCCCTTCAGCTCGATTCGCGCCTCGTTCAACTTAATGGACGCCTGGTTGGAAGAACCGCTTGGAAACTCTGCCGAGCTTCGAAAAAGAAAGTTAAAATCTAATCTTTCTCTCAGATTCAAGAGTTTTTCTGCCGTAGCTCCCTGAATGATGGGATTGTTACCGGAGTATGTGCTATCCATCATACTTTTTCTGATTTCTGACTCCTGCGCGTATAAAGACTGTGCTATAAGTAGCAACACACTAAAAGAGAGGCAAAATTTAGTCATATAACAATACTAGAAAGCTATTCATACAATACCTTAAAACCCGCCACATGCTTCCATAGGAATTATATTGCTGATAGCACAGTAGTGAAAATGGAAATTGTAGCCCGCTACCGGTATCTATTTTATCCTAATCCAACCCATAATCGTCTGGCCTATGGCATCATTCTCCCAATCCGATGCCATTGCGCTTTGCTTCCCATATTATCTCCCAGATAACCTCGTAAAAGTAATAATCTTAGTTTACGTAATCTGGGATATGTAGAATACCGGAGAGTGCAGGTTTGCTTCTTGTTTGGTGTGATTTTCTTTTGCCTGCCGATCGGGTGAGTAAGGAATCCCGCCGTTGTCGGTGTGGGTGTTCCCGGAGGTGTTAGTGTTTGCCGCCGTTGTTGATGATAACACCAACAACGGCGGGGAAGCACAGGCCTGACACCTATAGCTGCTCTGACGGCATCAGTATAATTATTGGAAATTTACTTGTACTTATCCATCACATCATAATCAATATACTCCAAAATAAAGCACTATAAATATAAAAGCATAGAATTTCCGCTATGATTGGAAAGGGGATGGGGTAAGTACATGGCAAAAGCCTGATATATTTTCTAGCTTACGGGGAGGAACACCAGCTATACTATTACCATGAAGCCACTCGCTATACTTTTTACTTTTATACTTGCCGCCAGCGTGGCCGTGTCGAGTTGCGCCGGTAAAAAGGCTGCTAGACAAGAACAGGTAGCGGAACTGCGGGTCATGAGTTACAACATCCACCACGTTAACCCACCCAGCCGAGCAGGCGTGATTGACCTGGATGCTATTGCTCGTGTTATCCAGTAGCAGAACCCGGACCTGGTGGCGCTGCAGAAGGTAGACGTGCCCACCCGCGCCATTGATTTTATCGCCTTCACCAAGGCATCCGGCTTTATGGTGGTGTCGCAGCAGGTTCTCCCCGAGCACTACGCCTCCGACCATTTACCCGTGGTAACTACGCTCCGGTTTTAAAACCTAGCAAGAAAGTATAAAGTCTTGAAACCATTCTAACCGCAGCGCCTTATTTGGTATACCTGCGGCGCAGCAGGGAGGTACTTCTTTTGCGGCAGTAGTAGCGCTTCATTTTTATGAGGCTGTGGCGCATTTTTCTGCGGGTCTTGTTGTGCTGTGGGAGGTGGTACGCCTGGTCCTCAGGCTCCTCCATTTGTTTCATCAGTTCGGGCATCTTATCCTCTACCTGCCGCAGGTACGCCAGTATGGTGAGTGTTCCAAAAACTCCGAACAGGGTAAGTATAAACGTTATGATCATGGTACGCTACTCATGGTTAAAGAAGTGCCGCCTCCCCATGCTAAAGATCGCCCGGGTTGATGTGGCAGCACGACGCAGTTATCTACTAAAACCTATATACAAATCTATTATTGTATTCCGAAAACCTTTTTTAGTAAACAGACGTAGGGCGGCTGAACAGGGTTTGTCATAGCTTATAGCTGCTCGTAAAAGTATAAACCACTTTGTTTTGATATTAATTTGTTGATTTATACTTGGGCTATACTTGCTTCCCTGGCGCAAGCGTCCGCTTGTGCCTTCTATGAGCCTCTACTTGCCGCAACCTGAGCCAAGCTATCCTTGCTAGCTTCCGTTCCTCCACGGCTTTACAACCTGTATTGTTTCATTTCTGACATTGGTGCTCTCCAGCTCGAGAGGGCTCGTCCTTTGGCATCGCGCGGTGTACATTTCCTTTGCTTGACCTTACGGTCTCCGCAATTTCGCTGAAGCGAAACCGTAAATCTACAAGGCGCTCAACCCAAGGACTGGGTTCAGTTCGATAGCTCCCGCCCTTGCTGTCATCTCGACCTTTGGGAGAGATCTCTTTAGAATTCCCGCTAGATTTCTCGCCCTGCTCGAGAGGACAGGGAAAGGAGTAAGTATAATTCCCCTCCTCGGAGGGGCCAGGGGTGGGTTTATACTTGTAAGTACAAACTCCCTCCCCTGTTCTTAGGGGAGGGTAAAAAAACAGCCGCTCCACCAGTAGGCAGAGCGGCTGTTATACTTTTATACTTGGGCGGGCTTAGTTTCCTGGCCAGGCGTTCCATGGAATACGGAGCAGTATCAGGAACAGACCGATGCCGTAGAAGATGGCAATGCTCTTAAAGCCTTTGTTGTCGGTGCCGATCTGGCGCTTGGCGCGCGAGTAACCCACCGTGATCAGGATAACCGCAATGATCATGGTAAGCGGGTGCTCCAGAATATAAAGCCTGGAAACAGAGTCTCCCATTGCTTCGCCGGAGAAGTTTGCCATGCCTAGTGGCGATACAAAGTATAAGATCACCCCGATCACCCACTGCAGGTGCGTCGGAATAAGACCCAGCAAGCCAAGCTTTCTGTCTTTGTCGGTATAGATTTTGTTGCCCGACAAGCCTGCCACAGCAGCGCCAAAGCTGATGAGCAGACCTAACAGTACCAGATAGGTCATGAACGAGTGTAAATGCTGTAATCCTGTATACATGCTGTTGTTTAGTTGTTGACTGTTGTAAATATAGGAATTTATAGGTTATCAAGCCCCTGCCTATAGGTTAATTCCTCCTGTTCAGCCTTCTGCTGATTTTCGCGGCTCCTGGGCTACAGGTACCACGCCCACAGCAAAAGCACGTGGCAGCATACTGGCAGAAGGTGTGATTGCCGAAGCGCAAAGCTAAGTATACAGGCTGCCCCGGCACTGTTCAGGGCAGCCTGTATGCCTTGTTTATTTAGCCAGCCCTTGCAGGAACTCGCGCACTTCCTTGGTATCATAGTCGGCCATGCCTTCCTGTTTGGCCACTATTTTACCCTCCGGCGAAATGATGAAGGTTGTGGGAATGGCGTTGGAATAGAACTCTCTGGGGAACTGGCTGCCCGGCATGTACACCGGGAAAGTATAGCCTTTCTTATCTATGTACTTCTTTACTTTTTCCATACCTCCCTCGTCCACGGAGAGCATTACGAAGGCGATTTTGTCGGAGCCGATCTTTTCATAGAGGCTTTGGATGTTCGGCATCTCGGCAACGCAGGGTGGGCACCAGGTAGCCCAGATGTTCAGGAAAATAACCTTGCCTTTCAGGCTCTCGAAGTTGGTTGTTTTGCCGTTGAGGTCTAGCATTTTAAAGCCGGCACCGGCCATGGATGAACCGGCTGCAGCAGATGCTTCCTCCACTGCTGTTGCGTCGGGGTTCTGCAGCGTCTCCGGCACATCGGCATTGCGGATGCCGGTGGCCAGCAGCAGGCGCTGTACCTGCCCGATAGCCTCTGTGTGCAGGCCGGTGAGGTATAAAATGCCGAATATGCCGAGCATCACCGCCCAGCCAGGTATGTTCTTGATAGAAAATTTATTTTTAGCCATGTTGATTCTTGAAGTTGAAATAATGCGATAACTGTGCCACACCCGAACCTTAGCATGCAGGTAAATTCCGTTAACCAGGGGCCAGGTGCGCAAGAATTGGTCCGGTAGTAGGGACATACTTTAGCCGCACCCCATACAAAAGTATAAGCTGCGGGTGTATTTCCTATAAGAGGCGCGGTGGGTCAGGTTCTATTTGAAGGAAAGGGGAGTGGGGCTTGCCGCTTGGCAGTCGCGCCTCTTGCTGCGCGGGTTCAGCCACAAACGAGGGCTGTTGCTGCGGTGCGGGAGCAAGGGCGTAAAAAGGTTGGCTGCAGTCGGTTAGCACGGTGCCCGCCCCGCGCTGACCGGAGTGCGTCTGGTGTTTCAGGCACTTACGGGTACAAGGCCGCTTCAGTGCCCCCGCCGCGCAGTTTTTTTTCACCTGCTGGCTCTGCTCCACCCCACTGATGCCATAAAGATTACCGCTCTTCGGCAGCGTGAAGAGCAGGAGCACAGCACTCAGAAACAGGAGCAGGTGGCTTTTCATAAAATAAACCTGGCAGGTATAAACGTATGGTTGGCAAACAAATTACGAACATGCGCCTTACCACACAAGCGCGGACCACAGACAACTCCGGCAGCCACGCAGAAAGCAGAATTCAGTTCCTGAGCAACTAGCCCGTGCACCGGGTTAATGCGGCCAGTTCCTCAAATGCTTCTGGATGCCGCGGTAACTCACCTCCGCTTACCTGACGTTATACTTCCGTTCAGGTTTTTTATACTTCTATGGCGGTACAGAACCCGGTGGCTAAAAGAAAAGCTCCTTGCCGATGATGTAAATGCCCATGGCCAACACAAACCAACCAAAGGAAGTCTTCAGCTTATCCGCATGGATCCTGGTAGAGAGGAATGTGCCAACGAAGATGCCGGCGATAGAGATGGCGGAAAAGGTTACCAGGAAGAGCCAGTCGATCTCATAGTTAAAGATATCGCCCACAAAACCGAAGAGTGATTTTGCTGCGATGATGAGCAAGGATGTGCCTACCGCCATTTTCATGTCCAGCTTGCTGAAGAGTACCAGCGCCGGGATGATCAAAAAGCCGCCGCCTGCTCCCACCAGGCCCGTGAGCGTGCCTACCACCAGGCCTTCGGCTAAAATGCCGCCATAGTTGAAGCGGGGCTCCGGGTGCTTGCCGTTAGGGCTGCTTACCCCGGGGGCGGTGTCTATGTTCTCGTCCACTGGTAGCGCGGGCGATCTTTTCTTCCTGATCATGCTGATGGAGGCAAAGACCATGAGGCCGGCAAAGAGTAGCATCAGCAACAGGTCTTTGGTGACCATTAAGTTGCCGATAGAGAAGATGTTTTCAGGGATGGCCGCCACGATGTAGCGCCGCGTCAGGTAAACTGCCACGATAGAGGGCAGGCCAAACACGGTCGCTGTTTTCAGGCTCACCAGCCCGTTTTTGTAAAACTTATAGCTGCCTACCAAACTGGTCAGGCCCACGATGAAGAGGGAGTAGGCTGTTGCGATAACCGGGCTTAGGCCAAGCAGGTATACCAGTACCGGAACCGTCAGAATAGAACCGCCGCCACCAATAAGGCCCAGCGAGAACCCGATGAAGAGTGCAGCCACGTATCCAAAAATTTCCATTGTTGTTTTTCTTGTTACTTAATGATGTAAAGGTACAGTACCTGTCCGCCCGCATCAGTGACTATTATCACAGAGAGAGTTGCGAGTTTAGGAGTAAGAGAGTTAGAGGATTAAGGAGGATAGCAATATTCCCGATAAGTAAACCTTTTTGTCTTCTGGAAATCGGTGGCATTATTTTTCTTAACACGTAGTAGGGTTAGGAGAAATTTATACTTTTTCAGAGGCCGAAAGTATAAAATAATCTATACTTCTCACATAAAAGGAGCAGTTGAAACAAACGCTCTAACCCTCTACTCCTCTATCTCCTAAACCCCGGTGTCTCTGTTCAGTTTTTCCATTTAAGCAACATATAAGCGCTTGTTTGGACTAAGGTACGGATAAAAAAACAGTGCGGACACCGGTAGCGCCCGCACTGCATACTTATGCAGCTTTTGCTTATTTTGGCTTGTTCTTAAATTCGTTGACAGCTTCGCTCAGGTCAAACACTTGCGTTTGGGGCAGGGACGCCTGCAGGATGCTGAAACCGGCTGCGGAGCGGTAGCCCCCGGCGCAATGCATCACCACGGTCTTGTCTGCAGGAACCTCTTCCACGCGCTCCCGAAACTCCGGTACGGGATGTTGACCGCCTTGTCAAAAAACTTACAACCCTTCACCTCTGACTCGTTGCGTATATCCACGACGGTATACTTTTCAGGGCTGCGCTTAAAATCCTCCAGGGATATGAGCGGAGACTGTTCTTCCGTGACGCCCTCCACGACAAAAGCCCTTTTTATAAGTAGCTCCTAGCCGATCTTGGCTGCTTTGCCGATTAACTCGGAGAGCGCCTGCCCACTGTCTGCCACCAGATAAAACTTTTCACCGGGGCCCACGTTGCTACCCAGCCATCAAATTTGGCCCCGTTCTGGATGTTGAACGCCCCCCTTCAATGAAGGGGGCACGCGGATAATACGCGCCCACCAGGGTATGGGTATAAATGGTGGCGCTTATTTTTCTTGTGTATCTCCAGGTGCGAGCTCAAGAAATCCGCGTGCGGGTGCGTCTCGATCACACCCACGATGCGGGCATCATTTTCCGAGGCGAAATCATAGTAGGGCTCCGGATTACGGGCCGGGTCTACCAGCTTCACTTCCCTGGTCTGCTCGCTTAGGATGGCGTAAGAGAGATGAGCTAACCCCTTGTCATTAAGTTGCTTTACTTTTATGGTCTGGATCGGTTATTTTCGGTTATACTTTGCGAATCTAGTTGTGTTCTGTTCCGGAGGCATGGTGTCGCTCCATTTTATCGTACAAAGATAGTTCGGTAGAATTTCGTAGTCTGTGATCATTGCCACTCAAGCCTGCTCGAAGACCATACTTCCTTCTTTCTGCCCATCTGCGCCGCTTGCAGCTTAAGAGCCGCCGGAGGAAGTACAGGAAGCCGCAAAAAGCAAAGCCACATCGCTGTGAACGATGTGGCTTTACAACTTGAAGTAACGCAGCGCTTACAGGTCCAGGGCGCGCCTCTTCAGAAGTATAAATTCCTCTTGCGTAATGGAGCCTTTCTCGCGCAGGTGCTCCAGCCTTTCAATGGTAGAGATAGACTCTTCCACGGATTTCGGCCCCCTTTCCTCGTGGCGAAGGTCTGTGTCTGACGGATCTGTTAGCGTTTCATCATAATCCCGGGTGGAGTAGATTTTCTCGCGGTATACCTCCTGGTCCGATGTATAAAACCGGTCCTCGTCGAAGGAGGCGTCGTTATAGAAATCGCTGGGAATATTGCCGGAACGTGTTTTCTGCTCGTGCAGCGCCTCGTCGAACTCTTCCCGGTGCTCTGCTGTGGTGCCCGGCATGGTGGCGCGCTGGTTTCGCTGCAGGGTATCGCGAACGGCATACTCATAGTCCTCGGAAATCGGCCCGCCCTGGTAAACAGGGTAGTTGCTTACGGTGTTGGAGTCTATGGCCGACACAAACACCTTCTTTCCTTTCTTATCCAGCGCGGCCACACCGATAGGCACCAGCAGCCGCTGGTCGTCGCCGGTGTTAAAGAACCTGCGATCAGCCAACACGGCCAGGTAGCGCACCTTCATGGCAGCCGGGTCAAAGATCAGGTCCCTAACCATGCCCAGGCTCTCGCCGTCGGCCCCAACCACTCTCCAGCCCAGTACATCCGGGTTATCCTTGGCCACTTTATAGTCTTTCATGGCGCTTAGCGGCACCAGGCGCTCGTTTCTAAAATCCTCGTTTTTCATAGCTTTGCTTTCTTAGTTTCATTTTTATACTACTGTAATGGCATGAGAGGCAAGCTGCGTTTCGGCAGGGATTACCATGCCTGTGGCAGGGGCCTCCTGGAACTCCACTTCATCGGGTTCGTTCGTCAGTTCATACAGTGCCCAGACGATCAGTGCTATAATTACCAGCAGCAGAATTAACCAGGGCCACATAGATTTCTTCTTTTTCTCAATATTGATTTCAGCCATCTCGATAGATCGTTTTTTCCATAGTTTAGGTTTGGCGCAGCGCCCGCAAATCAGCAGGCAGCCGGCGGTGTTGGTAATACGCTGATCATGAGATATATGTTGAAATTGAGATGCAGGAAGGTGGTGCGGAGGCGGCACAAAGAATAAATAGGGCGGGCAGAACCGGGCGGGTAGGGCAAAAAAAAGGTGCCCGTTGGGGCACCGATAAAGCTACTCCTGCCTTTCGGCTATAGAACCGAAAGGTACTGATTTAAGAGGTTGTGTTAGGCGATCTTCACATTCACGGCGTTCAGGCCTTTCAGGCCTCTCTCCACCTCAAACGTTACCTTGTCGTTCTCCTTTACAGGGCCGCTCAGGTCGTTCTGGTGCACGAAAATGCTTTCCTGCGTGTCGCTGTCCTTTATAAAGCCATAGCCTTTCGAGGTGTTGAAGAAGGTCACCGTTCCTGTTCTGGTCAGGTCAGTCGGCTCCAGGTCTTCCTGCTTCGGCACCCCGATCTGGATGTCTTCCTGCTTTACCTCTTTCCGCTTCTTGGTTGGGTCTGGCGGGGTAGAGGTAATATTGCCCTCATCATCCACATAAGCCAGCATGTCCTCCAGGTCCTGGCCCTTGCTGGACGAAGCCTTCCGGTCCTCTTTCTTCTGCTCCTTATCCTGCCTCTTCTTGAGGCGTTTCTTCTCTTTTTCTTTTTTACTAAAGGTTTCCTGTGATCTACCCATATATTGTTAATGATCTTTGATGTTCTTTATTATACTTGCCGGATGCCCCATAGGGTTTAAAATCCTTAATATTGGAACATGTAGTTGGTGCCGTTGCGGATCCACTTCTCAAAGAAAGTGTTATCGTTAAACTCGCCGGACACCAGTTCTTCTTCGGTACTTAACTCTTCTGAGCGCGAGCTCATAAATTCCTGCAGCGCTTCCTGGTTGTTAGGTATCCAATCCTGTCCCTTCTTTAGTGCTACGCATATGTATTCGCGAGTGGTGGGGTCTACTATATATTTTCTATTCATGGAAGTGGTTTAAAGGTATAACGATCGGAAAGCAGCAGGCGGTGCCTGCATCCGCAGGTAAATAAAAAAGCCCTACTTAACGTAAGGCTCTTTTAGGATAACTTGTATGTTAAAACTAAGCACGCTTAACGTTAACCGCGTTTAGTCCTTTTCTACCTTCTTGCAGGTCAAAAGTTACCTCGTCATTTTCTTTGATCTCGTGTACCAAACCTGATACGTGTACGAAGTACTCCTGATCTGAATTTGCTTCCTTAATAAACCCAAACCCTTTCGAGTCATTAAAGAATTTTACTGTTCCTTGATTCATATTATGTTGATTATTATACACCTACTACATAAATGGCGGTGTATTTGTTCATTATTTCTTACAATGTACGATAAATATTTTACAAAGCCATTTTTAAGCGGATTAAAATCACTTATTTATTTTTTCGGCCACTGCGCCTGCACGCCAAATAAGTATGAATCCGGGTGTCTTTTTGGGTAGCGCTACAGGCGCTCCCATACTTCGTTGATGGGCTTGCCGGTGCTGCTGGTGCCGCTGTGGTGCCACTTGCCGTCCCGTACTTCAAAGTCGAAACTGAGGCTGGCCCCCACGCGGCTGGAGTCGCGGGAGAAGAACTCGATGTGCTCGGTGTACGTTCCGTTTTCGGCGGTATACGTGCCGCCGCCGGTGCCGGAGAACTCCTTAGTCTCGGTGTTAAAGGCAATCCACTGGAAGCGGTCGCCGGAAAGGATCTTGAGTGTTTTTCGCGGGCCGGTGGTATGGATCGGGTTCACTTTGCCATCCTGTCCGGCGCGGCCGGTGATGCGCCAGGCGCCTTCCAGTGGCGAGGCTGTGTTTTTGTCTGTCCTGGCCCAGGTCTGCTTCAGGTTATCGCCGCTTAGCTGCAGCTGCCCGTTCTGCAAAGTATAATCAAGTGTGTTGGAGGTGCCCACCACGGCCGAATCCAAGGTATTATACTCGAGCTGCTGCGTCAGCTTTCCGTCCTTTAATGTATAGGTGCCGCCAAAGGTGCCGATAAACTTCCTGTCTGCTTCGCTGAAGTAGGCCACGGTGAAGTAACCGTCCTCCAGCATGGCCACGGCCGTGGCGCCTTTTGGCAGGGTAGCAAACTGGCCTGCGCCGGAGGTCAGCTGCCAGGCCCCCTTCAGCGCCTCCTGCTGCTGTGCTTTCTGCCCGGTTCGTAATATTCCATCGGACTGAGTGGCTGTGGGCGGAGAGAAGGCACAAAGTATAGAAAGAGCAAGGTGCAGCGTGTGGGTAAAGATAAAGCTCATAGGGATAGGTCTTTAGGTTCAAGTGCTTAAACGTGCTTCCTGTTTTTGGGTTGATCGGAGCTATATATGCTTTGTTTTCAACCTTCTGTAGGGTTGAAAAGCCATACCTTATACTTGGGCTATACCTTTATACTTGCCGGTTTATACTTTCCCTGGCGCAAGCGTCCGCTTGTGCCTTTGCCTTGTTCATGGTGCAGGTCTTCAGACTTGTATCCTACGATGGCGTCTGGTTTGCAACCCGACTGGCTTGAAACGCCACACTTTCACTTCAGTTAGGCTATTACTTTTATACTTGCCAGTTTATACTTGCTGATTCATACACTGGCTATACTTTATACTTTCCTAGCCGCTGCTTCCTTCAACCTTAACCAAGCTATCCTTACTAGCTCCCGCTGATCCTCAGCTTTACAGCCTGCTCGTTTCATTTCTGGCTTTGGTGCTCTCAAGCCCGAGAGGGCTCGTCCTGGGGGTAGGGGCCCTCGATAAGGGCATCGCGCTGGGAGCTTTTCCTTTGCTCCTGCGTCGCAATGACTCGCTCACGCTCGCCACCGGAAAAACTCGCATAGGCGCTCAACCCAAAGACTGGGTATCATTTCGATAGCCGCTGCTGACGGAACTTGAACAGAGCTCCCTCCCCTGTTCTTAGGGGAGGGTTGGGGCGGGGTAGTCTCCCTTTGAAGGGGGCAAGGGGATGTAATCGTCTGCGGATAATTCCCCTCCTCGGAGGGGCTAAGGGGTGGGTTTACATCTGTAGGGACAGGTCGTGACCTGTCCGCGCGATACCAGTGACTATGAAACCTATACTTTCGCTAAAGCAATTTCAGCCCCCCCTCCTGGGGGTAGGGGCCCTCGAAAAAGCTAAGGAGGGGCAGGGGTGGTTGGACCCGATACTACTGAAAGCTCCCGCTCCTGTTTTCTGGGTAGAGGCAGGGCAGGAGGGACTTCCCGTTTTATACTTTGTATTGCTGTCGGATGGATGTTCATCCCAAAGTATAAAAAAACAGCCTCTCCGTAAAACGAAGAGGCTGCCGATCATGCTTATTTATACTTCTCCAGCCGCGAGGCGGCTTTATCATCCACAAACCAGTAGATTTCTCCCTGTTGCGGCCTGATGAGCTGCGAGGGATATTCCTCCGGGTTTCTTTCGCCCTCCAGCACCTCGTACAGCGCCTTGGCTTTGTTCTCCCCGAAGGTCATGAACAGAATTCTTTTTGCCTGGTTGAGGAGGGGCGCCGTAAGTGTGATGCGGTGCATCGATTGTGGCTCCAGGTAGTAAGCCTGCACCCAACGCGACTGCTCCTGCAGCACCTCCGTGTGCGGGAATAAGGAGGCAGTGTGGCCATCATCTCCCATACCTAAGAGTATAAGATCAAAAGCAGGCACCTGGCCTTTGAAATGATCTTTCAGGATCTGCTCATACTTCTGCGCGTACGCTTGCGGCTCCATGTCCTCCCACATCGGGTAGATCTGTTCCTGCGGTACCGGTACTTTGTCGAGCAGCAGCTCTTTGGCCATTTTGGCGTTGCTGCGATCATCCGTTAAAGGCACCCAGCGCTCATCGCCCCAGAAAATGTAGGTTTGCTCCCACGGCATCTGATCCTTGTAAGGGGCCTTTGCCAGCAACTGGTACAGCTCCTTGGGGGAGGAGCCGCCGGTTAAGGCCACGGTAAAGCGCCCGTTTTTCTGCACTGCTTCCTGCGCTGCGTCTACAAACAACTCGGCGGCTCGTTGGCTCAGGTAGGAGGTATCTTTGAAAATGGTTACCATGATGCTATCCTTGTTTAGGTTCTACTTCGTTACGGCTACGGTCCAAGTATGGCCCTTGCGGGCGATCAGCGCCTCTGCGTTTTCGGGGCCCCACATGCCGGCCGGGTAGTTCGGGAACTCCAGCGATGGGCGCGACTCCCAGGTTTCCAGTATGGGCGTGATCACATCCCAAGCCACTTCCACCTGGTCGGAGCGCATGAACAGGGTTGCATCGCCCTGCATGGCATCCAGCAGCAGTGTCTCATACGCCTCCGGCGACTGCGACTGGTGCGAGTAGGCGTTAAAGTCGAACACCATCTCGGCTGGTGTAAGCGCCATGTCCAGTCCCGGCTTCTTGGCAATGAACCGCAGGCGGATATCCATCTGCGGCTGTATGTTGATGATCAGGCGGTTTGGCAGGATGTTTTCGGACATGGCCGACGGGAAGGTAAGGTGCGGCACCGAGCGGAACTGCACCGTAATAGAGGTCGTCTTCTCCTGCATGCGCTTGCCGGTGCGCAGGTAAAACGGAACACCCTGCCAGCGCCAGTTGTCGAGGTAAAACTTAATGGCCGCGTAAGTCTCTACTGTAGAGTTCGGGTCTACGCCGGCCTCCTGCCGGTAGCCAGGCACCTGGCGGCCTTTCATCCAACCCGGACCATACTGCCCGCGCACGGCATATTTGCCCACCTCCTCGCGCGACAGGCGGCGAATGGCCTGCAGCACATCCACTTTCCGGTTACGGATTTCCTCTGCCTCAAACGAAATGGGCGGTTCCATGGCCACCATGCACAGCAACTGCAGCAGGTGGTTCTGGATCATGTCGCGCAGGGCGCCGGCGCATTCGTAATAGCCGCCGCGGTCTTCCACGCCCACTTCCTCGGCCACCGTTATCTGCACGTACTCGATGTAGTTCCTGTTCCAAAGCGGCTCAAAGAGCGCATTGGCAAAACGGAAGGCCAGGATGTTCTGCACGGTTTCCTTGCCCAGGTAATGGTCGATGCGGTAGATCTGTGATTCCTGGAAAGTGCGGGTCAGCAGTTGGTTCAGCTCTTTGGCGGACTCCAGGTCGTGGCCGAACGGCTTTTCCACCACAATGCGGTCGTGCTCCGGGTTGCTGGCGATGCCAACTAGTCCCAGGTTGATGGTGATGGGCTCAATAAAACGTGGCGACACCGACAGGTAGAACAGCCTGTTGGCGCGCGTGCCCCACAGGGCCTCGATGCCCTCGATCTTATCGGCCAGTTGCCTGTAAGCCTGCGGGTCGTTGATGTCGGATGACAGGTAATAGATCGAGTTCTGGAATGATTCCCACTGCACGTCAGCCGGCTTGCCGCTTCGCGAGAACTCGCCAAGCCCTTCGCGCAGGTGATGCTGGTAATCCTTGTCGTCGGACTCCGAGCGACCCAGGCCGATGACGGCGAATTGCTCGGGTAGCCATCCATCCAGAAACAGGTTGTAAAAGGCAGGTATGAGCTTCCGCTTCGCCAGGTCTCCTGTACCGCCGAATATCACGGCTATGGTAGGGCCCGTTTTATGGGTTTCTTTCATTAGGTGTTATGTAATAGGTATTGAAGGCGGCAAAAAGCTGTCTCAGCCGCCCGTGGCTATGCAAAGGTAAAGTATGGATTCTTCAGATCTTGTATTTCCGCTTTAAAAAGACTACCCCGAAGCAGGCACGTTAGCTCCACTGGGTATGGAAAAGGCCCTCCTGATCGATGCGCTCGTAGGTGTGCGCACCAAAGTAATCGCGCTGTGCCTGTATCAGGTTCGTCGGCAGAGTTTCGCTGCGGTAGGCGTCGAAGTAGCTGAGCGAGGCCATAAAGGCAGGCATGGGCATGCCTTTGTCGATGGCCAGCTTCAGGATGCTTCTGATGTCCTGCTGGCGGTCCAGCAGGTCTTTGCCGATTTTGGGGTCCAGCAGGAGGTTCGGCAGCTCAGGGTTTTTATCGTACGCCTGCCGGAAATCCTCCAGGCACACGGCACGGATAATACAGCCACCGCGCCAGATCTTGGCCACCTCCTGCAGTTGCAGGCCATAATTGTAGGCCTCGGACGCCAGGCGCAGCTGGGCCATGCCCTGCGCGTAGGTAGACACCATGGCAAAGTAAAAAGCGTTACGCAGGTGGTTCACAAGCTCGTCTCGCTGAGCAACTGTACTTGCCCCCAACGTATGGTTTGGTAAAAGTTTGGCCGCCTCCACGCGCTCCTCTTTATACTTCGACATGTCGCGCATCAGCACGGCCATATCAATGGACGGAACGGGCGCCTGCAGGTCCATGGCATTCTGGGAGGTCCACTTGCCCGTGCCTTTGGAGCGGGCCCTGTCGGAGATCACGCTCACCAGGCGCTTGCCTGTAACTTCGTCCTCTTTCTTGAGGATCTCGCCCGTGATCTCGATCAGGAAAGATTGCAGCTCTGTCTGGTTCCACTGCTCAAAAACAGCTTGCAGCTCCTCATCCGAAAAATTAAGCCCGCGCTTGAGCAGGTCGTAGGTTTCAGCAATCAGCTGCATAATGCCGTACTCGATGCCGTTGTGCACCATCTTTACATAGTTGCCCGCTGAGCCGTTGCCCAGGTAGGTGACGCATGGCTCGCCGTTAACCTTGGCGGCCACGGCCTCGAAGGTAGGGCGCAGCCGCTCGTAAGCTTCGCGGTTGCCGCCCGGCATCATGCTTGGGCCGAAACGCGCGCCTTTCTCGCCCCCGGAAATCCCCATCCCGAAGAAGTGGATCCCTTTCTCGGCCAGCTCCGTGACGCGACGGTCGGTGTCCGGGAAGTAGGAGTTGCCGCCATCCACGATAATATCGCCCGGCTCCAGCAGGGGCAGCAGGCTGGCGATGACCATATCCACAGGCTTGCCCGCCGGCACCAGCAGCATCAGCGCGCGCGGCCTGCGTATCGACTTCACGAATTCTTCGGCGGAGGTGGTACCACGGACCGGTTTGCCTGCCCCGGCCTCTGTTTCGAGCGCGCCGGCTTTTTCCGGGTCCAGATCCAGGCCAATCACCGCGACGCCATGGTCGGCCATGTTAAGCGCCAGGTTACGGCCCATCACGCCAAGGCCAACCATTCCGAATTCGTATAGTGTATTGTTCATTTGCAGGTTTAGGTTAAGGTTCCAGCAAGCGAAGGCCACACCGCCCGAGCAGGTGCAGAGGCCGTGTTGCTGATCTTCGGCTTTATTTTTAGGTAAAACTACAACATAAAATAAATCTATACATCAAAAAAAGCACGAATGTGTTTGCCGGAGAAGAGGATAGGCAGGGATTTATACTTTGCCTGATGAGACTTATACTTTCATCCTAAACTTAAATTAGAGCGGATGCAAAAGTATAAGAGGGGTGTTTTCATACTTTAAACAGAAACGAAGGATGGGTTCTGCAATGGATCAGGAGGAAGCCTCCATACTTGATTCCTTATCATAAAATCTATATTGCCTGAGTGAAAGTAATTTCCTTAAATCGCTATATTAGTTATATGAAGCTAAGGAGCAAACAGTACTATATCCGCAAATCGCACCGCTATCTGGGGCTTATACTTGGGGTGCAATTCCTCTTATGGACAGTCGGTGGACTGTATTTCAGCTGGAATGACATTGACGAAGTGCATGGGGATCACCTGCGGAAAGAAAAGAGACATATCCCTGCATCTGTTAGTATGGTTTCGCCGCAGGTGGTGCTGGATAAGCTAAAGGCGGAGAGCCAGGTAGATTCCATCCTTTCCATTCAGGTAATTGAGCTGGGAGGGGAGCCAGTTTACCAGCTTCGTTATTTTTCCGGAAGTACAGACCACGCAGCGCATGAGGCAGGAGCGCACGCTGCAGGCCAAGCCTCCAACATAAAAGTGCAGTTAGCAAATGCCGCCACCGGCTCCCTATTACCCGCGCTTACCGAAGCCCAGGCTATTGCCGTTGCCAAAAGCCAGCTAGCAGGCCCGTTCAAGGTTGAAAAAGCGGTGTACCTGACCGAAGTGGGATCGCACCACGAGTACCGCCATAAACCGCTTCCGGTGTGGGCCATCACGCTCAGCCAGCCTGCCGAATGCACAGCTTATGTAGCGGCGGAACTAGGTACCTTTCAATCCATTCGCCACGACCAATGGCGCGTGTTCGATTTCCTGTGGATGCTGCACACCATGGACTATGAGGGGCGGGATAATTTCGGGAATATCCTGCTGAAGGCATTCTCCATTTTTGGCCTGATGACGGTGGTCTCAGGCTTTGTACTGTATTTTATATCCTCTCCGTCTGCAAGAAAAGGCAAGAGGCGCCTACTTAAGGCTGGTTAGACAGGCCCAGGCTGGCGGGTAGCACTGTTGGGGGCATTTCTCTAAAGCGACACCTCCAGCTCATACTTCTTCCGTTCATTGTTCTGCTCCAGCTCCACCTCATACAGCAAATGAGTGCCTGCCGGAAAATAATCCTGGTCTACGTACGGCGACCTTGCCTGCTCCGTCAGGGTGTCCCAGGGGCCATTGTTCACGCTACGCCTCACCCTTACATCGCCCAGGCAGTCTTTGTTGAATGATATGCTGCGCCCCTGCTCCAGAAGTTCAACAGCAGGTAGTCTGTCTGGATGCTCTGTACTTACGTCTGTCATTTTGCTAAGTGTTTTGGGTTAAAGATGCCCCTCCCGAACTAAGGTTTTGGTAGTGTTCAAGCCTGGGGTAGGTCGTATTTTATTTGGTGGTATTGCTCATATTCTTCATCGCCTGCTGGTAGCAGTTCTCACCCATCATGCCTTTCTGGCGCATCTGCTGCATCATGCCCTGCATCAACTGGCGGTGCTGGGTCATCATCTGCGCCATCTGGGTGCAGTTAGCCGAGTCTTCGGCACAGGCGGCTATCATTTGCTGCATCATCGTGCGCATGTTTTCCCGGCTCATGCCACCCATCATAACGGTATCGCTCATCATGATGGTCGTATCCCCCATCATGCGGTCCTGGCCCATCCCGCTTCTTCCCATCATCATGCCGCCCTGCGGATGCGCGCGCATGGCCTGCATCATCTCCTGGCGCATCTCGGGGTTATCCATAATGGTGGCGTATACTTCTTTGCGCTGTGACTCGGAGTCCATTACCTCCTGCACGCTTGCCTGCCGCTGACAACTGCTTGCTGTTAGAAGAAGCAGGAAAATGGCTGGTGCTATTAAGTTTTTCATAGTTGTAGGGAGTTATATTTTTATATGTACGCGCGCTACAACGTATAGGGCCTTCCTTTCCTCAAAGTATAGCCGGTTTTACTTGATCTCCCTGCGCAGCAACTGGGCATTAATGGCCACGATCACCGTGCTCAGGCTCATCAGGGCAGCGCCCACGGCGGGCGAGACCATGATGCCCTGGTGGTAGAGCACGCCTGCGGCCAGGGGCAGGGCGATCAGGTTATAGCCGGTGGCCCAGATCAGGTTCTGAATCATTTTGCGATAGGTGGCTTTGCCGAAAAGGATAAGCGAGGCGATGTCCTGCGGGTTGCTGTTCACCAGGATGATGTCGGCCGTTTCGGCGGCCACGTCAGTGCCCGAGCCCACGGCGATGCCCACATCGGCCTGCGCCAGGGCAGGGGCGTCGTTCACGCCGTCGCCGGTCATGGCCACGAACTCGCCTTTTGCCTGCAGCTCTTTTACCTTCTCCTGTTTCTGGTGCGGCAGCACGTTGGCCAGGAAGCCATCCATCTGCAGGTGGTCGCTCACGCTTTTAGCTACCCGCTCGTTGTCTCCGGTCAGTAGCAGGTTCCGGATGCCATGCTGTTGCAGTACCTGTATGGCTTTAGCCGATTCTTCCCGTATCTGGTCGCGCATGGTAATGTAGCCAACCGGCTTTTTTTCCACCAGCACGTACACCACTGTTTCCACGCCTTCCTCTGCCTGACTGGCGGGCACGGAGATGTTGAATTCCCTGATGTAGTTCGGGCCCACTACTTTTACGTCTTTTCCTTCCACCATACCTTCGAGCCCTTTGCCCGGCAGGTAGTTAAATGCCTGTGAAGGAGGCACGGTTATACTTTCTTCCTTTGCCCTGCGAAGTATACTTTGGGCAATAAAGTGTTCCGAGTTCTGCTCCACAGCAGCGGCCAGGCGCAGCATTTCCTGCTCGTCCATGGCCTTGTCAAAAAGCACGACAGAGGCAATTTCATGGGAGCCCTGGGTCAGGGTGCCTGTCTTGTCGAAGATGACGGTGGTGATCTTGCGGGAGTTTTCGAAGGCAGTTCGGTTGCGGATAAGCAGGCCGTTGTTGGCCGAAACAGCCGTGGAGATAGCTACCACCAGCGGCACTGCCAGCCCCAGTGCGTGCGGGCAGGAGATCACCATTACCGTCACCATCCGCTCCAGGGCAAAAGCCAGGTTCTGGCCTAGTAGAAGCCATACGGCAAAGGTGCCGAAGCCGGCCGTTAGGGCCACGTACGTCAGCCATTTGGCAGCCCGGTCGGCCAGGCGCTGCGTCTCTGACTTAGTTTTCTGCGCTTCCTGCACCAGGGTGATCACTTTGTTGAGGTAGCTTTCCTTGCCCGTAAACTCCACCCGAATCCGTAGCGCCCCGTTGCCGTTTATGGCGCCGCCGATGACTTTTTCGCCCCTGGTTTTCTTCACCGGCTTGCTCTCGCCAGTCAGCATACTTTCATTCAGGTGGCTTTCCCCGTCCTCCACCACGCCATCGGCGGGCACTTTCTCGCCTGGCTTTACTAATATCAGGTCGCCTTTCTGCAGCTCCTCGATCGGTACTTTTACTGTTTCCCCGTCGCGGATCAGCATGGCCTCAGCAGGCATCATACTTACCAGCAGCTCCAACGCCTTGGAAGCGCCCAGCACCGAGCGCATCTCGATCCTATGGCCCAGCAACATGATCACAATCAGCGTGGCCAGCTCCCAGAAAAAGTCCATTCCCTCCAGCCCGAAAACGATGGCGGAGCTGTAGAGGTAGGCCACCGTGATGGCCACCCCTATGAGCGTCATCATGCCCGGCGCGCCTTTCTTCACCTCTTCTGCTAAGCCTGTTAAAAAAGGCCAGCCGCCGTAGAAATAAATGACAGAAGATAGTACAAAGGCGATGTATAGGCTGTAAGGAACATCCAGGGAGAAACCCAGTATGTGCTGCACCATCGGGCTGAGAATGATAACGGGCACAGACAGCACCAGCGATACCCAGAAGCGCTTCTTAAAGTCCGCGATCATCATGCGGTGGTGGTCGTGTCCGTGCTCACCATGCGGCGGATGTGTATCGCCGTGCATGGCTTGCTCGTGGCCGTGCAGCGCTTTTTCTTCCAAGCGTTCGGTTGCCTGGTCTTTCTGCTCCGTGGCCTGTTGGTGGTGATTTTTATTGTGCTGGTGCTCGTGGTTCATCTTATTTGCAGTTTGCCCGGTTTCAGAAGTTTATACTAAGGGGTATCGATTGTGTTGTCAATCCGGAAAATTGTGTAAATGATTTCTGTTTTTCTGTAAAACCATGATCAGCAGGGAGAACGATGCAGGCAAGAGAAGCTACTGGCACAAAGCCTGGTGTTTCGGCACCCATAACTTCTAAGCGGTGTTTGAGATGATATAAAGTAGAGAACCCGGAGAAATGATAGGAGAAGTAGCTGCTAGAGGGGAGGCACCTGCAGGGTAGGGGTAAAGTATAGCAGGAGGGAAGTAAGAAGGCCACGCATAGTAAAACGCCTCTCTGGCGCAGGCGTCCGCTTGTGCCTTTGCCGCTGCTATATTTCATCCTATCGCTGGCGCGAGTTTGCAACTCGTGTCCTACGATGGTGTCGGGTTTGCAACCTGACTGGCTCGGAGAGCCATACTTCAACTTTGGCTTTACTTCCTTAGCCGCCTCCCTGGCCTTTCGCTGGCGCGGGCTTGCAGCCCGTGCCTTTTATACTTGAGCCATACTTTATACTTTGGCTCTACGCTTCTAGCCGCTGCTTCCTGCAACTGGACACAAGCTATACTTAATAGCTACCGTTCATCCACTGCTTTACATCTAGCTCGTTTCATTTCTGGCTTTGGTGCCCTCCAGCCCGGGAGGGCTCGTCTTCCCGCATCGCGCTGTGTTCCCTTCCTTTGCTACCCTTCGGTCGCAATGCCGCCAAGGCGGCACCGGAATCTCACAAGGCGCTCAACGGAAAGACTGGGATCGGATTCGATAGCCACTGCTTTAGCGACGGAGCAAGTATAAGTGGAAGTGATTTTTACTTTGCCTCTTTTGTCCTAAGTCACATAGTCTTTCGTCCGAAATTCCGGATAGATCTCTCGCCCTGCTCGAGCTGACAGGGAAAGGAGCAAGTATAGCTCCCTCCCCTGTTCTTAGGGGAGGGCTGGGGAGGGGTAGTCCTCCTCGGAGGGTAGGGGTGGATGGGACCGGTGCTAAAGAATTCCCCTCCTCGGAGGGGCTAGGGGTGGGTTTATACTTGTAGTTGCAGCTTAGCCTCCCTTCCTCCAGGATCCTTCCAGGATGACAAAGAGGAAGGCGTAATTACGGTTCTCCTCAGGACTAACCAACACGCGGGTTTTGATGGAGCGAGCGTAGCTCCCAGGGGTAGGTTAACGGCAACTTGATACTCCCACATATCTGATAACGCTGGGAATTGAATGAGGGAGGTATAGCAGGATAGGGTTTCAGGATAAGCAGATCATCTTAGTAATTCCTTACAAAACACATGCACGAAGCATCTCTGTGTTTTGAGATGTTTCGTGCATGTGTTTTGAAAAAGTACTACCTGACTGTAGAGTCGCAGATTAAAGGGCTATTACTTCACCATCCTGCGGAATGATTAGCTTCTCTTTTGCGATTCCCGATTCCTCAGCTTTCTGGCGCAGCGTGGTTCTTGTGGTGCGGCAATGGTCCAACGCATCCATATGAACGGCTATTACCCCGGCATTTCCGCTTTCCTTTATCAGCGACACCGTCTGTTCTTCGTCCATCAGAATAGGCGTTGCTTCAAAGCCAGGGAAAGCCGCACCGCCCGAGTTCGTTACAATATAATCCGGTTTATACTTTTGGATGCTCTGCTCCACTTCGTCAATCCAGATGCTATCGCCCACAATATAAATGGTAGGCTGGTTCTCTGCTTGCAACACAAAGCCCGAAACAGTGCCCATTTGTTTCAGGATTTCTCCGCTGCCGTGCTCGCCACCTGTTCTGTAGATGGTGATGCCGTTCCAAACGGTGCTCTCCTGTACTGTTTCTGCATTGGTGAAGCCTTCCTTCTGAAAGAATTCCTCATCGGCAGGCTGATTGATTAGCTTTATACTTTTGTTCAGCGTTGCACTGGCCACCGGATCGAAGTGATCGGGATGGGTATGGGTTACCAATACCAGGTCTACGTCCTTCGTAATTTCTTCAATAGACGAAGGTAGATCAACCATTGGATTTCTTGCCTTGCCTGCCAATGGGTCGATGGACTCCTTCGGCATCAGCATAGGGTCTACCAAAATCTTCTTGCCGGCATAATGAACCACCAGAGTAGCATTCCGGACTAACTGTATACTATTGCTTTTTGACATATCGTATTGAATTTAAATCTATTAAGTTCAATGCAAAGGTAAGGGCGCAGTTGTTGTGCTTAGGTACCAAAGCTATTTGCCTTGCTACCATTTTGATAATCGGCAAGGAAGGCGGAGGTGGTTTGGCCGGTTTGGGTCTTGAAAAAGCGCATCAGGTGGTTGGGCTCCGAGAAATTCAACTCGTGCGCTATATCGGCTACCGTTAGGTCCGAATGAATCAGGTAATTTTTGATTTCGAAGAGCAGCCTCTGCTTAAGTAGGTGTGTAGCCGTTACGTTGAATTGGGCCTGTACCGATTTGTTGAGCGTGATCCTGCTTATCCCCAAAAGGTCCGCATACTCACTGATCCGCTGTTTTTCCTTGATTTGTAGCTCCAGCAGTTTCTTAAACTGATAGGCATAGTTGTTCTCCGGCTTTTCGAGCGGCAGGTTATTCTGGTGCGCGTAATCCCGGTTGAGCCTGAGCAGTAAATAATAGAGAAGGGAGCGGATGAGGTGTTCGCTGTCCGGATTGGCTTCTTTCAGCTCGGTATGGATCTCCGTAAGTGTACTGCAGGCTTTCTGGATATACTCTGCAGAAACGTTCATGCGCAGCGGATGATCGAGCTGGTAAAAGTATAGAAGCCGGTACGTGAACAGCTTATCGGCAAAAAAGTCGTTGAGAAAATCTTCCTGAAAGATCAGAAACGTGAAGTCCAGGTGGTCCGGGTCTAGTTGCCATTGCCGCTTCTGGAAGGGTGAAATAAAGACAATAGAATTATCGCTCAGGTTGATCTTTCGCTGGTTTAACAGCACGTGCCCATTTGCCTTCCGGAAAAGCAGAACCTCAAAGTAATCGGTGTTGTAAACCTCTGTGTCGGTGTAAGCTTCTTTTAACTCATTGCCTGAACCTACCCGAAGCAGGACTTCTACGCCGCACTGTGTTTTATCGAATTTTATTGTTCTCAAAAGTTCGGTCTTTTTCTGATGTACGCTTGGTGAGATGGTGAAAGTATACTGAACGGTTTAGAACTTTGTGTTGTGGAGGTAAGCCCAGCCTATATCTAAAAGCCTAATTGAAAAACTAATGTATAGCCTTTGATCGTCCGCCCACCACAACACAAAACCCATGTTGGCTGCAGGCTATTGTCATTTAATTTAATGCTCAAATTTTTTAGACGCAATATGAAAGAAGCAAATTCTATTTTTCATTAAGAAGCATCCACGACGTTCCAAACTTATCACGGAGCATAGCAAAGCGATTCGCAAAGAAAGTCTTTTCCATCTTCATAAAGATTTCGCCATCACTGGAAAGCAGGTTATAAATGAGTTCTGCTTTCTCCGGCGTGTCAAGTCTAAGCGTTAGATAGGCGCTGCGCATAGGTTCGGCATCAGGAATGTCGGCACCCCTGACCACAGTACCGCCAATCTCTATTATTGCATGAAGAATTGGTTTCTTCCATTCTTTTGGAAAATTGGGAGGCGGTTGTTGGTGAGGTGTCATCATTGTTATTTTTCCGCCAAGATGCTGCTCGTAAAACCGGAATGCTTTTTCGCAATGCCCGGGATAGTTGACATAGATGTCAAGTTTCATGGATTGGTCGGTACTCATAAGTCATGTTTTTTTAGCTTGTTTGATGGAAGGTTAAATTCTCCGTAAAGATGATTTTGACTTTCAAAATTTAAAGTGTGGAGTTACAATAAATTGAAGGCATAACTGCGTTAGTTATAAAAGATTCGTTTTAGTACGTTTGGTTCGACTCTAACCGGACGGCAGCTTATACTTCATACACCTTTTATATTTTCGTCGCGAAAATCAGAATCCGTACTTACCACCCAATCCCATAATCTTCGCCGTGGTTGCTGGAGCCTCCCCAGAGGCTGTTGTGTTTCCAGTCGAAGTATAGCGCGTTGATCGGGCCGCTGGTGCGGTCGTCGAACGTCAATGTATAACCCATCTTCTTGAGCTCGGTTCGTACAGTTTCGGGGGTGCTGTCGTGGAGTAGGATGTGGCCTGGCTTGGGCTGACGGTCTTCGGTTTTGGTGCCGCCCAACGAGAGCCACAGTTGGTTGGTGTTGAAGTTAGCCGCCTCGGATGCTTGCTGTACGTTCATGCCAAACTCCACAACGTTGAGGAAGAACTGCAGCAGGTTCTGGTCCTGCGTGTCACCGCCCTGCACCGCGAAAGATAAGTATGGCTTGCCGTCTTTTAGCGCCATGGATGGGGTTAAGGTCACGCGCGGCCTTTTGCCCGGTGCTACCACGTTAAAGGGGTTCAGCTGCTCATCCAGCACAAAACTCTGCATACGCTGGCTCATGCCAATACCTGTGTTGCCGGCAATGCAGGCAGGTAGCCAGCCCCCGCTCGGCGTAATCGACACCACCCAACCTTCTTTGTCTGCGGCTTCTATCGTAGTGGTGCCGCGCCACAACCTGTCCTGGTACTCCACCATAGAGGAGCCGTTGCGGATGTCGTGGGTCGGAGCGAAGTTGCGGCGGGTAGTATCAAGCTCAAAACCTCTTTCTTTCAGGAGCTTTAAGTAAGGGTTTTTCTTTCCTTCGAAAGGGTAGGGGTCGCCGGGGCCAATTTTTGCATCGTTTTTATCAAGATGAATAAGCGCGGCACGCTGCTTGGCATAGTCCTTGCTCAGTAAGCCTTTCATCGGTTCCTGTGGCGCAAAGTAGGGGTCGCCGTAGTAAAAATCGCGGTCGGCGAAAGCCAGGTTCATACTTTGGTAGAGCGTGTGGATGTACCTGGAGCTGTTGTAGCCCATACTTTGGAGGTCGAAGTTTTCGAGGATGTTGAGCGCCTGCAGCATGGTCGGTCCCTGCGTCCACTGCTGCAACTTGTACACGTCAACGCCTTTATAGTTTGTTACCAGCGGCTCTTCCTCCAAAACCTTCCAGTTGGCCAGGTCCTTCATCGTGATCAGGCCGCCCTGCTCTTTGCTGCCGCGCACAAACTCTTTGGCAATATCTCCTGTGTAAAAGCGGTCGTAAGCCGCCATAATGGCCTCTTTGCGGCTTTTGCCTTTTTTTAGTGCCGCCCTTTCTGCTTCTACCAGTTTGGTGAGGGTTTGCAGCAGGTCTTGCTGGACAAAGATTTCACCGGCCATGGGGGCTTCTCTTTCCTGACCCGGGTGCGTCAAAAAGACTTTTTTGCTGTAGGGCCACTGCTTTATTTTATCCTTTCCGCGCTCGATGCTGTTGGCAGTTTGGGCTTCGATGGGGTAGCCGGCAGCCAGTTCCATGGCGGGTGCCAGTACTTCTTCCAGGCTCAGGGTGCCGTAGTTGGCCAGCATGTGCATCAGGCCGCCGGCTGTACCTGGTGTGGTAGCCGCCAAAGGGCCCTGCTCCGGCGGGAAATTGTAGCCTTTGCTTTTGAAGAACTCCGGCGTGGCACCCGTTGGCGCAACTCCCAGGGCATTAATGGCAATGACTTTTTTCGTTTTGGGATTGTAGATCAGAGCCTGTGTTTCGCCTCCCCAGCTTAGCACGTCCCACATGGTGCAGGTGGCGGCCAGCATGGTGCAGGCAGCATCCACGGCATTGCCGCCTTTCTGAAAGGTGATGGCGCCGGCGGTGGCTGCCAGCGGTTTCCCGGTAATGGCCATCCAGTTTTTACCATGCAGTACCGGCTTCTGGGTTTGCTGGGCCGAGACCGTAAGTATGGCGGAAAGTAGGAGGAGCAGGGGTAGAAGCTGTTTCATGGAAGTGCCCGTTCATTTACTAAATATAAGTATAAACTAATTTAATGCTACTGACCCCAAGCGTTTTCGGTGGATATTTTCCCTTTACCAAAGTATAACCGCAACCACCCACCGGTAACAAAGTATACTTTCCATACTTAAACCACACGCATGACCAATTTTACCAAACTGCAAATCGGCACATCCGGCTGGAGCTACCGCTGGCAGGAGGTGCTGTACCCTCCGGAGCTCAAATCGGCAGACTACCTCAGCCACTATGCCACCCGCTTTAACGCCACCGAAATCAACAGCAGCTTTTACCATTTCACCATGGCCAAGACCATCGAAAAGTGGCTTTCGCAGACACCGACTAATTTTAAGTTCGCACCCAAGCTGCACCAGGAAATCACCCATAAAAGAAAGTTTAGGGACATAGAGGAGCCGCTGCAGAAATTTATGTCGCGCTACCTGCTGATGGGGGAGCGGCTGGGGCCGGTGCTGGTACAGATTGCAGCCAGTTTCCGCTTTGACAGGCTTGTGGCAACAGACTTTTTCCATACGTTGCGCGAGCTTTATCCGGAGCATGTTTTTGCCCTGGAGGCGCGGCATGTTTCCTGGTTTACGGAGGAGGCCCTGGACCTGCTCCGGGAGTATGACATTACCACCGTCATCGCCAGCGCCGGCAAGCGTTTTCCGGGGACGGAGGTGACGACCACCAACACGGCCTACCTGCGCCTGCACGGCGACGAAAAGATGTACTCCTCGGCTTACTCGGACGATAAACTAGAGCGCTATGCCTACATGGTGAAGGACTGGCTGGAAGACGGCAAGCAAGTATGGGTTTTCTTTAACAACACCATTCTGGGCAATGCCGTGACGGATGCGGATAAGCTGCGAAAGCTGGTGGAGGAGCTGTAATTCAGGAAATCAAAGTATAAGCTACAATTAAAATGGTTGTGCTATCTGGTGGTGTCCCGCCACTTTATTCCTATACTAAAATTTTAAGCAGCCAGAAGCTGCCTCGTACAGCACACGCGCCGGAGGCGAGCGAAGGCCTTTAAATGGGTGAGTTGATAAGAGTACACATTTCACTTTGCCCCTGCTTATACTTTCTATGATAGAAAGTATAAGCAGGGGCAAAGTGAGCAGCAGATCTCATACGTTGGCTAAACCCTGCTGATCGCTTAGATCCCGCGGCCCGGGTGCAAGTAATCCATTAAGTATAACCAGCCCTGTTTTTACTGCATGATCAGCAGGACGAGGTATCCGATGTAGAGGGCGAGGAAAACACCGCCTTCCCAACGCGCCAACTGCCTTCCCTTGCCCGTAAAAATGAACACAAAAAGCAGCAGGCCGGCGATGATGTTGACCACAATGTCTGTCAGCGACCCGGCATTCACGGCAAGTGGGGTAACGACGGTCGAGACACCCAGGATCAGGAAGATATTGAAGATATTGGAGCCTACCACATTGCCTATGGCTATGTCCACATTACGTTTCCGGACTGCCACCACGGATGTGGCTAACTCGGGAAGTGAGGTGCCGATGGAAACGATCGTCAGGGCAATGATACGCTCCGAAAGGCCCAGGAGCTGGGCAATGCTCACGGCGCTCGTCACGATCAACCGCCCACCGATAATCAGCCCGGCAAGACCCAGAACAATGAAAAGTCCGGATAGGAGGAACGAGTATTGCTTGGCTGGGACCTCATCCTCTCCGGTGCCCCCGGCAGCCAGGGTAATATTGTAGACCAGGAAAATAGCGAAAAACAGCAGGAGCACAATGCCATCTCCCCTGGCAATTAAATTGGTGGCTGCCCCATCCAGGAAAGCATCGTTGGCAACAACAAGCACAGCAATGGCCGCTAGCAGACTCAGCGGGATCTCGATCCAGGTGGTATTGGATTTAACGGATAGGGGATAGATGAGGGCGGTGATACCCAGGATGCCCAGCACGTTAAAGATGTTGCTGCCCAGCACGTTTCCGAGCACCATTTCCGTGTTGTTGTTAAGGGAGGCGAACAGGTTAACCACCAGTTCCGGGGCCGACGTGCCGAAGGCTACAATGGTAAGGCCGATAACGATGTTCGGGACACCGAGCCTGGTGGCAAGGCTGGAGGCGCCGTCCACTAATTTTGTGGCACCAAAAATCAGGGCAACGAAGCCCACGAGGAGGAGGAGAATGTCAACCATGCAGATGAAAACCTATAAAAGGGCTGTAAAGTTACTTTAATTTAATTCTGATCTGCAAGAAGGGGCTGGAAAGTATAATCATCCCTTATGAGTGCCGGTTTTCGGCTGGTGTTGGCTAACTTGCAGGCGCTGTTGGTCAAAGCACTTGCCCGGCTAGAGAGAGGGAGCATGGCCCGGGTCGGTGATGTGATGCATCCGACTTCCAGCTACACGTTTCACTGCCGCAGAGGTATCAATAAAAGTATAAAGTATGCAGAAGGCACTGGTTTTGATGTTTGTTGTTGTGGGCGTGGCCTATTTCCTGTTCTACCCGTGGCTAAAGCACGCCATTGGCAGGAAGCGGCTGTTCCGATGGTTTATGATTATCTACGCCATCGCCATGCTTTTATCCGCCGTAAATAACTACCTGCTGGACTAAACTTCTACGTCAAGTTCATTTGTGATTTTTGTAGGAAGACTTGTAGCTTAGCTCCAGCCACGGTTTATCCCAGACAATGCACGTTTTATACTTTATAACCACACTTTTAAAACTCTTAAGTTCTGGCTCTACTGCTGCTAAAGCGTTTGCCAGGCTGTAATAAACTGGTAGAAAAGGAGGGCGTCCCGACAGGGTAAGCCACACTACTCGCCCACAAAATCCTTACAGGATGACAAAAACAGCATGTATAGAGTCTAATTTCCCCGTAGGTTAAGGTTATTCTAGTCGCTGCCAAACTACTCCGAATCAAGTTCTAGGTTTTCAGTTTTCGGAATAATGAGTAAGTCAGAACGTAACAGACCTGATGGTCATTGGGCTATAATAACAGGTTTTTGATGTGGAGGTATACTTTCCTCCTATCAGAAATTAGGATTAGCATGCCAGGGAGCGAAGGCAATCGTCTAAATTATACTACCTTTGCCCCCTTAAATTTAGGATTATGATTTCAGTAGACGCGGTTGCAGTAGAGTTTAACGGGGCAGCTCTTTTCAGCAATGTTACCTTCAATATTAACGAGAACGACCGGATAGCCCTGATGGGGAAGAACGGGGCGGGTAAATCTACCCTGCTAAAGATCATCGCGGGCGTGAACAAACCCACCCGTGGTAAGGTTTCGGCTCCGAAGGATGCCGTAATTGCCTACCTGCCGCAGCACCTGCTCACCAACGACGACTGCACCGTTTTCGAGGAAGCCTCCAAGGCCTTTGCCAAGATCCTGGAGATGAAAAAGCAGATGGAGTTCCTGAACTCGGAACTGGAGACGCGCACCGATTACGAGTCGGACGAATACTACGCCATTATAGAACAGGTGTCGGAGCTGAGCGAGAAGTATTACTCGGTGGAAGAGATCAACTATGATGCGGAGGTAGAGAAAACGCTGAAGGGGCTGGGCTTCTCCAGGGCAGACCTTACGCGGCCCACCAAAGAGTTTAGCGGTGGCTGGCGCATGCGCATCGAGCTGGCCAAAATCCTGCTGCAGCAGCCCGACCTCATTCTGCTCGATGAGCCCACCAACCACCTCGACATCGAGTCCATCCAATGGCTGGAGGATTTCCTGGTGAACAACGCGAAGGCGGTGATCGTGATCTCGCACGACAAAGCCTTTGTCGACAACATCACCAACCGCACCATCGAGGTAACGATGGGCCGCATCTACGACTACAAGGTAAACTACAGCCAATACCTGCAGCTGCGCAAAGAGCGCCGCGAGCAGCAGCAAAAACAGTTTGAGGACCAGCAGAAGGAGATAGCCGAGATACAGACGTTCATTGATCGCTTTAAAGGTACTTACTCCAAAACGCTGCAGGTGCAGTCGCGGGTGAAGATGCTGGAGAAGATGGAGATCATTGAGGTGGATGAAGTGGATACCTCGGCGCTTAACCTTAAGTTTCCGCCGGCGCCGCGCTCAGGCAACTACCCGGTTATTGTGGAGGGCCTCACCAAAAAGTATGGCGACTATACTGTTTTCCAGGACGCTTCGCTAACGATTAACCGTGGCGAGAAGGTGGCCTTTGTAGGCAAGAACGGCGAAGGAAAGTCTACCCTGGTGAAAGCCATTATGGGCGAGCTGGAGTATGAGGGCAAACTGCAGCTGGGCCACAACAGTATGATCGGATACTTTGCCCAAAACCAGGCCTCGCTGCTGGATGAAAGCCTGACCGTGTTCCAGACCATTGATGAGATTGCCGTAGGTGACGTGCGCACCCGCGTAAAGGATTTGCTGGGTGCGTTTATGTTCAGCGGCGAAACCGTGGAGAAGAAAGTGAAGGTGCTCTCTGGTGGAGAGAAAACTCGCCTGGCCATGATCAAGCTGCTGCTGCAACCCGTGAACCTGCTTATACTTGACGAACCGACCAACCACCTGGACATCAAAACGAAGGATATCCTGAAGGACGCGCTGAAAGCTTTCGACGGCACCATCATCCTTGTTTCCCACGACAGGGACTTCCTCGACGGGCTGGCCACGAAGGTGTTCGAGTTCGGCAACAAGCGCATCCGCGAGCACTTCGAGGACATCAACGGCTTCCTGCGAAATAAGAAGATGGAGAACCTTCGTGAGATCGAGCGAAGTACTACTAAGTAACCCAATTTGCGATTCTCGAATGCAGTGCAGGTGTAAACCCACACCCTCCGAGGCGGGGAATCACATGTTAAGTTCAAAACTCCTATCGGAGGGGCCTACGATTCGGACACAAGTATAAAAGCCATTTGCTCTTCGGGATTTGTAATCCCGAAGCCTCTATTATGAGGATTTGCAATCCGACTTCCGGCTTATAGCTGTAGTTCAACAGCTGGCAAAGTATAAAATCGGATTGCAAATCCTGACAATAGCATACTTTCGGATTGCAAATCCGAAAGAGCGGAGTTGATGCCGATTTCTATACTTAGTATAAAGTATAAATACCTTATCCGCCTTACTTCCCCGGCTCGTGCACGTGCGATTCTTCCACCTTGTGCTCGTCCATTTTGCTTTCTGCCCATTCCAAGTCCTCTTCGTCTGCTTCGAGGCCTTCCTGGTCGGCCCCGTGCGCCACGTCATACACCAGCTCCACCAGCATCGGGAAATGGTCGGAGCCAAAGTATGGGAGCCTGCTGATGTGCGATAAGGTGAAATGCTCGCTATGGAAGAGGTGGTCGAGGGGCCAGCGGGCGAACCGGAAACCGGCATGGAAGGTATTGTACATGCCCCGCCCGATGCGTGGGTCCAGCAAGCCGCTTAGTTTCCGGAAGAGGCGCGTTGTCTCCGACCACGCCACGTCGTTCAGGTCACCGGATACGATGATTGGTTCGTGCTCATCAGACACACTTTTAGCTACTACCAGTAACTCAGCGTCGCGCTCCGAAGAGTCTGGGTTCTCGGTTGGGCTTGGCGGGGCCGGGTGCAGGAAGTGGGCGCGTATCTTAACCCCGGAGGGCAGCACCACCAGCGCATGCATACTTGGTACATGAGGCTCTACCAGAAATTGTATGGCGGCATCCTCCAGTGGCAGCCTGGAGTATACATTCATCCCATACTTGTTGTCTAAGGGGCACTTCATGGTATGGAGGTATTCCTTTTCCAGCACGCTCAGTTTTCCTTCCCACCACAGGTCTGTCTCCAGGGCTACCAGTACATCCGGCTGATGCTGCTTTACAAGCTCCAATAGACCTTTATAATTGCGGTTGGGCATAAGCACATTGGCCGTCATAATACGGATAAGGTTGTTGCGCTTCCGGTGTCGCGCTGTTTTTACCTCCACAGGGAAGATCGTGGTGTAGGGAAGTATCCAACCCAAATGAAAGCAGAAGCATCCGAAGGCAATCCCCACCATCACCCAGGTGGTGTAGCGCGAAAAGTCCAGGGCAATAGTTTCTGCCACCAGCATGAAGAAGGAGAAGGCCATGAACTGGAGCCGGGGAAAATCGAAGCCCCGCACCCACCAGGCGTTGTGGCGCCACAGCGGCAGCACTGTTACAATGGCCAGCACATACGTAAGCACCACCAGTATTTTATAAACCATCAGATACAAACCTTAACTACCACAAGTATACTTTTTCAAGCCAGTAAATGATGATACGTTCCAGGAGCAGGAGGGTAGGCTCAGAGGGTGATTTATACTTCTGCCGGCCCACAATTAGGGAGAAGTATGGGCTGGTACTGTCGTTGATGAGTGCCGGCAGAGGAGAAATGTACGGAGCGTTTAATACTCACTCCAGATGATGCGGAGGAGCCTTGCAAGCTAAACAGCCGGGATAAGTTGTATGATGCATTTGATATATAAAGTCCTGCTTATTAGTAGGATAGGAGACTTGTTTAATGTCGGAAGTATAAGATAGCCGATGAGCTGCTTTATGTTAAGCAAGATTTTCAGCTAAAGTATAAAGGAGGAGGGGTGGCAAGATTTCCGGCTTGGTCTCTTCGTTTAAATGCGATAAACTTAATATATTACGCTTTTAACCATCCTATGCTACTGCAAAGAACCCATGATAACGGTTCGCTGCTGGTGGCATTTCACCCTTACCATAATTAATGAATAAGCTTAAAGTAAACACGGGCAATCTAGAAGCCAGCTCGGGCCTTCTCAAGACGAAACAGCACTTTGTCATCCTCGATGGGTTAAGGGGAGTAGCTGCTCTGGCTGTCGTGATTTTCCATTTCATGGAGTGGGTTCACCCACCAGACTCCGGCAAGATTTTCATCGGGCACGGCTTTTTGGCCGTGGACTTCTTTTTCTGTCTGTCCGGCTTTGTCATTGGGTACGCTTATGACGACCGTATAGGGAAAATGGGGTTTATGGAGTTTTTTAAAGCCAGGCTGATACGGCTGCACCCTCTGGTTATACTTGGCTCGGTGCTGGGCCTGTTGGCTTTTCTCTTTGATCCATTTGCCGCCTATACAGGAGCGTATGGCACAGGCAAACTTATTCTGGTGTTTCTTTGCTCTGCCCTTCTCATTCCTTATCCGGTGATGGAAGAGCGTGCTTTCAACTTGTTCGGGCTCAATGCTCCTTCATGGTCCTTGTTCTGGGAATACGTGGCCAATATCGTGTATGCCCTTATCCTCTACAGGCTCTCCCGCCGCTATTTGACTGTACTGACAGTACTGGCAGCGGTTACTCTTTGCTTTGTTAGCTATCGTGCCGGAAACCTGCTGGGGGGCTGGTCAGGGGAGAATTTCTGGGATGGCGGCGCTCGTATCTTCTACTCCTTCTCAGCCGGGTTGTTGATCTATCGTTCTAACTGGATCATCAAAAACAGGCTCGGGTTCATCGGCCTGGCTATCCTGCTGTCGCTGGCCTTCGTCATGCCTTATTTTAAATGGAATTGGGTGGCAGAGACAATGGTTGTCCTGTTCTATTTTCCATTGCTGGTTGCATTGGGAGCCGGCTCCAGCCTGTCACCAGGATTGAAAAAGCTCTGTGTGTTCTCCGGAAATATATCGTACCCCCTCTACATGACCCATTACGCCGTGATCTGGATGTTTGGAAACTATTTCACAAGCAGCAAGCCAGGAGCAAACGAACTGTTTCTTATCGTGTCAATAGGAACAGTCCTGCTGGTCGGTGTAGCCTATGTTGTAATGGTGGCGTATGATATCCCTGTCAGGAGGTACCTGAGCAGCAAATGGCGGCAACGGTAGAAGCAGGAACAATGGTTGTGTTTTAAGGCATGCTCCCTAAAACAAAGCGAGTGTAATTTGTTTTAACTGAACCGGGTTGCTGATTCAGGTTTTGTGCGGAGTAGTATGAAGCCCACCGCTGCCGATAGCCGCTCCCCGCGAGAGTGTTAAAAGCGGCCCCTGCTATTTCATATGGCAGGGGCCGTTTCTTTTATACCCCCCGTCAACCTCCCAAATAATGGCACCCGTTACCCAACTGGTTTCATCGGATAGCAGAAAAGCTATCGTATTAGCTATGTCTCCTGGTCTGCCCACTCTTCCGATCGGGTGGAAGGAAGTTAACCCTTGGAGCGACTCTATCAATGAGAGAACCATAAATAGGGGGCACCAAAACAGCCGGCGAAACCGCGTTCACACTGATATTGAAATCGGCAAGTCCCATGGCAAGATGTTGTGTCAGGCTTTGTAAGCCTGCTTTGACCATGGAAGAAGCGGAGGAAGGTGTAGCCTTTATTGCCTGCCAGGCCCAGATGGAGCCAATGTTCACAATAGAACCGCCGCCGTTCGCTTTCATAACTTTAGCAACTGCCTGCGTAGCAAAGAAAAATGCTTTACATTTTTTCATTTTTACCATCAATAATTCGCTGGAAAGCCTGATTTTTGTTAAATGAAGACGAGTGAACGCATCATTATAGTGGGAGGAGGGTTAAGCGGTCTTACGTTAGCTTATCTGTTATCTCTAAAGAGTGTAGAAGCAATAGTCTTAGAAGCTTCTCCCAGACTAGGCGGCAGGATACAAACTGTGGAAGGGGCTCTGGGTACGCCAATGGAATTAGGCGCCACTTGGTTTTCAGACGTGCATACCCATTTATTGGCTTTGATGATAGAACTCGGTTTAGAGAAGTACCCTCAGTTTTCAGAAGGGATTTCCCTCTTTCAAACCAAATCATTCGAGCCGCCTCAAAAGTTCTTCGTGCCAGAGGCAGAAACACCTTCCTACAGACTTGCCGGGGGAACCCAAGCCTTGATAGCTACCTTAGCACAGAAACTGGAACCTCAAAAGGTCAGGTTAAATGCAAGGGTAACGGGTATAAGCGATTCGGAGAATACAATAACAGTAGAAACTGTAAGCGGGGAAGTGTATGAAGCAGATAAAGTAGTGCTTTGCTTGCCGCCACAGTTAGTTGCCTCGCACATAGCGTTCTCTCCAGAGTTACCAGATGCTATCGGCCAAGTTCTACCATCGGTACAAACGTGGATGGCTGGTGCTGTAAAGTTTGCCCTAGAGTATGCGGAACCGTTCTGGCGAAACGAAGGCTTTTCAGGTATGCTGTACAGCCACGCGGGCATTATTACCGAAATGTACGACCATACCAATTTCGAAGAAGACAAATTTGGCTTTACAGGTTTTCTAAATAGCGGGGCCGCATCCTATACCCAGGAGGTGCGAAAAGAATTTGTGTTACGCCAACTCGGAGAGCTGTTAGGAGGTAAAGCGCTACAGCCTACTGCTTATTTTGATAAAGTGTGGACGGATGAATTTGTTTTGGCAGGCAATCAGGTAATTCATCGTCCACACCAGAATAACGGACATCCTTTATTGCAGCAAAAGTATATGGGTGGAAGGCTTTTTTTCTGTGGTACAGAGACGGCACCTGAGTTTGCCGGGTATATGGAAGGAGCGGTAATGGCTGCCAAAAAAATAGCCGACACTCATGCATAGCACTTTATAGCAGTTTGATGATTAATAGGTTTAAGTGTTGCATAATTCTCCTGGCGTGAAGCAGTCCAGAAAGAGCAGCGAAGTATCAAAAACAAAAACCAGCTTATTTAGCTAAGCTGGTTTTTGTTTTTGTAGGCCATAGGGTAGACATATCGAAGTTTTATTAAAGGCACTAGTTTTGGGCGGGCGCTGGGGGGGATGGCCAGTTCAAACAGTAGTTGATGTTGTTCTCATTGTGCTGACTACTATTGCGGACACCATAGCTCCTGTTGGGAAAGACAAAACAAATAAGTGGCCGGCACCCCCTATGCCTGGCCACACTAATGGTGCTGCCTCCCTGCGGCTCTTGCGTATAGCTTGGACAATGGCGTGGAACTGAGGCCATGCACTACCACCGAAGCACAGGCAACCAAGCTTACTACATCCCACACAAGGGGCTCTTTTAACCTATGCTCGGCCATGGCACCGTAGTAGATAGCGGCTACGGCAATCGGGCCGAACCAACCCAGAAACAAAGCATCCTTCGTGCTTCTCAGGCTCGGCAGTAAAGGCTTCAGGAGCAACAGCACGGGAGGGCGACGCAGCAAAAGTAAAGCTATCACCAGCAGTATACCGCTCCAGCCCAGCGCTGTCCAACCGGACCAGGGGATAGCCGTGCCAAGCAGGGCGAAGATAGGGTAGGAGAAAAAGCGGTTAACCGCCTCCTGGCCTTTTTCCTCCTCGCCGCGTTCTTCCTCGCTTGCAACCTGAACAAAAGCAGCGCCGGCGGCAAAAACCACCAATACCTCATCGCTTTTGATCAGCTTACCGCCCCCAACTGCCAGCAGCGAGAGCGCAACGGTGTAGATCAGTCTCCAGTTCTCCTGTATCAGGTCGTGCTTTTCAGACGCGTTCAGGAGTTTGGCCGCTATGTAACCGAGCGTCAGCCCGAAAGCGGTAGCTCCTAGCACCTCCCACAGCAGCGTTGTGGTGAGCCAATGTGAAAGAGCGCCTTCAGGTGTGCGCGTCAGCATCAGGAGCGGCAGGAACACGAACAGGTAACTAAGGCCGTCGTTGGCACCGGACTCCAAAGAGATGGCGTGGCGTAGGCGCTCCGGCAGGTTCTTCTTGGCTACCGGCCCTGTTACGATAGGGCTTGCGGCTATAGGGTCGGTCGGGGCGATGATGGCGCCGATCAGGGCTGCGAGCCAGAAAGGTATATCCAGTATGAGGTAGATCAGCATGGTGCCTATTGCCCACATCAGCACCATGCCTAACCCCACCAGCGTTAATATCTGCCGCCAGTTCCTGCGCGGATACTCCTTTGGGATGCGGAGGGCTACGCTGATCAGCCCGATCCCGAGTACTAGCCTGGCCGTTGTTTCCAGGATGGTGGCCTTGTCCCCAAGCTTTTCCGGGTCTATGACATCCAGTACCTTAGGGCCCAGCAGTATGCCTATGAGCAGGGCAAGCAGGGTCGCCGGGATGACGCTCTCCTCCAGCTTTTTGGAACCGAGCCCCAGCATAAGCACCAGGCCTCCTAAAATCGTGATGAAGACATTTATCTCGTTACTGCCCATTTAGTTCATGCGTTTATGTGCAAAACTCTCTTCTGCAGCAACAGCGGCTGCAGGAGTACAGTACCCTGCATGCAATGTGAAGGTTATCTTGATTGGCTGGGGTCAGAGGCTATGCCTTCAAATTTTAGATATTACTCCTATAGTAAGTGCAAGTAGTAAGCGCAAGGAGAAATCTGTCGCATTGTACTACCAAGCGGTATTTTGATTCCTTGTAGCTATCCTTTCCTGCTGTTACTTTTGTAAAGGAAGGCGGGCAATCCATGGCGGATAGTACAGGCCACGCTTTTCAGCTAAAATGGAAAGGGCGGGCATCACCACGCTGTGGGAATTTAGTGGGTGCTAGCCTATAATTCAATATGAACCGGAGGGGGTAATGTATCTACAGCAAAAAGTCGCTCCATCTAATGTAGAGAGGCTTTTTGCTGTAGTAGACCGATGGATTGAATCATTGAGCTGCTTAGTGCAGGATATACAGCTTATATTTAATTTCTAGAACATTTGATAGTGAATCATTTCCTTCAGCTATTCAGAAAATAATTGCATTTAAGCGTATATAGTAGGTAGGTGTGGAAATCCGGGCATAGCATGGGCCGAAATCACGTAGGAATAAATTTAAGGAGACAATGAGTACCAGATCAAGAGACCAACAGAAGAAGCAGCGCCAGAAAGAATTCAAGGAAAGGAAAGAACATCAGGAACTCCTTAAAGCTGCGGCAAAAAAAGCTAAACGCGTTTCATCTGGAAATGAAGATAAAATTGATAGGACGTCCGAAATTGAAGACTAAGCTTGTCCCTTTCTTTTTCAGGATGGGGTGCGGTTCCTTGCCTGAATGAAGGGTCTTTCTTAGAAAGTAAGATTGGTTATTAAATTAATAGATTAAAAAGCCGCTCCAGTTCTAAATGAAGCGGCTTTGGTAGACTGAAAGGTGAATTATCGAACTTTTTCCACAGGGATTTGGCTGTTCTAGAAGAATGCTTTAAAATAGGAGAGAGTGAGGCTTGAAACTCCTATTACGTATACTAGTAGGTTTTCTCGACAAGGTTTCTGGAGCTATACCCATAGCTCCCATGCCTTTGATAAAGGAACTAGCAGTTGGATAATTTCTAGCATTCACCTACCTTATTAATTACATAAACACATGCGTACTTCAGCCACAAGTAACAGATCTTGACAGCAAATGAGCGCGAAAGCACGCTGCAGCTGTTTGGAGTAGATTATAGTAAAGTGTACGATAAGAAGAAAATAATCAAAGAGGGATCTAATACGCTCTGGAACTATGCCGAAGAACTGATCGATGATAGCATAAAAAGAGGCATGCTGGAAAAATGATTAAAGCTATTCTCAAATCTGAATAGAGTTAAACATTCCTCTATCATAGCATAAGAAAACCTGCTGCTCGCACCTTTTAATATAGCCTTAAAATTGGTAGTACCTGCAATTTACTCCATGGGTATTCGCTTTCCATTTTCAGCTAGCCACGAGTCAAAGGATTTCAATTCAGGGTTTAGCTCTTTTGAAAAGTTGACGTTACGCACACTATTGCAGACCTGGTCAAAATCACGGTAGAATTGAAACATATTGCCCAGGTCGTCTGCTCCAGGAAAGCCGAACCCCCGATAAGTTTCTGGCGAGATGCTGTTATAGGTTACATCCTGCCCCAATGCTTTCGTCATGGCTTGTGCCATTTCCTGACCAGTAAGCTGATCGCCTGCCACGCCCACGGTTTTACCAATCATTTCTTTGCCACGTTTAAAAATGCCATAGGCACATTTTCCTATGTCTTCAGAAGCAATGCCTGCCATCTTTTTGTCTCCCATCGGTAAGGTTAGATAATACTTTCCGTCGTCTCCTTTTTTAGGCCCCATCCCAAAGTAGATGAAGTTATCCCAGTAGAACGAAGCACGAAGGAAACTGGTAGGTACTCCCAAATCAGTAAAGAAATTATCCGCTTCACCTTTCGCATCAAAGTGAGGTACTTTATACTTTTCCTGCAGGGTAGGCATCCGGTCATCATCCAGCGGCACCCATTTGCGGGTATCTTCCAGCGTAGACCAAATTACATGTTCTAATCCTGCTTCTTTAGCAGCTTCGGCCATGCTTTTGGCCTCTTCATATTCCTTTTCAGGAGAGAAATGTGCCCAGAAGAAGGTAACAAGGTACGCTCCATAAGCACCATCCAGTGCCCGTTTCATACTTTCTTTATCGTCAATATCTGCTTTTACTACTTCTGCACCCATAGCAGCAAGTTCTTTCGCTTTGTCTGAGTCAGGGTTTCTGGTGACGGCGCGAACCGCAAACTCACTGTTGCTGTCTTCCAATATAGCCCGTGCAACCCCGCCGCCTTGAGCGCCGGTTGCCCCAAACACTGTTATAATTTTTTTCTCAGGCATAGAAATACATTATTGAATTTGTTGTAGTATAAGTATAGCATGTTATACTTACGAAAGGTTCAGTGGGGTGATGGCGAAAAGGGAAAAACTTCGTAACCAACTATTATACTTAGTCGGAACAGCTTTATTGGAAAGTAGCATTAGTCCTTTTCATGTTGTAAGAGTAAGTTAAGCTACTAAATAAATCATTTGATAGCTTGATATACTTTTGAATTGATACTGTTAAAAAGCGTTTTTGGGGCGAATAGGATACCTTAAATTTAAATACGATTAGCAGAGAGATGCTTAACAAAAAACAATAGAGAAAGATGAGGTTGGTTCTTTAGGAAAGACAACCTATAGAATTAAATGAGGGAAGTTTTTTGGAAGTGTCTCAAAATGTTTCCTTAAAAGATCGCTAACTCTGACCAAAGGGGAAATCTATCGAACCAAAAAAGCTGCCCAGTTTTACTTGAAGCTGCTTTTTGTAGTAGTAGACCAAAGGATCGAATTATCGAACTTAATACACAAGAACTTGAAAGCTATTATGGAATAGGTTACTTGCAATATTTGCTTTTCTTCTTCAGACGTTTTAGAATCTCCCAGGCAACAACATCTATCATGATGAAAGAAAACTTGCTGCATTTTCTTCAGAGTACGGGCCTTGTCTGCCATCAAACGGCGCTAGAAGTAGCCCATCATTTTATTGATAGAAAAATCTCCCGGAACGAATTTTTTCTCCAGGAAGGAAAGGTGTCCGATGAATACCTGTTTTTAGAAGAAGGATGCCTGCGTGCCTTCGCCTATGATACGAACGGAAGCGAAGTGACTACAGGCTTTTACACCGATAAGCAGGTAGTCTTCGAAGTATCTTCATTCTTTAATAAATTACCATCAAAGGAAAATATAAAGGCCTTAACAGATTGTGAAGGCTGGAGTATAGCCTTCGCAGAATTGAATCACTTATTTCATGCGATACCGGAGTTCAGAGAATTTGGCAGATCCATCTTAGTGAAAGGATTTGCCAGCCTGAAAGACAGGATGCTGACAATGATCACCGAATCGGCTGAAGAACGTTACGTCCATTTGCTAAGAACAAGACCGGAACTGTTTCAGCATGCTCAACTGAAATACATAGCGTCTTACTTGGGGGTAACTGATAGCTCTCTGAGCCGCATCCGAAAAGAATATTCAAAAAAATAACCTGCTATTCATTTCTTGTCATTTGGCAAGTGGAATGCTTTGCAGTTTGTTTTCCTTTGCAGTGATACATTTAAAACATCATGCTATGGAAAATTTACCTGTCTTCATCCCAATTATCTTTGCCTCAATAACCGCCTTCGTCACCTGGATGTTGTATAAGGCAACCAGCAATTCCAAAGTTGTTGTACTGGCTCTGATCTGGCTTGGCGGGCAGGGCATACTCGGGGTAACAGATTTTTATACTGTAACTTATACGCTTCCCCCTAGGATGTTGCTGCTAGTACTGCCGCCTCTTGTTCTGATAGCTGTATTGTTCGTTACAAGGCAGGGCAGGGTTTTTATAGATAGCCTGCATACAGGTTTCCTGACGCTGTTACATTTGGCACGTATCCCCGTAGAGTTAGTTCTGTTCTGGTTATTCGTACATGGTAATGTGCCGGAACTAATGACCTTCGAAGGCAGGAATCTTGATATACTGGCCGGTCTGTCTGCCCCGATTATTTACTATTTTGGGTTTTTAAGGCACAGATTTCCTGCAAGCGTGATAATTGGCTGGAACATCATATGTTTGGGCCTGCTGGTGAATATTGTCATACATGGGATATTGTCAGTTCCCACACCCTTCCAACAGTTTGGATTTGAGCAGCCTAATACAGCTCTTTTATACTTTCCTTTTATCTGGTTGCCAGGCTATATAGTTCCGGTAGTTCTATTTTCACACCTGGCCACTATCCGGCAAATGCTTTACCACAAGTTGAATGTAGCTGGCAGGGGAGTTCATGAATCGGTAAATTATCTTTAGTCATGATGGGAAAGTAAGGGAAAAAAATTGTTATTAAAACTGAAGAGGATGCATTGTCGAACAAAAAAAGCCGCTTCATTTGATGTGGAGCGGCTTTTTTCTATAGTAGACCGAAGGATGGGATTACCGAACCTTTTCCACTATGATTTAGTGGCTGTGCGTCAGTATCTGGAGATAGGTATTAATTGTTAGAGCAGTTCATTATTCTTTTGCTATAGTAGCGAAGGAGATGTAAAGCTCCACATTTAGCCTAACATACTGCTACCATCGAATTATAAAGTTAAAGCAGTCTAAAAGGTTGTTTACCCAGTATTTATACTATCCCACAATGATTATCTACTAACCTTGTAGAATCGTACTCATATATAAAACAACTGAAAAAAGGAACAGTATAAATAAAAGATATTCAATAGTAAAGCCCATTCTTGAGAATGCAGCATTTTTCTCCTCCCTCGCTTTGAAGCCTCTTGCCAAAAGAGCTCTTGCTCATGAATTTTGCTTCTCTCTAATCCTAAATAGGTACCTACAGGAAGTGACACTGTGCTTTTGCTACGGCGCAAGCCTGTGCTAGTCTTGGAACCTATGGGCAGTACTAACATTAAGAACTGCCAATAATTTCCAAGCTTATAACTATGAGTCAAATTGCCGGAGCGAATCTGTTTCCTGCAACAACGTCCGCTTTAATCCCAATGTGCTGGGAGCCATTCCTGTACTTTTGGGTACGTGAAAGTTTGTCTTTTCTATTGCTCCCCGTTGGCTGCTGCTATAAGTGGCCTAATTAATTCCCACCTCATTATTGGTTTTTTGCACCATTATTTCAATCCATGACATTATGAAAAAAGGGATCATACTTTACTTCAGCTACTATTTGGCAATCTGCTCCTGTTTACTGCCCTACAGTAGCCTATTCGCACAGACCCAACAGACGGGCAAGGCCGAAATGCCCATCACAACCAATTCAGAGGAAGCACGCCAATTGTACCTGCAGGGCAGAGACTTAAGGATGGCTCAGTACAAATTTAAGGAAGCAGCAGATGTACTTGACAAAGCCCTTTCCCTTGATCCTGATTTTGCTCTGGCACATTTGGAAAGAGCGATGGCATCAATGGAAGGAGGGATGGCATCAAGTCCTGATATGGAGTCTTTTCGCAAGCATTTACAGAAAGCTTCTGCGCTGAAAGGAAATGTGTCTGAAGGAGAGCAGCTGATGATCAGTTCCATGGAAGCGCAGTTTAACAACAAACCTGAAGAAGCCATTGCCCTTTTTACCAGGTTAGCTGAACTCTATCCACAGGATAAAAATATTCAATATGACCTCGGTACCTTTTACTTTGTGAATAATAATTATGATAAAGCCATAGAATATTACAAGAAGGCCACGGCCATAGACCCCGACTTTGCCCCGGTTTATAATGAGCTAGGGTATGCTTATACCTACACCAGGGATTATCCGCAGGCGGAAGCTGCTTATAAGAATTATATCAGTCTGGTACCCCAGGAAGCGAATCCCTACGATTCAATGGGCGATTTATACGTGAAAATGGGGAAGCACGAGGATGCCATCAAATACTTCAGGAAGGCAGCAGAACTGGATCCTGAAAACTTTAACATGTCGCTCACAAAAGCCGGTACTACGATGGCTCTTATGGGGAAGTTGGAGGAAAGTCGCAGAGCCCTGCAGGAAGCGGAAAGCAAGGCTACTACCAATGTAAATAAAGTAAACAATATGCTGGCCCGTGCGCAAACGTATCTCTACGAGGCGCGCTACAAAGATGCCTTACAGCTTGCCGACAAAGCAGCACAACTGTTGGACAAAGAAATGAATCCGGATTACCTTGCCCAGCTATACCTTGGCAAGGGAGAGGTCTATACACAACTAAGAGACACAGCGCAGGCCCAGCAAAGCTTTGATGACTACAGAACCCTGAAAAGCACCAGTGAAATGCCGCCGCTTTACCTGAATAATTTTGATCAGCGGCTCCTGTTCGACGAAGCTATTCTGGCTGCAAAAGTAAAGAATTTCAATCTGGCCAACAGGAAGGCCGAAGAATACAAGCAAATGGTCAGTGGTAGTGAAAACCCAGATGTAGTAAAAAGCCACCATGCTTTGATCGGGCTGATTCAGTATGAGGCTGGGAATTATCAGAAGGCAATCACGGCACTGGAGCAGGCAGATCAGCAACATCCACGGGTGCTGTATGTGCAGGCTTTGGCACACGAAAAGGCAGGTAACAAAGCCAAAGCAAACGAACTGAAAAATAAACTGGCGGCCCTGAATGAACCCGATTTCGATTTTGCCCTGGTAAAGGCTTCGATGTATAAAAAGCCAAAGGTAGCCACCACGAAGTAGCTGTAGCCTTCGGAACAGGAATATTACCATAAGGTCAGAGCGGACATCAACCGTTCTGGCTTCCTTTTCTAATATTGCTTCCAGAGAAGGGTAGCGCCAACCAGCAACTCCAGTGCCTGGTGTCCCCATAGAGTGGTGCGAGGCAATTCTTTAGATGTATAACGCCTCGTATTTCGACAGGTTCAGGTACCTGCCTGGCTGAAAACGTCTCCTTATATCGGGTAGGAGAATGCCTGTTTCCGATGCATTTCTTCGCAGTGAGCAGGAAGAGATAATACCGCAACCCACTATATCGGATTTTTCTTAGACAAAAATCCTAAGCTTTGCCAGTTGCTTGTAGAGAGCGTTATGTTCCTGCACAGGGTTGTATAAATTAGCGTATGAGCCTGGATAGTATCTGAAGTGCACAAAAAAAGCCCCTCAGTGTTAACTGAGAGGCTTTTGTGTAGCCCGTAGGGGAATCGAACCCCTGTTACCAGAATGAAAATCTGGCGTCCTAACCCCTAGACGAACGGGCCGTTCTGTCTGATTGTGGTGCAAATATAGCGGGTGTTTCTTAATCCGCAATAGGGCTGGTTAAAACTTTTTCCGGGCAAAAAGGATGTGGTTGATTATCAAGATGAAAAAATCATCCTTTCCGCCGCCGCTGGTAAATGTTAACCAATAATGCCTTCTTGCGTTAGTATGAATCTATTCTTAAACCTGAAATAATACTGAGGAATGGCTAAAAACCTACAATACGAAGGCATCAAGCCTGAAGCTTTCGACCAACTGAAAAGCAAGCTGCAGACCTATGGCATCAAACTGCAGTCCAACAGCGGCAGCTTCAGCGAGAAAGGTGTGTCGGGTAGCTACGACTATAACCCGGAAGCGGAAACGCTGAGGCTGGACAGCCTAACAGTGGGCTTCCCTGCAAGTATGATGGTGAACGAAGATTCGCTGCAGGCGCGCATGGATGAGCTGATGGTGCAGCACGGTGGAAGGCCGCAGCATTAGCATAAAATTATACTTTTTACCTAAGCTCCGTATATGTTGAATAGCAATCTATAAACACATGAAAACTATGGAAAACAATACATCGCAAAACAAGAACAACAATAGCAATAACGATAACGGCGGCAACAGTGGTGGCAGCCAGCAGAAAGGTGAGCAGAAGAAGGAGGGAAGCATGATGCAGCTGCTGCAGCCGCATGATATGTCGAGGACGGTAGAATCGGCGATGCACGTGTTTCAGGGACGCCATGATAAGCTGCCTGACCTGATGCAGGACCTGGGCCACATTATCGTGAAAGCAACCAGGCGCCTTACCACCACCCAGTTAATCCTGGCTACAGGCGCGCTGACCATTGGCGCTATTCTGGTAGCCCGCTACAGCAGCGGAGATGATGCGTACGCCTACGAAGAAGACTGATCTTTTTTAAAAGGATTTTCAAAACCCTTGGCCCCCGGCTAAGGGTTTTTTATTGGCCTCCGTACTTTATGGCACATGGTTTGCGTTGGGTCACTATAATAGATATTCACTATATTTTTGCTTAACTAACGTAAACCAAAAGCTACTACTATGAAGAAGATGAATCTGATGTTGCTCCTGAGCCTGTTTTTTGTTTCGGCTCTTTCTGTGCAGGCCCAGCAGGGGCAGGTGCTGCCTCCATTGGTCAGCGTGAACGGTACCGGCGAGGTGCGGGTGCAGCCAAACGAGGTGGTGGTGAACCTGGGCGTGGAGACGCGCGGCAAGACGCTGGACGAGGCCAGAAAAGAAACAGACAAGAAAGCCGCCGCCATCATCAGCTACCTTAAAAAGCAGGGCGTGGATGCCAAGCACATCCAAACCTCTTTTGTGACACTGCAGCCCATCTACAACAGCGGCGAGTATGGCCGCACCACCCCGGACTTTTACATGGCCCAGAAAAGTATGACGGTAACCGTGAAAAAGCTGGATAAGTTTGATGAGCTACTTTCTGGCTTGTATGGCGTGGGAGTGAACCATGTGCACGGGGTGCAGTTCCAGGTTTCTGACGCTGACGTAGAGAAGTATAAAGCAGAGGCCCGCAAGAAAGCCGTTGCCAACGCGAAGGCAAAAGCTACGCAGCTTACTTCTGAGCTTGGCTCGAAGCTAGGCCGCGTGTATGCCATCAGCGAAAGCAGCAGCAACGGCGGACCAAGGCCTATGTATAAAATGGCCATGATGGAATCAGCAGCCTACGACAGCGCCGGCGGCCCTACGATTGCTGGCGGTGAGGTGGTGATTACCTCCAATGTGGATGTGAGCTTTGTGATAGAGTAATCGCAAGTAAAACTAAAACCAGCGGCGGCACTCATACTTGATGGGTGCCGCCGCTGGTTTTTTATACCTGGTATGCTAGCTTTCAAAAAGCTATACTTCCTGGTTAGTTATACTTCCTCCTGCCGATTCTCAATTCCATACTTGTTTGGAAAAGTTAGAACTCATCTCTGGGAGGTTGGCAACTTTGTAGCCTACACCATACAAAGTAAAGACTCTCTTCTCCTTAAATTTTTTCAGAAAGATCAGTTCTGTTCAGGTAGGGCAGAAACTCTCCTCCAGATTTTATACCTGTTTCACGTACCGCTCCATCGGTTTAAACTGGTTATACTCATCGAGCAAAAAGCTGAGCGGTTGCCTGGGGTTCTGCAGGATCTGCTGTTCCCGGATGCTCCACGGTTTCCACATCTCCTCCAGCATATGCGCGTAAGCCGGCATCTCCCAGGGGTTAAAGATCTCATTCGTTACGTCATCGATCAGGGTATCCAGCACCAGGTGGTCGTCGCCGGATTTTTGCGGGCGGATGAAATACTCCGGCACCACGTTGAAAATATAGGCAGCATAGAAAACCCGCGCCTTAAACTCAGCTAGCTGGATGGGGTGCAGCTGCTGTCCCTCCGTCACCTGGTACAACCTGCCCAGCGCCTTCCGGATAATGCCGTTATCGAGCAAGGTACATACAATAGCCACAGGGCCCAGCTTTATGCTGAAGGCCATGGTCGTCAGCTCGTCCTGGTACTCAAACGGAAGTTCGTCCTCGGTGGGGCTTACCTCCAGCAGAAACAGCGAACAAGGCAGGAAGCCGTCAAACTCCATCGGCACGCGCAGCGACTGCAGCACCTGGTAAAAAGAGCGGAACTTGCCCAGCATCTTCGGATCTTCACTCACGGCATACTCCGGCATTACCAGCGGGTCGGCCTCCTTTATCAGTTCGGTTACCAGCGTGCCGTAGTACATCTTGCCGATCCACTGGAATAGGCGCTGCGGCGGCATGGCCTGCAGGCCGGCCATGCCTTTAGCGGCCGCCTGTTCCACCTCATGCTCCAGGGGAAGCAGGTAATGGGTGTGGCAGCGGTCGCAGCAGGGGATACTGAGCCGGCCGAAGGTGGTTACGCTCTTGTCGAGCAGCAGCAGTTCCTTGTCCTTCAGGTTATACTTTTGCTGCAGCCACTCGCCAAACACCGGCGCACGGTGCTCCTTAGTAATAATGGTGCCGCACAAAAAGCAGTTGGTGTCGGTAAACTGCATTTTCTCGAACGGGTCATATAGTGTCAGGTCGATCATAGTTTCTTCATCTGTGATATACAAAGATACAGAAGCGAAATTTAGTTGTTGGATATTGGAGGTTAGTTATTGGCTATCGTTACTTTTCTGTCGCCTCTAACCCTCTAAACCCATCTTGCCTTATTTTTTAGGTGGATGTTGCACTTCTTTTAGATAACGCGGGTTGAATGGCAGTAGAAAATGTACGAACTTTGTAAACTCATGAAGCTACAGATCACATCGTTAAATTCGGGGAGCAACGGCAACTGCTATTACATTGGCAACGACCGCGAGGCGGTGCTGGTGGATGCGGGCATTTCCTGCCGCGAGACCGAGAAGCGCATGAGGCGCCTGAGCCTTTCGATGAGCAAGGTGAAGGCAATTTTTGTATCGCATGAGCACTCCGACCACATCAAGGGAATTCCGGTGCTGGCCCGCAAGTATAACCTGCCGGTGTACATTTCCCCAGGTACGCTCTACAACTGCCGGTTGGATTTTACGGGCGTGCAGGTGCTGCATTTTGAGGCGCACGAGACGGTGCAAGTAGGCAGGATTGAAGTAAAGGCGTTCCCGAAGCTGCACGACGCCCGCGACCCGCATAGCTTTGTGGTGTCCTGCCAGGAGGTGAAGGTAGGGGTGTTTACCGACATCGGTGCGCCCTGCGACCACGTGATTGAACATTTTCAGCAGTGCCACGCGGTGTTTCTGGAAGCCAATTACGATGAGGGGCTGCTGGAGAAAGGCCATTACCCCTACTACCTGAAAAACCGCATCCGGGGTGGCAGGGGCCACCTTTCCAACAGGCAGGCGCTTAGCTTGTTCACGGCATATAAGCCTGATTTTATGAGCCATGTGCTGCTCTCGCACCTCTCCAAAGATAACAACTGCCCCAAGCTGGTAAAAGACCTGTTCACGCTTCACGCCGACGGAACCAAGGTGGTGGTGGCCTCACGCTTTGAGGAAACGCCGGTGTATACTATCAGCAACGTGCCGGTGGTAGTAAAAAGCATCGGCAGGCAGATCAGCCTGTTCAATGCCGTATTGGAGTAGGTCTGTCCTTTCCGTGGAAGTATACTTTCGCACCTATTTTATACTTCCTGCGCGCTGCCGCGCATTTATACTTCAAAAATCCTATCTTTAAGTCAGGATGTACGTTTGCAGAATTAGCCTTATGTCGGTTTCAACGATGTATGGCTATCTGTATAATCCTTACCCGTAAACCACTGGATGATATGAAGATTACCGTCATAATGGTATTGCTAGGCCTGTTTAGTTATGCAGTGCAGGCGCAGACCAAATCCACTAAGAAAGCTCCTGCTGCTGATGCCCAGATCAAGGCTGCCGTACTAGCCGCACCTGCCGATAAACGCGAAGGTGCCGCCGTGTATGGCTACGATGCCAGCGGCAAGTTCGTGCTGCTGCGCAAAGGCACCAACGAGCTCATCTGTCTGGCCGACGATCCGGCGCAGGAAGGTTTGTCTGTATCCTGCTACCACAAAGATCTGGAGCCGTTTATGGCCCGTGGCCGCGAACTGAGAAAAGCCGGCAAAAGCTCTGAGGAGATCTTTAAGGCAAGGGAGGCGGAGGCCAAAAGCGGCAAAATGAAAATGCCCAGGCAGCCCACCACACTTTTTGTGTACTCGGCACCTGCAGAAGGCTTTAACGCGGCCACCGGCGAGGTAAAGGACGGCTACCTGCGCTATGTGGTCTACATCCCGTACGCCACCGCCGAAAGCACCGGCCTGCCCCTGAAACCGGATGCGCCGGCCATGCCCTGGATCATGCACCCCGGTACCCACGGCGCGCACATCATGATCAACCCGCCGCGCAACTAAAGTATAATGTATTAAAAATTACGAGGCCGTCTCTCCTGCACGCAGGGGAGACGGTTTCTTTTTTACAGAAGTATAGAAGTATAATTTTTTAGTGAAGCTGTCAAAAGAAGAAGGGAGCAGCTTTCAGCTGCTTACATGACCTTTACCTGCCTGCACAGCTGCTGTCGGTGGCTCGGCCTTCTATGCAAACCCGCCGCCGCATTGCCTCGTTTCTTAGTGGAAACCTTAACTATTTTTCACTTAAGAAAGGAGGACAGATGTTTTATCACGTAAAGGAGTTACAGTTTAACGCCCGCGTGTCTAAGCCCGACCCGGCTTTTGCCAGCCTGCTGCTCGAGCAGTTTGGTGGGGCCAACGGTGAACTGAAGGCGGCCATGCAGTACTTTGTGCAGGCTTTTGCCATGCGCCAGCCCCACCCCGAAAAGTATGATTTGCTGATGGACATTGCCACGGAGGAATTCAGTCACCTGGAGATCGTTGGCGCTACTATACAGATGCTGCTTGGCCCGATCAACGGCGAACTGAAGAATGCAGCCGAGGAGTCGGAGATCATGCAGTTGCTCGACGGCAAGGCCAGGAAGGAGGATTTTATCCATAACGCCATGGTGAACCCGCAGTTCTTCGTGCTGAGTGGCGGCGGCCCAACCCTCACCAACAGCCAGGGTGTGCCCTGGAACGGCTCTTATGTAGATGCCAACGGCGACCCATCCGTAGACCTGCGCTCCAACATTGCTGCTGAGTCGAGGGCTAAGATCGTGTATGAATACCTGCTGCAGTTTACGGACGACCCCTACGTGAAGGAGACGCTCCGATTCCTGATGACGCGTGAGGTGGCGCATTACCAGATGTTCGAGGCGGCGCTGGAGACCATTCAGCCAAACTTCCCGCCGGGCGTGCTGCAGGGCGACCCACGCTATAGCAATTCATACTTTAACATGTCGAGCGGAGGTGATGCCCGAGGGCCCTGGAACGAAGGAAAGAGCCCGAGCCTGGGAGAAACCTGGCAGTATGTGGAGGAGCCATTCAGCCATGTAGTAGAGACGAACGGTATGCTAGACCACGGGCTGCGCGGCACCGACCGTACGGAGGCCTCCGTGGAGAAAATGAACAAGGCTTTAAGCGAGGAACGCAGCAAAAAAGTAAAAGCAGCCGTACCTAGTGGCATGAACCAATGGTGTGAGTACCCTCAGAACGGAATGGCCTAAGGGTAGTATTCGAAGCAAATGATAAAAAAAGAAAGCAAACTAAAAGATACAAAGCAAACGAAAACGGGGTCGGTGGAGATAGAGGTCTACACCGACCCTCTTTGTTGCTGGAGCTGGGCCCTGGAGCCGCAGTGGCGCCGCCTGCGCTACGCCTACCAGGGCAGCCTGAAGTGGCGCTACCGCATGGGAGGCCTTATTCCAAACTGGGATTCCTTTAACGACCCCATGCATGCTATTAGCCGGCCGCTGCAGATGGGGCCGCTGTGGATGGAGGCCCGCTATACTTCGGGTATGCCTATCAAAGACAAAGTATGGTTTGATAACCCGCCCTCCTCCTCGTACCCGGCCTGTATTGCCGTAAAGGCCGCGGAACTGCAGTCGCCGGTGGCAGCGGAGACCTACCTGCGCAAAGTGCGCGAGGCAGTGATGCTGCACGGGCAGAACATTGCGGAGTGGGAGGTGTTGCGGCAGACAGGGAAGGAGCTGGCACAGGAGCACCCTGAAATACTGGATACCGAAAAGTTTGAGGACGACCTGAGCGGCCGCGAAGCCCGTAAGGCCTTTGAGGAAGATCTCCTGCGGGTGCGCCTGCACAACATCAGCCGCTTCCCTACGTTTACCATGCGCCTGACAGGAGCCACAGCAGGCGTGATGATCGTGGGCTACAGGCCGTACGAAGCACTGGAAAAAGCCCTGAAGCAGGTGGCCCCCGAGCTAGAGCCCATCCCGCACACAACCGATGAACTGGAATACCGAAGGTACTGGGGAAGTATAACCGACCGCGAGGTGCAGGAGGCACTGAAGCAGGGGGGAGTTCAGCCTTGAGACTTTTGCTATTACAGCTATCCTTGCGTCTCCTTTATAGGGAAGTTATACTTGTAGGATAATCCCCCTTAAAAGGAGTGTTGAGATGATCCCATACATGAATAGAAAGAATACCGCTCTTACTGCCCATACTTTCTAAAGCCAAAAAGGCGCGATGCTTTGCTGCACCGCGCCTTTTTATACTTGTGTTTATACTTTTTACAGTTTCTTCAGGCCTTTCAGGTCCTGCTTGCTGCCTTCCTTCACGCTAATGGCTACACCGCCGCCTGGTGCCAGGTACTGCTTTAGCACGCTCTTGGAGTTAACCCGCACCTTTCGGATCTCATACTTTTGCGGGTTCTTGTTCCAGCTCGCGTCCTTGGCATCGGCATAGATGGTGGCGATGTACTCTTTGCCTTTTGGCAGGTAATCGAAGCGGATGGTGGCCGTGCGGGAGTTCTCGTCGGTAACACCGCCGATGTACCACTCGTTCTTGCCTTTTGCCTTACGGGCGATAGTTACGTAATCGCCTGGCTCGGCTTCCTGCACCCAGGTATCGTCCCAGTCCAGGGCCACGTCCTTGATGAACTGGAAGGCATCCGGGAAGCGCTCATAGTTCTCCGGCAAGTCGGCGGCCATTTGCAGCGGGCTGTACATGGTCACATAGTAGGCCAGCTGCTTCACCAGCGTGGTGTTCACGCGCTGGTTGCTGCCAGTGCCGTAGTAGGAAAGGTCCGTCTGGAAGATACCCGGAGTATAGTCCATCGGGCCGCCCATCAGGCGCGTGAAAGGCAGAATGGTGGTGTGGTCCGGGGCAAGGCCGCCCATAGACTCAAACTCGGTGCCGCGGGCGGATTCCTGCGCGATCCAGTTCGGGTAAGTGCGGTGGATACCTGTGGGGCGAACCGCCTCGTGACTGTTGACCATGATCTTATACTTGGCAGCCGTTTCTGCCACGTAGATGTAATGGTTTACCATCCACTGGCCATCGTGGTGCTCGCCACGCGGGATGATCTTGCCCACATAGCCGGTCTTTACAGAGTTGTAGCCGTGGTCCTGCATAAACTGGAAGGCCTCGTGCAGGCGCCGCTCGTAGTTGGTGGCAGAGCCGGAGGTCTCGTGGTGCATCATTAACTTTACGCCCTTATCAGCGGCATATTGCTGAAGCTCCTTCTCGTCAAAGTCGGGGTATGAGGTCACGAAATCGAACACGTTCTCCTTCCAGTTGCCAAACCAGTCTTCCCAGCCTATGTTCCAGCCTTCCACCAGCACCGCGTCGAAGCCGTGCTTGGCGGCAAAGTCAATGCGGCTCTTTACGTTTTCGGTGTTAGCGCCGTGGCGGTTATTGGGCGTCAGCTTTGTAAAGTCATCGCTCAGCTTTACGTTTGTCTCCGTGCCGTAGGCCCAGGTGCTTTTGCCGGCCACAAAGTATTCCCACCACACCCCAATGTACTTCACAGGCTTAATCCAGGACACGTCCTCATACTTGGTAGGCTCGTTCAGGTTCAGGATCAGCCGCGACTCGAGGATGTCCGTGGCCTTATCACTGACCACGATCGTGCGCCACGGCGTGTGGGCATCAGTCTGCACGTAGCCTTTGTTACCGACGGCGTCTGGCGTCAGGTGCGAGCTGAACTTGAAGTTCTTCGGGTCCACGTTCAGGTGCATTGCCGGGTAGTCGATCAGGGCCGCCTCGTGGATGTTGATGTAGAGTCCATCAGCGGTCTTCATCATGGAAGGCGTTTGCACTGACAGCGTGTCGATTGGGAACTGCGCGTGCACATCGTGGGTAGCCTTCTCGATCAGGGCCGGGATCTCTGAGATCTGCGAGGTAGTATAGGCATACTCATTGGTGTCGTAGTCGCCCCTGATCCAAAAGATCTTGTGGTCGCCGGTCAGGTTAAACTCCGTGTGCTCCTCCTCGATGATGAAGTAGTTCAATTCCGGCTGCTCCGGAAATTCGTAGCGAAAGCCCAGGCCATCGTTGAATAAACGGAAGCGAACGCGGATGTGGCGGCCTTTCTGGTCTTTCTGCGCCAGCGTTACCAGCAGCTCGTTGTAGTGGTTGCGGATGGTTTTCTGCTCTCCCATAATCGGCTCCCAGGTATCGTTCACGGTTGCCTGCTTGGTATCGGTTACAGTAAAGCCCTCCAGAAACGAAGGCACGTCCTGGGTGGCCAGGCCCAGCTTGCTTTGCTTTATGACCGGCTTCTTTTTGTAGGTCAGCTGGTAAGTCGGCTCTCCCTGGGCAGTCAGCTCAAACTTCATGGTAAAGTTCTTGTCCGGGGAGGTGATGGTCTGCGCATAGGCAAGCGTGGTGAAGGTGCAGAGGAACAGGAGTAGAAACATCCTGCGCACGCCGCGATGGGTTCGCCTGCTGCGTTCGGTGGTTTGAGTAAGATTCATGGTATACTTGTCGTTCATTAAATTTTGATAGGTTTTGCTGTGAATTTTATACGTTGCGCCAGGCTTCCCGGCAAATCAGGCTGTCAGTTGTTTTCCCCTGGCTCTCTTATAGCCTGATTAAAATACAGGTGGCTGTTTGAAGGCAGCCATCCTTCTTATAGTAGTGTTTTGCCGCGTCTTTTATCCCTTCTGGAAGGAATTTAAATTTTTGAGCCGGGTTTATGGTACTTTTGATCCGGATTGACTGGGATGCTGCGTTAGGCGCTTGAAGAGGTGATAAATAATTGACCTGTAATTGATTCAAGCACACAAGGGGCGTGTATGAAATCAAAAGTATCAGATGGGGGTTATCTGTAGGGAAGTATACTTATCAGAATGACGGAAGAAGAATTTAACGACAACTATACGGATGCCCTGGATGCTATTATCGCCGCCATGGCTGAGGAGCAGGTGATAGACCCGGGCAAATTCTATAGCATGATTTGCGTGTTGGAGAATCTGCGCTATTTCAGCCCGGTGCTCTATGGGGCTATCCGCAGCAAGAAAAAGTAACAATGGCCGGCACCCCAAGCTGGAGGTGCGGCTGAAATTATGATAACATTGGTTGAGTTACCAGCTTTAACACACAGCAGCCTCTCCGCATACCCGGCGAGGCTGCTGTGTGTTGAGGACCGCCGGTACTTTATTCTTTGAAATCTACTCCACCACTCCTTCAATAACCGAAACAACCGAGGCACCGAAATACCCCATGGCTCCGTTGCTGATGTTGCCCGGGGCATTGGCGGGGGTGCTTTCAAAGGGGCCGCCGCTGGCGTTTTGCTGGTTCACCAGGGCAAGCCAGAATTTATAGGCTGGTTTATCAATGCCATACATTTCCACTTTTAGCTTGTCACCTTTTTTCAGGGCAAAGCCCATGTCTGCGTGGCCGTAGTTGCCATCGTAAAGCTCATCATTCAACACGGCCAGTTCGCCGGGTTCCGGCACATCGTTCACATAAATGTTCCAGCGGTAGTAGTTGCCTTTGCCCAATGGGTCGCGGAAGTGGATGAACGGGTGGTAGCCTTCGTCTTCCTCGTCCATGGCTGTCTGGTACTCAAATGTCAGGGAGTCGAGGGGAGAAACCGTAGGCATAAAGCTTTGGGCCGTGTATTCATTTCCGTTGACAATGGCTTTAAAGTAGTAAGTTGAGCCAGACGTGCCCTGCAGTTTTGTGGTCTGGTATACTCCTTCGCTCACCTGCCGGAGCGTATCGATAAGGCCGTGGTTATCAGAAACGATCACCAGGGCACCGTTCACGCCCGGCGTGCTGCCCGCTTCCAGGTAGCCTTTGGTGTTGGAAAGGCGCACGTTATACGGGCCGGGCTGGTTGGTGATCAGGCCCTCCACCACCAGTTTGGTGTTCGCACTCCTGAGCTCGTAATCAATGACTTCTTCGCAGCTGCTAAAGCCCAGGGCCAGCATAGCTGTCAAGTATAAAACGATCTTTTTCATAGTATAAAAGGCAGGTTAAAAGTTGAAGTTGTAAGTAAGCGACGGCAAGAGGCCGAACAGGTACGTTTTCACGGCCTCGGTTCTGGTTCTGTCGTCTTCGCTTTCCCGGAAGTAGATGGAAAAGGCGTTTTTGCGGGCGTAGGCATTGTAGATGCTCAGCGTCCAGCTGCCGCTATACTTTTTAAACTCGTTGCGCGGCTTCTCATAAGTGGCCGACAGGTCGAGGCGGTGGTAGGCCGGCAGGCGGTAGCCATTGCGCTCAGAATACACCGGGTAAGTTTTGCCGTTGTATTCGTAGCGGCCCACCGGCATCGTAATCGCGCCGCCGGTGCTGTAGGTCCAGTTGGCGCCGAAGTTTATACTTGGGCTGAACTGGTAGGCCAGCACCAGGTTACCGGAGTGGCGGCGGTCGTGGCGCAGCGGGTAAGGGTTGCCCTCGTTAATGCCGGGCACGGTACGCTCCGTCTTCGACAAAGTGTAGCTCAGCCATCCGGTCAGTTGTCCTTTCTGCTTGCGCAGGTAAAACTCCGCTCCGTAAGCCTCTCCGGTGCCCGTCAGAAGCTCTGTCTCCAGCCGCTCGTTCAGGAAGATCTCCGCGTAGTCTTTGTAGTCTATCTGATTGTCCATCCACTTGTAGTATAACTCTACCGAGCCCTCGAACATGTTGTCGTTAAAATTGCGGAAATAACCCGCGACAACCTGGTCTGCCAATTGTGGCTTTACATAGGTGTTGCTCGGAATCCAGACATCAAAAGGCATGGCAGAAGTGGAGTTGGAAACCTGGTGCAGGTACTGCAGCGTGCGGTTGTAGGAAGCCTTGATGGAGCTCACCTCGTTCAGGTCATACTTGGCAGCGAGGCGCGGCTCCAGCCCTCCGTAGCTTTTTATCTTCTCGAAGCGGCCATAGTTTACCGTGTCGATCGGTGTCTCAAAGCGCTCGTCGTAGCGGTATACTTTGCCTGGGCCCAGGTTGGTGAAGTTGGAGAAGCGCAGGCCGTAATCTACGGTAAGGCGGTCCGTGAGCTGGTGCTCGTTGCTTACATATAAGGCTCCCTCCAACGCGCTGTTAGCATTCAGTTTCAGCTCGTTTACATACGATGTTTTGCCCGGTTTAACCTCGGCTGGCATAAAGTTGTGGTAGGTAACCTGCACGCCAAAGCGCAGCTGGTTCTTCGGGTTCAGAAAGAAAGTATAGTCGTTCTTGATGCCGTAGTCCTTGATGTGCGATTTCCAGGTAAACTCCGACTCCTCCAGGGTAGAGCCCAGTGCATAATCGAAGTCGGAGAAGATGAACGTGGTGTTGGAGAAAAGCCTGTCTGAGAAGAGGTGGTTCCAGCGCACGGTGGCCGTAGCGTTGCCCCAGTTCATCATAAAGCTGTTGGTTGCGGCCACATCCCTGCCAAAGTAACCCGACACAAACAGGCGGTTCTTCTCATTCAAAGTATAATTTACCTTGGCATTGAGGTCGTAGAAGTATAAATCGTTGTCTTTGATATGCTCGTCCTTGCTTAGGCCAAAGAACACATCGGCATAGGTGCGGCGACCGGAAAGTATAAACGAGCTCTTGTCTTTGACGATGGGAGCCTCCAGGGTAAGGCGGCTGGCGATGGTTCCAATGCCGCCGGATACTTCCATTTTCTGGTTGTTGCCCTCTTTCATGCGGATGTCGAGCAGTGAGGAAAGCCTGCTGCCGTGCTGTGCCGGAATGCCGCCTTTGTAAAGCTGCACATCCTTTATGGCATCTGCATTAAACACGGAGAAAAAACCCATCAGGTGCGAGGCATTGTAAACAGGGGCTTCGTCGAGCAGGATCAGGTTCTGGTCGGCGCCGCCGCCGCGCACGTAGAACCCGCTGGTTCCTTCCCCGGCGGTCTGCACGCCCGGCATCATCTGTATGGCTTTTACCACATCCACCTCACCCAGCAGCGCCGGCATATTCTTGATTTCCGATACCTGCATTTTCAGGGTGCTCATCTCCATCGAGCGCACGTTGTTGTCTTCCTTGCGCGTGGTAATTTCCACCTCTTTCAGGGCGGTAGCGCTTTGGCCCAACGCCACGTCCAGCTTCTGAGTGGTGGTAAGCTGAAGAGCTTTGCTGGTGGTAACGTAACCGATGTAATTAAATAGTAACGTGTATTGGCCCTTCGGCAAGGTGAGGGAGTAGAAGCCATACTCGTTGGTGGCGACGACGGTGCCCGGAAGTTCCTGCACGCTCACCGAGGCCCCGATCAGCCCCTCGCCGGTGGCGCCGTCTTTTACGTAACCGCTTACGGTGACCTTGTCCTGCGCCCGGACCGCCGTGGAGAGCAGGCAAAGCAGCAGGATAACAGAAGTAATCAATCTTTTCATCATAGTTTTATTTTGTAGATAATGGAGTAGGCGTTGGCTGCAGAAGCAAAACAACGGCGCAAAAGTAGCCGGTGCTCTTCCGGAGAGTTTTATATAATTCCACCTAAGGATTATAAGATTATGATCCCGGGGAGGCGCGCTTGGGGCAATATTACGTTACCTATTTAACGGTGAAGGAGCCGGAGACCAACGGGGTTACGGATGGCAGCTGGCAGATATACTGCCGGAGCAGGCGTAGTGGGATAAGCCCGAGGTGGGCTTTTACATTTTTTTTCATGGTTTTATTTTTTGTAGTAGGATACTGGTTGCGTCGCGATTCCGGAGCGGCGGTTTAGATGTGACATCCCCTGAAATCGGCCGCAAAAGTAGCGCTTATTTAATGGAAGCAAAAGGCTGGCGTTATAGTTAATCCGGAAATTATATAAACAGGCAGATTTTATAGATGAAGCAAGTATAATTCCCTTGTAGCAGATTCTCCGAATTATGAAAAAGATACGAGCCCTCGCCATACTTAACGCAGTGTTTTTCCTGTTGCACCTGGTACCCTCGCAGCTAACCCAGCTCAAGCTGCTGAGCGGCCAGACAATTGGGGATGTGTCGGATAAGTACCCGACGCTGTTTACACCGGCAAGCATCACGTTCTCCATCTGGGGCCTTATTTACCTGGCGCTGATCATCTTCTGTATCTATCACCTGATAATGGCTTTCAAGGCGGGTGCCACCCTTGAGGCCAACCGCGATGTGCAGCGGCTAGGCTATCTGTTTATACTTAACAACCTGGCCACTGGCGCCTGGACCATCGCCTGGGTGCATGAGCTGCTGGTGCTGTCAGTTGTGTTGATGCTCATGCAACTCCTAACGCTGGTGGGCATGCAGCTAAGGATTGGTATTTTTGATCCTGCACGTCCCGCTGCCTCCAGGTGGTGCACGCAGTTTCCGCTTAGTTTATACTTTGGCTGGATCTGTATTGCCACTATTGCCAACGTCAGTGCCATGCTGGTGGGCGTGGGCTGGGATGGTTTTGGGCTTTCTCCTGAGTTCTGGACGGTCGTGATGTTGGTGGTAGCCACGCTGCTGACCCTGTTTGTGGTGCTGGCGCGGCATAACTCGTTTGTGGGACTCGTTACCATCTGGGCATTTTATGGCATCATACTGAAGCAGCGGGAGTTGTATCCTGCCTCTTTCCCCGAAATTGTCGTTACGGCCTGGGCAGGAATGGCCCTGGTGGCCGTAGCCGTAATAGGTATACTTTACAGGAACGCGCAGGCGCGCGAAAGAGCCGTGGCGCAAGTATAAAGTATACATACCGGCGGCCTCAACTCAGCTCCCAGCATCCTACTTTAAAGTCCGTTAAAGGGCGCTTGTTCTATCCGGCGACCGAAACAGTTAGTCTTTCCTGGCGCTGGCGACGATGATTTGCTTCTCCTCTTCCTTGCCGCCGCTTTGCTCCGGGTACAGGAACTGCTCTATCTCCTTCAGGTGCCTGAAGCTGCCGTTGGGCACATTGCTCAGTATAATCAGGGCGCTGTGGTCTTTGGGATTCCGGAGCAGGTAGGTGGCGTAGCCGTGCCACAAGCCACCGTGGTACACCACCGTGTCGCCGTTGCTGAGCTCTTTGATGCGCCAGCCAAACCCGTAGTCCTCGTCTTTTTTCCTTTCCTGGCGCGTGCCGGTAAAAGCTTTCTGCAGCGTTTCGTGCTTCACCAGCTTCTCCGTGTACAGCGCCTGGTCCCACTTATACAGATCCTCCACAGTAGAGTACATGCCTTTGTCGCCCAACACGTAATCCAGGTAATCCGGCCACCGCTTCCGCCTGCCGCCGGTGTGTCCGGTAGCTACCTTATCCGTTTGCGCCACCAGGCTGTCGCTGAAGGTGAACGTGTTCGTCATCTGCAGGGGGGCAAAGATTCTCTTCTGCAGGAAGGTGGCAAAGGGCACCCCGGAGGCTTTCTCCACGATAGAGGCCAGTAAGAAATAGCCCGTGTTGCTGTAGTCGAAGCGCTTGTCTGGCTGGAAGTATACCGGCGGCTGGTGCGTAGCCATCAGGCCCAGCACATCGTCGTTGGTGATCGGCACTTTCCGGTCGGGCCAGAGCTCGTCGCTGAAGTAAGTATAGTTCGATAGACCTGAGCGGTGCGTGAGCAGCTGGCGGATGGTGATGCCGCTGTAGGGGAAATCGGGGATGTACTGTTGCACGCTGTCGTCATACTGCAGTTTGCCCTGTTCCTGCAGCATCATTACGGCCATGGCCGTGAACTGCTTCGACACGGAAGCCAGCTGAAAAGCGGTCTGCGTGTGCAGGGAGTCCCTGCGCTGAAAGTCGGCATAGCCAAAGGCGCCCGTATACACCACCTGGTCATACTTAGTGACCAGCACCGTGCCGTTAAAGCCTTTGCGCTTATGAAGGTGGGTGAAGATGGAGTCGAGGTGGCGGCCCAGCTGGCGGGCGCTGTCTGGGGTGAAGTAGGCGGGGACCGGAATGCGCAGCCTGCCGTGCTCCTCCACCTCCGCTACCTTCGTCTCCCCCAAATTATCCTGCCTTGCCTCCTGGCAGGAAAAGAGGAAAAGACAGGAGAGAGAAGCAATAACACCCCGAAGTAATAGTAATTGTACTTTTAGAAAGGCCATACCTGATTCTACCAACAAGAGATTCCGACATAAATATAAGGGTTCAACTGAAGCAGGGCACGAATAATTGCAAGCAGACCAGTATTTCAGGAAAAGATGAAAAACAGGAAAAGTATCTTACAAAAAGGCTTCGGTTGTTAATGCTCTTACTGAGAAAAGGGGATACGTAGCCGGCGGGTCGGTTGCACGCCATCTTTTCCGCTACTGCTGGCGAAAAGGTGTTAAAGTATCTCCCTTTCCTTCCGGAACTGCCTGGGCGATAGCCCGCTCTTTCGCCGGAAGAACTTGCCAAAGGCCGATTGATCCGAAAAATGCAGCATATCCGCGATCTGCTGAATCGACAACCGGGGCTGCTGCAGTAACAGACGGGCCTCGCTGTAAAGCATCTGGAAGATAAAGTTCGCCACCGTCTGGCCCGTGATCCGCTTTACTACCAGCGTGAGGTAGTGCGGCGTGATGTGTAGCTGGTTGGCATAAAAAGATACGTGGTGCTCTGTCTTGTAATGGTCGGCCAGCAGTTCGATAAAGGACTGGATGATGAACTCGTCGCGGGAAAGGTTTGGCCGCTGCGAGATAGAACGCTCGTTCTCGATGATGTTGCTAAGGTCCAGTAAAAAGATGAGCAGCGCGTTCAGGACCATCTCTTTGTAGTAGTTGTGCGTCGGCTCGGCCAGCATCTCCTCCGTAAATAGCATTCTTTTGTTAAGCAGTCCCGCCTTCTCCGGGTTCAGGTCCAGCACGGGGATGCTGTGCATCCTGACGCCGTACTTCACCCGCTTGTAGAGCATGTCGGTAGAGTACATCTCATCGCTAAACTCCTTGCCGATGTACAGGCACTTGCACCGGAAGTCTGTGCTTACATGCGTGAACATGAAGAAGTGCCCGAAGGAGAGCAGCAGCATGTTATCCTGCTCCAGCTCATACTCCTTAAAGTTGATCTGCAGCCGGCCGCTTCCACTTAAAACCAAAATAAACATCGATGACTTGAGATACACAGAGGTGCCGATAAAGCTACTGATGCCGCCATTGTTCAGGTAAAAGCTGTTTACCCTCTTCCTTAATCCGCTAAAGTAGGATTGATTTTCAAATAGTTCAGCATCTGTTTTTATATCTATTCCTGACTTCATGGGAGGCTTCGTGTTAGGGCGCGATGTTCAAATTAAACCAAATTAGTCTAATTGTGGAACAGTAGGTGGCGGGTTTTTTTCCGGAAGTTTGCACCCGGTTTTAATACTATAGCTTCTAAACAATCCATACATGCAACACGGGAAATTATTTCTATTCCTGCTACTTCTAACGGTAAGTACCCATCCTTTGTCTGCCCAGAATGCCGCAGCGCTGAAACTCAATCTGGAAGACTTATTCGAGATGGCAGAGGCAAAGAACCGCGCGCTTAAGATCTCGGATTATAACCGGCAGCTGGCGGATGCGGCGGTAACGGATGCCAAAAAGAAGGCCCTGCCCTCGCTGGAAGCCTCAGTTTCAGCCAGCTACCTGGGCGATGGCTGGATCGCTGACCGTGATTTCTCGAACGGCTTGAAAGCGCCGATGCCGCATTTTGGGAACAACTTCGCTATCGAGGCCTCGCAAGTGATCTATGCCGGTGGCGCCGTGGATGCCACCATTAAAAACGCGGAGCTAGGTGAGCAGGTCGCGGCTTTGCAAAAAGACAACGACAGGCAGGGCATCCGGTTTTTGCTGGCCGGCTATTACCTGGAGATGGCCAAGCTGGAGAACCAGAAGCAGGTGCTGCAGAACAGCATCAGCCAGACGCAGAAGCTGCTGGAACAGATCAACGCCAAGTATAAGCAGGGGCTGGCGCTGCGCAGCAATATTACTCGCTACGAGCTGCAGCTGAAATCGCTGGAGCTGAACCTGGTAAAGCTGGAGAACAGCAGCACCATCCTCAACAGCGAGCTGGCCACAGCGCTTAATTTGCCAAAAGGCACCACCATTCAGGTAGATGAGCTGCAAACGATCGCGCCAAATTACCAGGCCGACCCGAACTACTGGCAGGACCTGGCGGTAGCCAATGCCCCGGTATTGAAGCAATTGGACCTGCGCGCAGAGCAGTCCAAAAACCAGGAGACGCTGGCCAGGGCAGACAAGAAACCGCAGGTGGTGGCCTTTGCCGCAAACAAGCTTGATGGCCCGGTCGTGATCGAAGTGCCGCCGCTGGACAAGAACTTCAACTACTGGTATCTGGGGGTGGGCCTGACGTATAACATCGCCTCCCTCTACAAAGCCGACAGCAGGGTTAACCTGGCGCAGCTGAGCATGCAGAAGGTGCTGGAGCAAAACGAGCTGGTGAAAGATAACCTGTTCCAGGAGATCCACGCCGCCTACATCCGCTACCAGGAGACCTTCCAAGTATACGACACCCACCTGAAAAGCCAGGAACTGGCCAACGAGAACTACACCGTTATCCGGAACCGCTACCTGGACGAGCTGGTGCTGATCACGGAGATGCTGGACGCCCAGAACGCTAAAATCGATGCCGAGCTGCAGGCGGCCAACGCCCAGATCAACATCCTTTTCAGTTTTTACAACCTTAAGAAATTAACAGGCACTTTATAACACATCAAACCGAACATTAAAATGAGACATAGAACAAAGAAGCTGATCTACAATGCTGTAGTGATTACATTAGTGGTGGGTGGCATCGTATGGGTAAGCTCCAGGTTCATCCACCTGGGCAACGTGGAGTACACCGATAACGCCCAGGTAAAGCAACTGATCGTACCGGTTAATTCGCGGGTGCCGGGCTTTGTGAAGGCTGTGTATTTTGAAGAGCACCAGCCGGTTAAAAAGGGTGATACGCTGGCCATCATCGAAGACGCTGAGTTTATACTTCGCCTGGCGCAGGCCGAGGCAGACTACCAGAATGCACTGGCCGGTAAAATGGTCGTGTCCTCGTCTGTAAGCACGGCTCAGAACAACGTCTCGGTTTCGGATGCCAGTATAGCCGAAGTGAAGGCACTGCTCGACAACGCCGAAAAAGACTACAAGCGCTACAAAAACCTGCTGGCGCAGGAGTCGGTCACGCAGAAGGAGTTCGACGAAGTGTCGACACGCTACAAATCCCTGAAGGCAAAGTACCAGACGCTGGTGCGGCAGAAACAAACGATGGTTTCGGTAAAGAACGAGCATAACACCCGGCTGGAGCAGAACGAAGCCGTTATCAAGCTCGCCGAAGCAGCCCTTGACCTGGCCAAGCTCAATCTCTCCTACACCGTTATTGTAGCGCCCACCGATGGCTACACAGGCAGAAAAAACATACAGGAAGGGCAGCTGATACAGCCCGGCCAGACGATCGTGGATGTGGTGGACAACAACGAAAAGTGGGTCGTTGCCAACTATAAGGAGACACAGACGCACCATATCAGGGAAGGCCAGTCGGTGGAGATTGAGGTGGACGCGCTGCCAGGCGCGAAGCTGAAGGGCGTGGTAAAATCCATCTCCGGTGCCACAGGTGCCAGTTTCTCTATGATCCCGCAGGATAACTCGGCAGGAAACTTTGTGAAAGTGGAGCAGCGCATCCCGGTTCGGATTGAGTTTGCAAAGGAAAGTGCGGAGCTGCTGAACAGACTGCGCGCCGGTATGAACGTGGAGTGCCTGGTGCAGTACTAGGTGGCCGGGCAAAGGAAAGTGTGACAAAAGAAAAGGGTTAAAGCAGTAATTTTTTTACATACTGAAGGCAACCTGTCATACTTTCCATTGTCCTGCTGCTTCATTTACAGTCAGTCCTACAATTAAAGCCTGCTTTGGCCTCCTGCCTGATGAATGATCCATCCTGCGACGCATTCATCAGTCATTATTTATAATTCATAATTTTCTATGCATCATCAAGGACCTTTTTCTATACCTGCCATTAACAACGTAGTGCCCGAGAAGTGGAAGCCCTGGCTGCTCATTTTCTTTGTGATCATCTTTCAGTTTTCGGGCGGCATTTACCTGGCGGCGGCCAACGAAATGGTAGGAGGCACGGCCTTACTGCACGAAGACATCCTGATGGCCGGGTATGCCTCCATGATCGGGATGGCATTGACTTTTACGGTGATGCTGCGGCTGAAAATGCGGTTCACGTCCAGGTATACTTTCCTGGTCTGCAGCAGCGCGCTCATTATCTGCAATGTTATCGCCATCTCTACGCACAACCTTCCGGTGCTGGTGGCAACCTGTTTTTTTGCGGGCATCTTCCGGATGTGGGCTACCTTTGAGTGCAACTCCAGCATACAGCTGTGGCTAACGCCCACGCGCGACCTGTCGGTCTTTTTCTGCTACATCTATTTGCTGGTGCAGAGCAGCATCCTGCTTTCCGGTATCTCGGGTATTTACGTGGCGCTGTTTTCGAACTGGCAGTACATCCACCGGGCTGTTGCTGCTGGTGATGCTGGTCACGATCCTGCTATTCAACAATAACCGTATGATGCGACCTTTCCCGCTGTTTGGCATCGACTGGCTGGGTGGTTTGATGTGGGGGTTGATCCTGTTGACCATCAACTTTATCTGCATTTATGGCGAGCACTACGACTGGCTCCAGTCCTTCGAGATCCGGACGGCGGTGGTGATTCTGGCTATACTTTTATTCCTGAATTTCTGGCGGGCTTCCTTTATCAGGCACCCCTTTATCTCGCTCCAGACCTTCAAGTATAAAGCCGTTTACATGACGTTCTTTTTATACATCATGGTGGATATTTTTTTAGCGCCGGCGCACCTGATCGAGCATATCTACCTGGAAGCCGTGCTGCACTACGATGCCGGGCATCTGATCTCGATGAACTGGTTTGGATGGGCCGGGGTGCTTGTGGGAGCCTTTTTTGCCTATTATTTTTTTGCGCTGAAGAAACATTCCTACAAAAGTATGTTCCTGATCGGCTTTTCCGCCCTGGTTTTATACTTACTGCTGATGTATTTCCTGATCGATTACACCACTGTCAGGGAAATGCTGTTCGTGCCTATCTTTTTCAGGAACTTCGGCTATGTGATCATCTCTATCGTGCTGCTGACCAACCTCGTGAAAGTGCCTTTCCAACACTTTTGGCAGGCGTTATCGATACAGGCTTTTGTAAGCGCCGGCTTTGGGGGCGTGCTTGGAACGGCTGTTCTGCACCATTTCCTGAACGTGCTGACAGCGAAGAACTTTATGCTCCTGTCTTCAGGACTAGACAGTGTAAACTATAAGTTGCAGCAGGTGGATATGGGAGCGCTATTCGGACAGTTGCAGGGCCATGTAATGCTAGTGTCATTTAAAGAGCTGTACGGTTACCTGGTGATGGCGGCGTTGGGTTTTTTGTTGCTGTTTATACTTTACAGATACCCGCTTTACCCGAAATTCACGCTATACCCGAAGCGCAGGACTATCCTAAAATTTTTGCGTAAGGAGATTGCCTGATTCAGCAAGGGCTTTAAGCCCTTCAGAAAACCATAGCGTGGAGCGGGCTCTGATGTTCGCTCCATGCTATTTTTGGCCTATACGAACGAAGTCTCCTTTTTTAATAGACTGCTCAGGAAGTATAACGTAGCGCTATGTATCAGCCATTGCTGGTTTTTCATAATTACACCTCATTATACCGCAGGTCTGCGCGAAGCGGTAAAGGTGGTAAGTATAAAAGCCAGTTCATAAATGGCATTATACTCATTCTGATACTTTCGCCAGTTATAAACTGGCTTCATGCGCTGCCACAAGTTACGCTAACGCTAAACTTGCGGCAGGGTCTGTTATAAAGTATAAGGGCTGCCTAAAGTATAAACTTTCCCCTTGAGGGGCCAATTTTACTGTGCAGAAATAAACAGGTGGTGAATTTGATAGTATGGATTATTGTGATACATTGCCTACAGAAATGAGCACTACACACCAGCATACAGCATACGCCAGCTATTATTATCATACCTTATGTCATAAGGGTGGCTGACCTGTGTGCTGAAAAATACATCTTACACAAGCCTCCCGAACGGAGGCTTTTTTTATGCGACATGATGAAGCTGAACCTTACCCTATATTACCCTTTTTACTATTACTACTTCTATTTCAGGAAGGAGAAGGGACATCTATGGTAATCTAAAGCAGGCACATTACCTAGAAAGAGTCCCCAACCGGCGGACTCTTTTTTGTTTAGCAACAGGATTGAAAAAGAGCAGGAAAAGCAGGAACAGAGAACACCTGAGTTAAAGTATAACGGCTTCCTGCGCACTGACTAAGGGTTGTTATAGCATTAAGCTGAATAAATCATTATAGAACATCAAAACAGAAAAGAAATGAAAATCGGAATCGTAGGATTGGGGCTCATTGGAGGCTCCGTGGCATTGGACCTGAGGCAAAGGGGCTTTGCTAGCAGCGTAATAGGCACAGACAGCAATCCGGAGCATGTTCGGGTTGCAAAACAGGCAGGCATCTTACAGGAAGAAGGCAGTTTGTCAGACCTGGCCCGGGGATGTGACCTGATCATCCTGGCCACGCCGGTGGATGTAGCTCCCGCCATTCTTTTAAGTCTTTTAGAACTTGCCAGCGATAAGACAATCATACTGGATGTTGGGTCCACGAAGGAACATATCTGCCAGGCAGTGGAGAAACATCCCCGCCGGAAGCAGTTTGTAGCCTGCCACCCCATTGCAGGTACGGAGAATACCGGCCCCGGCGCGGCGCACCACGGGCTCTTCGATAATAAGGTCAATATCATCTGCAACGCCGCAGACAGCGATGCCCATGCTGTAGAAACAGCAGAAGAGTTGTTTGCCTGCCTAAAGATGGAAACCGTTCATATGGACGCACGTGCGCACGACCGGCACCTCGCCTTCGTCTCGCACCTTTCCCATATTACTTCCTTTGCCTTGGGGCTTACGGTACTGGAGATAGAAAAAGACGAGAAAAGCATCTTTAACCTGGCAGGGAGCGGATTTGCCTCCACCGTAAGGCTTGCAAAGAGCTCGCCGGCCATGTGGGCCCCCATCTTCAGGCAAAACGCCGGCCATGTATCCGAAGCACTCGATGCCTATATTCAACAACTGCTGCGCTTTAAAGAGGCGATCGATCAGGGAATGGTGACGGAAACCTATGATATGATTTCCAGGGCAAACCACGTAAGCCGTGTCCTTAGCGGTATAGAACTGAAAAACAAGCAAAACCCGCCTGTAAAACCTGCGCCTACGGCGGAGTAAGATTCGACTCTCAGACAGTAAGTAAAATCCAGGGCGCGATTCATAAATGCTGTAAAAGTATAGCCCGATCCAAAGGTAATAAGTATAACAGACGATGCTCCTCCAGGCGCCGGGGTGGGTTGTGAAGTGGCATAGGAAAAGTATAAGCGGCAAGCTTACGGCAAGTATAAATCACCGAAAATAACCTTAGGCCAGCGTTTAGCATATACATGGAGTAGAGCGCTACACGTAAGGAGTACTGAGTTATATTATTGCGAATAACAACCACATAATGCAGCACCTATGGACACCATGACCACCGTATCAGAAGTTTTGAGCAAGCTCAAGCAGGAAGGCTATACCGTAGATTTCAACCTGGAAGCTAACTGCCTGGTCTGTAACGGCAACTCCCTTCGGATCTTCCCCCATGAGTTTGTGGTAGACAGGCACTTTCGCTTCGAGGGTATATCGGACCCGGGTGATGAAGCCGTGGTGTATGCCATCTCTTCCACAAAACATAACGTGAAGGGCACGCTGGTGGACGGGTACGGGATCTACAGCGAAGGGGCAACCAGTGAACTGATACAGGCGCTGCAGCAAAAAGCGGCTTCAGGCTCCACAGATACTGCCCTGCCAGTGGAGAAGTCGAATGAGGCCACGCCGCAACGCCCGGAAGGGGATCGCCCGCTGGACGCGCCGCTGGTAGATATGGACCTCACTTCGTTCAGGAGGCAGATTAAGGAGGAGCAGGCCTGGCAGAACAGCGACCGCAATGCTATTACGATCTTCAAGACGAATGGCATGCGCCTCGTGTTAGTTGGCCTGCACCAGGGTGCGGAGATGAAGACCCATACCGCTCCCGGCATCATTACTGTGCAGGTGCTGGAGGGGAGGATTCGGTTTGCGACGGAGCAGCAGACGGTTGAGATAGGAGAGGGCCAGATGCTGGCACTTCATGCGGGCATTCCGCACAGCGTGTTTGCCCTCGAGGAGTCTGTCTTCCTGCTCACGCTCGCTGTCTCTAAACCTGCCCGGTAAAGCCTATGGCCTACGTTTTAGAGGTAATCTAACGCACCTGTATAGTATGAATTCAAAGCCGGTGATCATACTTCGAAGGGCTCGGAGGCAGGCTACACTTGGCACTTCACAAGAGGCTACCCTTTCCTATTTACACCACTAAAAGCAGCCACAGCCGGATAGGTAACAAGAATGACGCAAGCTAAAAACACCATCTGGACCTTTGGCCACTCTACCCGAAGCGCGGAGGAATTTGTGGCGGCGCTGCAATCCTTCCGGATAGAGGTGCTGGTAGATGTGCGTCGGTATCCCGGCTCCAGAAAGTACCCTCACTTCAGTGCAGAGGCGCTGGAAGTATACCTGCCGGAGGCGGGCATCAGGTATGTGCCGGCGGTGGAGTTAGGCGGCCGCAGAAAGCCGAGGCCAGACTCCGCCAATATGGCCTGGAGAAGCGCGTCTTTCCGGGGCTATGCCGACTACTCGGAAACGATGGAGTTCGCGGACGGGATAGCGAAACTGACGGCGCTGGCCAGTCAGCAGCGAGCGGCTTACATGTGCTCCGAGGCGGTGTGGTGGCGGTGCCATCGCGCCATCATCTCAGATTATTTAAAGGAGAGGGGATGGACGGTTCTGCACATCATGAGTGAAGGTGTTGCCAAGGAACATCCCTATACTTCAGCATACCTGGAGACGCATTAAAAACAAGCAGGACTCTGCCGCGTCCTTTGGAATGTGTGAGACGGAAGATGAAGTTGCAGGGCAGAGAGCTTCCTGGCCTACAAGTATGAATTCTACCTATTAGTAGGACTATGGTCATGTAAGTCCCTGGGATGAACGCTTAACTAGCGCAACTTTAGGAATGGGATTGGACTTCTCTTGATTCTGGTTAGCCCTTCTGGTGAAATGGCAGGTGTATATAGATAGCGTGCGATCATTCCTTTTCAAAAGAATGATCGCACGCTGCCAATTACAATTATCTGGTTTATAAATTATGCTGTTCTTCCCGAAGCTACTGGGTAATGATTATAAATCAGCGCACTAGAACGCAATCAGATACACTCTTGTTTTAAAAGCGGGTTATACTTGTTTAGTTAACAGCCTGCTGCAGCCCTGTCGTCCATAAGCTCACGCTCGAAGTATACAAGCTCCTTTTCCAGGGGATGCGCCAGGTTGGTGCAGTAATAGACGCGCTTTACGTAGCGCCTCACCGCCAGCCTAAGGCCAGGGTTAACTTTGGCATACACGATAGATCCCACGGGATATTTATTTTTCATTGCAGAGTTGGAATAAGCGTGCATTAGTTGTTGTCTGCCTTGCGTGTTGCCTTGGCTGCTTTCTTAGCCTGCTTGTCGGCTTCCGCACGGTTCCGTTGTGCCTTTGCTTCCATTCTGTCGGCGCGTTTCGCTTGTTTAGCCGCATAGGCAGCTTCCTTGTCAATGCGTTTCGCTTCCTTTGCATTTGACTTGGCAACCCGGGCATCAGCTTTAGTTTTTTTTCTTAAGTCTGAGGTGTCATCCAGGCGCTGTTTAGCTGCTTTTTCCTGCTCTTTTGCTTCCTGCTTCTCGGTTTTGTTTTCCTGAGTGGCTTGTGTCGTCTGGGCGAAGGTAAAAGTGGAGGCTATAGTCAGCAGTCCGGTAAGCAGCGTGAGTAATAAGGTTCTGGTCTTCATAGTGGCAGGAAAAGGTGTATTCTATTATCCTTCTTAGGTATACGGCTACACAAGCGTGTTAGCTAGAAATGGTTGATAATAAGATGTTTATAATTGAAAAGGGCCTGCCTGCCTGTCCCAAGGCACATCCTGTGGCCGCATTTCTTTCCTATTTGGAGCAGGGTAGGGACATATTCTCCTGCTTTCTGTAATGAACCCGTGGATATCTAAACTAACACTGCTCGTGCTTTGTTATAGGGCTACACAAACCCATAGCCAGCCCAATGACCTAAACCGCCCAGCCAGAGCTGTCTGCCCCCGCTGTTAAACTTCGACCATGAAAAATGACAAATACCTACAGCGACTGTTCAGTTTACCATACACAGCTTTTAGGGGGGAGCACAGCCCAGCGGAATGGAATGAGTTCAAAAGCAATGAGGATCTGGTGCTGATTAAGAGGCGATCACCGCAGAATGACATTTACCGGATCTCCTTCTCTAGCAGCACAGCCAGGCAGTTGCCGAATGACGGGGTTATTTGTGGCAGCTCCATACAACTGCACAGCCAAGAGGGAGGGAGGGTGCCGTTTCTACTCTGCTATATTCGAGAAAGAGGAAGCAGTGGAAAAGCATTACCTGGTCCCTGGTTGCCTCGGTTGTAGTGGGTGAAATAAGAACCACACTGGTGCAGCGCGTGTGGCTGATCACCTTTGAGGACCTGGTTCACCATTACAGCCCCATCATGTATAACTTACCTTAATTTTTCTACCAATGACACAGGAGCAGTTTTATTATTGCCTTAGCAGAGTTTTAGAGCTTAGGGAGAGGATAAAAGCAACTTATGACATCCGCAGAAAGGCGCAGGCTCTGGAGGCTACCCAGGCTGAGGAGCAGCAGGCGGACTTTGATTCGCTGAGGCGCTTTGCTGAGAACAAAGAAAGCGCCGACAGAAACACTGCAGAGTCGCAGGCACTACTTAAAGAACTGGCTGCGCAGGAGGCTAAGATCAGGGCCTTTGTACCTTTGTCACTCTATGGCATCAGGATTGAGGCAACACAGCCGGGACAGCTTCTGCTGCATGTGCAAGTGGATACCGATCAGATACGTATAGAGAAAGCCGAAGGGTAACATGCCTGTCGTATCGGACACCCCTTTCCGGAATTTTCCTCCTGCGAATTTCTTGATACACATACTTCCTTAGCCGTGCCTCCTGCAATTTTAACCTGGCTATGCCTGTAAGCAGCCGCTAATCCTACAGCCTTTTGAGCCTCTTGGTTTCAGTTATACTTGCTGCCCAACAGGATGGGAATCCTCCATCTATAAGGATGGATACTTCCGGAATAATCAGCAAGAGCCGGCCAGGCTCCGTTTATCAGGCCTTCTTGGTAAAATAAGTAGCTCCCGCACTTGCCGTGATCACGCAGAAGACCGAAACCCATTGTGTCAGGCTTAGGTACTCCTCCAGGAAGAGCAAACCAGAGAGTGCGGCAAAGGCTGGGTGCAGGCTCATCAGAATGCCGAAGTGTTTGGGGGAAAGTTGCCGTAAGGCACCCATCTCTAGGGTATACGGAAGGGCACTTGTTAGGAGGGCTACGGCAACCCCTATTAACAGCAGGGGACCATTTACTGCCGCCAGATCACCGCTCAAAGCCCCGAATGGCACGACAAAGGCAGCGGCAAAAAGCATTCCTACAGCTACCGCATCGCCGCCTTTCATAATCCTGGATAGCTTTCCGCCCAACACGATGTAGCCTGCCCACAAGGCTCCCGCCCCTACTGCCAGCGCGGTACCCAGCAGGTCTACATTGTTATTCTGCCAGGGGGCAATCAATACTATTCCCAAACAGGCCAGCAGCACCCAAAGCAGATCAAGCAGCCTTCTGGAGCCCAGCAGCGCTAAGACAAGGGGGCCGGTGAATTCAAGCGTGACGCCCAGGCCAAGCGGTATACGCTTGATGGCAAAGTAGAACACCAAGTTCATGGCTCCCAGGCAGGTGCCGTACGCCAGGCTGTATAGCCATTGCTTCGTGTTTAGCGCACGCAGATTGGGCCGGAAGACGACCAGTAAGATGAGGGCTGCAAAGCAGATCCGCAGCGAGGCCGTGCCACTTGCGCCTAACACAGGGAAAAGGTGCTTGGCAATGGAAGCCCCGCCCTGCACACTAATCATTGCCAACAGGACCGCCGGTATGGCAGGAATGATGAATTTTCTATTTGAAAGATGATGCATTATTTCGGATGTTCTTACTACCACAGAATTCAAGGTGGAGCCCCGCTTGATGAACAGGCACAACAACCTGAGCAACAGGACTAGCCGCTCAAAAGGGAGAAAAGAAGTTTTTGCCAAGAGAGAAACAGCTAGACGTAGCGATTCAGGCTACTGTGCAGGTAAAATAAGGCGCGGAGGAGAGATGTTATAGAGAAGTGGTTTCATGTTTAAAATTATGGCTCAAATATGAGGATGATTTTTGTATAATCCTACGTAAGAGCCCCAAATTAGCCCCTTGCATCAGCAGAAGCTGTTAGTTGCTGAAGGCAAGCCTGGAAGCCTGCGTGTTGTTTTTAGCATAAGGAGCACCAGTAAAATCAAGTGGACCTTGCAAGAGTGCCTAGGTGTGATAAATATAAATTATCTAATGTTTTATTTATGTTTAATCCTGGCGAGGGTAATCACTGCCTGGCAGGTTCCGCTTCGTCCTCTAGGAGCCAGGCTTCCGCATCCACCACCGCATGATGCGTGGAGAGGCCGAGTTCAGGTTTAACCTTAAAAGCTTTCACCGGCCCGTTTATGCGCAGTTTGTGAGAATTTTCCACTTCCCTGTACACCTGATCGCTCACCCCCGTCAGGTACAGCTTGCCGTTTACGTCTTTCAACAAGGAAGAGTAGTCTGCCAGAACAGATACAAGGGTGGCTCCCAAATGTGTTCGGCCTCTAAGGCGCAGAACCACCACGGGGTTTTCGATATCTCCGGGTTTCGGTAGCAAACGCTCAAATGTTTTGGCGCCTGCAAAGAACAGGTTGCCGTACACATTGAGTACCGTTACTTGATTCCCTTTTAACGTCTTCGGTGGCTTGTGTTCCTCTATCTTTCCATCCTCCCGCTTTCTAAGCTCCACCAGCGTTATTTCAGTGGAGGAGCGTGTCACAAACAGGAAAGCGGAAAGGAGCACGCCAATGCCTACCGCAGTTGGGATAGGCAATATCAGTGTCGCCCCAAAGGTAACGCCCCCTGCCAGCAGCGATGGCCATGACTTCCAGCCGGAGTTCCAAGTAGAAACAATGTCGGAAAGCTTGATGCTCCGGATACCAGCCAGTATGAGCATGGCCCCCAGGGAAGGCATGATCGTATGCGCCACTATGCCTAAAAAGACCACAACGATCAAGGTCATCGCCAGGCCAGAAAAAATAACGGACCACCTGGTTTGTGCCCTGGCCAGCACATTAACGGCCGTGGTGCCCAGCGACCCACCTACCGGCAGCCCCTGGAAGAAGCCGCTGGCAATATTGGCCGCCCCCTGCGCTATAAAATCCCGGGAGGTGCTTGGGCTCCCCCCGTTCTTGTTTGGCACGTTCTGGCTTACGCCGGCCCCTTGAATGAGAATGACGATGGCTACCGCCAAGGCCCCGGTGATGATATCAATACTGATAGATGAAAAAGGTGGCACGACAGGGCTGGGGAAGCCGCCGGTAATGTCCCCCACATCCTGCACTACTTTTACACCCTCCAACCCTGCTATGAAAACGATCAGCGACGGGATGGCGATGGCAATCAAGGCAAAGAATTTTTTAAGCGGTGTTTTTTGCAGGATAATGGCGAGCAGAATGGTTGATACAGCCATCGCTGTGGATGGCAAATGCACTTCCGTGATATTTCTAAGCAAATTAAATGTCTGGACAATTTTGTTGCTCCCTTCCGCTTCGTAACCGGTGGCAGTCGGGAGTTGGCTCATGACCAATAGCACCGAAATTCCGGTTAGGAAACCAGTCATGACGGAAAAGGAAACAAACCGGGTTAAACGTCCCATACCTAGCAGCCCCATCACAGCCTGAAAAACCCCAATGAGCACCACCAGCAGAAAAAATACCTGCGACCGCTCTTCCGCTGGCAAGGTGCTCATGGTCTGGCCCGCCATGATGGCCGAAGCGCTCGTAGCGGTTATCATCATCACTTGGGAGCTCGAAAGAAGCCCCCCTACCACGGGCCCTGCTATACAGGCATAAAGCCCATAGATGGGGTTAACACCGGCCAGCAGGCCATTCGCCATGCCATCGGGCAGACTGCTGACGGCGGTAGTCAACCCGGCTATGCCATCCTGCTGGAGTTTGTTGCGTGGCGGTACTTTCCTGGAAGCATTTTGCACCGCATCGCGCAAGGTAGAGAGCCCGGGCAGGTGAAACTCATCGTCTGGCGACGTTGCCTTCTCCTCAGATGTAGCTTCTCGCATGGATTAAGTCTGGTTTTTAGTCTCGTCGTTTGTTGTTTGGGTTCCGAACAGGTTAAGGTCAAAGGGCGCCTGGTCCTCGCCAATCTCCTCCACAATCAGGTGATGGAGCTTTTGAAGCATTCGTTCGACCATTTTCGGATCATGTTTTGGGTGGTCGGGGTGCGCCAGGTTTTCCAGTTCCAGCGGGTCGTTTACCAGGTCGTGCAGGGTTACGTCGCTTTGGGCATAGAGTTCCTCCAGCGTGCTGGGATTTCCGTAATTACTTGGGCTGAACCAGCGCACCAGCTTATACTGTCCGTCCACCACGGTCCGGTAGAAGGTCCGGTTGTTGAAATCAGGCGCACCGTATTTTTCCCCGACAATCCGCATCTGCTCCTGCATGTCTTCTGTTTCGGACAGGCCGGTCAGTTCCTGGAGGGCACCCGATAAGGTCCACTTTTCGTCCAGCATGTGCAGGCCATCCCAACAGTAAAGCGCCCCCTTCCCCGGAATATCCTGGCTGCCACGTGGGCCTTCTGAGGTTGGGTTTAGGATGGCTGATTTCAGGCTGTTGCCTTTCAGGTGCGGGTACCGAGATTTGATTTCCTGTTCCTGGAGTCCGGCGAATTCCAGTAGGGTAGGGGCCAGGTCCAGGTGCGATCCTACAGCGGAAGTGCGTGCACCTTTCGGGCCATCCGGCACGCAAAACGTCAGGTTGACAATGGCCGCTTCATCGTAATGAATGCCTCCCTTCTGGCTCATCTTATGCGCGCCGTTCATTTCGCCGTGGTCGCTAGTAAAAATGACGATCGTATCTTTCCAGAGGTCGAGTCTGTCCAGGGTTTCAATAATCTTACTGAATTCATAGTCCACCAGCCGCATGGCATTGATGAGGTAGTTCCGTCTTTTGCGCCAGAGTTCCGGCCGGTTCTCGGGTACTTTCCCATAGTTTTTGTCTATAAAGTCTTTGTAATGCTGCACTCCGAATGGCTGGTATTTCAAATCATCCTCGAAGTTTTCGGGCAGCTCAACCGGCCATTCCTTCTCAAACCAGCTCAAGCGCTGTGCAGGCGTTTTCATGCCGGCTATAGCGCCATTCGGAACGGGCTCTTCAATCGGGTCGCTCTGGTAAAACATGATGTCGTGCGGATTGATGAGGTTGCAGAGCAGGAGCCAGGGCTGGTCCAGTTGAGGGGATTTGTGTTCCAGCCAATCGACGGTTTCGAATACGGCCGTGCCATCCACCTTAGCCCCTTCCAGGGGACTGCCGAACATATCCCCCCATTGCTGGAAGTCCGAGAAGCCATAGCGCTCCAGTGCATCCTCGCCGAGTGGGACTTCCGAGAGGTGCCACTTCCCCTTGAAGGCGGTATAGTAGCCCTGTTCCCGCATCATATGCCCGATGGTGGGAAAATCATGGCTTAACTCGTGTATCCAGGCGAAGTTGGTATTGTCCCAGAGGCCTGTATTCTTGGCATGTACGCCCGTCCACATCGTTGCCCGCGAGGGCGTGCAGATGGGTACGGTACAGTATTGCCTTTCGAAGGTAACGCCTTGTGACTCCAGTCTTTCCATGGCCGGGAAGGTGACCCCTTCGGGTAACTGCATGTGCGTCTGCCACTGATCCATGCACAGAATCAGGATATTCTTTTTGCTAATACCTTGTTTATTTTCCATAGCTGATGTTGAGTTTGGTGATTTCTTCTTGTTTTCTTTTTCCGTGCCACCAGGCAAACGGGAACAGGATGAGCATGCTGATGAGCGACAGGATGATGACCATGACAAGGGGGCCTCTGGTCTCAAAACTGAGGGTGGCGACTACGGTGGCTGCCGCAATGTTTCGTTGGGCTGTTGCAAAGCCAATCAGTTCACGCGCATCGGAAAACCATCCGATCAGGTATCCGATCACATAGCAACCGACCACAAAAACGATTGCTGCCAGAATCGCCCCGGTCCCGAATAAGGATAATACTGTTCCGAAGTAGAGCAGCAGGGTTGCCAAAAACAGCAGGACTAGGGTTATAGTGGAGAGCTTCGCCGCCCAGGGCTGTAACTGCTTCGCCCAATCCGGTAAGCTCCGCTTAAGCAGCAGGCCAGCCGCCAGCGGCAGGAGCATTGTCAGGAGAAGCGGCACCATGATGCTCCGGGTACTTACCTCCGCTTCAGGTATAGCCAGAGGCACCACCAGCGGCATGAAAATCACCGTGGCGGGCAAAAGTAGTATCAGGCAGGAGGCCGCCAACGCTACATCTACCTTTGCCATGGTGGCTAATTTTATCAGGAAAGGTGCCCCTGCCCCACAAGCTACCAAAACCAATCCGGCTTCCAGCGTTGGGTGCAGGGAGAAAACTTTTATGATGAGGATTGTCAGGGCCGGAACCAGCATGAAGTTGGCTGCTAGCATCAGTATAACGCCTTTTTTGTTTTGGAGGGGTTCGATGATTTCATGAAGGGTATAGGCCAACCCGGCAGAAAGCATGCTGAGGACCGAGAATAGCGGCACAATGATGTTGAGAAACGTTGGCAGAAAATCCTCCATGCTGATTAAGGTTAGTATTATAGTTTGCCTGAAGATGTGTCGGGCTTTCTGACGATACAGCGGAAGCCGATGTGGCTGGCGGAGGATTCAATTGCCTCGCCCTGGCGGGCTGCCGGTCGGTAGCGCTGGCAATAGTTGGGGGCACACAAGTAGGAGCCTCCTTTCAGTACTTTTTGTGGGATACTGCCGCCCGGCCGGTCTTGGGCAAAGCTCGCTTCGGCTGCACTAACCTTAGGATTCCGAGGTACACAACAGGCTTTGGCTGCGTTTTCCGAGTGCCTTGGCCGGAAGAAGTCATCGGTCCATTCCCATACATTACCCGCCATGTCGTACAGGCCATACCCGTTTGCCGGAAAAGCGCCTACCGGAGAGGTGCCTTCGTAGCCATCAGATTTCAGGTTCTGCCAGGGAAACGCTCCCTGCCAGGTATTAGCGAGCCGCCGCCCGTCCGGGGCAAATTCGTTTCCCCAGGTATAGATAGCCCCCTCCAAACCTCCGCGGGCGGCAAATTCCCATTCGGCCTCCGTCGGCAGACTTTTTCCCGCCCATGCGCAATAGGCTACTGCATCCTCGAACGTGACATGGACCACCGGATGGTCTTCCCGGTCCTCCAGGTTGCTGTCCGGGCCTTCCGGGTTTTTCCAGCAGGCGCCGGGCACATAGGTCCACCAGGAAAGGTGGTCTCTCAAACTAACCCTATGGGTCGGTTTTCGGAAGACCAAAGAGCCCGGCACCAGCAAGGCCGGGTCAACCTCGGGATAATCTGCAGGGTTCGGGAAACGTTCTGCCACGGTCTGATACCCAGTTGCTTTTACAAAAACGCTGAATTCGCTATTCGTCACCGGGTACTTATCTATCCAGAAGCCATCTACCGCCACCCGGTGCACCGGCCTTTCCTCTGGATAGAAGTCGTTGGAGCCCATCTCAAACGTTCCTCCGGGGATCCAGGCCATCTGTTCAAGGGCCGGTTTTTCGTTTGTTACCAGTAGTTTCAGCATACTTTGTCGGGATAGAGTGTTTTTAGGTAAACGTACAGGTGTGCGACGAGTTGAAAGAACCACAGCCTGAATATGAATTTTGGGAAACTTCTGCTAACAGGAGACCCGAAGGCTAGAGGGCTGAGGCTGGCGGCATGACAACTCTTTGTGCTCAGTATAGTATACTTTCATACTTTTCTACAAATAGGATATTCCGTAGGCATAACACAGAAAAGATAGAACTACATGCGCTTAGTTACCATCAAGGCCCCCTCCGGGCAAGGAAAGGAGATAGCTGAGATAGCCTTTGCTGCCGGAATTGCGCACGTGTCCATCCGACAGGCACGCAAGTATAACTCGGACCACAGGGAAACAGACCTGGACGTGGTGGAGGTAGAAACTGCCACACCTAAGGCCAAGCGGTTCCTGGAGAGCCTGATGGATTCCGCTATCTATGACCCTGACACTTTTACGTTCACGGTGCGGCACCCGGAGTCTCTATTCGGGGAGGAGCCGCCGAAGGAGGAGACCTTTCCGATAGTAAGGCCTACTACTGACGTATATGAAGAGCTCTGGCAGTTTACGCGTGTCACCAAAAGTCTTATAGGGAGAGTTTTCCTTTCTGCGGTTTTACTTGCCTATGGGATGGTGGAGGACATGCTTCCGCTCATTATCGCCGGCCTCCTGTTTTTGCCATACCATCATCACATGCTCGGGATAGGCCTGGGGGCGACGCTCCGGGAGTGGCGCTTTCTCCGGCAGGGGATTCTGGCACTGTTGGTTACTACGATCCTGATAGTGGCAGCGGGAGCCTGTGTGGCGCTCTTTACGAAGCCTCCTATCGGGTTTGAAGAATTTGGAACACCTTTATCCGGAGTTGTGCTTGCCTTTGTCATTGGTATTGCCGCCGCTTTGGGCGCCATGGACGACGCAGGGCGCAGGGAGCTTATTGGCCTGGCTGCCACGGCCCACATTTCAGTCTTTCCGGCTTGGTTCGGGCTCAAGCTTGTCTTTGGGTTTGATATGGGGGATAAGTGGGTGGAGCATTTATTAACCTTTGGCCTTAATGTCACCTCCCTAACTTTGGCCGCCTATGTTACTTTTATAGTCTTAGGGATGAAAGGAAACGCTATCCGCCGCTTTGTCAGCAGGAAAACGGGTGTAGCGAAACAGCGTCAGCACTCATAGCAGCACTACAGGTGTAGCGCTATAGGCAAAAGCTCCCGAGCCGAAAGCAGGCTACCCGCCCCGCCCGAAATTTAAGATCAACCACCCAAACCCAACGTATAAAATTAGGTTGAAGTAGGTCTGCTTGATTTCTGAAGCCTGTAAGTAGGAATAGACCAGTAGATAAGCCAGGCCTGCCTTGAGTGAACTGGCTTAACCATTAGCCGATAAAATAAAGAACCCGCTCCTGCTTTATCTGAAGCGGGTTTTGGCTAGTTCGAAGGAGCAGAACTATCGAACTTTCTCCACATTGAGCTAAAAACCGTAGTATACTTTTTAGAAGAAGGGGTGATTTGGGATAGAGTTCTCTGCTGAATGGGTGTCTCGACAAAGTATAAATATAGAAGTGTAGTGCAGACGACCATTGATGTAGTTCATCACAAACAAACTTTGCATCTTGCTGATGTTGGGTATGGCCTGAAGACTGGGCACACTCTTTCCACTTTATAACTCTAGTCGCGATTAACCCAACCCTCCCCCTCCTAGGAGGGGAATTTTGAACAAAACACGTGATACCCCTCTTAGGAGGAGTAGGGGGCTTAAGACTTTCAGTTCTTTTATTGATCGAAACTTGGGCTTTATATTGATATTTAGGCGCACTGCTATTATAAGGCTGAGGCCGGTTATCAATATTGCACAAGATGGCCATGTCTACGGCTGCAGCTTCCTCTTGATAGGTTATCACGCCACTTTTCGCTAACTGAACTCTTCTTAATGTATAACTTTATCAATCCTAACAAAGTCATCATAGGTGAATATTCATCCTGTCAAAGTGCCAGGGCTTTGTCTGCTATGGCTGTATAACCGCATCTTTTTTTTGATCTGGATGATCGTTGCGACTTTTAGACCGTAAATAAATATCTGTCACGCACGTTGAAAGACGTTTTTTGTAACTGATCTGTCTGTTTCCATAAGTTGCTTCAGGCAGTGAATAACACATGTTCTTCAGCGGTATCTTCCTTGTAAAGATGAAGCCGTAATGTAGAAATTATTCCTCTTCGCTACCCCAGAAAGCAAGTTGTCCTCAGTTGCGCTTGATGGACATTTTGTTTCGTGTCATGTTGCCGAGCCGAGCAGTCGATAAAACAAACCGGAACAGGAATGAAAAATGCATACCTTCTGCTTTACCTGTTTTGTATAGGATTTCTCTTCACTACTAGTTCCTGTGGAAACAGTAAAAATGAAGACGAGAACGAAGCCAAAACAAATACCAATACATCTGCTAACCAGAACAGGCCAAACATTCTTTTTATTGTGATAGACGACCTGGGCTACTCGGACCTGTCGCCCTTCGGCGGGGAGATTCGAACTCCTAACATCCAGCGCCTGGCCGATAACGGGTTGATTGTGCAGCATTGCTATACCACACCGCTCTGCGCTCCCTCCCGGGCCATGTTTATGTCCGGTATGGACAACCACATCAGCGGCATTGGCACCATGTCTCCTTATCAGGCGTCTAGCCAATACATGCAGCCCGGTTATGAGGGGTATCTTAACGACAGGGTTATGACCCTGCCCGAAACGTTGCGGGAAAACGGCTACCATACCTACATGAGTGGCAAGTGGCACCTGGGGTTCGAAGATGGCAGGCGGCCTTTTGAGGAAGGCTTTGAGCGCAGTTTCTCCTTTCTGGGCGGGGGGACGAGCCACTTCAGCAATATTTTCGCCTTAGGTCCTGCCGAAAAAATACATACCGTGTACTACGATGACAGCGTGGTGGTGGAAGAACTGCCAGATGATTTTTACTCTTCAGACTACTATGCCGACAGAATGATCCAGTACATCACCGAGCAGCAGGACGATGCGCCTTTCTTCGGCTACCTGGCTTTCACGGCGCCCCACGACCCGCTGCATGTGCCAACTGAATGGCAGGACAAGTACAAGGGCGTATACGACAAGGGGTACGACCACATCCGCAAGGTAAGGATGGACAACATGAAAAAGCTGGGCCTGATTGCCAAAGATCTTCCGATGAACCCGGGTTCAGGTGAATTTAAAAAGTGGAATGAGCTTTCAGCGCATGAGAAAAAGGTGGAAGCTCGTAGGATGGAACTTTATGCTGCCTTGATTGAAATAATGGACCTGAACATTGGCCGCGTGCTGGAGGCCCTGCAAAAAGAGGGCAAACTGGATAATACGCTCGTCATCCTTATCGGTGATAACGGCTCCAACCCCAAAGACCCTTCTTTCTATGGGAAGGACCTGGATCCGTTCGATAACAGCTTGGAGAACATGGGCAATCCGGACTCCTTTGTGTCACTGGAAGGAGCGTGGGCAGAGGTGGCCGCTACGCCTTATTCTTATTTCAAAACCACCACGGGCGAGGGAGGTGTCCGGGTACCATTCATTATCTCCGGATCAGGCGTTACCCTGAAAGGGGTGGATGCCACGAACAAAATTTTAGGCACCGACATTATGCCTACGCTGCTCGATATCACCGGGATTAAGCGGCCGGATACTTTCAAAAACAACAAGCTAGCCCCCATGACCGGAACTTCTTTTAATGAGATGTTAAGCAACAAAGGAAGTATCGTGCGGGATGAGAAAACCGGCTTTGGAATTGAAAGCCTGGAGAACAAGGCCTACCTCTAGGGCGACTGGAAAATCCGTTTCCTGATGCCGCCTTTCGGGGAAGGAAGAAACTGGCAACTGTTTAACTTGAAGGAGGACCCCAGAGAGCAACGTGACCTTGCCAAGCAAGAACCGGAAAAGTTCCATGAAATGCTAAGCGGCTGGATGAGATACACCGAGGCAGTGGGCTATATCCCTTTTCACGGGGGCAGAGCCTATGAAGTGCTGGGGCCAGAGAATTTCTTTGAATCAGAACTGGACTCCACGAATAGGGCTCTGCTGGGAAAAGCTGCCCTGGAAATGGTGCGTGGTGGGGAGTAGGATTCAAGATCCTCTGTAAGTTGCAGCGCCTGTTTTCAACGCCGCTTTAGCTTGCCAGGAAATATAGAGCCTGTGCAACTACCAGGCTACCAAAGTATAATTCACTGCCTTTCAGGAGCAGGTTCAAACCGGCTGTGCCGGACTGCTATGGGATAAGGTGCTGCAGCAACAGGGCAAATTGCAAAGAGCTCACTATATAAAAAAATAACCATCACATGTTAACCTCTGCAATACCGGCTTCGCTCTTTTTATACAGTGTGCTCTGCCTTGCTGTCTCCTGCCAACAGGAAAACGCGCAGGAAGAAAAGGTTGCTGTGGTGGACGGGGAACCGGCTTCGTGCCACGAAAGCCTGCCATCCCGGTTTGCAGGCCCCGGCCCGATAGCCCCTGTAAAGGTCGGTGAAGTATCGCACGAAGGCATGGTGTGGATCAAGGGGGGAGCGTTCCGCATGGGTGCTGCCGATACAGAAGGAAATCAGGACGAATATCCTTTGCATCCGGTGGAAGTGGATGGCTTTTGGATGGACGCCACCGAGGTGACCAATGCCCAGTTTGCCAGGTTTGTGCAGGAGACAGGCTATGTGACCACTGCGGAAAGAGCGCCGGATTGGGAGGAGTTAAAGCAGCAGCTACCACCCGGCACGCCCAAGCCTCCTGACAGTGTCCTGGTAGCAGCCTCGCTTGTGTTCACACCACCCGCGCATGGGGTAGCGCTACAGGATGCACGGCAATGGTGGTCCTGGAAGAAAGGAGCCAGTTGGCGGCACCCGCAGGGGCCGGGCAGCAGCCTGGAGGGCAAAGGGCACCGTCCTGTGGTGCATGTGTCGTGGGACGATGCTGTGGCGTATGCTGCCTGGGCCGGGAAGCGGCTGCCCACTGAGGCCGAATGGGAGTTCGCCGCACGGGGAGGAGCCGATGACCAGCCATACCCTTGGGGAGCAGAGCCGTTAGAGACAGGAAAGCCGAAAGCCAATACCTGGCAGGGGCAGTTCCCTAACCAGAACAACGGCTGGGACAAGTATACCGGCGTAGCTCCGGTCAGTTCGTTTGCCCCGAACACCTACGGGTTATACGACATGGCAGGCAATGTATGGGAGTGGTGTGCTGACTGGTATGACGGAGCCTACTACAGCAGCCTGGAAGGATAAGTAGCCCCTAACCCGAAGGGGCCAGCTCGTAGCCATGACCCGGCAGAGCCTACTGTACCAAAGAAGGTGATGCGGGGCGGCTCTTTTATGTGTAATGCTTCCTACTGCAGGGGGTATAGGGTATCGGCACGGATGAAATCTTCTCCTGATTCCGGGTTGGAGAATACCGGCTTCCGGTGCGTTACTTCCCGGTAAGCAGGAAGGGGTGCCATAAAGATACGACACGCTGGCTTTCCGCATGTTTGTTAAATGGACTTAATACCTTAAGAAAGGGCCAATGCGAACTTCCTGGGTGCTACTCGTTAGAGCCCACACGAAATACCTAAGAGTTAATCTTGGTTGTAAAAGGTGGGTTAAAGTATGAATCCTGCCTCATCGGGGGAAATTAATTGTTTTAAGGAGTAGTAGTGTTACCCTAGGTGTACATACAATTGCCTCTTCTGTCAGTTACCGGTTCCAGCTCCTTCAAGTATAAATAAATTAATATCGACTAAGCTCTTTTCTTCAAGGCAACTATTAACTTTCAATGTAATGGAGTGCCTTCAGTTAAACGTGTAGGTATGCTGCGCGTTGACACGCATTTGGGGAAGCGCTAAGCCCGCCAAAACAAAGGGCCATGAACTGTTAGAATTAATCAATTTAACCGGTTGATAAATTCTAGTCGGTGAAGCCCATAAAAAAAGGCCTCCAGTATTAACTGGAGGCCTTTCGTGTAGCCCGTAGGGGAATCGAACCCCTGTTACCAGAATGAAAATCTGGCGTCCTAACCCCTAGACGAACGGGCCTTTCTGTCTGATTGTGGTGCAAATATAGCGGGTGTTTTTTGTTCCGCAATAGGGCAGCTGTAAAAAAGTTGTTCTCCGGGATAAAACCGCTGGCTTACAGCACAATATTTTTTATTTCTCAAAAGAGATCACGCTGTATAGCTCAGGCTCTAGGAACGGACCGCCCGGATGCTCGGCTGTATAATCGAAGTTGATCCAAAGGTCTTCCCCGGTTTCGTGGAAATGGATCTTACCGTCGGCCACCTCATCCGGGAAGAGCGTGCGCACGGCATAGCTTATTTTATCCAGATCATCCACGTGGCCCATCTTTACCTCGGTATACATGTGGTTTTGAGTAATAACGATACGGGCCTCCCCGCCAATAGCCATCACAGACGAAGCCATCAGGATAGAGTAGTCATCGCAGTCGCCAGCCAGTAGTTGCATGCTTTCGGTTGGCGGTGAGTAGTAATCCATGCCGAGCGGGTCGTTCACGTAGCGCCAGTTCTGACGGATATGTTTGAAAAGCGAGAAATAGCGTGTCATCTTCCCGAATTTGCGATAATACTCGTCATGGAAGTAACGGGTAGAGTTCTCCACTGCAAAGGCCCTCACCTTCGGGTGCGTTGGCTGCATCGAACTTTTCACCCGCTGATTCTGGAAGTAGGTGCCGCGCACCGGCTTGAAGTAGGATACTTTGTGCGGGTTGCTCGTCATGTTCACCAGCATGGCGTTGTAATCATCGTAGATGCCCTCAAAGGTCTGGGCCTTAAAGGTGCTGTTGAACGCGAACATACCAAGTATTCCAATGAACATCAGCACGATGAGCTTACGGCTATACTTTGTAACCAGCACAGAAACCGCAGCAGCCACCATCAGGCAGAGCATAAAGTGCAGTTCGTAATTCATGGTGCCAAAGGGTTCGATGTAGAAGCTGAGCAGCACGGCCATCGGAAACACAATGATGATCTGAATGAACCGCACTACAAAGTTCAGAAGGTTGCGGTGTAGGAAGTGCGTCATGTTTATCCTTTTTAAAGGTTGGGTGCTTCGGGAAAAGAGTAGTTTAGTAGGATTACACTTTATACTCTCTACTGACCTAACGCAAATTCCAGGCCTTTTACTCCCTCCGAAGCTTAAATTTTTGCCTTTTTTTCGCGGTCTCTTTCCCTGTATCTGAAATATACTTTAATTTGATATTAAAGCATCTGCTAATCAGTGATTTATACTTTATTGGTATCCCGCTATGCTTTACTATAGGCAAAGATAGCCAGCTGCTTTTTTATAAAATATGACCAATATCATGTGCTTGGGATATTGCCAGTGCTACTGGTACTGAATGTACATCGGGCTAGGCTCAAGCGTAATGATTTCCTCCGGGGCCATCATACGCGGACTGTCACGCAGGTCGTTTTTGTAGAAAAGTTTAAAGCCCGTGAACTGCACCGGCTCTTTGACGATGAAACGGCGGTAGGTGTCTTTTTTAAGGGCAGGGGAGCCCCAGCCATCCATATGCATGACCACCTGCGTTTCAGGCCTTAGAGCGATGTTCTCATAGTTGGTGATCATGCGCTGCGTAAAGCGGTGCACAATAAGCAGTTTAGGGGGGATCTGGTGGGCTTTAACAAGGCCGGCCAGGTAGCCGGTGGCATAGTTGATGTCCGCTGCATCGAAGGTGCCAATGCTGCGACCGGGCACGTTGCCGTTCTTCATCGAGAACTCCGCATCAATGCCCAGGTGCACGTTAGGCAGCCGCAGGTATTTCTCTAGTTGCGGCAACTCTTCCTGCAGGGTGCTGTGTCCTACCTGCACATCCAGAAAAACAATGGCATCGCGCTGTCGGGCCAGCTCCAGCACATCGTCTATCATCTTGTGCTTCATGCGCAGCCTGTACTTTCCGCCGGCGCTCGGGTGCCCCTGCGCGGTTACCACGATCACATGCAGGGCGGGCTGCACCGGTGTCAGCGAGTCGGCTTTGGTCCAGTTGGCTACCTCCTCATCCAGCTTAGCCAGCATTTCCTCTGGCGGAAGTTCGCCCAAGATACCCATGCGCGTGGAGAGCAGGTTGCCGTAGAAGGCGATGATACGCTTGCCGGGAAGTATGGCGCCGGGCAGTGGCCGCGGGCCGGGATAGTTCCACTCGGCGGGTTCCACCGGGGTAGGCGCAGCGGGGGGCGGTGTTACTGCCAGGGGTGTAACCGGTGTAGTGGCAACTGAGCCGTTCACTGCGGCTAGCGGTGCGGCTAGCGGTGCGGCAGGCTGTGCAGCGGCGCTAATCTCCTGCTCTTGCAGGCAGGAGGTGTTCAGGAGCAGTGCGCAAAGGACGGCGGCCCCGGAAGTATAACGATTAAAAGGTGAAGTGGTAAGAATTTTGTCAGGTCTTCGGGATTCAGCAGGACGTGAGAAGGGGTTCACACGCATCTTTCGGCACAGATTCATCAACTCGTGTATTAAAAGTGTAAGCGTGCCTTAAGTTATACATTTCCTGTGTACTTATACTTCCCTGGGTTACAAATTTTAGTTAAAAGATCAGGAGTGGGTATAATGGCGCTTCAGCCATTGGCTCAGCCCCGAGAGGCCCGGCATGAGTACGCGCTCCGTGATGTTGGCCTGGTCCAGTTTATCCCGCACTTCCCACTTCAGTTCCTTGGGGATGATGACGCGGAAGTATAAATCGGGGTGCTGTTGAAGCCAGCGGCTGAGTTCGGCCTTCACATCCGACATCATTGAGAACAGCGCGTACTGGTGCACGATGCGGGCGTCGAGGGAGGGCGGCTCCAGGAACACCACGTAATCCTCATCCTGAAAGCTTTTGAGGGCTTTGAACGAGGGCGCCGCAGGCTCCAGCATCTCTGGGGTAAACACGTTGGAGCCTTCTTCCTTGAGCGTGTTGCGGAGGGTGGGCGGCAGGTGTTCGCTCGACTTTACATAATTCATACACCACACGCACCCGTCCTGGTCGTAGTGGTCGAGGTTGGCGGTGGCGAAGTGCAGGGCCACGTAGGGGGAGTAAGTCCAGTCGAGGAGGCGGGTGGGCAAACCGTGGTGCTGGGCCACCGCCAGCCAGTTCCAGATAGAGTCGCCGGGGGCGGAGTTGCTGTAGGCATACTTGCGGAAGTTGCGCAGCAGGTGCGGCTCCAGTTCCTCATACTTTGGCCCGATGCGCATGATGCTCGTGCGCAGGTCGAAGGACTTGCTCCAGGCGCCCCGGTACACAAAAGAGGAGCGGAAGCGGTTGATCGTATCGTCCCAGGTGTGGTCGAAGAGGGCCGCCTGAAGCTCAGCCCAGCTGTTTACTATAATGTCTTGTCCGTGTTGCATAGGCTGTAGCGGATGATTTTTTGCTCGTTTTTCATACTGTGCAGGCGGCTGTAGGTTGCAGCGGCGGCGGTGTTCGGTGCACTGCCATACTTATCTTGGCTTATACTTGTCTCGCAGCAGGTCGCCCAGTTGCTGGTACGTCAGCAGCAAATCAGTAGGCCCAAAAGCATAAGGACCAATCTCATAGGCGTTGTAATATAGCCTCAGACCCTGTGGGGTTAATCCGGCCTGCTGTGGCAGCGGAAGCGCATCTCCCTCAATAAATAATCCTGCCTCTGCAAAAGGTTTATCGCCCACGGTGCTGCGTGCGCGCCTGAACTCTTTTTCTACCAAGCGTTGTAATTGCGCCGTGTCAGCCACCATATCAGCTATACGCAGTTGCCTGCCCTCGCTATCGAAGCTTTGCAGGCCAAGGAAGGAATTGGGGTGCGCCCCTCCGGCGTAAGTATAGCTTGTCATGGCCAGGGTGGTAACCGTGGGTGCCTGGTAAACAGGGGCCATCTCCACCTGCAGCTCCCAGGCAGCGGAAGCCGGTATCTCCTGCATCTCGATGATAAAATCTTCCTGCTGCTTTACGAATGCGGCTGCTACTCTTTCGGCCGCGTTGGCGTTTGTTGCCGTGGTGTCCGCCTCGGGGTTCATATCCAGTTGCAGGCTTAGGATGCGCCTTTGGATGAAACGGTTTATACTTTGCCTGAGTGTTTCGGGGCCGCCCATTGCCTCTACATAGGTGATGGTGGCCTCGGCGCAGGCACTGGGGCCCTGGCCACAATAGCTGGATTTGCGGGTCACGGTTTGGGAGCGGAAGGAGAGCGGGTGTTTCCCGGGCTGCTCCTGCGTTGTGGTCGCCGCCTCCTCGCTGTGGCCGGATTGGCAGCCGGAAAGTGAAAGTATGGCGGTGGCAAGTGCGACCGTATAAATCGTATGTTTGAGCATAGGATGGCGGTAAAGTACTTTATCAGCTATGGAAATATAGTAATTTCCCTCCAATTGATGCCTGGTCTGCTTAAAACAAACCCAGCTGCTTTCCCTTCCGCTGGCAAAAGTGGTCATAGTTGTAGGGTTTCATACTTCGCCCGGCCATGTACTTCTGCCTACTTACCCGGAAGAGCCTGCTGATGAGTTCCGCAAACTTTCCCTCTCCGCGCATGCGCACCCCGAAGCGGCTGTCGTTCAGCTGGCCGCCGTGGCTGTCAGCGATCTGGCTAAGCACCTTCTGCGCCTTGTCCGGAAACGCTTGCTGAATCCAATCCTCGAAAATTGGCCCGATACTGCCGTTAAGCCGCACCAAGGTATAAGCCGCATTACTTGCGCCGGCCTCTGCGGCTGCCTTCACCAGTGCCGGAATCTCAGAGTCGTTCAGGCCGGGGATGATGGGGGCGGTCATCACGTTTACAGGGATGCCCGTGGAGCTTAACCGCCGCACGACCTCCAGCCGCTTGGCCGCCGAGGCGGTGCGCGGCTCCAGCTTCTGCCGCAGCTTCTCGTCCAGAGTGGTGATGCTGATGCTCACATGCACCAGGTCATACTTGTTTAGCTCCTGCAGCAGGTCCAGGTCACGCAGTATAAGGGCATTTTTGGTGATGATGCTGACCGGGTGTCGGTATTGCAGCAGTACTTCTAAAATGCGGCGGGTGAGTTGCTTTTTGGCCTCTATGGGCTGGTAGCAGTCGGTGTTGCCAGCCAGCATGATGGGCATTATCTGCCAGTTGGGGCTCTCCAGTTGCCGGGCCAGTACCTCCGGGGCATTTTCCTTGATGATGATCTTGCGCTCAAAGTCGAGGCCGGCACCGTAGCCCCAGTACTGGTGCGAGTTGCGCGCGTAGCAGTACACGCAGCCGTGCTCACAGCCCTGGTAAGGGTTCAGCGAGTAGCCGAGCCCCACATCCGGACTCTCCACCTTATTGACCACTTTTTTAGGGAACTCGGGCAGGAACTCCGTTTTAGAATTGCCCAGCATCGGCTCGTCCAGTCCCTCCACGTGCTCGGCCACGTACTCCTGCCTCAGGTAGGGGTTGTTGGGGTTGTATTGGGCGCCGCGGCCTTTCAGGAAATCTTCTGCCTTTATCATCGCTTACAAATATGTGCTAATATAATTAGAAATACTAATCATATTAGCTTTTGGTTGTTTGAAAGTACGACCATGATAATAAACACATCTGATTGACCTCCTCAGTTATACTTGCGCTGCCGGATCCAAGCACCCCTAGCTCTTAGCGCTACGCTCGCTATCTTCGAATTCGCGTTCTCGGAGTTCAAGGAGGGGAGTCTGTATTTGCTGCTGCTGAAGTATAAGTTTCGTTGCTGCTGGTATTCATGACTTGCTCCCCAAAGTATAAACCCACCCCAGCCCCTCCGAGGAGGGGATTTCTCCTCTCCCCAGCCCTCTCCTAAAAACAGGAGAGGGAGTTTATACTTGCTCCTTTTCCTGTCATCTTGAGCAGGGCGAGAGATCTATCCGGAATTCTAAAGAGATCTCTCCCGTTGGTCGAGATGACAAAAAGCCGGTGTTATCGAATCTGTTTCCAGTCCTTGGGTTGAGCGCCTTCTATTGATGCGGTGCTGAGCTTGCTCAGCAGCCCGGAGCGCCAGCGAGGAGCAGCTTCAATAGACAGCGCGATGCCAAAGGACGAGCCCTCTCGGGCTGGAGAGCACCAAAGTCGGAGGTTAAAAGAGCTAGTTGTAAAGCCGTGGATGAACAGAGGCTAGTAAGGATAGCTAAGTTCCAGTTGCGGGAAGCGGAAGCAATTCAAGTATAGCCCAAGTATGAAGTATGGCTCTGTGAGCCAGTCGGGTTACAAACCCGACATTAAAGAAGGCACGGGTTGCAAACCCGCGCCAGCGATCGGTATGAAGTATAAACCAGCAAGTATAACCCAAGTATAAAGTATGGCTTTAGAAGCCAATCAAGTTACAAACTCGATATCATAAAAAGGACTTAAGTCAGGAGAGTTGCCCCAGAGAAAGTATAAAGTATAGAATATAACGCAAGTATAAGTTCCTTTCCGCTCACCTCCCGGAAGCGAAGAACGGCGGCAGACATGCGCGGAAAGGATCACCCCGTGACTTTTCCCACGACCTATCCTAAAGTATAAGTCACGCTAAAATTTTTACCAATCAAGGAGTTTGTTTTGGTAAGCGGTTGAATATCAACATAATAACCTTCTTCTGAAAAAGTATGTATTAGAAATATCTGAAAATTAGTATTACACAAGCCTTATTTTGTACAATTGAAAGCAGAACATCGAAATCAGCCTTGGTTGTGCAAATCTCCCAATACACCTGGATTACTAAACTAAACCTTTACACATCTCACCTTCCATGAAAATTAAAAAAGTACTTGTGGCCAACCGTGGCGAAATCGCTATCCGGGTGCTGCGTGCGTGCACGGAGCTCAACATAGAAACGGTAGCCATCTATACGTATGAAGACCGTTATTCCCTGCACCGCTACAAGGCCGACGAAGCCTACCAGATCGGCAAAGACAACCAGCCGCTGCAACCTTACCTCGACATCGACGGCATTATCCGGATAGCGCGAGAAAACAACGTGGACGCCATACACCCGGGCTACGGCTTTTTATCCGAGAACCAGCATTTCTCACAGAAGTGCGCCGGAAACGGCATTATTTTCATCGGCCCTAAACCGCAGGTTATGGCCTCGCTCGGGGATAAGATCGCGGCTAAGAAAGTAGCCGTAAGCTGCGAGGTGCCCGTGATTCAGAGCAATGACCTGGACCTGAATACCTTTGAAACCGCGCTGGAGGAAGCGCACCGTATCGGCTATCCGCTCATGCTAAAAGCTGCCGCAGGTGGCGGTGGGCGCGGCATGCGCGTGATCCGGGATGACGAGCAACTGGAGAAAGGCTTTTTTGAGGCCAAGAACGAGGCCCTGAAAGCCTTTGGCGACGACACGGTTTTCCTGGAGAAGTACGTGGAGAATCCCAAGCATATCGAGGTGCAGATCGTGGCCGACGCGTATGGAAATATCACGCACCTGTTCGAGCGCGACTGTTCGGTGCAGCGCCGTTTCCAGAAAGTGGTGGAGGTAGCGCCGGCCATCAGTCTGAACGAGGAAACGCGACACAAACTCTACGACTACGCCATCCGCATCTGCAAGGCCGTGAACTACAATAACGTGGGTACGGTAGAGTTCCTGGTGGAGCCCCATACAAACAACATCTTCTTTATAGAGGTGAACCCGCGTATCCAGGTGGAGCACACCGTTACGGAGATGATCACCGGCATCGACCTGATCAAGACGCAGCTTTACATTGCAGATGGCTACAGGCTGGACGATGAAGAGGTGCTGCTGGGGCCGCAACACGTGGTGCGCGCCAATGGCGTGGCCATCCAATGCCGCCTTACCACCGAGGACCCGGAAAACGATTTTAAACCCGACTACGGTACCATCATCGCTTATCGCAGCGCGGGTGGCTTCGGCATCCGCCTGGACCAGGGCAGCGTGTACACGGGCGCCAAGATCAGCCCTTTCTTTGACTCGCTGCTGGTAAAAGTATCCACGCACGCGCCAACACTGGCTCATGCGGCCACCAAAATGGCCCGCACGCTGGATGAGTTCCGCATCCGGGGCGTGAAGCACAACATCCCCTTCCTGCAGAACATCATTGGGCACCCCACCTTTATTTCCGGTGATGCCACGGTAGACTTTGTGAAGAACCATCCTGAGCTGTTTGTGTTTAAGCCACGCAAGGACAGAGCGACCAAAATGCTTGCTTACCTGGCCGATGTGATGGTGAACGGCAACCCGGACGTGAAGAAAGTCGACCCGGACAAGGTGCTGCGAAAGCCCGACTTCCATAGCTTTAATACAGGCAAACCCTATGAGAAGGGCACCAAAGACCTGCTAACGGAGCTGGGGCCGGAGGAGTTTTCCAAGTGGCTGCGCAACGACCCGCTCATACACTACACCGATACCACTTTCCGCGACGCGCACCAGTCGCTGCTGGCTACGCGGATGCGCTCCTTTGACATGCTCAAGATTGCCGAGGCCTATGCCAAGGACCACCCGCAGACCTTTAGCATGGAAGTATGGGGCGGCGCTACCTTTGATGTGTGCCTGCGCTTCCTGCACGAGGACCCCTGGGACAGACTGGCCGAAATCAGGAAAGCGGTGCCGAACATCCTGTTGCAGATGCTCATCCGGGGCTCCAATGGAGTGAGGTACAAGGCCTACCCGGACAACCTGATCGAAGCCTTCGTGGAGAAGTCGTGGGAGACGGGCGTGGATATTTTCCGCATCTTTGACTCGCTCAACTGGATGAAAAGTATGGAGCCGTGCATCAACTTCGTGCGCAAGCGTACGCAAGGCCTGGCCGAGGGCACCATCTGTTACACCGGCGATATCCTGAACCCGAAGAAGACAAAGTATAACCTGAACTATTACCTGCAGCTGGCCCGGCAACTGGAGGATGCCGGCGCGCATATACTGGCCGTAAAAGACATGGCCGGCCTGCTGAAACCCTATGCCGCGACAGAGTTAATTACCGCCCTGCGTGAAACGGTGAAACTCCCGATCCACCTGCATACCCACGATACATCTTCTGTACAATCTGCCACGTACCTGAAGGCGATTGAAGCCGGTGTGGATGTGGTGGACGTGGCGCTGGGAGCCATGTCGGGGCTAACTTCGCAGCCGAACTTCAATGCCATGGTGGAGGTGATGCGCTTCCAGGAGCGCCACCGCGAGTTCGACCAGATGAGCCTGAACCAGCATTCTAATTATTGGGAGACGGTGCGCGAGTACTATTACCCGTTTGAGGCTGGTCTGAAGGCGGGCACGGCTGAAGTATACCGCCACGAGATTCCGGGCGGGCAGTACTCGAACCTGCGCCCGCAGGCCAACGCGCTGGGGCTGGGCGATAAGTGGGAGAACATAAAAGAGACGTATGCCGAGGTGAACCAGCTGTTCGGGGATGTGGTGAAGGTGACGCCGAGCTCCAAAGTTGTGGGCGACATGGCTCTATACCTGGTTTCAAACGGGCTGACGACCGTGGATGTGCTGGAGCGGGGCGAGGAGATCTCGTTTCCGGAGTCGGTGCAGTCGTTCTTTAAAGGCGAGCTGGGGCAGCCGGCCGGAGGTTTCCCCAAAAAGCTGCAGGACATCATCCTGAAAGAAGAAAAGCCGTTTACAGACCGGCCGAACGAGCACCTGGAACCGGTGGATTTTGAAAAGGAGTTTGCCGCCTTTCAGGAGAAATTCGGGAAAGAGACGAAGTTTACAGACTTTCTGAGTTATCAGCTTTACCCCAAGGTATACGAGGCCTATCATAAACACTTGGAGCAGTACGGCGATGTTTCCAAAATCCCGACCCGTCTCTTTTTCTATGGCCTGCAGCCCGGCGAGGAGGCCATCATCGACATTGCGCGCGGCAAGTCCATCGTGGTCAAATTCCAATCAATGGGCCACGTGAACGAGGACGGCATGCGCACCGTGTTCTTTAAGCTGAATGGGCAGAGCCGTAACATCGATGTGCGCGACCGCTCTGTGAAAGTGGAGCGTGTGGAGCACCAGAAAGTAGACAAAAATAACCCGAAACAGATTGGGGCACCGCTGCAGGGAATGCTGTCGAAGATACTGGTGGAGAAAGAGCAGAAGGTTAAAAAGAATACGCCGCTCTTTGTGATAGAGGCCATGAAGATGGAAACCACCATTACCGCTTCGGCAGATACCGAGGTAGCAAGTATAACGCTCTCGGAGGGGGAAATGGTGAATACCGACGACCTGGTGCTGACATTGGCGTAGAAACTATAGCATTAAGAATGCTATCCTTACAAAGCCAGCTCCCGTATAGGGGTTGGCTTTGTTGTTGTAACTGCAAAGTATAACGTATGGCACTGTTATAATCTGCATAAAGGATAAGCCTCTCGCCCTACAATGCTGTATTCCAATACAATTTAGCTAACTTACACGCTCAAAAAACCTGAAAGCAGCACCTGAACACCTGATGCAGAATTATCAGAACTACAAAGTTGACCTCTCGAATTGCGATAAAGAACCCATACATATTATCGGGAGAATACAGCCGCACGGCTTCCTGCTTATCCTGAACAAACATACCCTGGCGGTGGAGCAGGTGAGCGAGAATATCGGACAGTTTCTGCAGGCCGAACCGGACGTACTTTTGGGGAAAGCGCTGGATGCTATTTGCTCGGGAGAGGAGTATGCCCAACTGGAAAAGCTGGTGCAGCAAAGCGAGCAAAGTATAAACCTTAGGCTGGTGCAGCTGCAGGGCAAGCAGTTCTTCGCGTTCCTCCACGAGTCGCAGGGCAGTTTGGTGCTGGAGTGCGAACGCTATGAGCAGCCGGCAGGGGGGCAGGAAATGCTGGAGCTAACCGGTGCGTACACCAAGTTTCTGGAAAAGCTGGACCAGCAGGACACGCTGGAGGCGCAAGCCCAGGTAACGACGGAGTTCGTGCAGCAGGCCATCGCCTACGACCAGGTAATGCTCTACCGTTTCGATGAAGACTGGCACGGCGAGGTGATCGCGGAGAAAATAAAACCCGGACTGCACTCGTACCTGCACCATCATTTCCCGGCCTCGGATATTCCGGCGCAGGCCCGCGCGCTGTTGCTCAAGAAGCCGGTCAGGCAGATCCCCCACGTATCGGGCACGGCCGTAAACATCACGCCATACGTTAACCCGGCCTCCGGGCAGCCCTCCAACATCATCCTGTCGGAGCTGCGCAACCCTTCCGAAATTCACCTGGAGTACCTGCAGAACATGGGCGTGCAGGCTACCCTGTCTGTTTCGATCATTGTGAACGGCAAGCTGTGGGGCATTATCGCCTGCCAGCATAAATCCCCGCTTTTTATAAATTACTGGAAACGCCAGCTTTGCTTGAATGTGGCGCAGGCTTTTGCCAATGGCGTGCTGGCACACCAGGAGCAGCGCGACCTGCGGCGGATGGAGGAGCTGAAGCAGCAGGAGGAAGCGTTGATGCGCCAGCTGATGAGCAGCCAGCACTTGCAGGTACAGCTGCAGGAACAGAGCCCCGCCATACTTGCGCTCACGGAGGCAGCAGGGGTGGCCCTGCTGCTGGGAGACAACAGCTATACGTGCGGCATCACGCCGGATAAGGCTGCCCTGCAGGAGCTTGCCGGCTGGCTCGCAGAAAACGTAGACAGCAGCACCTTCCACACGCGGCACCTTTCGAAAGTATACCCTGCCGCCGCAGACATGCGGCAGCAGGCCAGTGGGTTGCTGGCGCTGGAGATATCCAAACTCAACAAAGAGTACCTTTTATACTTTAAGCCGGAGATTTCTGAGACACGCATCTGGGCTGGCAAGCCGGATAAGGAGACAGAGGAGAGTTCGAGGCGAATACACCCGCGCAAGTCGTTTGCCAGGTGGGTGCAGGTGATAAAGGGAAAATCGCTGCCGTGGAGCCTGAGCGAGATCGAGATTGCCCAGGTTTTGGTGAAAGACCTGATCGCCGTGGTGCTGCGGAACCAAAAGGAGCACCTGCAGCTGCTCAACGATGAGTTACGTAATTCTACCGCAAGGCTGCAGACCCAAAAAAGTCGCCTGGAGGATTTTGCTCAGATCATAGCGCATAACCTGCGTTCGCCGCTCAGTAACATGAGAGGGCTGATGAGCCTCTACCATAATCAGCCGACAGCGGAAACCTGCGGTCAGGTGATGGAGCTGATGGATAAGGTGGTCCGGAACATGGCCGCCACGCTCGACGATCTTAACCTGATCCTGCAGAGCGAGCTGAGCGAGCAACTCGAGGTGCAGGAAGTACACCTGCCGGAGGTGGTGGAGAAGGAGCTACAGAACCTGCAGGCCATCCTGCTTGAAACCAACGCACAGGTAGAACTGGACCTGCAGGTTACCACCGTTAGAGCACCCAAGATATACCTGGAGAGTATGGCCCATAACCTTATTTCCAATGCGCTGAAGTATAGGTCGCCGGAGCGGCGGCCGCATATCCGCATCAAATCTTGGCAGGAGGAGGGGCAGGTGTGCCTTTCCGTTTCCGATAACGGCCTGGGTATAAACCTTGAGCGGTTCGGACACAAGATCTTTCACCTTTACAGCACCTTCCACAAGAACAGGGACGCCAAAGGCCTTGGCCTGTACCTGACCAAAATACAGGCTGAGGCGCTTGGAGGCGGCATCAGTGTAGACAGCACGCCTGGCGAGGGGGCCACCTTTAAAGTGTGTCTCCAAATATAAAAGTATAAAACTAACAGTAAACTACAGCAGGGGCAAGTACAGAGTCTTTGCCAACATCATACCATATGTTTATAGCATCGAGTACCTTTACCATTGCCAACGACATGGCCCCCGAAGTAAGAGAAGCCTTTATCAACCGCCCGCACCTGGTAGACAATGCCCCCGGCTTTATAAAGCTGAACGTGATGGTGCCGCAGGATAACCCCAACGAGATCTGGCTTCTGACCTACTGGGATGCAGAGGAAAGTTACCTGGTGTGGTATAAAAACCACATGAAGGAGTCGCATGCCGGGATACCGCAGGGAGTGAAGCTGGTGCCAGGCAAAACGAAGGTGCGCTTTTTTGAGCTGGTAGGCGAGTAATCCGATGTTTGGCCCCGGCTACTTCTTGTTAGTATACTTCTCACAGCTTTTGCTGGTCACAAATTGCCCGTCTTAAAGCTGCGTTCGCAACCTCCCCAAACCAAAGCATACAACGGCTGTTACTAATTTAAACGTAACCGTTGTGGCTAGTATAAAGTATACTTGCAAATATGCTGCATGCATACTATTTTTGACACATGCGGTTCGGGGAGGTTGGCAGCCGGTTAATCATCCTCGTAATCCAGGCCCATCATTTTGTTGTAGGCCTGCTGCAGTTCCGAGAAAGCGTGCATGTTGCCCTCGCGGCGGCTGATCAGCATCCCTTTCTTATAAGTTTGCTCGGCAACATCGTTTTGGCCCAGCTCCTCGTATAGTTTGGCAGCGTGATAGTAAGTACCCACGTAATTCTCGTGTTCGTTCAGCAGCTTCTCGTAGTATTCCAGCGCTTTTTGCGGGTTTTCCTTACGATATTCGGTGGCTATGGCGTATAGTGTAAATGCGTCGTTCGGGTCGTCTTCCAGAAACTTGAAGAGCTGGGCTAATCTGCTTTCGTTCATTTCGAATTGGCTATATTTTAATTAACTTCGCACAAATCTAAATTTAATAAGCTAACATTTCTAACCATGAAAATATTAGTTTGCATCAGTAACGTACCGGATACCACATCCAAGATAAACTTTACGGCTGATAACAAGGAATTTGACAAAAACGGTGTGCAGTTCGTCATCAACCCCTGGGATGAGTACGCCCTGACCCGCGCCATTGAACTCAAAGAGGCCAAGGGCGGTACCGTAACTGTATTAAACGTAGGCGAGGCCGATGCCGAGCCAAACATCCGCAAGGCACTTGCCATAGGCGCTGACGATGCCATCCGCGTAAACGCAAAACCAACAGATGCTTTCTTTGTGGCGCAGCAGATTGCGGCCGTTGCCAAGGAAAACAGCTACGACATGATCCTGATGGGCAAGGAGTCGATTGACTTCAACGGCTCGCAGGTGCATGGCATGGTAGGCGAACTGCTGGGCATTCCGTCGGTTGTTCCGGCCTTTAAGCTGGACATGGTAGACGACAGCACTGCCCGCCTGGAGCGCGAGATTGAAGGTGGCAAGGAAGTGGTAGAGGTGAAGCTGCCGTTCGTGGCCAGCGCACAGCAGCCCATGTCTGAGCCCCGCATCCCCAACATGCGCGGCATCATGACGGCCCGTACCAAACCTCTCGCCGTGAAGGAGCCGGTAGGCGCCGAGGCCAAGGCCGAGTACGTGAACTTCAGCAAACCTGAGAAGAAAAGCGGGGTGAAGATGATCGACCCGGAGAACGCCGGAGAACTGATAACATTATTGAGAAACGAAGCTAAAGTACTATAACCATGTCTGTATTAGTATTTGTAGAAGGTCTTAACGGAGAGATCAAAAAGTCCTCACTAGAGGCTGCATCCTACGGAAGCCAGGTAGCGCAGCAACTGGGCACCACGGCCACGGCCGTAGCCATTGGCGAGGTGCACGAAGAAGCGCTTGCCAAACTAGGCGAGCAGGGCATCGGCAAAGTGTTGTATGACGCCGACGAGCGGCTGAAGCAGTTTGTGGCCGATGCTTATGTAAAGGTAATTGCCAAGGCTGCACAGCAGGAAAGCGCCAAAGTACTGGTGTTCTCCAACTCCAATATCGGTGCTGCCGTGGGATCTAAGCTGGCTGTTCGCCTGAATGGCTCGCTGGCTACCAACGTAACGTCGCTGCCTAAAACGGACGGCGGTTCTTTCACAGTAACACGCGGTGTGTTCTCCGGCAAAGCTTTTGCCGATGTAGCCCTGACGTCTGACGTGAAGATCATCGCTGTTAAAAAGAACACTTATGAGGCGGCGCACAATGCCGGCAGCACAGCCACCATCGAGAAGCTGTCTGCCGACTTGACCGATGCCGACTTTGCCGCCGCCCCGAAGGAGACGGTGATGCAGGAAACCGATGGCGGTGTGTTGCTGCCGGAGGCGGAGATCGTCGTGTCGGGTGGCCGTGGTCTGAAAGGGCCTGAGAACTGGCACCTGGTGGAGGACCTGGCCAAGGCCCTTGGCGCCGCCACTGCCTGCTCCAAGCCGGTATCTGACATGGACTGGAGGCCGCACCACGAACACGTTGGCCAAACTGGTATTACTGTTAGCCCCAACCTGTACATTGCCATCGGCATTTCCGGGGCCATTCAGCACCTGGCCGGGGTTAACTCTTCTAAAGTGATTGTCGTTATTAATAAGGATCCGGAGGCGCCGTTCTTCAAAGCCGCAGATTACGGCATCGTGGGCGACGCTTTTGAGATTGTTCCTAAACTAATTGAGGCTGCCAAAGCCTTAGACAAATAGACTTTAGAAGAAAGATACTGTGGATAAAATTCAGTTAGAGATACTCGGCCTTTCCTCCAGCCAGTCGCAGACGGGATCGTTTGCATTGGTTTTGGGCGAGAAAGAGGGAAATAGGAGGCTGCCGATCATCATTGGCATGTTTGAGGCGCAGTCCATCGCCATTCAGATAGAGAAGATTAACCCTAACCGTCCGCTCACGCACGATTTATTCAAGTCGTTTGCCGAGGAGTTGGATGTGCGCGTAACAGAGATCATGATCTCAGACCTGAAGGAAGGGGTGTTCTACTCAAAGATTGTATGTTCGAACGGCAAGAAGGAGTTTGAGCTGGATGCCCGCCCTTCTGACGCCATTGCCATAGGCTTGCGCTTCGGTGTGCCTATCTATACGGTGGAGAGCGTGCTGTCGGAGGCTGGCATCATACTTAGCGACCTGGAAGAGGAGGATGAGGATAGCGAGGAAATGGCTGTCAAGAGCACTTCCCCGGCTGCCGGCTCTGGCACTTCCAAAGAGTCGCTGAGCCAAACCTCTGTGGATGAGCTGAACAAAATGCTGAACGATGCCCTTGAGAAAGAGGACTACGAAAAGGCCGCCAAAATACGAGACGAGCTGAATAAGCGTAACTGATTTACCTGAAGTATAAAATTCGGAAGGTTCGGTGCCCGGTGGTGCCGAACCTTTTTGTTTTATAAGATATTCGGCTTAATTTTGGCCGATTTTCTCTTTCAACCAAGTATAAATGTTCGATATTCTTAGGGGTGCCGGCGGCCTGTTAGTTTTAGTAGGCATAGCTATTCTTTTCTCAAAAAACAGAAAAGCCATTGACTGGAGGCTGGTAGGCTTCGGGCTCTTCCTCCAGATCTTCTTCGGTGTGCTGGTAACGCAGGTGCCCCTAGTAGCAGACGGCTTTGCCTTTGTCAGTAAGCTGTTCGTAAAGCTGCTCAGCTTCTCCCAGTCCGGTGCCGAGTTCCTCTTCGGCAACCTGGCTAACCCGGCCGAAAATGGTGGCCTTGGCTTTATATTTGCCTTTTCGGTGCTGCCCACCATTATTTTCTTCTCTACCGTATCAGCTGGTTTATACTACCTGGGCGTGCTCCAGAAGATCGTTTTCGGTATAGCCTGGATCATGTCGAAGGGTATGCGCCTCTCAGGTGCAGAGAGTCTGTCTGCGGCGGGTAATATCTTCCTGGGCCAGACGGAGGCGCCGCTGCTGGTGCGCCCGTTCATTTCCCGTATGACCCGTTCGGAGCTGATGTGTCTGATGACCGGAGGTATGGCAACTCTGGCTGGCGGAGTGCTGGCGGCCTACGTGGCCTTTCTGGGCGGCAGCGACCCGGGCCAGCAGGCTGTTTTTGCGGCCCACTTGCTCACTGCCTCTGTCATGAACGCACCGGCCGGTATCGTGCTGGCCAAAATCCTGGTGCCGGAAACGGAGCCAGAAAAGATTAACACGGAGCTGGAGGTGAATGAAGAGCAACTAGGGGTGAACCTGGTGGATGCCCTGAGCCGCGGCGCGGCGGATGGCCTGAGGCTGGCTGCCAACGTAGGCGGTATGCTGCTTGCTTTTATCGCGGTTATAGCGCTGCTGAACTACATCCTGATCAAGATAGGGGGCGTAACCGGCCTGAATGAGTTTGTCGTGTCCTCCACCAACGGCCAGTTCAATGGTTTCTCCTTCCAGTATATCCTGGGACAGATCTTCCGGATCTTCGCTTTTATTATGGGCGTGCCCTGGCAGGATACCCTGCAGGTGGGTAGCCTTTTAGGGCAAAAAACTGCTATAAACGAGTTTGTGGCTTACCTGGACCTGGCTAATATGAAGGCTGCCGGCACCCTGAGCGACAAGGCACTGGTGATGTCTACCTATGCACTGGCGGGTTTCTCTAACTTCAGCTCTATCGCCATCCAGATTGGCGGCATTGGAAGTATGGCCCCGAATCAGCAGGGCAACCTGTCCAAAATGGGTTTCCTGGCCTTACTGGGCGCCTCGCTTGCCTGCATGATGACGGCGACGGTAGCTGGCATGTTGTATGTGCTTTAATGGCTGCAGCATAAAGTATAAAAAAGTCCTCCTGCGCTAGACCGCAGGAGGACTTTTTTATACTTATCTGTCGCTCTAAAGCGCTATTGGGCCTTTTGCCGTTCTTCTTCCTCTTCCACTTTCTTCGCGTCGCGCATCAGGCGGTTGGCAAAAATAAACTCGTTCAGCTCCGGCACGTCAGAATCCAGTATGTTGTCGCTGGTGCCTTCCCACAGCTTTTTGCCTTCGTAGAGGAACATAATATTATCGCCGATCTCAATCACGGAGTTCATGTCGTGAGTTACCACTATGGTCGTGATGTTATACTCCTCAGTAATCTCTTTGATCAGCCTGTCTATCTTCAGGGCCGTGAGCGGGTCGAGGCCGGAGTTCGGCTCGTCGCAGAAGAGGTAGGTGCAGTTCGGGGCGATGGCGCGGGCAATGCCCACACGCTTTTTCATGCCGCCGCTTAGCTCAGCCGGCATTTTTTTGTTCGTTCCTTCGAGGCCCACCCGCTGCAGGCAAAAGTTCACGCGGTCCATGCGTTCTTTCCTGCTCATGTCAGTCAGCATCATCAGCGGGAATTCCACGTTCTCCTCCACGTTCATAGAATCGAACAGGGCAGATCCCTGGAACAGCATCCCGATCTTGCGCCGTATTTCCTGGCGGATATCCAGCTTGTTGTTCGTGAAGTAGGTGCCATCGAACGTTACGCTGCCAAGATCCGGCTTAATCAGCCCCACAATGCACTTGAGCAGCACGCTTTTACCGGTGCCGCTGGCGCCCAGCAGCAGGTTGGTTTTACCGGTTTCGAAAACCCCGTTAATGCCGTCCAGCACCACTTTGCCATCAAAGCTCTTATGTATGTTATGTATCTCAATCATGTAGGGAAACCGTATGCGTAAAAAAATGTCCTACCAGGTTGCAGGCGCTCCTGTAAAGTATAAACGAATCAAAGCAGTAATTGGGCACTGATAAAGTCGGCTATGAGCACGGCAATTACGCTGTTGGTAACGGCAGAGGTGCCGGCCGCACCTACTTCCAGGGCTCCGCCCGTGGTATAATACCCTTTAAAAGAGGAGATGGAGGAGATCAGGAAAGCGAAAATAAAGGACTTAATCAGGGCAAATACTACGTTATAAGGTATAAAGTCAATGCGGATGCCGGAGATATACTCCTGGGCGGTGAGTTCGCCGGTAACCGTGCCGGCAATGTAGCCTCCAAACAGGCCCAGGAACATGGCAATAATCACCAGCATCGGGAAGACGAGCAGTGCCGCCAAAATTTTGGGCAGTACCAGGTAGGAGGTAGAGTTAATCCCCATTACCTCCAGTGCGTCCACCTGCTCGGATATCTTCATAGTGCCGAGCCCGCCCGCTATACTGGAGCCTACCTTGCCGGCCAGCACGATAGAGGTAATGGTGGGGGCCAGCTCCAGAATCACCATCTCCCGCACGATAAAGCCTATGGTGGAGCGGGGGATCAGGGCATTTACCATGTTATAAGATACCTGCACCGTAGACACCGCGCCTATAAACGTTGATACCAGGGCCACAATGAAGATAGAGTTAATTCCGATGAGGATAGCCTCATCTATGGTACGTTTAAATATGATCTTCAGCGGCTCTCCCCGGGTGACGAGGCTCTTCAGGAACAGAAGGTACTTTCCGAAATTCTGCAACATTTTGCGGTGCTCAGGGTTTGAAAACAGGGTAATTTAAGCGTTCTAAGGCAAAAATACTGTTAAATACCTATATTACGGATAAAATCGAAAAACATACAAAACGTAGAAGCGCATGCATCGATATATTTTGGTAACAGGGGGGACAAAGGGCATCGGGAGAGCCATCATTGAGCAATTCGCCAAAGAGGGCTTCCACATCATCACCTGTTCACGAAACGAAAAGGAACTTCAGAAGCTGAAGCTGGAGATAGAGCAGAACTACACGTTCTCGAAGGTGTTTTACCATGAGGCCGACCTGAGCGACCGCGACGCCATGAAGCGTTTTATCAAGTATGTGCAGGGCCTTAATGTGCAGGTAGACGTGCTGGTGAACAACAGCGGCCTTTTTATACCCGGTAAAATAACAGAGGAGGACGATGAGGCGCTCCCGTTCATGATCAACACCAACCTTTACAGTGCCTATTACATCACGAAAGCGTTCGTGCAGGATATGATCTCGCGCCGCGCCGGCCATATCTTTAACATGTGCTCCACGGCAAGTATAATGGCATACACCAACGGTGGGGCTTACAGCATCTCTAAGTTTGCCATGTATGGCATGAGCAAGGTGCTGCGCGAGGAGCTGAAGGAGCACAATGTACGTGTCACGTCCATACTTCCGGGAGCCACGCTGACCGCCAGTTGGGAGGGAGTGGACCTGCCGCCCGAGCGTTTCGTGAAGCCGGAGGATGTAGCGATGGCTGTTTGGGGCGCTTATACGTTATCAGAAAACAGTGTGGTGGAAGAACTGCTCATCCGTCCGCAGCTGGGAGACTTGTGAGTTAGAGAGTTTAGGAGTTAGAGAGTTAGAGAGTTAGAGAATTTTGAATGGGTTAATAAAATTATAAAGTATACAGCTGACTTTCATATAATTTCCATTCATTTTTTGTCTTATAATTCCTGGTTTATACACTCATTCACTCATTCAAAATTTACTCATGCACTCATTCACCATTAAACCTATAAAACTATGAATCTAGAGGGAAAAGTAGCGGTGGTGACCGGCGTTAGCAAGGGCATTGGTCTGGCTACCGTGAAGTCGCTGCTCGATAAAGGCGCTATTGTGGCGGGCTGGGGACGCACTGCTCCTGAGCTGCAGCACGCTAACTTTTATTTCTTTGAGTGCGATGTGCGCTATAACGATTCAGTTCAGACTGCTTTCGACCAGACCATCGCGCATTTGGGCACACACGTACAGGTACTGATAAATAATGCCGGCCTGGGGCTGTCTGGCTTGTTTGAGGACATGAGCCTGGATGATTGGCACCTGATGTTTGAGACGAATGTGAACGGTATTTTCTACTGCACACGCCTGGTGCTGCCGGGCATGAAGGAACTGGAGGAAGGCCATATCATCAACATATCCTCCATTGCCGGCACTACAGGTATAGAGCAGATGGCGGGCTATTGCGGTACCAAGCACGCGGTGCGCGGCATCTCGCACTCGCTGTATAAGGAGGTGCGTAACTATGGCGTGAAAGTAACCTGCATCTACCCCGGCTCTGTGCAGACTAACTTTTTCGACAACATCGACAGCGTAACGGTGACGGAGAATATGATGCGGCCAGAGGATATTGCTTCTACCATTATGCACGCGCTCGAATCGCACCCAAACTACCACCACGTAGATATTGAGGTGCGGCCACTCATGCCGAAAGGAAAACAACAGAAGGGGTAAAGAAGTAACGCATGCGTTTGCTGTTCGCGATTCGTTGTACGTTATTTGCTATGCGTTTAGGAGTTTTAATGACTTTCTAACTCCTAAACTTTCTAACTTTCTAACTTTCAAGCTTTGTCAGTCGAAGTAAAGAACTTAACAAAAATATTCGGTCCGCAACGAGCCGTGGATGACATTTCTTTTACGGTGGAGCAGGGGCAGATCCTGGGTTTTCTGGGGCCGAACGGCGCCGGCAAATCCACGACCATGAAAATCGCCACCTGCTATTTACCCCCTTCTGTCGGTACGGTGGTAGTAGCAGGCCACGACGTCGTGCAGGACCCGATGGCCGTTCGCCGCAACGTAGGTTACCTGCCCGAACACAACCCGCTCTACCTGGATATGTATGTGCACGAGTACCTGGCTTTTGTGGCTTCTGTATATGGCCTGAAGGGAAAGTATGGCAAAGCGCGTGTGCAGGAGATGGTGGAGCTGTGCGGGCTAACACTGGAGCAGGGTAAGAAGATCGGCGCTTTATCCAAAGGCTACCGCCAACGGGTGGGGCTGGCGCAGGCACTGGTGCACGACCCGCAGGTGCTGATACTGGATGAGCCCACCACCGGCCTCGATCCGAACCAGATCGTGGAAATACGAGCCCTTATCCGGCAGATCGGGCAGAACAAAACCGTTATTTTCTCTACCCACATCATGCAGGAGGTAACCGCCATCTGCGACCGCGTGGTGATCATCAACAGGGGGAAATTGGTGGCCAACAGCGATGTGGCAAGTCTCCAGGCTGGCGGTAAAAATGAGAAGGTAACGCTGGTGGAGTTTGAGGCTCCTGTAGAGGTGGAGGCGCTTCAAAGTATACCTGGTGTGGAGCGCGTGGAACTGGCGCATAATCATACTTACCGCATCACTTCCAGCAAGGAGGCGGATGTACGTTCCAACGTATTCCGCCTTGCTGCCGAGCGCAACTGGCCACTGGTGGGGCTCAGGCAGGAGGAAAGCTCCCTGGAACAGGTATTCCAGCAACTCACAAAGAATGAATAATAATTAATGAGTAATGTTAATTCCAGGTATGATTCTCTCTTAAACTATACATTACGCCCCATTCAAATCAGGTTAAAACCATTGTTCATTCCTCATTATCCATTAATAATTAGTATTAATGTTCGCAATCTTAAAGAAAGAGTTCAACGGCTTCCTTAACTCGCTCATCGCCTATATTGTGATAGCGGTGTTTCTGGTGGCTATTGGTATGTTTATGTGGGTGTTTCCGGAGAGCAGCGTGCTGGAGTACGGCTTTGCCGACATGCAGACGCTCTTTTACATGGCACCCTTTGTGTTCCTGTTCCTGATCCCGGCCATTACCATGCGCACCTTTGCTGAGGAGAAGCGGGAGGGAACCATCGAGCTGCTGCTCACCAAACCCATCACCGATCTGGAGCTTATCCTTGGCAAATACTTTGCGGCGCTGCTGCTGGCACTTTTCGCGCTGCTGCCTACGCTGCTCTACTATTACTCGGTATACGAGTTGGGCAGTCCCCAAGGCAACGTAGATTCCGCCGCTGTAGTGGGCTCTTACTTAGGCCTGATTTTTTTAGCCGGTGTTTTTGCCGCCATCGGAGTGTTTGCCTCGTCCATTTCCGATAACCAGATCACTTCGTTTGTGATAGCCGTTTTTCTGTGTTACATCATCTACACCGGCTTTGATTTGATCGCCTCCATACCTGTGTGGGGCGGCTATAGTTACTTTATCAGCCAGCTCGGCATCTCGTATCACTACACGGCCATCAGCAAAGGATTGGTCGATTCGCGGGATGTGTTGTACTTTCTGAGCGTGATCGCTATCATGATACTGGCCACCAAACTCGTGTTGAGGAGCAGAAAATGGTAACCGAGCAGAGCAAGAGCAAACGCGGCAGCGATATTTTAGTTTTCCTGGCCTCGGTGGCGGGCATTATATTGCTGAACATACTGGCGGCAAATTACTTTTTCCGCCTCGACCTGACGGAGGATAAACGCTATACCATTGCCCCGGTTACCAAGCAGATGCTGGGCAACCTGCAGCAGGAGGTAGTGGTGGATGTATACCTGGAGGGCGATTTCCCGGCGGGCTTTAAACGGCTGCAGCAGTCGGTGCGCGAGACGCTGGACGAGTTCCGCATTTACGCTGGCGGTAACCTGCGCTACAACTTCATTGACCCGACCGAGATTACGGACGAGCAGCAGCGGAATGAGTTTTATACTTCGCTGGCGCAAAAAGGCATCATGCCCACCAACCTGCGGGCTACCGAGGATGGCAAGCAGGTGGAGCGGCTGGTGTTCCCGGGGGCAGTGGTGAGGTATAACGGCAAAGAAACGGCGGTGAACCTGCTGAAGGGTAACCTGGCTGCCTCTTCGGATGAGCGCCTGAACCAATCGGTGGAGGGCGTGGAGTATGAAATGGCCACGGCAATCCGTAAGCTGGCTTTCCAGGGCGGCAAGATCATTGGCTATATCGAAGGGCATGGGGAGCTGGAGCAGCAGCAGGTGGCAGATCTGGTGGGATCACTGGGGGAGTTCTACCGCGTGGCCCGGGGCGAGCTGGCCCAGTTACCGATGGCCTCGTTGGAGAAGCTTGATCTGATCATCGTGGCCAAGCCGGTAAGCGCTTTTTCGGAGGCGGACAAGTATAAAATCGACCAGTTCATCATGAAAGGCGGCAAAGCGGTGTTCTTCGTGGACCCGATGAATGCCAACATGGACAGCGTGGGGGCAGGGGGAATGTTTGCACTGCCCTATAACCTGAACCTCGACGACCTGCTGTTCCGCTACGGCGTGCGCCTCAATCCAAACCTGATCATGGACCTGAACTCAGGCTTTATACCGCTGGTAACGGGCTACATGGGCGACAAGCCGCAGACGGAGATGGTGAACTGGCGCTTTTTTCCGCTGCTGAACAATTTTGCCAAGCACCCCATCACGCGTAACCTGGATGCTGTTTATTCCAAGTTTGTGAGCACCATGGATACCGTGAAAGCAGATGGGATCCGTAAAACGCCGCTAGTGTATACGTCTACCTATTCCCGCATCATGGAGGCACCGGTGCCCCTGACGCTGGAAGAGGCCCGTATGGAGGTGAACCCGCAGCAGTACCAGGCAGGGCAGCAGCCGGTGGGCTATCTTTTGGAGGGCAAGTTTACCTCGCTTTTCCGAAACCGCAGGGCACCTGAGGGCGTGGACAATACCAAGGTGCAGGAGCAGGGCGTGGAGACCAAAATCGCTGTTTTCTCGGATGGCGACCTGGTACGAAACGATGTGAACCCGCGAACCGGTCAGGCCTATGAACTGGGCTTCGACAGGTTTAACAACATGACCTTTGCCAACAAGGAACTGGCCCTGAACACCATCCATTACCTGCTGGATGCAGAAGGGCTGATAAATGTGCGCAGTAAGGAGATTGCCCTGCGGCCGCTGGATAAAGTGCGCGTACGGGAAGAGAAAACCTATTGGCAGCTGCTGAACCTGGTGGCCCCGATCGTGCTGCTGGGGCTGTTTGGCGTGGCACGTTACTACCTGCGCAAGCGTAAGTATGAACGCTTTTAAAATTATCTGCCTATAACATAGCCTGACGCAAAAAAGGAGTGGTAAAAGGCTTAGGAGAAAAACGAAATATTTTTAACTTTGCCTAAATAACATTATAGGTATACATAATGAAATTCATCGTCTCTTCCTCTGCTCTTTTGAAGCAGCTATCCAGCATAAATGGTGTGGTAACCAATAATCCGGTTGTACCTATCCTTGAGAATTTCCTCTTCGAGATCAACAACAGCAAGCTCACCATCACAGCCAGCGATCTGGAAACATCCATGATTACCGAACTGCCGGTGGAGGCGAAGGAGAACGGCCGTATCGCCGCTCCCGCTAAGATCCTGCTGGAGACGCTGAAGAACCTACCGGACCAGCCGGTCACCTTCACGATAGACGAGGAGACGTATACCATCGAGATTAGCTCGGCCAATGGCCGATACAAGCTGTCGGGCGAGAACGCTACGGATTTCCCGCGGGTACCTTCCGTGCAGGGCGGCAACTCCATAGAGATTCCGTCTAACGTGCTGGCAAGAGCCATCAATAAAACCATCTTCGCGGTAAGCAACGATGAGCTTCGCCCGGCCATGACGGGTATCTTCGTGCAGTTGCGCTCAGAGAACGTAACCTTTGTAGCCACAGACGGTCACCGCCTGCTGCGTTACCGCCGTACGGACGTAGGAACTGCCCAGGAGGCTTCTATCATCGTGCCGCGCAAGGCTTTCACGCTGCTGAAGTCTACGCTGCCTTCTGAGGCCACGGCCGTGCGTATGGAGTTCAACCAGTCCAACGCCTTCTTCAGCTTCGACAACATCCGCATGATCTGCCGTCTGATCGACGAGCGTTACCCGGACTATGAGAATGTGATTCCGGTGCAGAATCCGAATAAACTGGTGATTGAGCGTGCGGATCTGCTGAGCTCTGTGAAGCGTATTTCCATCTACTCAAACAAAACCACGCACCAGATACGCTTGAAACTTTCAGGCTCCGAGCTGCAGGTATCAGCCGAGGACCTGGACTTCTCCAACGAGGCAAGCGAGCGACTGACCTGCCAGTATGATGGCGAGGACATGGAGATCGGTTTCAACGCCAAGTTCCTGATGGAGATGCTCAACAACATTGATTCTGATGAGATCACTTTCGAGCTGTCTACCCCGAACCGTGCCGGTCTGCTGATGCCGATCGTGAATGAGGAGGCCGAGGATGTGCTGATGCTGGTGATGCCGGTGATGCTGAACAACTACGTATAGTATAAGTATAGCCAAGTATAAACAAGAAAGGCGAGCCACTGCGGCTCGCCTTTCTTGTTTATACTTGGCTATACCCTGATGAAGTATGCCTGTGGCTTACATCTTTAAGTTCTACTTGACCCGGCGAACCTGAATGAACACCGGGAAGTGATCGGAGTAGCCGCCTAAGTATACGGTGCCGCTGTAAGTGCTTCTAGGGGCCTCCTTAAACTTGCCCAACGTGTACTTGATCGTCACCGGGTCATAGATCTTGGCAGAGCCCCGCACATATTCCAGGCCTTCCTTCGGGTCAATAAAGGATTTGGAGACCATCACCTGGTCCATCATCTGGAAGTCGCCCCGGTAGACATAGCTGCCCAAGCCGTTTACAAAGGAGATGTAGTGGGTGTTAAACAGTTCCTCGCTGTAGGCCGGGTTAGGGCGGCCGGTGGCTTTCAGCGTCTGCTGTAGTACACTGGAGCGCGGCTCCGCATCAAAGTCTCCCATCACGATGATCTTTGCGTTAGGGTCGGCCTTCTGCTGCTTATCAATCTCCTGGCGCAGGGTGGCAGCGGCTGCCTGCAAGCGGCTTTCATCCTGTCTTCCCCGCCGTGTGCGGCTGCGCGGAGGCCAGTGGTTCACGTAAATGGTCACCAGCTCTCCCTGCAGTTCCCCCTTCACCTGCAGAATATCTCTGGAAGTATACCCCTTCTCTTTAAAGTCAATCTTGATGTACTGTGTGGAGGAGGGTTTAAAAAAGCGGGGCTTGTAAAGCAGCGCGATGTCCAGGCCCTGTTCATCAGCCATATCCTGGTGGATGACATTGTAACCGAGCTTGCGGAGAGGGGGAGAGGCCAGCAGGTCGTCGAGCACCTGGCGGTTCTCTACCTCGCCCAGGCCTATGATGGCAGGACCATTGCCGCCGCCGATTCCTGCAATCACAGTGGCAATGTTGTTTAGCTTTAGCGCATAGCGTTCCTGTGTCCACTGCATCTCCCCGTCAGGGGTAAAGGGATCATCATTGGTTTTAGGGTCATCTTTGGTGTCGAAAAGCTTCTCTGTGTTATAGAAGGCTATGGTATGTAACTTCCCATTTTTAGAGGTGATCGGCAGTTTGGCACATCCGGTAAGGGTGAGGATGGTAAAAAAGAGAAAGAGGGTTTTAATTCCGTGGCGCATCGTGTAACTTTGTGCTATCATAATTTATAAGCATATTACGAGAACACTATACAATAAAGTTTAAATTGAGCTCATGAAGAAGTCAGAAATATACTTTAGCATTGCCCTGGATGATAACCGCATTCCGGAGGCCATCAGCTGGCGGGCTACGGATGCTGGTGATAAGATACACTTTGCCAAGGCCATCAACATCTCCCTGTGGGACCGTGACGAGGCTGGCACGATGAAGATAGACCTCTGGACGAAAGATATGCCCGTGGACGAGATGAAGTATTTCTACATCGATACCATGGGTGCCATGGCGCAAAGCATCGCCACTGCCACCAACGACCAGGCGATGGCCCAGAAAATACGCGCCCTGTGCCAGGAGCTGAACGAGCACGTGGAGCAGGACCGTTTAAAGAACGATCCGAATGATGCGAAATAGAAAAACCGGCATAGTATAAAAACAGCGCTGCCGCCCCAGTATTTGGGGCGGCAGCGCTGTTTTTATACTATACATATACTAGTGGTAAAGCCTGCAGGAAAATTAGTTCACGCTCACGCTGGCAGCGCCAGTATTCCCGGATGAGGCAATGCCACCGGCGTTCTGGTCGTTAAGCGAGCCCATAAATTTCTGGTCAGCGGAACGGTATACGTTTCTATCACCGAAATAATCATTGTATTGCACGGTGCTCAGTACGTTCTCAAGGAACAAGTCGCGCTCGGCGTACACGTTTTTGCAAAGTTCCTCTACTTTCTGCTGATTGCCGGCAAACTGCTGCTCAATAGCAGTTACCTGCTCTGCTACCTGCAGGTTAATCTCTCTTACCTTCTTGGACTGATAGTTATTCAGGCGCAGTTCTTTAATCATCTGGTCCGAAAGATGCTGTGCTCTTGCTGTTACAACTGCTTTTGTCTTAGAAGTCTTGCCTCCGGTAGCTTTTGCTACAAACACACATCCGAACATCATGCAAATCATTACCAATAGCTTTTTCATAATCTTATCGTTTTTTCTTTTCCTAGTTTTATTTTTCGCGTTAGTTATACTTACAACGAGGTAGAAAGGGTAAATAATTCCTCTTATTACAAGTATTTTTCTACCTAATATAGTGCAGATACCATGCCAAAAAGCCCGTTTAAATTAAATTAAACGGGCTTTTGTACTTGTTTTTCAGCTATTTACCTTACCACTCGTTCATCCACATCATAGACTCTACGGGCGTGATAGTGCGGCGGTTATATTTGGCGTTTTGTTTCTTGTTGTAATAGTTTTCGATGCCGCCTTTCACCTCAAAATAGATCAGCTGCCCGATGGGCATACCGTAGTACACGCGCACTTTCTGCGAAACGGAGATCTCCAGGGTCCAGGTATTGCAGAAGCCTACGTCGCCTTTGCCGGCAGTGGCATGGATATCGATGCCCAGGCGGCCTACACTTGACTTGCCCTCCAAAAACGGTACATGGGCGTGCGTTTCGGTGTATTCCAGGGTTACGCCCAGGTACAGCTTCCCCGGCTCCAGCACGTAGCCTTCCTCCGATATCTCGAAGGTTTCTATCTCGTTGTGCTTGCGGGCATCCAGCACCTCGTCTTTGTACAAGGCTAGGTAGCGGCCCAGGCGCACGTCGTAAGAGTTGGTACCAAGGCTGGCGCGGTCAAAAGGCTCTACCAGTATGGTGCCTTTCTCCATCTCCTCCAGTATCTGCTTGTCTGATAAAATCATGTTGGTGGGTAGTTAGGATTGTAAAAGTAAGGAGAAGCGTGCTATGTTTCAAGCATTCTAAAGCAAAAGCGGCAGTACCTATTACAAGTACTGCCGCTCTTGCTTTAATATATGAACAGCTTATCCGTTAACAGCTTCCTCAAGCGCCCCAAAGTTCGCCTGCACATACTGCTCCACCAACTCATCGGTTATGGCTGCGGATACGAACAATGTCTCGTACTGCGACGGCGCCAGGTACACCCCGCGCTGCAGCATGGCGTTAAAGTAGCGGCCAAACAAGGCAGTGTCGGATGCTTTGGCCGTGTCGAAATCATACACGGGCTGGTCGGTAAAGAAGATACTGAACATGGAGCCTACGCGGTTGATGGTATAGTTCAGCCCTAGTTTCTGCATGTTCTGCTGCATGCCCGCTACCATGCTGGCGCTGGTTTGCTCGAGTTGCGTGTACACTTCCGGATGCTCCTTCAGGTAAGTCAGCATGGCCATACCTGCCGCCATGGCAATCGGGTTGCCCGACAGGGTACCCGCCTGGTAAACCGGCCCGGCAGGTGCCACAAAGTCCATGATCTCCTTTTTGCCGCCATAGGCGCCCACCGGCATGCCGCCCCCAATGATCTTGCCCATCGTGCTCATATCCGGCGTTACGCCGAACAGTTGCTGCGCTCCGCCCGCCGAAAGCCTGAAACCGGTCATTACCTCATCAAAGATCAGCACGATGCCTTCTTTGTCGCAGATGCTGCGCAGACCCTCCAGGAAGCCTTGTGCTGGCGTAACCAGGCCCATGTTACCGGCCACTGGCTCCAGGATAATAGCCGCGATCTGACCCTTGTTGGCGTCGACCAGCGTCTGCACAGCCGCCAGGTTGTTGAAAGGGGCAGTGAGCGTGTCGTTGGCGGTGCCTTTGGTAACGCCCGGGCTGTCCGGCACACCCAGTGTGATGGCGCCGCTGCCTGCCGAGATCAGGAAAGAATCTCCGTGGCCGTGGTAGCAACCCTCAAACTTGATGATCTTGTCTCGGCCGGTGAAACCACGCGCCACCCGAATGGCCGACATGGTTGCCTCCGTGCCGGAATTCACCATGCGCACCTTCTCTATACTTGGCACCATGCTCACGATCAGCTCCGCGATCTCCACTTCCTTACGGGTTGGCGCACCGAACGACAGGGAGTTAGGAATGGCTTTCGCCACCGCCTCAATTACCACTTCGGCTGCATGGCCCAAGATCATCGGTCCCCAGGAGTTGATCAGGTCGATGTAGCGGTTGCCGTCCTCATCGAACATGTATGGCCCCTTCGCCGAAACCATGAAGCGTGGGTTACCGCCTACGGCTCTGAAAGCACGAACCGGGGAGTTCACTCCGCCCGGAATAGAATGTTGCGCGCGCTGAAACAGCTCTTCGCTTATGGGTGCTTGTATCATAAGTATAGAAAATCTTTAGATGGTGTTCTTGTTTAAAATACAGGGTTTACCACGGTCAGCTCGAGGTTCTCCAGCTTGAGCAGGGGTATGTACTGGTTGTCTGGCTGCAGGTGCTGCTGTAGGTCGGTGTAGCCGATGCCGCTGTAAAACACACCCGGCCGGATGCCTGCCGTAGCCAGCTGCCCGTTAAACTGGGGGCCGTACTGCTTCAGCAGCTGGCCGAAGTAAAACAGCATCTCGAACCCGGCATAGGCATACTGCGACGGCGGCAGGTGATACTTTGCGGTATACTTCTCGCGGAAGCTCTTGTTGGCAGGGCTCAGCTTGTTCACGTACTTTGGGCTGATAAAGTATACCTGCAGGTAGTCAAGCTGCTGCAGCGTGATCTGGTTGATGTCGAGCCAGCTCTGGTAGGTGACCAGTGGCAGCTGCGGCGCCTTGCTCTGCAGCAGGCTGGTGGCGTTCATAGCTGCAATCATCTTATCGGAAAAAACGGCCAAATGGCCGTTCCCATCCAGTTTCAGCTCCCTGAAAGCGGCGGCCGTGACGGCGGCCTCAGCAGGGTTGAACTTCTTGTAGACGCTCACTTTGCCGCCCAACTGCTGAAATTGCTGGCGGTAATGGTTGGCAAACTCGGTATCGGCTTTCGTATTCTCGTAAAGTATGATCGCCGTTTTAGGCGAGAAGTTCTGGTAGGCATACGTGGCTGCCTGCCGCGCCTGCGTGGCTACCGACGACTCAAAGAGAAACACGTTGCTGTTGCCGGCCGTCATCTCCACATCCTGCGACAGGGGGTTGATGACGTTGATGTTGTTCTGCGCTGCATAACGGGCAGCCACCTTTGCCGTTGTTTTGTACACTGGCCCGATGATCAGGTCCATGCTTTGCATCTCCGGCGTATCCAGCACACGTTTCACTCCCACGGTATCCGCCCCTGTATCGTAAGTAAACAGGTTGATGTTAATACCCAGCTGCTTCAGCGAGTCCTGCGCCAGTTTCATACCGGCATACATATCCGTGATAAACTGGTTCTTGCGGGCTGTGGTGGCGTAGTTCTGGTTTAGCTGGAAGGGGAGGAGCAGTGCCACGTCGTAGCCCTGGTTGCTCAGGGCCTCCTTGCTCAGGTAGCGGCTGCGGTCCAGCTTAAACTCCTGCACCAGGCTCTCCAGCATCCGACGGTCCTCGGGGCGGTACCAGCCCCCAATCAGTTTGTCGGCGTAGATCTGCGCTACCACCTTGTCGGAGCCAAAGCGGCGCATCAGCTGCTCATACTTCGGGCGGTCGTTCAGGCGGGTCAGGTAGTATCGCTTCAGCCCCTCGGCATCGCTGGCCAGCGGGGTACCCTGTAGTTCCTGCAGTTTGCTGAGGGCACGTTCGTACTCGTTTTGCTCAAAGAGTACGTTGGCCAGCAGATAATCCGCATCGGCCATGCCGCCCCAGCGGGGATGCTGGTTCTGCAGCTGCTGCAGCATTTTAGAAGCCTCGTCGGTTTTGCCCGACTTCAGGGCTGCCAGGGCGTACAGGTAAGAAGCCTCCGGGGCATAGGCGCCGTCCTGGCTGGAAAGTGGCAAAAGTTCTGCCATGGCCAGGTCGTAGCGTTGTTGCTGTAGCAGCACCTTGCCGTTGCTGTACGTGGTGGCCGGGTCTTGTGTCTGCGCCTGAGCAGGCAGGGCCAGGGCACTCAGCAGCGCGATGCCTGCTATTTTCTTGCAGATGCTTCTGTTCATACTATCATCATACTTAACGTACAAAAGACAAAGGACAAAAGACGCCGGCTGTTACCTAAAAGTCTTTTATCCTTTGTCTTCTTATTCATTTTTTAAAACTATTCCCACTCGATAGTGGCCGGTGGTTTGGAGCTGATGTCGTACACGACGCGGTTGACGCCTTTTACTTTGTTGATGATCTCATTCGACACATCGGCCAGGAACTCGTACGGAAGCCGGCTCCAGTCAGCCGTCATGCCATCTATACTTGTCACGGCGCGTAGGGCCACCACGTTCTCATACGTGCGCTCATCACCCATCACACCTACCGACTGCACTGGGGTAAGGATTGCGCCTGCCTGCCATACTTCGTCGTACAGGCCGGATTTTTTCAGGTTGCTGATGAAAATGTGATCTACCTGCTGCAGCACGTGCACTTTCTCCGGGGTGATATCGCCCAAAATACGGATGGCAAGGCCCGGGCCCGGGAACGGGTGGCGGCCGATGATGATGTCGTCGATCTGCAGCGCCTTACCTACCAAACGAACCTCGTCCTTGAATAGTGCTTTCAGCGGCTCCACCACTTTCAGTTTCATAAAATCTGGCAGACCGCCCACGTTGTGGTGCGATTTGATGGTGGCAGATGGTCCTTTCACACTCACCGACTCAATCACGTCCGGGTAAATGGTGCCCTGCGCCAGCCACTTCACATCCTCAATCTGGTGCGCTTCGTCATCAAATACCTCAATAAACACGCGGCCGATGGCTTTGCGCTTCAGTTCCGGGTCAGTTATACCGGCTAGGGCGCTGTAGAATTTCTCTTTCGCGTCCACGCCTTTTACGTTCAGGCCCATGTGCTTGTAAGAGTCGAGCACCGTTTCGAACTCGTCTTTGCGCAGCAGGCCGTTGTCTACAAAAATACAGTACAGGTTTTTGCCGATAGCCTGGTGAATCAGCATGGCCGCCACGCTAGAGTCCACGCCGCCCGAAAGGCCCAGCACCACTTTATCGTTGCCAATCTGCGCTTTCAGCTCAGCCACCGTGGAATCAATGAACTGCTCGGAGGTCCAGTCCTGCTGGCAGCCGCAGATGTGCACAACAAAGTTGCGCAACAGGGTTTTGCCTTCGTCGGAGTGGGTAACTTCCGGGTGGAACTGAATGCCGTAGGTCTCCTGGCCTTTCAGCTTATAGGCTGCTACGCGCACGCTCTCGGTGCTGGCAATTACTTCGATGTTATCCGGAATTTCTTTGATGGTATCGCCGTGCGACATCCATACCACAGAGCCCAGTGTAAGCTCTTTCAGCAGGCGGTCGTGGTTGTGCAGCTCACTCAGGCGGGCGCGGCCATACTCGCGGATGGTAGACGGGGTTACCTCACCGCCAAACTCATGGGCCATCAGCTGCGCACCATAGCAAACGCCAAGTAATGGGAGCTTGCCCAGGAACTGCTCTAAATTAATGGTGGGGTGTTCAGCGTCACGAACCGAGCAGGGGCTGCCTGACAGGATAACGCCTTTCACTTCGTCTGTAAGCTCCGGCACATGGTTGTACGGATGAATCTCACAGTAAACATTTAGCTCGCGCACCCTTCTGGCAATTAGCTGGGTGTACTGGGAGCCGAAATCGAGGATGAGAATTTTTTCTGGCATGTGCAAAGGTAAGGTAGTTTGGGGGTATAAGGCAATTTATTTTGATGTAAACTCAGTTTGGGAGAGAAGCAGGGGGTGTGGTTGTAGTTCTTTCCTTTCTGTACTTGGGCTGTACTTACGGAAGCCATACTGCTATACTTGCCGGGTTTGTACTTTATACTTGCTAAATATGGTAAAGCACTAGTCTTTCCTTCCATGACGTACTGGAGGGATCTTTTAGGCAAGCAGTATCAGCTTCTCCTTCACAAGTAGGCCTCCTTGCGATACTTGCTGTTTGTTCTTTCCGGCGCAAGCGTCCGCTTGTGGCTTTACTTGCTGCTATACTTCATCCTCTCGCTGGTGCGGGTTTGCAACCCGACTGGCTCGAAGTGCCATACTTTATACTTGAGTTATACTTTCCTGGCCGATGTTCCCTTCCACTGGAACCTGGCTATACTTGCTAGCTGCTGCTGATCCACGGCTTTACAACCTTAATTGTTTCATTCCACACTTTGGTGCTCTCAAGCCCGGGAGGGCTCGTCTTCCCGCATTGCGCTGTGTACATTTCCTGCCCTCGTACCTCGGGCTGCCTCACTTACGTTCGTCACTGGAAATCTACAAGGCGCTCAACGGAAAGACGGGGATCAGATTCGATAGCCGCTGCTATTTGTCATCTCGACCTCTGGGAGAGATCTCTTTAGAATTCCGGATAGATCTCTCACAGCTACGCTGGCTCTCTTCGGCTCCCGCCTCAAGAGTGCTCGAGATGACAGGGAAAGGAGTAAGTATGGCTCCCCTCCTTGGGCAAGGAGGGGCAGGGGTGGTTGGATACGGTAATGGGAAACTCCCTCTCCTGTTTTGGGGTAGGGCCCTCGAGAAAAGGAGAGGAGGGATGATTGGATCTGGTGCTGCTTGTATTTAAGAACATTGTACATTAACTCTTTCTCCTTCAGAAGTTTCGCTCGAAATCAAGCTTAGGAAAGATATTTTTTATAATTGCGATTTGCACTTGATGATATTCTTCGTACTTTTGTAACGGCAAATCGGCACGGCCAGCTCCCGTCGAACTCCCCCAGGGCCGGAAGGCAGCAAGGGTAGATGGTCGTAGCGGCGCGATGTTCGGTTTGCCACTTTTTTTTGCCCCTACCCCAAGGCTCCCGCAGCCCGCAAATTTCCCATATTTCTTTCCGGTTTCTGGATTAATGCTTTAGCTTTGTAAGTAGAACTATAAGCATCTGAACCTATGAAATTCTTTATCGATACGGCCAACCTGCAGGAGATTCAGGAAGCCCATGACCTCGGCGTGCTCGATGGTGTTACCACGAACCCATCACTGATGGCCAAAGAAGGCATCTTTGGCCATGATAACGTAATTGCCCACTACAAGCAAATCTGCGAAATCGTGGATGGGGACATCAGTGCCGAGGTAATAGCCACAGATTTTGATGGTATTGTGCGCGAAGGAGAGTTCCTGGCCGAGCTGCACCCGAACATTGTGGTGAAAGTGCCGATGATCCGCGATGGCGTGAAGGCTATCCGTTACTTCAGCGAGAAAGGCATCAAGACCAACTGTACGCTGGTGTTTTCTGCCGGACAGGCCATTTTGGCTGCTAAGGCGGGCGCAACGTATGTTTCTCCTTTTGTCGGTCGCCTGGATGATGTGTCAACGGACGGTATGCAGCTTATTGAGCAGATCGTGCAGATTTACGGCAACTATGGTTACCAGACGCAGGTACTGGCCGCATCCGTGCGCCACGTTATGCACCTGGTGCAGTGTGCCGAGGTGGGTGCCGATGTGGTAACCTGCCCGCTGAGTGTGATCACCGGTCTGCTGAAGCACCCGCTTACAGACATTGGGCTGGAGAAATTCCTGGCGGATCACGCTAAAGGAAATAAATAATAATTAATGAGTAAGGACTAATGAGTAATGGAACAGAAGGCATTATTACTCATTAGTCACTATTAATTATTCTTTAAAGAGATGTATATCATTAAAGTAAAAGGCAAGGCCAAAATTCCGGACTATATTCAGCTCCGCGATGAAAATTTTGTGCTGATTGCTTACTTTAGGGCCGACCGTCCGCTCAAGAACCTTGACAGGTATGGGTTGGAGGGCAAAGAAGAAGCCCTGGCTGGACTCATTGAGTCGCTTGAGTTCGGCAAACTTCAGAAATTAGACATTTAAGCAGTACCTATGAGTTTTTCCTCTTCACCGGTGGTATCGTTGCGCGACGTCACTATTTACCAGGACGTGAACACCATTCTCAGTAACGTAAGCTTTGATGTGGAGAAAGGTGAGTTTGTGTACCTGGTGGGCCGCACGGGAAGCGGTAAAAGCTCGCTTCTGAAAACGCTTTACGCCGATTTGCCCCTACAGACAGGGAACGCCGCGGTGGCCGACTTCCAGCTGGGCAAACTGCGGCGCAAGCAGATTCCGTACCTCCGCCGCAAGGTGGGCATCATTTTCCAGGATTTCCAGCTACTTTCGGACCGGACAGTGGCGGAGAACCTGGCCTTTGTGCTCAGGGCAACCGGCTGGAGCGACAAATCGAAACGCAAACAGCGGATTTCGGAGGTATTGATGCGCGTGGGCCTGGATGCAGCCGCCAACAAGATGCCGCACCAGCTCTCCGGCGGGGAGCAGCAGCGTGTGGTGGTGGCAAGAGCCCTGCTAAATGAACCGGTTATACTTTTCGCCGACGAGCCAACTGGAAATCTGGATCCAATGGTGGCCGACGGTATCATGAAGCTTTTCCAGGAGATCAATAAACATGGTACGGCCGTTCTAATGGCCACGCACAACTATGAGATCATCCAACGCTACCCGCAGCGCGTGCTCAAGTGCGTAGATGGCCGTGTACTAGACTCCAAGGTAGAGGAATTTAACCTGGTGAACGGCTACTAAGCCTGGCAGTGCTATAATTATATAACACCCCGAACCCCAAAAGCCTCAGCCATACTTCATCCCTGCTGAGGTTTTTATGTTTGCTGCTCGCCCGTATCCTCAGCGGGCATAAGCTCCTTATACTGGTTCTGCGCCTGTTGCACCGTTTTCTTCACCTCGCCCGATACCTGGCCCTCCACCGCACGGTAGCGGCTGTTGAGGGCGCTCCACCAGCCTGCAATCAACAGCCAGTCGCGGCCCTGGTACTCCTCAGCGTTTTCCTGTAGGGTCTTTACAAAGCGGGAGTAGGTCTCGCCGATGTTTGCGGCTGTTACCTCACTCATGTCGTCATCCTCTATCTCCAGGCCCAGGAGCTCGCGGCGCAGTTTATAGCGGTGGCTGGCGTCCTGCTGCTGTTGCTGGCGCGTTTCAAGGGCATTTTTATATCTTTGGTCCAACTGCTCGGCTTCCGCAAGCTGCTCCGGGCTCAGGTTCTCCCGGTTGTCTTCCAGGCGCTGGCGTTTCGCCTCATACTTTTCCTGCATGTTTTCCTTGGCCTCCTCCCAGGCTATGGAGTCGTTCTCTGCCTGCTGCAGTGCCCGCAGCTCGGTTTCACTGAGGCTGTCCTGCTCAAAGGTGGTTACGTAGTCGCGGTAGTCCGTGAGCGCCTGTTCGCCGGCTGCGGCTTTTTCCGAATCCCCGCCGTTGCAGGAGTAGAGGAGCAAAGCGCTTGCAAGCAGTATATACTTGAATTTATACATAGCAACATAGGTTTGGTACTGCTAAGGTAAACGGCCTCGGTCCAGAAGGGGTTGCAGGCATGCAGCGCGGTAGGCAGCCGATAGTCTGTAGGGTTGCAGCTCAGAATTGCCCGCCGCAATGCCTATCTTTGCCCAGCATCACTCCAAGAAGAACAGCCCATGGAAGATATCAAAATGACTGCCACCAAAGCCCAGTATGCCAAGTTGAAGCCCGAACTGGATGCCGCCTTCAGCACCGTGATGGCCAGCATGAGTATGGAGGAGGGGCCACAGCAACAGGAGTTTGCCAGAAGTATAGCAACTTTCCAGCAGGTGCAGCATGCTATACCCTGTGCACGTGGTACTGATGCCCTCGAGCTGGCCCTGCTGGCGCTACAACTGCCTGCCGGTGCCGAGGTTATACTTCCTGCCTTCTGTTATGAGGCTTTGCCTGAGGTTATCATGAAGCTGAACTTAAAGCCTGTTTTTGCGGATGTGGATTCTCGCACCTTTACACTTTCCCCGGCGGCTGCAGAACGGATGATAACAGCGGCAACCGCAGCCATGGTGCCAGTGCATTTGTTTGGACAGTGTGCTCCGATGCAGGAGCTGACGGAGCTGGCACAAAAGTATAACCTGTGGCTGCTGGAGGATGTCGCACAGGCGCTGGGAGCGGTTTATGTAGACAAGGATGAAAAAGAGTGGAGGGCGGGGGCCATTGGACACATGGGCTATACTTCGTTCTTCCCGACCAAACCTTCGGCTGACTTCGGGGAGGGTGGGGCCGTGTTTACCGGCGATGCGGAGCTGGCGGAGCGTATGCAGCAGATCGCCAGGGATGGAATGGGCGGTAAGTATACCTTTAGCGCCAGGCTGCAAAACCTGCAGGCGGCCATGCTGGATGTGAAGATCAGGTACCTGGACGAATACAACGAGGCGCGGGAGGAAATTGCCCGTTTCTACGACAATGCCTTCGCGGAAACCAAGCTGGTGCAGGCTCCGCAGCGGGCCACTTACAGCTCGCATACTTACCACCAGTATACCATAAAAGTAGCGCCAGCCTTACGCGACGGGCTGCAGCAGCACCTGAGCGATAACTTTATCCCGAGCGTGGTTTATTACCCGCAGCCGCTGCACCTGCTAGAGAAGTATACTTTGGCCGGATACCTGCCCGGTGAGTTGCCGGTGGCGGAGCTGCTGAGCCAAAGCGCTCTGTCGCTGCCTTTGCACTCCGAGCTGAAGGAGGACCAGCTGGCCTATATTTGTCAGCATGTGATAGATTATGTTAAGCAGAATAGGTGAGAGTTAAGGAGTTAGAGGGTTTGGGAGGTAGAGAGTTAGAAAGTTAGAAAGTTAAAAAGTTATGCCCTCGCTCGCCTCTGGCGAGTGTGCGTAATAGAGTGGCCTCCGGCCCCTTTATACTCTATGCAGTATTATTAGCGGCGGGACGCCGCCTGATAGTTCACACTCGCCAGAGGCGAGCGAGAGCGTCAATAGGAGTAAGCCATTTTATTTTAATATTTGAGAACTCGGGAGTTAAAGAACTCTGAATGAATGAACGAATCCTGTACATCATTTAATTCTGAAAATCCTGATTCAGACAACCAACAATCAACAACCAGCAATCAAACCCTCCAGCCGGTGATGCCGAAAATCACCTTGCGCAACCATGCGTTCATTTCGGGGTAGATGTTCAGGCTGAGCGCCAGCCCCAGGTAAAGAGCCGTAATTAGCAGCGAGCGCACAATGATATCAAGGAATGCGTTACCGAGGTAGGGCAGGAGGTAAGAAACTCCTAAGGTAGCGGCAGCAATGGCCGTTATACTTAGCGCGCTCCAGGTGAAGGGCTGGATATGGTAAATATACTTCACAAAAAGCAGGCGCGCCAGGTTCATCGTGACCAAAGAAAGCATCGAGGCAAAGGCCGCCCCCTCAATGCCGTAACGCGGAATAAAGTACCAGTTTGTCCAGATCGTCAGCCCTGCCAGCACCACGTTAAAGCCTAGGTCCCATTTATACTTCTCGGAGGTGGCCAGAATAGCGCCGTTCAGGCTGGTAGCCAAGTCTACGAGGCGGGCCAGCGCCAGGAATAGCACCACATACTTTCCGGCGCGGTAGCTCTCCGGCATGAAATCATACAGGTTATCGATATTGGCCCAGATGCCGATAAAGAGCAGCAGCCCTACGATCAGATTGATCATCGTCACGTTCTGGTAGAGGTGGCCCATTCCTTGCATGTCCTTCTCCTTCCAGAAATCCGCTACCTGCGGGTGGGCGATCTTAAGTATGGAGCGGCCCGGCACCAGGATGGCGCTCGTCATGAAAAAGGCTGTGGTGTAAATGCCGTTGTCCGAAAGGCTGTAGGAGGAAATCATCACCTGATCCACCGTGGTGATGATGGTGGTGGAGATGTTACCCAATAAGGTGAAAAAACCGTAATAAAACAGCTCCCGTATCGGAACGATCCCTAGTATTGCCAGCGATGGCTTCAGGTGCAGTTGCTTCAGCCAGATGGTATAGCCCGCCAGTACCAGCGCTCCCACGGAGTTGATGATGATGTAGAGCAGCACAAAAGTATGGAACTCCATCACTCCCAAGGCATACACGCTGATGAGCACCGTGGTAAGTATGCGCAGCAGAAAATCCTGCACAAAGGAGGAGACGATGGTCTTGTAGAGCGAGCGCAGGTAGGCCGTGAACATATTGAACAACAGCGTGAACAGCGCCAGCGGGATCAGGTAATAGTAGTAGTCGATGATGAGCGGTGAGTTCTCGAGGTAATACTCGACCACCAACGGTCTAAAGAGCAGAAAAAGCGCCGTGGAAAGTATAAATCCGAGCATCGGCACCGACAGCAGCAGGAACAGGAAGCCATTGTGCTGCTTCTCCGGGTCGCGGAAGTAGGGGAAATAGCGCACGCTCATGTTCACGAAGCCCAGGGCCGAGAACTGTGCATACATCACCGAAATGGACAAAAGCAGGCGCGTGAGGCCCACCTCCGCCTCATCCATGAAGTTGGGGAAGAGCAGCACCGTGTTCACATACCCGATCAGGATGCCGGCATACGAAATGGTGGTGTTCCAGATTCCTTCGCGCTGTAAGGTTCTGCTCATGGGGCTAAAGAGTGAACAGCAAAAATAGCAAATCCGGAGTATTAGTTGTTGGTTATTACTTGTTAGTTATTGGTTGCACCCGGCTTTGACGCTATTGGCTGCCTCGGCACAAGTATAAAAAGCGGAGCCCGAAGCCTTCAGCTGCTGCAATATTTTTTCCAGTACCTCGCGCCAACCGGGTTCTCCCTTGGGCACGGCGTATTCGTTATACCTGGAGTAGTTCTCGTTGTGCCAAAGCAGTGTGAGCAGTCCCCTGAACTTATCAACCTCCTGCAGCATCGGCTGTACTTTCTTCAGCGCTTCCCGTGGGGCCAGGTGCATAAAGTTGATGTCGTAGAGCGTGGCATCCATCAGCATCAGGGGCAGTTCCACGAACGTATGGGCCCGCCGGTTCTGAAAATCGAAGGGAAAGAAAGGGTGGCAGAAGGAATTGCGGAAGCCAAAGTGCTCGGAGAAGCCCAGGGTACTGTCGTAGTGGAGGTTGCTTTGCTGCAGCACCTGCGGCGTGGTTTCAGGCTGGTAGCAGAGGTAGTGGAAGCGGTTGCCCTGCGCCTGCTGCGCCAGCTTACCGCGGTCCGATTTCAGCTGCACCAGGTCGTTGGCCGTGCCGAAGCTGCCGTGCAGGGCCACCTCATGCCCACGGTCAGACACCTTCTGCATCAGGTGCTGGTATCTGAGTTTCGTCAGGTCATGGTCCGCGTTGGGGTGGCCGTTGTAGCGCTGGTTGCTGGACAGGAAAAAGAATGTAGCCCTGGCACCATACTTTTCGGCGGTGGCCATCACCTCCGGCAGGTTGTCCCAGGCGTCACGGCCGACGGCTTTCTGCAGCAATAGCTTCGTCAGGTCAAAGGCTTTGGCGTGGAACAGCAGCTGTTTGCCCGCCACGCGCCAGGCGCTGTGCAGGCGGTCCACATCGCAGGTAAGGCAGGTGGCCATGCCGTTGTTGCCCCAGTGGTCGTGCTGCAGGTCCACGCCGTGCACCCGTTCCATCACCTCGCGCAGCATCTCAAAATAATAGTTTACCACCGGTTTGGTAATGAAGTTATACCTCGCCTGCACGCTGGCCTTGTAGGTATAGCGGTGAAAGCGGTCGCGCTCCGGGCCATAGTACTCCTGCCAGCCACTGAGCAGGTAAAAAGCACCGGCAATGATGTCGTAGTTTATACTTGCGGAGCCGTCCGGGTGGTAGGTGATCAGTTCGGTCTGGTCATCTTCCTCAAAAAAGAAAGGCAGCTTTTCGCCGCGCCACTCCTTCCAGAACACCTGCTGCGGGCGTGGGCGCTTCTTCTCAAAAAAGCTGCCCTCATATTTCTTTATGCTGATTTTGGAGTCTCCGCCAATACCATAGTTAATGCTGAGCGCTGTGGCCTTGGGGTAGAGGAGGTGGAAATGTTGTAAGGTATAATCGTAGATGTACAAAATGGTTATTTTATGACTTCGAGCCAGCCTTTGTACACTTTTTGGGTGCGGCTGCTGGTTAACTGGTAATAATATACACCAGTCGGTACTTCGGCAGCCGACCAGCTGTTGTCATAACGGTCGGATTGGTAAACAGATTTTCCCCAGCGGTTAAAAATTTTCAACTCCAGTGTATTCCCCACCACGCCGTTTACGACAAAGGAATCATTTTTCCCATCGCCATTTGGCGTGATGATGTTGGGGATGATGGGGCATTCATCGCTGGAAACGACAATATCTTTCACATAGGCACAGTTCTCTCGCGTAATAGTAACCGTGTAGATGCCTGGTGCGCTAACTCTTATACTTGGTGTTTCCTGCCCGTTGCTCCAGCTGTAGGTGGCGCCTTCTGTGGTGGCGTCCAACTGCACGGGTTCACGATCACAGACAAACGCCTCGCCTGGAAGCAGGATGCCAGGTTCTTCTTCAAACGTAACCGTTAGCTCATCTCTTGAAGTACAGCCGTCGGGGATGGTTACCTCTGCCCAGTAGGTGCCGCTTTTTGTGACCGTAAGCTCCGGAGTCTTGTCTCCGGTGCTCCACACGATCTGCCCATGATCAGGGTTTGTAACGCTGAGGGTTGCTGTAGATCCGGCACATACGCTGCCGGGGCCGCTGATGGAGATGGGGGAGGCGGTAACAGGGGTTAAGGCAAACTCTCCGTAGTTAGCGGATGAGGTATAAAGCAAAAGAGGAGACGCTACCGTGTCAGCTACCTGGCTCCAGGTGCCTGCGGTGTTGTCCTGACGGCGGAACAGAACGCCGCCGCAAACTGAGCCAGCCTGCCTGAAGTGTACTTTATACTTCTGCTCCGCCGCGCCTACTTTAAACAGGCCATAGTACTCCTTTACTTGCTCAGGGGAGTTGATGCCGCTGGTTGAGGTAGGAGGTGATTGGATCGTATACAAATGGAAACCCTGTACTGCCGGGTCAACACCTGCGACAGAGAAATTAGCCTTGTCGGTAACCAGCCCCAGAGACGAATCCCATTTTTTGGGGTACCGGTAAACACTTTTGTCGCCTATCGGGGCACCGGAGGTTTTCCAGGAAGCCGAGATACTTTGGTTTTGTATCGCTCCATCTAATCGAAGGCTGCTGATGTCTTTCACAGTTCTCGTGCCTGTATCATCAAAGTTGAAATAGGCTACCAGATCAGAAGGGGGCTCTGGCAACTTGGAGCACATATTTTGCCTTATTTCCTCTTCAGACAGTGCCTTTTTCCAAACCCTTACCTCGTCTATTTGCCCTATGTAGTATTCATTATCAACAAGAAAGTATTTACCAATGGCAAAGGGGGCATTGTTCACGAGACTAGTATTGGCATACTCCGTCTTAAGTGAGCTTTGGAGGATACCATCTACATAAATAAGCCAGTTTTTGCCATCGCATACTCCGGCAAGATGGTGCCATTGCCCATCATTCACATTTACGGCAGAGTAACCGGAGTTTCTATATATACCGGAGTTGTCTCGTCCTGCAAATGCTGCTTTACCTTCTTTTATAATCAGATGATACCCCCGCTCAGCTCCATACCTGTCGTACTTTCCTGCCACCCACTGGTATTTATACGCAGTGGTTTTGACCCAAGCTTCTACCGTAACCTGGTTAGTAACGCCCCTGTTTGAGGTACTACTAAGTACATAGCCATCGTAGCCATCAAGACTAAGCGAATTGCCTGGCCCTTGGGCTTTTGCATTGTTAATAATTAGCAGGATTAGAAGGAAAGAGAGGAGAAATGGTAATAGTTTGTTCATAGGCATTTCAGAGCGGCAGGTATATAAATTATTCTAAAGCAATATATTAATGTTTAAGAAAATCGGCAATATAATTTACAGCCAGTGTAGCGCTAAGCCCATCGTAAGTTGTTCCGACAGTCGCGTTATAGTACCTCGCTCTATCACACACCTCAGGTTTAACAAGCAAGTACTGTTGCAGCATCTGAATCAGTTCTTCAGGACCTTCCACCGTTTCTATCAGGCCGTGCTGCACAAAACCGTAATAATCTTCCAACTTGTGCTTCGGGTTGAAGTCGTAAAAAATAGACCATACATTCAGCAGCACCGCCTCCAGGTGGATGCCGGAGTTACCGCTGATCTGCACATCTATCTGGCGCAGATAATCAAACGTGGGGATGGTGCGGCTGTCGGAGAGGCTGATGCTGGAACTTATACTTGTTAATCTACTGAAATTGCGCTTGTCGCGTGGGTGGGGGCGTAGGATGATGCTGAGTTGCGGAAGCTTTTTGGCTAAGGCTTTTACCAATTTCTCCACCTCCGTCACGTCATCCATCAAATTACAGCCAATTCCAATGCGTTCTATACTTTGGTTGTGGTTGCGGTATGGTACAAAAGCATCCGCTTTGGGCATGCCTACCAACGCAACACGCCCTGCTATGGGGCCGCAAAGTTGATACTTATCCAGTGCATCCTGCCCCTCCAGCAGGTTCAAGTCATACTCCAGCGGAGGGAAGATAGGACTTACGCTGGCATGCTGGATATAGACTGTTTTAATGCCCAGCGCTTTCGCTGCTAACAGCATCGCGCGCGCATCGGCGTTGTGATCATTGGCAAATACGATGGCGGCCGGTTTATACTTCTGCAGCTTGGTTAGGTATACTTCGTAAAAGCCGACGGCATCGTAAAGTATATCTGCAAAGCGTTGGGTACGCTGTTTTTTATACTTCAGGAATGTAAAGTAGAGCGGGAGAAACTTTTGATAGTATAAAATTTTGCGGCGTAGCGAAATACGTTCCACCGCCTGGTTATACGTGCCAATGTTCTTGCTCTGGCCCGCCACGAAAACCGTATCCGGCAAACCATCCTTCAGGAAGTGTAAGCTGTCGTAATTGTTCTGGCTGACCACGTAGAGCCATACTTTGCCGTGTAACTTTTCCGGGCGCTCTACCTTTTTAAAAAGATTCCCGATCAAGCGCACCAACGTAAAGCCTGCCATTTTAAGCAGGCGCTTTACGGGTGAGGTAGGGGAAACGGCTGCCTTGGCACTTTCTGGAAGCTTATAAAAACCTTCCGAGAAGTGCAGGTGAAGAATATTACTGTAGATGGCGTACCACTTATCCATGGGCTACACCATGTCCCAGGTAAGGGGCGTGCCGGCTTTGATGGCTACAGCGGCAGGCTTGCCCAGCAGTTCCTCGTAATGCTTGGGTGCCAGGCCTAGGCCCGGCCGTATCACCCGGATGTTCTCTTTGGTAAGTGCCTCACCAGCAGTGATGTCTTTGGCTGCATACACCGATCGCTTGAACAGGCGGCTTTTTTCTTCTGCGCGCTGCACGCCATACTGTACATGCCCCAGGGCCTGCCACGCCCTTTCGGACTCCATCACCAGCGCTTGCAGTTCCTGTGGCTCCAGCGAGAAAGCAGCATCTACGCCACCATCCGCTCTTAACAAGGTAAAGTGTTTTTCGATAACCGTTGCGCCCAACGCTACGGCAGCCACAGCCGCTCCCACACCCATCGTATGGTCCGATAGCCCCACCTGCACGTTAAACAATGCACGCATGTGCGGAATAGTAGCCAGGTTCGTGTTTGCCGGAGTAGAAGGGTAGGTACTGGTGCATTTCAAAAGTATAAACTGCTCGCAGCCCGCCTCCCGCAATACGCGTACAGCCTCGTCCAACTCGGTCAGCGTGGCGGCGCCTGTGCTCATGATCACCGGTTTGCCTGTAGCGGCTACTTTACGCAAAAGCGGATGGTCCGTGTTTTCAAAAGAAGCGATCTTGTACACTGGTGCCCCCAGTTCTTCCAGGAAATCCACAGCCGACTCATCAAAAGGAGAGGAGAAGGCGATCAGGCCATGTTGTTTGGCTCGCTCAAAAATTGGTTGGTGCCATTCCCAGGGCGTATAGGCTTCTTGGTAGAGGTCGTAGAGCTCACGTCCTTTCCAGAGGGAATTTTCATCTTCAATGGTAAAGGCACCTGGCAGCGTCATGGTGTCGGCGGTATAGGTTTGCAGTTTGATAGCGTCGGCACCGGCCTCAGCGGCGGCATCCACAATAGCCAGCGCCCGCTCCAGCGAGTGGTTGTGGTTACCCGACATCTCTGCAATGATAAATGGCCTATGTGTTGGACCAACCAAACGGCCCGCAATGGTTATATCCTGAATCATGTTTATACTTACTTTATTCGTTGAGGGCGCAACACAAACCGATGCGCTTGCGGAAACTGTGGATCGGGTGTGCCATAGCTGAAACCAGCTTTCTCGAAGGCCCTGACCGAAGCCGTATTCTCTTTTTGTACCAATCCCTCCACCAGTTCTAGCCCGGGGTTTTGTTGAAGCAACGCTACCACGCCTTTCTGCAGGATCACGTGCCCAAGCCCTTTCCCCCTAAAATTGGAGCCAATCAAATAACTGATGACCGCTTTGCCGTCTTGCAGCTCGAACCGTATGTGGGCCGCTGGCAGGCCTGCAGCTTCTGCAATATAAAGCATCGCTCGCTTATCTTCCAGCTTTGTGTGCAGCCAGCGGGTGTGGCTCTCTAAAAGTATAGGATTCGGGTTGAAGGAGTGCCGGCGCACCGCAGGGTCGTTGGCCCAGTCGAAGAGCAGCAGCAGGTCGTCGGCAGTGGCTTCGCGCATGGATATGCTTGCCGCCAATGCCAAGTTACGGAACACTTCCCGTAGCCTTTCTCCGGATTTTCCATCAAAATGCTGGCGCTGGGTTGCAACTAATTGCTCAAATGCACTAGAAAACTCATTATTTATACTTTGGGGCAATTGCTCATACTTTTGTGCCAGGACGTTTCGGGTCAGGAAAGTATAAAGCCCTTGTTGGTTATCCGCTGTCTGAAGTATAAACAGCAACCCGCCCACCGAAGCATACTCGTACGCTACGCCGCTGGCAGAAGTGACCGCTACACTACAACGCTGCATCAGCCGGCACATCTCCTCCGCACTGAGGTTTTGGTGCAGGCGATACGTTGGATTCTGCTCCAGCCATGTCTGCAGCTCTTGTAGATGTTGGTAGGCGCTGCCTACTATTATCTCCACCTTTTTTATTCCTTGGATGCGCTTCAGTTCCCTGGCAATTCGCAGCGTATGGTTATGCAGGTCGGCACCACCCAGGTTCAGGAACACGCACACTTCCCCGGTAGGGAATGTCCTTTCTTGTGTGGCTGCTTGCAGAAAATCAGGCCTTAGCAGCGCATACTTGGGCCCCAGTAAAAGTTTGGTGTAAGGTGCCGTTTTATACTTTGCCGACTCTACGCCACCGGCCTGGTTGAGGACGGCATCAGCCACAAAAGTATAACGGTGGATGTCGTCGATGCAGAAAAGCTGGCAGCCTTTGCGCTTTATACTTTGCTGATAGGCTGTATAAAAGTCGTAGCCGTCCAGCACCACCAGCACGTTATCGGCAATATAGGCATCCAACTCATGTATAAATCTTTCTTCGCTGTGGTTGCAGACAGGAAGTATGATGAGGCCATCGCAGGTTTGCCTGATCTGCTCCTGCAGTTCGGGGCTAGGCGCCTGGATGGCAAACACGCATTCAAAGTCATGGCGCAGCATTTCGGCCAGTGCCAGCGAGCGCACTACGTGGCCCAGCCCAATCTGGCTGTTGCCGTCGGCACGGAAAATGATGCGGGTTCTGGAATTCACTTTAATACCTCCTGTAGTTTCTGCAGCACACGGTTGTAGCCGCCTTCTTGTAATGTTTTAGCAGCGCTTGAAAACTCATCGGCTTCGGTGGCAAAGGCCTGTCGCTGCTGGTTTTGTGTATTAACGTTCGTCAGCCAGTCATGTTCCTGCAACAGTTCTTCTATATCAGTGAAGTTAAATAGCTTATTTTGATCGTAAAGCCTGTCGTAAAGCAAGTTGGCCAGCGCGTAATCAGATGGATAATCAACGGTTAGCCGCAGCGCACTTAGTGCAGAAGTATAGGTGACCCTTTGCGTTTTAAAACCCTGCTCTCTGCGGATGTATGGTGTTACATGTTCGCGGTCTGCCTCCTCGGTTGCCATTCTGGCTGCACGTTCTAAAGCTGAAAAAGATACAACCTCTATATTAGTACCAAGCGGAAGCCCTTCGGTTAAAGTATAATCTACATCGGCATCCACGTGTTTAGCAACAGCCTCGTCTAGGGTTTCCGGCATGATGAATGGATTATCGCCAGTTAGCCTTACTACTACATCTAGTTTATACTTTTGGGCTGCTGTATAGAATCTTGTCAGCACGTCATCTTCCGAGCCTCTGAAGCAATTTATCTGGCTTTTCTGGCAGAAAGTATAGATGGCATTATCGGTTGTATTTTCGGTAGTGGCTACAAGGACGGTAGCTATGCTTTGGGCTGCTTTTGCGCGCGCTGCCACATGCCATAACAAGGTAGGACCATTGTTGAATGGTAGTGGCAGGAATGCTTTATTCGGCAAACGTTCCGAACCTAATCGAGCCTGTATGATGGCGCCAACGGTTACCATGCCGTCCAGCCTCCATCTATTACCATATTTTGGCCAGTCATGAAAGCAGAAGCTTCTGATGCAAGATATACAAAGGCACCTTTCAGATCATCTGGCTGGCCGATTCTACCAAGCGGGTTCTTTTTCTTAAGCTGTGCTACAAATGCCTCATTCTGCTGCACCATCTCGTTTGGAAACGGGCCAGGAGTAACCGCATTGACTCGAATGCCGGATTTGCCTAAGTAGCAGGCAAAATATCGGGTAAGTTGTAAAACGCCAGCCTTCGCAGCTCCGTAATGGGGTGGGTTCAGTGAGGCAGGGCTTTCTTCGTAAATACTAAAGTCGGGGGAAACCATACCGTACATAGAAGAAACATTGATGATACTGCCACCATTTTTTTTAAGGTGGGGGATAACCTCCCGAATGCAACGGTGCACACTATTCAGATTACCGTCTATACCAAAAGCCCATTCCTCATCGGTTAGAGCCTCAGGATTTTGTCCTTTGGAGTAAAAAGCATTGTTAACAAGCACATCCAGTCTTCCTTCTTTTGCCTCTATGGCTGCAAATGCATCCTTTATACTTTGAGTATCGGCAACATCGCATTCCTGGAACCAGACAGGGGTAGAGGGGGCAGGCTGAAAAGCCTCTTTGAATTTCTCGTCGCTCCGGCCCAGAACGTATACTATTGCGCCGGCCTCTGCCAACCCCTCTGAAACGGCTGTGCCAAGGTAGCCATAACCGCCTGTTACCAAAGCTACTTTACCAGAAAGGTTAAATAAGGTGCTCACGTTTGTGCTCATGCTTTTGCCCACTTATAGGGTAAGATAATATCTTCATCTGTCTGCTCAAACTTCTGAAGCTCGCTGTACAGTTCTTCTTTTAGTTGCGAAGCATAAAATGCAATGTTCTCCTCCAGCGTTTGCAGGCTCTCCACACCCACAACGATGTTAGTAATATACTTGTGCCGGAGGACAAATCCCATTAGCATAGCACCAAGAGGCAGTTTATACTTTGCAGCTAGATGTTGCAACTCCTTTACCTTAGGAGCGACTTTCTGGAGATGCTGCGGTATACTTTCCTGTTGCATAAAATATAAGCCCTGCAGATAGATAGAGCGTACGTGCGTTTCAATTCCTTTGCGGCGCAGCTTAGGGAGTATGGTGTTAAAGCGTTGATCAAACACACTGTAGGGCAACTGTACAATGTCTATCGCTGCGTGATGCTGCAAAAGAGCTTCGGCCTCCTTTGGATGGTACACTGAGACGCCAATTTTTTCTACCCTACCCTTAGCCTTTAGATCCAGAAGCTTATCCAGCAGTGTAGGGTTGTTCTGGTAGCTACTGAAACTATGCAGCAGGTAGGCGTATAATTTTTTTGTTTCCAGCCTTTTCAGCGACTCCTCAAATGCCTGATTTATACTTTTTTCTGGTGTGTTAGGAGGATACTTCGTGATGATGTTGAAGTCACTTCTACCTTGCAATGATTTGCCTATACTTTCCTCACTATTGCCATAGGCTGCAGCAGTATCGAGAGTGCAGATACCTGCTTCGGCAGCCTTAGAAAGTATATACGCTACTTCGGTTTGAGTTATTTTGCCACGCGTGTTACTGATGCCGTAATCAAGGCCAAACTGCGCGGTGCCTAAAATCAATTTCCGGAGGTTTTCTGCCTTTGTCACTACCCCACAAACTCTTTAACCTTCTCAATCACGTATTCCTGCTCCTCCTGCGTGAGGCTTGGGTACATAGGCAGGCTCAGGCAACTGGCGTAATAACCTTCTGCCTCCGGGTAATCCCCTTTTTGGTAGCCCAGGTTGCGGTAGTAGGGCATGGTATGGGCCGGGATGTAATGTACCTGCGCGAAAATGTTGTGCTGGCGCAGGTAATCGTAGAGGCCTTTGCGGTCTGCGACCTGAATCACGTATAAATGGTAGGCGTGGCCGGTGTTTCCATCGGCATCAAGTGCCTCGGGACTGGTGCCCAGTATTTTTATTCCATCTATGCCTGAGAAAGCGTTGTCGTAAACTTTGGCAATGCCCTTGCGACGGGCAAGGCCAGCCTCGGCGCGATGCAGCTGCGAGATGCCCAAAGCGCAGAGCATATCCGGGATGCGGTAATTGTAGCCCAGTTCCTGCATCTCCATGTACCAGCCGCCATGGTTCTCCTCCATCAGGTTCGGGTCGCGGGTGATGCCGTGTGTGCGCAGTTTGAGCAGTTCCTGGTACAGCTCTTCGTTGTTGGTGGTGACCATGCCGCCCTCGCCGGTGGCAATATGTTTCACCGGGTGGAAAGAGAAGATGGCCAGATCAGCATACGTTCCGTTACCGCACAATTGCTTCCGGCCTTTGCTGTCGGTAAAATAGCCGCCGGGCGCGTGGCAGGCATCTTCTATGATCCAGAGGCCAAATTCGTCAGCCAACTGGCGGTACTCCTCCAGGTTAACGGGGTTTCCTGCAAAATCAACAGGGATGATGCCGTTATAGTAGCCTTTGGGTTTGCTCTCCAGCAATTGACGTACTTTGTTGATGTCCAGCAGGGCAGTAGCTGGGTCTACATCTGCAAACGCCACGGTGCCGCCGCAGTAGCGCACGCAGTTGGCAGAGGCCACGAACGTGATGGGCGTGGTAATCACGCTTGACTCCTCATTCACGCCCAGGGCCATGGTGCACAGGTGCAGGGCGGCCGTACCGTTGGAGCAGGCCACCGCATACTTGGCGCCCACATATGCTGCAAAAGCCTGCTCGAATGCCAGTACCTTTGGTCCCTGCGTCAGGAAGTCGGACTGCAGGGTCTCCACTACCGCCTCAATGTCGTCCTCGGTGATATGCTGACGGCCGTAGGGGATGGTGCGCGTAGGCTGTTTTGTATGGTTTGCTTCTGACAAGAGTTAGAAAGTTAGAAGGTTAGAAAGTTGAAAAGTCACACATTCACTCAGTCAATCATTCAAAACTTATACATTAAAATCAGGGTCTACGTGCTGACGGATTTGCTCGCGCAGCTCATCCACCGTCAACCACTCGGTGTTGGTGCCGGAGTTATACTTAAAGCCCAGTTCGGTCATCTTGCCGTTGTGGGCCTTCAGGAACTCCTCGGTGCTCCAGATAGGGGTAGACGGAAGTATAACGTAGTACTTGTCCAGTTCCACCGTGTTCAGGGAGTCGGTTTCGGTGATCATCTCTTCGTGCAGTTTCTCTCCCGGACGGATGCCCACGACCTCCTGCTTACAGTCCGGGCCGATGGCCTCGGCCACGTCGGTGATGCGGTAAGACGGGATCTTGGGTACGAAGATCTCGCCTCCCCAATGTTTATCCAGGGCATGGAACACCATCTCAACGCCTTCCTCCAGAGAGATGTTGAAGCGGGTCATGTCCGGGTGGGTGATGGGCAATACACCGTCGGCACGCTTCTTCAGGAAGAAAGGCACCACAGAGCCCCTGGAGCCGATCACGTTGCCGTAACGAACCACCGAAAACCGAATGTCGCGCTTGCCGCGCATGTTATTGGCAGCCACAAATAGTTTATCTGAGCACAGCTTGGTAGCTCCGTATAGGTTGATCGGGGCCGCCGCCTTGTCTGTAGAGAGCGCCACCACGTCTTTCACACCACAGTCCAGGGCGGCGTTTATCACGTTCTCGGCACCCAGTACGTTGGTTTTGATGCACTCCATCGGGTTATACTCGGCGGCCGGCACCTGCTTGAGGGCAGCGGCGTGTACGATGATGTCTATGCCCTCACAGGCACGTTTAAAGCGCTCGCCATCGCGCACATCGCCAATAAAATAACGGACAGAGTTATACTTGCTGTGAGGGAAAACCTGAGACATTTCGAACTGTTTCAGCTCATCGCGGGAGTAAATCACCACTCTTCTCACATTCGGGAAGCGGGCATATACCATCTCCACAAACTTCTTTCCGAACGAGCCCGTGCCGCCCGTAACCAATATAGCCTTGTTGTTAAGGTCTAATGCCATCCTACGTTTTTTGCTTTATACTTTAGGTGCAAAATGGTCACCCAATCTTGCTGCAAGATACTTATTTTAACCGTAGGGTGCACAGGTAGGGGTATCCGGAATTATACTAAAGCGAAAGGCGTCCGCAGGGTGAGCCGTTTTCTTTAGTCAACTTTACACTTGGCAGCGTTCTGCCTGACCCGGCGAAAAGTATAACAAGTATAAAATATTCATACTTAACTCTCCCTAACTCAAAGGGGAAGTGGGAGTGCGCCAGACACGACAGGTTATGACAGATTACTTCTTCACCAGTTTTTTAATCACCTTCGCCAGTTCCTCTGTGAGCGACTCGCGGGAAAAGCGGGAGTGGTTGATGTAGGGCAGGTCCAGGTTCGGGTTGATCTTCCAGGCCTTGCTCCACTGGTTCATGTGGTCCAGCATCAGGTCGTAGGCGGTGTAGTGGAACAGGCGGCCGGCACCGCACTCATCTATGATGCGGTCCATGTCGGAGTGCACCGGACCCAGGGCAATGATAGGCTTGTTGGAGGCCAGGTACTCGAACAGCTTGCCTGGAACGTTGGCGTAAACGTTCTCCACGTCGGCGATGGCCAGGAACAGCACGGTGCTCTCCATCATATACTTGATGGCCTCCTGGTGCGGTACGTAAGGGATAAACTCCGTGATGCCCAGCACCCCGGCTTTCTCAATGCGTTTTTTGATGCCCTCCGACACTTTGCCCACGAAGCGCAGCTTGTAGTTGATCTCGCTGTGTACCGTCAGCATATGGGCCAGTACCTTCAGGAACACATCAATATTATACTGCTCGGTGATGGTGCCCGTGTAAGTAATGACGAACTCGTTCTTGGGCGGTTTGCTCTGGTATACGAAATCGGCCCCGTCGTAACCGTTCGGGATGACGTGGATTTTGCGCCCGTCTATACTTGCGGGCTTGTTCAGGAAAAGGCGCTTGGTGTCCTCGCTCGTTACGATAATGGCGTCGGCCTGCTCCAGCACTTGCCGCTCATATTTTTCGTCGAGGCGTTTGGCAAGGGGCGTGTGGTAAAGCTGGTCGTAATAGTGGATGTTGGTCCAGGGGTCGCGCAGGTCGGCTATCCAGGGCAGGTTATACTTCTGCTTGAGCTTCAGGCCAATCAGCTGCGTGGAGTGCGGTGGACTGGTGGTAACTATGGCTTTATACTTGCCGCCCTGCAACAATTCGTCTGCCTTGCGTATAGCATGCTTGTTCCAGCCCACGCGGGCGTCGGGTATAAACAGGTTGCCGCGCACGAACTTGAACAGCTTGTCCACGAGCGTGTCTTTTGACTGCTGGTTAGCAAAACCGCTGTAGGGGATCTCCTTCTTACCGGAGAGCTTTTTATAGTACTCGAAAGGTTCTGAGGTGGCGGTGCGGTAAACCTGCAGCCCCTCGGGAACTTCCTGGGAGAAGGTTTCGTCCAGAAGAGGGTAGGAGGCCTGTTTCTCGTCCACCGTGAGCACGGTTGGGCGCACGCCAAACTGAGGCATGTATTTACAAAACTTCAGTCCACGCTGCACACCCGGCCCGCCAGAGGGCGGCCAGTAGTAGGAAATGTAGAGTATATCGGTTTGGTCAGTTTCTTTCAAGGCAATAGGCACTATGCATTCGTTGTCAAATATAGGGAATTAATCATTCTGATAATGGCTTTACGCGCCCGAAAGGCTGCTGTTGTCTTTATACTTTTGATGCAGCACAAACTGCTCGGGCCGAAGCCGTACAATAAAGTAGTAAGTTTTCCTGATAATCCGTATTTTTGTAGGTAAATCCAGAAAAGAACATGTTCGATAATTTAAGTAACAAGTTAGACCGTGCCTTTAAAACGCTGAAAGGCCAGGGAAGCATTACCGAGATCAACGTAGCCGCCACTATCAAAGAGGTGCGCCGTGCCCTGGTAGATGCCGACGTGAACTATAAAGTTGCCAAAACTGTAACCGACAACATCAAGGAGAAAGCCCTTGGCCGTGACGTACTGATCGCGGTGTCGCCGGGCCAGCTGATGGTGAAGATCATGCACGAGGAGCTGACCGAGCTGATGGGCGGCGAGAAGCAGGACATCAACCTGAAAGGCGAACCGGCCATCATCCTCATCTCTGGTTTGCAGGGTTCTGGTAAAACCACCTTCACAGGCAAATTAGCCAATTACATCAAAAAGCAGGGCCGTTCTGTTATGGTGGCTGCCTGCGACGTGTACCGTCCGGCGGCGATTAACCAGCTGCAGGTGCTGGCTGAGCAGGTGGGCGTGGAGGCCTATACCGAGCCGGAGAACAAGAACCCGGTGCAGATTGCCCTGAATGCCGTGGAGCACGCCAGGAAGACGCATAAGAAAGTCGTGATCATCGACACCGCCGGTCGTTTGGCCGTGGACGAGGCGATGATGAAGGAGATAGCCGAGATCAAGAAGGCCATTAAGCCAACCGAGACCCTGTTTGTGGTGGATTCCATGACGGGCCAGGATGCGGTGAACACGGCCAAGACCTTTAATGAGCGTATCAACTTCGACGGCGTGGTGCTCACCAAGCTGGACGGTGACTCGCGTGGTGGTGCCGCACTCTCTATTCGTGCCGTGGTGGAGAAGCCGATCAAATTTATCTCTACCGGTGAGAAGATGGAGGCGCTGGACCTGTTCTATCCGGACCGTATGGCGCAGCGAATCCTGGGCATGGGCGACGTGATCTCCCTGGTGGAGCGTGCGCAGCAGGCTTTCGACGAGGATGAGGCGAAGCGTATCAACCAGAAGATCCGCAAGAACCAGTTCAACTTCGATGACTTCCTCACACAGCTGGAGCAGATCAAGAAAATGGGTGACATCAAAGACCTGGTAGGTATGATACCGGGCGTTGGGAAGGCCCTGAAGGATGTGGAGATCGATGAGAACGCCTTCAAGCCGATCGAGGCCATCATCAAGTCCATGACGCCGCAGGAGCGTGAGAACCCGGATATCATCAGCGGCAGCCGCCGTGCCCGTATCGCCAAAGGCAGCGGCACCGACGTGACGCAGGTGAACAACCTGATGAAGCAGTTCAACGACATGCGCAAGATGATGCGCTCGATGAACAAGATGTCCGGTAAGCGCGGCGGCCTCGGTAACCTGGCTAACATGATGAAGCAGCGCTAGTCGTTAGACAAAGGACTGTTTGACAAAAGACAAATGAGCTATCCGGCTTAAAAGCTGGGATTATAAAAAAACTGCTGGCTATACCTTAAAAAGTATGGCCAGCAGTTTTTTTATACTCTTAAAGTGAGTTTAGCATCTTTTTTTAGACTCTACTCCAAACTATAAAGTATACCTTAACTCTCTAACTCTCTAACTCTCTAACTCTCTAACTCTCTAACTCTCTAACTCAGTAAGGCTGCTTGTCCGCCTTCTGCTCCCAGGCCTCAAAAGCCTTCCGGGCCTCCTCCGGTAACAGCTGCACCATGGGGATGCGCCGTTGCTCCACAGGCTTCTCCAACTCCTCGTAAATAAAAGAATCGTCGAAACCGATGCGAGCCGCCTCCTCGTGCCGGTTGCCATAGTATACTTTGCTCAGCCTGGCCCAGTAGATGGCGCCGATACACATAGGGCAGGGCTGGGAGCTGGCGTAGATCTCGCAGTCGGAGAGGTCGTGAGTGCCCAGGGTTTGGGTTGCTGCCCGGATGGCCTCTACCTCGGCGTGTGCTGTGGGGTCGTGGGTGTGCAGTACCTTGTTGTAGCCGCGGGCCACAATTGTGCCATTGCGTACGATCACCGCCCCGAAAGGCCCGCCGTAGCCTTCCTTCATTTTCTCTATCGAAAGGCTGATCGCCTCCCGCATAAACTCCTCGTGTCTTACTTGTTTGTTTTCCATTTTTTCTTGCAGCGCTTGCACGCAAAAACTTCGTTTTGCGTAAGTTATACTTGTACAGACCAAAGTCCCTGATCTATGTTTTCAACACTGATTTTGTACCTCACTCTTACTGTAAACCCAGCGTTAAAGTTCGGCCCTGTTTTGCCGCCAGTCCTGGTGCAGCAGGAAGATACAGTTGCCATGCTTTCCAAAACCTGGGTGTTGCGCGAGCAGTTTTATGCACACAAAGGCGAGCTGGAGCCAGTGCATCCGCAGGAGGAAATCGAACTGACCTTTCGCGCGAATGGCACCTATACATTAAGCCGGCATTTTGGGGTGGCGGACGCAGGAAGTATAGAGGAGGGGCGTTGGGAGTACAGGGCTCCCGACAGGTACATCAGTATGCAGACAAGACAGGTGGATGGCCGGTCCCTTCTGAGCACCATGTTACCGCGCTGGGAGGTGCAGGAACTGGCCGATGAGAAGCTGGTGCTGCGGTTCATGGCGATGAGCGGCCAATACCTGGTGCTGGAGGCCAAAAAGTAAATAGCTTATACTTCACTTGTGCGGTATTAATGCATACTCGAAGTATAAGCTATTGCAGTCAGTCACCCCTAGGGGTTATACTTATGGGTGAAGAATCAAATGTAAAAATTATCCTCTGCGTTTATTTTTTATGATTTCTCGCTTCTGTTCTTTTCTACGCACGCTAGGAAGCAGGGTTGTAATCCTTTTAAGTTCTGAAAACCAACAAGTAGTCCGGAAACAATTGGAAGGTAAAGTTTAATAAGGAAGATGTTCTATATTGACTTTTAATATCTTATATGGCAAATCTTGCGTAATAAAGCGAATGAAACCATCAAACCAGCGATATAATATGAAGAGGACTTTTCGAATCTTAACGACCATACTTTTTACGATAAGTTTAGTGGCCAGCTCCTGTTCCGCTACCAGAGAGCAGCAGGTAGAAGACGATCTGGCGGATTTTAGGGCTTGGGTGAGCAATGCCACCTCTAATGTGGCCGAACGCACGGAGGAAGACTGGAAACGTGCCCGTGAAGACTTTAAAACCCGCACCGAGGAGCTGGACCGTAAGCAGGATAACTTTTCCGCTGAGCTGAGGCAGGACTACCAAAGCCTGAAGCAAGAGTTTCGGAACGCTGATGAGGAGTACCAGCGTCATGTAACGGGAGAGGACCTGGCGGAGTGGGAACAGCGGTTGCTGGGGCAGTGGGCCGACCTGGACAGCCTAAACGAAACGAATGTGCGGGAGGTATATATTGCCCTCCTGGAAAACGTAAGGGCGCAGAAAGATAGCTGGGACAATGAGGATTGGGAAATGGCCGAGCGGGTGCTCGAAAAACTTAATGAGCGCAAAGACGATATCAATGGTAATATCCCAACCGATACAGAGGTGAAGATAAAGGCCCTGCAGATGGAGTTCCGCACCCTCGAGACAGCCGCCGATATGTAGAAACCGCTCTATACGATAATGCGTCCCTCTCTTGCATCCCCATAAAGTATAGATTCTCCTGTATTATGTCTGTAGCCTGAGGTCCAGGCAAGTATGGCGTCCAGTTGATGCCAGTTATGGGGAGGCTGCTGTAACTTATACTTCAGCAGGCCCTGCAGCATTTCCGCATAGGCCGGAAGGGCGGCGGGGTCTTTTTTATAGCCCTGCAGCTGCGGGAGCAACAGCCTTACCGCCTCCGCCGGGTAGGTCTCCAGCATGGCAATCCCGCTTGCGGCGAGTTGTGTTCTGAGCCTGATTGCCCGGGCCGTAAGACCGCCAAGAAACATCGGCGACATGGCCTGCACGTCGCGGTCGGCCTGCCGGTAAAAAAAATCGGAGTCGGGCGCATATGCCTCCATGCTGTAGACTTTCGGGAGCGTGAGCGGCGCATCTATGTACACTACCCCTGGCTTCAGCCGGACAACCAGGTCCTGCAGCCATACATCGGCATCTTTCCCCTTATCGCTCTGCCATACGTGCAGCTCGCCCTGCTGCACCATCGCCGCAGTGGTAGTGCCGGCTAGTTTGGAGCCATAGTCTACCCCCAGATGGTTGTCCTCCATACTTAAACTTCATTAATCTGCTGCAGTACCAGGCTTTATACTTTTGGGGGAGGATGGGGGTTATACTTTATTTGGAAGAGAGGACCGGAAGAAGGAGATAATGGACAGTGGGGGTGGGGTAAACGCAAAATCGGGATGTTTTCACACCTTCCCAAGCCTTAAGTTCTGTTGAAACATTTACTGCTTTGGATTGACTGTTACTTTACACGTAACGCTGTACTGTATTGATATATAATAAAATATACAGAGTCTATTTTACGAGGAGCTCCTTCTGAGCCTGCATGATGCGCTTGTGATGGATGAAGTGGTCTTGCAGAAAGGAGAGGGTTTGGCCGATGGTGAGGTAGCCCGTAATTGGGTGTTTGAATATACCTTTCTCCAGCAGCTGTTGGGGGAAGGCTGTCAATTCATCCTCCAGCTCAAAGCGGGCCTGATCCCACTGTTGGCGCAGCTCCGGCAGGTGGCAGGCTTCAGGGACCGAGGCCACGATAGCGGGTGCTTTAAACTTGCGGCCCGAGTAAAGTGCCAGTTTCAACATCAGCGCCTTCGCCTCCTGTGCCAGGCTAATATCCTGCAGTTCCTCCTGTCGCTGCAGCTTGTAGCGTATATTGTCCAGGGCGCGCTCTTCCACCAATACCAGGTGCGCCACATGCTGGTTAATGCTCCACTTCCCGGGGGCAGGGGCTGTGTTCAGCTGATTGCCGTCCAGGCCGGCCAGCTCGTCCAGCAGGCGGTTCCTCGATTCTTCCAGGCGCAGGTATTGGGATTCCAGTTTCGGATTCATAAGCAGGTTCTGGCTGAATGCATTTGCTAAAAAGGGCACTTCGTTCAAAAACAGAGGTTAAAGCTACAGAAGTTCAGCTTATATGCAATATATAGATGCCTTGATTTTGCTTAAACCCCTGATGCTGTGCCCTATGTATACGCCGGTTTATAAATTATCATACGATAAGTATAAAACCTGTTTGTCCGGCGGCTGATTGTTCCGAAATTGCATCCCAGAACCATACACACACATGAAAAACGACCCGATAGGCACTGCTGTGCTGGATTATATGGCTGGCGCCGAAGACGCTGAAGTTATCGTAGAGAGCAGCCTGACGGAAGATGATGCGATTCCGGTCTACTACCTGTTCCGGAAGGAGGAGGAGATGCCGGAGATGGAACTGCAGGCTCTGGACGGCTGCCGCGGATCCGTGCTGGACGTGGGCGCGGGTGCCGGGTGCCATGCCCTGGCACTGCAGCAGCGAGGGATAGAGGTAACGGCGCTGGATGTGTCGGCAGGGGCCGTGGAGGCTATGCAACGGCAGGGGGTAAAGCAGGTGCTGCAAAAGGATGTTTTTAAACTGAAGGGCGCGAGGTATGATACCCTGCTGATGTTGATGAACGGCATTGGCATAGCGGGCACACTGGCAGGGCTGGAGCGGTTTCTGGAACACGCCAAGACGCTGCTCCACCCGGGCGGCCAGATCCTGCTGGAGTCGGCAGACATCCTGTATATGTATGAGGAGGAGGACGGTTCGGTGATGCTGGACCTGAATGCCGGCTATTACGGCGAGGTGAAGTACAATATGAAGTATAAAGACCAGGAAAGCGGCTGGTTCAACTGGCTCTTTATCGATGCCTCCATCCTGGAAGATTACGCACAGCAGCATGGATATACTTGCGAGGTGCTGCTGCAGGGCGAAGCGGGGAATTACCTGGCCCGGCTGGTGCTGGAAGAGTAGCAGCAGGGTATCGTAGTTTCGTAAGTGCCGTACATAGGAGCTGTATACCTCTTAAGCAACAGGTAAAAAGCTTTTAGGCACATGAATGACAAGTTAAAACTGGGCTGGACCCTTACCAAGCGTACGTTTAAGAAATTCAGTGAAGACAGGCCGCTCGACTGGGCTGCCATCATTGGGTTTTATACCATATTCTCACTACCCGCCGTACTGATCATCACGCTGCGCATTGCAGGAGCCGTGTTTGGCGATGAGGCGGTGCAGGGCGAGCTTTCCAGGCAAATTGGCGGCATTATAGGCCAGGGCGGGGCAAAGCAGGTACAGAACATCATCGAGAACGCTGACCGCTCTGCCTCCACCACCATCGGCACCATCGTGGGTGTTTCCACGATGATATTTTCTGCCACCACGGTTTTCGTAGCCCTTCAGGACTCCCTGAACGCCATGTGGGAGGTGAAGGCGAAGGCAGAGTTGGGGTGGTTTAAGCTGGTGGTGGACAGGGTGCTGTCGCTGGCGATGGTGGTGAGCCTGGGCTTTCTGCTGCTGGTTTCGCTGTCTATCGATGTGGTGATGGGGCTGATCAATGAGTTTCTGCGGCAGGAGCTATCCGGAATAGCCGTTTACCTGATCACGGTGGGCAACGTGGTTGTTTCCATACTAATCAGTATCATCATCTTCGCAGCGGTCTTTAAGGTGCTCCCGGATGCCAAGATCCGCTGGCCCAATGTATGGGTGGGCGCCACGGTGACGGCTATACTTTTCGTGCTCGGTAAATTCGTCCTCAACATCTACTTCCAGCACGACCCGCTCGCTGACACCTACGGTGCCGCCGGCTCGCTTGTCCTCATTCTGGTGTGGGTATACTATACTTCCGTGATCTTTTTGTTAGGGGCCGAGTTTACCCAGGTTTATTCCGAAGCGCACGACCGCGGTATCCGACCACAGGACAATGCCGTGAAAGTGGAAGTGAAGGAAGTGGAGAGGAAGGAGTGAGGCCGGCAAACAGAGTGTCCGGATTGTTCGGCAGGACAAGTAAAAGCTGGGCTGAAGTATAACAGAAAGTATAAAGTAGACAGAAAATACAAAACAGACAGGCTGCCGTTACGCGAGCAGAGCTTCCTGTAAAAAACAGCCCCGATACATCCATTGTACCGGGGCTATTTTATAAGAAGCAATATTCCGTTCCTTACTTCACAAATCTCAGTTCAGCATTCACGGGTTTGCCGCCGGTAAAGGCTTGGATTAGCCTTGGGTCTACCCCAATGATGTCGCCCAACAGGTTCAGGTTATCGACGCCGATGGTGGTGGTTAGGTCCATGTTGTCCATCGTCAGGCGCTTGATATCCATTTCGCCGAGGTTCTCCAGCGTTACTTTTGTTTCATCGCTGTTGAACTCCCAGTTGCCCTCATAGGTGTGGTCCTGGCCGTCAGCCCGGAAAGTGGCGGTATACGTGTTATCTTCCCGAACCGTGAGGCGGAGCGTCTGAAACGTAGTGGCGTTTTCACCCACGCCCGGGATCAGGGCTACGTCGATGCTGTTGAGCAATACCTTATCGCCTTTCCACTCGCCCGATGTAATCAGTTCTGTGTTGGTGGGTTCCGGCTGGGCGTCATCGTCGTCATCGTCGCAGGAGACGAGCAGGTTCAGGGACAGTAAAAGTGCTGCGTAGAGTATAAAGTTTTTAGAGCGCATAGTGTAAACTTGTTAGGTCATATATGAAGCAAGTAATACATCATATAGCGCAGGAAGCAGCAAATGGTTAGGCTAAATCAAGTATAAATTTTCGAAGCAGGCAGCCTATGTTACATGATGTTCACCTCCGGGCTTAGTTGTATGCCGAACTTCTCCTTTACCGAGTCAATCACCTCGAAAGCCAGCTTGCGGATGTCCTCGCCTTTGGCCCCGCCATAGTTTACCAGCACCAGCGCCTGGTTTTTGTGCACGCCGTAGTTTCCGATTACTTTACCTTTCCAGCCGCACTGCTCTATCAGCCAGCCGGCCGGCACCTTTACGGTTGTTTCAGAAACGGGGTAGGAGGGGATAGCCGGGTAATGTTTTTGCAGCTCCTCATACTGACTTAGGGGAATTTCCGGATTTTTGAAGAAACTGCCCGCATTGCCGATCTGCTTTGGGTCCGGGAGCTTGCTTTGGCGGATGTGGCAAACGGCGGCGCTCACGTGGTGGATGCTCGGCTCCTGTACCTGCATCTCCTCCAGCGTGCTTATTATGGCACCGTAGGAGGTGTTGGGGCGGTGCTTTTTGTGTAGCTTGAAAACCACGTGCGTGACAATGTACTGCCCTTTCAGCTCGTTCTTGAAGATACTCTCCCGGTACCCGAAGCGGCACGCTCCGTTGTCGAAAATACGTACTTCGCCCGTCTCAACATTCACCGCCTCTAGCTCCTGGAACACATCTTTCAGCTCCACGCCGTAGGCGCCGATATTTTGCAGCGGCGCAGCGCCCACCGTGCCCGGTATCAGCGAGAGGTTCTCCACGCCACCCAGGTTCATGTTCAGGGTATGGAGCACAAACTCATGCCATACTTCGCCGCCGCCGGCTTTCAAGAATACTTGTTCCTCATCTTCCCCGATCTTACGAATGCCTTTTATCCCGTTCTGCAACACCACGCCGTCGAAATCCCTTGTAAAGAGCAGGTTGCTGCCACCACCAAGTATAAGTTTCTGCTCTTGCTTCAGTTCAGGCATCTGCAGCAGTTCCTGCAGCTCCTCAACCGTTTCGAAGCGGGCAAAGAGCCGGGCCTTTACGTCAATGCCAAAGGTATTGTAGGGTTTTAAAGGGAAATCGGTCTGCAGTCTCATAAGCGGGTTATTTGCGGTAAAGTTAGCTATTTTGTGTTAGAGAGTTTTGGGTCGGGGAGGTGATTTCTGCAGGATTTATACTGCTAGGTGTAGGACACTGTTCTGCTACGCTATTTTAAAAAATATAATAACGTAAAGTTCATATTGAACTTTGTAAATTATTCAATATATTTAATGGTCAATGTTTCAAGGCTTTAACAGATGCGCAAGATATGAGAAAACATGCTAAGAACCTGTTGTTGTTACTGCTGCTGCCGCTGCTGTGCTCCTGTCCGGGGAGCGTAGATCCCATGCCGGAGTCGGCTTACGTTCCGATCCTGATGAGCCGCCAGCAGCTTGAGGCCTCCATCCTCCAAAAGGAGCCACGAACCATCTCCAACGCCGGCAAAATCTATCGACACGGCCACTACATTCTGGTAAACGAGCTCTACAAAGGGGTGCACATAATCGACAACAAGAATCCCGAGGCGCCTGTTAATCTTGCCTTTATACAGGTGCCCGGCTGTGTGGATCTGGCGGTGAAGGATAATGTGTTATACGTTGACAACGCGGTAGACCTTCTGGCCATTAAACTGGGCGACCTAACCAGCCTGCAGGTTGCCAAGCGGGTTCGCAATGCCCTGCCAGGCTTGTTGCCTCCCGATAACTTAGGAGTAGTATATGATATGGCTGGCGCACCAGAGGAGGCCATTATTGTGGGTTGGGAACTTAAAAAGAGCGAATAACATGAGGAAGCTTTACAATATCATCCTTACTGTACTGGCTTGCGGCGTGCTGTTTTCCTGCACCACGGATAATGCAGCTGCACCTGCGGCTGATGGTGTGCAGGGCGCAGGCGGCTCGATGGCCAGATTCGCCATCAACGGCAATTACTTGTATGCCGTGGACCACTCCAACCTGCATGTATTCAACATCAGCATCCCGGAAGACCCGCAACAGGGGCAGCAGGTGCCCATAGGCTTCGGCATCGAAACCATTTTCCCCTTCGAAGACAAGCTGTTTATCGGTACCCAGACCGGCATGCACATCTACAGCATCCAGCAGCCGGAGTCCCCAAAGCATATCTCCCAGTACCAGCACGTGGTGAGCTGCGATCCGGTGGTGACGGATGGCCGCTATGCCTATGTTACGCTTAGTACGGGCACCGCCTGCCGGCAGGCCATTAATGAGCTCCAGATCGTGGACTTGCAGAACATCACCGCCCCAACGCTCCTCAAGCAGTATGGCATGACTAACCCCAAGGGCCTGGGAATAGACCAGGGTAAACTTTTTGTGTGCGACGAGGGGCTGAAAGTATACGATGCTACGGATGTGATGGAGCTGGAGCTGGTGCAGCACTTCCAGATAAAAGCCTTCGACGTGATTCCTGACAACGGGCGGCTGCTGGTCATCGGCAGCGATGGCCTGTATCAGTATCGGTTAGAGAACGACAAGCTGAAGCTACTCAGCACCATCCTGATCAAACCTTCCATTTAACCTTATCCCGACCCGCCGATGGTTTACAGGATCATTTCTGGCTGTATACTTTTCATGCTCTTTTTCTTGTCGCAGAGCTATGCGCAGGAGGTTGTTTCCCCTCCTGATAAACAGCTAAGTATAAAATTCAGTCCGCAGCACTTGTTCGTAAATGGCCTGCACCTCTATGCCGAGAAGCTGCCGGAGCCTGGAGGGCGGCATGGCTTTGTGCTGTCACCCAGGCTGTATGTTGGCAATTCGAAAACGGTTGATGTGTTGGCCGGCCGGAACTGGGAAGGAGAGGAGGAGTCAGAGGTGAGAGGCTACGGCGCAGAGGTACAGCACAAGATCTACCTTAATGATTATGCCAGCCCGTATGACCGCCGGGTGTACCTGGCCTACGGAGCGAACTACCACCACTTTAACGTGGAGTTTGAGCGGGAAGGGTGGGTAAGAGAAACTGACCCGGAGGGGCTGGAGGTGTATCGACACCGGATGCGCCCCTTCCATGAGAAAATAAACCGGGTAGGGGGAGTCGGCTTGATAGGCCTTCAGGTCCCGGCAGCTGAGGGGGTATTGTTGTTTGATTTCTATGTCGGGGCTGCTCTCAAGAAAAGCTCCATCAGCACCGACTACAGCCAGGTGCGCTACGATCGAAATGCTTTCGATTTCGGTTATTCAGGCCTCCATTTTGTCAGCGGTATCACCCTTGGGGTCGCGCTGTAGGCACAAAACAGGTGTTGGCCTGCTTGCTCTAAAGCCGCCTGGCAATGCCTTATTCGGAACTCGCGGTACTATCCGCTATCTTTGCACCGGATAAAGTATAAAGTATGGCGAAGAAGACACCGAACGAGAATTTTAATATCATAGTGACCACGCTCTCCGGATTGGAGGAAGTACTGGCAGAGGAACTACGCGCACTGGACATGGAGTTCGTGAAAGTGGGCAACCGCGCCGTGACCTGCTCGGGAAATATGCGCCAGCTTTACGAGGCCAACTTGTGGTGCCGCACCGCTATCCGTATTCTCAGGCCCATCCGCCAGTTTAAGGCCCGCGACGAAAAAAGCCTTTATGAGCAGGTGCAGAAAACTAACTGGGCGGAGATCATGGACCTGGGCATGACTTTCGCCATTGATGCCGTGGTGAGCCACTCTACCTTCGAGCACTCGCTGTATGTGTCGCAGCTGACGAAAGACGCCATCGTAGACCAGTTCCGGGCAAAGACGGGAGAGCGGCCGTCGGTGGACCGGATCCGCCCGGATGTGCGCCTGAACCTGCACATGCACGACAACGTGGTCACCCTTTCGCTCGATTCCTCCGGTGACTCGCTGCACCGCCGGGGCTACCGCCTGCAAACCAACGTGGCGCCGCTCAATGAGGTGCTGGCAGCGGGAATCATCGCTTTGTCAGGCTGGGATCAACAGTCTCCCTTCGTTGACCCGATGTGTGGCTCCGGTACGTTTCTGATAGAAGCCGCGCTGATGGCGCAGAACATGGCGCCGGGACTTTTCCGCCGCGACCCCTTTGGTTTTGAGAAGTGGAAGGATTACAACGAGCAGCTGTTCGAGCTGGTTTGGAACACCGCTGAGGCGAAAGCGAAGAGCACCCCGCAGGCGCAGATCATCGGCTATGACCTGGATGCCGACTATGTAGCAGCCGCACGAAACAACATCGAGAATGCCGGCCTGGAAAGTTTCATCAAAGTGGAGCAGGCGAACTTTTTCGAGACGCAGGCGCCAAAGGGCCATGGCGTGGTGGTGATGAACCCGCCTTATAACGAGCGCATCCAGTCTGACGACATCAACCTGCTCTACAAACAAATTGGCGATACGTTAAAGCAGAGCTACCAGGGCTATGATGCCTTCGTGTTTACCGGGAACCTGGAAGCTGCTAAAAATGTGGGCCTGCGCACCTCCCGCCGTGTGCCGCTGTACAACGGCTCCATCGAGTGCCGCCTGCTCAAGTACGAGCTGTACCGCGGCTCCAGGAGAAGCGGGGCGGAGGCAGAGTAGTCCCAACCTCCCACAAACGAAAAGAGCACCTGGTGAAGGTGCTCTTTTCGTTTGATTTATACTTCTGGCTAGGCCTTTTTCTTCGGTGCAGCCTTTTTGGCGGTCGTAGCCTTCTTGGCTGGGGCTTTCTTCGCCTTGGCCGCTGGCTTCTTCGCAGCGGCCGGTTTATCGGCATCCGCTTTTTTCTTGAAGCCGCCGCGTCCTTTCTTCTCGGGCGTGGCCTCTGCCAACTCAACGCATTCCTGCAGCGTCAGCTCGCTCGGCTCCTTGCCCTTGGGTATCTTCACGTTCTTCTTGCCTGCCACAATGTAGGGACCGTAGCGGCCGTTTAGCACCTGAATGTCCGGGTTCTCGGGGAACGTCTTGATCACTTTCTCCGCATCGGCCTTGCGCTTCGCCTCAATCAGGGCAACTGCTTCCTCGGCCGTTACCTTGAGCGGGTCCAGCGTCTTGGGCAGGGAGTAGAACTTGCTGTTATGGCTGATGTAGGGACCAAAGCGCCCGATGGCGGCCTTCATTTCCTTGTCTTCGTACACCCCCACAATGCGGGGCAGCTTAAACAACTCCAGTGCGTCTTCCAGGGCCAGGCTCTCGATAAACTGCCCTTTGCGCAGGCTGGCGTACACTGGTTTCTCGCCCGTTTCCTCGTTCTCCTCGCCCAGCTGCACATACGGACCGTAGCGGCCCAGCTTGGCGATGATCGCTTTGCCTGTAGCCGGATCGTTGCCCAACTCGCGTGCTCCGGAAACATCAGCCCTGGAAACATTCTCGCTCGACTCGATACGCTCATGGAACTTCTGGTAGAACTGATCCAGCATATTCTCCCACTCCTTCGTGCCCTGCGCGATCTCGTCAAACTCAGCCTCCACGCGTGCCGTGAACGAGTAGTCGATCACGTTCGGGAAGTGCTCCACCAAAAAGTCGTTTACGACCATAGCCGTATCCGTAGGGAAGAGTTTGGCTTTCTCGGCACCCGTAATCTCCGTTTTGGTCTGCGTGGTGATGTTATCTTTTTTCAGCGTGAGCACCTGGAAGTTGCGCTCCTTACCTTCGCGGCTGTCTTTCTCCACATAGCCGCGCTTCTGGATGGTGGAGATGGTAGGGGCGTAAGTGGACGGACGCCCGATGCCCATTTCCTCCAGTTTCTTCACCAGGCTGGCCTCTGTGTAGCGGGCCGGTGGACGGCTGTAACGCTGCGTGGCCAGCATCTGGCGCAGGTCTATATGTTGCCCGATGCTCAGCGGCGGCAACATGCCTTTCACATCCTCGTCAGTGCCTTCGTCTTCATCGTCTTTCGACTCGATATATACTTTCAGGAAGCCCTCGAACTTGATCACCTCCCCGGTAGCCTGCAGTTTCTGGTCTGGCTGCGTGGAGATGCCGATGGTAACAGTGGTTTTCTCAATTTCGGCGTCAGCCATTTGCGAGGCAATGGCGCGTTTCCAGATTAGTTCGTAAAGGCGCTGCTCGTTGCGGTCGCTGCTGGCTACCATCTTGGAGAAGTCGGTAGGGCGGATGGCTTCGTGCGCCTCCTGTGCTGAGGCAGATTTTGTTTTGAAGCGGCGCGTTTTTACAAATTTATCCCCAAAGGAGCTCGCGATCTCCTTCGAAGCCCCTTGTATCGCCTCATCCGATAAATTCACGGAGTCGGTACGCATGTAGGAAATCTTACCGGCCTCGTACAGGCGCTGCGCGATCGTCATGGTTTGGGCCACCGAGAAGTATAACTTGCGGCTGGCCTCCTGCTGCAGGGTAGAGGTTGTAAACGGCGGGGCGGGGCTGCGCTTGAGTGGCTTCTGCTCCAGGTTCTCGATAGCATATGCTGCGCCGATACATTTCTGCAAAAAAGCCTGCGCTTCTTCCTCTGTCCTGAACTTCTGCGGAAGTTCTGCCTCCAGCGTGCGTCCCTGTACATCAAAGTTAGCCGTGATGCGGAAGGAGGCCTCTGCTTTATGGCGCTCAATTTCCCGCTCGCGCTCCACCACCAAACGTACTGCCACCGATTGTACACGCCCGGCAGAAAGACCTGTCTTGATCTTCTTCCAGAGCACCGGCGACAGCTCGAAACCAACCAAACGGTCGAGTATGCGGCGTGCCTGCTGGGCGTTTACCAGGTCCATGTCGATGCCGCGCGGGGTGCTGATGGCATTAAGGATGGCGTTTTTGGTAATCTCTCGGAACACGATGCGGCGTGTCTTGGCGTCGTTTAGGTTCAGGGCCTCGGTCAGGTGCCACGAAATGGCCTCCCCCTCGCGGTCGTCGTCCGACGCGAGCCAGACGATCTCGGCCTCTTTTGCCAGCTTGCGCAACTGCGCCACCACCTCCCTTTTATCGCTGGATACGACATAGGTAGGCTTGAACCCGTGCTCTATGTCGATGGCGTTGTTGTCTTTAGGCAAATCGCGCACATGGCCGAAGCTGGACTTCACAACAAAGTCTTTTCCTAAATATCCCTCTATCGTTTTTGCCTTGGCAGGCGACTCTACTATGACTAAGTTTTTTATCATCCTTTATATTTACAGGCAAACAAGGCCAATATTTGCCCAAAGTTCAAATTTTTTTTTCAACAATTACAACCTCATCCGTATAAGAAGGGTTTAACTACGCGTGAAATACCAGATGGCCTCAGGGCCGGATCAGTGCTATACCTATACGTTCACCTGACAGATTCTATGCAAAGAATTATACTTCTCTGCCGCCATGCCGAAGCGTATGACCCATTTCCGCTTCAGCCTGACTTTGAACGAGAGCTTACTCCACTTGGCCAGCAGCAGGCCCGAAATGCCGGTAAATGGCTACGTGAAAAATTTTCGAAAGCAGATGCTATTTTGGCAAGTCCGGCTAACAGGGCCAATGCCACAGCCCGCCTTATTGCCGGCCGCTTATACTTCAGCGAGGAGCAGATTACCTACAATCCCGACCTCTACAACGCCCGTGAGAGCCTCCTGATCAGGAGCCTGGGGGAACTGCCGGACCACGTGAAGCAGGTACTGCTGGTGGCCCATAACCCTGGTATAACCCGCCTGGCCCGCGAATTAACGGATGAACTGCAGCTTGGTTACCTGGACCCTGCCAGTGTGGTGGCTGTGGTCCTGGAACTAAAGCAATGGCAGGACATCCATGTCACGACCGGCCTGCTGCTGGACCATTATAAAGGCTAAAAGCCGTTTTCTTTAACCCCGGCATACTTTCAAATCATACTTTATTTCTATAGTTTAGTGGCATGGCTGGTATTCTACCAGCTATACTGCACCCTTAACACCAACCTGATGAAGACTAATGTAGTGGCCGTTATCAACCAGAAAGGCGGCACTGGCAAAACAACTACAACCATAAACCTGGGCAGTGCGCTCAGCAAGCTCGGCAAAAAAGTGCTGCTCCTGGACCTGGACCCGCAAAGCAACCTTTCCTACTCTCTGGCTGTTACCAGCCCGGACGCCACGCTGGCCGACGTTTTCCAGGGCGACAGGAGCATAAACGAGGTAATGGTAGAAAAGAACGGTCTTTGGGTAGTGCCTGGTTCCAATGAACTGGTAGATATTGAGATCTCTCTGGTGACGCAGCCGGAGCGGGAGAAGTTCCTGAAGTCCATACTTGCTCAGGCCAAAGGCTTCGATTTTATCCTGATAGACTGTCCTCCCTCGCTATCGGTGCTGACCCTGAACGCGCTCACTGCGGCGCAGGAGGTGCTAATACCTTTGCAGATGGAGGTACTGACGCTGCAGGGGCTCGACCAGATCATGAATACGGTGCAAAAGGTGAAAAAAACTTTCAATTCGAAACTTAAAATCAAAGGAATCGTAGTGGTGATGTTTGATATGCGCCGCAAGCTGAGTCTGGAAGTGTTGGAGTACCTGCAGGAGAACGTGAAGGAGAAGATTTTCCGCAGCCAGATCCGGATGAACGTCAAGCTGGCAGAAGCCCCCTCGTTCGGCAAAAGTGTCCTGGACTATGATGCATCTTCCTACGGAGCCCGCGATTATGCTGCGCTGGCCGAGGAATACCTGGAAGCTTAGAAGATAAAGGTTCGCTGAGACCGCATTATTTCATACTTTTATAGTAAATTGCACTACTTGTACACCTGTTGCTGTGCTGCCGCACGCTTCCTGACTGGAGTTGTGGCGGCGCAAAAAGGTTAAGAGATACCCTATTCCAACCAAACGAATTATGGCCTTAGGTAAAAACTTGAAGTTGAGTAAAGAGAAGCTCATCAGTGACGTAGAAGCCAAAGAAGAGAATAAATCCGCTCCCCGGGCGAAGGCTGAGAAAGGAGGCGCCACCACATCCGTGGCAGAGGCTCCTGCCAAACCAGCTGCCCCAACTGTTGTGACGGATCCATCGGCCGAACCCGCCAAGCCAGCCGCAGAGAAAACTGCTCCAGCCAAGAAGCAGCGGCAGGGCAAGCTGCCAAGCAACCCCGACTATATAAGCGATCAACTGAACCGGGTGCTTTATGCCCTCGATGCCTTTAAGAAGGGTGACGTGTCGGTGCGACTCACCAAACAGAACGACGATATTTTTGCCGATATAGCCGAAGCCTATAATTCGATGGTGGAGATGATCGGCGGTGTAGGCGGCGAGGTGTCGCGTATTTCGAAAGTAGCCGGAGTGGAGGGGAATCTGAAAGCCCGTGCCTCTGCTGAGAATGCTTCCGGCTTCTGGAAGGACATGATCAACAACATCAACGGCCTGGTGGACTCTATCGCGGTGCCGGTACTCGAGGTAGGCAAGGTATTGAAGAATATTTCCCGCGGTAATCTGGATGAGACCTTCCAGATTCCGGTATCCGGTGACTTCAAAGTCATGGCCGAAACCATTAACCGCACCATCGATAACCTGAACCTGTTTGCCGGGGAGGTAACCCGTGTGGCCCTCGAGGTAGGTACAGAGGGTAGACTGGGCGGCCAGGCATCCGTGCCGAACGTAGCCGGTGTGTGGAAGGACCTGACCGACAACGTGAACACGATGGCCTCCAACCTGACTTTCCAGGTGCGTGACATTGCCAACGTAGCAACGGCGGTGGCGAAAGGTGACCTGACGCAGAAGGTGTCGGTGGATGTAAAGGGAGAACTGAGTGAGCTGAAGGAGAACATCAACCGCATGGTGGACTCCCTGAACATTTTTGCTGGTGAGGTAACCCGTGTGGCCCGCGAAGTAGGTACGGAGGGACGCTTGGGCGGCCAGGCGAAAGTGCCTAACGTTGGCGGGGTGTGGAAGGACCTGACCGACAACGTGAACACGATGGCCTCCAACCTGACCTCTCAGATGCGCGACATTGCCAATGTATCTACTGCCGTTGCCAAAGGCGACCTGACCCAGAAGATCACGGTGAATGTGCGTGGGGAGATGGCCGAGCTGAAGGAGAACATCAACCAGATGGTGGACTCGCTCAACATCTTTGCCGGGGAGGTGACCCGCGTGGCCCGTGAAGTAGGAACCGAGGGTAAGCTGGGTGGCCAGGCCAATGTGCCACGAGTTGAGGGTACCTGGAAAGAGCTTACCGACAATGTGAACCTGATGGCAGGTAACCTTACTTCCCAGGTTCGCGACATTGCCAACGTAGCGACCGCGGTGGCCAAGGGTGATTTGACCCAGAAAGTTTCGGTGGACGTGAAAGGCGAGCTGGGTGAACTGAAGGATATCCTGAATGAAATGGTGGACCGACTGAATGTGTTTGGCGCGGAAGTTACCCGTGTAGCACGTGAGGTGGGTACAGAAGGTATACTGGGTGGTCAGGCCAACGTGCCAAACGTGGCCGGTATCTGGAAAGAGTTGACTGACAACGTGAACTCCATGGCCTCCAACTTGACACTGCAAGTGCGCGATATTGCTAATGTAGCGACTGCGGTGGCGAAAGGCGATTTGAGCCAGAAGATCACGGTAAATGTAAAAGGAGAGCTTGCCGACCTGAAGGAGAACCTGAACCAGATGGTGGACTCGCTCAACATCTTTGCTGACGAGGTGACCCGTGTGGCCCGTGAGGTAGGAACCGAGGGTAAGCTGGGTGGACAGGCCAATGTGCCGAACGTTGGCGGAACCTGGAAAAACCTAACCGATAACGTAAACACGATGGCTTCTAACCTGACTTCTCAGGTGCGTGACATCGCTAATGTATCTACTGCCGTTGCGAAGGGAGACCTGACACAGAAAGTATCGGTGGACGTGAAAGGGGAGATGGCCGAGCTGAAGGAGAACATCAACCGCATGGTGGACTCGCTCAACATCTTCGCTGGGGAAGTAACCCGCGTGGCGCTGGAGGTAGGTACCGAAGGACGCCTCGGTGGCCAGGCCAACGTGCCGAACGTGGCCGGGGTATGGAAAGACCTGACCGACAATGTAAACATTATGGCTTCCAACCTGACAACACAGGTGCGTGGTATAGCCAAAGTAGCCACCGCGGTAGCGAAAGGCGATTTGAGCCAGAAAATCACGGTTGAAGCCCGTGGCGAGCTCCTTGACTTGAAGGAGAACCTGAACCAGATGGTGGACTCGCTCAACATCTTCGGTGACGAGGTAACCCGTGTGGCGCGTGAAGTAGGTACCGAGGGTAAGCTGGGAGGACAGGCCAATGTGCCGAACGTAGGTGGGACCTGGAAAGACTTAACCGATAACGTGAACTACATGGCCAGCAACCTGACCTCTCAGGTACGGGATATTGCCAAAGTAGCGACCGCTGTTGCGAAAGGGGACCTAAGCCAAAAGATCACGGTAGAAGCTCGTGGCGAGCTCCTCGATTTGAAGGAGAACCTGAACCAGATGGTGGACTCACTCAACATCTTTGCTGACGAGGTAACTCGTGTGGCGCGTGAAGTGGGTACAGAAGGACGCCTCGGTGGCCAGGCCAATGTGCCGAAAGTACGTGGTACCTGGAAGGAGCTGACCGACAACGTGAACACGATGGCCTCCAACCTGACACTGCAGGTTCGTGACATCGCCAAAGTGGCCACGGCGGTAGCGAAAGGTGACTTGACCCAGAAAGTATCGGTGGATGTGAAGGGTGAGTTGAATGAGCTGAAGGAGAATATGAACCGCATGGTGGACTCGCTCAACATCTTCGCTGGGGAAGTAACCCGCGTGGCGCTGGAGGTAGGTACCGAAGGACGCCTCGGTGGCCAGGCCAACGTGCCGAACGTGGCCGGGGTATGGAAAGACCTGACCGATAATGTAAACACGATGGCTTCTAACCTGACAACACAGGTGCGTGGCATCGTAAAAGTAGTAACCGCAGTATCAAAAGGAGACCTGACGCAGAAGCTGATGCTGCAGGCGAAAGGAGAAATGGCTGACCTGGCCGATACGATCAATACCATGGTGGTCGACCTGAACCGCCTGGCCGGAGAGGTTTCCCGTGTGGCCAGAGTGGCGGGTGTGGAAGGTAAACTGACCGAGCGCGCCACGCTGCAGGGTGTGGGCGGAAGCTGGAAGGAACTGGTAGACACGCTTAACGACCTGCTGGAATCTATTGTAACACCGGTACTGGATGTATCACGCGTGGTACGTGCCATCTCTGAGGGTGATCTGACCCAGAAAGTAGAGGCCCAAACTGCCGGTGACATCCTGGACATGGCCAACGCGCTGAACCTTGCCGTTGACAACCTGAACGCTCTCCTTGGTGAAATCAACGACTCCTCTTTGGTGGTAGGTTCTTCTTCTGAAGAAATGGCTGGCAAAGGGCTGGAGATGAACAAGGTGACGCTGGATGTGGCACTTGCCATGCAGCAGATGGCAGAGGGTGCGCAAAATCAAGCACTCAAAACAGACCAGGCCTTTAAGCTGATCGAAGAGATCATGAAAGCGACCAAGGAAACGGCTAACCGTGCCGAGGTGGTGAACAAGTCGGCCCTTCTCGGTGAGGAAAGTTCGCAGATTGGTCTGAAGACAGTGGCGGAAGTGGTGAAGAACATGGAGGAAATTTCCAGCTCAGCAGCTCTTACGTCAAAAACGATTGAAGTACTGAGCACACGCTCGCAGGAGATATCAAAATCACTTGGTGTAATCACCGACATCGCCTCGCAGACAAACCTGCTGGCCCTGAATGCTGCCATTGAGGCGGCCCGTGCCGGTGAGGCTGGCCGTGGTTTTGCCGTGGTAGCCGAGGAGATCAGGAAACTGGCCGAAGGCTCACGTAAATCAGCCAGTGAGATTGCCACACTGGTGGAGGACGTGAAAAAAGATACCGCCTCAGCTGCAACAGCTATCTCCACCATGGAGGGCCGAGTACTGAAAGGGAAAAATGCCACGTTTGAGGCATCCGGAGCCTTTAAGAACATTGCTGCTTCCAGTGGTGAAACACTCCGCACGGCGCAGGACATCCTTACCGCAACGGAAGTTCAGAAAACAACGATCGGTGATGTGGTGAAGTATGTGGAGGAAGTGGTAGCCATTGCCGAGCAGACTGCCTCTGGTACGCAGCAGGTAGCCAGTACAGCCAAGCAGCTTTCCGGTTCGATGCAGGAACTAACCTCCTCTTCTCAGAACCTGAACGATATTGCGGCAGACCTGCAGGTGAGTATCTCTGCCTTTAAGCTGATTGACGGCAACCTTGTCTTTAACGAGCGAAAAGCCTTGATGGCCTCTATTCCGACAAACCATCAGCGCAAGCAAAGAAACCAGACCGGTAACAAAAGAGTGGCAACAGACTCGCCACGCAAAATCAATGATTCAATAAAACTGGGAGGAGACGGCAAGAAGAATTAATGGCAAAGGAATCAAAATCCCAAAAGAAGACTACTGCGCCTGAACCTGCCGAAGCGCAGCCAGTGGCTGCCAAGGCAGAGCCTGCCGCAGAGAAAAAGGAGCCCGCCACGGTGGATGCTGCCCGCGAACAGGTAAACCCTGAAATGGTGCACCTCATCGTGTTCAGGCTGGGTACCGAGGAGTACGCCATCAGAATAGACCAGGTGAAGGAGGTGACCGTTACTCCCGGTATAACGCGCATGCCGCGCACGCCAGACTTTGTGAAAGGTGTGGCCAACATAAGGGGTGACATCATCGCCATCATTGACCTGGAGAAGCGCTTTATTATCAGACCCAATCCTGAGAAGGCCGGCCTGACGACAAGTTATACCCTGGTGGTGGAGGCTGACGACTACAGCATCGGGGTGGATGTGAAAGAGGTGCCGCAGTCGCTGAACCTGCCGCTGACCAAGATTGACAAGGCCCCCTCTTTTCTGCAGGATGTGAGCGTGAGCGAGAACTTTATCGAGGGCATCGCCAAAACGGACAACAGGCTCATCATCGTGCTGGACATGCACAAGATCCTGACCCAGGATGAGGTAAACCAGTTGCCGAACTTATAAAATCTGAAACTATACTTTAGTAAGTATGAAAAGAATACTGATTGTAGATGATTCCTTCTACATGCGCACGATGCTGAAGAACATGCTCACCGATGCCGGATACGAGATCGTGGGTGAGGCGCCCAACGGACAAACGGCACTGGAGCTGGCACGCGAGACGAAGCCCGACCTTATCACGCTGGATGTAATCCTGCCCGACAACACGGGGCTGGAGGTGCTGAAGGGCATTCGCGCAGAGCAGCCGGAGCAGAAGGTGATAATTGTGAGCGCAGTAGGCCAGGAGGTTATCGTGAACGAAGCCATGGAATATGGCGCCAAATCATACATCGTGAAGCCTTTCTCCGAGGAAAATGTGCTGGAGGTAGTAAGCAAAGTACTCGCAGGCGAGCCAATTAAGTAGCAGGTTTAGGCACGGTGGAAGGGAGTGCTTCATAGTAGAAGAAGTGGAGGAGAAAGGTAAAATGTTACGCGTGCTGATTGCGGATAGCTCGAGCTACTGCAGGATGGTTTTGCAGGATATCATTGGTTCAGCACCAGGCGTGCAGGTCACCGACCTGGCAGCTGACGGGGATGCGCTTCTGAAATCGCTGAAGGCTAAGAAACCCGAGCTGGTGGTGTTGGACCACGACCTGCCCAAGAACGAGAATCTGCTTGCCTTGAAGCGCATCTTCAGCGAAGTGCCGGTACCGGTGCTCCTGTTGCTCCAACAGGAGCAGCTCACCCTGGAATTACTGAAGCAGGCCGTGGAGTTGGGCGTTTACGGCGTAGTGCTGAAACCTGCTAAAAGCCGTTACTATACCAATTACAGAGGTATAGCCCGGGAGGTGTTGCAGAAAGTAATGGCGGTGCATGATACCGATTTGAACGATGCGCAGCTCCGCTACAAGGTGCTGCAACAAGGGGTAGTGCAGTTAAAAGACATGCCTATTGGCTCTGCTGTAAAGGCTGTATCAGAAACGGTGATCGTTATTGGTGCCTCTACAGGGGGGACGCAGGCAGTAGAGCGTATCATTAAGCAGCTTTCGCCGGAGCTGGAGGCAACGGTACTCGTAGCGCTGCACCTGCCGCAAAACTTTACCCGCACCTATGCCGAAAGGCTGCAGGCGCTGACGCCCCTTCGGGTGGTGGAAGGCCGGAAAGGGCTGAAACTGAAGCCCGGAAATGTAATTGTGGCGCCGGGAGGAAGAAATATGGTGGTGCAGACGGTGATGGGAAATAAGACGAACCTGATGATCGCTTTCTCCGAGGACAAAACACCGCTGTTTGACCAGCCCTCTATCGATCTGCTCATGCAGTCTGTGGCGCAAAGTTCTGTCAGGCAGGTGGTTGGGGTAATTCTGACAGGCATGGGAAAGGACGGCACCGCTGGTGCCGCTCATATCAGAGCCCGCGGTGGCCTTGTGGTGGCGCAGGATGAGGAAACCTCTGCCATTTTCGGGATGGCTAAATCTGCCATCGAGAGCGGTTATATAAACGAAGTGCTGCCATTGCAGGAAATACCCGTTTTCCTGAACAAGTTTGTGGCAGGGCAGCAGGTCAGTACAACTGACGGTACATATGAAATCGAGAGAACAGGAGTATAAAGAAATATTTATAGCCGAGGCCCTGGAGTATTTTGATGCACTCAACAGGCATATCAGCACACTGGAAAGGGAGCCGGAGAGCGAAGAGACGCTGGCCGAGATCTTCCGTCTGCTGCATAACCTGAAGGCTAACTCCAAAGCGATTGGGTACCTGCAGATCTCGGACGTGTCGCACAAGCTGGAGACAGCCTTTAGCCTTATCCGGAACAAAGAGCTCTCGTTTAGCGATGAGGTGGTGAAAGTGCTGTTCGATGGCATCGACTTGCTTGGGGAGCTTATCCACAACGTGGACAACCCGGGCTATGGCGAGCCGGACCCCTTGCTGCTGCGCAACCTCGACATTATTGTGGAGAATCTCTCCGACAGTACCATCGAGCTGGCCAAGGTACAGAAGTATAACACTTCTAAAAACCTGGCGCTTTCTGAGCTGATTTACATTCAGATCAAGAAGCTGGACCACATGATGAACCTGGTGGGAGAACTGATGATAGACCGTGACCGTGTTCTTTCCATCAGCCGTGAGTTGAACAATGATGAGCTAAAGAACGTGAGTTCACATCTGTACCGCATCACAGAGGACCTGCAGTACAGCGTTATGGACGCACGTCTCGTAAATATAGGTTCGCTTTTTAACAAGTTTCCGCGCATCGTGCGGGATGTTGCCTCTGCCGAGGGCAAGCAGGTGAATCTGGAACTACAGGGTCATGATATACAGATAGACAGGAACATTCTGCAGATCATGGCGGACTCGCTGCTACACCTGGTGCGCAATGCCATCACGCATGGCCTGGAGAAGCCGGAGGAGCGCGAGTCGAAAGGCAAGAACAAGGTTGGCGTACTAAGGCTGACGGCACAGAGTGACCGCGAGAACGTTTTGCTGCGGCTGCAGGACGACGGCAGGGGGATTGACCTGAAACTGGTGAAGCGGGCGGCGGTGGAGAAGCAGCTTATCTCTGCGGAGTCTGCCCGGGGGATGGCAGACAATGAAGTGTTGTCGCTGTTATTTGAGCCGGGCTTCTCTACGGCAAAGGAGGTCACGGAATTCTCCGGTCGCGGCGTGGGGCTGGATGTGGTGAAGAATGCCATCGACTCCATAGGAGGCCGTATCAACGTAAATTCTGAGAAGGGGAAAGGCACCACCTTTAGCCTGCAGTTACCCTCTTCCATTGCAGTAAAAGGCGCACTGCTGTTCGAGGTGGACAGTATATACTTTGCCATCCCGCTGATACATACAGACCAGGTGGTGTCGCTGGACAAGGATGAGCTGCACGAAGTAGGCAGCGTGCTCATCGCCAACCTGAAAGGGGAGACCGTTACGGTAGTCTACCTGAACGAGCTCCTGAATGCCCCGGAGGCAGAAATGAACCTCGGTGACAAGAGCCGGCTGAATGGACAGGTGCAGAACATCATCATCGTGTCCTACAACAACAGGAAGCTCGGCCTGATTGTAGATAAACTTTACCGGCAGCAGGACATAGTGGTGAAACCGCTAAGCAAGCCGCTGGACCAGATAGATATATATGGGGGCGTCACGCTGTTGGGTACTGGCAAAGTATGCCTGGTATTGGATGTGCCGGCGATCACGCGCTACTTTGTACATAGAAAGCAGGTTTGAGGCGATGGGTAAATCAATTACAAACGAGACAACTATGATGATGGAAGCTCAGATTTCAGAGTTAGAGAGAGATATTATCAAGGAGATACTTAATATAGGTCTGGCACGTGCTGCGGACTCTTTTGCAGCCATTGCAAAAGACAGGGTCTTGCTTAAAGTGCCCGATATTAAGCTGATAGAGGTAAAGGAGCTTCTGGAGTTGGTATCCAAGTATGAGGATTCGCACGTTATCATCCAGTCTGATATCAAAGGAGACTTTAATGGTGCCACACTGATGCTCTTCTCCGATGAGCACGTCGTTCGCCTCTCGCAGGTATGCCTGGGCCTGGAGGAGGTACAGCAGGGAGAACTGTCGGTTATGCAGGAGTCGCTGTTGCTGGAGATCAGCAATATTATTACCGGAGCCCTTGTCACCCAGATGGCCAATATCCTGAAGGCCAGTATCTATGGTTCGCCGCCTAAAGCGCCGAAAGGATACATTGCTGACTCTCTAAAAGATATTCTGGTGCAGCACCCTCTGTTCCAGCCGCTTGTATTCACCGTCATCACCCGTTTTACCCATAATTCCAGAAGCGTAGAGCTGCCGCTGTTGCTGTTCTTCGACTCAAAGACATTTTTGCACATCATCGAGATCATCCGCAATTTTGACCTGGGCAAAACAAATCTGATGGAAACCGACTGAGGCAAATTGCAGTAGTGTAGCTTATCTGACAGGGGAGGCCATACTTTAAAAGTACAAGTATAAGCCGCCGCACAACCGAGATGAAGTGATACTTCTTGCATGCCACAGCCAAAACAACGACTCAGCAAGTATGAGATTACCGGTTACATCCTGATTATTGCAGGAGCGGTGGTGCTTGTCTGGGGTACGATAAAGTTTAACCTCGCCGAAGAACTATACCTCGACCCGGCCGACCGGGAAGGGGTTTTCGGGCAGTATGGCGAGTTTATCGGTGGCATTGTCGGGTCGCTGTGGGCGCTGGCCGGCGTGTTCCTTTTCTTTGCCACCCTAACCTACCAGAAACGCGAGTTTGAATTACAGCGCTTCGAGCTGCATAAAACGCAGAAGATCTTTCAGCAGCAGAATTTCTCCACGCTCTACATCAGCTTCATCCAGAAGCACAACGACATCATCAACTCCCTGGTCGCCTACGACATCAACAAGAGCGACTGGAGCGGATCGAACTTTTTCGTCTTCTTCCAGGAGAAGGTGCTCACCTCCTTTGTGCAGAAAACGCGCACCCTGGAGCCGCCGGAGAAGACAGCGGCTGCCCTGCACCAGCTTTTCCGGGATTACTTCACCTACCACTTCACCTTTTACCACAACTCCCTTAACCCGTACCTGAAGAATCTGAGCGTGCTCTTTAAGCTCATCCAGCGCTACAGAGCAGAGACGCAGGACCAGGGCGAGTACTACAGCTTCATCACCAAGGCCAACTTCACACAGGCAGAGCTGTTCCTGATCTACCACGTGGTGCAGTTCAATCTGCTGAAAGAGTTTACAGCTATAGACAATGCCTTTGACATGTTTGAGGACATGGCTGAGAAGTATAAGGTCGAGTACATTGTGGAGCAGGAGCTGCCGGAGAAATAGCCAAAGCAACGCCTGACATCACTTTAGGGTAACAACCGTATGAAATTATTAACCCATTGACAGGCAATAAAGTATAACTTTGTTCCCATGTTTTACCTTTGATAATAGAGCCGGATTTCGTTTTTTTGCTCTCTTATTAATTCTTTTAACCTTCTATACCCATTGATGAACGCTTTAGGCAGACACATTTTAGTTGAATTTTACGATTGCTCTCCTGAGCTGATGAACGATGTCGTTCATATCGAGAACAGCATGGTAGCCGCTGCCGAAACAGCCGGTGCCACTGTCATCAACAGCACGTTCCACCACTTCTCGCCCTACGGCGTTTCGGGTGTGGTGGTGATTCAGGAAAGCCACCTGGCCATCCATACCTGGCCGGAGTACGGTTACGCTGCCGTGGATCTTTTTACCTGTGGCGACTCCGTAGATCCCTGGGTGTCTTATACATACCTAAAGGAAGCCTTCGAATCCGGGCATGGTTCTTCCATGGAGTTACGTCGTGGCCAACTGGGCTTGCTCAAGCGCAACGATTTCAGTCTGGAGCAGCTGCGCGATGTGTCGCCGAAGCCAGAGGAGGAAGTGGGTACCATTACGCGCGACGTATGGTTTACGGAGCGTGACGAGAACATCGCCCTGTCGCTTAAGCACTCCGGTAAGCAGCTTTACAAGAAGGATTCGCCGTACCAGCGCGTGGAGGTGATCGAGACACTGGCTTACGGCAATATGCTGACGCTCGATGGCATGGTGATGTGCACGCAGAAGGATGAGTACGTATACCATGAGATGATTACGCACGTGCCGATGATGAGCCATACCAAAGCGAAGCGTGCGCTCGTGATAGGTGGCGGCGACGGCGGTACTGTACGAGAGTTATTGCGCTACGAGCAACTTGAGGAAGTAACGCTGGTGGAGATCGACGAGCTGGTGATCGAGGCCTGCAAACTGCACCTGCCCGAAACCGCCGTTGCTTTTGAGGACCCGCGCCTGAACCTGCTGGTGGAAGACGGTATCAAGTACATCAACGAGTGCGAGGACGGCCGCTACGACCTGATCATCGTGGACTCGGCTGACCCGGTTGGTCCGGGGGAGGGCCTGTTCACGGCAGAGTTCTACAGCCAAGTACACCGCTGCCTGACACCGGATGGCGTGATGATCACGCAGTCGGAGTCGCCGCGCTTTAACAGTGCCGTTTTCGTGGAGATCTACGATACGTATAAGAAGATTTTCGGGCAGGATAAGGTGCACTGCTACCTGGCCGCTATCCCGACTTATCCAACCGGTACCTGGAGTTTTTCCTACTCCTCCAAAGGGAACTCGCATCCGCTGCAGTTCGACCGTGCGTCGGCTGCCAGGTTCTCCAGCGAACAGGGCCTGAAATATTATAACGAAGAGGTGCATGCGGCTGCCTTTGCACTGCCTAACTTTGTGAAGGAGCTGCTGAACAGTGGCTCCCAGCAAGCAATAGAAGCATACTCAGCAGAACCAACAAATGAATAGCAAAGAGCAGAAAATACAGAATTTCGATCCGAACGGCGTGGGCGATAGCAGCGGCGGCCTTTTTGGCCTTCCGTTTACGGTGGAGGAGTCGGAGGTGGTGATTATCCCGATGCCTTGGGAGGTAACGGTGTCCTATAGCGCCGGCACGGCTCAGGGCCCGCAGGCTATTAAAGACGCCTCTCCGCAGCTCGATCTCTTTGAGCCAAGTATAAAGGATGCCTGGAAACTGGGCGTGGCCATGGAGGAAATCTCTGTGGAGTGGGCAGCGACGAGCGAGGCGCTACGCGACAAAGCCGAGGCCTACATCAACTGGCTGGAGGCCGGAAGTCCGGAGGTGGGCAGAGGCGAATTTGAGCACCTGCCCACTGAGGTTACGGCCAAAGGGGAGGAGCTGCTGGCTTGGCTGAAGCAAAAAGCCCTGGCGTACCTGGAGCAGGGCAAACTGGTTGGCGTACTGGGCGGCGACCACAGCACCCCGCTGGGCCTAATGCATGCACTGGCCGAGAAACATGAGGAGTACGGTATACTGCAGGTAGATGCACACGCCGATCTGCGCGATGCCTACGAGGGGTTTGAGTTCTCGCATGCCTCCATCATGTTCAACGCCCTCAAGCTGCCGCAGGTGAAGAAGCTGGTGCAGGTAGGCATCCGCGACATTTGCCAGGCTGAGGCAGAACTGGCAGAGCAATCCAACGGCCGCGTGACCATTTTTTACGACGCCACGCTGAAGGAGAACATGTATGCCGGCGACAGCTGGAAGAAGGAGTGCAAGAAGATCATTGCGCAGCTGCCGCAGAAAGTATACATCAGCTTCGACATCGACGGCCTGGATCCGAAACTTTGCCCGGCCACCGGTACGCCGGTTCCGGGTGGGCTGGAGTTTGAGCAGGCGGTGTACCTGATCAAGCAGCTGGTGAAATCCGGCCGTGAGATCATCGGCTTCGACCTGTGCGAGGTTGCCCCCGGCGAGAGCGAGTGGAACGGCAACGTGGGTGCCCGCATGCTGATGAAGCTCGTGAACTGGATGGCCGTGTCGCAGCAGCGTCTGGAGGCGCAATTTTAACACGCACCAAGTAGAAGTTTATACTTATCGGAAAGCCCGCAACAACTGTTGCGGGCTTTCTTTTTATACTTTGGGCTACCGCCATACTTTATACTTTGGGCTACCGCCATACTTTATACTTTGGTGTCCGTATGTATAGCGCAACAGCTATAACCTATTTAATCTATATTTAACGAAAGAAATAATACTATGGGATTTGTGCTTAAACTACTCTTAACAGGCGCCGCCGCCATGCTGGCTGCTTACATTTTGCCAGGCGTATCGATAGATGGCTTCCTGACGGCGCTTATACTGGCGCTAGTGCTGGCGGTGCTGAACGCCATCGTGCGGCCTATTCTTGTCTTTCTCACCATTCCGGTAACCATACTTACGCTGGGCCTTTTCCTGCTCGTCATCAATGCGGTCATTATACTTCTTGCCGATTATTTGATCGCAGGCTTTGCCGTGGATGGTTTCATCTGGGCGTTGCTGTTTAGTTTAGTACTTTCTGTGATCACGGCCATTTTGGATATGATCTTCTAAAGTATGAGATAAAGTATAAACGCGAAGAGGCGGACCATTACAGTTGGTCCGCCTCTTCGCGTTTCGGCAAAATACAACTTATGCCTGCTGCATCCAGTTCTGGCAAGCCTCGGCGCACTCGCGACAGGCATCGGCGCATTTCTGGCAGTGGTCGTGTTGGTGCTTGCGGCACTCCTCCTCGCACAGGCGGCAGATCTCGATGCACTCCTTCATCACGTGCTTGGCGTGCGGGGAATTGCGAGCCACGAATTGTGCTGTGAGCAGGCAGATATCGGCGCAGTCGCGGTCCAGCATAATACACTTCGCCATCATTTTTACATCGTCTTCCTGCAGGCACATGGTGGCGCAGGTTTCACAGGCGGTCATGCACTTTACCAGCACATGCTCCAGGTTGTTTGTTATCTCTGATTTCATAGCTTAAATTTTTTTATGTATGGTTAAAGGTACGACAGCAGGCCTCTATGGTTCAGCAAGTCTTAAATGCACCCTGCTTTCTCGTAATTACGTGCCATTATGGTTATCTTTGAATGATAAACAAACACAAGCGAAGCAGGTAGATCCCTGTGTCGGAGATTGTAAAGTATGGCGACGATACGTGAGGCAAGAGAGGCCCTGAAATTATACTTTGGATACGAGCAGTTCCGCCCCATGCAGGAGCAGATCATCGAGGGGGTGCTGCAGGGCAGGGACGTGGTGGTGCTGATGCCGACAGGCGGCGGTAAATCCGTTTGCTACCAGGTGCCGGCAGTGGTGCAGCCGGGCATGTGCGTGGTGGTATCGCCGCTGATCGCGCTGATGAAAGACCAGGTGGAGGCACTGCTGGCGAACGGCATCCCGGCGGCGTACATCAACAGCTCCCAGAGCGCGGAGCAGCAGTACGGGATAGAGAACCAGTGCCTAGAGGGAAAGCTGAAGCTGCTTTACGTATCGCCCGAAAAACTGCTCTCCTCCGGTTTCCTGGCTTTTCTGCGCCGCGTCAGGATCTCGCTTTTCGCCGTGGATGAGGCACACTGCATCTCCTCCTGGGGCCATGATTTTCGCCCGGAGTATACCCAGCTGAAGGCGCTGAAGCAGCAGTTCCCAACTATACCGGTTATTGCCCTTACCGCCACCGCCGACAGGCTCACGCAGAAAGACATTCAGGAGCAACTGTACCTGCAAAACCCAGAGGTCTACCTTTCCTCCTTCGATAGGCCCAACATCAACCTGATGGTGAAGCCGGGGCGCGACCGTTTTAACAAGATCACGGAGTTTCTCTCGAAAAGGCCAAACCAGCCGGGCATTATTTACTGCCTCAGCCGCAAGGCCACGGAGTCGCTGGCCGATAAGCTGAAGCGCAGCGGCTTTAACGCCACGCATTACCATGCCGGCATGTCGGCCAACGCGCGGGCCAAGGCGCAGGAGGAGTTTCTGAACGATGATGTGCAGATTGTTTGCGCGACTATTGCTTTCGGTATGGGCATCGATAAGTCGAATGTGCGCTGGGTGATCCATTACAACCTACCGAAAAACATTGAAGGGTACTATCAGGAGATCGGGCGCGCCGGCCGCGACGGGGCCAAGTCGGACGCGTTGCTCTTTTATAGTTATGCCGATGTGATGAGTATGCGCAGTATGCTACAGGACAACCAGAACGAGACGCAGACAGAGTTGCAGCTGGTAAAGCTGGAGCGAATGCAGCAGTTCGCGGAGGCTGCCGCCTGCCGCCGGCGCATACTTCTGCAGTACTTCGGCGAGACCATGCCCCAAGACTGCGGCAACTGCGACATCTGCCGCAACCCGCCCACCCGCTTCGACGGAACCGTGATCGCCCAGAAGGCCCTTTCTGCCATCGCCCGCACACAGGAGCGCGCTAACATGAGCCTGCTGGTAGATGTGCTGCGCGGAGCCCGCAACGCACAGGTGCTGCAGGGTGGGTTCGACAAGGTGAAGACCTACGGCGCCGGCCGCGACATCAGCACGCTGGACTGGAACCGTTACCTGCACCAGTTGCTGAACGAGGGACTCATTGAGATGGCTTACGACCAGGGCTATACGTTGAAACTGACGGAGCAGAGCAAGCAGGTGCTTTTTGAGGGCCGCAGGGTGCAACTCGTGAAGTTTGAGGAAGTGAAGCAGGAGGAACCAGCCGTAAAGGCGCGTCCGAAGCGCGAGCTGATAATGGACGCGCTGTTCGAGAAGCTGCGCGCGCTCCGCAAAAGCCTGGCCGACGAGTACGGAGTGCCGCCCTATGTGGTCTTTACCGACGCTACCCTGCAGGAGATGGCTGCCGAGCGACCGACGAACAAGATCGCGATGCTGGCTATATCCGGTGTGGGTGCCCAGAAGTATGAGCGCTACGGCGATGCTTTCATTTCCGAGATCATCGACTTTATTAACGAGGAGCAGAACAAAGGCAACAAGATAAAAGGCGCTACGCACCTGGCAACGCTGGAGCTCCTGCAGCAAGGCTACAGCGTAGAACTGATCGCCAAGGAGCGTAACCTGAACCCGGTAACGGTGTTCTCTCACCTGGCTACGCTCTATGAGCAGGGCTACGAGGTAAACCTGGAGCGTTACGTGAGCAGGGCAGAGTATAAGGTCATCGCGAAGGCTATTGCCAAGCTAGGAGTAGATGCCAAGCTGAAGGACATATTTGAACTGCTGAACGAAGCTTACGCCTACTACAAGATCCGGCTGTCCATTTCTATCTTTAAGAAGGAGAACGCCTGGTAAGGCAGTAAGCGAAGTATAGCAGTATAGGTAAAGTATAAAAGTATAGAATGAGAAAGGCCGCCCATACGTGAGCGGCCTTTCTCATTTTATACTTATCTCTACTGGCTGATTACTTCAGCGATGCAACCGGATCCGGTGTGCTGTCTTTGTCTCCGGTAATGTACCCCTGGCTCAATACTTCGCCACGCAGGGCAAGTATACCTGCTACGTGCGGGGCAGCCATGGATGTACCGTAGTGGCCGCTGGAGAAGCTGCCAGATTTGTTTGTAGCCGTCACGTTTACGCCCGGAGCAGCGAAATCCACGCCGGCACCGAAGTTAGAGGAAGACCACAGTTTGTTGTAGCTGTCGATGGCAGAAATGGTATACACGCCTGGTGCGTTCACCCGGGCTGGCGATGTGCCGGAGCAGTCTACCGCGCTGTTGCCGGCTGCGATGGCGAATAGTATACCGTTGGCGGCTGCCGTCATCACGGCGTTATCCAGGGTGGAGGAGATACCGCTGCCCAGGCTCATGTTCACCACATCACCCGGTTTGCCGTTTCTGTTCACGTGGTTAACCGCAGAGATAGCTCTGGAAACGGTGCCGGCACCAGCATCGTCGAACACGCGCAGGGCAATAATGGTCGCATTGGAAGCTACTCCCAGCATACCCGATCCGTTGTTCCTGGCGGCGATCACCCCGGCAACCGAAGTACCGTGGCCAAAGCCGTCTTCAATCGATGGGTTGCCATAGATAAAGGAGAAACTTCTCTCGAGGTCTACGTTCAGGTCAGCATGGTCAGTATCTACGCCTGAGTCTATTACCCACACCGTTTTTCCAGTACCGTCGCCGTATCCTACGCGCTCAATGTTCCAGGCCACCGTCTCGCCTGCAAGCGGGGTGATAGGAGCGTAAGCCGGTGCTGGCTCCGATGGTTCCGTCGGCTCAGTCGGCGCTGGCTCTGCAGGAGTTGGTTCAGACGGCGCAGGTTCGGTTGGTGCCGGCTCCGTAGGAGTTGGTTCGGTCGGGGCTGGGTCTGTTGGCGTAGGCTCAGTAGGGGCCGGCTCAGTTTTGTTCTTGCCGTTGCCCTTGCCGCCACTGGTTGGGGTGGTTTCGTCGTCCGTCTTGTTGTTTCCTTTGCCTTTCGTGGTGGTATCCGTGGTCGTCTTCCACTTAGGGGCAAGTGCAATGATGCGGTCCTGCTCCACATAAGCTACTTCAGGGCTTTTGCGAATCGCATCCAGCTGCTCCGCGCTAAGGCGTGCCGCGAAACCGTTCACGACGCCTTCGTATACCTGCGAAACCTCATTTACGTCAACTTTGGAAGCTGTCAACACACGCTCACGCATTCTGGCAGCATCTACTTTGGTGGCTTTCAGGCCTTGGCTATTGTCGGAGCTAAGGTTGGAGCCGCCATTTTTAAACACGACAATGTATTGTCCCTCGATGGCCTGCCCGTTCTGGGAAGAGAAAGCGGCCTGTGGCTCACTGAATTGATTTTCAATAAGCTCTTCTTTCTGGCAGCCTGTGAGGGAGATGGCAGTGACAAATGCTGCCAACGCAAGGGAGCGCTGCAGGGTTAAACTTCTGATCATAGCTAAAAGTTGAAAAAGTAATAGGGTAAATATTTAGTTAATAGTGAAACCTTTATTTTTAGTTGTCGTAACCTTCGCTCTATTCGAAAAGTTCACTATTACCCACTACTTTTAAAGAAATTCTTGCCAACACCCTTTAGAATGTGCAATTAAAGGCAAAAAGAGGCCTGTCGGCGATCATTGGCCGCTTTGCTCGCTGAAAAGATCCTAAGGTATAGGACTTTTTCAAATTACTTTAAATGATCAGGAGAAGTAGTAGTGTTACAAATTCAATATCTCGTTTTAAGTATGATTCAACTATTTGTCTTAAAAGTCAGTTATAAATACCTTAAATCAAAATAAAGCTGATGTGACGAAGTGATATAGAATTGTACTTTATTGGTAATCATGAATTTTGTTTGAATTGTTACACTTTATCATTATTTCAGATTAATTAAATAACTTCTATGCTTTAGTAATTGTGCTAAATAAATTAGTATAATTGCTAAGGTTTACGTACTTTTACACGCGTGCAGCTAAAGTATGGCCGCCGTTAGGTAATTAAAAGGAGCTATTATGCAGTTGGTTACATCGAATTTAAGACACTTGCGCAAGCATGCCAGCCTGACACAGGCGCAGCTGGCCGAGAAGCTGGAGATAAAGCGCTCATTGGTGGGCGCTTACGAGGAGGGAAGGGCTGAGCCGAAACTAAGCACGCTGGTAAATGTAGCTAGGCTGTTTGATGTATCCCTCGATGACCTGATTACCCGCGATCTGGTGCATGAGGCGCCGGCTGGAGCAGCAAACGGGGAGGGGCGCGCCAATGGCGGAAACCTGCGTGTGCTGGCTATTACGGTAGATCAGGAGGAGAGGGAGAATATTGAGTTGGTACCGTATAAAGCCAGCGCCGGTTATCTGAACGGCTATGCCGACGCTGAGTTTATAGAGGAGCTGCCGCGCTTCCGCTTGCCGATGCTCGGGGCCGGCGGTACGTACCGTGCCTTCGAAATCAGCGGCGACTCCATGCTGCCGATCGCCTCCGGCACCGTCATCGTAGGCCGCTTTATAGAGGATTGGGGCCAGATAAAAGATGGCACGCCCTGCATTATCGTGAGCCAGAAAGAAGGGGTGGTGTTTAAGCGTATCTTCAACAAGATTAAGGATGCTTCCACCTTGCGCCTGCACTCTGATAACCCGGTTTACTCGCCCTACGAGGTGCACGTAGAGGATGTGGTGGAGATTTGGGAAGCAAGATCCTATATCAGTTCCACATTCCCCATTGCAGACCTTTCGCTCGACAAGCTCTCCAGCATTGTGCTCGACCTGCAGAAAGAGGTACAGAAGCTAAAGAAGGCTGAGTAAGCCATTTAAGGAACTATACAGTAAGCCTGAGGTCGTGCATGCACGACCTCAGGCTTTTTTGTGCCCTCAGCCACTGTTTTGGGACAATTGCTAACAAGAAATTAGCTATATACGTAAAGCCTTAGCAGATAGGGCGCTGCCGGGGCGCTCCTCATACTTATGCACTATAGCAAACCCAAACTATGATAAAACTGATACCTGCCTCAGAGCATCACAATGCGAGAGTAGGAGACTGGCTGGACTCTCGCTACCTCTTTTCCTTTGCTGATTATTACGACCCCGCCAACGTGCAATTCGGGCCTTTACGTGCGTTTAACCACGAATGGATAAAGGGCCATAATGGCTTCCCGCAGCACCCGCATGCTGAAATGGAGGTAGTAACCGTGGTTATGGACGGAGAACTGACGCACAAGGACAGCCTGCACAATGAGGTGGTGCTAAAGGCTGGCGATGTGCAGCGGATGACCTCCGGCACTGGCTTTACCCATTCCGAGACCAACGATACGGACAACGACACCGAGCTGCTGCAGCTTTGGTTCCTGCCCAACAAGCGTGGCCTGGCCCCCTCCTACGAGCACATGAACGTAGACTTCCTGGATGCCAAGGACAAGCTGGTACCGGTGGTGACGGGTCAGAAAGTGCTGGAGAATGTGCCGTTCATCAACTCAAACTCCACTGTATATTATGGTCACGTGAGCCAGGGCGGCGGGATTGATTTTAAGACGTTTAAGATCCGGAAAACGCTCGTGTACGTGCTGAGCGGCTCCATGTTGATCAACAACGTGGAAACTGACCGAAACGACCAGGTGCGCCTGGAGAACCAAGATATTGTGAGTTTGCATGGAAATGCCGAGGCCACGTTTATACTTGTGGATGTGCCTGCTACCGAAGTGAACTACTGATTTATACTTCAAAATTAAAGTATATAACAAGAGCCGCCCAATTTGAGCGGCTCTTGCTGTTGTAGTAAAATGCTAAACTTTTACTCGCTTTTTAAGGAGACCACCGGGTTAGCCAGCGCCGCCTGTATGGCTTTGGTGCTCATGGTCAGCAGCGCGATCAGGAGTGTAGCTACCCCGGCCAGTAGAAACGGCCAGTAGCCAATACTAATGCGGTAGGTAAAGTCCTCGAGCCACAGGCTGAAGATGTAGTAGGCGATCGGCGCAGCAAGTATAAACGCTATGAGCACCAGTTTGATGAACTCTTTGGAAAACAGGGAGGCGATGCTGAACACGGAGGCGCCCATCACCTTGCGGATGCCCACCTCTTTGGTGCGCTGCGTCGCCATAAAGGCCACCAGGCCGTACAGGCCAATGCAGCCTATAAGTATGGCGATGAAGGAGAAGACCTTGAACAGCTTGCTTTGGCGCGCCTCTTCCTGGTAAAAGTTGGCGACTGTTTCATCCAGAAACTCATAGCTGAACACATCATCCGGGTAAGCCATATTCCATACTTTCTCCAGGTGAGCAATCGCCTCTTGCTTCTGGCTTATGTCAACTCTGGCATTGAGGAACAGGTATTCCGTTTTGGAGGTAAACAGAATAATAGGATCGATAGGCCGGTGCAGCGAGGTCTGGTGAAAGTCTTCCACTACGCCCACAATAGTTGCCTTGAAGTCACTGCCGATGCGCATCGTTTTGCCGATCGCGTCCGCGGGACTCTCAATACCAAGCTTGCGGCGCATAGTTTCGTTTATCATCACAGAGGCCGAGTCTGCGTTGGTGTAGGCTCTTCCGGCCGCCAGTTTAATGTCATACAGGTTCAGGTAATGCTCATCGGCGAACTTCAGGTTGGCTTCAAATGTGGCGTCTTCGCTGGAGTTGTTATAGGCAAAGTTGGAGCCCCAGGTAAAGTTAGAGGATGGCGGAGCGCCTGAGAAACTCACCTGGCGCACGACAGGGTTGCTCAGCAGCTCGTCGCGCAGGGGCTGTATTTTCTCACCGGCCTGGTTTGGCAGTAGAATGGTTACCACGGCATCTTTGTTAAAGCCCAGCGACTTGGTCCTAAAGAAGTCCATCTGCTCGTTTACCAGGATGGTGCAGATGATGAGTACCTGGCAGATCGTGAACTGTAGTACCACCAGGGCCTGCCGGATGGGCAAGCCTGCCACCTGTTGCGTGTTGATGCGGCTCTTCAGGGCTGCAATCGGCTGGAAGTTTGCCAGGATCATGGCCGGGTAAATACCGGCAAACAGCGTGACCAGCAGTACTTCCGCTACCAGGAAAAACAACAGCACCGGGTCCTGGAGTACAGTAAATGTGATTTTCAGCTCCAGTAGGCTGTTGAGGTAGGGCAGGGCAAGCTCCGTAAGTATAACCGACAGCAGGGTGGCCAGCAAGGTGATCAGGAAGGTCTCGCCGATGAACTGCAGCACCAGCTGGCTTTTGCTGCTGCCCAGCACCTTACGCACACCCACTTCCTTGGCACGCTTCACGGCCTGTGCGGTGGCCAGGTTCACAAAGTTGATGCAGGCCACCAGTACCATGAAAATGCCTACCAGCGCCATCGACCAGATAATTTCTTTGGCAATGGTGCGTTGGCCGAAGTTGCCCAACTCAGGGTTAAAGTGTATATCGCTGAGGGGCTGCAGCACAAAGCTTTCCGCCACCCTTTTGTTCTGCTCCCGGTGGCGCTGCACGAAACTTGATATCTCTGCCTGTTTGGCCGCTGGGGATGCCCCCTCTGGCAGCAACGCAAATAGCTGAAAATTGCTGGTGAGCATATTGTAGTTGTCGACCTCAAACTTCGTATAGTTTCGGAACGAAGGGTAGGAGATCAGCATGGAAAAAGGGAAGTCCGAATTGGAAGGCGGGTCGGGCATAACAGCGCTTACTTTCAGCGTAATAATATTATTAAACTTGATTAACCTCCCGATCGCATTCCCCTCCGGAAAATACTTGTCGGCCACGCTTTGCGTCAGCACTACGTTGTTCGGTTCTGCCAGTGCCGGGCGCGGGTCTATGGCGCCTGTCTCAAAATCGAAAATATCGAAGTACTGTGGCTCCACAAAGGCAATGGGCTTCTCCTCCAAGAAGCGTCGTTGCACCCCGTTGTCCTGGCCCAGGACGTTGATCTGGGCTGTCTCCTCGCTGTAAATAATAGTCGTATTCTCCATGCCCAGGTTATCATTGCTACGGAGCAGCTTCGGAATCGGGAAACGGATGCCGGTATGCTCTTGCTCGCCTTCCTCGGTCTTGAAGTAAGTGGTAACACGGTAAATGCGATCGGCTTTGCTGTGGAAGGTATCGTAACTCAGCTCATACTTTATCACCAGGAAAAGCAGGATGCTGCAGGTAATGCCCAGCGTGAGGCCCGCAATGTTGAGAAGGCTGTAGCTCTTGTTGCGGAGCAGCGCGCGGAAGGCAGTGAGGAAGTACAGTTTTAACATAGTTTTAGAAGTATGGATTTGCCAGTTTCATTTCCAGGCCGTCCTGAAGCGAGGCAGGCCTACCTGGTTATTGCCAAGCGCTGTGCCAAAAATAAAAAAGGCACTGGCTGCAAGTATAGGCAAGTATAGCATATCGACTATGTCCGGTGCCGGACACTTTCTGTCCATCACCGGACAACACAAGTATAGAATAAGCCGCAGAATCACTATATTAGATGTATCTAAAGCTGGCACAGTATTGTTATACCACCCTTTAGCTGATCAAGAAGCGAGGCATAAACGCACCTAAAACTATGGAAGAACAAAATCTGGGACGCATTCTGGTAATAGACGATAACGAGGACGTGCTGTTCTCGGCCAAGATGCTCCTGAAGCACCATGCCAGGGAAGTGGTGATGGAGAAAAACCCGAAGAAGATTCCGTTCCTGCTCTCCAACGAGGAGTTCGACCTGATCCTGCTCGACATGAACTTCAGCCAGGATATTACGAGCGGCCAGGAGGGGTTCTACTGGCTCAGGGAAATCCTGAAGTATGACCCCTCGGCAGTGGTGGTGATGATAACCGCATACGGTGATGTGGAGATGGCCGTGCGGGCGCTCAAGGAGGGAGCCACCGACTTTGTGCTGAAGCCCTGGCAGAACGAGAAGCTGATCGCCACGTTGTCATCTGCTGCCAGACTGCGCCACTCCTACAAAGAAGTAAGCCAACTGAAAGCGGTTAACCGTGCCCTCAGTTCACAGCTCAGCACCGGCAAAGACATTATCCAGGGCGAGAGTAATGCCATGCGCCAGCTTTTCTCCATCATCGATAAAGTGGCCAAAACGGATGCCGATGTACTTTTGCTGGGCGAGAACGGCACCGGCAAAGAAGTCATCGCCCGCACCATTCACGAAAGCTCCTCCCGTTCCGACAAAGTATTCGTAACTGTGGACATGGGTGCTATCACCGAATCGTTGTTCGAGAGTGAGTTGTTCGGCCATAAAAAGGGCGCTTTTACCGATGCCAAGGAAGACCGGATCGGCAGGATAGAGGCGGCCAGCGGCGGCACCCTTTTTCTGGATGAGATCGGTAACCTTTCGCCGGCCATGCAGGCCAAACTGCTCACGGTATTGCAACGGCGCGAGATCATCCGGGTGGGTACCAACAAGCCCATTCCTGTAGACGTGCGGCTGATCTGCGCCACCAACATGCCGCTGAAGGAGATGGTGCAGCGCGGGGAGTTCCGGCAGGATTTACTTTACCGCATCAATACCGTGGAACTGCACCTGCCGCCCCTGCGCGAGCGCCTGGAGGACGTGGCGCTTTTTGCCTCCCATTTTCTGCAGGAGTACGCTCAGAAGTATAAACAACCTGTCAAGCGCCTGGGCGAATCGGCGCTGGCCCGCTTGCGCCGCTACAGCTGGCCCGGCAACGTGCGCGAGCTGCAGCATGCGCTGGAGCGGGCCTCGATTATGAGCGACAACCGCGAGCTGCAGGCCGAGGATTTCTTCTTTCTGGCCGAGGAGCAAACTCCTGCTGCGCCAGCCGTTACCGCCCAAACCCTGGACCTGGATGACCTGGAGCGGGAGGCGGTGCAGCGGGCTCTGCAGAAGCATGAGGGCAACATCTCCAAAGCAGCCAAGGAGCTGGGCCTTAGCCGGGGGGCGCTGTACCGAAGACTCGAGAAGTATGAGCTATAGGCACTACAAGTTACAGCTACTGTTGCGCGTGCTGCTGCTGGCAGCATCAGTCTTTGCCTTTGCCCGGATAGATTTCAGTGAGGAGTACCGCGGCACGCTGTTGGGGCTGGGGCTCTTTATCTTTTTGCAGATAGGGCTGTTGATGCACTACATGGAGCGGACCAACAGGCTTTTTCTCCGTTTTCTCAATTCCATCAAGTATGATGACTTCACCGAGCAATTTCATGTGGGGCCCGCGGGGAAAACGCAAAGGGAGCTGGCGCAAAAGCTAAACGAGGTGATGGCGAAGTTCCGGGAAGTGCGGGCCGAGAAGGAGGCGCACCTGCAATACTTCGAGGTGATTGTGCAGCACATAGGCATCGGCATCATCACCTACAAACCCGACGGAAGTATCCTTTTGCTCAACAATGCCGCCAAAAAGCTATTACAGGTGGGGCAGTTGCGGCGGGTGCAGGAGCTACAGCAGGTCAGTCCGGAGCTGGCGCTGGGACTGCAGCAACTCGAGAGCGGCGACAAGGTACTGGTGCCTGTGCGGCAGGAGGGCGAGCAGGCCCACCTGTCGGTGCACGTCATAGAGCTGTCGTTGCTGGGGGATAGGGTGCGCCTGGCCTCGCTGCAAAACATACAGATGGAGCTGGAGGAAAAGGAGATGGAGGCCTGGAGCAAGCTGATCCGCGTGCTGACGCATGAGATCATGAACTCCGTGACGCCTATCTCGTCGCTTTCGGCCAGCGCCTGCGAGGAGATCCATACGTTTACCGATACGGAGGCCGAGGAGATAACCCTGCTGCGCGAGGAGCTCCTGGATATCGGCCAATGCCTGCAAACCATCAGCCGCCGCTCCGAGGGACTTATCCGTTTTGTGAATGAGTTTCGTAACCTGACTACCATCTCGGTGCCGCAGATGTCGCGGTTTGATGTGGGGGAACTGTTGCAGGAGATAAAGCTGTTGCTGCGCGAGCAGTTGGCACGGCAGCAGGTTCAGCTGGTGGTGCAGGCCCCGCGCGAAAACATGCTCCTCTCCGCCGACAGAAGTATGGTGGAGCAGGTGCTCATCAATCTGGTGAAAAACGCCACCGAAGCCGTGCATGAGCAGCCGGATGGGCAAATAGCGTTGCGCGCCTCCCTGGACGGGCGCAGCCGCATCACCATCTCTGTGTCAGACAACGGGCCGGGCATGACGGAAGAGGCCATGGCTAAGATCTTCATCCCGTTCTACAGCACCAAAAAAACCGGATCGGGCATCGGCCTCAGCCTCTCACGCCAGATGATGCGCCTGCACAAGGGCACTATTTCGGTCCAGTCCGAACTGGGGCAGGGGACCACCTTTGTGCTGCGGTTTTAAATCTAATCTGCCTTAGAGCATTCTTATGAAGGGAAAGCGCCAGCCACACTGGCTGGGCGGCCTGAAGCCGGAGCATTTATACTTCACGCGCTCAAAACTTTTCTGCAGCCATACCTTATACTATACTTAGCATCCCTAAAGTATAAACTATGAGCTTAGAGGAAAAAGAGGGTTTCATCACGGTGTATACCGACAGCAGCTCCCCCCTGGTGGCCCACATCAGCGCCGGCGTAGACAAGATGGTAATCGACGAGTCCGGCGTGGCCGAGGGTATAAAAGAGGGCGCAGACCCATATGATTACATATTAGCCGCCCTCGGGTCGTGCACCGTTATTACCCTGCACATGTATGCGCAGCGAAAGGGCTGGCCGCTGGAACGGGCAGAAGTGAGCCTGCGGCACGAGCGCGTCCACGCTGTGGACTGTGCCCAGTGCGGGGAGAAGGAGGCAAAACTTAACCGCGTTACCAAGCACCTACGGCTCACAGGCAACCTTACCGAGGAGCAACGCCAACGGCTGAGAGTGATCTCCACCAAGTGCCCTGTACAGAAAACGTTGGAAGCTGGGATATTTGTGGAAACACATTTAAAAGAAGAGTAAGCTTTCGGAAGTATAAATCTATTGTATCGGCCCCTGTTGTAACCCAGGTTTATACTTTTTAGCTATATTCGTTCTGATAACCATGTGGCTGTACTGCAGAGTATGGCCTGAACAGACGAGCATGCTGAAAAGATTAACTTATACTTACCTGATTGCCGGTGCGCTGGCAGTTGGCACCGTGGCCTGTGTTCCGATAGAGCAGCAGGTGCAGAGCAGTAGCGCTACACAATCGCAGTTGCGCTATGAGGATTTCGTGTACGACGAAAGTATACAGTCGGTGCAGGCCTATGTGGCCACCGGTTTTGAGGAGGAGGTGCTGGAGCCGCCTGTTGTTCCCATCAATCAGACCAAACCTATCATACTTGAGTTTGACCGCCTGAACGCCGCACCCAACCGCCTGCAGGCCAGGCTCGTTCACTGCGACGCCAACTGGAAACCCTCCTCCCTCAGCGATACGCAGTTCCTCAACGAGTTTAACGAATTCTTTATTACCGATGCGCAGAACTCGGTGAACACCCGCGTAAATTATGTGCACTACAAGTTCCGGGTACCGCGCGTAAAACTGAGCGGCAATTACCTGCTGGTGGTGCAGGAGGAGGGAGGAAAGCTCTTGCTCACACAGCGTTTTATGGTGTACCAGGAACTGGTAACAGTGGCGTCCAAACTGGGAGCCTCGCTCGGTCCGCAGGGCCGCGAGACCAGGCAGCCGGTAGAGTTTAACGTGTTTTATGCCGACTACGACCTCGTGAACCCAGCAGCAGAGGTAAAGGCCGTGATGCGCCAGAACTACCGTTGGGACACCGCTAAGCGCCTTGCCCGCCCTACCTACATACATGATGCCCAGCGTAGGCTGGAATACGTATTCTTTGATCCGAAAGAGCTTTTTAAAGGCCACAGCGAATTCCGCGCGTTTGATACCCGCAGCCTGAACTATAAAGGTATAGGGGTAGATAACATTGACCTGCAGCAGAACCCGGCCGTGGTATTCTTACAGACAGACCAGAGCCGCAGCGGCCTTGCCTACAGTCAGGACCCGGACATTAATGGCAAGCGCATTTTCGGCAACCGCCAGTATGGCAACGGCGATGTGAACGGTGATTATACCTGGGTGGACTTTGAACTGCAGGTCTCGGACAAAGTGCCCGGCGAAGTATACCTGCAAGGCGATTTGACCAACTGGCGCCAGTCGGAGGAAGCGAAGTTGACTTATGATGCCGAGCGCCAGGTTTACACTGGCCGCATGCTGTTGAAGCAGGGCTACTATAACTACTATTATACTTTAAAGTCCGGTACAGCGGCACCAGATGACAGCTACTTTGAGGGAAGCCATTTCGAGACCGGCAATGATTACGATATCCTGATCTACTACCGCCCACCCGGCTCCCGCGCCGACCTGCTGATCGGGTATGACCGGTTATACTTTAACAGGAAGTAGTGGAAGCTATAATGCAGATAAGCGTATGTTTTCGCATGTACAGTAGTTGGCGGTTATATCAGAGACAATTTGAATGTACAATCAAGAAAAAGTAGACGACTTTATACTTCGTGCTATGGACATCGCAAAGACTTTGAATAAAGATGAAGCTTTAGACACATTAATTGCAGAAATAGAAACTTTTGACGAGAAGTATCTCAACGAATGTATAAATGCCTTGAATTACATCAGGTATGAGAAAGTGCTTGATTGGATTGAACATAATGCACATAAAGCAATCAATATAAGTAGTAATTGGGGACATGTTGCTGCAAGTTCTTGCTTCAATTGGAACAGAGCCGATAAATGGTTAACTAAAGGAAGACCTCTAAGCTTGATAGCTCTTGATGCTTTAATATTTTGTACAACTATTGATGAAAGATTAAATCAATCATTATGGATGAGAGAAATCCAGCCGACACTAACTGATAACCCAAAGCCAGAGATAGTCGCAAATAGACTTCAAAAGTATTTACAAGTTGATAATGTGCCGAGGACAAGAGATGCAGTTAAGAAAATCATCAATAACTTATTTGAAGTTGAACTATAAAAATACCAGCCGCTAACCCCGCACATAAGCCAAACTGTGGCTACGCCTCGCTCACCTTATGTACTAACCGTTAAGGGTTGATTGTTATGAACGAAACGCGAGTATTTAACAGATGAACAGAATCCTTTTACTTCTAATTCTAACCTTCTCTGCGCCGCTAACCTTTGGTCAGGTAAGCAGGCCGGAAAAGAAAGACAGCAGCAAGCCTTTTATACTTGGACTGATTGATGAAGTTCACTCAAAGGAACTTGGCGAAAAAAGAATTTTAAATATTTACCTTCCCGAAGGATATAGCAAGAAAGATACGGTACGATATCCTGTTATTTATCTTCTTGACGGTTCGGCAGACGAGGATTTTATTCATGTAGTTGGCCTCGTGCAATTCAACAGTTTTGAATGGATAAACCAGGTTCCGAAATCTATAGTTGTTGGCATCGCCACTGTCGATAGGAGAAGAGACTTCACATTCCCGACTAGCATAGAGGAAGATCAAAAGCGATATCCCACAACAGGCCATTCCGATAAATTTATCACGTTTTTAGAAACAGAACTGCAGCCATTTATAGAGAAGAAATATAAAACGAACAGTTCTAAGACGATAATCGGGCAATCATTAGGCGGGCTTTTAACGGCAGAGATTTTATTTAAGAAGCCGACTTTATTCAACAAGTACGTTATCATCAGTCCGAGTCTGTGGTGGGACAATGGCTCTTTGCTTGATCATAAACTCAAGTTTCTGGAAGGCGGCATTACCCAACAAACCGATGTTTATATTGGCGTAGGAAAGGAAGGGCTTACACCAACTGCTATTCCCAGAGTAATGGAAGTAGATGCAAATTTACTGGCAGAAAAACTAAAAGAAACAAAAAGCAAAAGCATAAACGTGTACTTTGACTACTTGCCTCAGGTAGACCATGCCACCATCATGCATCAAGCTGTTTCCAATTCGTTTAGATTACTATACCCGAAGGTGCGCAAAGAATAAAGGTTAAGGGCATGCAATAGAATCGTACACCAAACCGATAACATGGCACAGGCTTTTTACCTGGCTACGCCTCGCGCATAGCGTGTACGAGCCGCATAACTATTCCGTACAGAAAATTCATTTCTACTTTAACTTATCACGTAAGCCAAATGAAGCAGATAATTTTAGATCTGGCGGTTAGCCTCGACGGATTTATTGAAGGGCCAAATGGAGAGATTGACTGGTGTATCCTGGACGATGACATGGACTTCGAAGGCTTTCTTTCAAGTATAGATACCATTTTCTACGGCAGGGTCAGCTATGATATGTGGGGAAGCTACAAACCCGAAGCAGACGCAAGCGAAACGGAAAAATCGCTATGGGCAAGTGTTCATGCCAAAAAGAAAGTCGTATTCTCCAGCCAGGAGCGGCAGGATCATGACGTTACTTTTATCACTTCTAGGATCCCTGAAAAAGTTGCTGAGTTCAAACAGCAGAGTGGCAAGGATATCTGGTTATATGGCGGAGCAAAGCTTATCACAACGTTCAACCAGCTTGGACTGATCGATATCTACCGCATTTCCGTTCATCCAATTGTGTTAGGAACCGGCAAACCCCTTTTCCAAAACCTCACTGAACGAATAAACCTCAAACTAAAAGAAGTGAATAAATTCAGGTCCGGAGTGGTGCAACTTATCTATGAGCATAAAAGATAAATATCGGACCCGATAAGATGATTTATAAACGAGTCTAGCTGAAGCCTACTACCAGGTCTAACTGGCCCCAGAGTTCCAATACTGACTGAAAACTGCTAAACCAGCGGAAGGTGTAACCAAGATTTATTCACCAGAAAAGGCAGGTAAATCACCTGCCTTTTCTGGTTGTAGCTATTGGATCAATATCTTTCTAACAAACGTCCCTTCCTGCCTTGTTGTCCGAAGAAAGTATAAACCAGCAGGAAGCATGCGCACATCTAATTGATGAACCGAACCGGATTTAAATTTTGCCTGAAGAACCAGTTGCCCCCGGCTGTTGGAGAGGCTGTACAACGTATAGGGTGAACTGCCGGCTGGCCAGCTAATGTTCAGTTTATCTGCTGCAGGGTTTGGAAAAACAATTGGTGTGGCCTCTCCCAACGCATCTTCTACAGCCAGAACAGCCTTGGCAGGTAACCTGTCCACCAGCGTGTTATAGACAATGTTGGTCTCAATGGCAGGATTATAGTCAAAATAGATAAATGCCTGGTTATTGATGACGGAGCTATCTGGCAAGCCCGCTTTAGGTTTTATAGTGTACAAGATATAGCCATGGCTGCCGGGCTCGTCCGTTTTATCATCGGGCAAATGAATGTTATCGAAGTGGAAGCTCACCAGGTTTTCCTTTACCACGGTATACATGTCGTGGCTGCTGCCGATAACCTCAAAGGTACTTAGGTCCAGCTCCTGCTGCAGTTCATTGGTAACGACGATGTTAAAGGCTTTGTCGGTGCCCATGTTCTGGAAGCGGATGAGGTACTCCAGCTTCTTTTTCTTTAGCGTCAGGTGCTTTTTGCCTTCGCCTGCCGGGGTTACCTGTATATCGTTGGGGTCGTAAGAGCAGGTCAGGATTTGCTGCAAGGTGGTGGTATCTGCGCCAAGGGTTTTATTCTCAGCGTTACGAAACTCGGTGAAGAGCTTGGAAACCAGCGTGTCGCCCATTTGCTCCACGCCGGGCATGGTAAAGTTAAGGAAGATCTTTCCTTTCTTGCCGATTTCCAGATCGTTCAGCTGCCAAGTCAACGTGTCTCCGCTTATGGTATGAGGGGCCGGAGTAGCTGAATCGAATGTAAACTTAGCCTCCGGTACAAGTTTGATGGTGCCGCTGGCTTTAGTAGAGCCACTGTTGCTGTAGTGCAAAGTATAAGGTGTCGGAAAACCGCATCGCGTGGCGTCGGACATGAGCGTAGCATCCACTTTTGTGTTTATTTCTGCTGGTATTAAGCCAAAGCTGAAGCTCTTTCCGTTGTCTTCTGGCAGGTTAACTGTAATTGGTTGCTTCCCTGATGCGTAAATCCAACCCGCTTGTGCAAGAGGTGTTATGGTGTGGCTGCCATATTGTAGGTTTATGGCCGTAGTCTCCTGGGAGCTATACACATTAAGGCTGCCTCCATTCAGTAAGAACTGCGAGTTAGAAATATAAGGCTCTTCCACATCCTTTTCTCCATTGGCATTTATGTCAGCGTAGGTACTTAGATGTATACTGCCTGCATTTTCTGATATCTTGAAAACATGTAGTTTCTCCGGAGAATCGGACTGCTGCGCCGCAAAGTATAACTCATCCTCATAAACATGGAACTGAACCCGTTGCAGCCCTGCGGTGCCCGGAATGGCATCTTCTTCCATTGATACGTTCTGTCCGTCATACCTATAAAGTTCTGCTCCGTACTCATCATCTCTTTTAATAAAGTATAATAAGCCTTTATGTACAGTGATGGCTTTCTCTTTCGTGAAGAAGGCATCTACTTTATCCGCTATCATGCGGGTGCCAGCAGAAGTGCCGTCAGTTTGGAACAATGCAACCAATGAGTCTCCTAACGTACTTGCTGGGCTCGGTACAGTAAACAACATATTACCCTTATACTCCCCTTCAAAGGTCACAAAATCGACAGAATGTAGAATACTTGTAGAACTTTTTGCCTCCACTACATCTCTTGTTTTCTTGTTATAGCCATACAGAATGCCGTTTTTGATGTAGATTTGGCGCGGGTATGGCTTGAGGTCTTTATAGGTGCCAAGCGCTGTTACCGTGTTAGCTGTTAACTTATAAACGTGGCTGAAGCTTTCTGCCGGCTCAGATCTTAGATAAGTGTTACAGACAAAGTATGACTCATCCCCATCGTTCAAAAAGAAGGAGTTAAGAATTGTTTCATCAGCATCCACCAGTACTTCTTTCAGCAAAGTTGTACTTTCATAAGTACCATCAGAGACGTATAGCTTAACCGTTGTAGGAGAGACTTGATTATTAAAGAAAACAAGGTCCTCATTTTCATGATACGCCATGCTCAAATTAGCCTTATTGTCTGTGATCCAAAACTTTTCTACGTTATGGGTTTGATTGTCTATTTCTATCATCTTATAACCTTCTGTAGATAACAGATAGGTTAAGAAGGTGGAATTTTTCCCGGGAATGATTTGCCGGCTATTTGAAACTGCAATAAAGCGTGCCGACTCTCTATCATTTGCTATATACAACATTTGATTTTCGTTATCAGCAAATATGATGGAAGATCCTAAAGCACCCCATGTACTTCCTGATTCCAATATTGGTCGTGCAGGCTTGGGTACCTGAGAAGGTGCCCTATTTTTTAAATTGAACACCTCAAAGTAGGTGTTTTGGTTCAGGTACAGTTTATCGCCTGCAAACAGATAGCCGCTTTGTTCATTTACTTGGGAAAAGCTATGCAGCAATACCGCCTTTTGAGCAAAAGCAGCTGTGTTGGAAAGAAGCACCAGGAAAAGGAGCAGGGTAGAGGTTTGTTTCATAAGCTTAAGAGGTAGAGTTATATAGCGGATCGAATATACTATAAAAACAAAAGAGGCCAGTTAACAGCTGGCCTCTTTTTATATAATACATAGATTACTTTATCGAGCAACTACACGTTAAAGCGGAAGTGCATGATGTCGCCGTCCTGTACCACGTATTCTTTACCTTCCACAGCCATTTTACCGGCTTCCTTGATCTTAGCTTCTGTCTTGTACTCCTGGTAATCCTTTAGCTTAATCACCTCGGCGCGGATAAAGCCTTTCTCGAAATCAGAGTGGATCACGCCGGCCGCCTGCGGTGCTTTCCAGCCTTTCTCAATCGTCCAGGCGCGTACTTCTTTTACGCCGGCGGTAAAGTAGGTAATCAGGTTCAGCAGGTCGTAAGAGGCGCGGATCAGCTTGTTCAGTCCGGATTCCTTCAGACCATACTCAGAAAGGAACATCTCCTTCTCCTCTTCATCGGTCAGTTCGGCGATCTGGGCTTCGATAGAGGCGGAGATCAACACTACCTGTGCGTTTTCGTCTTTTACGTGCTCGGCCAGAGCCTTAGAATACTGGTTGCCTTCAATCATAGAGTTCTCATCCACGTTGGCGGCATAAATCACAGGCTTGGCGGTCAGCAGCTTCAGGTCTTCCACCGCCTCCAGGTCATCCTCGTTCACATCCAGGCTGCGGGCGTTCAGGCCGGCCTCCAGCTGTGTTTTATACTTCTCCAGGCTGGCCAGCTCTTTCTTTGCCTTGGCATCACCAGACTTAGCAGAGCGCACCACCTTCAGGATCTTCTTGTCAACCGACTCCAGATCTTTCAGCTGTAGTTCTGTGTCGATGATCTCCTTGTCGGCGATCGGGTTTACCTTGCCGTCCACGTGCACGATGTTCTCATCCTCAAAGCAACGCACCACGTGTATGATGGCGTCTACCTCGCGGATGTTGGCCAGGAATTTATTGCCCAGGCCTTCGCCTTTGCTGGCTCCTTTCACCAGGCCGGCAATGTCTACAAACTCAATTACCGTTGGCAGCACGCGCTCCGGGTGTACCAGCTCCTCCAATATCTGCAGGCGCTCGTCCGGCACCGTGATCACGCCCACGTTTGGCTCGATGGTACAGAAAGGATAGTTGGCAGACTCTGCCTTGGCGTTAGAAATAGCGTTGAACAGGGTAGACTTGCCAACATTTGGCAGGCCCACAATACCGCATCGTAGTCCCATTTATACTTTAGTCTTTATTTTCGAGCCGCAAATATACAACAAATTAGCCAGCATTCTGTGCCTTGTGGGCTTAAATGAGGGCAGCGGCACAGCAAGTGGTAAAAACAAAAAGCCCGCAGCAGAGCAGCGGGCTTCAGGTATGCTTTATGATTCAGCGGGTAGGTTTATTCCCACTTCAGTTCTTCGTCAAAAGGAGCCTCTTCGCCTTCTTTCACCGGGTTCTCCAGTGCGGCCAGGGCCTCTTCTGTCAAGAGTTCGGATTTAACGTGGTCTATCGTTTCCTGCAGCGCGTCCATGAATTTCAGAAAATCCTCTTTGTAGAGGAAGATTTTGTGTTTCTCGTAAGAGAAGCTGTCTTCCTTGAACTTGCGCTTACTCTCCGTGATGGTCACGTAGAAGTCGTTAGATCGAGTTGACTTCACATCAAAGAAATACGTTCTCTTCCCGGCTCTTACTCTCTGGGAATAAATTTCTGCTTTTTCGTTGTTCTCTTCCACCGTTAATTAGACGTTAAATTCAACCTTGAGAACCTAAAAGTAATATATAGTTCTGATATATAAAAGTATTCAAATTTAAAATTTGCCTAAAATATTTTAATTCTATATTTGTAGCCGGACCAACTATATAATACTATGAATCTATATTCAGTAGTATTGATCTTCCTGCTTTCGCTCTCATCAGGGCCATTGGAGTACACGGCAGACGGAAAGGCAACCTATTATGCCGACCGATTCCACGGCCAGCGCACTGCCAATGGCGAGCGTTACGACAAAACCCTGATGACAGCTGCCCACGCCACGCTCCCGTTTAACACCAGCGTGGAAGTGACCAACCTGAAGAACGGCAAAACCGTAGTAGTACGCATCAACGACCGCATGGCCGCCAGCCGCCACCGCGTCATTGACCTCTCCAGGGCAGCCGCCACCCAACTGGACATGGTGCGCGACGGAACGGTAGCCGTAAGTTTAAAAGAACTCATCGGGGAGGAGGCACAACAAGAATCCTCTTTAGCCGTTTCAGAGTCAGAAGCCCAGCCAAAGCAGTAATTCATGAAAAAGCCCCTTTCCCTTGCCGATGTGCAGAAATTCGAGAACATGGAGTTTCTGGCCAAGCAGCTGGTGGAGGGTTTTATCACCGGGCTGCACCAGTCGCCGTACCACGGTTTTTCGGTGGAGTTCTCCGAGCACCGCCTCTACAACAACGGCGAAAGCACCCGCCACATCGACTGGAAGGTTTTTGCCCGCACCGACAAGCTTTTCATAAAGCGCTACGAGGAGGAAACCAACCTGCGCTGCCATATCCTGCTGGATGTGTCGCCCTCTATGTACTACCCGCTGGAAGATAACGGCAAGCTCACTTTCTCCGCCCTCTGTGCCGCCGCCCTTGCCACCCTTTTGCGCAAGCAGCGCGATGCCGTGGGGCTGGTAACCTTCTCTGATAAGATCGAGCACCAAACACCGGTCCGCTCCACCGCCTCCCATCTCCATGCGTTGCTTTTGCTGCTGCAGCAGCAACTGGAGCAGAAGCCCACAGCCAAGGATACCAACGTGGCTGAGGTGGTGCACCAGATCGCGCAGCAGATCCCCAAACGCTCGCTGGTGGTTATTTTTAGTGATATGCTGAGCCGCGTGGAGGACATGGACGCTATTTTCGCTGCACTGCAGCACCTGAAACACCAGAACCACGAGGTGCTCCTTTTCCATGTGATGGACCGCAAAACCGAGGAGGAGTTTGATTTTGCTGAGCGGCCCTATGTTTTTGTGGATGTAGAGACAGGGCAGGAGCTCAAGCTGCAGCCTTCTCAGGTGCGCGAGCATTACCGCACCGCGGTAGAAAAGTATAAAAGAGACCTAAGCCTTAAGTGCGGGCAGTATAAAATCGATTTTGTACCCGTAGATATCAGCGAGCCTTTCGATAAAGTGCTGTATTCCTACCTGGTGAAACGGGCAAAGGGGAGGTAGTCCTTTATCAATTACCATTTATCATTTTTGGATGTGTTGCAACTGCGGATATACCTGTTGCAGATGCCTGATAAATGATTATTGTTAACTGATAAATGTATCAGTTCCCTTCGCGGTCATAGGCGTGTACCCGCACATCATCAGTGGTCCTGTCTTTTGTTTCCGGGCCAAAGCTAATTTCATTGCCGCGCTCCGTGTCATAAACGTGCGTGTACTTTTTCCAGCCGCTAACGGAAGAGTTGTCTGATATTTCGTCCTCGCCCAGGCCACCGTAGATCCTTACAAGTATACTTTCCCGCACCTCGCCTGAAAGTATAAAGGTATCGTCTCCGGCCAGTCCGTGAAGTATAATTTCCTCTGTTTGGCCCCGCTGAAAGACGCGCCTATAAAGTTGTTTGGCAGGCATGCCAGTATTCGTAGGGCGCGTCACCACTACTTCCAAATGCTCGTTGTCCAGCCGTCTCACCTCAAAGTGCTCCTCTTCATCTGAGCCAGGTATCGTTACCTTTTTAGCAAGGATAGCATAAACCTTCGCGGCGGCTTTCGGCAGCAGGGCGCGGCGGCTTTTCAGGTTCCGGCTAATTTCGGCACCTACTAAAGTATAAACCGGTGGTGGCAGCTGCTGCACCGCCTCCCTAATCACCTCATCTGTCAGCTGTCGCTGCATGTCTTGGGCTATTCGTTGCCAATCCTCCAGGCTCAGCTCGTGCAGCAGGCGCTCATCCACAAAGGCAGCGTTGATCATATACGCTTTCACATCGCTGAAATCATCGTCAAACGTATGAAGCTTGCGCGCCAGCAGTTTGCTTGTGGCGATGGAGGGAATCAGGCCGTCGCCCATCTTCAGAAACACCTGGTCGCGGTCTTTGGGGATGGGGTAGAAAATGGTGTCTTTGCCCTGTGTGGCCACGGCCCAGTCCCATTGCCCTTTATGGCGGTCCCAGTCGCCTATGAGCAGGTCGAGCAGGCGTGCGCGCGCAAATGCCTCCTGGTTGAAGTGATAGACGTTGCTGGCAAAACGCTTCCGCAGCGCATCGTCCGAATCTTCAAAATCAATTATATCAGCGGCAAAGGCAGGGGTGATATCGGCAGGCGTTTCATACTTCTCCTCCAGCATAAACACCTTTCCCTGCACCTGCTGGCTAAACTCGCCGAACAGGGTATCATCAGCGGCGACATAGTATAGCTTCGGGCTGGCATGATATACGCCCACAGCTTCGGCCAGCCGCGGTATTACCAGCGCTCCAAAAGGGTTGGCTGCCGAAGTCTGGTCCCGGAGAATGTTGGTCACAAAAGTGTCTTGCCAGAACTTGCTTACAACCTCCTTGGGGTCTTTGTCGATGGAGCGGAAGGCGTAAAGCCTGCCTTGTTTGTCGCGTAGCTGAAAACTAGTGGTCTGGTAGCCACCGCCTTTCTTCACAATCTCCATTCCCCCGTTTAGGGAGTCGAGCCTGAAGATGGGCAGCTTCACGGGTGTGGCCCAGAGTTGGCGGTGGTGGTTCCCCCAGAAATAACGGTGAAAGCCGCTGCGGTCGTAGTGGCGCCCCAGGATTACCCAGGCGCTATCTGATCCGGCAGCGGCTTTCCCGTTCTGTTCTTCTGCGGTAGCCAGGGCATCGTGCTGGAAAAAATCCTCGTTTGCGCAGCCGCTCAATAGCAAGCTACAAAACAGCACCATCGCCACTCGCTTCATGTGTTATAGGTAAGCGTTAAAAGTATAGCATTGATATTTTTAGATAGACAAGAACCTGCTGCAGCAACACTTGACTCTTAACCCTTCACTTTTAACGATTGATTTTACTTATGATCGGTATAGTACGCTATCAGGCCGCTGGTAGAACTGTCGTGGGAGGAGGATTTGCCTTGTAGCAGCTCGCCCTCTATCGTGCCAGCGAGTTGCTTGCCCAACTCCACGCCCCACTGGTCGAAGCTGTAGATGTTCCAGATCACGCCCTGCACAAACGTTTTGTGCTCATACATGGCTACCAGGCTTCCCAGCTCAAACGGGGTGAGCTTCTGCATCATGATGGAAGTAGTAGGCTTGTTGCCCTCAAACAATTTATGTGGCAGCAATTGCTCCAGCTCCTGTCCTGACATGCCTTTCTGCGTCAGCTCCTGGCGCACTTCGTCGGCGTTTTTGCCTTTCATCAGGGCCTCGGTTTGTGCAAAGAAGTTAGAGAGCAGCAGCGGGTGGTGGTTACCAATGGGATTATGGCTTTCAGCCGGAGCTATAAAATCGCAGGGTATCAGTATAGTTCCCTGGTGGATAAGCTGGAAGAAGGAGTGCTGGCTGTTGGTTCCAGCCGCCCCCCACACCACGGGTTGCGTCTGGTAATCCACGCGGTTGCCGTTGCGGTCGGTGCTCTTGCCGTTGCTCTCCATCAGCAGTTGCTGCAGGTATTCGGGCAACAGGCGCAGGTAATGGTCGTAAGGAAGGATGGCGTGTGTCTGGCAGCCGAAGAAGTTGGTGTACCAGATGCTCAGCAGCGCCATCAGCACCGGAATATTTTTCTCTAAAGGCTCCTGGCGGAAGTGCTTGTCCATCGACTCCGCACCACGCAGCAGTTCTTCAAATTTGTCATAGCCTAACGCGCAGGCCACAGACAAACCAATAGCTGACCAGAGAGAGAAACGTCCGCCTACCCAATCCCAGAAACGGAAAGCGTTTTCCTCAGCGATACCGAATTGCGTAACGGCCTCAATGTTGGTAGAGAGCGCCACAAAATGCTTCTTGATGTGCTCGCGGTCCACGGCCTTGTTCAGGAACCAGCCGCGTGCCGTCTCGGCATTGGTGATGGTTTCCTTGGTGGTATAGGTCTTGGAGGCGATGATGAACAGCGTGGTTTCGGGGTCCAGGCGGCGCAGCACTTCGGCGGCGTCTGTGCCGTCCACATTGGAAATAAAGTATACTTCCAGGTCCGGCTTCTGGTAATTCTTCAGGGCTTCCACTACCATCTTAGGGCCCAAGTCAGAGCCGCCGATGCCGATGTTCACAATGCTTTGGATGCGCTTGCCTGTATAGCCGGTCCACTCGCCGGCGTGCAGTTTGTTACAGAAGTTGCGCATCTGCTCCTGCACCTGGCGTACTTCCTGCAGGGCATTCTCGCCCTCCACCTCCAGGCGTTCGTCAGAGAAATTTCGAAGGGCGGTGTGCAGTACGGCGCGGTTTTCGGTCGCGTTGATCTTCTCGCCGCCAAACATGCTTTCTATCGCACCGGGCACGTCCATCTCCTTGGCCAACTGCACCAGCAGCTGCAGTGTATCGTGGGTGATGCGGTTCTTGGAAAGGTCGTAAATGGTGTCGTTCAGGCGGAAGGTCAACTTGTTGAAACGATCAGCATCTTGTGCAAAAAGATCGCGCAGGTGTTGTGGTTGTACCGTTTTAAAGTGCTCCTCGAGGTGTTTCCAGGCTTCGGTTTTGGTCGGAGGGTAGTTTTTCAGCATAGTATGTTTTTTCAGAGTTGTTTCGGCTCCCGGGCTCCCTTACTTCAATTTGGTATACCGGGTTTCGGCCAGTTAGTTTTTACGTATGAAGGCTGGCAGGTTAAGAGTTGCCGTCTCAAAGTTAGAAAATAATTGCATTGTGCCCGCTGGTAGCCAGTGCTGAGGGCGATAATATCAATTTGGCACCTGCTACGTAGGTAAGGAGGTGTCTGTAAGATGTTTCAGGGACGAAGAAAAGTAAAGAAAGATACCTCTTATTTATCCGGTGATCAGGATAGGTATAGATCAATTTATACTTTAAAAGAAGTTATGGAAGAGAGAAAAGAAGATGCCCAGCATAAGCCAGTTAAGAAAAAGGGAATACTAAAAGAAGATGAGGGTAAAACCATCCCACCGGGGCCGGCAGACTACGTAACCGGCGGCGACACGCACGCCACGCGCCCGGAGCAGGGGCCGGATGTGCCACCACAGGAGCGGACCCAGGGCATTCCGTAAGGTTGTTCTGACACCTTATTTCAGCAACACCATGCACTAAGGCGGCAAAATGGCGATAGATCAGAAATTTGCTTATCACAGCGTCAGCAACGAGGAAACGCTGGAAAAACTACAGACCAGCCCGGACGGACTATCTGAGGATGAAGCCAAAAAGCGGCAGCAGGCGTACGGACCCAATGAGCTGACAGGGAAGGAAGGTATCAACCCCTTTATTCTTTTCCTGAACCAATTCAAGGATTTCCTGATCCTGGTGCTCGTGCTGGCAGCGGGCGTGGCCTGGTATGCAGACCATATGGTGGATGTGTACGTGATCCTGGGGGTGATCCTGTTTAACGCTGTGCTGGGCTTTGTGCAGGAATATAGGGCAGAGAAGGCGATTCAGGCCCTGAAGAGTATGCTGAAGCAGGAGGCGAAGGTGCTGCGGAGAGGAAAGCCCCAAACGGTGGAGGCGCGGGAACTGGTGCCCGGCGATGTGATCGCGCTGGAAGAGGGCGACGGCATTCCCGCAGACGCCCGCCTGCTGCGGGGCAAGAACCTGCAGACCATCGAAGCCTCCCTCACGGGAGAGTCGCTGCCCATAGAGAAACACACGGAGCCGCTGCCCGAAAAAACCAACCTGGGCGATAGGGTAAATATGCTCTGGAAAGGCACCCACGTGGCCCGCGGGTCTGCTACCGCCGTGGTTACCGGCATTGGCGGCGATACGGAGCTGGGTAAGATTTCCCACTCCCTTGGCTCCATCAAGGCCACAGCCACAAACTTCCGCAAAAAGACGGAGCGCCTGGCCAAGCAAATGGCCGTGATCGCCATTGTTACCTCCGCCATTGTGTTTATACTTGGTTACTTCTTCCGGGATTACCCCTTTGAGGAGGTGCTGCTGATTACCGTGGCCACGCTCGTAGCCTCTATTCCGGAGGGCCTGCCGGCCGTGATCACCATCGTGCTAGCGATTGGAGCCAGCCGCATGGCAAGCCAGAATGCCATTACCCGCGAGTTTTCCGCCACCGAAATGCTCGGCTCTGTAACCGTTATACTTACCGACAAAACCGGCACGCTCACCAAAAGTATACTTACCGTGGGCAAAGTATACTTAGGTGATGGCACTGAGCTGGAAGTGTCGGGTACTGGCTATGCGCCGGAAGGCGAGCTGACAAGAGACGGCGAAAGTATAAACCCAGCCGAATCTATGGTGCTGCAGCAGTTGCTGCTCATCGCCAAAGTATGCAACAATGCCCACCTGGGAGAGGCAAAGGCAGGAGAGGAAGAGAATGGCCCGGAGCCGGATGTTACCGGCGACCCGACAGAGGTGGCGCTGCTGGTGCTGGCCAAAAAGGCGGAGGCCAGGCAGGGGCGGGAGCTGCCGCAGGCGCACGTAATCGATGACCTGCCGTTCAGCTCGGAGCAGAAGTTCAGGGCTACGCTGGCAGCGGTAGATGGGCAGCGGCAGCTATTGGTCGTGGGCGCCCCGGAAAAGATCCTGCGCCTGAGCACGCGCATCCTAACCCAGGAGGGACCGCAGCAACTGACAGAGGAGGTGCGCCGGCGCATACAGGACAAGAACGATGCGTGGGCCGACAAGGCCATGCGGGTGCTGGCTCTGGCGTACCGCGAAGGGGATAACATGGCTGATGATGCCACCAGTAAAGATGTGCAGGAGCTGGTCTGGGTGGGCATTACAGGCATTATTGACCCGCCCCGCAGTGGCGTACAGGAGGCCGTGGCCGATTGTAAGTCAGCGGGCATCCGGGTGATGATGGTCACCGGTGACCACAAGCGCACCGGGACGGCTATTGCCCGCGAGGTAGGCATCCTGGAGCCGGACGCCAAGGAAACAGGTTTCCCCCTCGCCCTGCAGGAGGATGAGCTGGAGTCGCCGGAGTATGTGTTCGAGGACCTGGTAGACCATGTTTCGGTATTTACCCGCGTGAGCCCCAACACCAAATTGCGTATTGCGGAGAACCTCCAAAGCAAAGGCCATTTAATTGCCATGACCGGCGATGGCGTAAACGATGCCCCGGCGCTGAAACGCGCCGATGTGGGCATTGCCATGGGCATACGCGGCACTGATGTAGCCAAGGACGCTTCCCAGATCGTGCTCTCGGATGATAACTTTGCCACCATTGTGCGTGCGGTGCGCGAGGGGCGTATCGTGTTTCAGAATGTGCGGCAGACGAGCTTTTTCCTCCTCACCACCAATTTCGCTTTTGCTCTGGTATTCATTGTCACCCTCTTGCTGGGCTGGCCTTTCCCACTCACGGCCACGCAAATCCTGTGGGTAAACCTGGTTACCGATGGCGTGATGGAACTGGGCCTGGCCACCGAGCGCGGCCACGGCGACATCATGAAGCGGAAGCCTGTCCCTCGAAACGCCCACATCCTTGACAGAAGCGTCGTGCCTTATATCCTGCTCATGAGCGTCGTCATGCTGGGGCTTACGCTGGCCGTTTTCTCCTACTACCTGCCGCAGGGCGAGGGGCTGGCCCGCACCGCTGTTTTCATCGTCATCTCCATGACACAGGTATTCAACACGTTCAACATGCGCTCCCTGGAGTTCTCTGTTTTCGAGATCGGGATGTTCAGCAACAGGTACGTAAACATGGCCTTTGTCGTATCCGTGTTGTTGCAGTTACTCGTGATCTACACCCCTTTTCTGAGCGGGGTCTTCAGCTTTGAAGCATTGCCTTTGCTGGATCTGGTGACCATTATCCTGCTTTCCAGCCTCGTAATTTGGGCCGCGGAGGCATATAAATGGTTTACCCGCAAAAAATAAGCTGCAATGGGGCTGGCAACGTATAAAATATAGTATACCCGGCATTTATACTTTTCCGGGTGCTGCAATGGTGTTATAACCACAAGAAAAAGACGGTGAACTAATGCAATTTAATAGCCGTAGATGCTGTAACTATGGGGGTATGTCCCTATATTTGATGACCCGGGAAAGGGCTGGCAGCGGCGTTCCTTCCGAGGCTTCTGACAACGGCTGTGCCTCTTTTGGCTGGTTAGCCGAAGTATGATGCGGGCTGACGACACTGGTCTTTACGAGTGCCGCAGACGGCCGGCTGCCTGAGAACTAATAGTGAAAACCTATCAAGCAAAGCTATACTTATGAGTAATCTGAGTAACCTTATACAAGAGCGAAATATCAAGGCCCTCATTCTGGACATGGATGGCGTGATCACGAACACGGCCGGGCTACATGCCGAGGCTTGGAAAAAGCTGTGCGATTCGTTCCTGCGCCAGCGCAGCGAGCAGGATGGCAAGTCCTACGAGCCGTTCGACCTCAAAGAGGACTATCAGGCATACGTGCACGACGTACCCCGCCTAGATGCCATGCGTAACTTTATGGCCTCCCGTGGTATTACCCTGCCGGAAGGCAACCCAAACGACAGCGTGGGAACCAACACCCTTGTGGGTCTGGGCGAGCGCAAAGACTACTATTTTCATGAGCTGCTGAAGCAGAATGGCGTCGTAGTGTTTGATGATGCCGTAAAATATGTAAAAGAGCAGCAGCAGAAGGGCATGAAAACGGCCATTGTTTCAGGAAGCCGCAACTGCCTGACCATCCTTCGCCGTGCCGGTCTGGACAGGCTTTTTGAAGTGCGTGTCGACAAGGTGGTGGCCAATGAACTCAAGATGAAGAGCAAGCCCGCCCCGGACATTTACCTGGAGGCCGCCCGCCAGCTGGGCGTTGACCCGAAGCAGACCGCTGTTTTTGAAGATACTGCCGGGGGTGTAGAAGGTGCCAAAGCCGGAGGTTTCGGATTGGTAGTGGGCGTAGACCGAAGCTTTGTGCAGGAAAGGCTGGAATCTAAAGGAGCGGATACCGTCATCAAAGGTTTTACAGCTGAACTGAAAGAGAAGGTTGCCCCTTCACTGGACTCCTAAAGTATACGTATACTTCTGTGAATTACAATAAAAGCGCCTCTTTCACAAAAGGAGGCGCTTTTGCTTTGTAGACCTGCCAGCTAGCATAAGAATATGGTAATAACTTAAAGGGCTAAACTATAGTATGATTTTCCTGAAAGGCTAATCCTGTAATTCCTAAAGTATGCCGTCACGAAACCTGTTCTACCTGTTGGAGAGCAAACAAGTAAAGGCCCTTATCTTCGACCTCGATGGCGTGATTACCCGGACGGCGCGGGTGCACGCCAACGCCTGGAAGCGCATGTTCGATGACTACCTTAAGCAGCGCGGGCAGCTGGAGGGCAAGGTATACGAGCCGCTAAATATAGCCACCGACTACCGCCGCTACATAGACGGGATCCCGCGCTACGACGGGGTGCGCAATTTCCTCTCCTCACGCAGTATAACCCTGCCGGAAGGCACCCCAGTGGATGAACCCGGCAAGGAGACGGTGGCAGGGCTGGGAAACCTCAAGAACGCATACTTCCACGATCTGCTGCAGCAGGGCGGGGTGGAAGTATATCCCGATACCGTCGCTTTTGTAAAGGAGATGCGGCAACGGGGTTACCGTACGGCCGTTATCTCTGCCAGCAAAAACTGCCAGGCCATACTGGCGGCGGCTGTTTTAGAGGCGCTGTTCGAGGTGCGGGTGGATGGCGTGCTGTCGGCGGAACTAGGGCTGAAGGGCAAGCCTGCCCCCGATATTTTTCTGGAGGCTGCACGGCGGCTGCAGGTGAAACCGGAGCAGGCAGCCGTTTTTGAGGATGCCCTGGCAGGCGTGGAGGCAGGAAAGGCCGGAGGTTTTGCCCTGGTAGTGGGCATTGACAGAACCAACCAGGCGGAAGAGTTATCCAAACATGGCGCCGATGTGGTGCTACAAACATTACCATCCCATACAATGAAGAACCAAACCACGAACATGGTACAAAAACAGGACGGCAAAAATCTTCCGTCAGCCTTGAACAAAGTAAAGGAGCTGCTAGATGGCAAGACACCGGCCGTTTTCCTGGACTACGACGGCTGCCTGGCCCCCATTGTAAAAGACCCTGACAAGGCCATCCTTTCCGAAGGTATGCGCAGCACCCTGCAGCAGCTGGCGCAGGTATGCCCGGTGGCAGTGGTAAGCGGCCGTGATCGCGCCAACGTGGAGCAACTGGTGCAGCTGGATAGTCTATACTATGCCGGTTCCCACGGCTTCGATATTTCGGGGCCCAACAACATGCACACCGAGCCGGGCGGGGCCGCCGCCGCCATCCCTGCCTTAGACAAAGCGCAGAAGGCGCTCAACGAGCGTTTGAAGGATGTGGAGGGGGCGCTGGTGGAGCGGAAGCGCTATGCCATCGCCGTGCATTACCGTAACGTGGCGGAGGGGCAGGTAGCGCAGGTGCTGGAGGTGGCAAACGATGTCCTCTCAAAGTATAAGGAGCTCAAGCCCGGGCCGGGTAAAAAAGTGCTTGAACTCAAGCCTAACCTGGACTGGCACAAGGGCAAAGCGGTGCATTGGTTGCTGGAGGAGCTTGACCTGAACAAACCCGACATCATCCCGCTATACATTGGTGATGATCTGACAGATGAAGATGCCTTTGCCGCACTCCAGGGCCAGGGCGTGAGTATACTGGTGGGAGAGCATGACGAGCAGACTGCCGCCGCTTACAGGCTGGAGAGCGTAGAAGAGGTACAGGAGTTTCTGCAGGCCCTCGCCCAAGAACTAAAAAAGGAGTAAGATTATGCAGAAGTGGAGGATGACCTACGAGAGCTGGAAACCCGAGCAGCAACTGCTTCGCGAGGCGCTCTGCACGCTGGGGAACGGCTACCTGGCCACGCGCGGCGCTTTTGAGGAAGCCTCTGCTGAGCGGGGGGCACACTACCCGGGCACTTACTTGGCAGGTGGCTACAACCGTTTAACCTCCGAAATTGCCGGCAAGAAAATTGAGAACGAGGACCTGGTGAACTGGCCCAACTGGCTGCCCCTCACCTTTCGTCACCTGGGGGAAGACTGGTTTGATATCAGGAAGGTGGAGTTAATCGGTTTCCGGCAGGAACTGGACATGCAGCAGGGCCTGTTGCTGCGCCACCTACACTTCCGTGATAAGAAAGGCCGGGAAACAACGCTGGTGAGCAGGCGCTTTGTAAGCATGGCCAACAAGCATGTGGCGGCACTGCAGTGGGAACTCACACCGCTAAACTGGTCAGGTGAGGTGGAGGTGGTCGCTGCCCTGGACGGACGGGTGACGAACAGCGGTGTGGAGCGCTACAGCGCCCTGCAGAGCCAGCACCTCAAGACCATACAGCAGGGGCGTCACAACAAGGATACCGTATATCTGGAAGTTGAGACTGTGCAATCCCGGCTGGTAATGGCGCAGGCGGCCCGGCTGAGGGTGTACCGGGAGGCAGCGCCGGTGGACTTGGAGCGCGAGGTACAGCTGGAGGAGGGCTACGTGGCGATGCAGTTCAAATTGAGGTGCGAGCAAAACAAGCCGGTGTTGATTGAGAAAGTGGTGCAGGTGCATACCTCCCGGGACCAGGCCATTACAGAGCCCCTGCAGGAGGCCTGCAAGAACATTGACCGGCAGGGAGTCTTCGAGCACCTGTTGTACAAGCATACGCTGGCCTGGCAGCGGCTCTGGAACCGATGTGACTTTGAGCTCTCCTGCAACGAGAAAACGCAGGGCATTTTGCGCCTGCACATTTTCCACCTGCTGCAGACCGTATCAGCCAATACCGTGGGGCTGGATGTGGGCGTGCCTGCCCGTGGACTGCACGGAGAGGCCTACAGGGGGCATATTTTCTGGGATGAGCTGTTCATTTTCCCTTTCCTGAACCTGCGCCTGCCCGAGCTTACCCGCGAACTGCTGCTCTACCGCTTCCGCCGCCTGCCCGAGGCACGCTATGCTGCCACACAAGCCGGTTACCGGGGCGCCATGTTCCCCTGGCAGAGCGGCAGCAACGGCCGGGAGGAGAGCCAGGTTATCCACCTAAATCCCCAGTCGGGCCGTTGGCTGCCCGACAACACCTTCCTACAGCGGCATATCAGCGCGGCCGTGGCCTACAATGTATGGCAGTATTACCAGGCCACCGGTGACATGGGATTTATGACCTATGTGGGCGGCGAGCTGATTTTCGACATAGCCCAGTTCTGGTCTTCCATTGCCGTGTTCAACACCGGGCGCGGCCGCTATGAGATCCGCCATGTAGTGGGGCCCGACGAGTACCATACGGAGTACCCGGACTCCGATGAACCTGGTTTGAACAATAATGCCTACACGAATGTGATGGCGGTGTGGGTGATACAGGTAGCGCTGAAGCTGTTCGACATCCTGGACGATGCACGGGTGGAGGAACTGAGCGAGAAACTAAGCATATCCGAAGCGGATAAAGAGCGGTGGCGCGACATTGCCGCCAAAATGTACATTCCCTTTATTGGGGATAGCGGCATTATCGCGCAGTTTGAGGGCTATGAGCGTCTGTCAGAATTTCCCTGGGACAAGTACCGCGCCAAGTATGGAGAGGCCATGCGCCTGGACCGCATCCTGGAGAGCGAGGGAGACAACGTGAACAAGTATAAAGCCAGCAAGCAGGCCGATGTGCTCATGCTGTTTTACCTGTTCTCCTCCAAAGAACTGATGGATATCTTTAAACGGCTGCAGTATGATTTCACCCCTTCGTACATACTGGAGAATATCGCCTATTACGAGCAGCGCACCTCCCATGGCTCCACCCTGAGTAAGATCGTGCATTCGTGGGTGCTGGCCCGTACAGACCGTACGAAAGCCTGGCATAGTTTTCAGGTTGCCCTGGTAAGCGACGTGGAGGACATACAGGGAGGCACCACGGCTGAGGGAATACACCTGGGTGCCATGGCCGGCACAGTAGACCTGGTGCAACGCGGTTTCATGGGGCTGGAGATCCGGGACGAGGTGCTGTGGCTCGACCCGGTGCTGCCGGACGAGCTTGGCTGTCTCAACTTCAACGTCAGGTACCGCAGCCATTGGATCACCATCCGCCTTACCCAAGATAAAATGTTTATCTCCTTCGACAGAAGCTGGTCAAAGGAGGTACAGATAGGCGTACAGGGTAAGGTGTATACTTTCAGGACGGGGGAGCAGCGCGAATTCAACATAGCCAGGTAAGCAACTTATACTTTCTTTTATACTTATGAGCGAAATCATCACCATCACCATGAACCCCGCCCTGGATAAAAGCACGCATGTGGCGCAGGTGCTGCCCGAGAAAAAGCTTCGCTGCGAAACTCCTGTTTATGAGCCTGGCGGAGGCGGCATTAACGTGTCGCGGGCGCTGAAGAAGCTGGACGGCAGTTCTTGTGCGTGGATGCTAGTGGGTGGCCCCTCAGGGGAGCGGATCTGTGGTTTGCTGGAGGAAGAAGGCGTGGACTTCAGGGCAATCCAAACCAAAAACTGGACACGCGAAAACCTGATGGTGATGGAGGATAATTCCGGTAACCAGTACCGCTTCGGCATGCCCGGCCCCGAGGTATATGAGCAGGAGTGGCGGCAGTGCCTGGATGATCTGGAGAAGCTCCCGGAGGAGAAAACCCCGAAGTATGTGGTGGCCAGCGGCAGCCTCTCGCCGGGCGTTCCGGATGATTTTTATGAGCAACTGGCAGAGGTGGCGCACCGCAGGAAATTCAGGCTGATCGTGGATACCTCCGGAGCGGCGCTGATGAAGGCAGCAGGGGATGGCGTGTACCTGCTGAAGCCAAACCTGGGTGAGCTGGCGGCATTGGCAGGCAGGGAGAAAATATCGGCCATGGAGCAGGAGGAGATTGCCAGGCAAGTATTAGGTGAGGGGAAGTGCAAGGTACTGGTGGTGTCGCTGGGGCCGCGCGGCGCCATGCTGGCTTCTCCTAAAGGTATAACGTATGTGGTGCCGCCCACCATGCCGCAGCAGAGTGCCGTGGGCGCCGGCGATAGTATGGTGGCCGGAATGGTGCTCGGCCTACTCCATGGTAAAAGTTTGGAGGATGTGGTCCGCTACGGCGTGGCAGCCGGTACCGCCGCCACCATGACACCCGGCTCAGAGCTTTGCCGGAAAGAGGACACCGACAGGATATACCAGTGGCTGATAGAGCACAAGGAGCAGGTATAAAAAAGTATGGCGAGGTTTTCGCCTCGCCATACTTTAAGTGTATTAATTGCGGTTGTTCGCGTTCAGGTCTGTGAAGGCCTCCTTCAAACGAGCAATAAACGTTTTCTCGCCTTCGCGCAGCCATACGCGTGGGTCGTAGTACTTTTTGTTTGGCGAATCCTCTCCGTCCGGGCTGCCGATCTGGCTTTGCAGGTAGCCTTTCTTCCCTTCGTAGTAGTCGCGGATACCTTCCCAGAACGCCCACTGCATGTCCGTGTCGATGTTCATTTTGATAGCGCCGTACTCGATCGCCTCCTTAATTTGGTGCTTCTCAGAGCCGGAGCCGCCATGGAATACGAAGTGCACCGGGTTAGGGCCTGTGCCGAATTTCTCCTGGATGTAGTCCTGAGAGTTTTTCAGGATATCAGGGCGCAGTTCTACGTTTCCTGGCTTGTACACGCCGTGCACGTTTCCAAAGGCAGCCGCTATCGTGAAGCGAGAGCTTACTTTGTTCAGCTCCTCGTAGGCATAGGCCACTTCATCCGGCTGTGTGTACAGTCGGGAGCTGTCCACGCCTGTATTGTCCACGCCATCTTCCTCGCCGCCGGTTACGCCTAGCTCAATCTCCACGGTCATGCCCAATTTGTTCATGCGCCTGAAGTAGCTGGCGCAGGTCTCAATATTCTCTTGGATCTCTTCCTCAGAAAGGTCCAGCATGTGCGAGCTGTACAGTGGCTTGCCGTGCTGCGCGTAGAATTTCTCGCCGGCGTCCAGCAGACCATCAATCCAGGGGAGCAGTTTTTTAGCGGCGTGGTCGGTGTGCAGCACTACAGGCACACCATATGCCTCCGCCATCAGGTGCACGTGCTGCGCGCCGGAGATGGCACCAGCGATAGCGGCCTTCTGGCTATCGTTGCTCAGGCCCTTACCAGCGAAGAACTGCGCGCCGCCATGAGAGAACTGGATGATAACAGGTGAGTTTACGGCCTTGGCCGTCTCCAGCACCGCGTTTATAGAGTTGGTGCCGATCACGTTCACGGCAGGAAGCGCGAAGTTGTTCTCATTCGCATACTTAAACAGCTCTGTCACTTCGTCGCCGAACAGTACGCCCGGTCTGAATCTTGTTTTTGTTTCGTTCACAGAATTATTCTTAAATAATGGTTAATCATAAGGTGTACCAGAAGGCATGGCCCCTAATATGCTTATACTTTAGCGACTTGAAGTTAGGAGGTTTTGCTGTAAAAGCAAACCCTGCTTTTACAGCAGCGGCAACTTAATCGAACACCAGCACCTTATCCTTGTGCTTGCCGCGCATGTAATTGCGGATAATCTGCTGCACGTCCTTGTTGTCGTTGTAGCGCTGTACGGCCCCTTTGAATTCCTGCAGGTTGCTGGCCGAGAAGGTATCATCCACAAAGCCGAAGCCGAGGTAAGTACCGTGCTCCACCACCACCACTGAGCGCTCGCCGGGCTCGCGGCCTTTGCCAAGAATCACAAAGCTGTTGTGCTCGTAGGTAAACGACTCGATGGCCTCTTCCACGCGCTTGTTGTACTCCTCGGGGCTCTCCTTGCCGATACAGGCGCCGCTGCATTGGTGCACCTGGTAATCAAAGCAGGCGCCGTTGGTCTTATACAGGTCGCAGAGCTTCTGGCACAGGTTAAACTTGGCCACTTTATGGAACAGGAAACCCTTCGCCTTGAAGTGGTTCGAGAGCGCGATGATCGGCGTCATGCTGACGTTGTCGGCTTTATCCACACTACTGTAGGTCAGGCGCTTGTAACCGCTGGCATCCTCATACACATAAATACCGGTGTTAAACACGCTGCGGCGCTGTTGGCGGTTGTAGTGCGGCTTCATGCGCTTTATCTCTGCCGACTCAAACAGCAGCGACACCAATTCATTACCCATCAGCTCATAGGTGATGTCGGCGATGCTGTTCTTAAAGTCCAACGACTTGCGCGTTTTGTAATCGATGTTGAAGTGCTGGATGATGCGCTTCTTGATGTTGATGCTTTTGCCGACATAGATTACCTCGCCCGCCTCGTTATAGAAATAGTATACACCCGGCACCATGGGCAGGGCATCCACTTTCTCCTTGCTGATGGCGGGTGGCAGCAGCGAGGTTTTTATCTCCTGCTTCAGCACCTGCGTGGTGTGCTCGGCGGCCATGTTCATGTTGCCGTCCACCACCGGGCGGTTTATTTTTATCAGCCTGTCGAAAAGGATAGCCGTGGCCTCGGCATCGCCAATGGCACGGTGGCGCTGACTCAGGGGGATGTCTATACTTTGGCAGAGTTTGCCCAGGCTATAGGAGGGCAGCCCGGGCATCAGGGAGCGGCTCAGGCGCACGGTGCAGAGCGTCTTGCGCTGAAAAGTAAAGCCGAGGTCGGCAAACTCCTTTTTCATAAAAGAGTAGTCGAAGCGCACATTGTGGGCCACGAAAACCTTCCCTTCGGTGAACTCCACAATCTCTTTGGCTACCTCGTAAAACCTGGGTGCGTCCTGCACCATGTCGTCTTTAATGCCCGTAAGCTGGGTGATGAAGTAGGGGATGGGGCGCTCTGGGTTAATGAGCGTGTGGTATTTGTCTACGATCTTCTCCCCGTCATGTATAAAAATGGCAATCTCGGTGATCTTGTCCTGGTGGGGCTGGCCACCGGTTGTCTCAATATCTACTATCGCGTACAAGTTGCTCTGGTTTAGGTCCTGTGCTTCGGGGGGCGAGGCATTAGCTGCAGCCCCATCTTCTAAACCAAAATTATTAGTAATCCGTTTCAAATCGCTTCTATTGCTATATAACGGCAAATCAGGTTAGCAACATTAATCATTCACGTCTTTTTTACCACGCCAGATGCCATTCACGATCTCTTCGAACCAGTTGCGCACCCGTCCTTTCTTCTTAGGTTTCAGCTCGTCCATGTCCGCCATCAGGAATCCGATCGGCTGCAGTGGCTCATAGACATCAAAGATCACCTTCATCATGGCAATCATCGGAATGGAAAGGATCATGCCGGCAGCGCCCCAGATCTCACCGCCCACCAACAGGGCAAGTATAGCCGCAAAAGGATTCAGGCTCACCTTTGATCCCACTACGAATGGCGTGATAAAGTTACCCTCCAGGAACTGCACGAACATGAAAACGATCACTACCAGCACGGCATCCAGCAGGTTTCCGGTGGTTGCCAGGGTAAACAAGGCCGGCAGCGAGGCCCCAATAAGTATACCGATGTAGGGGATAATGGTCAGTATGGAGGCGAACACACCGAAGAAGACGGCATACTTTACCCCCAGTATGAGCAGGCCCGCCGAGTTGAGCAGCGCCACCACCACAATCACGATCATCAGCCCCGAAATATAGCTCTGCACCACATGTTGAATGTTGGTCACGGTCTGGATCACGCCGCTGCGCTTGTCCTTGGCTACGAACTTGAACATAAACTGCTCCAGGTGGTCGCGGTAGTAGAGCAGCAGGAAAACGAAGATGGGCACCAGGGTCAGGATGGTGATGGCGCCTGTAGTAATGGAGATGGTGCTGCCCAGGAACGTGGTGGTGAAATCCTGCAACCCGCCGATGGCATTCTGAATGAGCTCCGATTTGTTTGGTGGCGCGATGCCGAAGTTTGTTACAAAGAAGGCCTGCCCCTTCAGTATGAGCTTCTGCATGTTTTTGCCGATGGAATCGAGCTCGGAGGTAAGGCTAACCAGCTGCATGGATAGAAACCAGACCACCAGGCTTAGGATAACGATCACCAGCAGGATGCTGGTGAAAATGGCCAGGGGCCTGGGGAAGCGCAGCTTATGCTCCAGGTCGCGGGTAAGGGGCAGCAGCAGCAGCGCGAACAGCAGCCCGAAAGCCAGCGGCATCAAAACGGCCTTGAACTGCTGCAAAGCGTAAATCAGCAGGATCAAACCCAAAAGTATAACGGTGTATTTAAAGTATGTTGGTAGCTTAATTTCCATTTAACCTGTCCATATCATTTGATTTCTCTTGTCAACCCCTACTTTTGCCACTCAAAAATAAGCAAATGTTATGCGTTAAAGCATATAATTATTAATATATAAGATTGCTAACAAAGTTAGTATAAAAAGTGTGCAAATACTCCCGGTTTGCTGAACCAGCTCTAGAATTATACTGTTAGGAAGAAGTAACCGGTATCTAGGAGAGCTGATTTGACTAAGAAGATTAGTAAAACAGAGAAAGACTTCTTAATTTTAGCCTCGGGTAGGAACTATTCAGTTGCATCTGGTCTTCTATATTTTCCTATCTTTCGCGGTGATATTACCCATCAAACTACACTTACGCTTACAGAATGGCAGAGTTAGAGCATAATTACGACGAAGACAGCATCCGCTCCCTTGAACCGCGCGAGCACATTAGGCTTCGTCCCGGTATGTACATTGGCAAGCTCGGTGACGGATCTTCGGCAGACGACGGCATTTACATTTTGGTAAAAGAGGTAATCGACAACTCCATCGACGAGCACGTGATGGGTTTCGGTAAGACCATCGAGGTGAAGATATCCGACCACAGGGTGCAGGTGCGCGACTACGGCCGCGGTATTCCGCTGGGCAAGGTGATCGATTGCGTGAGCAAGATCAACACTGGCGGTAAGTATGACAGCAAGGCTTTCCAGAAATCGGTTGGTCTGAACGGTGTGGGTACCAAAGCGGTGAACGCCCTCTCCAGCCACTTCCGCATACAGTCAGTGCGCGACGGCAAGATGAAGGCCGCCGAGTTTGAGAAGGGCGTGCTCGTGGAGGACTTTGAGGTACAGGAGTCAACCCAGCGGAACGGTACGCTGACCACCTTCACGCCGGACGACACCATCTTCAAGAACTTCCAGTTCAACCCCGATTACCTGGAGAAGCAGATCTGGAACTACGTGTACCTGAATGCCGGGCTTACGATCAACTTCAACGGCAAGAAATTCTACTCCGAGAACGGCCTGCTGGACCTGCTCCGCAACAAGGCGGATGAGGAAAGCATGCGCTACTCGATCATCCACCTGAAAGGAGAGGATATCGAGCTGGCCCTGACCCACGGGAACGAGTATGGCGAGGAGTACTACTCTTTCGTGAACGGCCAGTACACCACCATGGGCGGTACGCACCTGGCGGCTTTCCGCGAGGCGGTGGTGAAAACGGTGCGCGATTTCTATAAGAAAGACTATGACGCCACCGACATCCGTGGCTCTATCATAGGTGCTATCTCCATCCGTGTGCAGGAGCCGGTGTTTGAGTCGCAGACCAAAACTAAGCTGGGCTCCATAGAGATGGGGCCGGACGGGCCTGCCGTGCGTGCTTTCATCAATGATTTTGTGAAGGAGCACCTGGACAATTACCTGCACAAGAACCCCTCCACGGCCGAGGCGCTGAAAAAGCGAATTGAGCAGAGCGAGCGCGAGCGCAAAGATATGGCCGGCGTGAAGAAACTGGCCAACCAGCGCGCCAAGAAAGCCAACCTGCACAACCGCAAGCTCCGCGATTGCCGCCTGCACTTCAATGAGGACAAGCATGAGAATGCTCTGCTTTCTACGCTTTTCATCACCGAGGGTGACTCGGCAAGCGGGTCCATCACCAAATCGCGCAACGTGGATGTGGAGGCGGTGTTCAGTTTGCGTGGCAAGCCGCTCAATTGCTATGGCATGAAAAAGAAGGTGGTGTACGAGAACGAGGAGTTTAACCTGCTGCAGCACGCCCTTAACATTGAGGAAGGGCTGGAGAACCTGCGCTACAACCGCGTGGTGATCGCTACCGACGCCGACGTGGACGGCATGCACATCCGCCTGCTGCTGCTCACCTTCTTCCTGCAGTTCTTCCCGGACCTGGTGCGCAACGGGCACGTGTTTATACTGGAGACGCCGCTTTTCCGGGTGCGCAACAAGAAGGAAACGATCTATTGCTACAACGAGACCGAGAAGCAGGAGGCCATCAACAAGCTTGGCAAGAAGCCGGAGATTACCCGCTTTAAGGGCTTGGGTGAGATTTCCCCAGATGAGTTCGGAAAGTTTATCGGCGAGAACATCAAACTGAAGCCGGTGATCCTGCAGAAGGATACTACCATACAGAAGATGCTGAATTACTACATGGGCAAGAACACACCTGACCGTCAGCAATTCATCATCGAGAACCTGAAGATTGAAAAAGATATAGTAGAGGAAGTATATGCATAACGACGAGTTGAACAACGAAGAATTAGACCAAAACGAGGCGCTGGAGGTAGAGTTTACGGACGGAGAGGAAATCATCCATAACGTCACGCCCGTATCCGGCCTCTATGAAAACTGGTTCCTCGACTATGCTTCTTATGTTATTCTGGAGCGTGCGGTGCCAGCCATCGAGGACGGCCTTAAGCCGGTGCAGCGTCGCATTCTGCACGCCATGCGCGAGATGGACGACGGCCGCTTTAACAAGGTGGCCAACGTCATCGGACAGACCATGCAGTATCACCCGCACGGAGACGCCTCGATTGGTGATGCGATGGTGAACCTGGGCCAGAAGGACCTGCTGATAGAGACGCAGGGTAACTGGGGTGATGTGCGCACCGGAGACAGCGCGGCGGCGGCCCGATACATTGAGGCGCGCCTCTCCAAGTTTGCGCTGGACGTGGTGTTTAACCCGCAGACAACTCAGTGGCAGCTAAGCTACGACGGCCGCAAGAACGAGCCGGTAACACTGCCTGTAAAGTTCCCGCTCTTGCTGGCGCAGGGTGTGGAGGGTATTGCCGTGGGCTTGTCCACGAAGATCATGCCGCACAACTTCAAGGAGCTGCTCAAAGCCTCTATTGATGTGCTCAAAGGCCGTAGCACCAACCTGCTGCCAGACTTCCTGACCGGTGGCCAGGTAGATGTGACGAACTATAACGGTGGCCAGCGCGGCGGCAGGATCCGTGTGCGCGCCACGATCGAGAAGGTGGACAAGACCATGCTCATCATCCGGGATGTACCCTACGGCATCACGACAACCGGATTGATGGAGTCGATCGTAAAAGCCAGCGAGAACAACAAGATCAAGATCAAGAAGGTGGTGGACAACACCGCTGCGGACGTGGAGATACAGGTGCACCTGCCAGCCGGTGTATCGCCGGACCTGACCATGGACGCGCTTTACGCCTTCACTGACTGCGAGGTAGCGATCTCGCCCAATGCCTGTGTGATAATCGATGATAAGCCGCACTTCATGGATGTGAACGAGCTGCTACGTATCTCTACTTTCAAAACAGTGGATTTGCTGAAGCGGGAGCTGGAGATCCGCAAAGGGGAGCTGGAGGACAAATGGCACTACTCTTCACTGGAGAAGATCTTTATCGAGAACCGCATTTACCGCGATATTGAAGAGTGCGAGACCTGGGAGGCGGTACTGAACGCCATCGACAGGGGCCTGGACCCCTACAAGCACCTGCTGCGCCGCGAAGTGAGCGAGGAGGATATCGTTCGCCTGACCGAGATCAAGATCAAGCGCATCTCCAAGTATGACTCCTTTAAGGCAGATGAGTATATCAATAAGCTGGAGGAGGAGATGGCTGAGGTGGACGATAACCTGGCCAACCTGATCCGCTACTCCATTTCATACTTTGAGGGGCTGCTGAAGAAGTATGGGCAGGGCAAGGACCGCCGTACGCAGGTGAAAACCTTCGATGTGATCAACGCGCAGAACGTGGCCATCGCCAATCAGAAGCTGTACATGAACGCTAAGGACGGCTTTATCGGCACCAGCCTGCGCAAAGATGAATTTGTGTGCGACTGCTCCGACATGGACGACATCATCGTGTTCCGCAAGGATGGTAAGTTCATGGTAACGAAGGTGGCCGAGAAAACCTTTGTGGGCAAGGACATCATACTTGCCGGTGTGTACAATAAGAACGACGAGCACATGGTCTACAACATGATTTACCTGGATGGTAAGTCGGGCGTATCCTATGCCAAGCGCTTCTCTGTGAAGTCCATCACCCGCGATAAGGAGTACGATCTGACCAAGGGCAACAAAGGCTCGAAGGTGCATTACCTCACCGCTAATCCGAACTCTGAGTCGGAGGTGGTTACGCTTACGCTCTCGCCAAATGCATCGGCCCGAAATAAGGTGTTCGACTTTGATTTTGCGGAGCTGATGATCAAAGGCAAGGGCTCTAACGGTAATATCGTGACGAAGTACCCTGTGAAGAAGGTAGTGCAGAAGAGCCTGGGCGAGTCCACATTAGGTGGCCGCGAAATCTACTACGACGAGGTGATCGGAAGGCTGAACACCGAAGGACGTGGTCGCTACTTGGGCTCCTTCAATACCGATGACTCCATACTTGCCGTATATGAAGACGGCACCTATGAACTGACGTCGTTTGACCTGGCCAACCACTATACTGTGGAGAAGCTGAAAGTGCTGCAGAAGTTTGATCCGGAGCTGGTGATTTCGGCCATCTACTACGAGGGCGATAATAAAACCTACTACGTAAAGCGTTTCAAGGTAGAAACAACGACAATAGGCAAGCGCTTCTTCTTTATTCCCGAGACGAAGAACTCCAGGCTGGAAGCTGTGTCCACGCATCCTGCGCCGCTGGCCAACATCAAGTTCAAGCGTTCTATACGCGGTGAGCGCGAGGCGGAGAAGCTGCTGCTGAATGAGTTCATCGACGTAAAAGGCTGGAAGGCATTGGGTAATAAGCTCAACTACTACAAGATTTTTGAGGTGGATTTACCGAAGATGCTTGAGGTGGAGCAACCGGAGGAAGAGAAGCCGAAGGCTAAAAAAGCCGCCAAGAAAGAGCCGGTGGCCTTGCCCTCCCAGCTGAAGGAACTGGCAGAGGAGGCGGCGAAGGCAAGCGGCACCCAACCTCTGGATGCCGAAACCGTAGAAATTGATGTAGAGGCTGACAAGGCGAAGAAGGCGCTGAAGGAGAAGAGACAGCTCGATATTTTCTAGTTTCTCTCCCGGTGCCTTGCTAATGTCGCTGACACTTGGTAGTTTAAGGGAACTGTATTATCTATGAAGCAATATTTAAAGGCTGTTATACTTGCCTGCACACTCTGTGCTGCTTCCCCGGCGAATGCCTGGGCAGGGGGAGGTGCATCAGGTAACACCGAGCTGATGAAGCGTGCGGAGCAGCTTTTAAATAGCTATAAAGAGAGTGAGGCGCTGCGCCTGTATGAGCAGGTGTTAGCCGAATCCCCTGAGAATTACGCAGCCTTGTGCAAGGCCAGCTTTCTGCACACCCGCATCGGCGATAGGTTCCTGGACGAAACCCGTAAGCTGGAGCATTTCTCTAAAGCGAAAGAATATGCGCTTAAAGCCTACGAGCTGCAGCCGGAGGACGCAGAGGCAAACTATGCCATGGCTGTGGCCCTAGGTGCAAAGGCGATGGTTTCCGGGCCGAAGGAGAGACTGGCAGGTATACACCAGATGAAATCATTTGTGGATGCCGCCCTAGCCGATAATAACCAACACGCGGGCGCTTGGCACATACTTGGGCGTTGGAACTACAAAATGGCCAATCTCAACTTCGCTGAAAAGGCTGCTACAAAGATGTTATTTGGAGGTGTTTGCGGAGAAGCCACAAACGAAAGCGCCGCTGAGGCCATTGAAAAAGCTATAACCTACGATCCGAATAATATTCAGTATTACTACGACCTTGCCTGTGTGTACAAAGAAATGAAAAATACTACCGCCTGCATCAGCACCTTACAGAAGGCGCTGACGCTGCCACTCGAAACGAAAGAGGAGCTGGAGCTTAGCAGGCGATGCAGTATCATGTTGCAGCAGCAACAGAAGATATAAAAGGCATCATACAGCCAGAAAGCCTGCTCCCCTAACGGTGGCAGGCTTTTTGTTTTTGTTCTGCGTCATGCTTCCTGTCCCGGATGTGTTTCTATTTGGGTAAAATGTCTTAATTTAGCGCGGACAAAGTATAAGTGCCCTTTGGCAGAAGTATAAAAAACCGGTAAAGATGCGGATTTCTAGTTTGGTGCTGATGGTGTTATCGGTTGCGCTGGGCTCATGTGCTTTGGAAGAAAGTAACAGGGAGCAGATGGTGAACCTGCAGGAGGTAAAGGACGACCCAGCGGCGCAACTGCAGAACCTAAACGCCGCACTCGAGAACTCGAAGCGCGATGGCAGCCTTTACGCCCGCAGGGCGGTGGTGCTGCTGCAGAACGGTGAACTGGAGAAGGCATTGGAGGATGCAGAGGAAGCTGTAAGGCTAACAAAGAATGAGCCTGCCTCACTGTTCGTTAAGGCGCAGGTGCTGCGTGCCATGGGCAAGCCGGAAGAGGCCCTGCCGCTGGCGCTGACGGCGGAGCGGAACTCATTCCAGCGCTCCTCCTTGTATGTGCTGTTGGGGGAGTTATACTTGCAGCGTAAAGAGTATAAGCAGGCAATGGCCTATATCCTGAAGGCGCAGGAGCTATCCCCGGCGGATGAGTTTGCCTACTACTATAAAGGCCGTGTGCAGGAGGCAACCGGCGATTCGTTAAACGCGGTGCGCAACTATAAGCTGGCGCTGGAGCAGGCGCCGAACTTCATGCAGCCACAGCGCGAATTGGCCGCTATACTGATTGACAAGGGTGACCACACTGCCGCCAGGCCATACTTGCTCAAGGCCATGCACAAAGCTCCGGCTGATGCCAAGCTATGGTATAACCGGGGGCTGCTGTACCAGGCAGAGCAGAAGCGCGACAGTGCTATGCTGGCCTATGATAAAGCCGTTAGTATAAATGATACCTTGTCGGATGCGCATTACAGACTGGGTGTGCATCAGCTTGCTTTGGGCAACAACGACGAGGCGCTAGGGCATCTGGAGAAGATTTACAAAGTATACCGGTCGGACCGGGAGTACCTGGTGCGGTTGGCCACAGCCTACGAGCGGAGTGGATTGAATACCAAAGCGCTCTCGACCTGCCAGCGGCTTCTGGCTGTGGACCCGACGGCAACGTATGTCAGCCGGTCCATTTCCCGGCTAAAGTATAAAATTGCAAGACCAATACCTGATAGTGCAGCCGTACGCCTACAGGAATAGATAGAAAGAGAAACAACTATGATCAACATCACACTGCCAGATGGTTCGGTGCGCCAGTATGAAAGCGGCGTAACCAGCCTTGAGATCGCACAGAGCATCAGTGAAGGGCTGGCTCGTAACGTGCTTGCTGCCAAAGTAAACGGATCCGTTTGGGATGCCACGCGCTCCATCAACGAGGATGCGACGGTGCAGCTGCTCACCTGGAATGACGACGAAGGCAAAAACACCTTCTGGCACTCTTCTGCCCACTTGCTGGCAGAGGCATTGGAGGACATGTACCCGGACGTGAAGTTCGGCATCGGCCCCCCGGTGGAGAACGGATTTTATTACGATGTGGACCTAGGCGAGCATCACCTGTCTCAGGAGGATATCGCAAAGCTGGAGCAGAAAATGCTGGAGCTGGCGCGCCAGAAGAACGAGTATAAGCGCAGCGAGGTCTCCAAAGCGGATGCTACGGAGTACTTCACCAAAAAGGGCGATGAGTACAAGCTGGACCTGATCAAGGACCTAGAGGACGGAAGTATAACTTTCTACGAGCAAGGTAATTTCGTGGACCTTTGCCGTGGCCCGCACATCCCGAACACGGGTTTCATCAAGGCGGCCAAGATCATGAACATTGCCGGGGCCTACTGGCGCGGCGATGAGAAGAACAAGCAGCTGACCCGTATCTACGGTGTGACGTTCCCGAAACAGAAGGAGCTGACCGAATATCTGGAGCGCCTGGAGGAGGCCAAGAAGCGCGACCACCGCAAGCTGGGCAAGGAACTGGAACTGTTTGCTTTCTCTGAGAAGGTAGGCATGGGCCTGCCGCTGTGGCTGCCAAAAGGCACGCTGCTGCGCGAGCGCCTGGAGCAGTTCATGCGCAAGGCGCAAATAAAGGCTGGCTACCAGCCGGTAGTAACGCCGCACATCGGCAGCAAAGAACTGTATGTAACTTCCGGCCACTACGAGAAGTATGGTGCCGACTCGTTCCAGCCGATCAAGACGCCGAACGAAAACGAGGAGTTTTTGCTTAAACCCATGAACTGCCCGCACCACTGCGAGATCTACAAAACACGCCCGCGCTCCTACAAAGAGCTTCCGGTGCGCTTTGCCGAGTTCGGTACTGTTTACCGGTACGAGCAAAGCGGCGAGCTGCACGGGCTGACCCGTGTGCGTGGCTTTACGCAGGACGACGCCCACATCTTCTGCCGCCCCGACCAGGTGAAGGAAGAGTTCATCAAGGTGATTGACCTGGTGCTGTACGTGTTCAAGGCCCTGGGCTTTGATGACTATACTGCCCAGATCTCCCTGCGCGACCCGGAAAACAAGTCCAAGTACATCGGCACAGACGAAGTATGGGAGAAAGCGGAAAGCGCCATTATAGAGGCTGCTGCGGAGAAGGGTTTAAGAACTGTAACCGAATTGGGCGAGGCTGCGTTTTACGGACCTAAGCTCGATTTTATGGTGAAGGATGCCCTTGGCCGTAAATGGCAGCTGGGAACTATTCAGGTGGATTATAACTTACCAGAGAGGTTCCAGCTGGAATATATTGGTGCTGATAACCAGAAACATCGCCCGGTGATGATCCACCGCGCGCCATTTGGTTCCCTGGAGCGCTTCGTGGCCGTGCTCATCGAGCACTGCGGCGGTAATTTCCCGCTGTGGCTGAGCCCGGAGCAGATCGCCATACTTCCGATCTCTGAGAAGTACCATGATTACGCCCAGCAGGTGTACGACCGCCTGCAGCAGGATGATATCAGGGGCTACGTGGACAACCGTGATGAGAAGATCGGCCGCAAGATTCGAGATGCGGAAGTACGCAAGGTGCCATACATGCTGATAGTGGGGGAGAAGGAGCAGGAGAACGGTGCTGTTTCCGTCAGAAGGCACGGCGAAGGCGACCTCGGATCCATGGCGATCGAGGAGTTCAGCACCTTCTTTCAGGGCAAAATTGCCGAAATGCTGAACAATTAAGGAAAGAAATTTCTTTTTTGATAGATAAATTGCGATATTCGCAACCTAATTGTAGAATTTAAACTAAGGAGGTACAACTATAGCTACGCAAAACAGGCGCTACATCCCACGCGGAAAGGTGGAGGAGCCATACAAAGTCAATGATAAAATAACTGCCAGAGAGGTCAGGCTAGTTGGTGACAATGTTGAGCAAGGAGTATACTCAACCCGAGATGCTCAAAAGATGGCTAATGAGCAAAATCTTGACCTGGTTGAGATTTCGCCAACAGCCAACCCTCCCGTATGCCGCGTCATCGACTATTCTAAGTTCAAGTACGAACAGAAGAAGAAGACGAGGGAGATGAAGGCGAAACAGCAGAAAGTTGTGATCAAGGAAATCCGTTTCGGCCCTAATACCGATGACCACGACTTCGAGTTCAAGCTGAAGCATGCCAAGGGCTTTCTGGAGAGCGGTTATAAGATCAAGTCTTACGTACACTTCGTGGGCAGGTCCATCGTGTTTAAAGAACGCGGCGAGATTCTGTTGCTGAAGTTCGCGCAGGCGCTGGAGGACTTGGCCAAGGTTGAGCAACTGCCTAAGCTGGAGGGGAAACGCATGTTCCTGATTCTGGCACCAAAGGCCGCTCCGGTGAAAAAGTAATTTTTTTCAATTAATTATATACTCATGCCAAAAGTAAAAACCAAATCTGGTGCAAAGAAGCGTTTTTCTTTGACAGGTACTGGCAAGATCAAGCGTAAGCACGCTTACAAGAGCCACATCCTGACGAAGAAGACGACAAAGCAGAAGCGTAATTTGACGCACATCGGCCTTGTTAGCAAAGCCGACGAAGCAAACGTTAAGTTCATGCTCAAAATCTAATTCTGCGACAGAATTAGTGAAGGTTAATTATTAGTACGAACCCGGTATCTGGTCTTAAAAAGATTCTTCAGAATCACCAGCCGCCAAAACTTTAAACAAAATGCCAAGATCGGTCAATGTCGTAGCAGCACGACACAGAAGAAAGAAAGTAATGAAAATGGCCAAAGGTTACTTTGGCCGTCGCAAGAACGTTTGGACAGTTGCGAAAAATGCGGTAGAAAAAGGTTTAGTTTACGCCTACCGTGATAGAAAAGCAAAGAAGAGAGACTTCAGAGCGCTGTGGATTCAGCGTATCAACGCCGGTGCGCGTGAGCATGGCATGTCTTACTCTGTACTGATGGGCGCCCTGAAAAAGGCCAACATCGACCTGAACCGCAAAGTACTTGCTGACCTGGCGATGAACCACCCGGAGGCTTTCAAGACTATCGTTGACAAAGTAAAGTAATTTACTTTCAGATATAAGACAGAAGGGCTTAGCTACTCGCTAAGCCCTTTTTGTATTTAGCTCAGGTTGCAATAAACCCGGCCCACTCCAAAGAACAGGGGAGGAAGCTAGTATCGGTTCCAACCACCCCTGCCCCTCCTTAGCCAAGGAGGGGAGCTCTGTAACTACTGTGGCTAAAGTATGAACTCCGATTCTGTTGGTATTGCGCGGACAGGTCCCGACCTGTTCCTACAAGAGTGAACCCACCCTTTCCTGCTCTTTCGGATTTGCAATCTGCCATAGCAAAGGCAGTAGCGACGGACAGAAAAGCGGATTGCAAATCCGCAACAGCAGGACTACAAAGTATAAACCCACCCCCGCCCCTCCAAGGAGGGGAATTATACTTGCTTCTTCTTCCCTGTCATCTCGAGTACTCTTGAGGCGGGAGCCGAAGAGAGCCAGCGTAGCTGTGAGGGATCTATAGGGAATTCTAAAGAGATCTCTCCCATAGGTCGAGATGACAAATAGCTGTAGCTATCGAACCTGTTCCTTGTCCAGAAGACGCTTACATCCCCCTGCCCCCTTCCAAGGGGGACTTGGCTGAGGCTTCGTCAGCAGCGACTATCGAACGATTCCCAGTCCTTGGGTTGAGCGCCTTCTAGATTTCTGGTGCCCGCCAAGGGCATTGCGACGTTAGGAGCAAAGGAAATGTAGACAGCGCGATGCCAAAGGACGAGGCCTCCCGGCCTGGAGGGAGCAAAACCCAAAGATGAAACGAGCCACTTAGTAAAGCCGTGGATGAACGGTTGCCAGAAAGGATAGCTTGCCTCCAGTTGCGGGAAGCGGAAGCAATTCGAGTATAGCCCAAGTATGAGCAAAATATGAGAGGCACAAGCGGACGCTTGCGCCAGCTAAATGGGTAGTTTAGATCAGCAAGTATAAAGCATAGCTCAAGTATAAAGTATGGCTCATGCGGATCGGATCTGGAGAACCACAGCAGAGGATGCCCGGAACAGCGGAGTTGAACTCAAGTATAAAGCATGGGCCAAGTATTAAGCCTGACCTTTCAAACCAACTTAATTAAAGATTCAACATTACAGAACGGTATAACCTTGGCTCATGCAAAACCAAAGGTACGCTGCCGGCAAAACTGCGCCAGATAAGGATATAAGACAAATCCCCTGGAGTAGAAGTATAAACTTTCTGCTCCAGGGGATTTATACTTTAGAAAAACTGCTTAGCGTGTTCTGTTTCTGCGCCAGTTAGCGTTCTGTTTTTCAGAGGTCAGGGCCACGGCATCCGCCGTGGCAGGCTTTTGTTTGTTCATCAATACAGCTGCTAAGGCTGCTGCTACCTCGTCGGCTCCCTCGTCTGGTTTTCTTTCCAGCACATCCGGGCTAAAGTGACGCTCGATGAATTTGGTGTCGAAGTTGCCGCTGACAAATGCCTCGTGCTGTAGCACATAAGTACCGAAGGGCAGGGTAGTTTCGATGCCTGTAATCTGGTACTCGGCAATAGCGCGCAGCATTTTGGCAATGGCCTCCTGCCTGTCTTTTCCGAACGTCACCAGCTTGGCGATCATAGGGTCGTAGTAGATCGGGATTTCCATGCCTTGCTCAAAGCCGTCATCCACGCGCACGCCAAGGCCCTGGGGCCTTCTGTAGGTCTCGAGTTTGCCAATGTCGGGCAGGAAATTATTAGCCGGGTCTTCGGCATAAACACGCAGCTCGAGTGCATGGCCGTTTATTTTCAGGTCATCCTGTCGGAAACTTAGTGCATTGCCCTCTGCAATAAGGATTTGCTCCTTCACCAGGTCCAGGCCGGTGATCTGCTCGGTTACCGGGTGCTCCACCTGCAGGCGGGTATTCATTTCCAGGAAGTAGAAGTTCATGTTTTCATCCAACAGGAACTCCACCGTACCGGCGCCAACATAGTCGCAGGCCTTGGCCACGTTTACGGCATTGCGGCCCATTTCCTCGCGCAGGGCAGGAGTGAGTATAGCCGAAGGCGCCTCCTCGATCACCTTCTGGTGACGGCGCTGAATCGAACACTCCCGCTCAAACAGGTGCACAATATTGCCGTGCGTATCGCCCAGCACCTGAATCTCGATGTGGCGCGGCGAGCCAATATACTTTTCGATAAACACGGAGCCATCGCCGAAGGCAGATGTTGCCTCGCTTACCGCCAGCTGCATCTGCTCCTCAAACACCTCAGCGCTCTCCACCACACGCATACCCTTGCCACCACCACCGGCACTCGCTTTTATAAGGATAGGAAAGCCTACCTGCCTAGCGATCTGTTTTGCCTCCTCCACATCGGTGATGGCTTCCTCGGTGCCTGGCACCATTGGGATGTCATACTTGGCAACAGCTGCCTTGGCCGCTAGCTTGCTGCCCATAAGCTCGATGGCCTCCGGAGATGGCCCAATAAAGATTAGCCCGGCCTCCTGAACGGCTTTGGCGAATCCAGCGTTCTCAGATAAAAAACCGTAACCCGGGTGTATGGCATCTACTCCAAGATCCTTGCAAACCTGTATGATCACATCGCCGCGCAGGTATGATTCGCTCGATTTAGGCCCGCCCACACAAACGGCCTCGTCTGCGAAGCGCACGTGCAGCGCGTTACGGTCGGCTTCACTGTAAACGGCTACAGTTTTGATCCCCATCTCTTTAGCTGTTCGCATTACGCGCAAAGCTATTTCACCACGGTTGGCTACCAGAATCTTATTGATCTTTCTCATGCAGGAGCTATGGTTTATTTTACATCAAAGAAAAGCTTTTGAGGCCAAAGTTAAAAATGCACGCTTTAAAAATGAGAATTACAGTATAGGGCAACAATTGTATATGAGATGAATAAACCATAACTTTGCGCTTCATTATACCTTATTGTGACTGATAAGGAGTTATGACCATTAGATCAGAAATTATCCCGATAACCTAATTATTACACAAGTGGATTTATTCGAAAAGTTGTTGACCAACCGAGGTCCGTTAGGCAGCCACTCACACTATGCGCATGGCTATTTCACATTTCCTAAGCTAGAGGGTGAAATCGCCCCGCGGATGAAGTTCAGAGGAAAGGATGTGCTAACGTGGAGCCTTAACAACTACCTGGGGCTGGCTAACCACCCGGAGGTACGTAAGGCTGATGCTGAAGCAGCTGCAGAGTGGGGCATGGCGACGCCAATGGGCGCGCGCATTATGTCTGGTAACACGAACCTGCACGAGCAGCTGGAGTCTGAACTGGCTGACTTTGTGAAGAAGGAAGATGCCATGCTTCTGAACTTCGGCTACCAGGGCGTACTCTCTATTATAGATGCGTTGGTTGACCGCCACGATGTGATTGTGTACGATGCCGAGTCTCATGCCTGTATTATCGATGGCGTGCGTCTGCACCAGGGCAAACGCTTTGTGTATGGCCATAACGATATGGAAAGCCTGGAGAAGCAGCTGGAGCGTGCAACCCGTTGGACTGAAAATACCGGTGGTGCTATTCTCGTGATCACGGAAGGTGTTTTCGGCATGTCCGGTAACCTGGGTAAGTTGGGCGAGGTTGTGGCGCTGAAGGAGAAATTCAACTTCCGCCTGTTTGTAGATGATGCCCACGGCTTCGGTACCATGGGAGCCACAGGTGCCGGCACAGGAGAGCACCTGGGTGTGCAGGACGGCATCGATGTATACTTCTCTACATTCGCTAAGTCTATGGCCAGCATCGGCGCCTTCGTTGCCTCAAACGAGCAGGTGGTAGAGTACCTGCGCTACAACATGCGTTCGCAGATTTTTGCCAAGTCATTGCCGATGCCATTGGTGGTGGGTGCCCTGAAGCGCCTGGAGCTGCTGCGCTCTAAGCCGGAGCTGAAGGACAAACTGTGGGAGGTGGTACACGCCCTGCAGAGCGGCCTGCGCGGAAAAGGCTTTAACATTGGTACAACGGAGTCGCCGGTAACACCTGTGTTCCTGAACGGCCAGATTCCGGACGCTACACAGCTGACGCTGGACCTGCGCGAGAACTTCAGCATTTTCTGCTCTATCGTTGTTTACCCGGTTGTGCCTAAAGATGTAATCATGCTGCGCCTTATCCCAACGGCCGCCCATTCCTTGGCCGACGTGGAAGAGACGATCAATGCGTTTGAGAAAATTGCACAAAAGCTAGACAAGGGTCTGTATGCTACACCGGCAGTTACGGCTTAACGGCTCGTAAAGGCTTATATTAAAATTCCCTAATCTTTGCTTGTTTGTAACAAATGTGTATATTAGAGCTATAAATTTAAATGTTTCACTATAACAATTGCTCTAATGAACAACAACTTTAGCAAACTAAAGGACTTAGTTATGTCACTGGAAGGTGACTTCGAAAAGTTCTACGAAAAAGGCAATGCAGCTGCTGGTACTCGCGTACGTAAGGGCATGCAGGATCTGAAGAACATGGCGCAGGACATCCGTAAGGAAGTTCAGGACATGAAAAACAGCACTGCTGACAAGAAATAGTTTTCAGACAGACTGAATAAAACAAAAAAGGCGGCCTATGTAGGTCGCCTTTTTTGTTTTAAAACTATTGATAATCAGTTAGTTAACCGTTATCAGGTAGTAGTTCTTCTTTCCTTTCTGCACCACCAGGTATTTGCCCTGTAGCAGTTCGAAATTTACGGCCTCGTCGGCATTCTGCACCTTCTGGCGGTTAACACTCACGCCTCCGTTCTTGATCATGCGGCGTGCTTCTCCCTTCGACTCAAACACCTGCCCGCCTGTCAGCTCCGAAAGCAGGTCCGTAACACTGGCAGCGCTGGCATAGTCGGCCTGGGCTATTTGTATCTGCGGCACGCCCTCGAACACAGAGAGCAAAATATCCTCTTTCAGGCCTTTCAGAGTCTCAAAATCGCCTTTTCCAAATAAAATTTCTGAGGCATCTACAGCCGCCAGATAGTCTTCTTCGGAATGCACGCGAATTGTAACATCTTTAGCAAGGGCTTTCTGCAGTAAACGCATGTGAGGGGCCAGTTTGTGCTCTTCTGTTATCTTTTCGATCTCCTGCTGCGGCAATAAAGTATAAACCTTTATCAGCTTCTCCGCCTCCTCATCCGACAGGTTGAGCCAGAACTGGTAGAACTTGTAGGGTGAGGTCAGGGTAGGGTCGAGCCATACGTTTCCGCCCTCAGACTTGCCGAATTTAGTACCATCCGATTTGGTCACCAGCTTGCCCACCAACGCATAAGCCTTGCCACCATCCATGCGGCGGATCAGCTCGGTGCCGGTGGTGATGTTCCCCCACTGGTCGGAGGCACCCATTTGTAGTTTCAGGCCTTTGTTCTTATAGAGGTGGTAGAAGTCGTAGCCCTGAATGAGCTGGTAAGCGAACTCGGTGTAGGAGAGGCCCTCGGCGCGATCGCCTTCTTCATCGGCGTTGATGCGCTTCTTCACAGAATCCTTGCTCATCATGTAGTTCACGGTGATGTGCTTGCCTACCTCACGCAGGAAACCCAGGAAGCTAAAGTCCTTAAACCAATCGTAGTTGTTCACGATCTCGGCAGAGTTGGCCCCGCAATTAAAGTCCAGGAACTTCTCCAGTTGATTTTTGATGCCTTCCTGGTTCTCGCGCAGGGTCGCTTCGTCCAGCAGGTTGCGTTCTGCTGACTTACCGGACGGGTCGCCGATCATACCGGTGGCGCCGCCTACCAGGGCGAAAGGCTTGTGGCCGGCGCGCTGCAGGTGCACCAGCAGCATAATGGTGGCCAAGTTGCCAATGTGCAGGGACTTGGCTGTTGGGTCGAAGCCGATGTAGCCGGACGTCATGCCTGATGCTAATTGTTCTTCTGTACCCGGCATGAAATCATGGAGCATGCCTCTCCAACGCAGTTCTTCAATAAGATTCATCTATACCTAATTCATCTGTTCAGGGCAAAGATAAAAAAGAGTTGGCAGATTGGGGCGGGGTTGGAGAGTAAAGGGTGAAGGAATGGAGGAGGATTATCTTAGTTATACTATATTAGAGGGTGCAGAAATTAAAATAGAGTTTTATATTACCACCAAACTACTCCATACATAGTGCAGATATGCGTATGTTGTGGTTTATACTATAGTTAGCAACAATTTCAACCAGATGAATAAAGAAATAGAGTCAATAAGATCAAATACGATTCTGTTCACGGTCGAATTAGTCAAGAAGTCTCTTTCGGACTGGCTAGTGGATGAAATAATTGAGATGGACAAGGAATATGAAAACAATCCGATTCTAAAGATTGAACTTAATACTAATCAAGCATTCAATCAACTAAAGGAGTTTATAAACAGGGAAATAAAACACCGGGATAGTGGACTCTTTGAAAGTTGCATTGAGGAGCTAAGGGAAATAAAGGATGACTTGAAGTGGTTAAAGTCTGAGGATGGAAGATTTATTCTAAAACTGGAGGACTGGGTGCATGGAGTTAGGAGTAAACTAGAGAGCGAAGGGTGGAACAGAGTATTCGTTGGGAGAAGCTTAATAGACCCAAAGCAGTTGAACATCGGTGGTTTAGTAAAGGACGAAATTGAATCAAATAAGATAAAGGCTAAAATAGAACAATGGGCGCCTCCTGTACCTCCTCAATACTATCTTGAAATTGAGTAAAAGAACGGTTGCTAACACGGCATATAAGTCAAACTTCGGCTACGCCTTGACCGCCTTCTATACATCCGTTCTCTGTAACTTAAATTAATGGAAAAAGGCCCTTTATACTTTATGATTCTCTTTTTGCTTCTATGCTTAGGGTGCAATGAATCAAAGAGGAATTTAGAAGAAGACTGTGAAAACTTCCAGTTCTCGGGGACTCTTTATAAAGGCGAGAAGGTGCTTGTGCGGTTTAATTCAAAGTTACTACATGAAGACTACTTCGAAGACAAAGCTTGGAGTGTTCTACATGGATTCTGTGTAAACTATACTGACACCTTCACAGTAGATTTGAAAGTTCTGAAGGGTAATGGAGTAGTAATAGACACTTCTATGATGGGCTATGCCAAAAATGGCAATTATCTGTTACGACTTCCAAAAGGAGACCCCAAGCCTAACCTTGTAGAGAAAATTTGGGCGGATACTACAGGAAAACTTTACAGAATGATACCGCCAGATTCTTTGGTAAGAAGGGCGTTCCTTGAGACGGGAACAATAGTTACCGATTGAAGAAACAGTATTGTGTGATATAAAAAAGCATCAGAGAACAAGGTGCAGCTTTTATACTTCGGCTACGCTTTGTTCATCAGCTGCACGAACACGTTACAAACTCCTCATGCACGAGCACGTTACAACCTCCCCAACTCCTCCGCAATCTTCCTGTTCCACTGCTCCTGCACTACCTTGTTCAGGCCGTGCTGCGTTTCGGCGTCATACTGGTCCTGTAGCTGGTTCATTTCCCGGAACGACTCGATGTAGTGGTACTGGATGATGCTGTTGAAGTCCTCCACCGACAGGATCTCCGGCGTGATTTTCTTTTTAAATCGCTCGGCCACCAACTTCACCAGGTCAAAATGCTTCTGCTCGTGGTTCAGGCTGTAGTCGTTGCGCGAGTCGGGCTTAACCCAGGAGGAGCTTTGCAGCACGTATACTTTCATGTCGAGGTAGAGGTGCAGTTCGCCATTTACTACCTCGCTGCGGCCCTCGTAGGCAAAGCCTGGGAAAACAGCCGCAGCAAACTTGCTTGGCTTGGAGGGGCTGCCCGTAAAATCGTTCCAGTTCAGCGGGCGGGAGGGCGAGTAGAAGACGGTGTCCGGCGCAGAGGCTGCCGTATAGTCCGAAAAGATTACTTTTATACTTTTGGCCAGGCGTGGGTTGGTGCTTACATTTTCCTCCATCCACTTATTAAAGTATGCCAGCGCCCCTGTCAGCGACTGGCGCAGCGCCGGCTCCACGGCCTCTACCTGGCTGGCGGGCCTGTTGTAGCGGATACCGCCTTTATACTCTGTTAAAGGAATGATCTCGCCCTCGTCCTGCAACTCGAACTTCATGGCCGTAACGGCCTGGCCCTGCACGCGGCCATTCTCTGCCGGTGTTTCCTTTACTTCAAATTCTTTTAAAGTGATGATGATGGGGCGTAGTTTCTTATTTGCCGGTATGCCTTTGGCGATGAACTGCTGCACGGCCTGCAAGCCGCCACCCTGCAGGTCTACGGGTACAGCAGCCGTGGCAGGCGCCGCACCAGGCGCAGGGGCAGGAATGATGTGGGCCACAGCCTTTTTATTGGCCCGCTCATCCACTACTTTAACCACGTAGAATTCTTTTGCCGAGAAAGGCAGCGCTTCGGTTTTAAGTACGATCGGTGCCACACCTGCGTAGGGCCTGACAGCCGACAGCATGCTTACCAGCAGCAGCACCAGCAGCGACCAAAGGGCTACTCGTTTTGCAAACCTCCTGCTACGCGCGGCAGAACGGCCGTTTTTAGGGGAAAATATCATGGAAGTATAGATAAGCCAGCCTGCACCATACTTGCTTAAACGGGGGCGTAAGGCTGTGTGGTATAAAACACGCCTTGCTGCATTTGAGTTCTCCATTTACCTGCTCCAATATTCCATGGTTTATACTTTGAGTTTCGGGGGGATGCCTTAAATTTGTAAGAACGGGGCTGCACCTATAAAATGCCCCGCTTCGCATCCGCTACACCCACACTACCATGGCCCATACACCCGAAGGCATTTTAGAGCAACTTAAGCAACGGCAATTTGCCCCTGTATACTTTCTGCAGGGCGAGGAATCCTATTACATCGACTCTATTGCCGATTATATTGAGGAGCATGCGCTGCAGGAGCACGAGAAGGGCTTTAACCAGGTGGTGCTCTATGGCAAGGATGTGGATGTGTCGCAGGTGCTGCTGCAGGCCAAGCGTTTCCCCATGATGTCGGACAGGTCGGTGGTGATTGTGAAGGAGGCACAAAGTATACTGGATATCGAGAAAGAGGAGGGGATGAGGCAATTGGAAGCCTACCTGCAGCACCCGCTGCCTTCTACCATCCTCGTCTTCTGCTACAAGCACAAGTCACTGGACGGGCGCAAGTCGCTGGCCAAGGCGGTGCAAAAGCATGCAGTGCTGCTTACCACCAAGAAGCTGTACGACAACCAGGTGCCCGCCTGGATTAACGGCTACCTCAAAGGCAAGGGGATGAAGGCCACGCAGCCGGCGGTGCAGCTATTGAGCGAGTACATCGGCTCCGACCTCTCCCGGCTGGCCAACGAGATCGACAAGCTGCTGATTAACCTGAAGCCGGGTGCCACCGTGGATGAAGGGCTGGTACAGGAGAACGTGGGCATCAGCAAGGAGTACAATATTTTTGAGCTGCAGGCGGCTCTTATAGCCCGCGACGCGCTGAAAGCCAACCGCATCATCCATTACTTCGAGGCCAACCCTAAGAATAACCCGCTCATCCCTAACCTGACGATGCTCTTCACCTTCTTTACCAAGATCCTGACGCTGCACACACAGTCCGACAAATCGGAGGCTGGCCTGAGGAAAAGCCTGGGCAACCAGGCCTGGAAGGTGAAGGACTACATGCAGGCCATGCGGGTGTACCCGCTGCCACGCTGCGTCGATATCATCCACTTTATCCGGGTGGCCGACCTGCAGGTGAAGGGTATCACCGGCGGCGATATGAGCGAGGCCGATATTCTGCGCGAGCTGGTTTTCAAGGTGCTGCACCCAGTGCCGCGGGCGCTGGCCTTGTAGGCTTTATTTTTCCACAGGCACAATAATTTGCGGTTCCTGCCATTGTTATAGAGGTTTTGCTATACTTTGCGGGGTCATACTTATAAAATCAGCAAAGGCCGTTGTGGCTTTCTAAAAATTAGTAACTTTGAGTGAGGTAGTATGGGCAGCGGTAATACAAAGCCGTGTTATACTTTCTCCTTTAATCAGAATAAAACGACGTGCCCCTCTGGGGCGAACAGGGAAATATGAAGATAGCTTACAAAATAGCACTTGCTTCGGTACTGACAGGCGGCTCCCATGTGGTGGTGGCGCAGCACACGCAGGCTTTCACCTCCGAGGAGCGATACTTTCATGAAGGGGTAGAGCTTTTTGACCGTGCCAAGTATGGGGCGGCGCAGGAGGCCTTTAAGAAGTATATCGAATTAATCGGCAACGACGCCAAAACCGCCGATGCGCAGTATTACTATGCCCTGAGCGGCCTGTACCTGCTGCACCCCGATGCCGAACAGCTGGTGCTCAACTTTGCCCGCAAATACCCGACGCACCCGAAGACGGCACTAGCCAACTATGAGCTGGGCCTGTACTACTTTGAGCAGAAGGATTACAAGAAAGCGGTGGAGCTGCTGAAAGATGCACCAACGCACCTGTTAAGTATAAAGCAGAACAAGGAGCTGGAGTTTAAGCTAGGCTACTCGTATTTCGCAACCAAGGATTTCGATAACGCCAAAATCTGGTTCGACAAGAACAAAACAACCGGTTTCCGGGAGGATGACCACCGCTTTGCCTATGCCTCTAACTATTACGCCGGCTACATCTCGTACCGCAAGGGCGATTACGCCGCTGCCAAAGAGGATCTGAAGATCGCCGAGAAGAATGAGGCTTACGCCCGCATCGTGCCTTACATGGTGACTGAGATCCTCTACAAGGAGAAGGACATTTTTGAGGTGATCCGGTATGGTGAAGCGGCCCTGGCCAAAAAACCGGAGGTGCAGCAGCGCGACGAGATTGCCCTGTTGGTGGGCGATGCCTACTACCAGCGTGGCGAGTACGCGACTGCCGAAAAATACTTCAGCGAGTACGCCAAAGGCAAGCGCTCCCTGGAGCCGGTGATACAGTATAAGATCGCTTTCACCGATTATAAGAACAATAACTATAAGAACGCCATTGCCAACTTTAAGCCGGTGGCGCTCAAAAAGGATTCGCTTGGCCAGAACGCAGCTTATTACCTGGGCCTGAGCTACCTGAAGGAGAATAACAAACAGTTTGCCCTCACCGCCTTCGACCAGGCACGCAAAAACGACCATGACAAGGCCGTAACCGAGGCGGCCACGCTGAAGTATGCGCAGGTGAATTTCGATCTTGGCAACTTCCGTGAGGTAATTAACTCGCTTTCTGATTTCTCTGCCAAGTATCCTAAGTCTGAGGAGGCAGAGGAGGCAGACCGCCTGCTGAGCGAGTCATACTTCGGCTCCAACGACTATGCCGCTGCCATACGTCATATCGAGGCGATGGACAAGAAGAGCTGGCGCATTCTGCAGACCTATCAGCGTGTAACCTACTTCCACGGCGTAAACCTGTTCAACGACAGCAAGTTTCCGCAGGCGGTGGCCATGCTCGATAAATCGCTGCAGTACCCTTACGACAAAGAGGTGACCTCTGCCAGCCACTTCGTGAAAGGGGAGGCATACTCCATTGGGCAGCGCTACAACGATGCCATCAACAGCTATGCCGCTGTGTTCCGCACCGCGCCCAACACCAAGGCTGATTATTACATCAAGTCGCGCTACGGTATTGGCTACGCGTACTTCAACACCAAGGAGTACGAAAAAGCCCTGACGCACTTTAAGGCATACCTGGACAACGTGCAGCCGAGCAACCCGAACTACAACGACGCCACGGTTCGCCTGGCCGACACCTACTATGTAAACAAGAATTACAACGAGGCGCTGCGATTGTACGAGCGCGTTATCGGCAGCAGCTCCCCGGATCGTGACTATGCCATGTTCCAGAAGGGTGTGGTGCTGAGTATTCTGAATCAGAACGAGCGAGCCAAGGATGCGCTGCTCGACCTGCTGAACAACTACAAGACTTCCCGCTTCCGCGACGATGCGATGTATCAGTACGCCGTAATCGATTTCGAGTCGGGTAATTACCAGGCGGCGGTGCAAGGCTTTACCAGGCTGATCAACGAAATGCCGGATAGCAGGCTGGTTCCGAACGCGCTGCAGAAACGAGGCCTTGCATATTCTAACCTGCGTCGCAATGACCTGGCCATAGCTGACCAACAGCGTGTGCTCGACGAGTTCCCGGATTCGAAAGTAGCCAGCGGTGCGCTGTACAGCCTGCAGGAGGTACTGGGCCAGGAGAACCGCAGCAGCGAGTTCGATAAGTATGTAGACAGGTATAAGTCTGCTAACCCGGAGAGCGACGCGTTGGAAAGTATAGAATTTGAGGCTGCCAAGACTTTATACTTTAACCAGAACTATAAAGAGGCCGCCGCTAAACTGGAGAATTATCTAAAATCATACGCGAAGAGCAAGTTTGCGCCTGATGCCCGTTATTACCTGGCCGACTCGTACCTGCGCAGTGAAAGAAAGCAGGAAGGCGTGAAGGTAATGAAGCAGGTAGTGCAGGAGAACCGCTCAGAATTCGTAAACCGCGCTATCCAGCGCGTGGCCGATCTGGAGTTTGAGGTGCAGAACTATCCGGAGGCGATTAAATACTATAGCCGCCTGCGCGACCTGGCCACTAACCGCAAGGAGCAGCAGACGGCGCTGCTTGGCCTGATGCAAAGCTATTACCGTACCAACGACTACGCCGCTACCAAGCGCGTGGCCGGTGAGCTTATTAGCCAGGGCAATGCCTCCCTGAATGCCTATAACTCGGCGCTTTTGTTTAAGGCGAAGGCCACCCTGGCACAGGGTAACATGGCGCAGGCGCTCACGGAGCTGCGCGAGACAACTGCTTCTGCCAGCGACATCCACGGGGCAGAGGCGCATTACCTGATCTCCGAGACGCTCTACAAGCAAAAGAAACACAAGGAGGCGCTGGACCACGCCTTTGAGTTCAGCAACAAGTATGGCAACTACGATTTCTGGTTGGGTAAAACCTTCCTGTTGATCTCTGATGTGTATGTGGCCCAGAACGAGATGTTCCAGGCCCGTGCCACGTTGAACTCCATCATCGAGAATGCTCCGAATAAGGAGATTGTGGCGGAGGCGAAGCAGAAACTGGCGAAACTGGATGGGGGCAAAGCGCAGCAGGTGCAGCCGCAGAACCTGCAGCAGCAGCAAAAGCAGCAGAAGGCCGACACCACGATCATCCTGGAACCGGTGGACACCACCAGTCTGCCACTTGATACAACGGGCCAGCAGAACTAATCAGAATTTGGTATTTAGAAGAGAAGCATCACCATGAAAAATAAAGTAAGATTAGCATCACTTGCCATTGTGCTGAGCGTAGGGTACAGCTACCTGAATACGGCGCAGGCGCAGACCCAGGGGTGGTCTGAAGGCGGTAAGTTGGAGGACGCCGAGGTTGTGGTGGAGAAGAACCGCGTGATCGAGTTGCCGCAGGCTGCCCGTAACTATGAAAAGTTCCGCATCAACCCGCCGGAGATAGCTGACCGCAACGTACGTTACCGTTTCTCGGATTACCGCCTGCCAGACCAGGACGTGGATCTGCAGCTGAAGGTGTTGACGATTAAACAGGACGAGCTGACAAAACTGTATGGGAATTACCTGAAGGCTGGCCTGGGCAACTACGGCACCTTATACCTGAAAGGCTACTTCCAAAACAAGCGTAGCAAGGACGCCAGCATCGGCGCCAACGTGAGCCATATTTCTTCATCGCGCGGACCAGTAGATAAAGCTAACTCGGCCGTTTCTCAGTCTGATATCGGGCTGCACGGCGAGCGCTACCTGCAGGGCCTGACGATCGGCGGTGACCTGAAGTATGGCCGGGAGAAGCATTACTTCTATGGGTATGAGCCGGTAGAAGGCGTGGAAGTGGAGCGCGATACCATCAAGCAGGTATTCAACCGCATCCATGCGCAGGGCTTTTTCCATAACCATAACTCCAATGCACCCTTCCTGTACAGAACCAACGCCCGCTTCCGCTATATCAACGATGCATATGAGATGAACGAAAGCAACTTTGCCGTGGACTTCCGCAGCGAGTATGGCATTGATGACGTTTCTGCTTTCAAGGTGGATGCCGACCTGTCGGTGTTGTCGCACAAAGACTCGACTGATGTGAGCCGCGGGCTGTTTAAACTGACGGCTGCTTATGAGCGCCAGTTCGAGGTGGTGCGCCTGACCATTGGTGCGCGGGTGGCCTATACCGGAGACGAGGTGAACGATGCCCGCCAGATGAACGTGTACCCGATGGTACGCGTGGGGCTGGAGCCAATAAAAGGTAACCTGTTGATTTACGGTGGTATAGGGGGAGACCTTGAAAGGACAACTTTATACGATCTGACGCAGGAAAACCCTTATTTGGCCTCGAACGTGCAGGTGGCCGACGTAAACAAAGGGCTGGAAATTTATGGTGGCTTTCAGGCCAACATTGCAAACTACGTACACCTGAACGGCCGCGTAGCTTACCAGAATTTCCGCAACCTGTACTTCTACAACAACACGGTGGCTGACCCATCTAAGTTTGAGCTGCTGTATGATGATGGGGTGACAAATGTTTTCAATATTTATGGAGAGGCTTCCTTCAATTATTCGGATGAGGTGCGCCTTGGTTTAAAGGCTGATTATAACAGCTATAACATGGCCAGCTTGGAGCAGCCCTTCCACCGTCCGGAGCTGATGGCGAGTGTTTATGCCACCTACAACTTCTATGACAAGATTCTCTTTAATTCAGAACTTTATTATATTGGGGATTCATTTGGCCGTATCACTCGTGCGGACGGAACCACCGAGTTGCGACAAACAGATTCTATCGTGGACCTGAACCTGAAGGCGGACTACAAGTTCACCAATAATTTTACGGTGTTCCTGATGGCCAATAACCTGTTTGGGAAAAAGTACGAGCGTTTCGTAAATTACCCGAACAAAAGTATAAATCTTATAGGAGGCGTAACTTACTCATTCTAAACATTGCTTATGGTTGAGAAGCACATCAAGTCACTGCTCTATGATCACGACTGTGTCATCATCCCGGACTTTGGCGGGTTGATTGCACGGTATGTGCCTGCCCGAATAAATCCGGTAAAGCACACGCTCTCGCCGCCTTCCAAGAAAATTGCCTTTAACGAAAAGCTGGTGCTCAACGATGGGCTGCTGATCAGTTCCATCGCGCATCACAATCACATCACGAAAGACGAGGCGCAGCAACGTGTTGCGGAGTTTGTGCACCAGGCAAAATCTCATCTGCAGCAGGAGAAGCGCTTCGAGCTGAGTGACATCGGCATCTTCAGGTATAATGCCGAGCGCCGGCTGGTGTTTGAGCATACTGAGACAGACAACATGCTGGAGGAAAGCTTTGGCCTGCCGGAACTGTCTGCCCGGCCTGTGAAGGTGCAGGAGCCAGCCGTGCTGCGGACACTGATCAAGGAGCGCCAGCAGGAGTTGATAGAGGAGAAGCAGCCGCTGCGCCGTCGTATCAAGCGGGCTTACAACCTTGCCGCCGGATTAGCACTGGCTGGTTTGTCGGTGTCTGCCATTTATTTCCTGTCGCTGCAGGACGACTACAACCTGAGCAGCCTCAGCCCGATGGCAGCTCTTACCTCTACAGGGTTCACAACTTCGGCGGTGACAGAACCCGACCGTTACACTGCCGATTATGTGCCTTTTACCGAGGAAGACCGCACTGGATATTACGCGCAGCTACTCCCGGCTATGGAGGAAGGGCAGGCACAGGAAGGGAATGAGTTTGAACCTACGGGGACAAGTGTAGCTTCAGGTGCGGAGGTGGTATCCTTTGGTGATGAGGAGTTTGTAGAGGATATAGCGGCTCCTGCCGAAGAGGCAGCGGAAGCCGCCCCGGCTCATATAATTTATACGAAAGACGGACGTTCTTACATTATCTCTGGAGGCTATGCCCGACTGGAAAATGCAGAGCAGTACCGGGAGACATTAATGGAAGCGGGGCACGAAGAGGTGAATATACTATTGCCGCAACCAGGCAGCAGGCTGTTCCGCGTATCGCTGGCCGATTTCGAAACGGCAGAGGAGGCGCAGGAGGCCCTGAACAATTACAGAAAGAAATTCGGAGAAACACTTTGGGTACTTAACAATTAACATGACATCACTCTTATTACAAATCACGACAACGGCTGACGCCGACACAACCGCAGCACTGGCAGAGGGGGCTGAAGCTGCAGCAGAAACATCTGTTTCTCTTTTAGATTTGGCCATGAATGGCGGGTGGGCCATGATTCCGCTTGCCCTTTTATCGCTGGTGGGCATCTATATCTTTGTAGAGCGCTACCTGACGCTGAAGAAAGCAGCCCAGAACCCGGAAGGTTTCAACGACCGTATCAAGAGCATGGTGCTGGCCGGAGACATTAACGGTGCCCGTATGCTTTGCGCCCAGACCAATACCCCTGTATCGCGCATGATCTCTAAAGGGGTGTCCCGTATTGGCAGCCCGCTCAAGAATATTGAGACCTCTATCGAGAACGTAGGTAAGATCGAAATCAGCAAGTTGGAGAAGAACCTTGCCGCCCTTGCCACTGTAGCCGGTGCTGCCCCTATGCTGGGCTTCCTGGGTACAGTAACAGGTATGATCGGTGCCTTTATCGCTATTGCACAGGCAGAGGGTTCCGTAAGCCCGAAGCTGCTGTCGAGTGGTATCTATGAGGCTATGGTGACAACGGCAACTGGCTTGATTATTGGTCTTCCGGCTTATGTAGGATACAACTACCTGGTGTCTAAAATCGACAGCATTGTGCACGCCATGGAGTACTCTTCTATTGAGTTCCTAGATCTTTTACAAGAACCACAGCTTTAAGAATGAATTTTCGCTCCAAAAACAGGATTAACGCAGATTTCAGCATGTCGTCGATGACGGACATCATCTTCCTGTTGCTGATTTTCTTCATGCTGACTTCAAGTTTCGTTACGCCGTCAGGGCTACCGGTTAGCTTGCCTTCCAGCCAGGCTTCCGATATTGTCATGCAAAAGATCAGCGTGACCATTACGGAGGATCTGGAGTATTACCTAAACGAGAAGCCGATCGCGCTGGAAGAGATCGAGCCGCAACTCACCGCCCTGCTGCAAGAGGGGGGAACAGAGAAGGGGGCCGTGGTGTTACACGTAGACAAGAGCGTGCCGGTAGAGCACCTGGTAAAGGTGGCTGGTATAGCCAAAAACCTGAATGCAAGTGTAACGCTGGCCACCGTGCCAACTGAATAAGAACGTATACTATGGCAATTGCCCTTACCAAGGAAGAAGAGAAAAATAAACGCATCGCCGCTGGTGTCAGCATCGGGGTGCATGTGCTTATACTTCTTTTTCTGATTTATATGCTGGCATGGCGTGCGCCAGACCCACCCGCACCGGAAATGGGTATTGAGCTTAACTTTGGCATGGATAACGTAGGCAGCGGCGATGTGCAAACCAGGGCCACCCCGAACGAGTCGAAGAAAGTGGAGGACAGTAAGCCTGCGCCTACGCAGCCAGACCCTAAGCCGGAACCACAGCCTGAGCCAACGCCGCAGCCAACGCCTCCGGCACAACCCGTGGAGACACCTAAAGTAACTACTACCACTGCTCCGGAGCCCGTTTCGGTGAAAGAAGAGGTAAAGCCGGTGCCGAAGCCACAGCCTAAAAAGGAGGAGGTAAAAAAACCGGAGCCAAAACCGGAGCCGCCGAAAGAGGAAGTGGTGAAGAAGGAGCCGGAGAAGCCAAAATCGCTTTACCCTGGCCAGCCTACCAACAGCACCGGCACGGGTAAAAACGGTTCTTCCGATGCTGCCACTGGCAACAACAACGGCGATGACACCGGTAAAGTGGGCGACAAAGGCGACCCTGCGGGAGACGTGAATGCCAAAGCCCTCTATGGCAAGGCAGGCGGCGGCGCAGGCGGTTCGCTTAACATGCCAGGCTGGCGCTACGACATTGAGCCCAAGCGCGACCCTTATACCAACGAAACCGGCATTATCCGTTTCAGGATTAAGATTGATTCGGACGGTAATCTTATCAACGTGGAGCGAATCGAAAGCACGGTATCGCCGCAGGTGGAGAAGTGGTACCGGGACCAGCTGTATAAGACCACGTTTAGCCGCACGGGCACAGGTGCTACGACAGTTAATTACACAGGCGAGGTGACCTTCAGAATCACGTCCCGCTAATTTTATACTTTCTTTTGATGACCTATCAAGAGTGTCTTGATTATTTATACCAGCAATTGCCGATGTATCACCGCATCGGCAATGCTGCTTTTAGGAAGAGCCTCGACAATATTATAGCGCTCTGCGATGCGCTGGGGCAGCCGCAGCACCAGTTTAAAAGCATACACGTGGCGGGCACCAACGGCAAGGGCAGCAGTTCCCATATGCTGGCGGCGGTTCTCCAGGAAGCTGGTTATAAAACCGGGCTTTATACTTCGCCACACCTCAAATCTTTTACCGAGCGTGTTCGCGTGAACGGGCAGGAGCTCCCGCAGGAATACCTCATCTGCTTTGTAGAGGAGCACAAGCAGCTTTTTGAAAGTATAAAACCGTCTTTCTTTGAGATGACGGTGGCGCTGGCTTTTAAGTATTTTGCCGAGGAGCAGGTGGATGTGGCGGTAATAGAGGTGGGTTTAGGCGGACGGCTCGATTCCACCAACATCATCACGCCCGACGTTTCGCTCATCACCAACATCAGCTTTGACCATCAGAGTATGCTGGGCGACACCATTGCGGCCATTGCCGCCGAGAAAGCCGGCATCATCAAGGCTAAGGTGCCTGCCGTGATAAGCATGCGGCAGCCGGAGGCGGAGGAGGTGTTCATGGAGAAAGCTGCGGAGGTGGAGGCGCCTTTATACTTTGCCCAGGATCGCTTCGAGCTAGAGCAAACAGAAAGCACGCTGCAGCGGCAGGTGTTCCAGGTAACCGGCGAGGGTGAGTTATACTTGCAGGACCTGGTACTGGACCTGGCCGGCGGCTACCAGAAGTATAATCTGCCGGGCGTATTGCAGGTGCTGCAGGTGCTGCAGGATCTGAAAGGCTACGTTATACCTGAGGCGGCTATACAACGCGGACTTGCTAACACCAAAAGTATAACTGGCCTGAAGGGGCGCTGGCAGGTGCTGCAGCAGGTGCCGCTCACCATCTGTGATACGGGCCACAACGAGGACGGCATCCGGCAGATACTGCAGGGGCTGGAGCAACTGCGGCCAAAACAGGTGCATATGGTGTTTGGTGCGGTGAATGATAAGGATGTGACAAAGATCCTGCAGCTGCTGCCCCCGAAGTATAACTACTACTTCTGCCAGGCCAATATCCCCAGGGCGCTGCCGGTAATGCAGCTTCAGCAAAAGGCTGAAGGCGTGGGTTTAAAAGGAAAGGCTTTCCATACGGTGGCGGAGGCCATAGCGGCAGCCAGGGCAAATGCAGCCCCGGATGAGGTTATTTTTATCGGAGGTAGTACCTTTGTGGTGGCAGAGATTGAAGAACTATAGGAATGGGAAGATCTAAATTAGCAAAGTTTGCCGCGATTGCGGAACGCGAGAATGTAATTGAACCGGGTGATGAGCTTTACGGCCAGTTAGTTGGTAAATGGCGGGAGCAGCATTTTGAGAACGATAACCCGATTGTGTTAGAGGTAGGTTGTGGCCGTGGGGAGTATAGTGTTGGGATGGCGCGGCTGTTTCCGGAGAAAAACTTCATTGGCTCAGACATAAAAGGCGCGCGCCTGTGGAAGGGAAGCACCCTGGCAGAGGAGGAGGAACTGGAGAACGTAACCTTTCTAAGGACCTTTATTGAGAACATCACCGAGAACTTTGCCGAGAATGAGGTGGATGAGATCTGGATCACGTTTCCGGACCCACGCCCCCGCGACCGCGACATTAAGCGCCGCCTCACGTCCCCGCGCTTCCTGGACCTGTATGAGCATATCGTAAAGCCCGGCGGCGTTATCCATCTGAAAACCGATAATGGCCCACTTTATGAGTATACCCTGGAGGTGCTGCAGGAGCGGCAGGTGGAAGGCCTGATTCATACTTCCGACCTCTATAACTCAGACCTGCTGGAGCATACCATGGGCATCTATACCACCTATGAAAAGCGCTACCTGGCCGAGGGCATCAAAATAAAATACCTGCAGTATAGGGTGAGGTAGAAAGCTAGGGAGTTAGAGAGTTGGGGAGACTAAGAGTTAGAGAGTTTAGGAGTTAGAGAGTTAAAGAGTTTGGGAAGTATAGGAGAGCAGGTAAATATGAAGTACAGCTAACCCTTTCGGTATGCATAAGCGAATCGGCCTGACGAAGTATAAATTCGTCAGGCCGATCTATTTTGTGCGTTTTCCCAGGAGAGAAAAGTATAGTATAGTGAAAATTTAACTCCTAAACTCTCTAACTCCCCATCTCTCTAACTCTCTAACTCCCTAACTTTCCTCTATTTCCTCGAAAATATCGGCTAGCTCGTCAAAGTCTTTAAGGCCGGGCTTAATTTCATGTCCTCCTGTCAGGCCGATTCCAGTGGGTTTAACGGTTTTCAGTACGCCATTAATATTGGCTTTGTCGATGCCGAAGCCAATGTATACTTTAAACTTCGCTGAGAGGTCAGCCAGGAAACGGGAGTTGGTCTCGTCAATCGTGTCGAAGTCGTCGGAAAAGATAATGAACGAGTGAACGAAAGGGGTATAAAGCTCCATCATCTCCAGAAGCTCACTCTGCACGGTGTCCTTATTGATAAACACCTTCTGAATCACGGGGCGGTTGATCTCTTCGATCTCGTCGATCAGGTAGGGTACGTCCAGCTGAATAAGGTCCAGTTTAAACTCCTCGGCCATCTCATTGATCACGTCTGGCCTTGCGCGGAGGAATTCGCCTACGGTTTGCACGCCAGCCACCCATCCCATTATTTCCTTCAGGGTCTGAGGTTGTACACGCTCCGGGTCATCCAGTTTCAGGTTGAAACCGATGATATCCACACCCATGCCAGCACAGTAGCGGGCATCGCTCAGGTTGTTTATTCCGTTTACTATCACAGAGGTACGTAGGCCCATAGTAATTTATACTTTATGTTTTTACTCGTTTAAGACATAATTTTCTGCGATTCAAAGTAAGCTCGATTTTCCGTTACCGCCAACCTTTTTCGCTTTTTTCCGGCCCTATTTATACTTTAGGCCCTTGGCCACAGCAGAAATTAGAACCTGAATCTTTATAACTGTTTTGTTGTTGCTATATTTGTATCAAATAGCGAAATTTTTAAATCGACATACACTTTTTAAATAGATGAGTACAAAAGGAAGGGTATTAGTGGCGATGAGCGGCGGTATCGACAGTTCGGTGGCAGCCGTGATGCTGCACGAGCAAGGCTACGAGGTAGTGGGGATGACCATGAAGACCTGGGATTACGCCTCCAGCGGCGCCAGCAAAAAGGAAACAGGCTGCTGTTCGCTCGATTCCATCAATGATGCCCGTAACATTGCTGTTCAACTTGGTTTCCCGCATTATATCATAGATATCCGCGAGGAGTTTGGGGACTTTGTAATCAATCATTTCACGGATGAGTACCTGGCTGGCCGCACGCCGAACCCGTGCGTGCTATGCAATACACATATTAAATGGGATGCCCTGCTGCGTCGTGCCGACCAGTTAGGCTGTGAGTTTATCGCAACGGGACATTACGCTAACCTGCGCCAGGAAAACGGGCGGTACGTAATTTCCAAGGGCCTCGACGAAAGCAAGGATCAATCGTATGCGCTATGGGGTATTTCGCAGGAAAGCTTGAGCCGCACCATTTTCCCGTTGGGAAAACTGCATAAGACCGAGATACGTGAGATGGCGCGTGAGCGTGGCTTCACCGAACTGGTGAACAAGCCGGAGTCTTACGAGATCTGCTTTATTCCTGACAACGATTACCGTGGCTTTTTAAAGCGCCGAGTGGAAGGTTTGGAGGAGCGCGTGGCAGGCGGCGAGTTTGTGCTGGAGGATGGTACCGTGGTGGGAACACACGAGGGGTATCCGTTCTATACCATTGGACAGCGCAAGGGCCTGGGTATTGCCTTAGGTTTCCCGGCCTACGTTACACGCATCGAGAAGGATAGTAACCGCGTGGTACTGGGCAACTACGACGAATTGGCCAAAAACGCCATGACGGTGGGTAAGCTGAACATGTCTAAGTATGAGCACCTGATCGGGCAACCTATCCCGACGGTTACCAAAGTGCGCTACAACGATCCGGGCACAGAGGCCATTATTGAGCAAGTGGGGGATAAGATGAAGGTACATTTCCTGAGCGGCGTGCATGCCATTGCCCCGGGCCAGGCGGCTGTTTTCTACGAAGGAAACGATGTAGTGGGCGGCGGCTGGATCGAGTCGAACTATAACTCTGAATTTAACCTGAACGTGTTGCAATAATGAGTAGAGCTTTGTTGCTTTTGGTTGTTCTGGCTGGTCTTGTTGCCGCCTGCGAGGATAAGTATAAAGACCCGGACCCAAAAGTAATGGGCTACGACTACTATCCGCTGGAAGTGGGCGACTGGCGCATTTATGACGTGATCGATATCCGATATATGAGCGACGTAGGCGATACTACTCGTTTCCAGCTACGTGAGCGCGTAGACACGACTTTCTACGACCAAACCAACACGCTCAACTATAAGATCATCCGCTCTGTGCGTGCTAATGAGAATACCCCGTGGGTGGATGATTCTGTGATGACAGTGGTAAAGACAGACTTACATGTTATCCTAACAAAGAATAACACGAAGTATGTCAAAATGGTCTTTCCTGTTAAAGAAGGTAAGATATGGGCAGGTGATGCTTACAATGATCGTGTTAATTCTTCTTCAGAAAAAGAACCATATACTTTCGACAAACTTGGGGAAAGTTTTACAGTAAATGGTGTTACCTATGATAGTACGGTTACAGTGATACAAGGGGAACCTACTGAGGATCTTTCTACTTTAGATGAACGTAAAGAGGTTTACTCAAAAGGAGTTGGTGCTATTTACCGTCTTTTTAATAGGATAGTTTACTGTAGGGATACAGAATCGAAGGAATGTCCGTTTGGAGAGGGCTACAAAATCCACGGCCACGAGCGTCACGAAAAATTGATCTCTCACGGAAAAGAATAAGCTATGCGCTCGCTGCTCCTCTTTATCTGCCTGCTGCCGCTCCTGCCTGTTTGGGCACAGGATACAGGCAACACAGACGAAGAGGAGCAGAAGCGTTTAGTATACTTTACCGATAAAAACGGCAGCCCATTCTCCCTTTCCGAGCCGCTGGAATACTTGTCCCCCAAAGCCCTGCAGCGGCGCAAGCGGCAAAATATTTCTCTGGTTTCTCGCGACCTTCCCGTCAACCCAGCCTACGTATCCGGCCTGAAAGCGGCAGGCGTAACGGTTTGGTACACTTCGCGCTGGTTTAATGCGGCGGTGGTGCAATGCTCTGAGGAGGAACTGCAGCAACTCGAGGAACTGCCATTTGTAAAAAGCACCCGAACCTTAAACAGGCTTTCAACAGCCGGAATGTTTCTGCAACAGGAAGGACAAAGCATAAAAGCTGTGTCTGTTGCAGCTGCCGCATACTTGCCCACTCCTGAGGCTGATGACTATGGATTAGCCTATCACCAGGCGGACATGCTGGGGGCTGACCAACTGCACCTGGACGGCTACAGCGGCGCGGGTATGACCATAGCCGTGTTCGATGCGGGTTTTCCGGCGGTAGATAACTTACCCGCTTTCGCCCACCTATTTGAGAACAATCAGCTGAAAGGCTCCTTTGATTTTGTGCAAAAGCAAGCCAACGCGCTGGTGGCGGACGCACACGGCACGGCAGTTCTTTCTACCATGGCTGCCTACGCTCCCGGAACAATGATCGGCACGGCCTATGGCGCCAACTACCTGCTGCTGCGTACGGAGGATGCCGCCTCTGAGCACAATATCGAAGAGATAAACTGGCTGCTGGCCGCCGAGTATGCCGACAGCGCCGGGGCCGACGTGATCAACTCCTCCCTTGGCTATACGTTATTCGATGCGCCTTCCCAAAGCTATACTTACCAGGATATGGACGGCAATACATCGCTGGTGACTAGGGCAGCCGACCTGGCCGCTGCCACGGGTATGCTGGTGGTGATAAGCGCCGGAAACGAAGGCAATAAAAACTGGCGCTTCGTGTCTGCCCCCGCCGATGCCGATTCAGTGCTGACAGTGGGCGCTGTAGACTCGCTGGGCGTGAAGGCAACTTTTAGTTCTTTTGGTCCGACTGCCGATGGCCGCATAAAGCCCGATGTGGTGGCGCTGGGGCAGGGGGCGTACTTTATACTTCCGAACGGCACTTTGGCGAAGGGGAACGGCACCTCCTTTGCCGGACCGATCATGGCCGGTTTTGCAGCGAGCCTGTGGCAGGCAAATCCGTTTAAAACCAATTTAGAAGTGATAGAGATGCTCCGCAACAGCGGCAGTAACACCGAAAACCCCGACAATAACATCGGCTACGGCATCCCTGGCTACAGCCGCACCGTTACAGCGGTACCTGGCCTTGCTACCGGGGAGGCATTATACATTACAAACCCGGTCAGCCGGGAGCCGGTTATACTTTACCTGGGGCAGGCGTGGCTAAAGCAGCAGGTGGAGGTGCAGGTACTGGACGCGACGGGCAAGCAGGTGTATCGCCAAAGTATAATGCAGGCACAGGCGGAGCAGCCTCTACAACTAGAGCCACAAACAATGCGTAGCGGTTTATACCTGTGCCGCATCCGTTCTGGCCATAAAGTGGCTACGCTTCGGTTCGTGAAGCTGTAGTTTGGCTTTCAGCGTATAAATCATCATTTTGCTTCATCATTAAACTTTACCTTTGCAGGTATGAGACCAATCATCGCTCCTTCCGTATTAGCCTCTGACTTTGCTAACCTGCAGTCGGAGGTGGAGATGCTGAACAAAAGCCAGGCCGACTGGCTGCACATCGACATCATGGACGGCCGTTTTGTGCCCAATATATCCTTTGGCTTTCCAGTGATGGATGCCATCGGGCGCCACGCCCAGAAGCCAATGGACGTGCACCTGATGACCGTGGAGCCGGAGCTGTACATTGAGCGCTTCAGGGAGGCAGGCGCTGATACCATTTCGGTGCACCTGGAGGCCTGCCACCACCTGCACCGCACCATGCAGCAGATAAAAGCAACAGGCGCCAAGGCGGGTGTAGCCCTAAACCCGCATACCTCGGTGCATTTGCTGGAGGATGTGATTGCGGATGTAGACCTGGTGTGCCTGATGTCGGTGAACCCGGGGTTTGGTGGACAGAAATTCATCGAAAATACGTACCGCAAAATTGAGGCGATGAAGAACCTGATCATCCAGCGCAACTCGCAGGCCATGATTGAGATTGACGGAGGCGTGAACCAGGACAACGCACCATTGCTGCTCGAGAAAGGGGCCGACGTGCTGGTAGCGGGTAGTTTTGTCTTCTCTTCCGCAGATCCTATCCAGACGATCGCTGATCTAAAATCAACTAAATAAAAACCCGCGCTCCTGATGCTGAGATATCTATCGGTGTGGTTGCTCATACTTTTGCCCATAGGTGTTTCTGCACAGCAGGCCAAGCTGGCCGGCAAGGTACTGAACCGGCAGCAGGAGCCGCTGGAGATGGCCACGGTGGCTGTGAAAGGCACCTCCATAGGCACGCGAACCAATGCTGCGGGAGAATTTATACTTGCTGTTCCGGCCCAGCGCGAGCTGGTGCTGCTGGTGCGCTACCTGGGCTACAAAGAGCAGGAGCAAACGCTGCAGCTGCTGCCCGATGAGACAAAAACACTGGAATTTATACTTGACCCGGACCCGAAGCAGCTGCAGACGGTGGATGTGCGCGGCAAGCAGGATGACGCCCGGGAACAGGTAAGTGTGACGACCCTGGACCCGCGGGATGTCAGCAACCTGCCTTCTGCCTTCGGTGATTTTAACAAAGTGCTGGTCACGCTGCCTGGTGTATCGAGCAACAATGAGCTTTCCAGCACCTACTCCGTGCGCGGTGGCAACTACGACGAGAACCTCGTCTACGTCAACAATATCGAAATTTACCGCCCTTTCCTGATTTCCTCGGCACAGCAGGAGGGGCTCTCCTTTGTGAACCCTGACCTGGTAGGGGATATCCAGTTTTCCTCGGGAGGTTGGCAGCCCAGGTATGGCGATAAGCTCTCGTCAGTGCTCAACATCAAGTATAAACAGCCCACGGAATTTGCTGCTTCCGTAAGCGGTGGGCTTACGGGTGGCACCCTGCACCTGGAATCAGCCTCTAAGAACAAGAAGGTATCCTACCTGTTTGGCGCGCGCCACAAAAACGGCCAATACATTCTACAGGGGCTGCAGACGGATGGAAAGTATAACCCCGTCTTCACCGATGCGCAGGCCTACGTGCACATCGACCTGACAAAAGACTCGCTCGACCGCGGCCGCACCACCCTGGGTATTCTTACCAGCTATGCCAGAAATGATTTCAGAGTGGAACCGGAGTCCCAGGTTACCACGTTTGGCACGCGCAATACGCCGCTTCGCCTCTTCATCGGTTTTGAAGGGCAGGAGCGGATGGAGTATGCCACCTACCAGGCGGGGCTCAACCTTACGCACCGCTTCAGCCAGTTCTATACTTCAGAGTTTATACTTTCGGGTGTGCACTCGCGGGAGCGGGAGTTCCGGGATGTGGAGGCTGGTTACCGCCTGTGCGACGTGGACAATAACGGAGACGGCATAGGCGATTGCCAGCAGGAGCGGGGCGTAGGCAGCACCTTCAGCCATGCCCGCAATGCCTTGCTGGCGCGCATGCTGGCCGCGGAACTACGTAACACCTGGCACATCAGCCAGCGCAGCAACCTACAGTTCGGGGCTAAGGTTGGGTCCGAAAACATAGAGGACCAACTGCAGGAGTATGGCTTTTCCGATTCTGCTGATTATGTAACGCAGAATTATTACCTCAGCTCCCAACTCAACCTGAACACCCTGCGCTACAGCGGCTACCTGCAGCATACCTTTGAGCTGGACTCGCTCAAGACGATTACGTACGGCCTGCGCGCCACTTACTGGGACTATAACGGGGAGCTGAACATTTCGCCGCGCGTGCAGTACGCGTTCATTACACGCCATAACCCGAACCTGTCCTTTAAGACGGCCCTTGGTTTATACTTCCAACCCCCTTTTTACCGTGAGCTAAGGGATTTTAACGGTGTGCTGAACCCGGAGCTGAAGGCACAGCGAGCCATACATGCCATTGTGGGGAGCGATTACCTGTTCCAGGCCTGGGGCCGTGACTTTAAATTAACTTCGGAGGCCTACTATAAATGGATGACCAACGTGGTCCCCTACGACCTGGACAACGTGCGCCTGCGCTATTACGCCAAAAACAATGCAAAAGCTTATGCTGCCGGGTTCGATGTGCGTGTTAACGGGGAGTTCATTCCTGGCGCGGAGTCGTGGCTGAGTCTTGGAATATTATCAACGAAGGAGAAGGTGGAGGGGGACTCGATATCCGTTTATAATGCACAGGGCGAGCGGATAGGTATGGAAGCGCAAGGCTTTATACGCAGGCCAACAGATCAACTGCTGAACGTGGGCGTCTTCTTCCAGGACCACTTGCCCGACAACCCAACAGTGCGCATGTACCTGAACCTGGTGTACGGCAGCGGTCTGCCGTTTGGCCCGCCGCGCCAGCCGGAGTACCGAAATGCTTTTGATGGCCGCTCCTACAAGCGCATCGATATAGGTTTCTCTAAAGTGATTGTAGTAGAGAGCGATGTGGTGAAGCGCCGCAAGATGGGGCTGGAGAGCCTGTGGGTGGGCCTGGAAGTGCTCAATCTGATAGATGCCAAGAACTGGGTGTCCTACAATTATGTGCGCGATGTGAACAGCGTGACCTACGCCGTACCTAACTACCTGACGGGCCGGCGGCTGAATGTGCGGTTCGTAGCTAAATTCTAGTCCATCCTCTATTGCAGCAAAGTATAATTTTCTACAATAAATAAGGGAAGCCAGTCTACGGCTTCCCTTTATAATTTACGGCATTTTATACTTCTAACGTCGCTTCTTCCACTCGCTATAAGCAGTTTCTATCTGGGTGGCATACGTCTTATAGCTTTCCGGCTCCGAATTGCCCAACTCCATGGCCTTTGCCGACAAGGACGCAGCCATCTGGTACTCCCTGTTGTAGGCGTAAAGCTTGGCCTTGATCCAGTTGTTGTAGAAGTTCTCTTTTATAGCGATGGATTTATTGATCCACTGCAAGGCCTTCTCGTGATGCTCTTTGCGCGGCAGCATATACTCAGCGCATTGTGCCCAGGTATACCAATCGTCGCTGGCGGCGTTGGCCAGGGCGTAGTTAATGTTCTCCAGCGCCTTCTTCTCTATGTCTGTCTCGATGCTCAGGGATATTCTGGTGTTCTCCCAGGCCAGGTTCAGTTTGGCTTTGTTAGTGCTGATGTCGGAGAAAGAAAACTGCATGGTCTCCACAAACTCGCTTGTCTTTGTGGGCTTCACTTCCAGGTAAGCCACGTCATCCAGCTCATTGTATCCCTCCAAACCCCAAAGAGTAGTATCCTTGTTGAGTACTACCTGCCACAGCGAATCGCTCTGCGGGAAAATAAAGAAGGAGTAAGTACCAGCCGGCACCCGCTCGTTATTCAGAAACAGCTCATCTTGAAAAGTAATCAGCGTTGCCTCGTTTGCACCCGCACGCCACATTTGCCCGTAGGGTACCAGATCTCCGAAAACCTTACGCCCCCTAACACTTGGTGCATGATAGTTTACGGTCACGTCAGTTAGGCCTATCGTCTGGCGCAGCATGGCTGGAGGGCTGGCCTGCGGCAACCGTACCTGTGCAAAGGCACTGCTTGCCTCCAGCAGAAGTATGGCTGATAGTATAAAATAGCTAAGTAGGCATCTTCTCATGGTCGTCAGGTCGTTGTAATGAGCTTCTCGATTTTAGTTTATATACCGAAAAAACTATGCCAATGCTACAAAGGCAGCATTATAAACAGCATGCAAAGCTAATAAAATTAAGTGGAGCCCATCCTCAATTTCAAGTTGCAAAGGCTATGGTTCTGTAAATCAAAATCAGCCGAGTGAAACTTGTTGTAATAGCCTGTAGGTCAACATGTTAAATAACTTGCTTTATTTAATGTAAAATTAATATGATAATAATACAACATATGTAAGCTTTTTCTGTATATGTTTACGTCTAATTATACTTTCCGACTTAATTATTAAACTATTTTGCGCTGGTGGCAACAGGCTGCTGGTATATATAATCTGCAAGGATTTTAAGAAATCTCCTCGGCAGGTAATCTATACCCATTGGTGAAGGACATTAAAGCTAATGTTCATCCTCTCCTCAGGAATATTCATTTTTAACCCTTAACACATATGAATGTAACACTTTTACTAAAACAGACGGCTAAATGGCGTATGCTATACTTGATAGCTATTTTAGCCGCACTCTCCTTTGCAGGCGCTAAAGCCTTTGATAATTATGCACCTACGGTGATGTCTGATAAGGATGACTACGTGCCGGGGGAAGTAGCCATTATAACAGGTTATGGCTGGACGCAGGACAGCACAGTGGATGTGCACCTCGAGGAAACCCCCGCACATGACCATCATCATGGGTATCATGACACCAAAGTGAATGCGGATGGCTCCTGGACAATAGAGTACCCGATAGAGGACAGGCATTTGGGCGTTATGTTTACTGTTGTAGTAGAGGGTAAGCAAACTGGAGCTAAAGCCACTACAGTTTTCTACGACGCCAATGTTAGATTCAATGCTACAGGATTGAGTGGGACACCACAAATTGTTGCGACTTACACTGTTACAAATAACAACAATGGTAGTACTGCCAGTACAGGTACCAAAACATTTACATATCCGGGCCCCTCTGGTTCTCCTAATATATCTGTGGCTAACAATCAAACTATTACGGCTACTTTTAATAATATAATTATCAATGGAGTTACTTATTCAGCTCCAGAAATTACACTTTCTCCAACCGGTAACCCTGATAATGTATCAACCTTAACAGCAGCCTATTCCCCTATTTGTACAACACCTGCTACACCGGAAGTAACAGTTGTTAATAATTGCGATGGCACTTCTACCTTATCTACAAATGCTTCTGGCTCTCTGTTATGGAGTACAGGCGAAACTACCTCTTCTATTACAGTAACAAGCGCTGGAACTTACACCGTAACGACAACCGTAAATGGTGGCTGTAGGAGTGCGGCTGGTTCAGGCACTGCAGCACCTCGGTCTGCTCCAACTGCTCCGGTAGTTATAGTAACCGACAACTGCGACGGCACTTCGACGCTCTCTACTGATGCTGCAGGCACGCTAGCTTGGAGCACTGGCGAAAGCACGTCTTCTATCTTAGTATCCACTGCTGGCACCTACACTGTAACAACAACGGTGAACGGATGTACAAGCACTGCTGGTTCAGGTACTGCTGCTCCTAAAACTACTCCAGCCACTCCTACTATTAGTGCTGAGTCAAGCACCACAGTATGCCCGGGTAATGCTGTAATCTTAACTTCTTCTTCAGCCAGTGGTAACCAGTGGTATAAGGATGATGTAGCGATCAATGGTGCAACAAATCAATCTTTTACAGCGAGCGAGAGTGGCTCTTATACAGTTATTGAGACTTCAAATGGATGTTCTTCTGCTGCATCTGAGCCAGTTGAGGTAACGGTAGAGGATAAGACGGCTCCGGCTGTACCTACTTTGGCTGACGCAACCGGCGAGTGCTCGGTAAGCGTAGCAGCGCCAACCACAACAGACAGTTGCGCTGGCACCATTACCGGTACCACTTCTGATCCAACCACCTATACTGAACAAGGTACATATACCATTACCTGGAGCTTCAGCGATGGCAATGGCAATACGTCTACGGCCACCCAGCGCGTGATCGTAAGAGATGTTACCGCTCCGGTACTGACAGCCGCTGCAGCTCAGGAGGTTGTGCTGGCCGCCGGGTGTTCCGTAACCATACCAGATGTAACAGGCACAGCCACCGATAACTGTGGAAGCGTAACCATCACACAGAGCCCTGTGGCAGGCAGCGTTGTTACGGCTACAAATGGTCAGCAGATTCACGTCACTGTAACTGCCACAGATGCCGCCGGTAACACTGATGTGGAGGAAGTGGTGTTGACGGCACAGGACAAAACCGCACCGTTAGCACCTGCTACCATAGCTGCGGCCACTGCTGAATGTGCTGTAACTGTTACAGAAGTTCCTACCGCTGAAGATAATTGCGGCGGCACTATTACCGGTACTACGGATGATCCGCTGACTTATACGCAGCAGGGTAAGTATAAAATTACCTGGTCCTTCAACGACGGAAACGGCAACGTCTCAACTGCTGTTCAAGAGGTGATTGTAGCGGACGTAACGGCGCCAGTACAGCCAACCTTGGCAGATGCAACCGGCGAATGCTCGGTAACCGTAGCAGCGCCAACCACTACAGATAACTGTGCGGGTACCATCACCGGCACGACTGTAGACCCTACAACATACGAAGAGCAGGGTACCTTTACTATTACCTGGAGATTCGATGATGGCAATGGTAATATAACAACGGCTACGCAGCAGGTAATTGTGGATGACGTGTCTGCGCCCGTAATCGCAGCTGTTGAACCTGTAACAGCCCCGGCTGATGCCGGCCAATGCGGCGCTACGCTCTCCATTACTCCCCCGGAGGTGACAGACAATTGCGAAGCAAGACCAGCAAGAGGAACACGTCATGACGGTGCGGCTTTAGACGCTCAGTATCCGGTTGGTACAACTACTATTACCTGGAATGCTACAGATGCCAATGGCAACCAGGCCGTCGCCGTGACACAAACAGTTACTGTTACTGATACGCAGGCACCAACTATAACGGCTCCGGCTGATGTTGAAGTGGCAGCAGACGCCTCTTGTAATGCCACTAATGTAACACTTGGAACACCAACTACAGCAGACAATTGCTCTGTGGCTTCCGTGACCAATAATGCACCTGCAACTTACAGGCTGGGAGAAACAGAAGTAATATGGACGGTGACAGACGCAGCAGGCTTGACGGCTTCTGCTACGCAGCTAGTAAGAGTAGTGGACGAAACTGCTCCCATACTTACAGCAGCAGCTGATCAGAATGTGTCTTTGGGTGCAGCGTGTACTATCATCATACCTGATGTAAGAGGCACCGCCACCGATAATTGTTCTGCGGCGACTATTAGCCAGTCTCCAGCCGCAGGTACAGCCGTAGCAGCCACCGACGGCGAAACCATCACGGTTCTGGTAACGGCTACCGACGCAGCCGGCAATACAGCTACTGACGAGGTGGTGCTGACGGCTCAGGACGAGACGGCTCCGGTACTGGCGGCGGCTGCTGATCAAACAGCTGGCACAGAAAACGGAACTTGTACCGCAACAATTGCCCTACCTGATGCTGCCTTTAGCGACAACTGCGCAGGTAGCCAGGTAAACTGGGTGATGAGCGGTGCAACAACAGGCAATGGCCAGGGGCAGGTAGGAACTTATACTTTCAACAAAGGCGTGACGACCGTTTCCTATACTGCCACAGACGCAGCCGGCAACTCGGCCACTGACCAATTACTGGTAACTGTAACCGATGATGACGCGCCAGTGCTTACTGTACCTGCTAACATTGTTGTTCAGACGCAGCCCGATAAGTGTGGCGCTGCAGTGAATTACGATGTAACAGCTTCTGACAACTGCTCCGCTGTCACCCCGGTAATGACTGCCGGTCTTGCTTCAGGTGCTACCTTCCCTGTGGGAACGACGACTGTTACTTACAAAGCCACTGATGAAGCCGGAAACGCTTCTATCCAAAGCTTTACGGTAACGGTTGAGAACGAAGTGCCATCTAACTTGGTGGTAAACGGACCGGTTTCGCCAGTGCAACTTGGCACTGAGGTAACCTTAACGGCATCTTTTGACGATGCTAACATAGCAACAGCCGTTTGGAATTGGGGTAATGGAGGCACAACTACGCAAACCATTAGCGGTTCTCCGATTTCAGCTACGTACAAGTATCCACAACCTGGCGTATACTCTGTAGTGCTTACGGTTACAGATTATTGTGGTGCGAGTATTTCTGCTCCTTACAATTATGTAGTAGTCTTCGATCCAACCGGTGGCTTTGTTACCGGTGGGGGCTGGATTGAATCACCTGTAGGTGCAATGAAAGGTGAGAAATACGGTGTGACAGGTACAGCCAACTTTGGGTTTAATGCAAAGTATAAGAATGGCAAGAACAATACAACGGAGGTAGAGGGGCACACTAACTTCCAGTTTAAGGCCGGAGACCTTCACTTCTCAAGTTTTGAGCACGAAGATATGTCTTTGGTGATAGCTGGGAAGAAAGCAACCTACACCGGTTACGGAACTGTTAATGGCTCCGGAGTACACAGGTTCAGAGTCATTGCGATCGATGGCAGTGCCAATGGTGACAACGGTCCGGATGAATTTAGAATTAAGATTTGGGGTAACGGCTCTAGTAGTGAAGCGGATGTTATTTATGATAACCAACGAGGTGTTGCAGAGAGTTCGGATTTAGCTACAGTGCTAGGCGGTGGCTCTATTGTGATACACAAGGAGAAATCCACAGTAAAGGTGTCGAGCACAGCTAAACTTACAGCCAATGCAGCTGCACTGCCAGTTGAACCTAGCCGCTTCCTGAATTACCCTAACCCGTACACCGACAGAACTACCATTGCCTTCTCATTCGAGAAAGAAGAGCGTTTTGCGCTGGAAGTATACGATGTAAAAGGGGCTGTTGTGAAGCGTTACAGTGAAGGTCTGGCAGAGGCAGGGAAACGTTACGAGTTTGAGTTCTCAGCCGATAGCCTTCCGGAGGGTGTATACTTTGCTCGCCTGGTAACGTCATCCGGTGTGAAGACGATTAAGATGGTGCTGAAAAAATAAGATCCCTACACTCCAAATATAGGGCAAAAGCCGGTAGCGATTCTGTTACCGGCTTTTGTTTTTATCATGCTTCCACTTAGGAGAATGGGAGCTTCTGGTATGGCCTGTCCTGGAGGATTAGAAATCCTGAAAAAAAAATTATCGGACGCCTGAACCTGCAGTACTGCTTTAACCAGCTGCTTATGTTGCTGTATATGATACTTCTAAGCCGTATGCATGCAGCTATACATTAGCTTTACATTAGATATGCGCTATTTTCATTCACTAAAAAACGGCAACATTTTATTTTAGCGGGGGTATAGTAACCAAAATACCATGTGTTACTGTGGCTTGGTAGCATTTCTAAACCATAGTATAGCAACTTACGAATTATGATTGTTTGCAGATTTATTTTACAGAAGCTGATCAGGCTTATCGCAGAATAAGCAGGATAGCTGTTTAACAGCTACTAAGTTTTATACTTGTAGCATGCTTTTTACCCTTAATTTGCTTTTTAGCATCGCCTTTATTTTTATTTGAGCACAAAACACCTTTACTTTGTGCCAAGTACATGAGTATATACGATACATATAGCGCCCCTCTTAGTCAGACAACGCCTGTTGCCCTGGCTGCGCATGTACATTTCCACCACATCCATCATTCCTCGTAAGAGGAATCCTACTACCATATTGCCCCCGACGGGCGTTGCCCCGTATTATACTTTGCCCCAGGCAGGGTATATAATCTTGTTTTCCATATCATACTTTTACGATACCTTACAGAATGCTACGAATAGCAATTCAGAAATCGGGGAGGCTGAGCGATGAATCGCTTAACCTGATCCGCGAGTGCGGCATCTCTTTTGTCAATAGCTCCCTCAAACTCAAGACAGAGTGCACTAACTTTCCGCTGGAGATCCTCTTTCTCCGCGACGATGACATTCCTGGCTATGTGGCCGACGGTGTGGCCGACATTGGCATAGTAGGCCAGAATGTACTGGTGGAGGAGGGGAAAGAGGAGCTGACGGTGGAGAAGCTGGGCTTCTCGAAATGTCGCCTGTCGCTGGCTGTGCCCAAGAGCGACGAATATAAATCTATCCACGACCTCAACGGCAAAAACATTGCCACCTCATACCCCAACCTGTTAAAGGCCTTTCTGGATGAGCAGGGGGTGCAGGCCCAGATCCATACCATCAGCGGCTCTGTGGAGATAGCCCCAAGTATCGGTTTGGCCGAGGCCATCTGCGATATCGTTAGTTCGGGGAGCACGCTCATTAGCAACGGCCTGAAGGAAGTGGAGCGCGTGTTTAAGTCCGAGGCCGTGCTGATTGCCAGCCAACTCCTGACGCAGGAGAAGCGGCAGGTGCTGGAGAAACTACTGTTCCGCATCCATGCCGTGCAGCGTGCCCGCAAGGCCAAGTATATTCTCCTCAACTCGCCGGATGACAAGATTGAGGAGATCAGCAGACTGCTGCCAAGTATAAAGGCCCCTACGGTACTGCCCCTGGCGGAAGAAGGTTGGAGTTCACTGCACTCGGTAGTGAACGAGGATGACTTCTGGGAGATCATCGAGAAAATAAAGGCTGCCGGGGCACAGGGCATTCTGGTGGTTCCAATCGAAAAAATGATAGTATAAGGCTATGCGCAAGATCATAAACCCGGCCCCAGAAACCTGGGAAGAGCTGGTGAAGCGGCCAACCAAAAACCTGGATGAGCTGGAGCCGGGCATTTTGGAAACGTTCCGGCTGGTGCAAGAGCAGGGCGACGCTGGCTTGCTGCAACTGGCCCAAAAATTTGACGGAGTACAACTCCAGGGCCTGGTAACTACGGAGGAGGAAATCTCCGCAGCTGAGGCCAAAGTTCCGCAGGAACTCAAGGAGGCTATTTTGCAGGCATACAGTAATATACAGCTCTTCCATACACAGCAGGCAGAGCCGGTAAAGCAGGTGGAGACCATGAACGGTGTGAGCTGCTGGCGTAAAAGCGTGGCCATTGAAAGGGTAGGCTTATACATTCCGGGGGGTACTGCACCGCTGTTTTCCACGCTGCTGATGCTGGGCGTACCGGCGCGGATTGCCGGTTGCCAGGAGATTATACTTTGCACACCGCCTGCCAGGGACGGCAGCATCCATCCGGCCATACTTTACACGGCCTCCTTGTTGGGCATTACCCGAATCATCAAAGCCGGTGGCGCGCAAGCCATTGCTGCGATGGCCTTTGGCACCGAGAGTGTGCCTGCAGTGTATAAGATATTTGGCCCGGGAAATCAGTATGTTACAGTTGCCAAGCAGCTGGTAAGTAAGACTGGCGTGGCGATCGACCTGCCTGCTGGTCCGTCGGAGGTGCTGGTGATGGCTGATGATAGTGCGAATCCGGCTTTCGTGGCCGCTGACTTGCTCTCGCAGGCCGAGCATGGTGCCGACTCGCAGGTGGTACTGTTGACCACCTCACAAGAGGTGCTGCAGCAGGTGGAGCAGGAGCTGGAGGCACAGCTAAACGTGCTGCCGCGCAGGGAGTTTGCAGCCCCGGCACTGCGCAACAGCCTTGGCATTATACTTAACAGTCGCCAGGAAATGCTCCGTTTCTCCAACCTTTATGCGCCGGAGCACCTCATACTTTCTGTTTCTGATTTTGAGGAACTGCTGGATGGCATCAGTAACGCGGGCTCTGTTTTTCTGGGCCACTATAGCCCGGAGTCTGCCGGAGATTATGCCTCCGGAACCAATCATACCTTGCCCACCAACGGCTACGCCCGAGCCTACAGTGGCGTGTCACTGGATAGCTTTGTAAAGAAGATCACCTTCCAGTACATTACCCGCGAGGGGCTGCAGCACATCGGCAAAACCATCGAAACCATGGCAGAGGCCGAGGGGTTGGAGGCGCACAAGAACGCCGTAAGTATACGACTTAAAGAACTGAACCGTGTTTAACCTGAAAGATATCATTCGCCCGAACGTGCTGAAGATGAAAGCTTATTCTTCGGCCCGCGACGAATTTAAGGGCGCTGCCAGTGTGTTTCTGGACGCCAACGAAAACAGCCTCGGCAGCCTGGCTGGCGACAAATATAACCGCTACCCGGACCCGCACCAGAGGAAGCTTAAAACCAGAATTGCGGAGTTGAAGGGTGTGCAGCCGGAACAGATCTTCCTGGGCAACGGCTCCGATGAGGCTATTGATCTGCTGTTCCGGATGGTGTGCCGCCCGGGCCAGGATAGCATGCTGCACCTGCCGCCTACGTATGGCATGTATGAAGTATCGGCTAACCTAAACGATGTGGCGCTGCAGGCGGTGCAACTAACCGACGATTTCCAGTTGCCGGTGGAGGAGGTGCTGCTGAACGTAAAACCAACGACCAAAATCATCTTTATCTGCTCGCCCAACAATCCAACGGGCAATTTAATTGAGCCTGAAAGTATAAGTGAGCTGCTGCGCGCCTTTAACGGATTGGTGGTGATTGATGAGGCTTACATTGATTTCGCCGATGCTCGCAGCTGGACAAGCCGCCTGCAGGAGTTTCCGAACCTGGTGGTGCTGCAGACCTTCTCCAAGGCCTGGGGCATGGCCGGTCTGCGCCTGGGCCTGGCTTTCGCTTCTCCGGAAATTATTGCTGTTTTGGATAAAATAAAGCCCCCCTACAACATCAACGAGGCGACGCAGGAGCTGGCGCTGCAGGCGCTGGGGCGGGAGGAGGCGCTGAGAGACATGATCGAGGAGATCGTGCAGGAGCGGGAACTTCTGATGGAAGCGCTGCCCAATATGCCTTCCGTAGAAACTGTTTTCCCATCAGACGCCAACTTTATACTTGTTAAAGTAAAAGATCCAAATGGTATGTATAAATACCTGCTGGATAAAGGGATTGTTGTGCGGAATAGATCATCCTTGCCTGGCTGCGAGGGCTGCCTACGCATATCCGTAGGTACGCTGGAGGAAAACCAGCAGCTGCTGCAAGCCATTTCTCAGTTTAACTAAATCGAAGCGCGTATCACGTAGCAAGACTCATACAAAGACGATCTCCCAAAGTCGTGATACCTGATACGTGCTACATGATACGTAAAAGATGAAAAAAGCACTTTTTATAGACCGTGACGGCACCATACTGGTAGAGCCGCCAACCGATTTCCAGGTAGATTCCTTCGAGAAGTTTGCCTTTATTCCGAAGGCCATTACCAACCTGGCGCGTATTTACCGCGAGATGGATTATGAATTTGTGATGGTGACGAACCAGGATGGCCTGGGCACCGACTCATACCCGGAGCATACGTTTTGGCCCTATCAGAACAAGATGCTGGAGATCCTGGAAAGCGAGGGGATCCAATTTGATGAGATACTGATCGACCGCAGCTTTGAGCATGAGGGGCTGGAGACACGCAAGCCAGGCATCGGTATGATGAAGAACTACCTTGCCGGGGAGTATGACCTGGCCAACAGCTTCGTGATAGGCGACAGGCAGACAGACGTGAAACTGGCGCAGAACCTGGGGGCCAAAGCTATCTTTATCGGGGAAGCTGCGGCTGAGGGTGCAGCCCTCAACACCACCGACTGGGATGAGATTTATACTTTCCTGAAGCAGCGGGGCACCGGCCGCACAGCCAGCGTCCGCCGCAGCACCTCCGAGACAGATATACAGGTAGACCTGAACCTGGATGGCTCTGGCAAAATGAATATCAGCACCGGCATCGGCTTTTTCGACCACATGCTGGAGCAGGTGGCCAAACACGCAAAGATTGACCTGAACATCAACGTAAAAGGAGACCTGCACATCGACGAGCACCATACCATAGAGGATACCGGTCTGGCACTGGGCGAGGCGTTTCTAAAGGCCCTGGGAGACAAGCGGGGCATCAGCCGCTACGGCTTTTTTATACTTCCCATGGATGAGGCGCTGGCACAGGTGGCCATTGATTTCAGCGGGCGCCCCTGGACCGTCTGGAACTGTGCGTTTAAGCGCGAGAAAGTAGGGGATATGCCCACAGAGATGTTCTTCCACTTCTTCAAATCTTTCTCTGATGCGGCCAGGGCTAATCTGAACGTGAAGGTGGAGGGCGATAACGAGCACCACAAGATAGAGGCGATTTTTAAAGGCTTCGCACGAGCTGTTCGGGTGGCCGTGGAGCGAAACCTGCACGATACCTCCATCCCAAGCACCAAGGGGGTGCTTTAACAAGACCTAAAACCGAAAGAGGCGCTACTACTGTTAAGTTAGCACCTCTTTCGGTTTATACTTCTGGTACACTAAATATGTGCTCTAAGCCAGTCTTTGGCCAGGGCGATGTCCTCAAAGACTTTGATGTAGTCCGGAAACTCCGCCAGTTTTATACTTTTATCAACTGAAAGCCTGCTGAAAACACTTGGAGAGTATACCCATGCAAACACCTGCAGCCCGCTTGCACGCATCCGCGGGAACCAGTCTGCGGCCACCCAGCCGGCTGCCGTAGACCATTGCCCCTCCACGTGCGTGTTGTCATTCAGGATTCGGAAGCAAGCTTTCTCCTTCATCAGCTCCAGCAGTTTCTCGCACCCTAACACCACCGACTCATAGTTCTGATACCCACGCCAGTTCGCGTAGATCCACTCTTCTACCGGATTAAACTCAATAGCCAGGGAGGTACTTCTATATAGCAGTTCAGTGCGCGTTCGTCTCATAAGGAAATTATCAACGTTTTGGCGGAAGGACTACAAAGGTAAGCACCATATAGGGAGGAATTCAAACAAAACCTGCATTTCCTGTCCAGCCGTCGCACCTACTTGCTAAGAAACCCGGATCACGCCAGGGTCCTGCCCTAACTGGTACAGATAACATGTTTAAATTGATAATGTGGAAGGAAATCAATAACTTAGACATGTTCTCTGTGGTTTCGGGGAATTTTATTTTATTATTTAAAGATGCCTTTACAGGTGTATTTCCTGCATGGAGCGTCCGTAGTTATGAAGTACTTCTTTTTTTTACTGTTTTCCTTCCTCTTTTTTCTTGGGACTAATGTTCTTGCTTTTTCCGCTACAGATAGTACGGCTGTGGGCACGCGTGCTGGTGCAGTCGAAAAGTTAGCTGCTGTAGTACGCTATGAAACTGTCTCAGCTTTAGATTCCGCTAACTTCAGGTACAGCGAGTTTGAGCGGCTACACGCGTACTTAGCACAGGCGTTTCCGTTGGTACATGAGCGGCTGCAGGTGGAGGTGATTAACAACTATAGCCTGCTCTATACCTGGGCAGGTCAGGATGAGCAGCTTAAACCGGTGCTGTTCACTGCCCATATGGATGTGGTACCCGTGGAAGCCGCCTCGGAGGAGGAATGGCTGGAGGAGCCGTTTGCTGGAATAGTGAAAGACGGCTACGTTTGGGGCCGTGGCACCATGGACGATAAGTATAGGGTGGTGGCAATGCTGGAGGCGGTGGAGCGGCTTCTGGAACAGGGGTATGAGCCGGAGCGTACCTTGTATCTGGCCTTCGGCCACGATGAAGAAATAGGGGGCGACGAAGGGGCAGGGAAAATCAGCGAGCACCTGCAGCAACTGGATGTGCAGCTGGAGGCGGTTTTTGATGAGGGCCTGGCCGTGGCAGAGCGGGTAATTCCCGGAATAAAGGAACCCCTGGCCCTGGTGGGCACGGCTGCCAAGGGCAGTTTGAACCTGCTTCTGACGGTGAACGGCACCGGAGGCCACTCGTCCGCGCCCCCCGCAGAGACACCCATCAGCATCCTGAGCCGCGCCATTAGCCGATTGCAGCAGAACCCCTTTAAGCCGAGGCTGACCTCCACTACCCGCGAGTCGCTGGAAATCCTGACGGAGCGGATGGGCGGCAAGTACCGGTTTGCGATGCGGCACTATGGGTTGTTTAAGAAAAAGATCCTGAAAAAGCTGGCATCCGATCAGGCCACGGATGTCCTGATCCGCACCAAGTTGGTACCTACCATCATCGCCGGGGGTGAAAAAAACAACGTTTTGCCCCGCCAGGCAAGCGCCGTACTTAACGTGCGTATCCTGAATGGTGAGAATGACCAGACGGTACTAGACTATGTGCGCAAGGTGATAAAAGATGACCGGGTGGAGATTTCCCAGTATGGTGTTTATACGCCTCCTTCGCCTGAAACTCCTACCAATACCTGGGTGTACGATGCCTTGAAAACCACCATACAGCAATCGTTCCCGGATGCACTGGTCGTGCCCGCGCTTTTCCCCGGTGCTACAGATGCCAGGCATTACGATAGCCTGACATCCAACATTTTTCGGTTCGCGCCCCAGGTTGTGGATCGGGAGTCCGCGCAGCTTGTCCATAACGTGAATGAGCGGCTGGCGCTGAGTGTACTGGAAAGAAGTATAAGCTTTTATGCTACCCTTGTTCGAAACACCTGTGGCAGTGCTGAGTTGGAGCACTTGGCTGATGCCGAAGCGGCCATCTTGGGCATAGACACGGAATGAGCCTGGGAAATTAATTCGGAAGAAGATTTGTTTTATCCGCTTTAGCTTCTACATTTGCAAGCGTAGTGGGAATAAAAGATCAGTCCCATACAATTAGAAAAAAGACACAATGATTCAAAATCTTCATATGGCATGGTGGTGGCACGTTACGCAAAGTATCGTGAACAGCCATTCTATGCCGCATATGAAGTAACATATAAAAGCATTAATCCAAGGGTATAAGAGGCCTGCTGTTCACTAGAATGGCAGGCCTTTTTTGTTTTTTTCATCACCTCAAAGCAACATGAGTAAGTATAAACTAACAACCACCTACAAACAACTCCTGGCCGACACGCTGACGCCGGTGAGCGTGTACCTGAAGCTGCGCGACAAGTTCCCGAACAGCATCCTGCTGGAAAGCTCCGACTACCACGGCGCCGAGAACAGCTTCTCCTACATCTGCTGCAATCCTATGGCAAGTATAAAAGCCGAGAACGAGGTGCTGACAGAAACCTTCCCGGACGGCAGCATGCGTACCACTGATATCACGAAAGATACGGATGTGCCAAGCCTGTTGGGGGAGTTTTCCAAGAGCTTTGAGGTGGAGGAGAACAAGCAGTTTAACTTCATCCACAACGGCTTGTTTGGCTACATGAGCTACGATGCGGTGCGCTACTACGAGGATGTTGAGATCAGCAAGAAAGAAGGCCGCGCCAGTATTCCGGATCTATACTATGCGGTGTACCGCCACATCATCGCCATCAACCACTTCACCAACCAAGCCTACATCTTTGCGCACAACTATAACCAGGGAGATGATGAAGGCATTGGCCAGTTGGAGGCTATCCTGAACAGCCGCAACATTCCCAGCTTTTCTTTCAAAACCACGGGTGCAGAAGAGCACAATATCTCTGGTCAGGAGTTCCTGAAAAACATTGCCAAAGCTAAGGAGCATTGCTTCCGCGGCGATGTATTCCAACTCGTTCTTTCCCGCCGCTTTGCACAGGGTTTTCAGGGAGATGAGTTTAATGTCTACCGTGCCCTGCGCTCTATAAACCCGTCGCCCTACTTGTTCTACTTCGACTACGGCAGCTTTAAGATCTTCGGCTCCTCGCCGGAGGCGCAGCTGGTGATAAAAGATCAAAAGGCGAGCATCTTCCCGATTGCCGGCACCTTTAGGAGAACCGGGGACGACGCTGCCGACGCCGCGCTGGCTGAGAAACTGCTGGCCGACCCGAAGGAAAATGCAGAGCACGTCATGCTGGTGGACCTGGCACGTAATGACCTGAGCCGCAACGGCCACAGCGTGGAGGTGGAGACCTTCCGCGAGATTCAGTACTACTCGCACGTGATTCACCTGGTATCTAAAGTGTCCGGCACGCTGCACAACCAGGAGGATGCCTTGAGAATGGTGGCCAGCACTTTTCCCGCCGGTACGCTGTCCGGAGCTCCCAAGCACAAGGCCATGCAACTCATCGACAAGTATGAAACTACCAACCGCAACTTCTACGGCGGCTGCATCGGCTTCCTCGACTTCAACGGCAACTTCAACAGCGCTATCATGATCCGCTCGTTCCTGAGCAAAGACTATCGGTTATACTTCCAGGCAGGTGCAGGCATTGTGGCCGCCTCTAACCCGGAAAGCGAACTGCAGGAGGTAGACAATAAATTAATGGCGCTGCGCCGCGCCCTGGAACTGGCCCAAAACATCAACTAACATGGACGTACTCGTAATCGACAACTACGACTCATTTACCTATAACCTGGTGCACCTGCTGCAGGAACTGGGGGCCACCGTAACGGTGCGCCGCAACGACAAAACCACACTCGAAGAGGTAAGCCAATTTGAGAAGATCATGCTATCGCCGGGCCCGGGTATTCCGGACGAGGCGGGGCTGCTGAAAGAGATCATCCGCACCTACGGCTCCAGAAAAGACCTGTTCGGCGTGTGCCTCGGGCATCAAGCCATAGGGGAAGTATATGGCGGTAAGCTGTTTAACAGCAGCGAAGTATGGCACGGGGTGGCAACGCCGGTGCAGGTTGTTTGTGAGGAAGAACCTCTTTTTAAGGGACTACCCAAAGAGTTTGAAACCGGCCGCTATCATTCATGGCTGGTAGAAGAGGAGCTGCCGGATTGCTTGGTGCCCACGGCCGTGGATGAGCAAGGCCGCATCATGGCACTGCGCCACAAAAACCATAAAGTACGCGGCGTACAGTTCCACCCCGAGTCAGTGCTGACAAAGTATGGCCGGGAGATAATTAAGAACTGGCTGGAAAGCTAGACATAGGACTGTGTGACAAAGGACAAAAGAGAAAAAAGTCCTTTGTCTTTTGTCAAAGAATCATTTGTCAAGAGAAAAGAAATGAAAGAAATACTAAACCACTTATTTGAACATAAAACCCTGACCAAGGCGCAGGCACGGGAGGTGCTGGCCGATATTACCAAAGGCAAGTATAACCAGAGCCAGGTGTCCTGCTTCCTGACCGTGTTCATGATGCGCAGTATTACGGTGGAGGAACTGGAAGGCTTTCGCGATGCACTGCTGGAGCTATGCCACCGCGTAGACCTGGATGCCTACAACCCGATTGACCTGTGCGGCACCGGCGGCGATGGAAAGGATACCTTTAACATCTCCACGTTATCTTCCTTTGTGGTAGCGGCCAATGGCGTGGCGGTGGCGAAACACGGAAACTATGGCGTGTCGTCCTCCTGTGGCTCGTCTAATGTGCTGGAGGCGCTGGGTGTTAAGTTCACGACCGATACAGATGCTATCCAGCGAAGCATTGAGAAGTATAATATCTGTTTCCTGCATGCGCCGCTGTTCCACCCAGCCATGAAAGGCGTAGGAGCCATTCGCAAAGACCTGGGCGTGAAAACCTTCTTCAACATCCTTGGCCCGATGGTGAACCCGGCTTTCCCGAAGCGCCAGCTGGTGGGTGTATACAGTCTGGAGCTGGCCCGCATGTACAGCTACCTGTATCAGCAAACCGATACCCGCTATACCATTTTGCACAGCCTGGACGGCTATGATGAGGTATCGTTGACGAGTCCTTTCAAAGTGATCTCCGACAACAAAGAAGCCTTGTTGGATCCGGCAGCTCTTGGTCTGCCTACGCTGAAGCAAGAGCAAATAAAAGGAGGCGGAAGTATAGGATCGGCTGCCGAGATCTTTCTGAAGGTGCTGAAAGGAGAGGGTACCGAAGCGCAGACTGCCGTGGTATCGGCCAACGCCGCCATGGCCCTGCAATGTGCCCGCCCGGAGTTGGCACTGCAGGAGGCTGTAAGTATAGCCAAAGAAACGCTTGCATCAGGAAAAGCTTACCAGTTATTTAATAGCTTAATAAACGATCAGAAGCTGGTGGAGGCATAAGCATTATAAAGTCTCCACATCTACAAATTTTCAAATCAGAACAACATGAACATACTCGATCAGATCATCGCCACCAAGTATAAGGAAGTAGCCGAACGCAAAGAGCTTTACCCCGTTAAGCTGCTGGAGAAGAGTTTATACTTCGAAACGCCCTGCATTTCGCTGGAGCGTTACCTGCTGCGTCCCGACAAGAGCGGTATCATTGCCGAGATCAAGCGTAAATCTCCTTCCAAGGGCGACATCAACCCTTATGTTTCGGTAGAGCGCACCTCGATCAGCTACATGCAGGCAGGTGCCTCGGCGCTGTCGGTGCTGACGGACGGGCCATACTTTGGCGGTAAGAACGAAGACCTGCTGACGGCCCGCAAGTTTAATTACTGCCCGATCCTGCGCAAGGATTTTACGGTGGATGAATACCAGATCGTGGAAGCAAAGTCAATCGGAGCGGATGCCATACTTTTGATTGCCGCAGCACTGGAGCCAGCCCGCCTGAAGGAACTGGCGGCATTTGCCCGCTCCTTTGGCCTGGAGGTGCTGCTGGAGGTACATAACCTGGAAGAGCTGCAGCAAACGCTTTGCGAGGAAGTAACCGTGGTGGGCGTGAACAACCGCAACCTGAAGGACTTTGTGACCGACGTAAACACTTCGCTGGAGCTGGCCAACCATATTCCGGGCGGCATCACCAAAGTTTCGGAGAGCGGCATCAGCAAACCCGAGACATTGGTGACGCTTCGTAAGGCAGGTTATAACGGTTTCCTGATCGGGGAGACGTTTATGCAGAACAGCCGCCCAGGCCAATCTGCTGCCGCTTTCATCAAAGAATATAAACAGCTGCTGGCGCAACAGGAGGTATCGGCATGAAAATAAAAGTATGCGGCATGCGCGATCCGGAGAACATCCGGCAGGTGGCGGCGCTCCGGCCCGACTACATGGGCTTTATCTTCTACGAAGCCTCCAAACGCTTTGCAGAGGGCCACATCACTCCGGAGCTTCTGGCCGAGCTCCCAGCAAGTATAAAAAAGACTGGCGTGTTCGTGAATGCTCCTTTCGAAAGTATAAAAGCCACCGTGGAGAAGTATAAACTCGATGCGGTGCAGCTGCACGGGAAGGAGTCGCCGAGAGGATGTGCCTTGGTGAAGGGCTTGGGCGTGGAGGTGATCAAGGTTTTTTCAGTGGATGATCGCTTCGTCTTCGAAAACACGCTGCTCTACGAATCCTCCGCCGACTACTTTTTATTCGACACCAAAGGCCAGGAGTACGGCGGCAACGGCATTCCCTTCGATTGGGAGCTGCTTAAGGGTTATTTATCCCCTAAACCATACTTCCTGAGCGGAGGCCTGAACCTGGAGAATGTAAAGCATCTGGATAAAGTACGGCCTCAGCCTTATGCGATTGATGTAAACAGCGGTTTTGAAGAGAAGCCGGCACTGAAGAAGGTGGAGGAATTGGACAAGCTTTTTGAGTTGATAAGGAAAGTATAGATAAAACGAGAACCCACCCCTAACCCCTCCGTGGAGGGGAGTCAGGTATCACTGGGAGGTCCCCTCTTGGGAGGGGCAGGGGTGGGTTACATATAGAAAGTATAAACATGAGCTATCACGTTAACGAAAAAGGATTTTACGGCAAGTTCGGTGGGGCCTACGTCCCGGAGATGCTGTACCCCAATGTGGAGGAGCTGCGGCAGAACTACCTGCGCATCCTGCAGGAACCGAGCTTTCAGGAGGAGCTGCAGGCGCTGCTAAAGGACTATGTGGGCCGCCCTTCGCCTTTATACTTGGCACCGCGCCTTTCCGAAAAGTATAACACCAAAGTATACCTTAAGCGCGAGGACCTGAACCACACCGGTGCGCACAAGATCAACAACACCATTGGGCAGGTTTTGCTGGCCAAACGATTGGGCAAAAAACGCATCATTGCGGAAACAGGTGCCGGGCAGCATGGCGTGGCCACAGCCACAGTGTGCGCCTTAATGGGCCTGGAGTGCATCGTGTACATGGGCGAAGTGGACATTGAGCGGCAGGCGCCGAACGTGGCCCGCATGAAGATGCTGGGCGCACAGGTAGTGGCGGCGACCAGCGGCAGTAAAACGTTAAAAGACGCTACCAACGAGGCTATCCGTGACTGGATTAACAACCCAGAGAACACTTATTACATCATCGGTTCTGTGGTAGGGCCGCATCCGTACCCCGACATGGTGGCCCGTTTCCAGGCGGTGATTTCGGAGGAGATAAGGGCACAGTTGCTGGAGAAAGAAGGAACTGAGCTGCCAAGTTATGTGGTGGCTTGCGTGGGCGGCGGCAGCAATGCGGCGGGCGCTTTTTACCATTACCTGGATGAGCCGCAAGTACAGCTGGTAGCCGTGGAGGCTGCCGGCAAAGGTATTCTTTCCGGAGAGTCGGCGGCTACATCTGTTCTTGGTAAAGACGGGATCATCCACGGCAGTCGCACGTTGCTGATGCAGACGGAGGACGGGCAGATTACCGAACCATACTCCATTTCTGCTGGCTTGGACTATCCGGGAGTAGGTCCTTTGCACGCGCATTTGTTTGAGAGCGGCCGTGCCCGCTTCGAGAGCGCCACCGACGAGGATGCCCTGCAGGCGGTATTGGAGCTGACCAGGCTGGAAGGCATTATTCCGGCGCTGGAAAGTGCACACGCGCTGGCGGTGCTGGAGCGCCTGCAGGCCAAGCCGGAGGATATTGTGGTGATCAACCTTTCCGGTCGTGGCGACAAAGACTTATCAACCTACCTAAAGCATTTTCACTTCGATGAAAAATAGAATCAAAAGCCTGTTTGCACAGAAGCCTAAGGGTTTGCTGTCGGTATACTTTACGGCTGGCTTCCCGAAGCTGAACGACACAGAAACGATCATACTGGAGCTGGAGAAGAACGGTGTGGACCTGATTGAGATCGGCATGCCTTTCTCCGATCCGCTTGCCGATGGCCCTACGATTCAGGCCAGCAGCACCGTGTCGCTAAAGAACGGCATGACCATTCCGAAGCTGTTTGAGCAGCTGCAGGAAATCCGCCAGAAAACCCAGATTCCGCTGGTGCTGATGGGTTACCTGAACCCGGTGATGCAGTATGGCGTGGAGCGCTTTTGCCAGAAAGCCGCTGAGGTAGGTGTGGACGGCATTATTCTGCCTGATCTACCCCTGCACCAGTATGTGGAGGAGTACAAGGAGCTGTTCGAGCGGTATAACCTGAGCAAAGTGTTCCTGGTTACGCCGCAAACACCGGAAGCCCGCATCCGGGAGATAGACAGCCACAGCAACGGCTTTATTTACATGGTGTCGTCGGCCTCTACCACGGGCAAAACAGTGGGTTTGGCCGAGCAGAGCCAGGCCTATTTCCAGCGGGTGGCTGGTATGCAGCTGCAAAACCCGGGCGTCATCGGCTTCGGCATTCACGACAAAGAAACTTTTGCCGCTGCCTGCAACCACGCCAGCGGGGCCATTATCGGCAGTGCTTTCGTGAAGGCGCTGCAGCGGGAGGGAAGCCTTTCGGAAAACATCAAAACATTCATCCAAAGCATCAAAAACTAACATGATCATACAACTGCAGCAAGGGATACCAGCAGAGCTAAAAGAGAACATTCTGAAGCAGGTGCAGGAAATCGGCTATAAAGCCAACGAAGTGAGAACCCAGCAGGCGCACTACCTGGTAGCCATTGGCAAGAAGGAATTCGATATTCGCCAGATTGGGCAATTGCCGGGTGTGGCCGATATTCACCGGGTATCGGAAGAGTATAAACTCATTTCCCGCAGGTGGCGCGTAAATCCTTCTGTCATCGATTTGGGCGACGGCGTGACGGTAGGCGAAGGTAACTTCAGCATCATGGCGGGTCCTTGTTCAATCGAGAGCGAGGAGCAGATTGAGCGTGTGGTGGCGCACCTGGTGGAGAATAACGTGAAGATCATGCGTGGTGGCGTGTTTAAGCCGCGCAGCTCGCCTTATGCGTTCCGTGGTTTGGGGATAGACGGGCTGAAGATGTTTCACCGTATCTGTCGCGAGAACGGCATCAAGATCATTACCGAAGTGATGCAGGTGTCGCAGATAGAGGAGATGGCTGATTATGTGGATGTGTTCCAGGTGGGCGCGCGCAACAGCCAGAACTTCAACCTGCTCGATGCGCTGGGCGAGGCACAGAAGCCGGTACTGCTAAAACGTGGTATCTCCGGCACGCTGGAAGAACTGCTGCAGGCAGCCGAGTATATCTTCTCCAACGGAAACGAAAAGATCATGCTCTGCGAGCGCGGCATCCGTGGTTACGAAAAAGCCTACCGCAACATACTGGACCTGAACGCAGTGCCGGTGCTGAAGGAGAAAACGCACTTGCCGGTCATCGTGGACCCGTCGCACGGCATTGGCCTGCGCGACTATGTGGCCAGTATGGCCTTGGCCTCCGTTATGGCTGGGGCCGACGGTGTGATCTACGAGACGCACTACACGCCGGAAAAAGCTTTCTCGGACGGACAGCAGACACTGAACTTCCAGGAGTCGGAGCGGTTGATAAAGCGGATGCGGCAGGCGTATGAACTGCGGGAGAGTTTCTAGGATTCGTTAAACGTTGTTCGTTGATTGATACTTTTATGGGGCGAGCCTCCTTGCTTGTGACTGACAATAGCTTGGGCCTCAGGCCCAGTCGGATTACAAATCCGATTTTATAGTAAGGTCCGGATTGCAAATCCGAACCAGCAAAAGTAGGGGGATGATTCTTCGTGCATGAGCAAATACCCCTGTAGTCTCCCTGAGTGAACAAACCTTTATAAGTAAAAAAGCCCGGTACATCATCTGCACCGGGCTTTTATACTTTAGTTTACTTCTTTGTTCAGCGTCTCGTCTAACCAGTTGAAGAACTCGCGCTGCCACACAATCGCGTTTTGCGGCTGGAGTACCCAGTGGTTTTCTTCCGGCAAGTATAACAGGCGGCTCTTGATGCCTTTGAGCTGCGCCAACTGAAACGCCTGCAGCCCTTGCTCAATACCTACCCGGAAGTCCTGGCCGCCCTGCACGATCAGGATCGGGGTATCCCATTTGTTAGCGTACTCGCTTGGGTTGAACTCCTTATAGCTCTGCGGCGACTTGGTATCCCAGTAAGGGCCTTTCAGCTCGTTGTTGGCAAAGAACATCTCTTCCGTAGTGCCATACCAGCTACGCATGTCAAACAGGCCGTCGTGGGCGATAAAAGTTTTGAAGCGGCCCTCGTGCAGACCAGCCAGCATGAAGACAGAGTAACCGCCGTAGCTGGCACCTACTGCACCCAGTCTTTCCTTGTCTACATAAGGCTCTTTGGCCACATCGTCAATGGCGGCCAGGTAGTCGCGGATGGGTTGGCCTCCCCAGTCGCCGCTGATCTGGCGGTTCCATTCCTCACCATGGCCCGGCATGCCGCGGCGGTTCGGCGCCACCACGATATAACCCTGTGCAGCCATCAACTGAAGGTTCCAGCGGTAAGAGTAAAACTGCGTTAGCGCCGACTGCGGACCGCCCTGGCAGTACAACAGGGTAGGGTACTTTTTGTTCGGGTCGAAATCCGGCGGATACACCACCCACGAGAACAGGTCCTTGCCGTCGCTGGCTTTGGTGATGCGTGGCTCTACTTTGCTCAGTGAAAGCTTGCTGTAAATTTCGTCATTCACCTTGGTGAGTTGCGTCAGCTTGCCGGATTTTGGCTCCAGGCGGTACAGCTCCGGCGCGTGGTTCATGTCGGTGCGCGACACGATCAGGTTACTACCAGCCTGCCCCACGATGCCGTTCACGTCGAACTGTCCTTTGGTAACCTGCTTTATACTTTTAGCGGCAAACTTGTCGAGGTTTTTCGGGAGTGGAACCTCGAACACCTGGATCGTGCCCTTAGTAGGCGCTACGAGCCAGATTTTGCTGCCGTCGTGGCTCCACTCAAAAGAGTTGATCGTCTCGTCCCAATCCTTGGTCAGGTTATACTTCTTACCGGTCTTGGTATCAAGTATGATCAGCTCGTTCTGGTCGGCTTCGTTTCCCTCTTCGTCCATCGCCAACCAGGCCAGTTTAGAGCCGTCGGCACTGTAGGTGGGGTGGGTGTCGTAACCAAGGTTGCCTTCTGTAAGATTCGTTGTTTTGCCGGTGGAGACATCGTAGCGGTAGATATCGGTGTTGGTGCTCACGGCGTAGTCTTTGCCATACTTCTTCTTGCTCACGTAAAGTATGGATTTGCTGTCCGGGCTCCAGATCATGTCTTCCTTGCCGCCAAAAGGCATCTGTGGCGTGTCATAAGGCTCTCCTTTCATGATGTCTACGGGAGTGCCAACTTTGCCGTCCTGGTAAGGCGCGAAGAAAACATGCTGAAACTTACCGTCTTCCCAGGTATCCCAGTGGCGGTAGTTCAGGTCATCGTACACGTACGCATTAGATTTTTGCAGCTCCGGGTAAATATCGGTGCTGTGTACCTCCTTTACTTCTACTTCGCGGGAGAAGAGTAGGTGTTTTCCGTCGGGGGAGAAACGCACGTTGCTCAGGCCGCCTTCCACACTTGTCAGCTGCTTTGGCTCGCCTTTTCCGCCGTTTAGCTGCCACAACTGGCCCTTGTGCAGGTAAACGATAGTACCGCTGGCCTTATCGATATGCACCACGCTTTCGCCGCCTTTGGTAGAAGTCAGCTGCGTGGGTTGTCCGCCGGAAACTGGAATAGCGTAGAGGTTGCGTTCACCACTATTTTCCTCCATGTTGATGTGCGTAACACCATATATCACCGCCTTGCCGTCTGGTGTTACCGTTTCGGCAGAAACCCGGCCCAGTTTCCAGAGTAGTTCGGGTGTCATGCGCTGTTGTGCCTGCGCAAAGCTCACGGCAAACACACCAGCCAGTATTAGTATCTTTTTCATATTTCAAAAATAAGCTAAATCCCTACATCTAAAAATGCAGAATCAAGTATAGCCGCAAAGAAAGTGTATAGTTTTATGGTTTTATACCTCTTGGCCCTTATATTTGTGGCAATGAAAGGCAACATGGCTCATATCCACCATCATCATGCACGAAACAACAGTTTCGGAGCCGCTAGCCTATGGATTTGCTAAACGTATATTAACCTATACATCCAAAAGCCTGACTCCGACCAGAGTCAGGCTTTTTTGTTTACGATCAGGATATTCAAATGAACAGGATTTATACTTTAGCACTAATTCATAATGCATCAATATTCATTCGTAATTATAAAAAATGAACCTGGTTATAGTTGATTACAAGGCCGGAAACGTGCAGTCGGTGCAGTTTGCACTGGAGCGGCTGGGCGTGCAGGCCACGCTGAGCGCTGATGCCGAAACCATCAAGGCTGCGGATAAAGTGATTTTCCCGGGGGTAGGGCAGGCGGCTTCGGCTATGGCGCAGCTTAAGGCTCGTAACCTCGATAAGCTTTTGCCAACATTGGAGCAGCCGTTCTTTGGCGTTTGCCTGGGCATGCAGCTGCTCTGCCAGCACTCCGAAGAAGGCAATACCGAGCTGCTCAACATCATTCCGCTGCCGGTAAAGCATTTCGATACCGACCTGAAAGTGCCGCACATGGGCTGGAACCAGCTGGAACAACTTGAGTCGCCGCTGTTTGGGGGGCTGCAGGAGAAAGAGTACGTGTATTATGTGCACAGCTATTACGTGCCGGTAAGTACCTATACTATCGCACAGACCTCTTATCCGGAGCCTTTTTCGGCTGCTTTACAGTATAAAAACTTCTACGCCGCGCAGTTTCACCCCGAGAAAAGCGGGCCTGCCGGTTCACAGATACTTAAAAACTTCCTTGCCCTATGATGGAGATCATCCCAGCGATAGACATAATCGGCGGCCAATGCGTGCGCCTGACCGAAGGCGATTTCGCGCAGCAGACCACCTACGACAGCAACCCGCTGGAGGTAGCCAAACGATTCGAAGCCAACGGCATCAAGCGCCTGCACCTGGTAGACCTAGACGGTGCGCGAGCCAAGAAACCGGTTAACCTGGCGGTGCTGGAAAGTATAGCGGCCAGTACGAACCTTACAATAGACTTTGGCGGCGGCTTGCAGTCGGATGAGGCGGTGAGGCAGGCGTTCGACGCCGGCGCTGCTCAAATCACAGCCGGAAGCATTGCCGTGCGCGAACCGGAGACCGTGAAAAGCTGGCTTTTGAAATATGGCGCCGAGAAGATCATCATTGGGGCAGATTTTAAAGGTACCAACATTGCCATCTCCGCCTGGACCGAAGAGAGCAAATACCCGCTGCAGGACTTTATTTCCGGCTACGTACAGACAGGTGCGAAGCTATTTATCTGTACTGACGTGAGCAAAGACGGCAAATTGCAGGGCCCATCGCTCAATACATACCGCCACCTGAAGCTCACCTTACCGGAAGCCGGTATCATTGCAAGCGGCGGCGTTACTACTGTAGAGGACCTGGAGCAACTGCAGGAGATAGGCGTGAAAGGAGCCATCATCGGGAAAGCCATATACGAAGGTACCATTCAGTTAAAAGATTTAGTGCGATTCTTATGTTAACCAAGCGAATTATACCTTGCCTCGATATCAAGAACGGCCGCTGCGTGAAAGGGGTGCAGTTCGAAAACATCCGCGACGCCGGTGACCCTGTGGAGCTGGCGAAGTGGTATGCCGGGCAGGGAGCCGACGAGCTCGTGTTCCTGGACATCACCGCTACCAACGAAGGTCGTAAAACCTTTGCCGAGCTGGTGCGCGACATTGCCCGGCACATCGACATTCCCTTTACCGTGGGTGGTGGCATTAGCGCTGTGGCCGATGTGGAGGTGTTGCTGCAGAACGGGGCCGATAAAGTATCTGTAAACTCCTCTGCCATTAAAAGCCCTCAGTTGGTAGAAGAGCTGGCCAAGCACTTTGGCAGCCAGTGCGTTACCGTGGCCATCGATACCAAGTATACTGAAGTCACCGGCTGGAAAGTGTACACCCGCGCCGGCACTATAGAAACTGAACACAAAACAGTGGATTGGGCAAAGCGGGTGGTGGAGTTGGGTGCCGGTGAGATCCTGCTGACAAGTATGAACAACGACGGCACCAAGGCAGGCTTCGCGCTGGGTATTACCAGAGAAGTCGCCAAAGCCGTTTCTGTGCCCGTGATTGCCTCCGGTGGGGCCGGAAGTATGGAGCATTTTGCTGACGCTTTCCTGAAAGCCGATGCGGATGCTGCCCTGGCTGCCAGTTTGTTCCACTTTCGCGAGCTGGGCATTCCGGACCTGAAGCAGTACCTGAAAGAGCAGGGCGTAGCGGTACGAATTTAATTTTGATTGAGCGGATGAGTGACTGAGTGAATGGCTAACTCCTTCTCTAACTCCTAAACTCTTTAACTCTCTAACTTTTTAACTCTCTAACTATGTTAGATTTCGAGAAAGCAGGTGGCTTGATACCCGCCGTGATACAGGACAACCAAACCGGCCAGGTGCTGATGCTGGGCTACATGAACCAGGAAGCACTGGAGAAAACCAGGCAGCAGGGGCTGGTTACTTTCTTCTCCCGTTCCAAAAACCGCCTCTGGACCAAAGGCGAAACATCCGGCCATACCTTGCAGGTGGTGAGCATTGCCCAGGATTGCGATGCCGATTCGCTGCTCATCAAAGTAACACCAACTGGCCCTACCTGCCACACCGGCAGCACCAGTTGCTTTGGCGAGGAAGAAACAGCTAACAGAGCCAGGGCCATTCAGTTTATCGCGCAGCTGGAACAGGTGATTCAGGAACGCAAGGCTAATCCGGTGGAAGGTTCTTACACTAATTTCCTTTTTGAGAAAGGCGTAAACAAAATTGCCCAGAAAGTAGGGGAAGAAGCCGTAGAAACAGTGATTGACGCCGTGGCCGGCAAGCAGGACACCATGAAAGGCGAAGCGGCTGATCTGCTGTACCACTTGCTGGTGCTGCTAGCTGCCACCGGGCTAGAGCTAAAGGATGTGGTGTCAGTGCTACAAGAGCGCCATCAGAAAAAGTAACAGGAGGTAATGCTCGAAACCACCGGGAAGTAAAGTATGCTTTATCTCCCGGTGGTTTTACGTTAGCGGGCTTCCACAAAACTACGGATAGCATCTGCCACTTCGCTGCCGCGCTCTTCCTGCACAAAATGGCCGGCTTTATACTTTACCACTTTTGCTTCTGGAAACTCCTGCTCCCATTTAGTCAGTAAGTGCAGCGGCAGCAGTTTGTCCTTCTCCCCCCAAAGTATAAGCTTATTTATACTTCGTAGTTTATCGCGTTGCTGCCACAGCTCTGCAAAGTAGGGGCCGGAGTCGTGCAGGGCTTTTGCAAACTGCCAGGTCCCTTTTCTGCTGGCAGCTGTGGAGAGGGGCTTCTGGTAGTGTTGCTTGATGTCTTTGGTCAGGTGATTGTTTTCGTGGTAGCCTTGTGGCAGGAGCACCTTGGCCGAAAAACCTAGCTGCAAGTATAAAAAACGACCGATGCCACCGGCCATAAACCGGCTGACCTTCATGATTCTGGCTTCGCCCTCTAGGCTCCACATCCAGGTATTCAGGATTACCAGGTTCTTCACGTTCTCCGGGTGCCGCAGCGCATAGCGTAGGCCTATCGGCCCTCCATAATCATGCACCACCAGCGTGATGTTCTTTAGTTGTAAGGAATCAATGAGCTGCTCCAGGTTATCGGCATGTGCCTCTGGTGTATACGCAAAGTTAGTTGGCTTCTCAGATAAGCCAAAGCCGAGATGATCGGGGGCGATGCAGCGGTAGTTTCGGCTGAGGGATTTTAGTTGCTGCCGCCACACAAAAGACCAAGTGGGCGTGCCATGCACAAACACAATCGGATCGCCAGCGCCTTCGTCCACGAAATGCATTTTACCTGTCGGCAGATCCAACGAATGGTGCGCAAAAGGATAGAGGATACGGTCGAGCCATTTAGGGGAATTCATAGTTTCAGGTCTTTGAAAGGTTTATTGAATGATGCAGCAACGTAAGGCTAAGATACTGCTCCATCGACAGATTTCTATACTTACTACAGGAGCACACGTATAAAACACCCCGTTCGGTATACTACTACCGAATATTTGCGGTCAGCTCTACGGCTGTACCCTAAAATTTGCGTATGGTACGCAAAACCCAAGTATACATGCGACACAATTCCGATAAAAGTTCTTTTAAAGCAATAAAGTGGCTGAAAGTGATAGCCTGGGTAGTGGGCGTGGCCCTTTTTCTTTTCGTGGGGCTTTTCTTCTTTACGATTTGGCTGCAGAACAGGATAGAGCGTACGGTGGCAGAGCAGTCGAAAGGCATCTACAGCCTGCAGCTGCACGGTTTGGAAACCTCGCCTTTTCTGGGTAGCCTATCCGTAGATAGTTTGTCCCTGGTGCCGGATTACAGAAGGTGGCAGGAACTAAGCGAGCAAGAGCAGGAGGTACCGCGTACTTTGCTGGGGCTTCGCACCGGAGCTATACACCTGAGAAAGCTGAGCTATACCAAGGCCCTTTTAAAACAGGAGGTACAGCTGGATGAGTTGGAGGTGCAGCAGCCCACCTTGCTGCTGTCGGTGATGCGGGCAGACACTACATCAGCCCCTAAACCGCTGCACGAAACGGCGAAAGGGTTTCTACAGGGACTCGCTATCGGTAAAATAAATGTGCGGCAGGCAGGTCTGTACTACCGGGACGGCACTGCCTCAGACACGCTTTTCTCGTTGCCAAGCTTCCAGCTTGCCGTAGATGACTTCAGGCTGGATAGCGCATCTTTTATGGGGGAAGATAGGGCCTACTATGGACAAAGGTACAGGCTGGCGGCTGCAGATGCCGGGTTTCTTTTCTCTGATGGATTATATCAGCTCAGCACCGATTCTATTAACGTGGATACACAAGCTGGTAATGTGCTGCTGCAAAGTATGAAAATCGTGCCGTTGGCTGATCCGGCCGCTATGGCGCGTGCCAAGGGAGAGGCTGTGACGCACCAGGAGGCGGAGGCGAAGCTGGTATCACTTGAGGGAGTTGACTTTGCGCGACACTCTCGCAACAACAGCATCCGGGTGAAGTATGCACTGCTGCAGACCCCGTCGCTTGTGGCTTTCAAGGATAAGCAGAACTTTCAGGATAGGGGGACCAAGAAGCTGCCGCACCAGCTGGTGCAAAGTATAAAAACGCCCTTTCTGATCGACTCCCTCGACCTGCAAGACGGCTACATCCGGTATTCGGAGCTGGTACCGGAGGCTGTGGAGCGCGGGCACATCACCTTTCACCACCTAAACGCAGGCTTCAGTAACTTGTCCAACATACAGGGACAAATAACCAGAGAAAATCCCGCTATAGTTACTGCAAGTACCCAGGTGATGGACAGGGCAAGGCTGGAGGTAATTATCCGCCTGCCACTGCTCGACCCAAGCGGCTACCATACGCTGGAGGGCACTATCGGGGAGGCGAACCTGCAGCTGCTCAATCCCATGCTTATTCCAACCGGCTTTGTCAGGGTAGAAAGCGGCCATGTTAACAGCGGGAGATTCACGGTTGAGCTTAATAAGTCGCAGGCAAACGGAACCATGCGCCTGCTCTACAGCAACCTGAAGCTGGACCTGCTGACCAAGGGCACCGGCGGGGAACAGAGTATCGGGAAAGAGGTGCTCTCGCTACTGGCAAACAAAGTAGCCATAAAAGAGAGCAACCCCAGTCCGGGAGAGAAGCCGCGCCAGGGCACGATCACCGTCACCAGAGATCCGGGAAAGTCTGTTTTTAGCTACTGGAAAGATTGCCTGACCAGCGGATTTATGTCGAGTATGGGGCTGGAGGGAATGGCTGAGCAATAACTTGAAGAAGAGGCGTGGATCAATCTATGACATAGCGTGGTATGTTTAGCGGAAGGCGCGTAAGCAGCTCGTAATTCAGCTGCGTGCTCAGCTCCCCAAAAGAGGCCACCGTTATACTTTCATCGCCTTGTTTGCCCAGTAGCACCACTTCGTCGTCTTTCCCCACACCCGGTATGTCCGTCACGTCCACCATCATCACGTTCATGTTCACCGTGCCTACCACGGCAGCGCGTGTGCCCTTTATCAGTACCTGCCCCTGGTTACTAAGGGAGCGGCTGTAGCCCCAGGCGTAACCTACCGGCACCACGGCCAGTAACAGATCGCGGGGAGCACGGAACGAGGTGCCGTAACCGATGTACTCGCCCTGCGGCACACTCTTAAGGCTCATGATGCGGCTTTTCCAGTTGATCAGGCGGTGCAGCGGATCTTTTTTCTCCTCCCGCCCGCTAATGTACTGACTGTACGTCTCGGGGCTGGGCCAGAAACCATACTGCATAATGCCCACCCGCACCATGTCCATGCGGGTCTCGGGGTAGGAGATCATAGCGGCAGAGCAGGCTGTGTGACGTTGCCTGGGCAGGTGGCCGGCTTTCTGCATGCGCTCCACCTGTTGGTTGTAGGCCTGCAGTTGCTGCAGCACCCGGTCGTGGTTCTGCATGCTCTCGGCACCGGCAAAATGGGTGCAGATGCCTTGTAGTTCCATCTCAGATGCGTGGCTGTCCAGGAATGTCTCTGCCTTGGCCAGAGCTGCTTTGTTAAAGCCGGTGCGGTTCATGCCGGTCTCCAGTTCCAGGTGTATTTTGGCGCGCTTTCCAAGCTTTCTTGCTATGGCGGAGGCTTCCTGCAGCCTATCCAGCTCAAACACAAAAAACTCCATGTCATGCTGGATGGCCCACTCCAGTTCGGGGTTATCCAGGTAGCCCATGACCAAGATGGTGGCGGGCTGCTGAATGGCTTTCAGCAGGCGGTCGGCCTCATCGGCACTAAACACAGCAAAATGGCTGACGCCACACTCCTGCGCTATGCGGGCAAATGGCTCTATGCCATGGCCATAGGCATTGCCCTTCACCACCGATGAGAACTGAACGTCAGGGCCTATCTCGCTGCGCAGAAAATCTATGTTGTTTTGAAGGGCTGATTTACTTATCTCGATATAAGAGCTATGAAGCATAGTAGTTTATGGCTGTAGTATCTGCCGCGCGATCTCGTAAAAAAAAGTGGCACCGGTCGGGATGAGTTCATCGGGGAAGTTATAGTTGGCGTGGTGCAGCTGCGGTTGCGAAGTGCCCGCGCCAAGCCCGAAAAGCGCCCCCTTATACTTTGCCGTGAAATGCCCGAAGTCTTCGGACCACCTGAAAGGCTGTACGCTCTCCTGCGCCTCCAGTTGCAGACTTTCCGCCGCCTGCCGCACCAGTTGCACTGCCTCGGGGTCATTTATAGTTGCCGGAAACTCTTCCACAAAACGGATCTTATACTTCAGGCCATACTTCTCGGCGACCTGTTGCACCTGTTGTGCCGTCAACTGCTTCAGCTTTTGCAGGTCCTCGGCCTGGAAGGAGCGGAGGGTGGCCATTACAGTGCCAAAGCCCGGGTTAGTCCCAAAGGCCACCTCGCCTAGCCGGGCATGAATTACAGTGAGCAGCGTGAGGTCCCGGAAAAGCTCTTTCTGCCGGACAACCTGGTTAAAAGCAAGTATGATTTCTGCCATTGCCTCGCCCGGGTTCAGACCATTCTCAGGTTCGGCAGCATGTGAGGGGTGCCCCTGCAGCTCCACAACCATCCCTGTAGAGGCTGCGGCAAAGGCATTCTCCCTCACGATCACCTGGTGCAGCGGGTAGCCCGGCAGGTTGTGCAGCGCAAACACGTAATCCGGCTGCAGTGGCAGGAGCCGCTCGTCTTGGAGCATCTCCCGGGCGCCCATGCCGGTTTCCTCTGCCGGCTGATAAAGGAGGACCACCCTGCCTGTGGCCGGTTTATTGGCGTGCAGCAGGCTGGCGAGCCCGGTTAGAATGGCCATATGCCCGTCGTGGCCGCAAAGATGGGCTGTTCCTGCAACTTCTGAAGTATACTTTAAGTCCGGGTTATCCTCCAGGATAGGCAAGGCGTCCAGCTCGCAACGGAAAAGTATGGTTGGCCCGGCAGTTGGTTCAGTACCCTCGAACACAGCCACTACGCCTGTGCCCCCCACCTGCGTAAGTATGGAGCTGGGTTTATACTTTTCCAGAGAGGACACGATGCGTTCAGCCGTGGCGGCTTCGGCTCCGGATAGCTCGGGGTGCCGGTGCAGGGCATGGCGCAGTTGTATCAGTTCGGACAGGTCTTGGAGTGGTGGGTGCTGCATAGCGGTTCATATTTTACCTAGATAGGGTAAGATACGAAATCTGCGGCAGAGGTTTATACTTGGTGAGGCTGCCGATACTTCTCTCAATGCATGCACAAGCTTGTAACGCACATGCCGTTTCCCTCTACATGAAGCAGCAGCATGTGCTTTACTCATGTTCCAGATCGGCCCTCAGCAGTGTTAGCACCTGCTCCATCACGTGTTGGAGCAGGGTGATATCCGCTTTCACCTGAGGCTGGCTGGCGCGGTTTTTGGCATCGCTCTCTATCCGGCGCACCACTTCTTTCAACTGTTCAATCCGTAAGGTGTCTATGGTGGATTTTAGCTTGTGGGCTGCCGCACTTACCCCATCCCAATCCTGCGTATCGCGCATTTGCTGCATGCCTGCGAGCGTGGGCGGCACAGACTCCACGATCAACCGCTTGCTGCGCCGCATGAACTCCTCGTTGCCACGGGCGATCTTCTCCAACAACGCAAGGTCGTAAATTGGCTCCCGGGGCGAGCTTTCTGCCGCCGCTGCTGTAGCTTCTACTGTCCCCTGCTGCCTGCGGTGGGGTAGGAGCACCTCGATTTTCCGGAACAGCTTATCCTCTTCAAAGGGCTTGGATATGTAGTCGTTCATTCCTGCGGCCAGGTATTTCTCCGCATCGCCTTTTAGGGCATTGGCTGTCAGGGCAATGATCGGGACGAGCGATTTTTGTGCATCAGGCAGGTTTCTGATCTCCAGCGTAGCATCTATTCCGCTCATTTCCGGCATCTGTATATCCATCAGGATCACGTCGTAGAGGCCTTGCTCGGCCATCTCCACCGCCTCCCGGCCATTGCGGGCCACTTCCACCTGCGCACCCCAACCCTCCAGTATTGCCTGCGCCAGGAAAATGTTTATCTCGTTATCCTCTGCCAACAGCACCTTTATCTTGCCCAGGCTGCTGAAATCAATCTCCTCCTCCTGCAGATCCGGCTGCTCCACAGCCGATTTAGGGAAGGTAAGTATAAAGGTGAACGTGCTGCCCTCATTCTCGCTGCTCTCCACCCAGATCTGGCCGTGTTGCATTTCTATCAGGGTTTTGCAGATGCTGAGGCCAAGTCCCGTGCCGCCGTACTTGCGCGTGGTGCTGGAGTAGGCCTGGCTAAATCCTTCAAAGATATAATCGATCTTGGAGGGAGGGATGCCGATACCAGTGTCTGTTACGGCAAACTCAACGGTAAGCCTGTCCTGCTGCTCCTCCAGTACCTGGCAGCTAAGCGTAACACTGCCTTCCTCTGTAAATTTAATGGCGTTGCTGAGAAGGTTCAGCAACACCTGGTTTAGCCGGTATGGGTCGCCGAGCAAGGTCGGGTAACTCTGTTGAACTGCCTTGAGGGTATAGGCAATCTCTTTTTCCTCCGCCTTATAGATAAAGGTCTTGAAGGCGTGCTGTACAGTTTCACTCAGGTTGAAGGGAATCTCCTCCAGCTCCAGCTTACCCGCCTCAATTTTAGCGATATCCAGGATGTCGTTGATGATGACGAGCAGGTTCTCGGCAGATTGGCAGATGATGTCCAGGTAATTCTGCTGGGCCTCATCCAGCTCGGTTCTACGCAGGAGGGTGGCCATGCCCAGTATACCGTTCATCGGTGTCCGGATCTCGTGGCTCATGTTGGCCATGAAGTTCTCTTTCACGCGTGCCGATTCTTCTGCAGCCTCCTTGGCCCGTGTTAGCTCCTGCTCTGTACGCATTCGGTCGGTTATATCCTGGGCAATGGCGATGATGTAAGGGGCCAGGTTTGGCTCCTCCACTTTGTAGTTCTTGTAATACAAGTAGCGCTCCTCGTTCTCTTTGTTCAGGATCGTCAAGATGCCATCTACCAGGCTCTGAGTGTTGAACTGCTGCAGGTAAAGTAGAAATTTTTCCTCGTTCTGCTTTGGGAAGAACTCAACCAGGCTGTGGCCAGTCATTTCTTCGGCTGTGTAGCCCAGCATGTTCAGCAGGTACGGGTTTACCGTCAGGATCACGCCGTCCAGGTCGTGGGTGCAGATGAAGGCCGGGCTGTAGTTGATCAGGTCGCGGTACTTTTTCTCGCTGTTTTTCAGAGCCATTTCTGATTCCCGGCGATGTGAGATATCATGGACGGCAGACTGGAACTTCAGCGGCTCACCCCGCTCGTTGAGGATTGGACGGACATTGGCTTCCACCCAAAACGTAGTGCCATCCCGATGGACCATGCGGTGCCGCAGCGTGACATTCTTCTTCAGCTCCAGCACCTCTTCCTCTATTTGAGCCCAGACCGTCTCTACCTCCTCCGGATGCATCACCTCCTTCGGATGCAGCTTCATGATCTCTTCCTGCGAATAGCCCAGCATCTCCTCCACCGCCTTGGAGACATAAATAATGCTGCCGTCCAGGTTGTGCAGGCTCACCATGTCCTTGGAGTTCTCCGACAGCAGCCGGTGCAGCTCCTCGTTTGCTTTCAGGCGGCTGTTGGCCAGGCGTTGCTCTGTCACATTGGTAGAAATACTCAACACGTTAACCTGCCCATCACTGGTTATAAGCGGCTTTTTTATCGTACTGAACCAAAGGGTTTCTCCGGTTATACTTGTGTGGCGCTCTTCTAACCGTAGTTCCCGGTGCTCGGCAATTACCTGCCTGTCTGTTTCAAGATAGAACTCTGCTTCGCTTTTATTATGGTGAATATCAACGGTATTATGCCCCAGTACTTCATGCAGTGGCTTACCGTACAACCTGGCAAACTCCTGGTTCGCCAGCACTATATTTCCTTCGGTATCCTTCACATAAATCAAGCTGGGGCTTGCGTCGAGCACCTGCCGGATAAACTCATTCTTCTCCTTTACTTCCTGCCCGGCCTTTTTCTCCTCGGTGATATCCCTAATGATGGCCAGAACCTCCGAGTTGCTGTACTTCAGAATACGGCCGTCGTAGTAGCGCAGCCCGCCTGGCAAATCAAGCTCGTATTGTACGCATTCATACTGCCCCGTACTAATCACTTTGGCGATCAGTTCCATAAATTTTGTGGCAAGCTCCGAAGGCAGCAGCTGGTAAATATTCTGACCGACCAGTTGCTCTTTGGGTACGAACAGGTGTTTCTGTTCCTCGTTTCTCATATCGAGGTACTGGCCCTGCCCATCGATGATGAACATCAGGTCGGGGATGGCGGCAAGTATGGCGCGATTCTTTTCCTCACTGGCCATAAGTACCTCCTGGGCGCGACGCAGGTCCGTAATGTTCAGCCCGTGGCCAATGATGAGTTCCACCTCGCCCTGTGGGTTTAGCACCGGGTTCAACCTGCGCAGGAAATAGGATTTGTTGCCACCGGGGTAAGCAACCTGCTCCTCAAACTCCACGCGGCTTCTGGTCTCCAGCACACGCTGCAGGTGCTGGCTCCGTTGCCTCATGCGGGTAGGCGGGATATTGCGCCGGGCACTATAGTCCTCGTTCGTCCTCCCGATTATCCAGCGGCGTAATTCACTATCGCCAATAGCGGCGGGGTTCACGAAGAGGTATTGCAGCCGGTTGTTGTACACGGCCACATCGGAGGGTATGTGGTTGAGGATAGCCTCGTAAAATTCTTTCTGGTGAAACAATTCATGGCTTTGCCGGCGTAGCTGCGTTACATCTTCCGCCGACCCGATTACCAGCTGTACCTGTCCGCTGTCCCTGCGTTTGTACACACTCTCACGGCAGTAGAGGTTCTTAATGCCTTTATCCTTCGTGTGTACCAAATATTCTACTTCCATCACCTCGCCATCCCGGGCGCTGCGCATGCGCTGTGTATGCTCCTGAATCTTATGCTGTTGTTCCGGAACGACGATATGCTTGAAGATCTGCCCCTCCATCTCGGCAATATCCATCACACTATAGCCCAGAGCTGACATGATCTGTTCGTTTATGTATATGCACCTATCTTCCTCTAAATGATAGATGTAAACGATGTTTGGTATGGTGTGGGCAATATTCCTCAGAAGGCTCTGACTTTCAGAAAGGGCGGTCTCTGCCTTGCGCCGCTCCGTAAAATCGGTCATGTACAAGTTAAAGTACCCTCTTTTAGGAACCGGGTAGAAAAGAACATGGTAGTAGCGGCCGGATATGCAGATGTCGAATGAGGCTGGCCTGTTGCCGCGCTTTCGTTTAATGCGCCGGATATGCATCAGCAGTAACCGCCGAAGGCCTTGTTGCCGCAGCCTGATCACGCCATACATAAAATCCTGCGCAGCCAGGTTGGCCGAAAGAATCTCTCCCGAAAAGCTTAGACGGAACACCGGGCTGGGGTACTCGTCCTGTACTTCGGCCTGAAGCATTTGCCAGTCAGGCGCTGTTGCCGTATCCGGGAAAAAAGATCGGGGCTCCTGATTAATTGAGTTTCTAGCAGAAAAGTGTTGCCTCTGAAGTTGCTCCAGCGCAAGCAGTCGTGCCTGGGCAAGCTCCTCAGCGGCCTTCCGGGCATTTCTTTCCTCCTCCAACTGCTGGAGCACTTCTTCTTTACTTAGCATATAATATGAATTGTTGCCATACCGAAAGCCCATTTAAAATGCGCCGGCTGTACTTGATGTTGTACTTTGAATAATCTGATTGAAGGCGTTATCTCACCCTACTTTATACTTTGTGGTTTTAGCTGGAAACCTTGATAGGAAGTATAAGTTCCGCTGATGATGGGAAGGAGTGATTCGTGATACTATTTTGTGACCAGTTCGTTGTTCTGGATCATGCGGTAGATGGTGGACTTGCCGATGTCCAGCTTATCGGCCACTAGCAGCACATTGCTGTCATACTTATCCAGAAAGCGCTGAATGATCTCAATGGTGTACTCGCGCAGCGGTCGTTCCTTTGCCAGGAAGTCCCTTTCTGTGCTGTTGGCTGCCAGGTTTATATCGTGAGCCTCTATCATACTTTCGTCTGCCATCACCACGGCCAACTCCACCACAGCGCGGAGCTCGCGCACGTTTCCCGGGAAAGAGTGGGAGAGGAGCTTCTCCTGCGCCTCCTCCGTTAGTGTTTTCCTGCCCATGTCGTTCTCCTTAGCGAAGGCATCTATAAAGTGCTTGGCCAGTACCAGAATATCGGCACCCCGGTCGCGCAAAGGCGGCAAATGGATCGGCAGGCCCAGCAGGCGGTAGTATAGGTCCTCCCGGAAATTCCCTTTCTTCACTTCCTCGGCCAGGTCTTTGTGCGTGGCAACTATAATTCGGGCATCAATGGGTACTACAGTGTTACCACCAACGCGCGTAATTTCTTTCTCCTGCAGTACCCGCAGCAGCTTGGCCTGCAGGCTGATGTCCAGTTCCCCGATCTCATCCAGGAAAATCGTGCCTTTGTTGGCCTCCTCAAACTTGCCTAGCCTGCGGGCAACGGCCCCGGTGAAAGCGCCCTTCTCATGCCCGAACAGCTCGCTTTCGATAAGCTCGCGGGGTATGGCGGCCACGTTCACGGTCACGTAGGGCATTTTCTTCTTGCCGCTATTATAATGGATGGCCTTGGCCACCAGTTCTTTGCCGGTGCCCGTTTCCCCGCTAATGGATACCGTGATGTTGGTTTTGGCAGCCTTCCCCATCATAGTGAACACCCGTTTCATGGCGTCGCTGTTGCCGATGATGAAGTTGCTGAAGTCATACTTCTGGCCGATCTCCTCGCGCAGCTGGTCTATCTCCTTGCGGAGCGACACGTTCTCGCGTATTTTGTTTACCGTATTCCAGAGACGCTCCGGCGTGTCCTCGTCCTTCACAATGTAGTCGTAAGCTCCTCTCTTGAGCAAATCTACGGCCGTGGCCACGTCTTTCTGGCCGGAGATAATAACGATCTGGGTATCGGGGCTCTGTTCCTTGATCTTGTTAAGTACCTCGGCGCCGTTTTTGTCCGGCAGAGAGTAGTCGAGGGTAATCACATTGGGGCGCTCATGCAGGATACTGAGGCAGTCCTTGGCGGAGTGGAATTTCCGCAGCTCATAGTCGGGGTTGAGGGACAGATGATATTCCAGCAGCTCGCTATACCATACATCATCGTCTAAGATAAAAATTTTAAATGGGGTATTCTTCATCTTCCTAATCGGTAGTAGCAGGCCGTTATTTATAAAGATAGCATGTTCAGATTAGTTAAAAATCATAACCGCCGATGCTTCTCCTTGGTTTGAGCAATGTGGGCTCTAAGTAATTGAATTCTACATTCTTTTGCAACTATGGGCAATTTTTACTGTAACGGAACGAGCACATTTACCCCAGGGAAACCCCATACTTTATCAGCTGCTTTTGTATGCCGCTGTTTTGAACTTTTGCAAGACCTGGGGCTAAGGCATAAAAAAGCCTCTTTCTTAGGAGTCGCATCCGAAGAAAGAGGCCTATACTTCTAAAATTATTATTCTTTAAGAATGGATGGGTTGGTACTTGGCGCGCATGAACATAAAGATACCATAGCAGATAAGGCCCAGTGCTACCGCCCCAAGTATAAAGGAACCATACGAGGCGTTCTCAAGTAACTGGAATGCTGCTTTGTTACCGCCTGCCTCCGAAGAACTGGACTTCAGGGCCGCCTGCAGGAACAGGTAACCGATCACAAGCCAGACGATGCCGCGGGCCATATAACCCAATTTGCCGGCCCGTATCATTTGGTGCTCCACCTCATGTTTCAAACCACCCGACTGCACCTCTTTTCTATACTTGTCGGAGTACCCATAATAGATCTGGTAAATACCGGCAATGATAGTACCGACGGCCAAAATACCCACCAGCCATTGGCCAAAGGGTTGCTCCAGCAGCTTGGCTGTCACTGTCTGGCGGGTATCGCTCCCGCCGCCGCCGCTGCCAAGCACGATGCGCGCTGCGAGTACCGCGAAACTGCCATACACCAGGCCGCTGAACACATACCGCAGCCGCTTGGCGACGCCCTTGGCATCGGAGCCCTTGTCCTCTGTATCTCTGGCAGCCTGAATGAAGCGCCAGATGGCGTAGCAGAACAGGCCGAGTGCGGTTAAGGCCAGCAGTACGTTACCGGCGGGCATGTCCTGTATGGTTCTGAAAATGCCGGAGCGCTCCGTGCTTTCAGTGGATTGCCCGCCAATTTCGAAGGCCGCCATAAACGCCAGGATCCCCAGCAGGCAATAGACCACACCCTTGGCGGTAAGCCCGAAACGGGCAAAGTTCTCCACCCACTTCGGGGGCGGACTCGGAACATAAGTTGATAGATCTGCCATTGTATATGTCGTTAAGATTAATTGCTGTTTTCTCTCCCATACACGGATAAAGCGTATACTTTGTTGTTGCCATACCTGTCCGGTGGAGTATTTGTGTTTTTTTATCTAAAGCAGGGTTTTGGCTGTGGTGCAAACTATTGTACTGGTTTTGAGGTATGGAGAATCAGAAAGTATAAATGGGGAAAAGAAGCGTTGGGGCTGCTTCCACAGCTGGATTATACTTTTTACTATATTTGCCCGGATGTGCTGCCTGGCGCTGTAGTTTCGATGTACAGCGTACACGGCCCGAATTATACTTCTGAACTATGAAAAGACTCCTCTTTGCCTGCCTCCTGATAGGGATCTCCTCCCTGCCTTCCTGTGTCACCACCTCTGCATCGTTGGGGGCTAAGTCTATCAAGGCGCCTTATGCTGCCAGCCTTCGGAATGCGAAGACCTATGCCTGGTACCAACCTGCTCCTCCTGCCCCCGCTGTGTACCTGAAGGGGTTTAAGGCTTCCCTGCACCAAAACATGGTGCAGGCCGTGGAGCAGGAAATGCAGGAGCAGGGTTATACCAAGGTGGAGCAGAACCCCGATGTATTGGTGGCTTACGACGTGAGTGTGTCCGTGCCGGAAGAGCAGGACAAGGCAGAGAATTTTGCAGAGGGCTTTGGCTACAGCTACGGCTACATGAGCGGCTACCGCTACGACTACGGCCACGCCGATATGCCCGGCTACCGCAGCGTGGACCTGTTCAAAGAAGGGACGCTCATCATCGATCTGATTAACCCGAGATCGAAGATGCTACTCTGGCGCGGCTGGGCCGAAGGCGCCATTAACTTTAACGCTGGCCCGGGGGCAGTACGGAAGAAGGTAGAGGAGGTGCTGGAGCAGCTGTAGTTTTTTCGTGCAACTACAGCATTTTTACTCTTTAATATAGTTGTTGAAGCGCGCCACATCCGACGGTTTGCCGATCACATAGATCAGGTCGCCCCGTTGTAGTTGTGTGTCAGCATGAATGTTAAGGATCATTTGCTCTTTTCGTTTAATTGCGACCACAGTGATCGCAAACCTGTTCCGTATGTTTGATTCAAGCAAAGGTTTGCCGATGATATCTGGCTCGCTGGTGAGAACACGCAGGGTGGCCACCTCGATATCCGGCAGGTCCACACTGAGCTTTGCCCTATCAGAGTCGCGGCTGGTGGTCAGGCTCCGGAGCATCTCATAGTTGTCGGCCCGAATCTTCTGTGTGAAAGCCTCAATCTCGTCCCGCGGCATCAGGTATTTGCTCAATGTCCTGGTAAAGATCTCTATACTTGTCTCGAACTCCTCCGGGATTACCTCATCGGCCCCAAGCCTGTAGTTCTCCTCCATTTCCTGCAGGAAGCGTGTACGCACGATGATGTGTATTTTATCCGAAATTTCCCTGATAGTCGTGATGATGCGTTTGGTAGCTTCAGGATCCGAAATGGCGACCACAACCACCCTGGCTTTATGAATGCTGATATGAGACAGGATCATGGGGTGAACAGCGTCTCCGTAAACAATCGGCTCTCCCTTTTTCCCCTCGTTCTTAACTGTCGCGGCATTTAGCTCCACTATGACATAGGGGATGTTGGCATAACGGGCAGCCTTGGCTACGTTTCGCCCATTTATGCCATAACCTATAATGATGATATGATCATTAAGATCTGGAAGATCAGTATGGGTATTGTTCGGTTGCTGCGCGAATGGCATTGGCTCCTGGCTTGACACAAAGGGGGAAGCGATGATATCTGCCAGCCTCCGGTAGGAACCCATCACGAAAGGAGTAATGGCCATGGTCAGCAGCGACACCGACAGAAAGTACTGATAGGTTTCCTTGGACAGCAGCCCCGTGCTTATGCCCGTTTTTGAAAGTATAAAGGCAAACTCACCAACCTGGAAAAGTGACAGGCCGACCAGCAGCGACACCCGGAGCGGGTACTGCAGCATACGGGCGGCCAAAGTAGCCACCATACTTTTAAGCAGGAAGGTGAGCGCCGTAAAGAGCAGGATAATAGGCAGGTTCTCCAGCAGAAAGCCAAAGTCCAGCAGCATGCCGATGGATACAAAGAAGAAGCTCGTGAAGATCTCCCGGAAGGGAAGGATGTTGCTGGTTGCCTGGTGGCTATACTCTGACTCAGAAATGATAAGGCCGGCCATAAAGGCACCCAGCGCCAGGGAGAGCCCCAAACTGGAGGTAAGCCAGGCGACGGCGAAGCAGATGACCACGATACTAAGTATGAAGAGCTCCTTGCTTTTGGTTTCTGCCACCAGGTACAGCAGGCGAGGCACGAGGTAATGCGCACTGATCAGTACAAACACAATCACAAAGGCACCTTTCAGGGCCATCAGCAGCAGGGCTGTACCTATGTTTTCTGAGCCACCCGCCATCAGCGGGGCCAGCAACATCATAGGCACCACTATAATATCCTGAAAGATGAGAATGCCCAGCACCACGCGTCCCTGCGGACTATTTATCTCCCCGCGGTCCTGGAGGATCTTCAAGACGATGGCCGTGCTGCTCATCGCGATCAGGAAGCCCATGAAAACGGCCTCTCCCCAGCTAAAGTTGAGGAGCACCATCACCAGCGCCGACAGGCCAATGGTGGCCAGTACCTGGGTAGAGCCGCCCAGTATAACGGTTCGCTTTATCATGGCCAACTGCTTGAGGGAGAACTCCATGCCAATGATAAAGAGCAGCAGGATGATCCCTATCTCAGCCAGTATCTCAATATTGTGGGAGGCAGCGATAAGGCTAAGCCCGTATGGGCCGGCGATTACGCCTGTGGCCAGAAAGCCAAGGATGGTCGGCAGTTTCAGGCGCTGGAAAAGCAGGATGACAATTACCGACAATCCAAGTATGATGACTATGTCCGGGAGTAATGGTATCTCCATAAAAGCGTTGTTCCTTATTGTTTGTGCACTGGTCGGCCTGGGTTATAACGTATACCTCCTGCAAGTATAACACTATGCGACAGCAGGTTCTGCTGCGCGGCCTATCTCTTGCCCTCCCACTCCGCAAAAAACTGCTCCAGAAATCCCTCCATGTACTGGTGGCGCTGCAGCGCTATTTTTTTAGCGGTGGCCGTATGCATCCTGTCTTTCAGGAGCAATAGCTTTTCGTAGAAATGATTGATGGTGGGGGCAGTACTGCTCTTATACGCCTCGAAAGTCTCATGCAGCTCGGGTTTTATACCTGGGTTATACATTTCGCGGTTCCTGTGTCCGCCGTAGGCAAAGGTGCGGGCAATGCCGATGGCACCAATGGCATCCAGCCGGTCGGCGTCCTGCACGATTTTCCCCTCCAGCGTTAGCATGGCCGGGGAGGTGCCAGCCCCTTTAAAGGATAGGTCCCGGATGATGCTACAGACGTGGCTAATTACCTCTTCCTCCACCTGCTGTTGCTCCAGCCACTCCCGCGCCATGCGTGGCCCCACGGTGTCATCCCCGTTATGGAACTTATGGTCTCCTATGTCATGCAGCAGCGCAGCCAGTTCCACTACGTACACATCAGCCTTCTCTGAAGCGGCAATATGCTTGGCATTATTCCAGACCCGCAGCACATGCCACCAGTCATGGCCCGATCCTTCGCCAGACAGCAGCTCCCGTACATACCTTGCCGCTGCGGTTATAGTTTCTTCCTTATACATGGCTTACTTTATACTTTATCCGCCTAAAGCTAAAGAAAAACTTTTTTCCGACGAAGTATGGAAGCCTGGGAATGATTTATACCTCTACAAGCTCCAGGGGCTTGGCTGCTAAAGTATGGGTCAGCAGCTGTACCTCCAGCAGGTCGGCCCAGGTGTGCAGGTACAGCACTACATCGTCGCGCAGGTTGTGCTTCAGGTGCTTGTGGTGGGGTGGTAAACGATCGGTTATATCCGGGTGCGAAAGCGTTTCCAGGTGCGCGAGGTTTTCCCGTGTAATGCCCATATCCAGCATCTGGTCAATAATTTCATCCAGCGGCATGCCGCTCAGCGGGCAGTAGTCGCGCAGCTGCTCCCGCCAGTCGCCATAGCGCCACATGGCCGCACCATGTATCTGTCCTTTTGAGTACTTGGTGATGGTCTGGGCCAGGTGGCCGCAATTGCAACTGCCCATGTGCCCCCACTCATAGGTGGCGCCCTTGCCCAGCCTTCCGGCAGTTTCGCGCAAAGCCGCTATCAGCACTGAAGAACTCTTTGCCATGGTTTCTGATGCATTAATGGTATATAAAGTTTGGCCAAGCCTGGTGGGGCAGGGTAGGGGAAAATTAAGCACATCCCGCCTTTTATTACCCGGTCCCGGTTTGTTCCTTTGTAGTATATCCGTTACAATTGGCTAAATGTTCAGGTTTTTTTTCAGATTGATGTTCAAAAAATCATCTTCAGCGCTTACGCTTTATAGAACGTATACCTTCGCCGTGCTGCTGGTTTTATACTTTGCCCCGCTCGCAGCACAAGGGCAGATCCTCAACATAGAGCGTTCTCGCCTGAACCCTGACTCGGCGGGCTATTTTACCGGGAAGGGCGGTATAAGTTTTTCGATGTTTAACCGGAACGCCGGCAAAGATAACCCCAACAACTACCTGCAACTCACCTTTAACGGCGATGTGGCCTACATATCTGAGAGGCACAGTTACCTGCTGCTCAACTACTACAATTACCTGCTCGTGAACTACGACTCCCAGGAGCTCCGTAATACGGTGGCCAGCACGGGCTACTCGCACTTCAGGGTTAACTTGTTGCGCAAGATGAAGCTGTCTTACGAGCTTTTTGCCCAAGCGCAGGCTGACAAGGCGCGGGGGCTGGAGTTAAGAACCTTGGCCGGCGGCGGCATACGGTACCGCGTGCTCCGGAGCCAGAACAGTAGTATATACTTTGGTACAGGCTTTATGCACGAGCACGAGGAGTGGGAGAACCCGGAGTTGGAACAAAGGCTTATGGTGGCCGACCTCCTCAAGTCCACTAACTACGTGAGCGGTAAGGTAAAACTGAATGAGCAGGTAAGCACGGAGGGCATCGTATACTACCAGGTTGGGTATGATGATACCATCAGCAGGTTCCGCAACCGGGTGAGCGGGGATGTGACACTGCAGGTTAAGCTCACAAATAAGTTCTCCTTCAGGACCAACTTCAGCTGTGTTTATGAGGATGAGCCAATTGTCCCGGTTACCAGGTTTGTATATGCCATCTCGAACGGTATTCAGCTGCAGTTTTAAGGGAATCAACCAAATTTTATTGTAGTTATTTCTGCTTACTCCCGCAATATTTTCATAATTTTACCTTTTGAGTCGATAGAACACCTAAAATAAAAATAACCAGTAGGTTCATTTTAATTCGTAAGGAATAACATAACTGATGCGCAAAACCCTTATCGCATGGTGGTTCGTACTTGGCATAGCAATCTTTGCCTCCTGCGTTCCACAAAAGAAGCTCCTCTTGCTGCAGGAGAACCCCGAGGTGAAGAACCAGGGGGAGGCAGACGAGCTTTTAAAGACCTTTGACCTCAAAAAGCCAGTTTACACCCTCAGAGCTGGCGATGTGCTGTCGCTGCGGGTGCAGACTACCACCCCTCAGGAGTATGACTTCCTGAGTGCTGGCACAACCACTTTCGGTGCCACAGACCCTGTGCTTGATGGTTATACGATTGATGACGCGGGCGATATCCTGCTTCCGGTTGTCGGCAAAGTCCATCTCGGAGGGCTTTCTATGCCAGAGGCCCGTGCAGCTGTTACGGATGCCCTGAAACCTTTCCTGGCTAACCCAACCGTTAACCTCCGACTGCTTACCTTCCGCTATACTATAGTGGGTGAGGTAGGTAGCCAAGGCCAGTATACGACTTACCAGGATAACATCAACGTGATGGAAGCTATCGCCACGGCAGGTGGCTTTAATCCTTATGCCAACCGGGGCAAAATCAAGCTTGTTCGCTACGAGGAAGGAAAGGCTAAGATGTATGCTTTCAGCCTGCTAGATAGGGATATGCTGACCATGAACAATTTCTACCTCCAGCCGGACGATATGATTGTGGTCGACCCGCTTCCAGCCAAGTTTTTCCGAGAGAACGTCCTCGGTACTTTCTCCCTGGGCTTTGGCCTTGTGGCTTCTGTGGTTCTTCTATTCACCAGACTCTCAAGATAAAAATATACTTTGGAATCTACCTTTAATCCCGAAGAGAACAGCTTCATCGATTTTAAGGCGCTTTTAAACGCTGCCATTTCAAAGTGGTATCTGTTTGTTTTAGGCGCCGTGGTTGCCCTATCTGTAGCCTATCTGATCAACCGTTATACCGTGCCGGAGTATGAGGTTTCCTCCTCCGTCATGTTTTCCGGGGAGGCTAGTAACGGTGCAGCTGCCGCATTGTTGTTTGGCAACGAGATGTTTAAAGGTACGCAGGGACTTACAAACGAGTCTATTTTATTGAAGACCAAGACACTGGCGCGAAAGACCTTGGACAAGTTGGACTTCCAGGTAAGCTATTATATAAAAGGTAATGTGTTGCTCTTAGAGGCTTATAAAGGCGACGCCCCTATACATGTGGTATTTGACTCCACAGCGGCTAGCATTCCCTACAATGTCATGTTCAAGATTGCCCTGCTGGATGATGGGAATTATTCGCTGTCCTCTGAGAACTTGAGCTGGAACGCGAAGGTGGCTGAAAAGACTTTCAGGTTTGGACAGTCTTATTTAATTGATGACTTTGCTTTTACGATTGAACTGCTGAAACCGGAGCCTTTTTCCGGAAATGAGGTTATGTTCACGATCCATAACCTGGATGATCTGGCAAAAAAGTATGCCTCTAATCTTTCCGTTTCACCCTACGGGGGCGATGCCTCTGCCTTAGTGATGACGGTGGCGGGAACGACCCCTAAAAAGGACATTGATTACCTGAACGCTCACATGGAGACGTACAGGCAGAACAACCTGGATATCAAAAATGCCAAGGCTATCGGGACGCTTAACTTCATTGACGTGCAGCTACAGCAAATCGGAGACTCCCTCTACTTCATAGAGTCGAGGCTGGAGGAGTTTAAGCAGCGCAACGCGGCGATGGACCTGAGTGCTGCTGGAGCCAAAGTGGCTGGTGAGTTACAGGCGCTAGAGGAGCGGAAGGCTGAGTTGCTGTTAACCGCCCGTTATTACGATTACTTATCTACCTATCTTAACAAGGAGAATCCGGAGGAAGTGATTCAGGCCCCGGCTACGCTGGGGGTGAGCGATCCTGTGCTTAATGCTCTGGTTTCCCAACTAGTGACGCTACAAACGGAACTTAGTGTTGCCTCTACCGGTCAGGGGCAGGAGAATCCGGGAATTAAGATCAAGCGACAGCAGCTAAATGAGGTGAGGGCCTCATTGTTGGAAAACTTAAGCAGTTTGAAAGACGCCAACCAGATCGGGTTGCGTAACCTGGATCAGCGGATAGATGCAGCAGCTGCGGAGATGCAAAAACTCCCTTCTTCTGAGCGACAACTGATCAATATTCAGCGCCTTTACAGTTTAAGTGAGAATCTCTATGTTTTCTTGATGGAGAAGCGCACCGAGGCGGGGATCTCTAAAGCTGCCAACACCTCTGATATTACCATTCTGAGAGAGGCTTCCGTGAGTAAACAAACTGCTCCGCTCCCCCTTCGCAACTATGGTATCGCGCTTGCTATTGGCCTTGGCCTTCCGTTTGCCTTTATATTTCTGAAGGAACTGATGAACAACAAGATTCATACGGTGGAGGATATTGCCAAGTATACGGCGCTGCCTTTGCTGGGGCTCGTTGGCCATAACAAGAAGGAAGACAACCTGCTGGCGAACCTGAGCCCGAAGTCGGCCTTAGCTGAGGCGTTCAGAACGGTACGTTCAAACCTACGCTATATGACAGGCGTGACCGACACTGCTACCGAAGGAGGAAAGATTATCGTGATTACTTCTTCCATAAGCGGGGAGGGGAAGACGTTCTCTGCCAAAAACTTGGCTTATATCATCTCCATTTCCGGGGAGCGGACTTTGCTGGTTAATGCTGATATGCGTAAGCCTAACAACAACTCAGACCTGGGAGTGAGCAGCAGCACGGGCCTGAGCAACTACCTGGCAGGGCATATTTCCATGGATGAGGTGATCCATACAACTATCCAGGAAAACCTGCATGTACTGCCTTCAGGCGACATTCCACCCAATCCGTCGGAGTTACTGCTCAGCAGCCGTATGTCCGATCTTATTGTAGAGCTGAAGAAGCGCTATGATTACATCATCATGGATACGCCGCCTGTGGGTATACTTTCTGATGGCCTGGAGTTAATGCAGATTTCAGATGCCAATGTGTTCATGGTGCGCCAGGACTATACGATAAAGGATTTCATTAAAAATGTGCAGTTGCAGCATGAGTCCGGGAAGATTCGTAATACAGCCATCCTTTTCAATGATGTTGATTATAAGAAGCTAAACTACGGTTATGGCTATGGGTATGGTTACGGATACGGGTATTATGCTGAGGATAACGAAACAAAGTCCTGGTGGAAACGAATAAGGGGGTAATTCCCCTTTTTTGTTTATATACCTTTCTGAACACACTTTATGCATCAAGATTCAAAAATTTACGTGGCGGGCCATAGAGGTATGGTTGGCTCAGCCATTGTACGTAAGCTCCAGAAAGAGGGCTTTAACAATATCATCACCCGAACATCTAAAGAACTGGACCTGCGAAATCAGTTGGCAGTGGAGAGATTCTTTGTCGAGGAGCAACCGGAGTACGTTTTTCTGGCCGCTGCAAAGGTAGGAGGCATACAGGCCAACAACACCTACCGAGCTGAGTTCCTCTACGACAACCTCATGATAGAGGCGAACATCATACATGGCGCCTACAGGCAAGGTGTACAGAAACTCATGTTCCTAGGGTCTTCCTGCATCTACCCCAAGCTGGCGCCCCAGCCGCTAAAGGAAGAGTACTTGTTAACCGGACCGCTGGAGCCCACCAACGAGCCTTATGCTATTGCCAAGATAGCGGGCATTAAGCTTTGCGAGGCCTACCGCGATCAGTATGGCTGCAACTTCATCAGCGTAATGCCTACTAACCTCTACGGCTATAACGACAACTATGACCTAAATAACTCACACGTATTGCCGGCCCTTATCCGCAAGTTTCACGAGGCGAAGGAGAGTAGTGCGCCATCGGTAACGGTGTGGGGCACGGGCAGCCCGCGCCGGGAGTTCCTTTTTGCCGATGACCTGGCGGAGGCCTGCCTTTATCTGATGGAGCACTACGACGGTCGCGAACTGGTTAATATCGGAACAGGGGAGGACATCACGATCAAGGAACTGGCGCTGCTGGTAAAGAAAGTGGTGGGTTTTGAGGGAGAGCTGGAGTTCGATACCACTAAACCCGATGGTACGCCCAGGAAATTAATGGATGTGTCGAAATTGCATTCTGTTGGTTTTAAGCACTCTACAAGTTTAGAGGAGGGAATTGCACTCGCCTACGAAGATTTTAAGAACAAAATTGTGGAAGTATAGTATATATATCCGTTTACTATAATACTTCACTATACTTATCACAAACCCTTTACATAATGAAAACTGCCCTTATAACTGGTGTAACCGGTCAGGATGGAGCATACCTGGCGGAGTTACTTCTGAGCAAAGGATACAAGGTGCACGGCATCAAGCGCCGTAGCTCCAGCTTCAATACAGACAGAATCGACCACCTCTACCAGGATCCGCACGAGAAGAACATCAACTTCAAGTTGCACTACGGTGACCTGACCGATTCCACGAACCTGATCCGCATCATACAGGAGACACAGCCGGACGAGATCTACAACCTGGCTGCCATGAGCCACGTGAAGGTAAGCTTTGATACGCCTGAGTACACGGCCAATGCCGATGGTTTGGGAACGCTACGCATCCTGGAGGCGATTCGCATCCTGGGCCTGACCAAGAAGACTAAAGTGTACCAGGCTTCCACCTCTGAGCTCTACGGCTTGGTGCAGGCCGTGCCGCAGTCAGAGACAACGCCGTTCTATCCGCGCTCGCCTTATGCCGTGGCCAAGCTTTACGGCTACTGGATTACAGTGAACTACCGCGAGGCCTACGGCATGTATGCCTGCAACGGTATCTTGTTCAACCATGAGTCGCCGCTGAGAGGCGAAACCTTCGTAACGAGAAAGATCACCCGCGCCGCTGCCCGTATCGGTATGGGCCTGCAGGATAAATTATACCTGGGTAATATGGACGCTAAGCGTGATTGGGGCCATGCCAAGGACTATGTGGAGGCCATGTGGCGCATCCTACAGCAGGAAGAGCCGGAGGATTATGTGATCGCAACGGGCGTGACGACGACAGTGCGTGATTTCGTGAAAATGTCATTTGCAGAGTTGGGCATAGAGATCGAGTTCCGGGGAGAAGGAGTGGAGGAGAAAGGCTACGTAGCCGCCTGCAACAACCCGGAATACCAGCTGGAGCTGGGCCGTGAGGTGGTGTGCGTGGATCCGAACTATTTCCGCCCAACCGAGGTGGAGCTCTTGATCGGCGACGCTACCAAAGCCAAGGAGAAGCTGCAGTGGGTGCCGAAGTATGACCTGCCTGCTCTGGTGAAAGATATGATGGAGTCGGATATTGAACTCTTCAAGCGCGACAGCTACTTGGTAGAAGGTGGACACAAGGTATACAACTACCACGAGCTTCAGTAGAAAGTATGCACAGCTGAAAAGGCTATAGTTATAAAGTATAAAAGGCCGGTTGAATTCTTTCAGCCGGCCTTTTATTTATTCCTGCCTCGAAAGTATGGGCAACAAAAAAGAGCCTGCGTTTCTACACAGGCTCTTTTAAGGGAGCGGTCTGGACGGGACTCGAACCCGCGACCTCCGCCGTGACAGGGCGGCATTCTAACCAACTGAACTACCAGACCAATACTTTTGTAAACAAAGAGCCTTTTGCTCCTTTACTAAAACCGCAGTTTAAATTCTGCGGTCTGGACGGGACTCGAACCCGCGACCTCCGCCGTGACAGGGCGGCATTCTAACCAACTGAACTACCAGACCAATAATTTTGATGCTTTGCAGCGCCTCTTGCGCTGCTTATGTTTACCGCAGTTTTACCTGCGGTCTGGACGGGACTCGAACCCGCGACCTCCGCCGTGACAGGGCGGCATTCTAACCAACTGAACTACCAGACCGTTTGTCTTTTCCTTAACTGTGAGTGTTAAAGTGTTGCAAAGGTATGTTTCCGGATTTAAATGTGCAAATCCAAAGCATCATTTTGGGGCTATATTTTAAGCGCTTTGGGCAAACCACTTCATTTACAGGTCAATTAATTTTATTGTCAAGTATAAATTGTCACTTGTGCTACGTGCATTGGCGGAAAATCTTAAATTTGTGACACTAAACACAAGCTACGAACTTATGCTTTTAGATTTCGAACAGCCCATTGCTGCCCTGGAGGGCAAACTGCAGGAGATGAAAAAACTGGCCGATGAGAGTCAGGTTGATGTATCGGAGGCGGTTAAGGCTCTGGAAGAGAAAATCAGGACACTTAAAAAAGAAACATACGCCAATCTAACCCGCTGGCAGCGCGTGCAGCTTTCGCGCCACCCCGACAGGCCCTACACGCTGGATTACATCCACGGCATCACTGATAAATTTGTAGAGCTGCACGGCGACCGTACCGTGAGTGATGACAAGGCCATGGTAGGCGGTTTTGGTGAGGTAGACGGACGCAGTGTGATGTTTATTGGCCAGCAGAAGGGCCGTAACACCAAGCAGCGTCAAATGCGTAATTTCGGCATGGCCAATCCGGAGGGCTACCGTAAAGCACTTCGGATGATGAAGATGGCTGAGAAGTTCAACAAGCCTATCGTTACGTTCATCGATACTCCGGGGGCGTTTCCGGGACTGGAGGCCGAGGAGCGCGGCCAAGGGGAGGCCATTGCCCGCAATCTGAAAGAGATGTTCATGCTGAAGGTGCCGGTTATCTGTGTTATCATCGGTGAGGGAGCTTCCGGCGGTGCTCTGGGTATTGCCATCGGCGACCGTGTGATGATGCTGGAGAACACCTGGTACTCCGTTATCTCCCCGGAATCCTGCTCCTCCATACTTTGGCGCAGCTGGAATTACAAAGAACAGGCGGCAGAGGCGCTTAAGCTAACCGCTACTGATATGCTGCAGAACAAGCTGATCGACGGCATCATCAAGGAACCGCTTGGTGGCGCTCATCTTAACCCGAACAAGATGATGGCGACCCTGAAGAAGGAAATTATCAGATTGTTGGACGAACTCGGAACCATGGACCCTGAAGAACGTATCATGGAACGCATTGAGAAGTTCTCTAATATGGGGGTTGTTCTGGAAGCATAACCTGACACCATAAAATCGTAGAAATGAATTAGGGGTGAGAGCAGCAGTTCTTAACCCTAATTCATTTTTATTTTGAGCCTATCTGCCAATTTAAAGTATAACCCATCACCCACACAGCAAAATGAAACTACACGTAATCGACACGGGATTTTTCAAATTAGACGGCGGTGCCATGTTTGGCGTGGTGCCCAAAACGCTTTGGCAACGTACTAACCCCGCCGACGAAAACAACCTCTGTACGTGGGCCATGCGCTGTATGCTGATAGAGGATGGGGATAGGTTGATTTTAATCGATAATGGGATAGGAGATAAGCAAGACGCCAGGTTCTTCAGCCATTATTACCTGCACGGTGATGATACGCTACAAGGCTCCCTGAAGGCGGCAGGATTTTCTCCTGAGGATGTCACCGATATGTTCCTCACCCACCTGCACTTTGACCATTGCGGGGGTGGAGTGAAGTATAAAAACAAGGATGGCGCTCTGGAACTGGTGTTCCCGAATGCCACCTACTGGTCCAATGCCGACCACTGGGAGTGGGCAACCAAACCGAACGCACGCGAGAAAGCTTCTTTCCTGAAAGAAAACATCCTTCCGATGCAGGAAAGCGGGCATCTGAAGTTCATCGATCCTAAAGCACCTTCACCCATTCCGCAGTTCGAGATCTTTTATGCAGACGGGCATACGGACAAAATGATGGTGCCGATCATGACTTATAAAGGCCGGAAGATAGCTTATATGGCTGACCTCCTGCCTTCTGTGGGGCATATACCGTTGCCTTACGTGATGGGATATGATACGCGCCCCCTGTTGACGCTGGATGAAAAAGCAAGCTTCCTGAACCGTGCCGCTGATGAAGACATGGTGCTGTTTTTAGAGCATGATGCCGTAAACCAGTGCTGTACGGTGCAGCACACAGAAAAAGGCGTCCGTCTGAAGGAAACATTTAGTCTTTCGGAACTGTAGCATGCGTGTTGGGCTGGCTTTATCTGGCGGCGGTGCCAGAGGCATTGCACATTTAGGGGTGCTCAAGGCACTGGACGAGCAGGGAGTAAAGGTAAGTATGATATCCGGTGTTAGCTCCGGGGCTATTGCCGGCGTGCTCTACGCTTATGGCTATTCACCTGAGGAGATACTCAAACTGATCAAGGAACTCAGCGTCTTTCATGTGATGCGGCCGGTATTCGGCAAACGGGGGCTGCTGCACCTGGAGGAGGTAGAGAAACTCTACCATAAATACCTTGGCCCTCACCTTACGTTTGAAGAGCTGAAAATACCGGTTGTGGTGAGCGCCACGGAGATGAACGAAGGCGTGACAGCCTACTTCTCTACCGGCGAAGTAATCAAGCCCTTGCTTGCTTCCTCAGCCGTGCCCATACTTTATCAACCCATTCTTTTCAATGGCAAAACATTGAATGATGGTGGTTTGCTCAACAATTTGCCTATTGAGCCGTTATACGGTAACTGTGACGTTAAAATTGCCGTTCATGTAAACCCTATCAATCACCAGGCTCAGGTAACATCGCTTACAGGTATGGTAGAGCGTACGGTTATGCTGGCCATTTACAATAACATAAAACTACGGTTAAACCAATGCGATCTGTTCCTGGAGCCCAAAGAACTTAAATCATATCGGCTTACTAGTTTTCGCAAGGCAGATGAGATTTTTGAGGTCGGTTACCACTACACGATGCAGATGGAACGGTATATTCGGAAACTGGTAAATAATTAATATTTAATTTGATAAAATAAATATGGTTTTATGTATATCTCTTAATGGTTTTATCGTAAAGGGGTGGAAGATGGAGTTGAATAGACCATGAAAAGATTTAGACTTATTGTATTGCTGTATTTGATTTCTGTTGCGGCGCAGGCACAGGAAAATAAGAGCTTCATGTGGAAAGCAAAAGTGAAGCATGGCTCTATTCTGATTGGCGGTAACCTGGATGCTGCCATTCAAAAAACGACACGGGAGCTGAACCAGCCGCTCGGCCCGGAAGAGGGCACTAACATCCTGGCAAACCTAAATTTTAAAGGGGGCTACTTCCTGATACACGACCTGGCCATCGGCTTAGATTTGGGTCTTAACCATGAGAGCTATATTGTATCGGTAGAGGGTGCTAAGCAAACTTTCAGAAGAACCTATCTGTTGGGCGGCCCATTTACCCGTTATTATCTGGATAATGGCTTTTTTGGAGAGTTGGCATTGAAGGGCGGCTTGCTGAATTTTTCAACGGGGGATAAGACTGACATTGCGCAGGGAACACTGGGTGTAGGGTATGCTATTTTCGTAAACGAGAAAATAGCTGTTGAGCCGATGCTGTCCTTTCGTTATACCAGGGAGTGGCAGGGTAATGACGCCAACGTCTCCTTTGGCCCCATGCTTGGCGTAGGTATACAAGCTTATCTATGGCGCAGAACGTCCCAAACTATTAAAGAGGGCTTGTAAAACCGCGCGAAAGTGCGTAACTATACGTCTCTTTATTTTCAAAGTAGGCAAGCTTAGGCTTTAGCCTACTTTTATACTTTATACCCTTTACTATACATGATCGGAAAGTTTATTTCTAAACTGTTTTTTAAAGCAACGGGTTGGAAACTAAAAGGAACGCTGGCTCCGCAGGACAGGCGATGCGTTATGGTGGCAGCCCCACACACCAGCAATTGGGATTTTGTTTATGCCCGCGCTGCATTTTTTATAATGGATGCGCCCATCAGGTACACCATCAAAAAAGAGTTTATGAAATTTCCCTTCGGACCGATCCTGAAGGCAATAGGAGCCTTGCCCATCGATCGCTCCCGTAATACCCGCATGGTAGATGCCATGATCCGTATTTTTGAAGAAACACCGGGCGATATGTGCGTGATGGTAACCCCGGAGGGTACCAGAAAGTATCAGCCGCGTTGGCGCCGCGGCTTCTACCATGTGGCCATGGGGGCTAATGTTCCCATCGTGCTGGGATACCTGGATTATGCCAAAAAAGAGGCCGGCATAGGGCCAACCATTATTCCATCGGGCGATGTGGAGGCCGACATTGAAAAGATCATGGCTTTTTACCGTACTAAAACCGGTAAGTATCCGGAGCAGGGCGTTAGGTAAATGGACTGTGCTATAAAATAGACCCTGTTAATCATCATAAAAGAAAGAGAGCCGCTATACTTACTGTAGCGGCTCTCTTTCTTTTATACTTGCTTATACTTGTCGCGAATGCTAGGCTATCTGGCGAAGGTCTACTGGGATTACCCTGGAGATGCCTGCCTCGATCATCGTAATGCCGTACATCACGTCAGTAGAGGACATGGTGCGCTTGTTGTGCGTCACCACGATAAACTGCGACTCGTTGGAGAACTTGCGGATGATGTTGTTGAACTTGTCGATATTGGCATCATCCAGCGGGGCGTCCACCTCATCGAATATACAGAACGGGGCCGGCTTCAGCAGATAGATCGCGAACAGCAGCGAGATGGCCGTAAGCGTTTTCTCACCACCCGACAGCTGGTTAATTGTGAGCGGACGCTTGCCTTTTGGCTGTGCCATGATCTCGATCTTGGCCTCCAATGGGTTCTTCGGATCCGAAATAACCAGGTCGCAATTGTCTTCCTCGGTAAACAGGCTACGGAAAACGTGCTTAAAGTTATCCTTGATCTGGTTAAAAGAGTCCATGAACTTCTCCTTTGCCACCGTGTCGATCTCGTTGATGGTGTCAATGAGTGCATTCTTGGCGTTTACTAGGTCGTTGCGCTGCTCAGTAATGAATTTCTCGCGCTCCTCAATCTCTGCATAAGCCTCGGCAGCCATGGCATTCACCGGTCCCATCTTATCCAGCTGTGATCGCACAGAAGCGATATGCTCACTCAGTTCCTCATTAGAGAGCGGGATCAGCAGTTCCTCTTCAGGCACTGGGCTGGCGAAGTCTTCGTCAGAAATATTAAACTCCGCAGCCAGACGCTCCCTAATGGCCACCAGCTTTAACTGTGTATCGTTTTTGGCTTGCTGCATGCGCATGAGGAGTTCGTCCGAGTTCTGGCGCTTGCGCTGCATCTCGCGAATACTCTTCTCTTTCTCGTCCAGGTCGCCGCGCAGGGAGAAGTACTCCTTCTCAATCTCCTCCAGCTCCTGGCCATACTCCCGGCGTGCTTCGTTCATACTTTCCACCACCTGCTGGTTTTCCTGTATAAACTCCTCTGCTTCCGCTATTTCCTGCTCTGATTTTACCAGTTCCTGTTTCAACCCTTCAATACGTTCCTGGTTGGTCTCCACAGACTTTTGCTTGTAGCTGATCTCCTGCTGCAAACTGGCGAAGCGGTTTTTGAGTTGGTGGTACTGAATGTTCTCCTGGTTATACCTGCCCGAGATAACAGCGATCTGCTCTTGCTGGCGCTCCAGGTTGGAAGTATGCACAGCGATTTCCCCCTCCAGGCGCTGCAGCTCTTTTTGGTCTGCCTCAGCCTGCGGCGATACTTCCATACTTTGTTCGCGCAGTTCCAGCAGGCGCTCGTGCAGCTCGTCGCGTTTCTGGTCGAAATTGCGGATGTTCTGCTGGTGCTGCTCATGCTTGATGCGCACAGTGAGCAGGTCTTGCTGCAGTTTGCTTACCTCTTTCTCCAGGGCTTTGATTTTCTCCTTCTCGGACTCGTTTCTGAGGTTCTGCAGGATCTGGTTCTGCGTGTTGATGCGGCCTTGCATGACCTCTACCTGCTCCTGCAGCTCCGCTACTTCCTCGGCCAGCTTCTCGAGGTTCTGCTTGCGGCCAAGCCTGTTGCCATCAAATACGCCTACAGAGCCACCGGTCAGGCTTAAGGGCTTGCGTATCGCGCTGCCATCTTTCAGAATGATAGTTTTATACTCATGTCCGTACAGCTCTTCCTCAGCGTCATCGGTGATGTAAACGTTGCGAAGCATGTACTTTAGCAGATTGCTGTACTTCTTGTCTGCCGATACCATCTCGTAGGCAGCCTCCAGGTTCCCTTCGCTGAAGGTAGCCGTTGGCTCCAGATCCTCTATCTCTGAGAGTACTATAAAGTTTGCCCGGCCTTTGTTCTCCTTTTTCAGAAGGGCGATGGCATCAACGGCATCCTGGAGTTCATCCACTACAAAGTAGTTCATGTACTGCTCCAGGTAACTCTCTATAAGCGGCTTGTAATCAGCTTTACAAACGAGGATATCCGATAGGAGAGGGGCTGGCTTGTTCCAGCTATCGGACTTGCTCAAAAACTTAATTGCCTCCGGGAAGCCCTCCATGTTCTCCACCAGGGATTTGGTGAGATTGTACTGGTTCTGCTTAGCGTCCAGCGTTCGGTTTAGCGCTACCAGCTGCAACTTAAGCTCCTCAATGTTAGCTTCGGTGGCTTCTATACTTTGCTGCAGTGTCTCCTCCTTGGCCTGCAGACGCACGAGCTCAGAGGTGCTTTCCTCCAGTACTTGCTGTGCCTCCTGCAGTTGCTCCTGCAGCACACGACCGTCTTCGTCGGCGGTAAGCTGCTGCTGTTGCAGGCGCTCCAGCTCTTGGTTTATGTTCTGTATCTGCACCTGGCTTATCTCCAGGGACTTGCTCAGCTGGTATACTTCGTTCTGCTTTGTCTTCTGCTGTTGCACCAGTTCCTGGTAAGCCTCCTGCAGCGTGGCCTTTTGCTCGTTAGCCTCCTGCAGTTGTTCCTTCATGGCAGAGACCTGTTCCTCAGCCTCGGCAAAGTTATCCTGCACTGCCATCAGCTCATCGCGCAGTTCCAGTATGCTTTCCTGTGTATGCTCTACATTGGCTGTGTCCTGACTGATCTGCTGGCGCAGTTGCTGCATGCGCTCTTTCAGGTAGGTGCCGCGCTCAGATTTTAATTTGATATCGTTCTCGAGCTGGCGCAGCTTGGCTGTTTGCACCTGCATGGTGCGCTGCATCTCTGCCAGCCTCTCCTGTGTTTCGTTCAGCTCTTCCTTTTGCCCGGCGATGGCTTCCTCGGCTTCCGATACAACGGCAATATAGTTTTCTTTCAGCGATCCCTCCTGCTGCACATCCTGCTCTAGGCGCTCCAGCGTTTGCTGGTACTGGGATATGTTGCGGCGGGCGAACTCCAGGCTGTGCTTCTTGTAATCGTCTTTCAGGTTGAAGTACTTCACGGCCTGCTTTGCCTGGCGCTCCAGGGTCTTCATGTTCTTGCCGATCTCGTGCAACAAGTCCTCCACGCGCTCCAGGTCGGCGTCCGTTTCCTCCAGTTTCTTCAGCGTCTGCTTTTTACGCACCCGAAATTTGGAGATACCGGCCGCTTCCTCGAACAGCAGGCGGCGCGAGTTTTCCTTGTCGTTCAGGATCTCGTCCACCATCTTCAGTTCGATGATGGCGTAGCTGTCAGAACCGATACCGGTGTCCAGGAAGAGTTCGTTGATATCTTTGAGGCGGCAGGTCACGCCGTTCAACATGTACTCGCTTTCGCCGGTGCGGTAGTACTTGCGCGTAACCGTTACCTGCGAGTACTCTGTGGGCAGGATGCCTTTGTTATTATCGAAGGTGATGGACACCTCGGCCATCTGCACCGGCTTGCGGGTTTTGGAGCCATTGAAGATCACGTTCTCCATCTTGTCGGAGCGGAGGTTACGCGTTTTCTGCTCTCCCAGTACCCAGCGTATGGCATCCACAATGTTGGACTTGCCGCAGCCGTTTGGCCCCACAATGCCTGTAATCCCGTCATCGAAGTTAATGACAACGCGGTCGCCGAAACTCTTAAACCCTTTAATCTCTAATTTTGAAACTTGCATTCGCGTGTTGCGGAAAATCTTATAACTAAACTCAAAAATAAGACGATTTTTCTATCCTTCATCTCTTGCGAAGGTATAATTAATGATTACTAGCGCTTAAAATACTTAATAAATTCCCTATATTTGATTAAGACACTGAAACGATGGATGATTTTAAAATTATAATATACATACTTGCTGCTGTGGCTTACTTTGTGCTAACGCAGTGGCGCAAGGCTTTTAAGGGAGGCGCGGAAGTGGAGGAGGAGGAAGAACTGGAGCCGCGAAGGCAGCGCCCACGCCATCAGCCACCAAAGCCGATCACCTCGTTTGAGGATATTTTGCGGGAGCTACAGCCTAAGATGGAGCAGGCACGGCAGCAGGGGCAAGAGGTAGTGCAGCAGGCAAAAGAGCGTACGCGCGAACTTGCGCAGCCAGCCATGGCTCCCGTTGCGGAGGCTACCCGGAAGTATAGAAATTATGATGAGATCGCTCCGAAGGTTTTGTCCTGGGAAAAAAAGGCTGAGGCTATAGAGGCGGCTAAGCAGTCGAGCCTGCGCAGGCAGGCTGGCTTTACGGCCTACGAGCAGCCACGCAAACCAGCAACCAGCCGCTACGCCGAAATGCTTCGAAACCCCGCCACCGCCCGCGATGCTGTTATACTTTCAGAGATCTTTAACAGGAAGTATAGCTAAGGCTGAAGGAAATAAGGTATACCTCCTGCAGCTATCTGATGCAGGAAGCGAATTCGGAAGCGGAAAAGAGGAGTGCTATACTTGCTGAAACTCTCTCCTTTTAAAAATCGCTACTCCTGCGTTAGCGCGAAAGTAAGGATGTTGGCGCCCATGCGCAGTGCTTGCTGGCGGATAGGCTCCGGGTCGTTATAGATCTCCTGATCTTCCCAGCCATTTCCCAGATCGGTTTCATACGTGTAAAAACACACCAGCCGCCCTTCGTGGATTATCCCAAATCCTTGCGGAGGCTTGTTGTCGTGCTCGTGTATCTTGGGTAACCCGCCGGGGAAAGCATACTTCTGTTTGTAGATAGGGTGGTCAAAAGGCAACTCCACAAATTCATACTCCGGGAACACCTTTTTCATTTCCTTTCTGATAAACTGGTCAAGTCCGTAGTTGTCGTCGATGTGCAGGAAGCCGCCGCTAAGCAGGTAAGTGCGCAGGTTCTGCGCTTCAGCCGCTGAAAAAGCCACGTTTCCATGGCCTGTCATGTGCACGAACGGGTAAGAGAACAGCTCCGGGCTGCCAACCTCCACCACCTCCTCATCAGGGGCCATATTCATGTTCAGGTTTTGGTTGCAAAAGCGGATCAGGTTAGGCAGGGATGTTTTGTTGGCGTACCAATCACCGCCGCCGTTATACTTGAGCTTGGCTATCTTAAAGCTTTGCGCCTGCGCTATACCTACGGTAAGGCTGGCCAGCACTAGGAGGAATATAAGCAGCAATCGGTTCATGGGCAATGATTTACTTTTATAACGGTGCGAAGATGTCGTGGAGTACATTTAACGTATGGCAGGCCACCAAAGCGGCCGTCTCGGTGCGCAGCCGGCTTTGCCCAAGTGTCACCGGTCTTACGCCGGCCTGGTAGGCTGCTGCTATCTCGCCTGTCGAGAAATCGCCTTCCGGGCCGATCAGGATGCAGTGCGGTTCCCCGTGCTTGTAGTAATCCTTTATACTTTTGGTGGCATCATCCTCTAAATGAGCTATGAAGGTGTTTTCAGGTATGGCTTTCTGGATGAAGCGGTGAAATGGAGTCATGTCGTTGAGCAGGGGCAGGTAGCCTTTCTTAGACTGTTTCATGGCGCTGACCGCGATTTTCTCCAGCCGGTCCAGGCGCAGGTTGCGGCGCTCCGAGTGCTCGCACAACAAGAAGGTAATTTCGCTCACGCCGATCTCCACGGCCTTCTCCACAAACCACTCCATACGGTCCAGGTTCTTGGTCGGGGCCACTGCAATGTGCGACACATAGGGCAGCTTACCATACTCTACCTGTTTTTCTATAATCTGCAACTGGCAGCGTTTCTGGTGCGCCTCCTGAATAATGGCCGTATACATACCGCCCACACCATCTATCAGGTATACTGTGTCGCCGTGGCTTAGGCGCAGCACGCGCGTACAATGCTTCGACTCCTCCTCGTTTAAAGTATAAATATCGTGGGTAATATCCGGGGTATAGAATAGGTGCACTTTGGGAAATCTGATTTAAGGGTGTACTGATAAGCTAGCGCTCTGATTTAAGTATACGAAAGTATAAAATTTACGCTGAACCAACACATGGAATTAAAAAAGCCCCTCGGCCTTAAACAGAGGGGCTTTTCCTTAATTGACTATTCTTATTTAGCCGATGGTAACCTCCACCTGCGGAGCGCCTGCCAGGATCTTGTCGTTGGCATAGTCGGCAAACTTCTGAAAGTTCTTCACAAACTTAGAGGCTAGGTCTGTGGCCTTAGCATCGTAAGCTTCCTGATTAGCCCAGGTATTGCGAGGGTTCAGTACCTCCGCCGGCACGTTAGGGCAGGTAGTAGGCATCTCTACGCCAAAAATTGGGTGTTTGGTGTATGGCACGTTATTCAACTCGCCGTCCAGCGCTGCTGTGATCATGGCACGTGTGTAAGGCAGCTTCATTCGGTGTCCTACGCCGTAAGGCCCGCCGGTCCAGCCAGTGTTCACCAGCCAAACGTTTACGTTATTTTCCTCCATTTTCTTACCCAGCATCTCTGCATACTTGGTGGGGTGCAGGGGCAGGAAGGCAGCACCAAAGCAAGCAGAGAAGGTTGTCTGCGGCTCTGTTACGCCCACTTCGGTACCTGCTACCTTGGCTGTATAACCGGAAATGAAGTGGTACATCGCCTGGCTAGCATTCAATCGGGAGATCGGAGGCAGGACGCCAAAAGCATCCGCTGTCAGGAAGAAGATGTTTTTAGGAATGTCCGCTCTGGAGGGTTCTACCGCATTATCAATATAGTTAATAGGGTAGGCGGTACGCGTATTCTCAGTGACCGAGCTGTTGGTATAATCCACGGTTCGGGAGCCAGGGAAGAAGCGGGTATTCTCCACAATGGAGCCGAATTTAATCGCATCCCAGATCTGCGGTTCTTTTTCACGCGTCAGGTCGATAACCTTGGCGTAGCAGCCGCCCTCAAAGTTAAATACGCTGTCTTCTGTCCAGCCGTGCTCGTCATCTCCGATCAGGCCTCTGTTCGGATCAGCTGAGAGCGTGGTTTTACCAGTGCCCGACAAGCCAAAGAAAATGGCTGTGTCGCTCTCTTTGCCTACGTTAGCAGAGCAGTGCATGGAAAGGATGTTTTTCTCATGCGGCAGGATGTAGTTCAGAACGCCAAAGATGCCTTTTTTCATCTCGCCGGCATAGCCAGTACCACCAATCAGGATCATGTTTTTGGTGAAGTTGATGATGGCGAAGTTGTTCTGGCGGGTTCCGTCTACGGCCGGGTCGGCCTCAAATTCCGGAGCACAGATAATGGTAAAGGCAGGGGTGTGGTCTTTAAGCTCTTCTTTCGTTAATCGTAGGAACATGTTATTGCAGAACAGGTTCTGCCATGCCTGGGTGTTTACGATACGCAGGTTCAGACGGTAATCGGGGTGGGCACCAGCGTATGCGTCGCGCACGTACAGCTTCTTGTCCTTCAGGAAGTCAACCATTTTAGCGTGCAGCTGATCAAACTTGTCAGCATCAAAGGGGATGTTAATATCTCCCCACCACACGGATTCCGCTGTTTTGGCATCCTTTACAATAAAGCGGTCTTTGGGCGAGCGGCCGGTGAATTTGCCGGTATCGCACATCAGGGCTCCATTGTCAGTCAGCATGCCTTCACCGTTTTGAATAGCTTCCTCTACCAACTCAGCAGGAGTAAGGTTCCAGAGCACCTCCTTTGCCTCCTTTATGCCAATACTCTCGAGACCTACTGCGTTAGATTTATCTCCAGATTCTTTCATTGAAATTTTTGGGTTTTGATTAAATGATAGGTTCGTTGCAACTATGGTACAAAAATAGCAAAAAATGTATATTCTAACAGGTGCTAGTATTTTTTTAAGTGTTTACTCACATTTCTTTTGTTAATACGCCTGCTTTCATACTTTTAGCAGCAAAAAAATGCTTAAGTTTCTGATCCTGATGCACAATGAGAATTTTAAAAGCAACTGATAATCAGCCTGAATGCATCTTGAGGCAAACAAATAAGCTTCTTCAGCAGTGAAGAGGTGTAGTACCGCTTACTACGCGTGAGTTTGCTGCGAGTTTAACCGAGAGCAAGAAAATAAAAGCCTTGTTATTATATAGTATTACTTATATTTAGCAGCTTTAGCAAGGGCGTTTCGTATAGTATACTGCGATTTTGTTGTGCTTGTTTGAGCTTTTCCCCTGATTATGAGCCCCAAGGAATGATGAAGTTCTCAGAGTCCCCGCTTACGTTGCAGATTGAAAGCCCAGGCAGGGCCTTCTACTCACTTTTTCTATAACACAGGAGGGACGTTAAATTTGTATAACTCATAATTGAGTCGTATTTTTAGTCTTATAATGCCCTAAACCGTTAAAAAAGTAACAACCAATTTATGTCAAATTCTCAGAATATCTCTGGAGGGAGAGCGCCGAGTTTTATGGATAAACAAGGCACGCTGTTCGGTCATCCTAAAGGCCTGATGGTACTGTTTTTTACCGAAATGTGGGAACGTTTCAGCTACTATGGCATGCGTGGCATTTTGGTGCTGTTCCTCGTATCCAACACAAAAGGGGGGTATGGCTGGACCGACGAGCAGGCGTTGGAGCTTTACGGTACCTACACCATGTTCGTTTACCTCATGTCGATTCCGGGGGGGATTCTGGCGGATAAATTCCTGGGGCAGAAAAAGGCCGTTATCATAGGCGGTTTTACGCTGGTTGCGGGCCACTTATTGATGGCCTATCCGCCGGAGTGGGCATTCTACACGGCACTGGTGCTCATCGTGTTGGGCACAGGCCTGCTGAAGCCTAACATCTCTACCATGGTGGGTGGCCTCTACAGAGAGGGCGATAGCCGCCGTGACTCCGGTTTCACGATTTTCTACATGGGTATTAACCTTGGCGCTTTGCTTGCCTCTCTGATCGTTGGTTACGTTGGAGAGGTTTACGGCTGGCACTACGGCTTTAGCCTTGCCGGCTTTGGTATGGTGCTGGGCCAGATCGTATTTATCTGGGGCCGCAAGTACCTGACGGGAGTAGGCAACCTGGAGAAGAATACAAAAGACGAGGACAGGATCTTTACAAAGGATCAGCACGGAACTCCTGCTGCCGCTACGGGCTTCATGGGCTTCACAAGACAAGAGTGGGACAGAATCATTGTTATCCTGATCTCTTTTATTATTGTACTGGTGTTCTGGGCCTCGTTTGAACAGGCCGGCGGTTTGATGAACCTGTTTGCCAAGCAGTATACCGATCGGGTTATTTTTGGGTGGGAGATTCCTACTGCCTGGCTTCAAGGGCTTAACTCCTTCTTCATCCTGACATTAGGTGGCATTGTAGCTGCTGTTTGGCTGATTTTAGCGAAACGTGGCATAAACCTGCCTTCCATCTTTAAAATGGGCCTTGGTACCTCTATCCTGGGTATCGGCTTTATTTTCATGGTGTTTGCCTCGCTGCAGCGTTCATCCTCTCCTGACGGGCTTTCTTCGTTACACTGGCTAGTGTTTGCCTACATGTTCCATACCATCGGTGAGCTGGCACTTTCTCCGGTATCGCTCTCCTTCATCACCAAGGTAGCGCCTAAGCGTATCGTGGCCTCCATGATGGGCTTATACTTTGCCGTAACAGGCCTGGCGAATAAACTGGCCTCCCTTATCGGTATCTGGGCTGTGCGTTTAGGTGAGCTGGAGGTTTTCATGTACATCGCCGGTTTCACCATTTTCCTGGGTATCGTGTTGATGGTGCTGACCAAGCGCATTAACAAACTCTCGCATGGCATGGAAGACAAGAAAATGGATGAGCAGCAGGCCCAGACCGGCCAGCTGCTGGAGGCTGAAGTAAGCTAGTTCACTCCTGACAAAGTATGCTATAAAAAAGCCCCTGGCGACTTATCGTCAGGGGCTTTTTTATGATTTATTTTATACTTATGCCGGCAAGAGAGAACCTTTAGCTACTCTACATGTGTTCTTTCCGGGATTAGTTATTTTAGCCAATTTATACTTTTAGCCAATGTTTCTTCATGTTCGGGCTCGGCAGCTCCTGTTGCTGTTGCCGTTGCTGCTGGGCTTCACTTCTGTAGCCTGCAATACCGTAACCGAGGTTGCCCCCAAAGTAGAGGAGGTGCCTGCCACGGTTTACACCATCAAAAAAGGATCCCATTACTCAGACAGGAACAACGTCCGGAAGCTAACGTCCAACCGCATCAGCTTTGAGGTAAGCTTCGATAGCACGGCCATTTATACTTCCGCAAAGTCTAACAACCAGGCAGACATCAACAAGCTCTATGGGTTATCAGACTGCAACACAAGCCACCACACCAACAGCGCACGTTTCGGCTGGCGCTGGTACAACAACCGCCTGGAGGTACTGGCCTATACGTATCGCAACAAGAAGTGGGATTACAAGCTGCTGGGCCCGGTTCCTCTGGGCCAGATAATAGCGCTTGAGTTGCGCATGGAAGATGGCTCCTATGTATTTGAAATGCTGGGAAAAGAAGTTAGCATGCCACGTGCCTGTAACGGGGCGGCAGAGGGCTATCAGCTCTACCCATACTTTGGTGGCGACGAAACCGCCCCTCACGACATCACGATCCGTATCAAAGACCTAAAATAAAGTATAAACTGAGGGTTTTTATACTTCAGTAGCGCTTACAGAAAGTAAAAAGCCCTGAGCTAATCTGGCTCAGGGCTTTCTATACTTTAGGTGCGGGGGGGATTACATCATGCCGCCCATGCCACCCATGCCGCCTGGCATAGCTGGGGCACCTTTATCTTCCTCCGGCTCCTCAGAAACCACGCACTCTGTCGTCAGCAGCAGGCCAGCGATAGAAGCCGCGTTCTCCAGGGCAAGACGCGTAACTTTGGTTGGGTCGATGATACCAGCCGCAAACATGTTCTCATATTTGTCGTCACGGGCATTGTAACCGTAATCGGTCTTGCCTTCGCGCACAGCTTGTACCACTACAGAACCCTCACCGCCAGCGTTGGAAACGATAGTTCTAAGCGGTGCCTCCAGGGCAGTCTTGATGATGCTTACACCTGTTTGCTCATCCGCATTATAAACGTCGATGTTGTTCAGGGCATCCAGTGCACGGATCAGGGCAACGCCACCACCGGCCACGATACCTTCCTCAACGGCAGCGCGTGTGGCATGCAGGGCATCATCTACGCGATCTTTCTTCTCTTTCATCTCTACTTCCGTAGAAGCACCGATGTAAAGGATGGCGACACCGCCAGAAAGCTTCGCCAGACGCTCCTGCAGCTTCTCTCTGTCGTAGTCAGATGTGGTTGACTCCATTTGAGACTTGATCTGGTTGATGCGCGCAACAATATCGTCTTTTGTACCGGCACCGTTAACCAGCGTCGTGTTATCTTTGTCGATAATCACTTTCTCAGCCTGGCCCAGGTACTCAAGCGTAGCGTTCTCCAGCTTGTAACCGCGCTCTTCAGAGATCACAGTACCGCCAGTTAGAATGGCAATGTCCTCCAGCATAGCTTTTCTTCTGTCGCCGAAGCCAGGGGCTTTCACAGCGGCTATCTTTAGAGAGCCACGCAGTTTGTTTACTACCAGCGTGGCAAGCGCCTCACCGTCCACGTCTTCCGCGATGATCACCAGGCCTTTACCCGTCTGAACAACCTGCTCCAGTACTGGCAGCAGCTCCTTCATGGTAGAAACCTTCTTGTCGTAAATCAGGATGTACGGGTTATCGAAGTCGGCTTCCATCTTCTCCGCGTTTGTCACGAAGTATGGAGACAGGTAACCGCGGTCAAACTGCATACCTTCCACAGTCTTCACCTCAGTTTCCGTTCCTTTTGCCTCTTCTACTGTGATCACACCGTCTTTACCAACCTTGTCCATCGCATCAGAGATCATTTTACCGATCTCAGCGTCGTTATTAGCAGAGATAGTACCCACCTGAGCGATCTCAGAAGATTTTTCGATTTTCTTGGACTGCGCACGCAGGTTTTCTACCACAGCATGAACAGCTTTGTCGATACCGCGCTTCAGATCCATTGGGTTAGCACCGGCAGCTACGTTCTTGATACCAGCCGTGTAGATTGCCTGTGCAAGTACAGTGGCAGTAGTCGTACCGTCACCCGCCTGGTCAGCAGTCTTAGAGGCAACCTCTTTCACCAGCTGCGCACCCATGTTCTCGATCGCGTCTTTCAGCTCGATCTCTTTGGCTACGGATACACCATCCTTTGTAATGGTAGGGGCACCAAATTTCTTGTCGATGATTACGTTGCGGCCTTTAGGGCCCAAGGTAACTTTAACAGCGTTTGCCAGTTTATCTACGCCAGACTTAATCTTGGCGCGAGCGTCGGCATCAAATGTGATGTTTTTAGCCATAGTTATAATGTTTTTTTACAGATTAGTTTTACTGATTGGATAAGATAAGATTAAAGAACTGCCAGGATGTCTGACTCACGCATGATCAGGTAATCGTTACCATCCACGGAGATCTCAGTACCGGCATACTTGCCATACAACACAGTGTCGCCAACGTTTACCTGTGGCTTCATCAGGGCTCCCTGCTCCGATACTTTGCCTTCACCAACGGCTACCACCTCACCACGCTGAGGTTTCTCTTTAGCAGTGTCAGGAATAATGATACCAGATTTGGTCTTTTCTTCTGCTGCAGCCGGAGCCACAATCACTCTGTCTGCTAATGGTTTGATGTTGATTGACATAGTTTTTGGTTATTTATAAGTTATGTTTATTGTTAAAGTTCCTACAATAACACCTGTGCTTTATCATTTCCTGTGCCAATACGCAGAAGGTGCCATTTTAAGCCAATTTTTCAGATTCTAACGCTAGAACAACTGCCAGGTTTGTCATTTCCTGCCATAGTGCGGAACTTTTTTGTAAATCTGTCATGCTTTCCCCGGCAGGGGCACAAACAAAAAAGCCGGCCTTTAGCAGGACCGGCTTAACCCACAGTGGGGGAGTCTTTAGTTTATTCTTGCGTTGCAGTATCTACCATCGTTGGTATCTCACCTGCGCCTGGGATAGCGGCAGTAGTGTCAGCGCCCGGAAGAGCTCCGGCAGGGGCTGTGGGCAGCTGTGACTGACGCGCGCGCTCCTCGTTTACGCTTCGCATGGTGCCTTCGCCTGAGCTACCTATCATGTGCGTACCCAGGGTAAGCACCACCAATGCAATGGCAAAGCCCCAGGTCAGTTTCTCGAGCAGGTCGCCGGTGCGCTTAACGCCCATTAGCTGGCTGGTGCTACCGCCAAACTGGCTTGATAGGCCGCCTCCCTTAGGATTCTGAGCAAGTACAACCAATACAAGCAGCACGCAGATAAAAATAATGATACTAATAAGGGCGATATACATGTTAGCTTAAGTTTTGTAATTTTTCGATCTGTTCGGCAAAGTAACTCTTTTTTTCCGGACTTTTCAAAATGAGTTGCTCATATATTTTAATGGCTTTTTTTACTTTGCCTTGCTTGAGGAAGATATTTGCCAGGCTTTCGGAGGCCGTGCCCCGCTTTATCTTAGAGCTTTTCAGGGATAGGTCTTCCTGCGGTTCCGGCTTGAGCCTGATGTTATTCAGTGTTTTGAGCCGCGGGTTTATCTTCAGGAACTGGTCGATGATGTCCTGTTGCCCATGCAGCGCCGGACCGGCTGTCTCCTCCTGCTTTACCAGGCCATGGGTTTTGCTGTACTCCAGTATCAGCTCCGGATGGAAGCCGGAAGGCCTTGGCCGGGTCAACTCATTCTCTTCCTTCAGCTGCAGCACCTCACCCATGCGACTCGACGACATCCAGTAGCCCAACACGTCCTGCTGGTACATGTCGTCTATGGCATCAAAGGCATACTTTACCTCCGTTTCCTCAGGGGCTGCTGCTTTTTCAGCTGAAATAGCAGTATCCTCTTCTTCTGCCTCCTTTATACTATAGTACAACTGGGCAGCGGTGGCCGCTTCTGCTGCGATGAGGCTGGCAAGGTCTTCTTTGGGGTGGTATACTTCTGGCTTCTCTTCCTGGTGCTGAGGAGCCTCTATCGCTTCTGGCTCCTGCAGATCATGCGGCGGGGCAGCAGGAGGCATAGGGGCTGCCGGCACTTTAGGTTCGACGTCCGGCTTTTGGGCCAGCAGGTCGGTAAAGGAAGGGCTGAGGCTTTTGATCGTCAGGAGCAGGGCCAGCTCAGAGTCCAATTTCTCCATCGGCTGCTCCAGTATGTCCTTGGTTGGCTTTAAGGAATTGATGCTTTCGGTTTCGTCCTCCTCTACAACTGCGTCCTCCATTTCCGGTATTGCCTCTTCCGCAATACTTTGCTGCGGTTCCTCGGTTATACTTTCTTCTTCTGCTGCTGTGTAAGCTGTTACAGGGTGCTCTTCCTCTGGCTCTACAATTGCCATAGAAGTCGTGTCCTCTTCAGGAGTAACCTCTTCTAGAGCAGGCTGGTTAGCTGCCGCTGCTTCAGGTGATTCTGTAACTGGGGAAGAGGCTATGGGTTGTGCTGGGGCAGGCGTTATAATTTGTTCTTCTACAGCCGTTTCGTCGAATACGGGCTCGGCTACCGGCGAAGTATAAATGATGCGCTTTAGCAGCTGACGGTTGGTGGCATAGGCCGAGGCGCGGCGCAAACGTTGGGTGGAGAGCATGCTGCCTTTATCATAGGCTGATTTAGCTAGCAGCAGGTGTGCTGTCTGGCAATAAGGAAAAGTAGCCGCCACCTTCTCCAGCTCTTCGGTTTGCTGGTCTGTGATGTTGGCTGCCTGCTGTATCAGTTGGAGAAATGCCGATTTATTCATGCTGACCTATTTCTGTAAAAGACGGCGTTACCAGTCTGCCACGGTTTTGTTGAATATATCCACCACCAACTGCTCCGACATCTGCTCGATCTGGGCAGTGGAGAGCTGGGTCACGTCCACGTTCTGCGGAAAATCCTGCGAGATGGTGAAAGTTCTTTCGAAATCCTTCTCCGGCTGCTTCACGTTGGCAAAGCGAATCTGTACGCTAAGCGTCAGTCGGTTAAGGGAGGCGATGTCCTGCTGCCCCTCGCGCTGAATAGCCGCCGGCGAATAAGTAAAGCTAACGATCTGACCTGCTAATTGCAAGTCGCCCTCGCCCTGCACAATGGCCAGGTTGGTATTGCGGCGGTAATAATTCTTCAGGTTTTCGGTTACTACCTGCGTCAGGTTAGAAGGGCCCTCTCCGGTGCTGTTCTCGATGTTTTGGATGGAGATGGTTCTAATATCGGGCGACAGGTTGGTGCCGGTAAATGAGTAAATGCCGCAGCCGCCGTTAACAAGCAGCAGTAACAGCAGTGTGTAGCTGAGTAAACGGGTTTTAATCTTCAATGTCATACTGCTTTAGTTTGCGGTAAAGGGTGCGCTCCGAGATACCCAAATCCTGGGCGGCATACTTGCGCTTGTTGTTGTGCTTCTTCAGCGCCTTCAGTATCATTTCCCGCTCTTTGTCTTCTAAAGATAGGCTTTCTTCCTCGGTTTCGTGCGGGATGTCCTCTACTTTATCATCCTCATACTCCTGCGGCTGGCTTTGCTTGATGGGCAGGTAATAGGGTTCAGCTTGCACAGGCTCCTGTTTGTAGGAACGCCCGTTGTACTGCGCCTTCTCCATGTTCTCGAACAAGTGGCTGTGCTCGCGCAGCAGGTCCTCGTCCTTTGGCTGGTGCGCCAGCATGTTAAACACCAGTTTCTTCAGCTCCGACATATCACGGCGCATATCAAAGAGCACCTTGTAGAGCAGGTCGCGCTCTGAGATAGGGCCTTCTGAGGCATTTTCTTTGGCCAGTACAGCCGGAAGCGAAGTGCTTGTCTCGCGGGGCAGGTAGTGGCGCAGCTTCTCAGCATTTATCTCGCGGTCATACTCCAGCACCGAGATCTGCTCCACAATATTCTTTAGCTGGCGGATGTTGCCCGGCCAGCGGTAAGCCAGTAAATCTTTTACCGCATCGGGTGTCAGGTAAATGGCCTGTACTTTATACTTCTCCGAAAAATCTGCGGCAAACTTGCGGAATAGCAGGTGTATGTCGTCCCCACGGTCGCGCAGGGCCGGAACAGAGATCGGTACGGTGTTGAGGCGGTAGTACAGGTCCTCGCGGAAAGTACCCTTTTCCACCGCCTTCAGCAGGTTCACGTTCGTGGCTGCCACAACGCGGACATCGGTTTTCTGCACCTTAGAGGAGCCCACTTTGATAAATTCGCCGTTCTCCAGCACACGCAGCAAACGCGCCTGCGTGCCCAGGGGCATTTCACCAATCTCATCCAGGAAAATCGTGCCGCCGTCCGTAACCTCAAAATAGCCTTTGCGGGCTTCCTGGGCACCCGTGAAAGAGCCTTTCTCGTGGCCGAACAGCTCGGAGTCGATAGTGCCTTCCGGTATGGCGCCACAGTTGATGGCAATGAACTGGCCGTGCTTGCGCGGGCTGAGTTGGTGGATGATCTTGGAAAAGGATTCCTTCCCGCTGCCGCTCTCGCCGGTGATGAGCACAGTCATTTCGGTAGGGGCCACCTGCGCCGCCACCTGGATGGCATAGTTAAGCAGCGGCGAGTTGCCGATGATGCCGAAGCGCTGTTTTATACTTTGAATATCGATAGTGCGCATGGATTTAATGTACTAATGAGTTAATGTGTTGATGTGTTAAATATGTAATGTGCCGGTTCGAAGTATTAGCACATTATCACATTAATCAATTAACACATTACTCTACCGCCTCGCCAAATAGGGTGCCTACGCTGCAGTCGTGCACGAAAACGCTCACATAGTCGCCTTTTCTGTAGTGCTTCCTGTCGAAGATCACCACCTTGTTCTGGTCGTTGCGGCCGCTCAGCTGTTCTTCTGACTTCTTAGACGGACCCTCCACCAGCACTTTATGCACCTTGCCCACGTCGCGTTTGTTGCGCGCCAGCGATGTTTCGCGCTGCTTCTCGATGATCTCTGCCAGGCGGCGTTTCTTTACCTCCAGCGGAATATCGTCCTCCAGCTTGCGGGCGGCCAGCGTACCTGGGCGCTCGGAGTAAAAAAACATGTAGGAGTAATCGTACTGCACGTAGTCCATCAACGAGAGCGTATCCTGGTGCTCTTCCTCGGTTTCGGTGCAGAACCCGGCGATCATATCTGATGAGATGCCGCAGTCCTCTCCAAGTATACTTCTGATGGCGTCCACGCGGTTGATGTACCAGGCACGGTCGTAGGTGCGGTTCATGAGTTCCAGCACGCGGGAGTTGCCGCTTTGCGCCGGCAGATGGATGTATTTGCAGATGTTGTCATACTTCTTCATCGTATACAACACCTCGTCGGTTATATCTTTCGGGTGGGAGGTAGAGAAGCGTACCCGCAGGTCAGGCGACACCAGGGCTACTTTCTCCAGCAATTGGGCAAAGTTCACGGATTCAGCTCCGTCCTCTGAAGCCCACTTATAGGAATCCACGTTCTGGCCCAGCAGGGTGACCTCTTTATAACCCTGCGCTACCAAGGCCTCCGCCTCGCGCACAATGGAATGGGCGTCGCGGCTGCGCTCACGGCCGCGCGTAAACGGCACTACACAGAACGAGCACATGTTGTCGCAGCCGCGCATGATGGAGATAAAGGCACTCACACCGTTGCTGTTGAGGCGGATCGGGTTGATGTCGGCATACGTTTCCTCGCGCGAGAGCAGCACGTTCACTGCCTTCTGGCCGCCGTCTACCTCATTGATCAGGTTGGGCAGGTCGCGGTAAGCGTCCGGGCCCACCACCATGTCCACGATCTTCTCTTCCTCCAGCAAGGACTTTTTCAGGCGCTCAGCCATACAGCCAAGGATGCCGATCATCATTTCCGGCTTCTTCTTTTTATAGTAGTTGATCTGGCCCAAACGGTTGCGCACCGTCTGCTCGGCCTTCTCCCGGATAGAGCAGGTGTTCAGGAAAACAAGGTCAGCCTGCGCAATGTCCGCTGTCGTGTCGAAGCCCTGCTCAAACATGATGGACGATACAATTTCGCTGTCGGAGAAGTTCATCGCGCAGCCGTAGCTCTCGATGTACAGCTTTCGTGCTTTGCCGGTATTGGTCTCTTTCGTTACCTGGGTATCGCAGGCAGCGGCTTGCTCCGGTGTGCGGTTATCTATAAAATCTAAGTCTACTATTGGATCCATGTTTACTCAATTACAGCTGCAAATATACTATAATGTTCTCAAAAACGTGACAGAATGGCAGAGAAGAGTTAGCGAATTTTGAATGAGTGAAGGTGTGTTGGTTGTTAGATGCTGGTTATTAGTTAGTGGTACTAAGTAAGATGAGTCAGCGGTGATGAAGTTTTCTCCGACTCATACTTCTGTAATCCTGGAATGAACACACTTAAAAAAACATCCACTCATCCACTCATTCACTCATTCAAAATTATCCCCCAGCACCTTAATCATCGCCTGCGCCTTCAGCAGGCATTCCTCATACTCACGCTCCGGGTCAGAGTCGTAGGTGATGGCGCTACCCACCATAAAACTGAGGTAGCCGTTGCCGGCATTATACTGGATGCTCCGGATCACGACGTTAAAATCGCAGTCGCCGTTTGGTTTGATGTAGCCGAAGGCGCCGGAGTAGAGCCCACGCCGGGTGTCTTCCAGTTCCTCGATCAGTTGCATGGCGCTGATCTTGGGGGCGCCCGTCATGCTTCCCATCGGGAAAGCACCGATCAGCGCATCTACCAGCTCTTTATCCGGCCTCAGTTCGCCCACCACCGTCGAGATCATCTGTGACATCTGCCGGAAGCCGTAAATCCCGAACATTTCTTCTACCTGCACGGTTCCGGTGGCGCAGGAGCGGCTCAGATCGTTGCGCACCAGGTCCACGATCATCATGTTCTCGGCCAGTTCCTTTTCATCGTGCCGCAGCTGCTGCTGCAGCAACTGGTCTTCCTCCGGCGTAAGGCCCCGGCGGATGGTGCCTTTTATCGGTTGAGAGATGAGCTTTTGGCCTTCCTTTTTCAGAAAACGCTCCGGCGAGGCGCAAAGCAGGTACTTGTCGTGCAGCTTCAGGTAACCGGAAAAGGGGGTAGGAGAAGCCTCATTCAGGGCCAGGTACAGGGGCAGAGGCTGCAGCGTTACCCCTTCGGCGAAGAACTCCATGCAATAATTCAACTCGTAAACATTGCCCTCCAGGATATGCTGCCGTACCCGCTCCACCTGTTGTATATACTTCTCCCTGCTTACCCGCTGCTGTAACCTTATACCTTGCGGAGGGGCTGGGGCAGGGGGGGCGGTAGCAAGTATGGAAGCGAGTATAAGTTCTGCATTATCTGCATAAGTATAAATAGTTATACTTGCTGCGTTAAAGTATAAGTATACTTCCGGCACAAAGAATGTCAACAGCGGGAAGCCCAAGTTATCGTAGTTCCGGCTGCTCAGGTGCTCGGTCTGGTTCTTTAGGTCATAGCCCAGGTAGCCGCAGAGCAGCGGATGCTGCTGTAGCTGCCGGCGCAGGCTCTCATAGGCGTTTTCCTCCTGCAGCTGCAGTACCTTGCCACCCGAAACGGCCAGCAGGTGCGCAAAGCCCTGGTGAGGGTAAGGGATGTCGTTGGACGTATAGTAGGCGGTCAGCGGGTGCCTGTCAGCCCAGGCAAGGGCCCTGAGCCGGAACTCCGCCATAGGAAGCGGCAACTCCTTTTGCTGTATCTCTTTCCTAAACATAGTATACCTCACATGTCCGACAGCGCCAGCTTCGCCTTGGCGTCGATACTGTTTTTATACGCATGGTGCTTGTAGCTCAGCGCCTGTTTAAAGTATGATCTGGCCTTCTGGGGCTGCTGCAACGCCTCGTAAATGTAGCCTGATTGCAGGGAAGCGCTGGGGGCAAAGTATAAATCTGTGCCTTGGCATAGGCTAATGGCCTTCTGGTACAGCGGCAGCGCCTGCTGCAACGAATCTGTGGCGTGGTAGATGCGGGCTTTCCTGTAAAAATACTCTGCTTTTACGGCTCTAGGTGTAGCCGCATTTACCTGCAGCTGCTCCAGCTCCTTCAAAGCCTCGCGGTAGTAACCGCCGTCGGAGTGGAGGCGGGCCTGCATCAGCGGCCTGACCAGCGGCTCCTGCTGCAGGGCGTACTTCTGGGCGTAGCGGTCTTCCTCGCTTTCTTCAATTCCTACTTGAGCTATTTGCTGAAAGTGCCAAGTGGCCTGCGGCTTATGGTTGCTCAGCGCGTACGCCAGGTATAGTTTATAGTTGGCCGACTTCAGGTAGTGTTTCCCCTGGTGCAGCTCCAGAAACTGGCGGTTCTCCTGTATGGATCTTTCGTAATCTGCGCGGAACAAGTATAAATCGGCGGCCATGTGGTGCAGGTACGGGAACGGATGGTAGGCTTTTCCCTTCGGGCGTCGCAGGTATACTTGCAGTGCTTCGTCGCTGGCTTGTGTCTTTTTGAGCAAGTGCATTGCCACGAACTGGAACAAGAGGTTATCCGCTTCATTTCTAGCCATTGCCTGTACCTGCCCCAATGCTTGTTCTTTGTTTTCTGGCTTCGTCAGGTGAAGTATAACGGCGTGCAGCAGCTGCGCCTCCTGGTAGAAAGGATTCTCCCTGGCGGTGGCTAATTTCAGGTTGGCCATGCCTTGTTTTACACTACCTTTCAGGCCGACGATGTTCAGGAACCATTTATACTTATCCGGGACGGAGCCAATCAGCACCTGCAGCACCCCCAGGTTCTTTTTAGTTGGAAGGAAATGAGGATGATTCTGAGCATTCTCGTTGTACTGCACGTACGCCTTGCGGAAGTCCCAGGCTGCGGATAAGCGGCTACCGAATAAAAGCTTAGACATCGCCATTTGAAGCCTGACTTCCGCCTGTGCATACGTTACCCACTCATTCTGTTGCGGTAGTTCTTCCAGCTTTTCCAATCGTTTTTCCTGCGCAGCCAGGAGCCTTTCATACTGGTGCTGGTCCTGCTGCACGCATAGTTCCAGAAAGTCGGCGTAATTGGCGAGCAGCAGATTGCGGGCGTCTTTTTGCGGCTGATGCTGCAGCAGCAGCAAGCGGCCATGGCTTACTTTCAGCTTTAGCAGCTCTTGGTAAACAATTTTTTGTTGGGGGGTAAATGTAGGAGTGGCTGCCAAGGTATGGCAAAAGAGCCAAAAGCCCAGCAGCAAAAAAAAAGGATGGGGTTTAGCCATCCTCTTTCGGTTAGTATGCAAGCGATGTTCGCTCAAGCTAATTCTTTGTTAGTACACACGCAGCTCCACACCAGCCAGAATACGGCCGCAGTGCTCGCACACGATGATCTTCTTCTGGGCCGCAATATCAGCCTGGCGCTGTGGCGGCACGGTGTTAAAGCAACCCCCGCAGGCATCACGCTTTACGGACACCACGGCAAGACCATTACGCACGTTTTTGCGGATACGGTTGTAGGCGCTCAGCAGGCGATCTTCCACACCGGAAGCGGCAGCCTGACGATCATCCTCCAGTTTCTTCTCTTCTTCCTGGCTTTCGGCTACGATCTGCTCCAGTTCCTTCTGCTTGTTCTCCAGGTCCTTGCGGCGCTCCTCGAGGCGGTGTTTTGTCTCCTCAATTTCAGAGATCTTCTGCTCGATCTGGAAGTGAGCCTCTTTTATCTTCTTCTCAGAGATCTGGATCTCCAGTTTCTGCAGTTCAATTTCTTTGGTGATGGCATCGTATTCGCGGTTGTTGCGAACATTCTGCTGTTGCTCTTCATACTTGCGGATCAGGCTTTCGGAGTCTTTGATGGCTTGCTTGCGCTGTGCGATGGAGTCATTCAGGCCGGCTACCTCATCATCAAATTTACGAACCCTTACTTCATAGCCCTCAATTTCATCTTCCAGATCCTGAACTTCTTCAGGCAGGTCTCCTCTAACTCTTTTAATTTCATCAAGCTGTGAATCGATGCTTTGAAGCTTTGATAATGCTTCCAATTTGCTGGCTACAGTACTTTCCATGTATTAAAAAGTGTATCTGACGGGGTTAGTGTTTACTTCCGATATTAAGACTGCAAAATTAGGAAAAGTTTTTGAAATAGCGTCATAAAATATCTCCTTTGTATATACCTCGCTTTCGTAGTGGCCTATATCGGCGATCATTAGGCGCCCCTCGGCATCAAAGAACTCGTGGTACTTTACATCCCCGGTTACCAGGGCGTCGGCTTCCTGTCGCAGCGCATCCTTGATCAGGAAGCTGCCGGCGCCGCCGCAAACCGCCACACGCTTTACCTTTCTGCTTCCGATGGAGGTATAGCGCAGCCCCTGCAGCTGCATTTTCTCCTTCAGATAGGCCAGAAATTCCTCCTCTGTCAGCTCCTTGTCCAGCTCCCCGATCATGCCAATACCTACTTCCTGGTTCTGGTTCTCGAGGTTATAGAAGTAATGGGCCACCTCCTCGTAAGGATGCACTTGTTTTAGCGCTGCCAGTATCTTGCCCTGTAAAACAGCCGGGAACAGCAACTCCAGTCGGTTTTCCTGCACCTGCTCCGCTTGATTGGCACTGCCGATGGCAGGGTCAGCCTGCTCCGAAGGGGTAAAGCGGCCGGTGCCAGTAACGCTGAAGCTGCAGCCGCTGTATGCGCCGATGTTACCTGCTCCGGCCTGATGCAGTGCCGCCAGCACCTTCTCGGTTTGCTCCACAGGCACAAACGTGACCAGTTGCATCAGGGTAGCGGGTTTGTTCACAAGTATGTGCTGTTGCTGCAGCCCCAGTTTGTCGGCAATTTTGGTGTTCACGCCGTTGAGCACGTTATCCAGGTTGGTATGGCTGGCGTAAATGGCAATGTTGTTTTGGATGGCCTTGATGATGGTGCGCTCTACGTAGCTGCGGCCTGTAAGCTGTTTGAGTCCTTTAAATATAACCGGATGGTGCGCCACCACCAGGTTGCAGCCTTTCGTTATGGCCTCGTCCAATACTGCCTCGGTGCAGTCCAGCGTTACCAGCACGCCGGATACTTCCGCGTTGGCGTCGCCGGTTTGCAAGCCGGCGTTATCGTAGCTCTCCTGGTAGCGGAGCGGGGCCAGTTGCTCCAGCAGGCTGGTTACTTCGTGTATTTTTGCCATAGTTTCTCTCGTTTCATTCAGTTGTTAGCATAGGCACGTTAAAATTAACGTAAATTGCGCGCGTTACAAAACCATGTTCCACTATCTTCACATACCGCTCTGGCCGTTCTCGCAGCTTTATGGGGGCATTATGCGGCTGCGCAACCTGGGCTACGACAAGGGGCTGCTGGCCTCGCGGCAGTTCAACCTGCCGGTTATCGCTGTTGGCAACCTGACGGTAGGAGGCACGGGTAAAACGCCCCATGTGGAGTACCTGCTGCGCCTGCTTCACGCGTATAAAGTTGCTACCCTCAGCCGTGGCTATAAGCGCCAAAGCAAAGGATTTATACTGGCTGACAATACTTCCTCTGCCGCCAAGATAGGGGACGAGCCTTTTCAATATCATCTTGATTTTAAGCAGGTTGAGGTGGCGGTATGCGAGGATCGGGTGAAGGGTATTGAGCAGCTGCAGCAATTGGTGCCGGGGCTGGAGGTGGTGGTGTTGGACGATGCTATGCAGCACCGCCCGGTGCAGCCGTCGCTCAACTTGTTGATCACCGATTATAACCGCCCGTTTTATCAGGACCATGTGCTACCGGCCGGAAGGCTGCGGGAACCGAGGAGCGGAGCAAAGCGGGCCGATGCCGTAATTGTGAGCAAGTGCCCGGCAAGTATAAACCAGCAGGAGCGGGAGCTGATTGTAGGGAAGGTGCAGCGCTATACTTCTCCCGGTACTCCGGTTTATTTTTCAACGTTTGCCTACGGGGCACCCGTGGCTATGGGAAACGGATCAGAAACAACAAAAAAGGTAATCCTACTGACGGGTATTGCCAATGCGGAGCCGCTGAAAAACTACCTCGGCAGCCATGGCTATACTTTGCTGAAGCATCTTTCGTATCCTGATCATCACCTTTATACTTCTGACAACCTGCAGGAGCTGAAAGAACTGCTGCAGCAGCCAGCCTATGCGGGTGCCTCTATCCTTACCACCCGCAAAGATGCCGTAAAACTGTCCGATACCGGGCTGCTGCCGCTCACGCAGGCTTTGCCGATCTTTTTTGTGCCGATTGAAGTACAGTTTATAGCAGACGGGGAGATGTTTGACCAATTGGTGCTGCAGCACGTGCAAAGCCTGGTGCATGCCTGAGGCTGCGTAATTCCATTAATATTTCACTATTTTTGAAACGTGAGAAGAAAACTATCCGCCTTTATACTTTTAGTGCTGAGTTTGCTGCTGGTAAACACGGATGCCTTTGCCCAGATCATAGACGACACCACGAAAGCGATTTACGGCCCCAAAACGGTTTTAAAGCTTTACGAGCAGGACGTGCTGGAGGGGCGCTATACGGCTGTGCCCATTGACACCACGCTGGATAACCTGCATAACGAGCGCTACTGGTATAACGACACGGCTTTTTACCAGCACCTGGGTAACATCGGCACAGCCTCTACGCCCATGCTTTTCCGGGCGCCCGACAAAATCGGCGTACGCCTGGGCAAGACCATCTTCGACCGCTATGCCTACGATCCGCACAGGATCAACTATTACGATACCCGCTCCCCCTACACGCATCTGAAGTATGTGCAGGGAGGCAACGGCGAGCAGGTGTTTGAGGTGCTTCACACCCGCAACATCAACCCGCGCTGGAACTTCGGCCTGGCCTACCAGATCCTCTCCGCTGACCAGCAGATAGGACCGGGCTCGCAGGGCCGCTCCAAAGGCATGCTGGATAACCAGGCTGTGAAGGCTTTTACCCACTACCGCTCCGAAAATGAGAAGTATGACCTGTTCTTCAACTATACCTTTATGAAGGTGGAGCAGATTGAAACGGGTGGGATCGATACCACCGGGACCAGTGCCGTGGAGTTTGAGCGCTTCGAGGAGGCACCGGTGTACCTGACGCAGGCCTCGAATGAGGAATCGCGCAACAACCTGCACCTGACACAAATATACCGCCTGGCGAAGGAGAACCTGAAAGTATACCACACCCTGGACTACTACCGCCAGCGCAACGAGTTCGTGGATGATGCCATTCCCGCCACGCTGGTAGGGGAAAGACAGCCAAATGGCACTTATTTGGGCACGACCTACCTGTACCCGACTTTCAGGTACAGCACGGGCCGCACCAGGGATGCCACGCAGTATAACGAGTTGGAGAACACCTTTGGCCTGACAGGCAACAACAAACTTTCCTCTTACAAGGCTTACCTAAAGATACGCAATGCAGGTATTACCTACAGTGCCATCGATTCTATCGGAACAGCCACTACTATTCCAGACTCGCTGCTGGCAACAGGCAACGTTTTCAAAACAATTAGCTCCAGCGGAGATTACAACCAGGTATTCATTGGCGGCGACATCAGGCTGTTTTACAAAGAACTGGCTGAGCTGACGGGTGTTGCGGAGTATCAATTGGCGGGCGATTACCGGGTTAAGGGTATGGCCAGGCTGGGCGGTGCGTACGGTACGCTGGAGCGTGTGCTCTATTCCCCAAGCCGTGTGCAGCGTTTTATGCTGAGCAATCACTTTGAATGGGAGAAAGACTTTGGCAATATTGTGATAGACCGTATTGGCGCAGGCTTGCACCAGAAAATAGGCAAGCGGCAGCACGTAAAGCTGGACGGGCATTTCACGAACGTAAAACGCTGGGTATACTTTAACGAGCAGGCTGTGCCGGTGCAGGCAAGCGGAAACCAGCGCTTCTGGGGTGGCAGTGTGGCACATAAAATTAACTTCGGCCCGCTGCATTTCGATAATTACGTTGCCTATCACAACACCGACGAGGCCAATAACATACGTATACCGGATTGGCTGGTGGAGTCGAAGTTATACTTGCAGGGGCCGCTGTTCCGCGAGGCTTTGTTCCTACAGGTGGGGGTACAGGGTACGTATGCATCGGAGTACTATGGCTATGGCTACATGCCGGTAACGCAGCAGTTCTTTGTTCAGGATGCTTATACCGTGCAGGGCTACCCGGTGGCCGACGTTTTCCTGAATGCCGATATCAAAACGGTGAATGTTTTCCTGAAAATGAGCCACATCAACCAGGGTTTGTCCGACCCCTATTACTTCCAGACGCCACTATACCCGGGAATGCGCCGCAGCTTCGTGTTTGGCCTTACCTGGAGGTTCTTCGATTAATAATTATTGATTGATAATTGTTCGTTATGGATGCGGAAATTAGTGCCCTGGCCTCAGCACAAATGGCGAGCCTATACTTCACTACCTGAGAGATCTTATACTTGCGGCAAGATGCAGCGTATCGCGGTGCCGGCGCAGGAGGAGAAAACCTTTTTCCCGCACGTTACCTCATTTACATATCCACTTATTCACTCATTCAAAATTATACACCCATGTCTGCTACTCAACCGACCAAAACCATACTTCGCCTGGAGCTGCCTACCGACCCGCGTTGGGTAAATATTGCCGAGAAGAACATTGAGGAGATCCTGGTGGACCATGCCTATTGCGAGCAAAAGGCCGCCACTTCCGGCATCTCGCTTATCGTGAAGTACCCCGACAAGGAGCGGCTGGTAGAGGAAATGACGGAGCTGGTGGCCGAGGAGTGGACCCACTTTGAGCGCGTGCTGGAGCAACTGAAGAAACGCGGTTACGGACTGGGCCGCAACCGGCCGGATGAGTATGTGGTGGAGCTGACAAAGCACATCCGGAAGGGAAACAAACGCGAGCGCCAGCTCATGGACCACCTGCTGGTAAACGCCCTGATCGAGGCGCGCAGCTGCGAGCGCTTCAAGCTACTTTGGAAGAACATCCAGGACGAGGAGCTGCAGAAGTTCTACTACGAGCTGATGGTGTCAGAGGCTGGGCACTATGTTAGCTTTGTAAAGCTGGCCAAAGAGTACATGCCCGCCGAGGAGGTGGACGCCCGCCTGAAGGAGCTCCTCGCCATCGAAGCCGACATCATCCGTAACCTGGAGCCCCGCCCCGACAGGATGCACTAGAACATTTAGCAGAGATCAAGTATCAATAATTTAAACAAAGGCTTGTGACGGTTTCACAGGCCTTTGTTTTTTATGTTTCCTTACATTGATAGTTGTTCATTGTAAACTGATAATTGAAATCAAGTTTTCTGCTTCTTCTTTTTGGCTGCCGGGAAGAGGATATTGTTCAGGATAAGGCGATAGCCTGGGGAGTTAGGGTGCAGGGTCAAGTCCGTGGGGTCTTCGCCCACCAGGTGCTGGTAGTCTTCCGGGTCGTGGCCTCCGTAGAAGGTCCAGGTGCCGCGGGCATAGGTGCCGTGCATGTAGCGTATCTCGCCCAGCTCCTTGTTCTCGCCCATTACCACCACCTCCGGTTTTACCAGCCTTTTCCGGAACGCTGTGGTCTGGCCCATAAAGCCCTTGATGGTCTTAACATGGTTCTGCGTGAGCATGGTTGGGATGGGGTCCCACTTGGCGGAGAAGGTGAACAGCTGGAAATAGTCATTCGCTTCATTTACCGGGCGCTCTTGCGGCTGCATGTCGATGTCGGAGTACTCATACTCTAGCGGGTTGCGGGATATCGTGAAGTCCTGGAAAGCAAAGGTTTTGCTGTAGTCCAGCTTGCTTTGCGCGTTCGGGTCCGCGGCATCCCCATCGAACATAGCTTCCACAATGTCCACGCCCTCGGCAGCCAGGGCAATATCATAGGTGTCGGTGGCAGAGCACATGGCAAACAGGAAGCCGCCGCCCGCTGTGAAGTCTTTGATCTTGTTCACTACTGCCATCTTCAGCTGCGACACCTTCGCAAATCCCAACTCCTTGGCCGACTCCTCCGACTCGCGCTGCTGTTCCTGGTACCAGGGGTAGTGGCGGTAGCTGGCGTAGAACTTACCATACTGCCCGGTAAAGTCCTCGTGGTGCAGGTGCAGCCAGTCATACTTTGGCAGCTGGTCCTGTACAATCTCCTTGTCATAGATCACATCGTAGGGGATCTCCGCATACGTCAGCACCAGGGTCACGGCATCATCCCAGGGCATCTTCGATTTAGGGGAGTATACCGCCACTTTGGGCACCTTCTCCAGCTTCATGATGTCCATATTCGCCTCCGGGGCGCCGATCTCCGTCAGGATGCCATTGTACTGCGCGTCCGAGATAACGGTATAGCTCACACCGCGCACGATCAGCTCGTTCTCCAGTTGCGGCATGTGGTTGAAGGCGAAGCTTCCGCCGCGGTAATTGAGTAGCCAGTCTACGGGCACGTTTTGGCCCAGCACCCAATACGCGATGCCGTAGGACTTCAAGTGGTCTTTCTGCGCCTCATCCATCGGCACCAGAATGGTGCTTGCCAGGACTGGAAAGTATAGGGTAAGCAGGCAAAGTATTAGTGCAGTGGTGCGGAAAAACATCTGGTTTGTCTTTAAAAAGTAATCGACTGTATAAAAGTGGTTCTTTTTTCAGAAAATGCCACTATCTTAGAAGCAGCGTGGTGATTTTTATACTTAACGTAAAAGATAACAAAAGCGCACATCTTTTCAACCGATGAACCTACTCGAAAATATTTTAGAGGGCCTCCGGGCCATTCAAAGCAACCTGCTCCGCACCGTGCTCACGGGCCTGATCATCTCTATTGGTATCATGTCGCTGGTGGGTATACTCACGGCGGTGGACGGCATGAAGCAGTCGCTCACCCAGACCTTCGCAAACCTGGGTGCCAACTCCTTTGACATCCGAAGAAAAGGGATGAACAACCGTGGGAGCCAAGGCGGGCGCGTGGAGAAAGTATACCCCAACATCTCCTACGAGCAAGCCATGCAGTATAAAAGCCAGATGCAGGACGAGGCGCGCGTCAGCCTTTCTGCCTATGTGTCGGGCGCCACAGTGGTGAAGAGCGAGACGGAAAAGACCAACCCGAACATCAACATTGTAGGTGCAGACGAGAATTACATGCTCAACAACAACCTGAACCTGGCAAAAGGCCGCGATTTTTCAACCTTCGAGCAGGAGCAGGGCACAAACGTGGCGATCATTGGCAACGAGCTTGCCACAACGCTTTTCAAAAATAAAGATGCCCTCGGAGAGTATATCTCCTTTCTGGGTCGTAGGTTCAAGATTGTGGGCCAGATGGAGAAGGCCGGCAGCAGTATGGGTGGGAGCAGCGACAGACGCATACTCATACCCCTGGAGACCGGCCGCCAGATACCCCGCACCGGCAATGCACAGCTGAACTACGATATAAAAACAGCCATTTACCGGGCGGATGAACTGAACTATGTAATGGGGGAGGCCACCGGCACGATGCGTAATATCCGCCAAGATGGACTTGGGCAAGAGGACTCCTTTGAGATTCGCCGGTCAGACTCCCTGGTGCAAAGCCTGGATGAGATATCAGGTTACCTCAAGATTGGCGGCGGGGTTATAGGCTTTATCACCTTGCTGGGTGCTTCGGTTGGTCTGATGAACATCATGATGGTTTCGGTGAACGAGCGTACCCGGGAGATCGGCGTGCGGAAGGCGCTGGGGGCAACTTCCTTTCAGATCCGGCAGCAGTTCCTGATCGAGGCCATTGTGATCTGCGTGCTGGGCGGCCTGGCAGGTATTTTACTAGGAATCTTGATGGGCAATGGTATCTCCTCGCTTATTACGCAGGGAGGAGGAGGGTTCTTCGTGCCGTGGTTATGGGTGTTTGTTGGCCTTACGATTTGTGTCCTGGTTGGCGTTATCTCCGGTTATTACCCGGCTTATAAGGCCTCAAAACTGGATCCGATTGAGTCTTTGCGGTATGAGTAGGAGAGTTCGCTTTAATTCTCATAATGATCCTATGCATCTTTGGTTAACTCTATAAAAACCGCCAACATCGTCAAAGGATAATAATATATTCCAATCTAAGAGTACGTCAATTAAATAAGCCATATCTTTTTTGTTAATTGGTATTTTTTGCCATCCATTTTCTCCGAAAAAATGACTTATGGTAAAGTCTTTACCCTTGGCTCTAATTGAGTCAATCATTACACTTGGTTCAACAATGGTAACATTAGTAATACTGACATTGTCTAATATAAACTCTGATTTTCCTTTAACAAGAGAAGCGATTGCCATTGAATCTGTAGGATGATTATTAGTTTCAGCTATTCTAACAAGGTGCCATAGATCATAGCTAACAATCCGAAAACTATCATTTTTATAAATTGCTTTAACAGTAAACGGGTACGGCCCTATTCTTGGTCTTGGTAATTCTCCTTCTTTAAGTTGGGTTGGATAAGTGTCCATAATAGCCTCAACAACACATTCAGGTCTAAGCAAACTAATACTCTCTTTTTTACTATCATTAACACAACCAATTAGAAAGGGATGGATAAATAAAAATGCGATTAACCTACTAGCAACATGCTTTCTCACCCTTTTGAACTTAAATTATTTCTTTTGATGGCTTAGTGTCATCTATACTTTTACTGAGCTCATGCAAAGACTGAGCACAGCAGGTTCTACAATTCAAGATTACAAAATAAAGCCTGCAACAATCAAGTTGCAGGCTTTTCTGTTGGTATGAGTATGTCAAAAGCTTACTTCTTCTTTTCTGCTTCTTTTTTCTTGTCAGCCGCGGCTTTCTCAGACTCGTAATTCTTGTTCAGGGCAGATACTACGCTGGAAGTGATGTCTAGGGTAGAGTCGCCGTACAGGATGGCGCTGTTGCCACGCTGGTAAGTTAGCACCATCTTATAGCCTTCTTCGTTGCTCAACTGCTTGAGGTACTCCTCCACGCGGTCGTAGATCTTCTTCATCTCCTCAGACTCCTCCGTCATCAGCTCGTTGCCAGAGCTCTGCTGCAGGGCCTGCAGTTGCTGCTGCTTTTGCATCAGGCGTTGCTCAGTGGCTTGTGCCTGCTGCTGCGTCATGCCGCCGGCATTCTGCTGAAAGCGCTGTACTTCTTTCTGAAACGACTCGGCCTGGGTACGCAGGTCCTTCTCCTTCTGCTCGGCTTTGGTCTGCAGGCGGGTGCGTACATCCTTAAAGTATTCGTAGTTGGCCAGCAGGGAGTCAGAATTCACATACACGATATCCGGCTTACTAACGGCTGTCTCTGTGTTGGCAGAAGCGGCAGTAGTGCCGTTAGTGGGGTTTTGATTGCAGGCTACCATCATGGCAGAGGCGGCAGCCAACCCTAATGTCATTTTTAAAACTTTCACGCTTTATCTTAATTTGTTTGTTGGAAGATTTCGCAGCTTAAATATAAACCATTTCCCAGGCAAAAACCTAATGCCGGAGCACCTCCTGGAAAGTTTCCTCTGCTTCCATGAGTCCCTGCGCATCGATCTGGGTCAGGCGCACATGTTTTGTCTCGTTTATCAGCACCGGATCATACTTGGCTACCACGCGCACGTAGTTCTCCGTCCAGCCTTCCATCTGGCCGTCCTTCACGTCATCCTCGAAGAGCACCGTAAACTCGCTACCGATTTGCTGTTCATAGAAATGGCGCTTTTTCTTCTCGGAGAGGATGCGCAGCATGTCGGCACGGCGGTTGCGGTCCTTTATACTTACCTTGCCCTCCATGTCCGGGGCCAGCGTGTTCTCGCGTTCAGAGTAGGGAAACACGTGCAGGTAGCTCACATCCAGCCCGTTTATGAAGTTATAGGTCTCCAGGAAATCCTCCTCCGTCTCGCCCGGGAAGCCCACGATCACGTCTACCCCGATGCAGCAGTGCGGCATCAGCGCTTTTATCTTGGCCACGCGGTCGGCGTAGAGCTCGCGCTGGTAGCGGCGGCGCATCAGCTTCAGGATCTTGTTGGAGCCCGACTGCAGCGGAATGTGGAAGTGCGGCATAAAGCGCTTGCTGCCTGCCACAAACGCTATGATCTCATCCTTCAGCAGGTTAGGCTCAATGGAAGAAATCCGGAAACGATCGATTCCTTCGACCTTGTCCAGTTCCTGCACCAGCTCAAAGAAAGATTCCACGCGCTGTCCGTCCTGGATGCCAAAGTCGCCGGTGTTTACGCCGGTCAGCACGATTTCTTTTACGCCAGACGCCGCAATCTCATTTGCAGACCGCACCACGTTCTCGATACTATCGGAGCGGCTGTTGCCGCGCGCCAGCGGGATGGTGCAGAAGGTACAGGAGTAGTCGCAGCCGTCCTGTACCTTCAGAAAGGTGCGGGTACGGTCGCCGAAAGAGTAGGAGTTATGGAAGGTGTTAGCCTCCGAGATTGGGCTGGCGAAAACCTGCGCCTTATCTTTTTTCTCGAATGTCTCCAGGATATCCACCAACTGAAACTTCTCGGCGGCCCCCAGTACGGCGTCTACGCCCGGAATCTCGGAGATTTCCTTCGGTTTGAGCTGGGCATAGCAACCCACTATGGTAATGAAGGCGTCCGGAGAGTGCTTGAGCGCCTCCTTCACAATCTTGCGACATTTCTTATCGGCGTTATCCGTGACCGAGCAGGTATTGATAACGTAGATGTCCGGTGTATCGGTAAACTCCACCTTCTCAAAACCCCGCTCCTGGAAAATTCGCCCGATGGTGCTGGTTTCGGAGTAGTTAAGCTTACATCCTAGGGTATAAAAAGCTACTTTTTTCATAATCAGGTGGCAAAGTTAAGAAATATTATTGTGAAAGAGTGAATGTAAGGCATAGGATGTAGTGTTTTGCAGATCAGTGTCTTACGGAAGTTATACGGTGATGCTTTATACTTGAGAGGGTGCATCTGAAAGATCACTTCCCCACAAAATCCTCAAAAGAAAACTGCATGTAGGCCTGGCCATTCTTCAGTTGTTCTTCTGTGACACCTTCTTCTTTTATAATGGGCTGTTTGGCCACGTTGTCATAAACCAGAATACCCTCCGGGGTGATGTAGCCAAAACCGTCGTTGTAGACATAAAACGCGAAAGGAGAGGAGCTTGGTGCCAGCAGGTTACGGCTCCACGCAAAATCCTGGTGCGGCAGCTGCAGCAGTGCCAGCAAGGTGGCGGCAATGTCGGTTTGGCTGCCGATGCCCTCTACCGTAATGCCTCCTTTTGCTAAAGCGCCCCCCGTAAGTATAAAGGGCATTCGGAACTTACCCGGGGCGTGATTCGGCTCGTTGCCGGGAAAACGATGGCCATGGTCGGCGGCAAGTACAACAACTGTGTTCTGCCACCAGTCCTGTTGCTTTGCCTCTTCTATAAACTTGCCCAAAGCCCAATCGGTATAGTACACACTGTTCCGGAACTGCGCCTCTTCACCGGTACCCGGGAATTTGGCCGGTATTGGAATTTCGAAGGGCTCGTGGCTGCTCAAAGTATAAACGGTGCTGAAAAACGGCTCCTTTTCCTGTTTCAGGTCCTGCTGCACGCGCGCAAACAGCACATGGTCGTGCGCCCCCCACTTGGAGTTATAGGTACTCGGGTCGAAATCATACTTGTCTACCAGCCGGTCGTAGCCGCCGTTGCGCAGGTATGACTTGATGTTGGCGAACTCGAGCTCGCCGCCGTAATAGTAGCTGGTGCTGTAGCCCTGAGCCTCGAACACCTGGCTCAGTTGCGGCAGTTTCTCTGTTTTCTTTGGGTACTTAATAATAGAGGTGGTGGTTTGCACCGGATATCCGCTCAGCAGGGCCACCATCCCTTTCTCGCTGCGCTCCCCGGAGGCATAGATGTTAGTGAAATTTATACCTTCTGCAGCCAGTATGTCCAGGTTGGGCGTTACGCCCTTCTCGCCCCCAAGGCTCTCTACGAACTTGGCTGTGTAGCTCTCCAGGATGATGAACAGCACGTTGGGCTGCTGCACGCGCAGCAGCTGCTCCGTAGTGTCCGTGGAAACGGCAGCGTATAATTCCTGCACCAGCTCCTGCGCCTGTTCCTCCGGCATATACTTATAGGGGTTGCTGGTCGACTCCTCATACTTGAGCAGGGCGTGCATCAGGTTCCAGGGCATGTTCAAACCGGCATGGTTGGCAAAGGGCTTGTCCGAAAAATAGGCCACGCTCTGGTTGATCGGGATCTGCTGCCAGCCGCCGCGCAGCGGCAGCACCAGCAGAGCGGCAAAAACCAACGAAGCGCCGGCCAATAACCACCTGTTTTGGGGCATCTTATACTTTCTCAGGTCAAAAAAGCGACGGTACAGAAAGATAAAAGCCACCGAGATCGACAGCGTTACCAGGAAAAGTATGAACAGGGGTGCCGTAGCGGCTGAGGCAGCCATTTCGGCCGGGGAGTTTAGGTACTGCAGGGGGGAGGTATCCAGCCTGAATCCCCAGTGGCTGTAAAGCTCCAGGTCCACGGTGAGCAGTGTCGACAGCAGCGCCAGCAGCACGAATGTATAATAGCGGATAACCTTACCCACTTGCAGCCGCGGCCACAGGCTGATCAGCAGCAACAGCAGGAATGGCAGTATACTTATGTAAGCAGCAAAGGAGGCATCCAGCCGCAGGCCATACATAAAAGTATGAAATACATCTGAAGAGGTGAGTTCAGCGCTGCGGTCGAGGTGGTAAACAAGAAAAATAGCCCTGGCTACGATAAAGTATAGTATCCAGAACAGAAAGTATAAGGGCTGGAATAGGATGCGGTTTTTCACAGCGCAAATATAAAGTATAAGTCAGCCTCCCATAACAGATTATTTCCGGAGATAGTTCTTGGGCAAAAACGGGAGGGGTAAATTAGCAGGGGGTGTACAGGAAACAAGGTGGTCCTTTCGAAAGTAGCCTTTAATTTATAGGGGGTGTTAATGGCTCTTGTAATATATTTTTAAAATACCCCTTAAAAAATTAGGGGCATCTGCAGGATTTTAGAATTTTGTATCTAAATTTGAAACATCATTTGAACCCAACCCTAAACCCCATGGCAATTCTTCGATTTAAAGCGCTTGAGCAGGCAAGCCAGCACAAACCTGGAGAGGTGGTACTACCTTCCCACATTATCTCAGATTATTTCGGCGAGAACGTTTTCGGCAATGCAGCCCTTCGTTCCACTATGTCTACCGAAAACTACAAACGACTGCAGCGCACCATCGAGGCGGGCGAAAAGGTAGACCGCGAACTGGCCGATGCCGTGGCGGCAGCCATGAAGACCTGGGCCATGAGCAAAGGAGCTACGCACTATACGCACTGGTTCCAGCCCCTGACAGGCGCCACGGCCGAGAAGCACGACTCCTTCTTCGACCTTTCAGGGGATGGGGAGCCCATCGAGAGCTTTAAGGGCAGCGCCCTGGTGCAGCAGGAGCCGGACGCCTCCTCTTTCCCGAGCGGCGGCATCCGTAACACTTTCGAGGCCCGTGGCTACAGCGCCTGGGACCCTTCCTCGCCGGCCTTCCTCATCGAGAACGCCGGAACCCGCACCCTTTGTATCCCGACCATCTTTGTGGCCTACACCGGTGAGGCCCTCGACTATAAAACACCGCTGCTCAAGTCGCTGAAGCTGCTCAATGACGCTGCCGTGCCGGTTTGTCAGTACTTCGACAAAGACGTAAACAAGGTGAACACCACACTGGGTATTGAGCAGGAATACTTCCTGGTGGACAAGGCCCTGTATGAGGCGCGCCCGGACCTGGTGATCGCCGGCCGTACTGTATTTGGTCACTCACCGGCCAAGGGCCAGCAGCTGGAGGACCACTACTTTGGCAGCATCCCGAGCCGAGTGCATGCCTTCATGGTTGATTTTGAAAAGACGGCCCTGAAACTGGGTATTCCGTTAAGGACTCGCCACAACGAGGTGGCCCCGAACCAGTATGAGTGCGCGCCTACCTTTGAGGACGCCAACCTGGCAGTAGACCACAACCAGCTGCTGATGGACATCATGAACCGTGTGGCGGAACGCCACAACTTTAAAGTGCTGCTGCACGAGAAACCTTTCAAGGGCGTTAACGGCAGCGGCAAGCATAACAACTGGGCCATGAGCACCAACACAGGCGTTAACCTGCTGAGCCCGGGCAAAAGGCCGAAGGAAAACCTGCAATTCCTTACCTTCTTCATCAACACCATCAAAGCAGCCTATACCCACGCCGACCTGCTGCGCGCAAGTATAGCCTCTGCCAGCAACGATCACCGCCTGGGGGCCAACGAGGCGCCTCCGGCCATCATGTCCGTGTTTATCGGACAGCAGCTGACGGCGGTGCTGGATGAGTTTGAGCGCACCTCTAAAGTGCCGATGGAGAAAGGCGATAACATGTACCTGAAGCTGGGCATCGACCGCATCCCGGAGGTGCTTCGTGACAACACCGATCGTAACCGTACCTCACCGTTTGCTTTTACAGGAAATAAATTCGAGTTCCGTGCGGTAGGTTCTTCTGCCAACTCCTCATCCCCCATGACGGTGCTCAACACTATTGTGGCCGACCAGCTGCTGGAATTCCGCAAGGCGGTGGATGAGCTGATCGAGGCAGGTATGAAAAAGGAGCTGGCCATCATCCAGATCCTGCGCGAGTATGTGGCTGCCTCTAAGACCATCCGCTTTGAGGGCAACGGTTACTCCCAGGAGTGGGAGGAGGAGGCAGAGCGCCGCGGGCTGTCCAATGTCAAGTCCACCCCACGCGCACTGGATGTATATAAGCGCCAAGACGTGAAGGAGGTGTTTGCCAAACACGGTATCTTTACTGAGGTGGAGCTGGAGGCGCGCCATGAGATCCTGCTGGAAGATTACGTGAAAAAGATCCAGATCGAGTCGCGCATTATGGGCGACCTGGCCATGAACCACGTGATCCCAACGGCTATCGCCTACCAGAACAAGCTTATCGCCAACGTGCGCGGCCTAAAGGAGCTGGGGCTGGAGGATGAGTACACCCAGAGCACGATTGAGGGCATCAAGAAAATGTCGGGCTACATCAGCTCGATACAGAAAAACGTGCGCGACATGGTAAACTCCCGTAAGGTGGCCAATAAAATTGACGACGCCCGCGAGCGTGCCATCATGTACAACGAGGAGGTGCTGAGCTACTTTGAGCCCATCCGTTACAGCGTAGACAAGCTGGAACTGATGGTGGATGACGAGGACTGGCCACTGGTGAAGTACCGTGAGCTGCTGTTCCGCCACTAAGCGTATTTTATTTTATTAAGGTTAATAAGTGAAGGCATCCGTCAGGGGTGCCTTCGCTGCTTTAGTCCCGAACCCTCCTAAGGAGCTCGCCGGCCACCTGGGCAAGTATGATCGGGAGCAGAATAATCACCAGAGCCATGGCGATTACCTTGCGCAGCCCCAGCCGCATGATCAGCTTGCCGATCACCTTGTCGCGCAGCTCGTGGTAGAGAAACTGTCCGGCCTTGGTCATGGGTTTGCCTTTCAGTACCTCCTGCACCTCGCGCCAGTTGCCGCGCTCTATCTGGTGGCGCAGGTACTGCAGTACGGTATCCTTGGTGATGTAAAAGGCGAGGGTCATCTGCTCCTGTCGCAGCTGGCCCCAGCGCTGCAGTTGCTGCAGCCTCGGCCATGATTTTCGGGGTATGAACTGGTGCATATAGATCATGGGTGAAGTGGGTGTATACAGGTACTACGTAAAAATTGCTGCTTAGGAGGGGGAAACACGTAGCTGTGCGGTGGGGCAGTAATAGCAGCCTGTATAATGCATGTTAAAATAAGCAGCCGTTAACCGGAAAGGCTCTTCAAAGCCCGTGGGCAACTCCTCGTCGGAGCCTACCGCCAATAGGTGCACCTTCTTGCCTGCCATCTTTCGGCCAAGTTCCTTTTGTGTCGTTACAAGATCCGTAAGCCTGTCGAAGAAATTCTTAAGCAGGCCACTCATGCTGTACCAGTAAACTGGAGTAGCGAAAATAACCTGTTCATGCTGCAGCAGCTGCCTGGCAATACCTATAAACTGGTCTTCCGTCTCATACTTGCCTGCGTAAGTATAAGGGCTTACCCGGAAATCAAGCAGGTTGATCAGTTCATACTTCTGTTCGGCCAAAAGCTTGCAAGCCAGTAGCTGCGTATCGCTGTTCCTGCGCGCGCTGGCCAGTATAACAAGTGGTGCGGATGTGGAGGGAGGTGGAAGGATGTTAGGAGGCATATTATTGAATTTGATAAGGTAAGAAGCAAGGGAGAAGTATAAGTCGCTGCCCATACTTTGAAATCAAGCCCTGAAGCGGGAGCTTGAACGGAAAATTACGTATTTTGCCGATTGAACAAAGCAGCGGCTACTTTAGTTAAAGATACGCATGGAATGTCAACTGGAAAATATAATGAATTCTTACTGTCCGAGCCTGGTAGAGTATAAGCGCCGCAAATCGCGCGTGGTGAATATCGGTGGAGTGCCGCTGGGCGGGGATTACCCGATCCGGGTGCAGTCGATGACCACCGTGGATACCATGGATACGATGGGCTCGGTGGAGCAATGCATCCGAATGATCGAAGCCGGCTGTGAGTACATCCGTATTACGGCGCCAAGTATAAAAGAGGCTGAGAACCTGCAGCATATCAAAGATGAGCTGCGCAGGCGCGGTTACAACGCCCCCCTTGTCGCCGACATACACTTTACCCCGAACGCCGCCGAGGTGGCTGCCCGCATTGTGGAGAAGGTGCGCGTGAATCCGGGCAATTATGCCGATAAGAAGAAGTTTGAAGTAATAACCTATAACGACGACACCTACCAGGCGGAGCTGGACAGGATCCGGAAGCGTTTTGTGCCGCTGGTGCGCATCTGCAAAGAGCACGGCACGGCCATGCGTATCGGTACCAACCACGGCTCCCTGTCTGACCGTATCCTGAGCCGCTATGGGGATACCCCGCTGGGCATGGTGGAAAGCGCGCTGGAGTTTATCCGCATCTGCGAGGACGAAGGCTACTATGATATCGTGATCTCCATGAAGGCCTCTAACACGCAGGTGATGGTGCAGGCCTACCGCTTGCTGGTGCAAAAGCTGGAGGAGGAGGGGCTGCAGCCGTACCCGCTGCACCTGGGCGTAACCGAGGCCGGTGAAGCCGAGGATGGCCGCATTAAATCCGCCGTGGGTATAGGCACTTTACTGGAAGATGGACTAGGTGATACCGTGCGCGTGTCGCTGACCGAGGCTCCCGAGGCGGAGGCACCCGTGGCGCAGGCGCTGATAGACCGTTATACGTACCGTGCCGAAAAGGCGCAGCCCATCAAACCCCTGTGCACCAACCCGATTAACCCGTACCAGTATCACCGCCGCGAAACAGGGGAGGTGGAGAACCTGGGAGGGCTGAACGTGCCGCGGGTGGTAGCCGATCTGAGCCGCCTCAGCGATGTAAAATACGCCGACCTGAAAGCCGTAGGCCATCTCTACTCTATGCTGCTCGACAAGTTCAACATGAACGACCTGGGCGCCGACTACATTTATACAGGTAATAACCCGATCTCGTTTATGCTGCCAAACGGCCTGAAGGAGATCGTGAATTATACTGCCTGGCAGCAGGCAGCGCAGCGAGAAAACCTCCACCCGCTGATGAGCACTGAAGTATACCTGGGCGGCGCTGAGCGGCACAGCAGTCTGAACTTTATACTTGCCTCTGTGCATGACATCACGCCGGAGCTGATGGAGGCGCTTAAAAAGGACAACACGGCCGTACTTGTGTTGCACACGCAAAATGAGCATGCCATGCCCGAATTGCGCAAGTGCTTTATCCGCCTGATGAACAACGGCGTGCAGGCACCCTGCATCATAAAGCGGGAGTATGGGGCGTTGACGCCGGACCAGGTGCAACTGTATGCCGCCACGGATGTGGGTGGATTGCTGATAGACGGCTTAGGCGACGGTGTGCTGCTGAGCACGGAACTACTGCCAGTGCAGGAGAAGCAGGAGGAGTTGCAGACCATAGACACGCTGAACAAGCTGGGTTTTGGCATACTGCAGGCCGCCCGCACGCGCATGAGCAAAACAGAGTACATCAGCTGTCCGAGCTGCGGCCGTACCTTGTTCGACCTGCAGGAAACCACTGCCATGATCCGCAAGCGCACCGACCACCTGAAAGGCGTGAAGATCGGCATTATGGGCTGCATTGTAAATGGCCCCGGCGAGATGGCTGACGCAGACTACGGCTATGTGGGTGTGGGTAAGGACAAGATTGCGCTCTACCGGGGGCAGACGGTGGTAAAGAAATCGGTGCCGGCTGACCGTGCCGTGGATGAGCTGATTGAGCTGATACGCGAGGATAACCGCTGGATTGAGCCGGTGCGACTAGAGGAGGAAGTATAGTGTTTTTTCTCCATCTGAAGTATAAACTATAACATGAACACCTGCAGGAGAGCACCCAGAAGGCACTTCTATACTTTCCCGCATACCCAAAACTCCAATGTATTATGAAAAAGGGACTTTTTAACCTGTCGGAAGTGGCGACCTATTTTTTTCGGAAGAAGGACCCCAGCCGCAAAACCAACTTTAACCTGCGCGCCATGCACACCATCAATAAAATATCTATCCTGATGTTCCTGGCCGCCATGATCTACTTTATCATCAAGCACCTCTAAAACTGCATGAATATAGAGGAATTTCGGGATTATTGCCTGGCCAAGGCAGGAACTACCGAGGAAACACCTTTTGACGAGGATACGCTTGTATTTAAGGTATGCGGTAAAATATTTGCGCTGTGCAGCATCGCTGAATATGCAAACGGCATTAACCTGAAGTGCGCGCCGGAAAAGGCGGTGGAGTTACGCGAGCAGTACCCGCAGGTAAAACCTGGCTACCACATGAGCAAAATGCACTGGAACACCGTGCTGCCGGAAGCCGGCCTTCCCGATACCCTTTTGAAGCAGTGGACGGATGATTCCTATGAGCTGGTGGCAAGCAAATTGAAGAAAACGCAGCGGCAGGAGCTGGGGCTGGATGTAGCCTGAAAAGTGGCGGGATGAAATTCCGTAAGCTAAGTTATTATGAGTCAGTGTGATTACATCGATGTTGCAAGGCTAAACTACTGATCCTTAATATATTTTTATCTTAAATAACGTTTTTCCTATTTATTTATTGTGCTAAGGGTTTACCAATTGGGTTTTTTTTCTTATAATTGGTAAAACTCACCTTAACACAAATATGAACCTTAACAGTCAACTTAGCATCGGTGCCTTCCGGAATGAATGGCAAAAGGCAAGTATGAGCCTGCTTTATACCTGTGGCTTTCTCAGCAACGGGTATGAGAGCTTCTTTAAGAAACACACCATTACCAGCCAGCAATATAATGCGTTGCGCATTCTGAGAGACCAGTTTCCAAAGCCTGTCTCCACCTCGTTTCTGCGCGAAAAGATGCTGGACAAAATGTCCGACGCCTCCCGCCTTGTCAGCCGCCTGAACGCCAAAGGCTATGTCACCGTAACACAGAACCCAACTGACAAGCGCCTGGTAAACATCCTCATCTCCAGTGAGGGCTTAGCCATATTATCCGGCATTGACAAGGAGCTCTACCAGCTGGATGCCATGCTGCAGGGCCTTACGGAGGAAGAAGCCGCTACCCTGGTGGAGCTGCTCTCCAAAGTACGGGAATCTATTACCACAACCGAAGAAAGAGTGGCTGCTTTAGAAGAAGCCACCGCATAATTCTATACCCTGAACTTTACTAACCTTACCCACCTTAGGCAAACGGAGGTGGCAGGAGAGGCCCCGGCTTCTTCTGCCACCTTTCTGTTTTCTGGGCCATGCCCGAGCCCGCTGTATTGAAAAGTTTGCTTGCAACTGTTTCGGCGGCGTCTGAGAAGGGCAGCAGCACCAGCACGTGCTCATTTTCCTCCTGCAGCAAGAGGGCATCGGAGGCGCGGTGCGCCGTCACCGCTATCCTTCCCGGGTAGCACAGGTGGCCCGGCAGCACCGGGTCTTCCATGTCGCCGTATTGCGCCGGCAGCTTCTTTTTCTGCCAGTAACTGATCATGCTCGGGTCAAAGTCCACAGCCAACACAGTATAGCCGTATTTCTGAAGCTCCAGCGCAAGGTTCCCGCCAAACCGGCCCAGGCCGAAAAGTATAATGACGTACTGCGCATGCTCTGGCAGGGCAGACTGTTCGGCAACAGGTATGCCTCACTCAAAAACACCCAGCACCGGCGACAGGAAGGCGAACAAGAGTTACGAGTTGATGATCATGTACGTAGATAGACCTATGGTTATCAAACAAGCACGCGTAATCAATCCTACTATGTCAGGGGAGATGTAGTCTCAGCCTTGGCCAGGAAGCTGATGTTTTCCGGTAATCCATCAGGCCCATAATGATCATCACAATAAGGGGTTGCCCACCAGTACAAAGAGTGAGAAAAGCAGCGCAGGCACTACCTGTCCGCTAATAAGCTGGAGGTCGAGGTGTATGAAGAGAACAGCAGCAGGAAATCGCGGATGCCGACGAGGCGGCCGCTGATGACGTTGCGGTACTGGGTAGAGGCCAGGGCCACCGCCCAGGCAATGGCAAACAGCACCAGCAGCTCCTGCGAGCTGGCCAGGTACTGCACTATGCCTGGGTATAACATAGGCACCATCAGCAGTCCGATCACCAGTATAACCCCAATCACTTGGCCAACATTCCGGCCATATTGTAGCCAAGGGCTATGCCTATGGCATACCCTGTAACGGATGTGAAGATGACCTGCCCAAGCCCCGTCATCAGGTTCCCTTTGCCCATGGAGCGGATCAGAATCAGGTTCAGGTCCAGCTTCAGGCCCACTACAAACAGGGGGAAGGCAATGCCCAGATCGGAAAGGAGGTAGTTTTATCGGTAGAAGAAACGAGGTTGAGTCCGGAAGGCCCAGCAAGTAAACCGACGGCAATAAAGACAGCAATCAGCGGCTGTCGTAGCAGCAGTCCAATGGCTGCGAATACTGCTGCCATCAAAAGTATAAGGGTAAATTAGTAGAAGGAATTCTGGCTCAGTACTTCTTCTATGGCGCCCCTTTTATTCTTCCTCGTCCAGGTGCGGTATCACCAGCAGCGGCAGCCTCGCCTTGTAGGCTATTTCCTCTGTAAAACCTTCTGAAAGCGAGTCGCCCCAGCCACCAACTTGCCTTGGAAGCCATACCAGCAGGTCTGTGTTGGTCTTTTGCAGGTGCTGCTCCAGCTCCTCGTTTTTACTATTCTTGCGGATAGGGATGATTTCGTAATTTAACCCGTTCACCAGCTCCGCCGATTCTGCCAGGGGTAGGGAGTCTCTCGCCTGACCATCCTCATCCAAAATAAAAAGAAAATAAACCGAGGCGCTGAACGTATGTGACAACCTGTCCAGGATGGATAAGCCCGGCCTGTTGCCGAAGCGCTTCGCCCTGATGACCACGGTTATACTTTTGAATCCCCGGAAAGCATAGCGGGCAGGAACGATCAGGAGCGGCACGGTGGTGATGCGGATCATCTCGGCCGTATTGCTGCCCATGAAAAACTTTTTTAGGCTGCTCACGCCGCTGCTCCCCATCACAACCAGGTTTATACTGTTGTCTCTGATAAGCTGAAGTACAGTGTTGGAAACCGGGGTAGGGAGGATCTGCACTCTTCTCGTCACCTCCTTCGGGCGCAGGTCCAGCTCCTGGTGAAGCTGCTGACTTAGTTGCTGCAGCCGTTGCCCCAGTTCCTGTTGCGCCGCCTGGAGAATGCTGTAGTATACTTCCTGCGGCGTGGCGGCCGGCACCATCGGTCGCTCCATGGCATGCAGAAAAGTGACTTCCGCATGGTAGCTTCGGGCCAGTTGCAAGGCGGTGCGCATGGCAGCATAGGCCGTGTCTGAGAAATCGGTGGGTACAAGTATACGCAGCATGGCTAAAGGGCTTTACCTACTCTACGGATATAGCGGATGCAGAAGTTTTACAGGGGAACTACAGAAGCCAAAAAACCGCCCAGCTTTTAATAGCTGCAGCGGCTTTTTGCTTCGTTAGTTGGTAATGGGGATAGTTTATACTACCACATTAATGATTTTGTTAGGCACGATAATGAGTTTCTTTGGTGCTTTTCCATCAAAGAACTTGGTGACCTGCTCCTCTGCCAAAACGGCCTTCTCTATCTCTTCACGGGGAGTATCCAGCGCAAAAGTGAGCTTGGCGCGCATCTTGCCGTTCACTGATACCGGGTACTCAAACGTGTTTTCCACCAGGTACTCTTCCTTCCATTGCGGGAAGGCGGCGTGGCTGATACTCTCTGTGTGGCCCAGTTGCTCCCAAAGCTCCTCGGTAATGTGCGGCGCGTAAGGGGAGAGGATCACCGTGAGCGGCTCCAGGATGGCGCGCTTGTGGCACTTGAGCTGGCTCAGCTCATTCACGCAGATCATAAAGGTAGAGACAGAGGTGTTGAACGAGAAACGCTCGATGTCTTCCTCCACCTTCTTGATCGTCTTATGCAGCGACTTGAGTTCCTCGGCCGTCGGTTGCTCGTCAGTTACCTGCAGGTTGCCTTCCTTGTCGAAGAACAGTTTCCAGTACTTCTTCAGGAATTTGTGCACGCCGTCCATGCCGTTGGTGTTCCAGGGCTTGAACTGCTCCAGCGGCCCCAAAAACATCTCGTACATGCGCAGCGTATCGGCCCCCATTTTCTCTACCAGGTCATCCGGGTTCACCACGTTATACTTCGACTTCGACATCTTCTCGATCTCCACGCCCACGTTATACTTGCCGTCTTCCAGTATAAACTCCGCATCGGCGTTCTCCGGCCGCCAGTTTCTGAAAGCTTCCAGGTCCAGCACGTCATTCTCCACGATGTTCACATCCACGTGAAGGGGAGATGTATCGTATTGATCTTTCAAACCAAAAGAAACATACTTGTTAGTGCCGTTGATGCGGTACACGAAGTTAGAGCGGCCCTGGATCATACCTTGGTTGATGAGCTTTTTGAACGGCTCCTGTTCTACTACCACGCCCAGGTCGAACATGAACTTGTTCCAGAAGCGGGAGTACAACAGGTGGCCTGTAGCGTGCTCCGATCCGCCGATGTACAAGTCTACGCTGCGCCAATATTCGATGATGTCTTTATCGGCAAAAGCCTTGTCGTTGTGCGGGTCCATGTAGCGGTACCAGTACCAGCTGCTGCCCGCCCAGCCTGGCATGGTGCTCAGCTCATACTCATACTGCCCGTTGTACTTCCAGTCTACGGCGCGGCCTAGTGGCGGCTCACCGGTTTCAGTTGGCAGGTAAGCATCGATCTTTGGCAGCTCCAGCGGCAGCTCGTCCTCCTTGATCAGGTGCGGCACGCCGTCTTTAAAGTATACCGGCACCGGCTCACCCCAATAGCGCTGGCGGCTGAACACGGCGTCGCGCATGCGGTACTGTGTGCGGCCTTTGCCTACGCCCATTTCCTCGGCTCTGGCTATACCTGCTTTTATCGCCTCCTTCACCTCCAGCCCGTTCAGGAAACCGGAGTTGATGATCTTGCCTTCTTTGCCGGCATAGGCCTCCTCCTCAATGTTGCCGCCCTCCACTACCTGCGGAATCGGCAGACCGAAGTGCTTGGCAAAGGCATAGTCGCGGCTATCGTGACCCGGAACGGCCATGACGGCTCCTGTGCCGTAACCGGCCAGCACGTAATCAGCAATCCAGATCTGTACTTTCTCGCCGGAAAGCGGGTTGATGGCATAAGCGCCCGTGAACACGCCGCTTACTGTCTTCACGTCCGTCATGCGCTCACGCTCTGATCGGTTTTTGGCCACGGTAACATACTCTTCCACAGCAGCGCGCTGTGCATCTGTCGTGATCTGCTCCACCAGTTCATGCTCCGGCGCCAGCACCACAAACGAAACCCCGAAAATGGTATCGATACGGGTCGTGAATACCTTGATCTTATCCTCAGCACCTTCAATGGAGAAATCCAGTTCGGCACCTACGGATTTCCCGATCCAGTTGCGCTGCATTTCCTTGATCGGCTCGGGCCAGTCTATATTTTCCAGTCCCTGGAGCAGGCGCTCCGCGTAGGCTGTGATACGCATCATCCACTGGCGCATTTTCTTGCGCTCCACCGGGTAGCCGCCGCGCTCCGACACGCCGCCAACAACTTCATCGTTGGCCAGTACCGTGCCTAGGGCAGGGCACCAGTTTACCACGGCTTCGGCTACGTAAGTCAGTCTATACTTCAGCAGCATCTCCGATCTCTGCTGTTCGTTGAAGTTATTCCAGTCCTCTGAGGAGAAAGCCGGGGTGTCTTCATCGCAGGCAGCGTTTACCTGCTCATTACCGCTCAGCTCAAACACACGCACCAGGGCATCTATCGGTTCAGCTTTATCGGTGCTGTAGTTGTAGTAGCTGTTGAACAGCTGCATGAAGATCCACTGCGTCCATTTGTAGTAGTTCGGCTCGGATGTGCGGATCTCGCGCTCCCAGTCGTAGGAGAAACCGATGTTCTTCAGCTGCTCCACATAGCGTTTGATGTTTTGCTCGGTCGTAATAGCCGGGTGTTGCCCAGTCTGGATAGCATACTGCTCGGCAGGCAGGCCAAAGGCATCGAAACCCATCGGGTGCAGCACGTTAAACCCTTTCAGGCGCTTGTAGCGGCTCACGATGTCAGAGGCGATGTAACCGAGCGGGTGGCCCACATGCAGTCCGGCTCCGGAAGGGTAGGGGAACATGTCCAGGGCGTAGTACTTCGGTTTATCACTGGTGGCCGTGGCTTTAAAGGTCTGGTTTTCTTCCCAGTAGCGCTGCCACTTTTTCTCAATCTGACTGAAATTATACTCTGACATTGTGTATGGCTATACTTTTGAATCTTGTTATAACTGCTAAGATAATTGTTAATCTTTAATTGTGGGATGGTTTCGTAGGGGAATGCTTAAAATCTTGGTGTAGGTAGTACCGAATCCAACTACATCTGCCTGACCTTGACCAAATAGGGGAGCCTTTTGTTGCCGCGGCTGAAGTATAAGTTCTGTAGCCGCTGCCGTTGGGCGGACAGGTTGCGACCTGTTCCTACAAAGTATAAACCCACCCCTGGCCCCGCTTCACCCCACCCCAACTCTCCCCTAAGAACAGGGGAGGGAGTTGTACTTGCCACACTCCCTGTCATCTCGAGTACTCTTGAGGCGGGAGCCGAGGAGAGCCAGCGTAGCTGTGAGAGATCTATCTGAAATTCTAATTAGATCTCTCCCAAAGGTCGAGATGACAGCAAGGGCAGCGGCTATCGAACCTGATCCCAGTCTTTCCGTTGAGCGCCTTGTAGATTTACGGTTTCGCTTCAGCGAAATTGCGGAGACCGCAGGTCAAGCAAAGGAAATGTACACCGCGCGATGCCAAAGGACGAGCCCTCTCGGGCCTGAGAGCAGAGTATACTATGGAACAAGTTGGTTGTAAAGCCGTGGATGAACGGCAGCTAGTAAGAATAGCTTGCTTCAGGTTAGGGTTAGCAGCGGCTAAGAAAGTATAAGCCAGCAAGTATAAGCAAAGCATAAAGTATGGCTCGTGCGGATTACAAATCCGCAGCTATTATACTTCCGGATTGCAAATCCGAAAGAGCAGAAGCAAGTATAAAGTATGGCCAAAGCAAGTATGGCTCTGTGAGCCAGTCGGGTTGAAAACCCAACGAATAAAAAGACACGGGCTGCAAGCCCGCGCCAGCGGAGGACTAGCGCCATGAAACATACAAAGGCACAAGCGGACGCTGGCGCCGGGGAAGGCAAGCAGCAGCCCGTTCTCAAAGTCCGATCGAGCCGTAAACTCAAGTCCATTTACACACACACGAACCCCGGCATCCTCGTAAAACAAAGTATAAATTCACCAAATCCCTACCTTTGCGCCATGGAACAGAAGAAACACGACCTACTCGATATCATCCACCTCATCTACGTGATGGACCCGATGTGCTCCTGGTGCTATGGCTTTGCGCCAGTCATCAGGCAGCTGGTGGCGGAGCAGGAGGGGAAGATGCAGTTTAAATTCGTCATGGGGGGCCTGCGCCCCGGCACGGAGAAACCCTTGGAAGAGCAAATGAAAGAGGGCATCAAACAGCACTGGCAGGACGTGGAGAAGATAACCGAGCAGCCTTTCGACTATACGTTCTTTGAGCGTACGGACTTTGTCTACGATACAGAGCCGAGTTGCCGTGCCGTTGTAACCATGCGTTACCTGAAGCCGGAGCATGAGTTTGACATGGCCAGAGCGGTGCAGAGCGCCTTTTATGCCAAAAACAATGATGTCACCAAACCGGAGGTGCTGGCAAGTATAGCCACCGCCTTTGGCGTGGAGGAAGAATCCTTTCTGGAAAAGTATAACTCGGAAGAAATGAAGGAGAAAACGCAGCAGGATTTTACGATTGCCCGCCATTTGCAGGCCACCGCCTTCCCGAGTTTATACTTGCTCAACGGCACCAGCATCCACCTCATCAGCCGGGGCTACCGCCCTTACGATGGCATGAAAGCGCACCTGGAGCGTGTGCTGCAGCAGCTGGCCCCGGACCAGCATCCTTCGGCCGAGTAAATTGGTATAAGGAACCAGCCGCCTACCTGAGGTTATGTTATGAGCCATCACCGAGAAACCTTCGGCTTTTGCCAGATCACTAAAAAGCGTTTGCCCCTGCATCTGCTGATGCCGGGTAAGGCCATTCGCCCGAGCTTACTCAGGTTAATTAAGGCTGATTTCCCGGACTTTGACGAGGAAAAGTATGTGGCCCTAGATGTGCTGGCAAAGTACCGCAAACTTTACCTGGAGCAGCTGCTGCGGAAGGAACTGGGCGAACTGACGGAACTGGAGGAGGAGGTGGTGAAAAGCATCAATCAGCAGGAGCTGCTGTCGAGCAACGTGGAGGAGAAGCTGGAAGAGCGCATCAGCCTCGGCGACCGCATGGCCGATCATATCGCCAGTTTCGGTGGCAGCTGGACGTTCATCCTCCTCTTTTTTTCTTTCCTTCTGCTTTGGATGGCGGTAAACGTTTACCTGCTGGCAACCCGTCCCTTCGATCCGTACCCGTTTATCCTGCTCAACCTCATTTTATCCTGCCTGGCTGCCATCCAGGCGCCTATTATCATGATGAGCCAGAACAGGCAGGAGTCTAAGGACCGCCTCCGCTCGGAGCACGACTACAAAGTGAACCTGAAGGCCGAGCTGGAAATAAGGTTGCTACACGAAAAGATAGACCACCTGCTGATGCACCAGAACCAGCAGATGGTAGAAATCCAGCAACTGCAGCTCGATCTGCTGGAGGACATTATGGAGCAGTTCAAGAAGAAAAATCATTCGTAGCTAGCAGCAGTTGCGTCTTTTCAGGTTCCGCTCCGTCTTCTAACTAAACAGAGGAACATGGAGACACTAAAGGCTTTTATTTTTGGATTAACCCTGGCCATTGCCGTCGGCCCTATCGCAATTCTGATCATCAACCGTGGCCTGACACAAGGGCTCAGGAGCGGCCTGATGAGTGGACTAGGCGCTGCGCTCGCCGATTTTACGTATGGGCTCATGGCCTTCTCCGTAGGGGCTGTGATCGTTGGCTACCTTCACCTGAATGCATATTACTTCAAGTTTCTGACCTCGCTCATACTTGTAGTCTTCGGGCTATGGATGCTGAAGGGAAGTCTGAAACCCTCCTTAGAAAAACAGAAGGGCCAGCCGGAGACAAAAAAGAAAAGCGGCTTTACCTACCTGCTGTCAACTTACCTGCTGACGGTGGCAAACCCGCTGACGGTGGTGGCTTTTGTCGGATTCTCAGGCCAGCTGGTTTCCCCGGTAACGGGTGCAGGACATGTTTTTATACTTGCGCTGGCCATTTTTGCTGGCAGCCTGATCATTCAATCTGCTCTGGCTTTCTTTGGTGCTTCTTTAGGGAGATTTCTGCAAAGCCCACACATCCTTCGCTTTCTGAATGTAGGCAGCAGTGTCTGTATCATGCTTTTTGGCCTGGCAGGGATGCGCTGGTGCTGAAGTTCGCCAGCACATGCTCCAGCGGATCAGTTCCGTTCCAGGTGCCCTGGCTGCTGATGGGCTTGAAACGGGCGAAAAGCTCCTCGCTGTACCAGTTCTCGGAGCGGGTGCGGCGCATGACCTCCTGGTGCAGCGGGTTTTTATAGGCATACGTTTTCATCGCCTCCACCGACTCCCACACGCTGAAAGTGGCCTGGCGCACCAGCGGCAGCTCGCCCAGGCCAATGGAGCACAAAAGGCCTTCTGCTGCATCCAGCGCCATACTTGCCTTCGGCACAAACCGCCAGAAGCTGGGCAAGGCCCGCCAGTTTATACTTGCCCGCGTCAGCACGGCCATGGGGCCGCTTTCATACTTTGCCACGAGAGCGGGAGCGAAGGGCTCTTGCCCGTCCCAGTACCCATGCGACTGCCAGGGCAGCAGCTTCACCGTCCATACTTCTTCGGTGTGGTCTTTATACTCCCTGATAAATTCTGAGTCATGCAGAAAGGCATCGGCGGCGGCTTCGCTCTCCCAGGTGCAAAGCAGGCCATACCTCCTGAAATTGGGCTTGATACTGAACCCCTTGCCATGCCCGCTGCCCAGCAATTTAAAGAACAGCAGCCCTGGCACCTTTTGCAGTAAGGCTCCGGAGGTACCCATCTGCGCCAGTCCCCAACGGATATGGCCGCTGCGGATACCGAACAGGGTGAGGGTGGTAAGGCGTGGAGAGGATGCGTGCATAAAGCTACGGGGGATGCCTAAAGATGTGTATTTTAGCTGCTTCTAAAAAAGAACACCTGCCAAACCAGATGTTCGGCAGGTGCTGCAGAGAGTTCTTTACCTTATCATACTATAAATTGATCTTCTTGTTCTCGCCACCCTTGGATGGCTCTCCGGTAATGGCTGCCTTGGCCATGCCAAACAGCGTCACCATTGTGTTGCTGGGTGTGTCCCAGTACTCGGCTTTGTCAATTCTCACACGTATCAGGCCGATGTTCTTATCTTCTTTGCCATCCGGAAACCAGGCTTTCATGTCAGAGCTCCAGAGTTCGTCTATCTTCTGCTGGTCGCGCAGGAGCTGCGCCTTGCCCGAGATGGAAACGTACAGGTTGTCGTTTGGGTCGGCATAGCTCAGGTTCACATGAGCGTCGTGCGCTATCTCGTGCGACTTACCTGATTCGTAGCCGGTAAAGAACCAGATGTCGCCGTCAGCCTCCGTTTTCTGATTTTTCATGGGGCGGCTGCGCAGCGTCCCATCATCATCCACAGTGGTCATCATGGCAATTTTTACGTCCTTTATCTTATCTATGAGCTTCCTGAGGTTTTCCTTCGTGTTTGGGTCGTTTTGCATAGCTTTATATCTTGTTTGTGATTGATTACGCGGCTCTCTTGCCTAGGGTTTATACTTTGCCGGATGCAACCAACACCACCCCGGAACCGCTAAAACAATAGGCGCAGCAGCCGGTTTATACTTTTCACCTAACCCTGATCAACCCTTTGAACTACCTGGCGCACATTTACCTTTCCGGAACAGACGACGAACTCCTCATAGGCAATTTTATGGCGGATGCCGTGAAGGGACGGCAGGCCGAACGCTACGCCCCGGGCATTGCCAAAGGCATCCGCCTGCACCGCCTCATCGATACGTACACCGATACCCACCCGGTGGTGGCCGAGACGAAAGCTCGGCTCCGCCCGAAATACAGAAAGTACGCGCCGGTGGTCGCTGACATGTACTTCGATCATTTCCTGGCCCGTAATTTCAGCAACTACGCCAGTGAGCCCCTGCCTGATTTTGTACAGCGAGCTTACAGCCTGATCGAACAGCACCACCACGTGCTGCCGCCGCGTGTGCAAAACCTGTTCGGGTATATGCAGCGGCAGAACTGGCTGGAGTCTTATGCGGAGGTGGAAGGGATAGCCCAGGCGCTGCAGGGCATGAGCCGCCGCACCACCTTTGCCTCTGGAATGGAAACGGCCGCCGAGGAGCTCGTGGAGCAGTATGCGTTATACCTGGCCGACTTCCGGCTTTTCTTTCCGGAACTGGAGCGGTACGTGGCCAGTGTGAGGGAGCAGTTGTAATGGCTGGCTAAACCTTTTAGCCTCTTGTACTTATACTTTAGAAGTATAAAGTATAAACCAAGCCGCGCATCCCTATGATACAAACTAATTTTTTCTTCCGGCATAACCGCCGCAGGTTCCTCAAAGACCTCTCGTTAGCCTTTGGTGCGACCGCCGTGGGCGTTCCGCTGGCTTCCTTTGCCGCCTCCTGCCAGTCTTCCGGCTCAGAAAAAGCAGCAACCCAGACGCAGCAGACAGGGCAGCAACAGCAGCAAAAACTGGGAATAGCCTTAGTAGGCCTGGGCAGATACGCCACCCATCAATTGGCGCCGGCGCTACAGGAAACCGAGCATTGTTACCTGGCTGGCATCGTTACCGGCACCCCCGCTAAAGCAGCGGAGTGGAAGCGCAAGTATAACCTCCCGGACAAGAACATCTATTCCTACGACACCTACGACCAGATTGCCGATAACCCGGACATCGACATTATTTACATCGTGCTGCCCAATGGTATGCATGCGGAATATACCATCCGGGGAGCCAAAGCTCGAAAGCACCTTATTTCCGAGAAACCCATGGCTACCTCTGCCGAAGATTGCCGGCGTATGCTACAGGCCTGTCAAGAAAATAACGTGCGCCTCTCCATCGGGTACCGCCTGCACTTCGAGCCGCACAACCAGCGGGTAATGGAGCTGGGGCAGCAGCAAATTTATGGGCCGGTGCAGGAGATAGAGGCAGCTGACAGTTTTGTGTTCAGCGGCGATCCAAATGCTTGGCGCTTAGACAAAGAACTGGCTGGGGGCGGGCCCTTGATGGACCTGGGCATCTACTGTGTGCAGGGAGCAATTTATACGATGGGGGAGAACCCGGTGGCAGTGACGGCAAAGTATGGCAATGTAACCAGGCCGGAATATTTTGATGAAGTGGAGCAGTCTATTAACTGGCAGTTAGAGTTCCCTGGTGGCGCCAGGGCCAATTGCCGTACCAGTTACAACCAAAACGAAGGGCTTTTATCGGCCAAAGCTGAAAAAGGGTGGTGGCGGCTGGAGCCAGCCTACAGCTACTCCGGCATAAAAGGCGAAACGAGCGAGGGCTCTATGGAGCTGCCCCAGGTAAATCAGCAAGCCCGGCAAATGGACGATTTCGCCCGCTGCATACTGGAAAACAAGGAAACGCGGGTGCCGGGCGAAATGGGACTTCGGGATGTGCAGATTCTGGAGGCAATTTACCAGGCTGCCGAAACCGGCGAGCGGGTGGAGCTAAAGCTGTGAGCGGCAACAAAAAAGGGGCGGCAGAAAATATCCTGCCGCCCCTTTCTAAACTCTAAAGTGTATACTTCTTAATGATGCACACCGCCTTCGCCGTGCACGTGGCCGTGCGCAAGCTCGTCAGCCGTGGCTTCGCGGATGCTTTCCACTTTGCCTTTAAAGTATAGCTCCTTGCCCGCCAGCGGGTGGTTAAAGTCCATTTTTACCGTATCATCCGTTACTTCCACCACGCGGCCCTGCAGTTGGTTGCCTTCGCTGTCGGTCATCGGGATGTAGTTGCCGATCTCCAGCATATCTTCCGGCACAGCGCCCTCTACTTCGAAGGCGTTTTTAGGCAGGTCAACAATTGCGTTCTCGTCTTGGCCGCCATAACCTTCCTCGGCATCCAGTTTAAAGTCAAAAGTATCGCCAACCGACAAGCCATCGAGCTGCTCCTCGAACTGCTCCGGAAGACCGCTCATGCCGTAGATGAATACCATCGGCTGCTCTTTATCGGCTGTTTCTATCAGGCTTGGTTCGCCTTGCTCGTCCATGATGCGCAGTTCATAGGTAAGCGAGACTACTTTGTTTTTCTCAATCTTCATGTCTTATTTTTTAATGTTCGAGATTAGAAAGTTACGGATTTATATCCATACCTCTAAACTTTGTCCAATGTTTACAGGTTTTACGCCATTAGCTCCTGCAGCTCCCAGGCGCTTCGGTAGGCGTTTATACTTTCTACGTAAGTCAGGAACGAAGCGTAGAAAGGGTGTTGGCTAAGGGTGGCGCTATCGCCCACGATCACCAGCTTTTTCTTCGCACGCGTCATCCCCACGTTCATACGGCGCATGTCTGCCAGAAAGCCGATCTCTCCCTGCTCGTTGCTGCGCGTCATGCTGATGTAGATGATGTCGCGCTCCTGCCCTTGAAAGCTGTCCACGGTACCTACTGACAGGTGGCGCAGCTGCCGCAGCTCATGCAGCTTGGGCATGTGCTCCACGCGGTCCTCCAAATAGTTGATCTGGGCACGGTAGGGGGCAATAACGCCTATTCGCAAATGCTCTACTTCCTCGTCGGCGTGGCTGTAGTCTTTCAGCAGGTGTGCCAGGTGGTTGAGCAGCAGATTTGCCTCGTCGGGGTTGGCCGAGCTGCTGCTTTCCGGCGTTTCCACCTCGTTGTAGCCACATCCGGCCGTATCGACAAACTCCACGGCCAGGCCCGGGGCAAAGTGTGGGTTATACTCATGCAGGTCGCTGCTGTGCACGCTCTCGTGCGCCATCAGCTCCCCTTTGTAAAACTGCTGGTTAGAGAACTCCATAATGTGGTGGTGCATGCGGTACTGCGTCTTGAGCATCGTGGAGACATCCTGCTGCCGCTCAATGCATTTCTCAAACAGCGTCTTCCCCAAGCCTTTCTGCTCCGCCAGGAACGATTTTACCGTGGGGGGCAGCTGGCAGTGGTCGCCAGCCAGCACCACGCGCTTGGCCCGGGAAATCGGGATCCAGCAGGCCGGCTCCAGCGCCTGTGCCGCTTCATCTATAAACACGGTGTCATACTCCAGGTGGCGGATGGCTTTGTTGGCCGCGCCTACCAGTGTGCAGGTGATGACCTGTACGTTGTTGAGCAGGTCCTCGGTGATATACTCCTCTACACGGTCGGCTTCGTCGAGCAGGCGCTTGCTTTCCATTTTATACAGTTGCCGCTGCGCCCGCTCCTCATGCCCGAACTTACGCTTGAACTGGAAGGCCATTCGCTTATATTCTTCGGCCGTTTTGCGGTAGTCCTTCAGTGTTTTATAGGAACGGTGCGCCATTACCTGCGCGTCCAGCGTATGCTCCAGCAGCACATCCGATACGCGCGACGGGTTGCCGATGCGGATCACGTTCACCCCTTCGTTCGCCAGTTTTTCCGTTAGTAAATCTACAGCGGTATTAGAGGGGGCCGTTACGAGCAGGCGCTTCTGGGTTTGCAGGGTGGTAAGGATGGCCTGTACCAGCGTGGTGGTTTTGCCCGTGCCCGGAGGTCCGTGAATAATAGCCACATCCTTTGCCTGCACAATCCTGCGCACCGCCTCGTTCTGCGAGGGGTTCAGCGACGGGATCTCCTCCATGGTGGCATCAGTGAAGTGGGCGGGCATATCGCCTAGCAGGATATCGCGCAGCTCCGCCAGGCGGGTCTTATACGCCTCAATCACCTTCTTCATGGCAATCTCCATCTCGCGGTAGCTCATCTCATCAAAGGTGAGGTCAATACCCAGGCGACCATCGTCTATCCAGTCGGGCAGGTCTTCCTTGTTGGTGGCCAGCAACACCTTGTTGCGCTTCAGGCCCACAATCACACCGTTTATGTTCTGCCGCTCGCCGTTGTTGCTGAAAAGGGCCGCTGTCTTGCCCACCTGGAACAGGTGCAGCTGGTCGCGGTCCTTGGTGCGCTCCAACTCCACCACCACCTTGTTGCCGAAGCCTATTTCCTCCTTGGAAATGGTGACCGGGTACCAGCAGAAGCCCATGGCCTTGCGCTCGGCAATCGTGCTTTTCAGGCTCTTGATCTTATACTGCTGGCGGTCTTCTTCCTGTTCTATTTTAAGCAGGTCCTGTACCTGCTTCAGCTCTAATAATATGTCGCTCATGTATATCAAAAAGAAAGGCTGGGCGTTTTGCCCCAGCCTTTATACTTTAGTTTATGTTGTGCGGATAAATTCCGCGGATCTAGCTTTGTATCTGCAGCAGAAAGTATAACAAACACAGTGCCTTTATGATTCATGCCTGCCCCGGCAAAGTATACATCTATACTTTCTTTTTCTTACGCGATTTGGCGTTGGCCTTGTTCAGGCGCACCTGCAGGATAACGGCGTAGAGCAGCAGTATAAAAGCGCCCACTGCCAACACAGCTATCACCTTGTCTTTGCCATACTTTAGATCGTAACTGGCCTTTACCTGCGTCTGCAGCTCTGCCATTTCGCGGTCCTTTTTACGCAGGGTGCTCTCCAGCGTTTTCACCTCGCTCTTCAGGCTGCTGATCTGCTTCTCGAAGTTGCGCTGGTCCTCCAGGCTGAGCTTGCCCTCCCGCTTGCTTTGCACGGTGTTCTGCGCGTACTGCCGCAGGCTGTTCTCTTTCACAGCCGCCACCAGCTCCGAATCCAGGTTAATGATCTTCTTCAGTGTCTCTACGATGTTGAGCAGGTCTTTCTTGGATTGCGTACCCCAGAAGCTGCTGTTTTGCTGCTTGTAATACTGATACTCCAGGATCAGCTGCTCCCGCTCACTCATCAACCGCGACAGTTTGTCTTCTGCCGGCACCGGCGTCTCCTGCGCCTGTGCCCCCATAAACCACAAACTCAACACCACCAACGTAAATAGCTTTTTCATCATCACTCTCTATACTTAACCCACAATTTACACGCAAATATGGTCATCCTTATTGGATCGGGCCTAATTTATTTTTTAGGGAGGCGGTAGAAACAGAGCACCAGCACAGGCAACAGCAGCAGGTCGGCCACGACGGCAAACACCAGCGTCAGGCTCACGAACAGGCCCACGTAAAAGGTCGCATCGAAGGTGGAGAGCACCAGCGTCAGAAAGCCGCCCACCAGGATGCAGGACGTGATGATGATGGCCTTTCCCGTTGAAATAAAAGTGCCTTTGACAGCATAGGGCAACGATTTGCCTGCCAGTAGCTCCAGCTTTAGCTTACTGAGGAAGTGGATGGTATCGTCCACGGCAATACCGAAGGCGATGGTGAAGATAATGGACACCGTCACCGTCAGCTTCACGCCCATAAAGCCCATCATACCTCCAATCATCAGCAAAGGAATGAGGTTTGGGATCAGCGAGATGATGATCATCCTGAAAGAACGGAAGATCAGCCCCACAATCACTGCGATCACTCCGAAAGCGATGAGCAGCCCCCGCAACATGTTGGCCGTTACGTACTCATTGTTCTTGTCCATGAGCGGGGCGCTGCCGGTGAGGCGGGTCTGCAACACGCTTGGGTCTATGTTTTGCTGGATGAACGCCTGCAGGGAATCGTTGCGCAGGGTGGCACTGGCGCTACCGATGTCCTGCATGTTGCCACTCAAGCGGCCTTCTTTGCCATTCGGTGTAACCACGTGGCGGAGCTCACTGCGGTGGCGGAATGCCTGCAGGCGACTTTTTATACTTTGTAACTCTTTTCTGCTTTCCGGCAACGTATAAAACTCCTGCAGCCCGCCATTCTGCGCGCGGTGCAGGGTTTTCACGATGGTGGCAGGAGAGGTGATAAAGTTGAGGCCGTACGTATGCGTCAGGTAGCGTTCCAATTCCTCCACCTCCTGCAGCACCTGCGCATCAAACATGGTTCGGCCCTCGCCGGCGATCAGGTGCAACTCGAAGGGGCGCACGCCGGAGAACTTCTCATCAAAGTACATAAAGTCCCGGATCACTGGGTCATCGTCGCCGAGATCCTCCAGCATGGTGCTGTCTACTTTTATTTGGCTGATGCCCACTAGGCTCAGAAGTATAACGGTAGCACTGGAGGCAAGTATGGCTTTGGGGTGCTGCAGCACGAAACGGAGAATGCGCCGCATCAGGGTCGGCCACGAGTAACTTATTTTTCTGGCCCGCGACGGGTTGGGCGGCTTCAAGAGGAAAAGCAGGGCCGGCAACACCGAAAAGGCCAGCAGGTAGGCCAGGCCGATGGAGATGGCCGTGTATAGCCCGAAGTTGCGGATGGGTACAATGGCCGTTGTAAGCAGCGTGAGAAAGCCCACAGCGGTGGTAAAGGAGGTGAGGAAGGTAGCCATCCCCACTTCCTTTACCGTCAGTTTCAGGGCCTGAAGCTTGGGCGTGCCGTTGCCTGTCTCCGTTAGGTAGCGCGAGAGGATGTGCACCACATCCGACATGCCCACCACGAACATAATGGTGGGCAGCAGCACGGTCATCAGGTCGATAGGTTTGTGGAAGAGCCCCATCACACCCATGGCCCAGAGTACCGACAGCAGCACCACAACCACGGGCACCAGCACTCCCCAAATCGTTCGAAAGGCTAGCCACAGGAAGAGCAGGACCAGCACAATGGCCGCCGACATAAAAATAGCCAGCTCCACCTGCATCTTGTCTATAAACACCGATTGCGCCAGCGCTTTGCCGGCCACGTGCACTTCCTGCAGTTGCAGCTCCTCCAGCTGTTGGTTCAGCGCCGTCAGCAGCGTGTCGCTGGCGCCTTTGCTCAGGTTTTCGGTGGTCCGGACAAATAGCGAAACGGCCATGGCATCCTCTGAAAACAAAGTGCCGATCAGCTCCGGGGACGAATAGATGTGAACCGAGTCCTGCCCGTAGCGCTCCGGCTCATAGGGGTGCAGGTATGGGATCTCAAAATAACCGAATGGCTCGATCACTGGGCTTTTCACTGTGGTGGGAGAAAGGACCGCCTCCACGTGCGGCTGCCGCTGCAGGAAGCTGGTCAGGCTATCCACCTTCGTCAGGAAATTTTGATTGAAAAGGCTCTTGCCCTGATTGTCGAGACCGATGAGCAGGTAGTCGTTGTCATTGCCGAACTTATCACGGTAGCTGAAATAGTAAGCCAGGTCCGGGTCGCCCTTCGGAAAGAAGTTGTCGAAGTTATAGTCGAAGCGCAGGCGCAAGGCAAAGTATAAACTAATGGCCGAGAGCACCGCCACCGACAATAGCACCAGGTAACTTAGATTTCTATAGCTCAAGGAAGTATAAAACTGATTTTAATCATTGGGAGCAGTGCTCAGCAACGGTACATTTACGTCTGAAACAACTGCATAACTTTCTTTTTGTTCAAATAAAAACACAAGTTCAGAAGATGAAAAAACTAGCGCTAACCTTAACACTGGCCGGCTTTCTAGGAGCCGGCTTTGCCACACCTGCCATGGCCTGCAAAGACGGCAAATGCAAGATGGAGCACAACGCCAACGACAATACATCCGGGAAAGACAAGAAGAAAACCGCTAAAGCTGAAAGCTGCCACATGACCGCTGCCTCTGCCAAAGAAACTAAGTCCTGCTGCGCGAAAAAGGATACTGCCAAAGCTGCGGCTACAAAAGACAAAAAGGCGCAATAGTTCCTGCTATCACCTGTCTTAGCCTTCTGCCATCGCGGCAGAAGGCTTTTTGCTTCTTTGTGTATCCTTTACTCGAGGCAGATGAAGGCCATAAGATCTACCTGGAAGTTTGGCTCAATTCTTCCTTCAGGCAAATCACAATTTTCCTATCTTTATCCCTCCACAACAAATGAATCATACATGAAGCAATATTTAGACTTGATGCAGCACATCCTGGACACCGGGGTAAAGAAGGAGGACCGCACCGGCACCGGCACCCTGAGCGTGTTCGGCTACCAGATGCGCTTCGACCTGCAGCAGGGCTTCCCGCTCGTCACCACTAAAAAAGTGCACCTGCGCTCTATTATACATGAGCTGCTCTGGTTTTTAAAAGGCGATACCAACATTCAGTACCTGAAAGAGAACGGGGTGAGCATCTGGGATGAGTGGGCGGATGAGAACGGCGACCTGGGCCCGGTCTACGGCTCGCAGTGGCGTAACTGGCCCACGCCAGACGGCCGCCACATCGACCAGATCACGCAGGTAGTGAACCAGCTGAAGCACAACCCGGACTCGCGCCGCATCATTGTGAGCGCCTGGAACGTGGCCGAGATCGAGCACATGAAGCTGCCGCCTTGCCACGCCTTCTTCCAGTTTTATGTGGCCGAGGGCAAGCTGAGCTGCCAGCTCTACCAACGCTCCGCCGATGTGTTCCTGGGGGTGCCGTTCAACATTGCCTCGTATGCCCTGCTGGTGCTGATGATGGCGCAGGTTACCGAACTGGAACCCGGTGAGTTTATCTGGACCGGCGGCGACACCCACCTGTACCTCAACCACCTGGAGCAGGCACAACGGCAGTTAAGCCGCGAACCCCGGGAGTTGCCGCAGATGAAGCTGAACCCGGACGTGAGGGATATCTTTGGGTTTAGGTTTGAGGATTTCGAGCTGGTGAACTATAATCCGCACCCGGGAATAAAAGCGCCTGTGGCGGTGTAGGTTTCAGTCAAGAAAGGATAATTTCCGTATGTATGTCGGTTATTATCCTTTCAACTTAATCCTAACACCATGAAACTGAAATCCATACTTGCCCTGGCTTTTATACTTGCCTTCGTGCAGGTACAGGCACAGCAGTTGGCAAAGCCAGACACGCTTAAGACCAGCGGCGGCCCGCTGGTGATTCAACCGATAACGCATGGCACGTTGGCGTTAACCTACAAGGCCAAAACTATTTACGTGGACCCGTATGGCGGGGCGGATCTTTTTAAAGGGCTGCCCAAGCCAGACCTGATCCTGATTACGGACATCCACCCCGACCACCTGGACACCGCCACACTTGCCGCCCTGGAGACCGAGAAGGTGAGGATGGTGGTGCCGCGTGCCGTGGCCGAGCTTCTGCCGGAGAAGTATCAGCAGCAACTGGTAATCCTCGACAACGGCGGGCAAAGTATACAACAAGGCATTAACATTATGGCCCTGCCCATGTATAACCTTCCAGACACCGCCGATGCGCGCCACCCGAAAGGTCGGGGCAACGGTTATGTGCTGCAGATAGGCGATAAGCGTGTCTACATCTCCGGTGACACGGAAGGCATCCCCGAGATGCGCCGGCTGGAGAACATCGATGTGGCCTTTGTAAGTATGAACCTGCCCTATACCATGGATGTGGACCAGGCTGCAGATGCCGTGCTGGAGTTTCAGCCGAAGGTTGTGTACCCGTATCATTACCGCGGCCAGAATGGCTTTAGCGATGTAGAGAAATTCAAGCAGCTGGTAGGTGCAAAGAACAAGGGCATTGAGGTGCGCCTGAAGGATTGGTACCCGAATAAGTAAGCATACACATTACTAAAAGCAGCACTAAAAGCAGCAAAGCACAGGTCGTCAGGCCTGTGCTTTGCTGCTTTTTATACTTGGTTTGATTTAGGGGTTAGTGGACCACAGACCCGCCTCTTTCACGAACACGCGGCGGTTCAGTTTCAGCTGCGATACGATCAGCTCGGCAAAATCTTCCGGCTGCATCACGCGCTCGGGGTTGCCGTCAGTCAGCTTCAGGTCGATGGCCATGTCGGTGGCGACAGTGCTTGGCGTGAGCGTGGAGACACGGATATTATGCTTGCGCACCTCCTGCATCAGCGACTCCGACATGCCGATCAAACCAAACTTGGAGGCACTGTAGGCACTGGTGACAGGCGCGCCCTTCTGTCCGGCGGTAGAAGAAATGTTGATGATGTCGCCTGTCTGGCGCTCGATCATCTCCGGCAGCACGGCGCGGGTGACGTAGTAAGGCCCCAGCAGGTTCACCTTGATGATGCTTTCCCACTTCTCCGGCTCCATCTCCAGGAATTTGGCAAAGGCCCCCACACCGGCATTGTTGATCAGGATATCGATCGGGCCAAGCTGCTCACGCGCCTGGGCCACGGCGCTGTTCACGGCGTGTATGTCTGTTACGTCGGCCGTTACCACGGCTGCTGTCACACCCTTGGCCGTCACGGCCCCGGCCACTTCCTCCAGCTGGCTGGTGGTGCGGGCCATCAGGGCCACGTTCACGCCTTCTTCTGCCAGCGCCAGGGCAATGGCCCTGCCAATTCCCTTTCCGGCGCCGGTTACCAGGGCGTTCTTTCCTTTTATAGATTCCATATTTTTATGTTGAGTTTTGTTGCTGGGAATACAAGTTCATCGACCAAAATGTTTTAAGCCCCGGGCTTGTAGAGGAAACAAAAGCGTGCTGTAGCGAAGCGTCAGGAAGATCAAAAGGGAAGTGCAGCTGAAAAAAGGTTTATACCTGCATCCCCGCGCGAAGCTGCTCCACAAACGCGTCTTTTTGATGCAGTTGCGTGCCGTTTATACTTGCAATGGCGCGTATGCCCGTAACGTTGGCAGCAAAGACGGCGTCTGCCTGTAGCAGCTGCTCAGGGCTTTGCAGAACCTGCTGCGTTTTAATATCCTGGGCATGGCACCAGGCCAGAATATTCCGGCGCAGGATGCCGTTCACGCAGCCAGAGCTGAGATCGGAAGTATACAGCGTGTTTTCCTTTACCCAAAAGATGTTGGAGGAGATGAGTTCGGCCACCAAACCTTGCTGGTTCAGCAGCAGCATGTCGTCTTGTTGCCGGGCCTGTTTCTCCAGCCCGGCCAGTACATACAAGGGGGCATTTGGCCCTTTAACGTGCGAGAGGGAAGTATAAACGGTGTGGCTGTTCTGGCAGATGCCGATGTGTAGCGGCTCCTGAGAGGCAGGTGTGGCCGGCTCTATACTTGCCAGCCAGTTTACCTGGCTGGTCTGCGGGGTATACAGCCCGGCACCTGCGCGCCATACCTTCAGTTTTAAGCGGCCATACTTTTCGGCCTGTTGCTGGCGGGCCAGCTGCAGCAGTTTATCCTCCAAGGTAGGCTGAAGAAAGTATTCAGGAAGCTTCAGGTGTAAGGCCCCGGCCGCCTCGCGCATGCGCTGCCGGTGTTGGTCCCAAAAGCGAATGCGGCCGTTTGCAAGTATAGCGGTCTCAAAGAATCCATCATTATACTGAAAAGCCCTGTCTGTAAGGGGCAGGTGCCAGTCGGACTCCCGGAGAAGCTGATCGTTATAAAGTATGAACAAGATGCCGTTGCTTTGGTTAAGGTATAAATTTAAAGCATACGCAGGAAACATGTACCTGTAATTTCTAAAAAACCGCCCCGCGGGCATCGCGTAGTATAAAGTATAAAGCCTTCACTTATGATTATCAGGAATTTACTCTTTCTTTTTGCAGCCTTTTTTTGTTTTGCAGCCTGCTCCGAGGCAAACACTTCAGAACGGATGCAGATGACGGGAAGCGACGCCCTGGCGCAGGAGGAAGAGGACACAGTGGGGCTGCCAAGCGCTGTTTTTGCCGGCGGCTGCTTCTGGTGCACCGAAGCTTACTTCGAAAGGCTGAAGGGAGTGAAGGCCGTGATCTCGGGGTACTCGGGGGGTAAGGAGAAAAACCCAACGTACAAGCAGGTAAGCTCCGGCCTTTCTGACCATGCCGAGGCCGTGCAGGTTTATTATAACCCGAGCCAGATAACGTACCAGGAGCTGCTGGAGGTGTTCTTTGCCACCCACGACCCCACCACCCTGAACCGACAGGGCCCTGATGTGGGTAAACAGTACCGCTCCATCGTTTTCTACAAGACGCCGGAGGAAAAAAAGCAAGCGGAGGAATACATCAGGCAGCTGGAGGAGGCAGGCACTTACAAAAACAAGATCGTGACCCATGTGCAGCCCTTCAAAAAGTTCTGGATGGCAGAGGAGTATCACCAGGACTACTATCGCCGCAATCCCCAGGACCCGTACGTGGTGTCGGTGGCTATGCCGAAGGTGCGGAAGTTTGAGGACAATTACAGAGATAAACTGAAGCCGGAATACGTAAAATAGGCATAATATCTATTTTACTACAGCACACGTAGTAGAGGCAGGTTTATAATTTTCCAACATAACATAAAACTATGGGATTTATCATTGATTTACTCGTTAGTGCCGGCGTTATACTGCTGCTAGCTTATGTTCTGCCGAGCGTGCACGTAAAAAGCTTCTGGACTGCGCTCTGGGTGGCTTTTCTGATCGGTATCTTCAACGCCACCATCGGCTGGATACTGGGCGGAATACTGAACCTGGTGTCTTTCTTCCTGCTGGAGGCAATCGTCAGCATCATCGTCACGGCCCTCATGATCAAACTGGTAGACATGCTGGTGGGCAACTTTAAAGTAGACGGGTTTCTGCCCGCCATTATTATTGCCGTTGCCACGGCGCTGGCGCTCTACCTGGTGGGCATGGCCCGCGGCGGTGAAGACGATTATTCCCTGCAACAGCACGAGGAGCTTCCTAAGATAGAATATGTAGCTCAGGCTTAGGTCAGAAGGTATAAAATATAAAAGCCTGTGCCGCTTTCTGTGGCACAGGCTTTTATATTCCCCATTCAACTGTATCATAACTGCGGCAGCTGCTCCATCTCCTCAGGAGTGAAAATCCTGGAGCGGATGTGAAACCGCACGCCCAACGGTATTTCCAGGGAGAAGCTGGAGCCGCGGCCGGGGATCACGTCCAATGTTAACTGCGTGTGCTTCCAGTATTCGTACTGGTCGCGGGCGATGTAGAACCTGCAACCGTGCACCTCGCCCAGCAGCACATCGCTGTCGCCCACCATGAACTCGCCTTCCTCAAAACACATGGGCTGCGAGCCGTCGCAGCAGCCCCCGCTCTGGTGAAACATCAGCGGACCGTACTTTTCGCGCAGCTGGTCTATCACCGCCTCGGCGGCCTTGGTTACGCTCACGCGCTCTACCTTTTCCATAGGTTATACTTTAAAAAGGAAGCCCCACCGGCTTTGCACCGGCAGGGCTATACTTTAATTTACGTTAAAAGAAGCCCAGCTTGTTCCTGTTATAGGAGATGAGCATGTTCTTGGTCTGGCGGTAGTGGTTGAGCATCATCTTGTGGTTCTCTCTACCAAAGCCAGATTTCTTGTACCCGCCAAACGGCGCGTGCGCCGGATAATGGTGGTAGCAGTTCACCCACACGCGCCCTGCCTGGATGGCTCTCGGGATCTGGTAGATCTCATGTGCATCGCGGGTCCAGAGGCCGGCACCCAGGCCATATAGCGTGTCGTTGGCCAACTCCACGGCCTCTTCCGCCGTTTTGAAGGTCGTCACAGAGGTAACCGGGCCAAAGATCTCCTCCTGGAACACGCGCATCCGGTTGCTTCCCTTAAAGATGGTCGGCTGTATGTAGTAACCCTTCTCCAATCCATTGTTCAGGCTGGCCACGCCACCGCCCACCAGCACTTCAGCGCCTTCCTGCTTGCCAATGTCCATGTAGGAGAGGATCTTCTCGAACTGGTCATTAGAAGCCTGGGCCCCCATCATGGTGTCCTCAGCCAGCGGATGACCAACTTTAATGGCCTTGGTACGCTCCACCACACGCTCCATAAAGCGGTCGAAAATGTTTTCGTGCACCAGCATGCGCGACGGGCAGGTACATACTTCGCCCTGGTTGAGGGCAAACATCACGGCACCTTCCACGCATTTGTCAAAGAAATCGTCGTCGGCATCGGCTATGCTGGGCATAAAGATGTTCGGCGACTTGCCGCCCAGCTCCATGGTTACGGGCACCAAATTCTCCGAGGCATACTGCATGATCAGGCGGCCGGTGGTGGTCTCGCCGGTGAAGGCTACCTTGGCCACGCGAGGCGAGGAGGCAAGCGGCTTTCCGGCCTCCGGGCCGAAGCCCGTTACTACGTTCAGCACGCCGGCCGGCACGATGTCCTGTATCAGCTCCATCAGCAGCATGATGCTGGTCGGGGTCTGTTCGGCGGGTTTCATCACCACGCAGCAACCGGCCGCCAGGGCAGGGGCCATTTTCCAGGTAGCCATCAAGAGCGGGAAGTTCCAGGGGATGATCTGGCCCACCACACCAATCGGCTCCTGCAGGTTTATACTTATCGTAAACTCGTCGTGCTCCGACATGGAGCTCTCGTCGGCCCGGATAACGCCGGCAAAGTAGCGGAAATGGTCAATGCAGAGCGGAATATCGGCAGCGCGCGTCTCGCGGATGGCTTTGCCATTGTCCACGGTTTCGGCGCGGGCCAGCAGCTCGGCGTTCTGCTCGATAGCGTTGGCAATGTCGAGCAGCACTTTGCTACGGGCTGCCGCCGAGGTTTTAGACCAGGATTTGAAGGCTTGGTGCGCCGCGTCCAGGGCTTTGTCGATGTCTTCTTTGGTGCCTCGGGCCGCTTTGGTGAAGGGCTTGCCGTCGATGGGCGAGATGTTGTCAAAGTACTCTCCGTTGGCTGGGGCCACCCACTCGCCGCCGATAAAATGCTCATACTTTTCTTTGAACTGCGGCCGCTCCAGTACGGCAGACTGTTCCTGAGGCATAGCTACTGAATCCATAGGTTTTAGTTTTTAAGGTTTAAGAACGATACCCCAAGGTCCGTATTTGCCTTATTTCTTTCTCAACTTATCGTCTCATTCTATCTTCTTATCGTATCATGTTAAGTATAAATTTTTAGATTTTGCCTATGTCCCTGAAGTATAACCTGCAGCCGATAGCACTGCGCGAGGAGCGCTCCCTGTTCACCCTGGTCGAAAACAGGTCGGTGTATAGCATGGATTCCTGCGAACTGAACGTGTTCGAGACGCACCAGCAGGCCAGGGACGTGCAGCTGCAGTTCGATGATTGGGTGCTGACCAGCATGCTGCGCGGCAAAAAGGTGATGCACCTCTCGGACCGCCCCGGCTTTGATTACCTGCCCGGCGAATCAGTGATCGTGCCGCCAAGCGAGCTGATGACGATTGATTTCCCGGAAGCTGGCAAGAAGACGCCCACCCAATGCCTGGCCCTGGCCATCCCTGCCGAGCAGATACAGGCTACGATAGGGCTGCTGAACGAGCGGCATGCTAAGGCAGAGGCGGGGGAGGAGTGGCAAATCAGCAAGGAGCACCTGCACCTGGCCAACAACCTGGAGCTGGCTGACATCATCAACCGCCTGATCAGGCTCGGCCTGCACGAGCACAGCCGCGAGAAAGACATCCTGATGAACCTGGCTCTACGGGAACTGCTGGTCAGGCTGATGCAGACACAGGCGCGTACTTTTTTTGAGCAGAACTACAACCGGCTGGCCTGCAGCAACCGCTTCGCGTACATTATCCAGTACATAAAGGAGAATATCACTTCCAAGATTGATGCGGACAAACTGAGCGAGAAGGCCTGTATGAGCCGCGCCAATTTTTTCCGGAAATTTAAAGAGGAGCTAGGCTATACACCTGCCGACTATATTCTGAAAGAGCGTATCCGTTTGGCAAAAATGTATCTGCAGAATCCGGTAAACTCCGTGACCCAGGCCTGTTATATGGCCGGCTTCCAGAACCTGAATTACTTCATCAGGGCCTTTAAAAAAGAGGTTGGCTTGACGCCCAAGGCTTTTCAGCTAAGCCTTTTGAATTGAGGTAAAGTATAAATTATACTTCATGACGAACGGACGCATGTAAACAACGAGGAAGGCAATTGGCCGTAGCGTGTTTTTTTACAATGAGAGGCACTGGCTATTATTTTTATTTATTCATTTAGTAGCACTGATACTCCCATTCCGTGAATAGAAAATGAAGGGTAATCACTTAAGTCCGAATTGGGAATATACTCTTCATAATACGCTTTCTCCAGTAAATGAAATTTCTCTATCCCATATCTTTTTGTGCTCTTATTGAATTGGTTCAAGAAGACACTAACTTTTCTTTCTAACCATGAATCCAATAGAAACTCATTCAGTTGTTTATATTTAATATTTTTCTTTCCGAACTGATTTTCATAGCTCTTTGAAAGCTCTGTTGTCATGTCTTTATAAAAAATTGGCGGCTCGAAATAAAGGTAGCCAAGTTTATCTAAATTGAAATCTTTTTTAATTAGTGGTAAACTTTCATTTATCTTGTCCAATGCCTTTGAAAATAAAATAGGATTACTGTGAAATACCCTAAGCTGGACTGAGCTGTCTGTCACATGTTCAGTCATCCCAATTTTAAAATCGAGCGTATCCTTATCAGATATCCAACAATATGTAAAAGACTTTGAGTAGAAGCCAACTTCATACGACTTCTCTAATTTATTTTCAATCTTAACCAATACTGTGTCTATTGAGGTTTCTTCAACATCAGAATCAAGGATGGCTTTCGTTTGATTTGATTTATTGCAAGACAATAAAGTCACTGTAATTATTAATAGAGTTAGTGTTTTCATTTTTCAGCTTGAACCGAACAGGTAGACATTAGAACTTTAGACAAAGGCCAGAAGATCTTGAAAGTATGAGCTATATAAGTTCAGGTAGTTGTCTGCAGGTGCTGCTCCGACTATACTACAAACTATACTTCACCCTACGCTTCTCCGCGCTGCTCTGCATGGCCAGCTCAACAATCCGGATGGTGTTGCGTGCCTGCTCCGGCTTCACCACCAACTCCTCCTGGCCGAGGATGGCTTTATACACATTCTGGTAAAGGCCGGTATAGTCCCCGGGTTCGCTGGTGAGTTTGCCTTTGTAGTGCAGACCCTGCACGGTGGTGTGCAGCGTCCCCCACAGGCTCTCGGGCTCCATACCCCAGTTCGGGGTATCGGCGGGAAAGCGGCTGGCCTTCAAGTTTTCTTCCTGCACGTCCATGCCATACTTCACAAAAGAGCCCTCACTGCCGTGAAGTATAAAGTGCGGCCCTTGCTCACGCACCAGCATACCCGCTTTCAGGATAGCTTTCATACTTTCATAGTAAAGCACTACCTCAAAATAATCCGGCACCTGCGAGTGCTGGCGCTGTACCTGCACATCGGCGTATACTTCCAGCGGCTCCCCGAACAAGTATAAAGCCTGGTCGATGAGGTGGGCGCCCAGGTCATACAGGATGCCGGCTCCGGGCAATGGCTCCTCTTTCCAGCTGTTGGGCTTTAGCTCGCTTCGGTAGCGGTCAAAATGGGTTTCATACTCTACCAGCCTGCCCAGCAGCCCGGCCTGCACCACTTTCTGCACCGTTTTAAAGTCGGAGTCCCAGCGGCGGTTCTGGTACACGGTCAGCACTTTCTGCTTTTCCTTTGCCAGTGCGATCAGTTCTTCGGCCTCCGCACTGGTGATGGTAAAGGGCTTGTCGACCAATACATGCTTGCCTGCCGCTAAAGCTGCTTTTGCTAATTTATAGTGGGTAGGATTTGCCGTGGCGATCACCACCAGATCTATACTTGCATCACCGAAAATGTCCTCCTCCAGGGGCACCACCTCCGTTTGTGGGTAGCGCTGGCGGGCCAGCTCCACACTTTCCAGGCGGTTGGCCTTTATTTTTTTCAGCTGGAGGCCCGGTACATTTGAAATAAAAGGTGCGTGAAAGGTTCTTCCGGCCATGCCAAAGCCCAGCAGGCCTACGTTTACTTCCTTGTTCATCTGGTCTGTTATTTAATCTTTTAGCAAAGCCTCACCTGAAGCGAGCGAAAGAGCCTCTTTATACTATACACCATAGCGCTATCCGCGTAAACTATAGCTGTTATTTGGTATAAACCCTCAATTTAATAAAACTGCAGATGAAAAAAAGAAAGCTAGGAAAACAGGGACTTGAAGTATCGGCGCTTGGACTGGGCTGCATGGGTATGTCAGACTTTTACAGCAACCGCGACGACAATGAATCAATTGCCACCATACACCTGGCGCTGGAGCTGGGGGTGAACTTTCTGGATACCGCCGACATGTACGGTGTGGGCGCCAACGAGGAACTGGTGGGCAAGGCTATCCGCGACAGACGCGACCAGGTGATCATCGCCACAAAGTTTGGGAATGTGCGCGGCAAGGACGGCAGCTTTTTGGGCGTGAACGGCAAACCGGAGTATGTAAAGCAGGCCTGCGAAGCCAGCCTGAAGCGCCTCGGCGTGGAGACCATTGACCTTTACTACCAGCACCGGGTAGATAAAAACACACCGATAGAGGACACGGTAGGCGCTATGGCCGAACTGGTGCAGGAAGGCAAGGTGCGGTATCTGGGCCTGTCGGAGGCTGCGGTTGAGACGATAAAAAAAGCACATAAAGTTCACCCGATCACGGCGCTGCAAACAGAGTATTCGCTCTGGAGCCGCGATGTGGAAGATGAGATCCTGCCAGCCTGTCGGGAGCTGGGCATTGGCTTTGTTCCTTATAGTCCGCTTGGCAGAGGCTTCCTGACGGGGCAGATCAAGAAATTCGAGGATCTGGCAGAAGACGATTACCGTAGGCAGTCGCCGCGCTTCCAGGGAGAGAATTTTCAGAAGAACCTGGACCTGGTGCAGAAGATTGAGGAGCTGGCCTCACAGAAAGGTTGCACCCCGTCTCAGCTGGCCCTAGCCTGGTTGCTGGCGCAGGGCGAGGACCTGGTGCCGATTCCGGGAACCAAGCGCCGCAAGTACCTCGAGGAAAACATGCAGGCGCTGGACGTTTCGCTGACGCCAGACGAGCTACGGCAGATCAATGAGATCGCTCCGAAGGGCATAGCCGCCGGTGGCAGGTACCGGGAGGAGCAGATGAAGGCGGTGAACGTATGATCTTTACCTCTAAAAGAGGAGCAGCCCCATGTGATAGAAAATGCATGGGGATGCTCCTTTTCAGCCATCAGGCAGATTCAGCTATCTCTTCTTCCTCCACTTCCGGTCGCTCCGTCTCCGTAACGATTCTGCTCAGATCCGTCAGGATGCTGCCCATGTCCTGAAGCACGGGCAACGCCGTTACATGCGTCAGGGTTTCGAGGCTGCGGGCCTGCTCGCGCCGTGCCACTCGTATGGCCGCGCCTAGTCTATCAGATTTCTCTTCCGATGGATCAACAATCGTCTCGCCAAAGGCACTGATGCAGGCAGCGGTAGCCTCCAGGGTTCGTACAAGCTGCTCCTTTCCTGCATAATCTGTTTGGAAAGCCGTATTCCGCTGCAGGTCGTCCAGGCTTCTCCGGATGCCCCTGATCTGGATCATGATACTATGCAACAGCCGGATGTCGGCTGCCAGCCGGCTCAGTTTCTCGCGCCTGTGCGTAAGCAGGGGGTTATATTTCAGGCTTTGCTCTGCCAGTTCCACCGATTTACGACATTCCAGGGCTGCTTTTGTAAGCGCATTTACTTCAGATCGGCCGGTTTTCCGGCGGGGGTCGGTGTCATCTAGCAAAGCACTTAGGCCACTCAGGGTGGTGGCGGCCATTTTGTTATACGCTATAATGCTTTTCTCTACATCCGGAATGGCATCGGTTGGAATGATCAGTGCATTGATCAGCAAGGCAATTCCTGAGCCGAGCACCGTCTCGATCACCCGTTCATAAGCATAACCCGAGTCAACCTGGCCAAAGGCAAGCACCAGCAGCGAACTGATAGCTACCTGCGAGATGATCTGGAGGTTCATCCGGAAAGCTTTGGCTATGCCCATTCCCAGTAGTATGATGAAGAAAATGGATGCCGTGTTTACCTGAAACCAGCGCCCCAGCAGCATGCTCAGCATCACGCCGCCAATAATGCCGATGATGCGCTGCGAAGCCTTGCTGACCGAATCGGCCACCGTTACCTGAACGGTAATGATAGCGGATACCGGCGCAAAATAGGGGTAAGCGGACTGCAGCAAGACAGAGGCGACAAACCAGGAAAGTGCAGCGGCCAGGGCTGTCTTAGCGATTTGCAGCGTGAGCCCAAGCTTTCCCAGAACTTCTACAATTTTCTTCACACAGAGGATTGTTATTACTACAACAAGATAAGCCTAGCTTTACCAAGCTTCGTGTTGCCTTAAGATTCTATACTTCGTTACCTCGCACAAATCCCTCTATACGCGCACCACTGGCACACATCCAGGTCTTTTGTTTTCTGGATTGGTTCCTCTGGGTCGAGCATGCGGCGCACGAAATCTCCCAGCAGTTCCTCCGAAGCCTCTACAAAATTCTTCGGCGTGGCACCGTCTTCTTCCATAAAGTTAAACTCCGATGAGAGCACACCCGGCTCCAGATTGCGGAAGGAGAGGATGCCGGATTTCGGGTTTATACTTTGTGGAGAGATATGCGCGGCATTGCGAAGTATGGTTTGCGGCTGCTCCTCCAGCACCCGTTTCAGCACGTACTCATACAGCCATAGCTGCCGCGCCTTGCCATACTTCTGGTCCGTAAGGAAATGCAGCGCCACATCCTCTGGCTTTACCTTCAGCTGGTTTTGCTCCACTTTCCCAGTCTTATAGTCGACTACGCGCAGCTCGTGGCCGGTCAGGTCAATACGGTCGGCTTTGCCGGCGATGCGCACGTTCACCACCTCTTCGCCTACCTGCACCGGAAGTATGGTAGCCAGCGTTTCCTCCAGGCGCAGCACGTACAGCGGCAGTTCCTCCGAATCTTTGAGTTTCAGCAGATATTTCTCCAGCACCTCCACGGCCACTTTATAAAGCAGGTAATTCATGCCGCGCTCGGGCTTGGCACCCAGCGTTACTTTGCTGAACTCGCGCTTCACCTTCTCGGGCAACGCCTGCAGCATCTGCTCCACATGCCCGGCAAGTATAGGCTCGCCGCTCTGCGCATGCGGACGGAAGAAATCTTCCAGCACCTGGTGCACAATCGTACCAAACTGATCGGCGCCCAGCTGTTCCTCCACCTCATCCACCTCCTGCATTTTGGCGATGCGGGTAAAATAGTACTGCAGCGAACAGTTGATGTACATGTTCAGGTGCGAAGGGTAGAGGCCACGCTCCAGTTCCTGCCGCAGTTGGGCAATGGTTTCCGGCGATTTCGGCACCACGATATCCTCCTCATACTTGCGGGTTTCCTGCTGCTCCACCGCCGCAATCATGTCGCGGAATTTTATCTTCGGGTTGCGCAGGGCCAGGTCGTTTTGCAGCTGCAGTATAAAGCGGCTTTTCTCGCCGGAGCCGTAGGTATCGGAGGGCAGCACATAGAGCAGGTTTATCTTTTTGGCGCGCTGCAGCAGGCGGTAGAAGTTATAGGCCATGGCTCCCTCTGTTTCGGAGTAAGTAGGCAGGCCAAATTCGCGCAGCACATCATACGGCATCAGGCTTTCCTGCCGCTTGGGTGCCGGCAGCACATTCTCGTTCACCGATAGGATGATCAGGTTTTCAAAATCCAGCGCACGTGTCTCCAGCATACCCATGATTTGCACTTCCGAAATCGGTTCCCCGCTAAAGGGCAGGCGCGTTTGCCCGATCAGCTCGTAGAGAAACTTGCGGAAGCTGCGCACCGAAATCTTGTGCTCGCGGCAGTCGAAGATCGTGTCCAGGCGCTTAACTATAGTATAAAAGATGTACAGGTACTCCGTCTCGATGCTGTTGCGGCCATGCGTGTACACCTGGCGCAGCAACTCGATCAGTTCATACAGGGCCACGATGATGTCGTCGCAATCGCGCCAGGTACGGAAGAGCGTCTCAAAAAGCGGGTGGTGCTGGCTCAGGTCAATGAGCTCCTGCGCTGTAATGAGCACCTTATTCTCCTGCACCATCTTATCGAGCACCTGCTGGATCATGCCGTGGAATGGGGCCTGCTCCGGATCATCGTTCAAGTATAGCTCATACCGTCGGATGAAAGGGTGGGTGAGCAGTTTGGTTACGCTCAGGTGGTGGTACTGGTATACTTTGTAGCCCGAGCTTTGCAGCTGCGTGACGCCCGTCAGGTGCACTTCAAAAAGCAAATCGATGAGGTTGAACAGTGGTGTGCCCCGAAAGCTGAGGCCCATGGTGACGTTATAAGTCGGCACATCTTCCGGAATGGAGTGCAGCACGGGCAGCAGCAGCGTTTCGTCGGGCAGCACGATGGCGGTCTGGGCATGGGGATTCTGCTCGCGTATCTCCTGCAGCAGCTGCCCGGCCAGTTTGCCCTGCATGCTGGCATTGGCCACACCGATCACGTTGATTTCCTTTTCATCCGTCAGCAGCAGGTTCTGCTGCCAGCGCCACTCCGGTAAATTCCAGGTGCTTTTATACTTGCGCAGAAAGCTACCAGCCCGGTTGCTCAGGCCCTGCTCATCCATATAGAAATCGTCGGTATCAAACAGCACCTCTGCCTTCTCGTGCTTGAGCAGGGTACGGATGATTTTTTCCTCGGAGTGGGTCAGGCTGTTAAGGCCGATGAAGATATACTGCCGGCACGCGCTGTCTTTGGCTATACTTTCTATACTCCTGGCCACTTTCCGGAAGGCCATACCCGTATAGGCCTGTTTATTGGCCAGCAGCCGCTCCTGCAGCTTATGGTAAGTTTTCTCGATGTTGTCCCAGAGGCTGAAATACTTTTTGAGGGTAGGGGAGAGCTCCTTGCCCAGGAACTTGGGGTCCCAGCGCTCCAGCGCCTTCGCCTCGCCCAAGTACTCAAACAGCTTCTTCGTGTCCACCAGGTTCTGGTCTATCCGGCTGAAGTCCTCCAGCAGGGTACCGGCCCAGGTCACGAAATTGTCGAAGTCGAGCTTGGGGTCCTGCTCACGCATGAGGTCGAACAGCTCCAGCTGCAGGTTTATCGGCTCCAGCACCTCGGTTTTGGAGAGGCTGCGGATAAAATCCTCCATGGCATACACCTCCGGCGACCAGATCGGCTCGGGCGCTGCCTGCGCCAGCGCGGTTTTAAAGAAGAAGCTCGCTCGCCTGGATGGCAGCACCACGCACAGCTCGCTGATGTCCTCTTTATACTTCTCGTAAACGTATTTGGCCGTTAGCTCCAGAAAGGTTTGCACGGGGGAGATGTTGAATGAGTGAATGAGTGAATTTACCTTTTTGTCATTCTGGAAGAATCGTGGTTCGGAGGGCTAAAATTTTGGCGACTCGCTAACAAGATCCTTTCAGGATGACAGAAGTAAGATATTACGGATTAATCAGGATGAGCATCATTACATTCATCAGACCAGCTGTAAGTGCTACTGCATAAGGCAGCATAACTTTATACCGGCCACTGTAGCCTCTGCCTCTAAAAGGTATAGCAGCTACAAGTGCAGCAAGGATGCTCCCTAGGGCTAGTAGCATCAGTAGCTGTACAAAAGTATCCACAGCTAAGATTACAACTGAAGGGCCAGTGGTAATATATACCTTATCAAGTATTAGATTTACCCCGACCAGCAAAGCAGCGACGACCCATCCGACTCTGATTAACTTCTGCATACATACCCAGACCTAATGTATAGAAGTATGCCTTTGCCCTTTTGGCTCATCGGGGAGCAAAAACGGGTTGTAAGCGATCTCCCACAGGTTATCATCCGGATCGGAAATGTAGCTGCTGTAGCCGCCCCAGAAAACTTTCTCCGGGCGCTTTACCACGGTAGCGCCATTCTGTTCCAGCTGCGCCACCAACTCGTCTACCTCCTGCTCCGAGCGCACATTATAAGCCAAGGAGAATTTCTTAAAGCCACTTCCTTCCGAAGAAACCCCCGCATCATCGGCCAACGATTCCTGCGGGAAGAGGGCCAGCTGTAGGCCGTTCAACTGAAAGAAAACTATACTTTCAGAGTCCGTTTCGTTTGGCTGCCAGCCAAACACGTTTTGATAAAATTCTCTGGACCGCTGCAGGTTCTTTACCCCTAAAGTGATCAATGTTAATCGTTGTTCCATGATTTCCTCCCCTTGCTCCCTCCTAAGAACAGGAGGGGTATGCTGGTTTTATATGTGATTTATACTTTTAAACTTACACTGCTACTTATCTCACCCTTCCCTGTTTTAGGGGAGGGACGCGGCGGGGTTAAAACAACCCCAGTTGCTCTGCCTTTTTGCCGCCGTACTGCCACTCCAACACCTGCTCGGTTTCGAAGTAATAAAGTACGCATTTTACCTGTTGATACCCCAACTGGCGGAAGCGCACGGCGTAATGATCCAGTTTATACTTGTGCTCCGGCTCTGGCGGTGGCGTTTTAAACTCAATCAATACCACGGCCTCGCCGTCGAAAACGATGCGGTCAGGTTTGTAGAGGTAGGCGCGGGCGTCCAGCACCTCTTTCTCATGCTCCACCACCACCTGGTGGGTAAAGTACCGGCTCAGCTTCGGGTGGTTTAGCACCTGCGTCAGTTTCTGCTTTAGCTCCGGCTTCTCGCGCTCGCTGATGATGCCTTCGTACACCATTTGCCGCAGCACCTTGTCCAACTCGGGTGCAAAGGCGATGCGGGCCAGGGCGTAGTGCAGTTTGCGGTTCTGCTGGCGCTGCACGGTCTGCGTCTCAAAATCGAACACGTTGTTGGCGTGCTGTTTTATCTTCAGACGCTGCTCCCAGTCGGCAGAGGTCAGGTGGTCGAGGAAGTATGATTTTTCATCACCCTGGCGGTGCTGTATACGCTGCGGTTTGCCCTGCGAGAGTTGATAGCATAACTTTCCGAATTCCCATAGCTCTTTGTGCACCAGGAAGCGGTACAGTAAGTGGCTTACGTTCCTAGCCTGCCCGTCCAGCTTCGGTGCCTTGCGCTCCTCCAGCAGGTCCTTGGCATTGCCGATTAGGTACAGCCTGTCGATGGGGCGCGTCAGGGCCACGTAGAGCATGTTCAGGTTCTCGATGAATGTTTTCTCAATCTCGGTGCTATACTGTTTTGTAAGTATCGTATTCTCCAGTTTAGAACTTATGTTAACTGCCACGCTGCGCAACTTACCTGTTACACTCACCTCATCCGGCAAATGGCTCCACATCAGCGATCCCCGTTTGGGCTCTGTGCTCCAGTCGGCAAACGGAATGATCACGATCGGGTAAGCCAGGCCCTTAGACTTGTGGATGCTGGTAATGGTGATGGCATTGCGGTCTTTGGGCGTGTTGATGCTCAGCTTTTCCTTCTGCACGTCCCAGTAAGCCAGAAAGTTATTGAGGTTATTGCTGTGCTTGAGGCTATACTCCAGTACCAGGTCCAGGAAGCGGAAGAGGTACTCGCTCTCGTTGTTCTTGCCCAGCAGATCAAAAATGCGGATCAGTTTTTCCGTAAGCTCATAGATAGAAAGGTTGCCGGTCTCGCGCTCCTGCACATCAAACCCGAACACGCGCAGCTGATCAAAGAAAGACTGGTTATCCTTGTCATTGGCAATGTCGGCAACGGTCTTGGTCATCTCCACATCCGGAATAACACCCAGCGATACTTTGCAGACCAGGTACAGGGCCTCTGACTTAGCCAGTGAATCGTTGGGCCGGTTGAAGACCCGGAACATGGCGATGATCAGGTTGATGACCTCGGCAAACTGCAGCGAAAGCGAGTCCTGGGAAATGATGTCATACTTGCGCTCCTTCAGGAAATTAGCAATCAGCTTACTCTTGCTGTTGGTGCGGCAAAGGATGGCCATGTCTCTCAAGGTATAACCTTCGGCCATGGCCTGCTGCACCAGCTGCAGCACCATGTTCAGCGTACTCTCATCATAGGTCAGCAGTTCTTTGTGCTTATAACCGTCGTAGTACTTCTCGGTGCGGCCGCAGCTGTTCAGGTCATAGGTATAGTTCAGGTCATCATCATGGGTGAACATGACCTGGATATGGCCGCCGCTCTTGTCGCTCGTGGGTACCTGTTGCGTAAAGTCTTTGTCGTAGATGGACGTGAACATGCCAAACTCCTGGTGCCCCTGGCTGATGAAAGTAAAAAGCTCGTTGTTGAAGCCGATGATCTCGGAGCGGCTGCGGTAGTTTACGCTCAAGTTCCGCGGCTCCAGCGCCTGGTCCACCGATTCATAGCGCTCGCGGATGAGCGGACCGTGGCGGCGGTTCTCGTAGAGCTGGCGCGTGTTATTTTTATAGAGATGCAGAATCTGCTCCATCTCACCGCCGCGCCAGCGGTAAATGGCCTGCTTGGCGTCGCCCACCACCATGCTGAAATGGCCCGAGGCCAGGGCGTTGTCTACCAGCGGCAGCAGGTTGTTCCACTGCAGCACCGAGGTGTCCTGAAACTCATCGATCAGGATGTGCCGGTACTTCTCGCCCAGGCGTTCATAAATAAAGGGCACCGGCTCTTTGAGCACAATGTCGATGATACGTTTGTTAAACTCGGAGATGTGCACTGTGTTCTTGTCCAACTTTATCTCCTGCAGGCACTTCTCCAGCTCGTTCAGCAAGGATACTTTATACAGGTGCGGCACCACCTGCTGCACCAGCGTAAAGGTGGCGGCATACTGGGCCTTTATACTTTCGATGTGGAAGTATAAATCGGTGAGCGGCTGCTTTATACTTTCGATTTGTGCTTTGGCGTAAGCGGAAGCTTTGCCGGCGTACCACTTGTCGTCCTCAATCGTCTGGCGTGCATAGTTGTTGCCATAGTTCAGGTCTACTGCTTTTAGCCAGGTGTTAAAGTACGACCAGATGCCCCGGTTACCCTGGTAGAGATCGGTAGGGGAGACGTCGGCTTTTTCGAATAGCTGCAGGGCCTGCTGCGCCGCCTCCTGCACCGTTTCCGCCACCTGCTGCTGCACGAGGTATAACTGCTCGCGCACTTCCTTAAAGTCCTCCAGGCTAAGCTGCTGCAGATCGGTAATGGCCTCATACACCTGCTCGTTCAAGAGGTTGCGGGCAAAGTCCATCAGATCGTCGGGCAGCAGGGTCCAGCTTTTGCCTTCGCGGGCTTTCTCCAGCGCGTACTGCTCCAGTGTCTGCGAGAGCAAATCTTCCTTCGAGTCGGTCACCTTGTCCAGCAGCAGCGACACGGCTGTGCTCAGCAGGGTGTTCGAGTCCAGGTCCACCTCAAAATTCTGCGGAATGTTCAGCTCACGTGTAAAAGCCTGCACGATCTTGTTTACGAAGCTGTCAATGGTGCTCACACTGAAGTCGGAGTAGTTGTAGAGTATCTGGCGGAAAAGCAGGGCAGCGCGTCGGCGTACCTCCTCCAGGTCAAACTGCTCCTCCGGGTACTCCTCCTGTAGTTCTTCCGTGATCTGGCGCAGCAGGTTCTCACTTTTTTCCTGCTCTCGCTCAGAAAGCCCTCCGTCGTTAAAGTTGCGGAGGGCGGCCAGAATACGCTCCTTCATCTCGGCGGCGGCGTCGTTGGTAAAGGTGATGGCCAGTATGCCGCGGTAATAATCCGGATCGGCCGTATGCAGGGCCAGTTTTAAGTATTCCTTCGTCAGGTTATAGGTTTTGCCGGAGCCGGCAGAGGAGGAGTATATCTTAAAAACGGATGGCATGGCAGTGGTAGCTATACTTTAAAGATACTACTTTGCCGGCTCAACAATCAAGTGCGAAGCTAATATTATTAGCAAATAAAGTATAACTACATGCGTTACAACAAGATAAACACAAAGGCCTCTACCCGAAACCGGGTAGAGGCCTTCAGATTTCTTTAGTAAGCTATGCTTAGCCGGCGTACACCAGCTCGCCTTTTGATTCGGTGGCAACAGCCGCAAAGTCTTTCACGCATACGTGGTACATGATTCGGGCCATGGAGAGGGAATAGTCGGTGATGAGGCAACGCTGCTGCTCAGAGCTCATCAGCGCCTTGCTGTTGCCCAGGTTAAACTTATTCAGCTCGATCACCTCATCAAAATTCTGGCGCAGGGTTTTCAGGGCTTTAAACGACGGCTCGTTATAGTAGAGTGGAATTACCTGGCAAACGGCGTAGCTGCCTTTCTTGCGCTCTTGAGCAATCAGCTGACAAAGCTGCTCTACATTCGTGCGGTCCACATCCGACAGGATCACATAAAACACGTTGCGGCGGTCGGCATTCAGGGCCTTGGCAGGCGCACTGCCCAGCAGCATGTTGCGGCTGATCTTAGCTCCCTTGTGGAATGATTCGTCCTTGAGGATCTTGTTGTGGATCTTAAAGGCCAGCGCGCCTGATGCGATGAGGTTAAAATCCTTGCCTTTTGTTGAAATTTTGGAGAAGTGCAGCATAATGTAAAGCTTAAGAGGTTAGGGATATTTTTAATATTTTTTGCCACTATTCACTTACAACTTCTGAAACAGAGCATAAGTGGTCAAAAAGCTATTGTTACAGCTTCGTAGATGTGTTTATGATTAAAATTCTAGTGCTATCAGTGCAATTCCGTGTGGTAAGCATAAAGACTCAGCTGGCTAAAATGACTAAAAGTTTTCGGCTTGTGTGAGTATATTACGCGGACCGGGTAAAATTAATTCATTGTAAAGTATAATCTGTGGTGAGTATACTTATTTTGCGAGTCAATATACCGATTTTACGGGTTGAGGAATCTATAGTTGCCTTTATTTAATATTTATTTTAAAATAAGCTGTAATATAGAACAATAATTTAAGTATACATATTTTCGTTATAATTTTGAGTAAATCGCCGGATTCTGAGGGTAAAAGATTGGATGAGAGATGCAATTAATATATAATAGCAAACTGCGGCATATATTAGTAATTGTCGGATAAAGTAAGTACATTTGCAGCTTGATTTGGATACAGTCTGATTTACAGATAACTGGTTACTACACTGTTGGCTACTTAGTTGTTTTTTATTTGTCGCTCTCTTAAGTGCAGAGAATGGTTGATTAGCAGGCTGCCTCCAGAAGTATCAGTTATAAAAAGTTAGATGAACAAAATCAGATTTGAAGAGCTTCCGCTTTCGCCGGAAGTGCAGCGTGCTATCGCTGACATGGGTTTCGAAGAAGCCTCCCCCATCCAGACACAAGCAATCCCGGTTGTTTTAGAAGGAAAAGACATCATCGGCCAGGCCCAGACAGGCACTGGCAAAACCGCCGCTTTCGGCATCCCAACCATTGAAACAATTGACCCGAACGACAGACGTGTGCAGGCGCTTATTCTTTGCCCTACGCGTGAGCTGGCCATTCAGGTATCCGGTGAGATTCAGAAACTCGCCAAGTATAAGCCAGGCATCAGCGTGGTACCGATCTACGGTGGCCAGAGCTATGACCGCCAGCTGCGCGCCCTCAAGCAGGGGGTTCAGATCGTGATCGGCACACCGGGTCGCGTGATGGACCACATCAACCGCGGCACCCTGGTGCTCGACGGCGTAAAGAAAATCATACTGGACGAAGCGGACGAAATGCTGGACATGGGCTTCCGTGAGGATATCGAGTATGTGCTGGAGCGCATCCCGGAAAATCGCCAGACGATCTTCTTCTCGGCGACCATGTCGAAGCCGATCATGGAGATGACCAAGCGTTACCAGACCGATCCTGTGCTCGTAAAAGTAGTGCACCAGGAGCTGACAGTGACCAACATTGACCAGGCCTATTTTGAGGTGCGTAACAGCGCCAAGCAGGAGGTATTGTCCCGCCTGCTGGACATGTATAACATGAAGTCGGTGATCATCTTCTGTAACACGAAGCGGATGGTAGATGACCTGGTAAGTGGGCTGCAGGCCCGCGGCTACTTCTCCGATGCCCTGCACGGTGACCTGAACCAGAACCAGCGCACGGCCGTGATGAACAAGTTCCGTAACGGTACGCTGGAGATACTGGTGGCTACAGACGTGGCTGCCCGTGGACTGGACGTGGAGAATGTGGAGGCTGTGTTTAATTACGACCTGCCGCAGGACGAAGAATCGTACGTACACCGTATTGGCCGTACCGGCCGCGCCGGCAAGTCTGGCAAGGCTTTCTCCTTTGTGGGTGGCCGCTCAGACGGGTACAAGCTGAAGGACATCATGCGCTATACCAAGGCCAAGATTGTGCTGCAGCAGGTGCCTAGCCTGGAAGACGTAAACGAGATCCGCACGAATATTTTCTTCGATAAAGTGAAGGAAGTGCTCGAAAAAGGCCACCTGGCCAAGCACGTGGCGCGCATTGAGCGTTTCGTGAATGAAACGGAAGGCTTTACGCCGCTTGATGTGGCTGCAGCGCTCCTGAAAATGAGCCTGAAAGAGCAGAAGGTGAAAGAGAAGGGCGCCGAGGCCGAAAAAGGCCTGAGCGCAGTAAAAGAAGGGATGGACCGCCTGTTTATCACTATCGGTAAGAAAGACCGCGTGCACCCACGCGACCTGATCGACCTGCTGGCGCAGAACTCGAGCATCCCGGAAGGACGCGTAGGCGATATCGATCTGTATGACAAGTTCAGCTTTGTAGAAGTGCCAACCGAGTATACCGCAGAAATTGTGGAGAGCATCGGACGCGTGGAATATGATGGCCGTTTGGTAATCGTGGAGAAGTCGCAGAAGAAAGGCTCCGGCCCGAAAGAAGGCGGTGAAGACTTTGGCTTTGGTGGCGGCGGCGACCGTGACCGGGACAGAGGCGGCCGTAGAGGTGGCGGCGGATTCCGTGGCGGCGATCGTGACCGAGGTGGAGACCGCGGAGGTTACGGTGGTGATCGCGGTGGTTTCAGAGATCGTCGTAGCGGCGGTGGAGACCGTGACCGTGACGGTGATAGAAGAAGCGGCGGCGGTGGCGGATTCCGTAAAAGAAGATTTTAATCTTACTTTTTCCTGAAACACTGCCATTTACGGCACGTATAAAATAATGTAATCAGCGCAAGAAGTTTAAACTTCCGAGCTTGAAGAAAGGGCCGACTTGAAACGTCGGCCCTTTTGATTTAAAAAAGTTTGAGAGTAGCATAACCTTTCCATCATACTATCGTTAAAAGAGTATCATAAAAAGGTTGGAAGATTAAGCTAACTGTTAACGCAGTTAGATATGATAAGGGTAGCATCAGACGGATGTTACCCTTATTGTTTTTACGGGCTATACTTCACCCCTAAGGTTATAGGTTATTTCGGATCAAGCGGAATAGTTGTGGGGCAGTGAAAAAAAGAGCAGCTTTGCGTGCGTATAATTCACCACACACGCTTTTCCCTTGCAAGATCCTTACCTCACTCTTATCCGCTGTCTCTTGCCAGAAGGTATTCTGGAGTACTTCAACGTAACACATGTCCTGCAAGGCCCGGCAGGCCTGCAGCTGCAGTTGGAGGAGAAGAACCTCCTCCCCGAAGTTTATCATGGCCAGCGCTCTGAGTCCAAAGGTTTCCTGCCTGAGATTAAGCTGCAGGATTTCCCTATCCGTGGCCAGCAGGTCACCCTCTGCATCAAAAGACGCCGCTGGCACTTACCTGACTCGGGAGAGGTAATCACCAGAGACTGGAAACTGGTACAACAGGGAACGCGAATGACAAGTGAATTCGCCGCTTTTTTAAAAGCAGCACTTGGATAACACCCCCGTCAGCTGCCGGCAACTGGCCAGCTACTTCCACCTGGACGGCAAACAGCTCCAGGAGCAGTACAAGGAGCACATCAGCCACTTTCACCAATGGGAGCAGCGGGAGCACGCCTCCGACTGGATGCGCTTTCCCCAGAACGTTGGCCAAGAGCTGAGCATTGATGAGACAGCCCTCTCCAATGGAGAGCTCTACACCATCCTGACCAACAAAGCCGCTAAAGGCAGAAAAGGCGCGCTGGTGGCGATGGTCAGGGGCACACAGGCAGAAGACATTATCACAGTGCTGGAAGGCATACCCCAGACGGCCAGAGCCAAAGTCCGGGAGGTGACCCTGGACATGGCCAAGGCTGTGAGAGGCTGCTTTCCCAAAGCTTGCCGGGTCATTGACCGTTTCCATGTCCAGAAGCTGGCTTATGAAGCGGTGCAGGAGCTTCGTATCAAGTACCGCTGGCAAGCCCTGGATGAGGAAAACCAGCGGTTAGAGCAGGCGAAAAGGAGCAGGCAGCGTTTTGACGCGGAAGTACTATCTAACGGGGACACGTTGAAGCAGCTGCTGGCCCGCAGCCGCTACCTGCTCTTCAAGCACCGAAGCAGATGGAGCGCCTCCCAAAAGGAAAGAGCCGATATGCTCTTCTACAGGTATCCGCTGCTGGGCAGGGCCTATGACCTGGCCATGGAGCTGGGCCAGATCTTTACCTATTGCAAAAGCAAGCAGCAGGCATTCAAGCGCCTGGCCATCTGGTACAATGAAGTGGAGGCCTCCGGTATAGACTCCTTTCGCACGGTGGCCCGGTCGGTACAGAATCATTATGAGCACATCCTCAATTTCTTCAATAACCGCAGCACCAATGCCTCGGCCGAATCCTTCAATGCTAAGGTAAAAGCCTTCAGAGCCACCTTCAGGGGAGTCAGAGATACAACGTTTTTCCTCTTCCGACTAGCCAACATCTATGCCTGAGAAGAGCTACCCCACAACTATTCCGCTTGATCCGTTATTTCCTTTATTCCGGCTCTGAAATACGTGTAGTCCCGCCCACCGGGCATATGCCACACGGCTCGCACCACCGTTGGTACATTTACCCCGTTCATTTCCCGGTACCTGTCATACAGGGCAGACCAGCCCCAATTTAAATAATCTTTGCCGTCTTTGGAGTAAAACCTGTCATTCGTCCTAAACTCGTACACCCGACCCCAATCATCGAAAAAGAACTTACCGCACACTGTTATGCCAGCATCTGTTATACTTGCCTGTACACTGTTCGCGCCGGTCTCCTGCCATTCCATCTGGTTTAGCAGGAAGGCCCCCGGGAGCAGGGGAGTTTCCGCCAGATAGGTTACCAGAGACGCCTGATCCATCTCTCTGCCCTTGGCATCGCTTAAGGTAATACCTGCCAGCTTAATGAGCATGTTGCCACGGCCCTGCTGGTACTTATCCCGGGCCGCAAAGGGCACCAGCCCATAGAGGCGCGTTTGCATGAGAGCCAGGCGGGCAGGGGGAGAACAGTATTGAACTGCTGGCAGGTTAAGCTTTGCCAGTTCCGCATGGGGGACAGTTTTATACCTGTGTGTTCATAGCGAATAAAAATATTCTTGGAAGCAGTCTTCCCATAATAGCCGCAGGACTCGATGTATTTTCTAACCAGCGTGGGCAGGGCAGCACAGGCTTCACGCGTTAACACCTCCGGCACCAGAGCAGGAAGGCCATGCTGTAGCGCCTGTTGCATCTCGCTTGAAAATAGTTTTTGAAGGGACATGCTCTGGAATTTAGAGTTGGAGCGTACTGTGGGAGGGGCAGGCATAAAAAAGGAGCCCCTGGAGGCTCCTTTAGCTCTGTAATCAGCGTATATCCTTATTCCTTTGCCGCATCGCGCAGGGTGCGGATATGGTCATGGGCGTGTTTCACGTCTCTGTACTGCTGCTCAATGATCTGCTTCAGCTGAGCGGGCAAATTCTTATCCAGCGCCTCTTCATAGGCTTTCACCGCATAATCCTCACCGCGCTCACACTCCTCCAATACCCGCACTCTGTCTTTGGAGGACAGGGCAGATTTCAGGTCAATCCAGGCACGGTGGATGGTGCCCTCTATTGAGCTGGACTCATCATCGGTGTGGCCCATTTGGTGCAACTGATCCTGCAGCTCCGTGATCATGCTGTCGCGCTGCACGGCATACTTGCGGAACAGGTCTTTCAGGTCCTGGTCCTCTACGTCCTCAGAGGCAGTTTTGTAGCCCTTGGCTCCGTCTTTGCACCTCTCTATCAGATGGTGTACAGTAGACTGTACTTCTTTATTAATTTCCATAGTTATATCAGTTTTGATCTAATATGCATTCATACTGATATGGAAGTGCTTTGGTTGCCAATTACGCTAACCTGATGAAAATTAAGCCATTGCTTTGCCCGCCAAATAGCCAGTGGTCCAGGCCGCCTGAAAGTTGAAGCCGCCGGTGATGCCGTCCACATCGAGCACCTCGCCGGCAAAGTATAAACCTGGCTGCACGAGGCTTTCCATGGTCTTCATGTTCACCTCCTTCAGCTCCACGCCTCCACAGGTCACAAACTCCTCTTTAAATGTGGTTTTGCCACTTACCGGCACCGGCATGCGTAGCAGCGCCTCCACCAGTTTATTGGTGTTTTTAGCGGGAAGGTCGCCCCAACGCACCTGCTCCGCCACCTCCGCCAACTGGGTAAGCCCCTGCCAGAGGCGCTGCGGTAGCCCGAAAAGGGCATTAGTGGCTACGGTCTTTTTGGGGTGTGCCTGCCGGAACTGTTGTAGCTCTCCACGCAGGCTTTCTTCGGTATGCTCGGGCAGCCACTGTATCAGCGCCGTAAACGTATACTTCTGCTCGTAAAAATGCCGGGCTCCCCAGGCAGATAATTTCAGAACCGCCGGGCCGGAATAGCCCCAGTGGGTGATGAGCAGCGGCCCCTCATACTCCAGCTTTTGGCCGGCAATACGCACACGCGCATGGGGCACGGCCACCCCCTGCAAATCTTTCAAGGGAGAGGATGGTACATTGAAGGTAAACAGCGACGGCACCGGCTCCTGGATGGAATGGCCCATCTGGCGCAGCCAATCATAGCCCTGGCTTTTCGGGTTTCCGCCGGTGCTAACGAGGACTTTGTCTGCTTTTATACTTTCGCCGTTGCTGAGCGTAAGTATAAAACGGGTCTGACCAGCCTCCTCCACCGGTTTTATACTTTCCACAGCGGCGCTGGTCCTTACCTGCACGCCGGCTTTGCGAGCCTGCTGCTGCAGGCAGTCGATGATGGTCTCAGAGGAATCGGTCACCGGAAACATGCGTCCGTCTGCCTCGGCCTTCAGCTTTACGCCGCGCTGGGCAAACCATTCCACTGTTTCGCGGGCTCCGAACAGCTTAAACGCCTCTTTCAGTTGCCTTGCCCCGCGCGGGTAATACTGCGAGAACACAGTGGGCACAAAGCAGTTGTGGGTAACGTTGCAGCGCCCCCCGCCCGAAACGCGCACCTTGGACAGCAGCTTGTTTGTTTTTTCCAGCAGCACCACTTTCGCCTCAGGGTTTGCCTCCGCACTCGTTATCGCCCCAAAAAAGCCAGCGGCCCCACCGCCTATTACAACTATATTCATTGCTTCAATTGTAGATTGCTGATTGATAATAATCGCTGTAAATGAGGGAAAGACGCAGCATGCTCCATCTCTGCACAGGTATGCTTTGGTTAGAAATGATCACACCAACAACCAGAAACTATAAATCAACCACAAATTTACGAAAAGAAAGCCATTGGCTCGGGGTGTACAAAAGTATAAGACAGCTCATCCTTTAGTTTCTGGCTGCTGATGAGCTTGAATTTTGTCTCCTCCATATCCTGAAACTCTGGTGGCGTGAGTCCCAAGGCCACGGCGCTGGACGAATAAAAGTCCCTTCGGAGCGGGTGTTCGTCGGCACAGGCATTGTACACTTTGCCCCAGCGTTCCTGCTCGATAATACGGTAAAGGATGTTTACGCAGTCGTCCTGGTGAATGAGGTTTACCGGCGCATCGCCGTTGAGCACGTTCTTCTTGCCAGCCAGCCAGCGCCCCGGCTGCCGGCTGCCGCCCACCAAACCGCCGAAGCGCACGATGGTCGTTACCCAGTCCTCCCGGTCCTGAAACAGCCGCTCTGCCTGCAGCAGCATGTTGTCGGGCTCCAGCTCCTCGGTAAAGCTGACGTCTTCCTCGGTTACCACGCGGTTCAGATCCTGGTACACAGAAGTAGAGGAAACGAAAAGGATGCGGCTAACCGGCGACTCCAGCAGAAATTTGAGTAGCAGCTGCATCTGGTTCTGGTAGGATACGCCGCCATCGGAGCGCAGGTGAGGCGGGATGTTGAGCACAAGAACATCCGTATCCAGGAAATCCACCAGCGCGGGCTTGTCCAGCAAATCGCTGCCCAGGTCCAGCAAGTAAGGCTGTATGTCTTTCTCCAGCATCACGTCAATTTTCTCGGGTGTGGTGGTAGAGCCCTTCACCGTGAACCCGTGTAGGGCAAGTTGCTCGGCCAGCGGCATGCCCAGCCAGCCGCAGCCCATGATGCTGATCGTTTGATTATTCTCCATGGTATGGTTTTAGGTGCATACTGCTACAACATTACGCGCACCGTTTGGTTTAGAATGGCAATACGCTTGTTTAAAGCAGTACAAAGTAAAGTATAAATGCGCTATGATGTGGCAATAATCGGTTCGGGTTTCGGGGCGCTCACGGCAGCAGCCCTGTTGGCGAAGCAAGGCCTGAAAATATGCGTGCTGGAGCAGGCAAAGTATCCGGGCGGTTGCGCAACCTCGTACCGGCGCAAAGGGTACTGGTTCGAGACGGGCGCCACTACGCTGGTGGGGCTCGACGAGCACATGCCGCTGCGCTATCTGCTGGAGGAGACAGGTATAAAAGTGCCCGTGCAGCGGCTGGAGCCTCCCATGCAGGTTCACCTGCCCGATGGGCAGATCGTGACAAGGTGTGGCAATTTGGAGCAGTGGGTGGCAGAGGCGGAGCGGGTGTTCGGAAAGTATAACCAGCGCGCATTCTGGGAGCATTGCTATCAGGTAAGCCAGCAAGTATGGCGCACCTCGCTGCAACAGCAAAGCTTCCCTTTCTCTAACTTCAAAGACGTGCTGCTCTCGGGTGTACGCACCAGGCCCGGTCAGCTAAAGCTGCTGCCGAAAGCTTTCCGGACAATGGAGGATGTGCTGCAAAAGTATGATCTGCTGCAGAATAAACTCTTTGTGGCCTTTGTAAACGAGCAACTGCTGATAACCGCCCAAAGTTACCTGCCGGAGGTAAACGAGCTGTTTGGTGCCACGGCCCTGTGCTATACGTTGCAGGGCAATTACTACGTTCCCGGCGGACTCATCAACCTGGTGAAGCCAATAGAGCAGTATATTTTATCAAAAGGCTCCTATATAAAGTATGGCCATGAGGTGAAACTGGTAAAAAATACCGAAAAAGGGTACAGGCTGGTCACAGGTAAAGGCGAGATCGAGAGCCGGTTTGTCATTTCAGGAATCCCGCTCAACAACACGCTGCCGCTCTTTAAAGAGGAGCAAGTACAGCGACGGCTGAAGCCCTACCTGCTGGAGAGTTGCCAGCTAAACGGCGCCTTTACGTTATCGCTGGTGCTGCGGGCGGGGGAGGTGAGCCAGGTGCTGCACCACCAGGTGCACGTGCCGGAGGGGCTGCCGGAGATTGGCAGTAAAAGCATTTTCGTCAGCTTCAGCCACCCGGAGGATAGGCTGAGGGCACCGGCGGGGGAGCTGGTGGCAAGCATAAGTACGCATGTGCACCACCCGCAGCAGCACATCATCCAAAATAAAGCAGCCTTAGAGCAAGCCATAGTTAACGTGCTGGTGCAGCGCGGGCTTATCAAGCGGGAAAGTATACTTTCGGTGCAATCGGCTACGCCAGGCGGCTGGATCTTCTGGACAAAAAGAGCCTTCGGAGCGGTGGGTGGCTACCCGCAATACCGCCACATTAAGCCCTGGCAAATGAAAGATGCCCGCCTGGATCACCGTGGGGCCTACCTTTGTGGCGATACCGTTTACCCGGGGCAGGGGATACCGGGCGTATGCCTGGGCGGGATCATCGCGGTGAATAAGCTACTGCAGGATCATTTTTAACCGCTAAAGGCTACTCCTCGTCCTCCTTTACCGTCGCCTCATCCTGTATCACCATGGTGCGCAGGCCGGCGTAGTTTCCCTCCTCCGCCTTGCCCAGTATGTACGCTTCCGTCCCGATCTGGGAGATGCAGTATACTTTCACATCCTGCAGCAGCCGTTTCAGAGCTGCCATCAACTGCTGATAAGCCGCTTTCCCCTCCGGCGTGGCCTCCCTTGCATCAGATTCAAGGCCCTGCACCTGGCTGAAGAAATCCTCCAGCGTCTTTATTTTCACGGCCATGCCGGATGGCTTGCCCGCATGTTCCACCACATCTTCGGGTTTTAGCTGCTGCCCCTCCGGCAGCTCCAGGTATACGAACTCAAAAGGGGATTCTATCTCGCTTTTCATCAGCAGTCCGTCCACAGCCTGCATCAGTTCTGCCTGTAATTGTTCTTTGTTCATCTGGCTATCTTTTTCGAACTTAATACGTGTGAGTTCAGGGCTATACTTATCTTTATGGGGATACGCTTACGTATAGCCGCATAACCTTAAACGATAGACCTATGATTAAAGCTGAACCAATGCTAAAAGAGGGCGCCCTGAAAGATAAAACCATCATCGTGACGGGTGGAGGCACAGGCCTGGGCCGTTCGATGGTAAAGTATTTCCTGGAGCTGGGCGCGCATGTGGTTATCTGCAGCCGCAAGCTGGAGGTGCTGGAGCAAACGGCCAAAGAACTGGAAAAGGAGACAGGAGGCACCGTTTTACCTATAGCCTGCGATGTGCGCAAGTATAACGAGATAGAGGCGATGCTGCAGGCTACTCTGAATAAATTCGGGAGGGTGGATGTACTGGTAAACAACGCTGCCGGAAACTTTGTGAGTCCCACCGAGCGCCTGAGCCATAAGGCCTTTGATGTCATAACGGATATCGTGCTGAAAGGCAGCTACAACTGCACCCTGGCGCTTGGCAAGCATTGGATTGAGCAGCAGCAGGAGGCAGCCATACTTAACATCGTCACCACCTATGCCTGGACCGGCTCCGGCTACGTGGTGCCATCGGCCTGCGCCAAGGCGGGCGTGCTGGCTATGACGCGCTCGCTGGCATCGGAGTGGGCTAAGTATGGCATCCGCTCCAACGCCATCGCGCCGGGCCCTTTCCCGACAGAAGGCGCCTGGAGCCGCCTGTTCCCGAAACAGTTGGCCGAAAAGCTGGACCCGGTAAAACGCATACCTGTTGGCCGCTTCGGGGAGCACCAGGAACTGGCAAACCTGGCTGCCTACTTAGTCTCTGACTACGCGGCCTTCGTTAACGGCGAGGTGGTAACCATAGACGGCGGCGAGTGGCTCTACGGGGCTGGCGAGTTCAACTCCTTTGATCAGATACCGCAGGAAATGTGGGACGCTATGGAGAAGCAGATGCGCGGGAAAGGGCAGTAAAATAATCTTCCTGAACACATACGAGAAAGCCTCTGCAAGTATAGCAGGGGCTTTTCTATTTAAAGAAGCACCCCTTTAAACGAATCTGAAATACAGATGGCCTACCGCGTAATATAGGTGGAAAGGCAATATGTACCTTTCTATATATGTTGTATTTATCATGGATACACCTGATGTTACCTTTTGCGAATACGTAGCCATAAATTGCCTCAAAAAGCACTCGCACATGGATTTTAAATTAATATTTCAGCAAAGCAAGCAGTTCCTGACAATGTTACTTTCCAATATAAAGCTTCCTTGAAAACAGTTTAGTTCTTCTTCTAATTAGCTTAAATTTTTATCTCACCTTAAAATTTAAGTACATGAAAAAAAATTATCTCCGAGCAGGAAAGTCTGCATTCACATTGGCCGCCATGTCGGCTTTGCTCTTAACAAGCTGCGAGAAAGAAGCACTCTTAGAAGATGATTCATTTGCCACGTCGCAGGAGGCGGAGGCCAGAGGGGCACTGGGCCAGCAGCATGTGGCCAACCAGGTGCTGGTTAAGTTTAAGGCAGGTGCCTCAGAAAGTGCAAAGGCAGCTGTGCTGGCCCGCATCAGCGGCAAGGTGCAGGAGCGCATCCTCACAAAGGCGATGGAACGCTTTGGCGATAAGGAAGGCCTAACCTTGGTGCATACCCCATTGGCTGCGCTCGAAGCCTTGAGCAAGTTAAAGGGTTCAGCGGAAATTGAATACGCTGAACCAAACTTTATCTATACCCATAGCGCCACTTCGTCAGACCCATATTACACCAACGGGTCTTTGTGGGGCCTGTATGGGGATGGCACATCGCCTGCCAACCAATATGGCAGCCAGGCCGGCGAGGCATGGGCAGCCGGTAATACAGGCGCTGCTTCGGTAGTGGTAGGTATTATAGACGAGGGCATCCAGTATTCTCACCCTGATCTGGCCAAAAATATCTGGACCAACCCTTACGACCCAGTGGATGGCGTGGACAACGATGGCAATGGCTACGTGGATGACACGCACGGCTGGGATTTCGACGGCAACAACAACGAAGTGTATGACGGAGGCTCCAGAGGCAGCCTTGATGACCACGGCACACACGTGGCAGGCACGATCGGTGGCGTCAACAACGGTTCTGGGGTTGTAGGCGTGAGCTGGGACGTAACGATGATCTCCTGCAAGTTCCTGGGCCGCAGAGGTGGCACCACCGCCAATGCGGTGAAAGCAGTAGATTACCTGACTGATCTGAAGAACCGCCATGGCATGAACATCGTGGCCAGCAATAACTCTTGGGGTGGCGGAGGTTTCTCTCAGGCGCTTTATGATGCCATTGCCCGTGCGCAGGCCAAAGACATCCTCTTTGTGGCAGCGGCAGGCAACGGTGGCAGCGACGGGGTAGGCGATGACAACGATGCTGTTGCCAGCTATCCTTCCAACTATACGCTGGATAACATTATTGCCGTGGCATCCATTACCTCTTCCGGAGCCAAGTCTTCCTTCTCCAACTACGGGGCCACTACGGTGGATATAGGTGCTCCAGGCTCTGGCATCTACTCTACCACAGCCTATAACAGCTACTCTTCGTACAGCGGCACCTCTATGGCGACACCGCACGTTACGGGGGGCGTGGCGCTTTACGCTGCCTCAAACCCCGGCGCTTCTGCTGCAACCATAAAGAACGCTATCCTGAGTAGTGCTGTACCGACTGCATCCCTGTCTGGTAAGTGCGTAACAGGCGGCCGCCTGAACGTAAGTGGGTTCTAATAGGATAGTATAACCGAACTCTTAATTTAAAAGCCGCTCCTCTTTGTAAAGGAGCGGCTTTTTTTATGAACTAACTTTAGCTATACTTGATGCCGTCTGAATTTACTGCTTCTCCGCCTTTGCCAGGAAATCTGGCGTGATGTTGAGCATCAGGTAAGCCCACTGGCCGCGGTCTTCTTTTGCTGTGGCTGGCGCCTTCACCAGTTTCAGGTTGTCGGTCGCGAAAATAGTGGCATAACCGGCCTCCAGGTTCACGCTTCTGAAGATGCTGTAGTTAACCACAAAGTCTATTTCCGTTCCGAACCGTCTTCCTGATGGCTTTAGGTGGGGGAGAGCCTCGCTTGGGGCTATTCTGTTAGCAGCGTAAAATTCGTGCAGATCCAGCGCGAAGAGCAGTTTATCATTTACCTTATACTTGTTGCGGATAAAATAGTCCACCAGTCCGGGAGAGCGGGAGGGAGCACCATCCACACCAAAGGCATCGGCCACGTAAAAATAATCCATAAAGCCCCAGAACTTGTGTGGCGTGCAATACAGCGGGTCGAAGCGGTGGTTCACCTTGCTTTGTTTCGCAGTGTTGTTGCCGGAGAGGAAATCGAAGCCGGGGTTGATGGTGAATTTGCCGGAAGTATAAGCGGCATCCAAGGTCAGGTTATAGGCGTCCAGCGTATGGCCCAGGCGGTCGTTGTTGCCCTGGTAATAGGCAGCTGCATGCAGGCCCAGGTTACCTGAAAGCTTAGAAAACAAGGCGCCGCCTACCGTTATTCGGCTGTTCACGCCTTCCACAAACGCAGTCACGCCTTCCACTGTTGCTGTCTTCTGGAAATCATCTTTAAACACCAACATACTTAGTTTTCCGAAGCTGCCGGTTCTGGCAAAATAGCCGTACTGCATGCTTTTATACAGCATGCCGATGCCGTTGGTGCCCGGTGCCACAGGCCCTGCTGGTATGCTTTGGTAGATGTTGCCGGATTTGCCGGGGGTATCTTTCCCGTGGTTCTGGTTAAAGGCAAAACCCGCATCTGCCTGCCAGCCTTTATGGCTGAACTTTATGATGATTGCATCATGTCGCCGGGCCTGTTGCAGCCAATCCAGGTTGCCCAGCAGCCTGGAATCGTCATAGAGTATCTCCTGCCGCCCGGCTTTTATACTTAACTGGTCTACTTTTATAGTAGAAGTGTCGCTCAGGATCACCTCACCCCAAGCCTGGTGCAGGAACAGCTTGCTGCCCTCCAGGTTACTGATCGTGGATTGATCGGAGCCCCATACTCGTATTTCCTGCCCCGAGACAAAGAAATGGTAGCGGTCTGTGCTATAGCCCAGGTTCAGGCGGGTGCGCTGGCTGGTGAATACACTGGCCTTGGTAGCTGGGGTTGGCAGAGTGCCCTGGCCGTCGCGGAACTCGGTTCTGGTGCGTAATTGCCCGGTAAAAGAGAGCTGCGCCAAAGCCGCATGTTGCAGCAGTATAAAACTGGCACCTGAGAGCAGGAGTGCGCGGAGTAGAAGTTTTTTCATGTGGGATAGGTTAGAAGGAGTATTTATACTTCCAAAAGCTGAACTGCCGCCTACATACGCTGCAGCAGCCCTTCTATACTTTTCACGGTCTCATCCGGGTCTTTGCCAAGGCCTTCCTGCTGGTAAATGATCTCGCCCTGCACGTTGAGCACCGAGATGATGTTGGAGTGGGCGATATCGCCGTTCGGGGCTTTTTTATACTTCATGTTCAGCAACACCGCCAGTTCCTGGATGCTGGCATCGTTACTGGTCAGCAGTTGCCAGCGACTTGGGTCCAGCTTGTTTTCACCGGCAAACTCTTTTAGTTTCTCAGGTGTGTCGTTGGCCGGGTCCATGGTTACCAGCACGATGCCCACCTCCTTATACTTGTCGATACCCGCTTCAATGCGCTTCAGGTCGGCCACAATGCGGGGACAGGTATAGGTACAGTTGGTGTACATCATCGCTACCAGCTGCACTTTTCCCTGTAAGTCGGCTAGTTTTATCGTATGGCCTTGCTCGGTTTGCCATTCGGAGTCCAGCTGGTACAGCGACATATCGCTAAGTTCGGCGGCGGGCATAATCTGGGCGGCCTGCTCCGGGGAATGGTGCGCCGCGTGGGCATCGGCAGTTTCGGGTGGGTTGCAACTGCTGCTCAGCGCCAGGCCAAGTATAAACGGAAGAAGTAGGAGGTGTTTCATGGTACTTTCTATCAGGATGGTGCGATTTCAAACAAGTATAAATCAGATGCTACAGACTCTGTGCGCAGCGGAAGCCGAGATTAGAGACCGTATAATTAGCCTTAAGGCTGGAGCGGAAAGCATAGCGCATAAAGGCCACGTAGTTTTTGGTGTCTTTGGCACCGCTGGAGCCCGAGCCGCAGAACAGCTGCCTGTCGAGGCTGGCGTTGGCCCTGGACTCCCCGATGAGCAGCGAAGAGTTAAAGTCCTGTGTCCATTCCCACACCAGGCCGATCATGCCATACAGGCCATAGAAGTTCTTAAAACTCTGCTGCACTGGTGGCAGATAGGTGGGGTTGGGTTGGCTGTACCATTCTATGCTTCGCTGATAAAATTTCTCGTCGTTGGCGGCGTTGGCTTTTGTCTCGCTGGCCAGGGCGGCGTATTCCCACTCCTCCACAGTAGCCAGGCGCTTCCCCTGGCATTCGCAATAGGCTTTGGCCGCAAACCACGACACACTCACCACCGGGCTGTTTTGTAGTTGGTCTGCCGCGGCACCTATGCTCAGATCACCATTCCAGCCTCTGAGGTAGTTCTGGTCAGCGAAGAGTTTTTTTACCGCCGACTTGCGCCACTGTGGGTTTTCTTTTACAAAGTTGAGGTACTGGGCATTCGTTACCGGGTACACATCCAGCGCAAAGCTTTTTACTTTTACCGCAGTGGAATCTCCCCCGTAGAGGGGCACAAAAGTTCCGCCCTTTACCAACACCATGTTTTTGGGCAAAGACTTCTGTGCCTGCGCTTTAAAGCTGATTCCCATCAACAGTAATACAACGATCAGTCTGTAAAGCATCTCTCTGGGGTTTAAAGATTAGTGTTTAAAATTGATTTTGGCTTTCTTCACCTGTTCTGGTGTCACCTCGCCGCCTTTGTTGCTCCAGTTGTTCATCACGAAGGTCATCACGTTAGCAATCTCCTCGTCTGTCAGTTTCAACTTGGGCATGGTGCTGTTGTAGAGCTCGCCGTTCACTTTTATCTGTCCTTCCAAGCCGTGGGCTACCACCCCGATGGCTCTGTCCACGTCGGCGTTCAGGTAATCAGACTTGGCAAGAGGAGGGAAGGCGCCTTTTATACCCTGGCCTTCGGCCTGGTGGCAAGCCTGGCAATTTTGGGCGTACAGCGTCTTACCAAGCTCCAGGCGCATTTCCTTGTTTGAGGCGATAGCTGCCTTAGGAGTTCCTGCTGAAGGCATTTCCTGCACGGTTGAACCTTCCGGCTGGTAAATCCTGTCTTCTATCAGGCCAGAGTACAGTCTCTTATCTTCAGCGCCTTCTACTTTCAGCATGCCCAGCGCACCTTTGTTAAATGCCCGGAAGATAGAGTGATCCACCAGCACATAATTGCCCGGCACATCGGCCTTAAATTCTGTGATAGCTGAGCCACCGGCTGGCACAAGCGTGGTCTGTATGTTATGGATAGCCGTGGAGCCACCCTCATCGTATACTTTGTCGAAGATCTCGCCGATCACGTGGAAGGAAGAAATCAGGTTAGGGCCACCGTTACCCACGAACAGGCGCACGGTTTCGCCCACTTTAGCTGTCAGGGCGTTATCACCTGTAAGGGAACCAACCGAACCGTTGAACACCACATAAGAGGGGTTCTCATCCAAGGCTTTCTGCATATCGAAAGGCTGGAGGCCCGGTGCTCCGAAGTCGCCTTTGGTGTAGAAGTCGCCCTGCATCACATAATACTCCTTGTCAACTTTAGGCAGTCCTTCTTCCGGCTCCACAAGTATAAGGCCGTACATACCGTTGGCAATGTGCATCCCTACCGGGGCCGTAGCGCAGTGGTACACATACAAGCCAGGGTTCAGGGCCTTGAAGTTGAAAACCGTTTCGTGGCCAGGGGCCGTGAAAGTAGAGGCCGCGCCACCACCCGGGCCAGTTACGGCGTGCAAGTCGATGTTGTGTGGGTTCTTGCTGTCGGGGTGGTTCATTAGGTGGAACTCCACCTCATCGTTTTGGCGGATGCGGATAAATTTACCCGGCACGGAGCCACCGAACGTCCAGAACGTATAGTCCACGCCATCGGCCATTTTCTTCATCACCTCCGTTACTTCCAGGCGCACCACCACCTTGGCGGCATGCTTGCGATCGATAGGAGCGGGCACCTTTGGCGCATCCGTCAGCTCCGCCTCAAGTACAGGAAGTTCTTTGGGAGTAGCGTCTTCGGTCTTAGCCGTGGTTTCGGCATGCGAGGTTTGGGTGCTGCAGGAGCTCAGGATGCCTATACTGTAGAGGCCCAAGCCAAGTAGCACTGCTGTTTTTTTGAGTGTAGACCTTTTCATAAGTAGTTGTTTAGTGTAATTCTGATGCTAAATAAATACCCTTAACTCTTTTAAATCATGACAGCTGTCATACACACAAATGACTTTTATCACTAAGCCTTAAAAATCCCCTATATAGAAATTCCTCAACGTTTTAAAATTTGCTCCTGAAGTATAAAACTTCCATACCAACCAAAAAAAACAGCCCCGGCTCTTGAAACCGGGGCTGTTTAACGTTAAGTCAGTCGAATGCTTTGTTAATGGGGGTTCACGTAGGCCGGGTCACCGCCTTCCTCATCGTCAGGACGGGTATCTGCGTTAGCGCGCAGCTTTGCCAGGCCTTTTTTACCGTACGCAACTCTGGTAATCACCACATACAGCACCGGCACCACGAAGATGGCCAGGAACGTGGCCGCTAACATACCACCGATCACTACCCATCCGATCGTCTGGCGCGATACGGCACCGGCACCAGAGGCCATGGCAAGCGGCGTCACGCCAAGTATGAAGGCCAGCGAGGTCATGATGATCGGGCGCAGACGCAGTTTCACCGCCTCAATGGTCGCCTCAATCAGCTCCATGCCCCGGTCCACACGCTCCTTGGCAAACTCCACGATCAGGATAGCGTTTTTAGCTGCCAGACCTATCAGGGTGATCATACCGACCTGGGCGTATACGTTATTGTCCAGCTTCGGCAGGAGCGTGAGGGCAAGTATGGCCCCGAACATCCCCAGCGGAATGGCGAATAGAATAGAGAACGGCACCGACCAGCTCTCGTAGAGGGCCGCCAGTAACAGCAACACCAGCAGGATCGAAAGCGCAAAGATGTAAATAGTCGTGCTTCCGGCCGCCTGCTCCTCCCGGCTCAGGCCCGTAAACTCGTAGCCATAGCCGGCTGGCAGCACCTGCGCCGCCACTTCCTCCAGCGCCTGCAGCGCCTGACCGGAGCTATAACCCGGAGCCGCGCTACCGTTGATATCCACGGAACGGAACAGGTTGTAGTGCGAAATCACGGCGGCTCTTTCCTCCACCTCAGCGTTCACCAAAGCGCTCAGCGGCACCGACTGGCCCTGGCGGTTCATCACATAGTATTGCTTCAGGCTCTCAATATCCATTCGGAAGGAGGTATCTGCCTGTGCCACTACCCGGAAGTTACGGCCGTAGCGCGTAAAGTCGTTCACGTAGCGGCTACCCATGTATGTGGAAAGGGTCGAGTACACATCGGCCACACTTACGCCCAGTTTCTTAGCTTTCTCGCGGTCAACCTCCACGTGATAGCCCGGGGTGCGGGTGTTAAAGAAGCTGTAGGCCATGGCGATCTCCGGACGGGCATTCGCTGCCCCCAGGAACTGCCCCATCACCTGCTCCAACTCTTGAGGAGAGGCGGCACGGCGCTGCTGCAGCACGAAGGTGAAACCACCCGACTGGCCCAGACCAGGAATAGCAGGCGGAGCCACCACAATGACGTTCGCCTCTTTGATGGAAGCAAACTTCTGCTGCATGGTCGCCATAACACCCGCTAACTGGTCAGCCTCCTCCTTGCGGTCTTCCCAAGGGTGCATTTGTACGAAGAAGGTACCACTGTTAGACTTGAAGGAGAAGTTAATGGCGTTCAGGCCGGAAATAGCGGTGTAGTTCTTCACCGCCGGTACCTCCGCCATCATTTTGCCCATTTGGCCCAGCACGTCTTCCGTTCTGGACTTGGAGGCACCCTCCGGCAGTTCTACCGACACAAACAGGCGACCCTCATCCTCGGTAGGAATAAAGCCTGATGGCTTGGTCATGAACATGCCAACCGTACCCGCATAAAGCAGGATAAGCAGGATGAGCACCAGCGGCATTGCCTTAATTGACTTACGTACACCGGTAGAGTAAGACTCCGTCGTGCGGGCGAACCAGTTGTTAAAGCGGTAAAAGAACTTGTTAATGCCTTTCGAATTCTTGTTCACGTTCATCGGCTTCAGCATCAAAGAGCAGAGTGCCGGCGTGAGTGTAAGCGCCACAAAGGCAGAAATCAACACCGAAATCGCAATGGTGATGGCGAACTGCTGGTACAATCGGCCCACGATGCCCGGGATAAAGCCCACAGGTATAAACACCGCTGCAAGTATAAGCGCAATGGCAATTACGGGCGCCGTGATTTCCTTCATGGCCTTACGTGTCGCGTCTCTGGCCGAAAGCCCCTCATGGTCCATGTTATGCTGCACCGCTTCCACCACCACAATGGCGTCATCCACTACAATACCGATCGAGAGTACGAAACCAAACAAGGTGAGCGTGTTGATGGTAAAGTCCAGCGGTATGAAGAAGATGAAGGTACCGATGATAGATACCGGAATGGCCAGGATGGGCACCAGCGTGGCCCGCCAGCTTTGCAGGAAGAGGAACACCACAATAATTACAAGTATGAGCGCCTCCACCAGGGTGCGCACCACCTCGTTGATGGATGCCTCTACTACGGATACAGTCTCGAATGAAACGATGTAGTCCAAATCTGCAGGGAAGGAGCTTTTTAACTCATCCAGTGCAGCATAGATTCCTTCTGCTGTCTCCAGTGCGTTACTACCAGGAGACTGGTAGATTAGCATCATCGTGGCTGGGTTGCCGTTGATCGTGGCAGCTCTGTTATAATCGAAACGGCCAAACTCAATACGGGCCACGTCGCGCAGGTACACCAGCGAGCCATCGGCCGGGTTGGTCCGCACAATGATGTTCTCAAACTGCTCCTGTGTCTCCAGTCGTCCTGTCACCGTAATCGGGTACTGGAAAGACTGGGAATCATATTGCGGGGCAGATCCGACCGTACCCGCGCCCACCTGCAGGTTTTGCTCCTGAATGGAGGCGATCACCTCGTTTGCACCGATGTTATACTGCGCCAGTTTGTCGGGCTGCAGCCACAGGCGCATACTGAAGTCCTGGCCAATGGAGAAAATGTCACCCACGCCCTTCACGCGCATCAGAGCATCCCGCACATAGATGTTGGTGTAGTTGTCCAGGTACTCCACGCTGTGGGTACGGTTGGGCGAGTACATACCGATCACCATCATGATACTCGGGTTACGCTTCCGCACGGTTACCCCCAGGCGACGCACCTCCTCCGGCAGAGCAGGCTCTGCGATACTGGCGCGGTTCTGCACGTCCAGGGTGGCAATGTCGATGTCGGTGCCCACCTCAAAGGTGACCGTTAAGCTCAACATACCGTTCGTGTTGGTGGAGGTAATGTAGGCCATGCCCGGCGAGCCGTTGATCTGCGTCTCCAGCGGTGTGGCGATGATCTGCTCGATCGTCTGGGCATCAGCACCTGTGTAGGTCGCTGACACGGCTACCGTAGGAGGGGAGATGTCCGGATACTGTGTGACTGGCAAATTCATCATGGCCAGCACACCCACCAGTACGATCACAATCGAGATCACCATGGCGGTGACGGGCCTTCTTATAAAAACATCTGATATCATCTTACTATGCTAAATCTCCTCTTAATTGATAGAAATTATTTCTGACTGGAGGCCTGCGGCTGTTGTTGCTGCGGATCTCCTACCTGTACTTTGGCACCCTGGCGCAGGCGCTGCACACCCTCCGTCACGATTTGCTGCCCTTCTTTCAGGCCTTCGCGCACCACGATATTGCTCTTAAACCTTGTGCCCAGCTGCACGTTTTGCTGCACCACAGAGTCGCCCTGCACCACATACACATAGAATTCCCCAAGCTGCTCCGTCACAGCCTTGTTAGGGATCACCAACTGATCGCCAATGTCCTGGTTCAGCACATTCAAGGATACTGTCATGCCAGGGATCAGGCGCTCGTTCGGGTTAGGGAACTGTACCCTGACGGTGGTAGTACCAGACTGGCGGCCAACAGCTCTGTCGATAGCCAGCAGTTTACCATTATGCGGGTATTGCTCCCCGTTGTTGAGGGTGATGGTAAAGAGAGAGTCAGGCTGGTTGCCCTGCCGCATTCTGCTGAAGCGGCCAATCTCCTGCTCGTTAATCACAATGTCCACTGCAACCGGATCGGTAGAGGAGATGGTGTTGAGCAACGGCTGTCCGGGCGATACCTGAGCCCCCACGCGAACTTGTGAAATACCAATGACACCATCGAAAGGAGCACTGATGACCGAGTAACCCAGGTCAGTGGAGACGCTGCGCACCTGCGCCTGTGCGGAGGCAACCTGCGCCTTGGCGGTTTGTACCTCCGTGCGGGCATAATCCAATTGCTGCTTGGCGATCGCATCGCTCTCTGCCAGCCGCTCGTAGCGCTCCAGGTCTTTCTGCACCCTGGCCAGGTTGGCCTCGGCACTGGCCAGGTTAGCCTGCGCCTGCTGGTAGGAAGCCTGGTACTTGTTGCGGTCTATTTCGTAGAGCTTCTGGCCCTTCTTTACACGCTGCCCGTCCTGCACATAGATATCTGTGATGTAGCCTGAAACCTGCGGACGAAGCTGCACTTCCTGCAGGGCTGTAACCGTGCCAGGGTAAGAGTCCTTGCCGGTAACGCTTTGCTCCGTAACCTTATAAGTATTCACCGGTACGGCCATGGCGGCCGGGTTCATCTGCTGTTGTCCGGCTTTATCACCGCCGCACGACATAAGTATAGTTGGGCTAATGACGGCCGCGGCCAGCCATACGTATTTCCTCTTCATTCTCTTTTTCTCTGATTGTTATTGATTGATATCTATGTTACCTAGAGCTCGCTGGTAGTCCAGCTTGCTGGCCATCAGGTTGTAAAGGGCATTGTAGTAGTTGATCTGCGTGGCGCGCAATTCACTCTCGGCCACCACCAGGTCCACATAGGCCTTCACACCCTCGTCGTACTGCAGCTTAATGATGTCGTACACCTCCTGGGCCATCTCGAGGTTGCTCTCCAGCGTGCGCCACTCGGTATAGTCGGCTTTATAGTTGGCAAGCGATGCCTGGTACTCAGTGTTGATGGCTTTGCGGGTATCTTCGATAGCCACATCTAAGCTCTCTTCCTGCAGTTGGGCGATCCGCAGGTTCTGCACCCTGCGCAACCCCTGGAAGATCGGGAGGGAAACACGTAGGCCGACAACAGAGGTAGGGTAGGCGGACTGGTACAGGTCCGCGAAGTCGGTACTGCTGTAGTACTGGGAATTATAGTTTATAAAGGCAGAAACCGTAGGCAAATAACTCCACTTGTTGTAGGCAGTGTTCAGGCTGAGCAACTGGCGCTGGGTCTGCAGTTGCTGCAGTTCGATCCGGTTGGCAAACTCGATCACCTCGGTCGTGTCGACCAGCACAGCCTGCTCCATTTGATCGTAATCGTACACCAGCTCTACGTTCTTCTCAATCGGGAAGCCCATCAGCTGCTTCAGGTAGGCCTCCTTTGCCTTGATGGCTTCCGTGGCGCGCTTGATGTCGCTGCGGATGTTGGCCAGCGTGATGGCAGCGCGCTGGTAGTCAGTCTTGTCTACCAAGCCAACCTCGTACCGGCTGCGGGCATCGTTATACTGCTTTTCCTGGCGCACCAGGTTCACGTTCAGGATACGAAGCTGCTCCTGTGTGAGCAGTACATCATAAAAACCCTTGCTCACCTCTACCACGGTATTGATCTTGGTGTCGGTGATCTCCTGATCCAGCTGCTGACGGGTAAAACGGGCAGCTTTAGAGGCCAGAAGCAGCTCGCTGTTAAACAGGTTCTGGTTCGCCTCGAACAGGAGGTTAGAGGTATACTTTTGCGTGGAAGTTATAATCTCGTCCCCTACAGGGAACTGCTGGGGCTTAATATTATAAGAGCCGCCAAAGCTGGCGTTTATCTGCGGGTACCATCCTGAAAGATTCGAACGGATTTCCCTTTCGCCTATGGCCTTATTCAGAAGAGCCTGCTCCACGGCTGCCCTATTTTCGAGGGCATAGTCCACGCACTGCTCCAGCGTGAGGCTCTCGGTGGCAGCCCCGGTGTTGCCCTGCGCCAGGGCAAGTGCTGGGCTTAGCAGGCAGCCCAGGAGCAAGGGTTTTATTCTCTTAATTAATCTCATGTAGGTAGTTGAAATACTTGGTGTTTGTAATAATCTCTGGGGAGTGGAGGAGGCGCTTTCCGGTGACCGGGCCACTTGCGTGCTCATTCTTTTTTATCATAGTTTAGTAGCGTTTTGGTGGTTCGTTTTAACATCATGTAGTATAAAGGTTTAGTATTTGCATTTCTTTGCTGAGGTGGTGGCTGTGAGCAAGGTGGCCTTACCTGCTCCTCATCCCATCCCAGAGGATCTGAGGGATCTGCTTTAGCTCCCCTTCCTCCAGCACCAGCCTGCCAGAGGAGGACATCTTCACCGTTGAGATAATGTTGGTGTGGGCCAGCGTGCCCAGGACATTCGGGCTGAGCGCTTTTAGGTGCCCCTCTCGTATGCCCCGCTCGAAGAAGCTGGTTAGGCGCTGCCGAAACTCGCTGCTGTTATAATCTTCCTGTATGAACGCATTGTAGGGTGAGTTCACGAACTGCTCAAAGAACATGAGCACGTTAGGGTTCTCGGAGTAATAGGCGTGCAATCCATACCAGATATTGAAGAAGCATTTTTGGTAGGGCATTTCCGCTGAGTCCTCGCGCTTTATCACCGAGATAATCTGCTCTTTGATGTAGTGAAACAGGTCCAGGATCAGGTCCTGCTTGCTCTCAAAGTAATGGTAGATGGTGCCTGCCGCCACGCCCGCCTTCTTAGCCACCAGGCTCATGGGCGTACCATGGAAGCCATTCTCCCGCACCAGCTCCAGGGTACTCTCAAAAATGGCTTTCTTCTTATCGGCTATTGGCTCCATGTTGTAATATTGTATTGAACATTCATTCGGTTCGCAAAAATAAAGCAGTTGGCACAGAGAGTAAAGATTAATTACATTATCATATAATTAAGGTGTGGTCCCTGCGCCTTTTCCTGTACCTGTTACTTCAAACCGGCTATGGCGCGACAGGTTTAAAAAAACTAGGATTGTTTCTCCAGCAGGCGCTCCATCCAGAAGATCAGGAAAAGCGCGACCAGGTTGATGCCCACAAATTTCTGCCCCATATCCTCGCCGAAGCTGAAGTGGAAAGAGGAGAGGGCGAGACGGAACTTAAAGATCCAGCCGCCTACCATATCCACGCCCACCCCGATGCGCAAGCCCGACACGAACTGAAACGCCCAGGCACCGAAACTGAAGTACACCACCTGTAGCACCTGGTTCACAAGCGAGAGCTTCAAGCCGCGCCTAGGATTGCGGAATAGCATACGCCCGCAAAGTATGGAGAAGACATACAGCAGCCCTGCCAGTATGCTGAAGCGCAGCACCTGCTGACTTACGGTTATTTCGCCGCCGAACAGGACAAGCAGCAACAGGACGATTCCTAAAAAACCGCCCGCTATCTGGTAAATAGCAATGGCTTTGATCTGGTTACTTCTACTCAAGGTACTCAGGGACTACAAGTTAGGTGCAGCTACACTGTTGTAGCTACAAAGGACATGCAAAAGTAAGGAAAATAATTCTCTACGGAAGGCTGTGGGCGGCTATATCAGACAAATAGCAACAGGAGCAGGACGAAGCGTGGGCCCTAGGGTATGAATGGCAGGTGTCTAAGGCCTGCCATTCATGTAAGCATGCGTTTACGCTCACTATGGAATTGAGGAGAAGAACCAGTTACCCGCCGTTGGCGCGGAATACCCGAAGGAAGTTCCCTCCGAGGATCTTCTTTACATCCGCCTCGCTGTAGCCGCGCGCTAAAAGCGCCTTAGTCACGTTCGGGAAATCCTGCACGCCATCCAGCTGCTGCGGGGCGGAGGTGATGCCGTCGAAGTCGGAGCCAAGGCCCACGTAATCAACCCCCACCAGGTTCACAATATGGTCAACATGATCGATTAGAACGGAGAGAGGGGGGCGTATATGCATGACATCAGCCGAATATGTCTCCGCCAGGTAATCCATGACTGCGTCGTTCGACCATCCTGCTGCTTTCAGGGAGTCTGATTCAGGCTTATGGACATCCATAAAGTTTTTGAGCCGTGTCCTGAACTCCGAATCCAGAAAGTCAGAGAAGAAATTTAGATGGATGACACCGCCATTCTTGGCGACGGCCTTGATCTGCTTGTCCGTCAGGTTGCGGGGAATAGGGTTTATGCTATGCACGCAGCTGTGCGAGACCAGCACCGGCTTGGTGGTGACAGCCATGACGTCCCAGAAGGTTTTCTCGCCCACGTGACTCAGGTCCACTAGCATGCCCAACTCGTTCATGCGGGAAACGATCTGCCTGCCCTTTTTAGAGAGGCCTCTCTTAGCTTTTGGCAGCTTGCCCGATGTCTCGTCTGCAGCCGAGGATGCCCAGGGCGTAGAGTTGTTCCAGGTAAGGGTGAGGTAGCGCGTCCCCCGGTTATAGAGCTGCTCGAGCTTCTGCAGGTCGTTGTCGATCATGTGGCCGCCCTCCACACCGATCAAGGCCGCCATCTTGCCTTCCTGCACGGCCTGCTCTATACCTGCCACATCGGTTGCCAGCAGCAGTTTATCGGGGTGCCGTTTCACAATGGCCTCCAGCGAGTCGATCTGCTGCATCGCATACTTGAAGTTGCCGGTTTCATCGCTCCAGACGGAGAAGAACTGGGCATCCACGCCTCCTTCCTTAAAGCGCGCCAGGTCGGAGTGGGTGCGGCCACGAAGGTCTTTGCTGATGTCCAGGCCTTCCATCACCGAGATCAGCACGTCGTTGTGCGTGTCGATCAGGATGGCTTCCTGGTGGACCTGTCTGTAATCCTGGGCCAAGGCGGGATAGCTGCCAAGGGTGAGGCCCAAGGCCGCGGTTATACTTAAATAAAGGTGCTTGTTTTTCATGGGGAGTGCGTATGGTTTATACTTCCGGCTAGGCTGCAACTGCTGCTCTTGCCGGAGGATGATCCTTTAAATATACCGTTTTTCAGTGAAAACCTAAATTCTGTCGCCAAAGTACACGCTTGGCCTAGGCTATGACAAGGCTTTGATGAAACTAACGGACTGCTGTAACACCTGCTCGACAGCCTCCCGGTGCGGCGTGTGGCCGATGCCCGAAAGTATAAGTCGGTGCACCGGCCCCTGCGCCTGCTGCACTAGCGCCTCCACCTGCGCCAGCGTGCCATACTCATCCGCCTCTCCTTGTATAATCAGAACCGGGCAAAGTATGGAAGGCAAAAAATGCTCGATGTTCCAGCGGCGGAAGCCGGCAGATAACCAGGTGTCGGTCCAGGCGCGGAAGACGGCCTCCGTTTTGGAGCCATGGTACTTTTGCAGCTTCTGCGGCAAGTTAGTGGTTTGGTAGGCTTTAACCGCTTCACGTATGCCTTCCAGGGTTTCCTCTTCTACAAACACATGAGCACCCTCTGTCACGATGGCCTTCACCCGGTTTTTATACTTGGCTGCCGCTATCAGGGCAATACTGCCGCCATCGGAGTGGCCGAAAAGTATGGCTTGAGGTATCTGCAGCTTATCCAGCAGCCTTTCCAGCACATCCGCCTCTTGCTCCAGGTAATCCTGACCGCGGTTTATACTTTCGAAGGGGGAGGACTGGCCGTATCCCTGCCTGTCGTAGATCAGGGTAGTGCAACCGGTGGCCTGTGCCAGCCTCTCCGGAAAATCGCGCCATAGGTTAATGCAGCCCAGGGAGTCGTGCAGGAAGAGGAGAACGGAACGATTCGCTGCTGCCACGCCTGGGCGCAGCCACTTCAGCTTGAGGGAAGCCTTGTTAATCCGGATGGTTTGTTCTGTTACGGTGATGGTTGGGGAAGTCATCAATCGGTAGAATATTAAAATCTAGGTAGGAAGATACAGCGACAGTGCCGAAAACAAAACTCCCTGCCTGTAGAGTCAGGCAGGGAGTTTATACTTTGAAACGTGGGGATTAAGCATCAACCTCAGCTTTTTCCTTCTTTCTCTTCTTCTTCAGCTCTTTCTCTAACTTCTTTTTCTCCTTTTTAGAGAGCTCTTTTTCGGGTTGCTGCTTACGGGCGTCTACCTGCGGCAGGCCGGAGGTATCATCGGTTACCAGCGTCATTTCCTCCACCAGGTGCGTGGCCCCGGCGAACTTGTCCACGATAAAGAGCATGTAGCGCACATCCACCGAAATGTTGCGCACCTGATCCGGGTTGTATACGATGTCGCTCATGGTGCCTTCCCAGTTACGGTCGAAGTTGGTGCCGATCAGCTGGCCGTTGGCGTTGATGACCGGGGAGCCGGAGTTACCGCCCGTGGTGTGGTTGGAGGCGATGAAGCACACCGGCATCTGCCCGTTTACACCATACGGGCCGTAGTCTTTTTTCTCATATAGTTCGCGCAACCTGGCCGGAATAGCATAGTCTTCGGCCACGCCGGAAGCAGCCTTCTCCATCACGCCTTCCAGGGTAGTATAGTAAGTATAAATCACACCGTCCACCGGTTTGTAGGGCTCCACTTTGCCGTAGGCCACGCGCAGGGTAGAGTTGGCGTCCGGGTAGAAGTTCTTATCGCTTTGCATCTGGCGCAGACCGCTCATGTAGCTGCGGTACAGCAGGCTCAGGTTATCGTTCACCGAAGTATAGGTCGGCATTACATTAACGCGGTAGTACTCGGCTACGCTATTGGCCAGTTCAAAGGCAGGGTCATTTTTAATCGCGTCCTTTCCCTTCTTCGCCTCGGCTAAGAGCTGCTTCACACCACTTTCCGAAACAAAGGCCGACTTGGTAAACACATCCTCGGCATACTTGGTGAAGTCGCCTTTATACTTGCTGCGCACCATGTTAAAGATCTCCGGGTGCAGCTTGCGGTCGATGTTGTTGTAGTACAGGCTCAGCAGCGCAGCGAACACTTTCTTATCGGCAGGAGCATGGTAATCTTTAAAATAACCGGCAGCATAGCTTTCCAGTTTGGCCACCTGCGCATCTATGTCGTTTTGCGGGGCCTTTTGGGCCAACAAGCGCTGCAGCGTAGTGAAGTTATTGGCCAATTTCACTATCTCCACCCCAAAGGCAGCCTCGTTGATATAATCGCGGGAGATGGTGATGCCATCCAGGGCCTTGTAATTCTGCTCGAACTCGGCCAGCAGGTTGCCGTACTGCTGCTGTCGCGCCGGGTCAGCCGCCACCCATTGGGCAAACTGCTGCTCCAGCTGTTGCTTCTCGGCAATGGCATTGGCCTTGCGGATACCACGGTTCTCGCCGATCCATTTTTTCCAGGCGTTGGCGATGCTGGCGTGCTTGGCCGCATACTTAATGCGCACCGCGTCAGAGGCCTTCATCTCCTCGTCCAGGATGTTGAGCTTTGTCTCGCGGATGTTGATCTTGTGCGGGTTAGACACCTCGTAGATCTCCTTCACCGCCTGCGAAACCAGGTATTCGTTGGTGCGGCCCGGGAAGCCGAAGACCATGGTGAAATCACCCTCCTTCACTCCGCTGAGCGAAATGGGCAGGTGGTGCCTGGGCTTGTAAGGCTTATTCTCGGGAGAATACTCGGCAGGCTCATTATTCGGGCCGGCATAGATGCGGAACAGCGAGAAGTCTCCGGTGTGGCGTGGCCACATCCAGTTATCCGTATCGCCGCCAAACTTGCCGATAGAGGAAGGCGGGGCGCCCACCAAACGGATGTCCTTGAACGTCTCGGTGATGTACATGTAGTACTCGTTACCGTAAAAGAACGGCCTGATCACAGCATTATAATGTGTGCCGGCTGTTGCCTCTTTGCCCACCCTGGAAATGTTGCGCTGCACAATGGCCTCACGCTCTGCTTCGGTCTTAGCCGCCTCAGTACCTGTCAAGATCTGTTTGGTCACATCCTCCATGCGCACGATGAAGGTGGCCGTGAGGCCGGGGTTGGGCAGTTCCTGTTCCCGTGTTTTGGCCCAGAAGCCTTCGGTCAGGTAGTCGTTCTCCACGGAACTGTGCTGCTGCACCTGGCCGTAGCCGCAGTGGTGGTTGGTAAGCAGCAGGCCCTCCGGCGAAATCATCTCCCCGGTACAAAAGCCCCCGAACGAAACGATGGCGTCCTTCAGGCTCGATTGGTTGACACTGTAGATGTCCTCGGCCGTGAGCTTCATGCCCTTGTCCTGCATCTGGGCCTCGTTCAGCTGCTTGAGCAGCATCGGCAGCCACATGCCCTCATCGGGGCGTGCGGTGGTGATGCCAATACTGAGCAGGGCAGCCGCAAAAAAGGATAATATGCGTTTACTGATCATGTGAGATTATGGGTTGGTATTTGTTTTTAGCCCCTAAAGATAGCCATTTTTTACCGCTGAAGTATGACCGTTACGAAATTGCCTGTAGCCAAAGGCAAGAGGGTAACTTTCGGGATAGGCATGAACTAAATTTATACTTTCACTTACACCTCCCCGGAGTAGGAGCCCATCCACTCAGACAAATAAAAAGCACCCTGACTGTTCAGGATGCTTTTCAGGGCGTGTAACCAGCGCTTATTTCGTATCTTGAATCAGGTAAGCTTAGAAACGGCCAATGTTCTCGTAGCTGGTATGAGCTTCCCACTCCCGGTACTTGGTGATCTCCTTGCTGAAGGCATCCACAAACCAGACCATCAGGCTGATATCATCCATTAGGCCGATGACAGGTATAAAATCAGGGATGATGTCGAGAGGTGTGACCAGGTAGAGTAGCACCGCCACCCCGATCACCATGGATTTTTTGGAAACATCCCTGTAATCGCCCCTTACGTAGGCCCGAACCAGACGCATAAAGGTCATCATCAGGGTCTTCAGCTGCTGGAAACCACTTTCACCGCCGTCCACATCTACTAATTTATTGTAAGCCGTAGTCAGCAGCAAACCAATCTTCATGGGCTTGGAAAGTAAGGCTCCGGCTTTGCCTGTAAACCTCCTGAAGATGGGGTTTTGGGAGTACTTAAATCCTTTGTGTATCCAATCTTGTAGCATATAGCATCTTCTATTTAATATCTAATAATCCACTGTACGTGTATAGGCTGCTAAAAGCTGCCTGACAGCCGCTACAGCTTCGATACACAAAAAATATTTCCGCCTGCCGGACTTGTTTTGATCAAAGATGCTCCTTAAAATTGATGTGTAATAGCCTGCTAATAATACAAGCCTTACTGCCTCAACCTAAATTTATGAAACTGTTCAGAATTGTGCTGATTGCGCTGCCCGTAAGTGCAGCACTCATTATCGGTGCCTCGCATTTTTTGCCTTCCGAAATTGTGGTGCAGCAGTCCGTTTTTCTGCAGCAAGCGCCGGAAGAGGTATATCCCTACCTGAACAACCCCACCGAGTGGCAAAACTGGAGCGTGCTTAACAAGGCGCACGACCCAAGTATGATTCACCTCTACGGCGGGCCGGTACAAGGCAAGGGCGCACGGCTGCAGTGGAGCGGCGACAGGGTAGGCGACGGCCAACTCATCTTTACGGAAAGCATACAGCCGACTACTATCGCCTACAGGCAGTCGCAGCCTGACGACACCGCTGCTATACTTGGCGTGTTTACGCTACAAGCCCATAACGGAGGCACCCAACTGGTATGGCAGCAGCAAACAACACTGAGGCAAAACCCTATGGCCAAGCTGCTGGGCGTGCTGCAAAAGTATAGAATGCAGCAGGAGGCCGAACGGGGGCTTCAGGGACTGCAAAAGCTCTTGGGAGTTAGAAAGTTAAAAAGTTAGAAAGTTAGAGAGTTAGAGAGTTAAAGAGTTAGAGAGTTTAGGAGTTAGAGCGTGCAAGGAGACATTTAGCTTTACACTTTTTATACTTCTCTATATTAAGAAAAGGCCTAGTTGTGAAGTACAGCCAGGCCTTTTACTTTATTGAGACTTTCTAACTTTTTAACTCTCTAACTTTCTAACTCTTTAACTCCCAAACTCTCTAACTCCTAAACTTACAACAGTTCATTTGCCAGGTTTGCCAGCTCAGAGCGCTCACCTTTTTGCAGCGTTATGTGTGCGTAAAGCGGGTGATTCCGGGCACGGTCGATGAGGTAGGAGAGGCCGTTGCTTTGCGAGTCGAGGTAAGGCGTGTCAATCTGATAGATATCGCCTGTAAAGATGATCTTGGTGTTCTCGCCAGCCCGGGAGATGATCGTCTTCACCTCGTGTGGCGTCAGGTTCTGCGCCTCATCCACTATAAAAATGATGTTCGAGAGGCTGCGGCCCCGGATATAGGCCAGCGGCGTGATCATCAGCTTTTCCAGCTCCACCATTTCCTTCAGCCGCTGGTACTCCTTACTGGTCTCGGGGTACTGGTTCTGGATGTACTTCAGGTTGTCCCAGAGCGGCTCCATGTACGGGTTCAGCTTCGATTTAATGTCGCCGGGCAGGTAGCCAATGTCTTTGTTGCTGAGCGGCACCACCGGGCGCGCCAGGTAGACCTGCTTGTAATCGCGGCGCTGCTCCAGTGCACTGGCCAGCGCCAGCAGCGTTTTTCCGGTACCGGCCACGCCTTGTATGCTGATGAGCTTTATGTGCGGGCTCATGAGGGCATGGAGGGCAAAAGCCTGCTCAGCGTTGCGCGGTTTTATACCGTAGGCCAACTGCTTATCCACCCGCTCCAGCCGCTTCTCGGCAATGTTATAGTAGGCCAGCACGGAATTCTTAAAACTTTTGAGCACAAAGAAGTGGTTGTCCTTGGGCAGGGTTGGCAGCACCTTATCCGCATCGCAGAAGCCGTGCTCGTATAGCTCGTTCACCAGGTTAGCCGGTACATCCTCCACGGTATCGCAGCCGGTATAGAGATCGGCTACGTCCTGTATCTTGCCGGTTTCATAGTCCTCTGAAATGATATTCAGGGCGCGGGCCTTCAGGCGCAGGTTAATGTCTTTGGTGACCAGCACCACGCGACTCTTCGGCTTTTCCTGCTGTAGCGTGAGGGCCGAGTTGAGGATGTGGTGATCATTCTTGTCTCCGAAGATGTTAACGGCATCTACCCCTGCGGATGTGTTGTGCATCAGCACCTTAAAGCTCCCTTTGTTGCGGCCGTTCAGCGGAATCCAATCCTGCAGCCGGTGCTCGGAAGAGAGCTTGTCGATGAAGCGGATAAACTCGCGCGCCTCAAAATTCTTGATGTCGTTGCCTTTCTTGAAGTTATCGAGCTCCTCCAGCACCGTGATCGGGATGGCTACGTCGTGTTCCTGGAAGTTCCTGATGGCGCTGTGGTCGTAGAGGATGACGGAGGTGTCGAGCACAAAGATCTTCTTGGTGTCTGTGTCTTTCGAGTTAGTTTTTGCGGTGGATGCTTTTGAAGGTTTGCTTTTGCCGTTCTCGGCAGGGGTAGAGATACTTTGGCTGGAAGTGCCAGCCTTTTTGGTTTCGGGTGATGCTTTGGGCATAAGCGTGGGGTTAGGTTGAAACCTTGTTTTGTACGTCTGCGAGGCGCTGTTTTTTAAGCAGCTTTATACTTGTTTACGTGAGAAAACCAGCCGTGGCCGAAGATCAGTCACCGCCATGTCAGCTACCATTTATCGTGGTTACCAGCTACAAATCCACAGTGTTCTATATAGTATTGAGACCTAGACAATTATACTTTGCTGACTCTATAACTAAAACATTAGTTGTTCGTAAATTTTTTTATACTTTTGCTCAAGGAGGTGCTCAATAAAGTATGAAAATAATGGTAAAGCTAAGATTGTGGTTATACTTGCTCATACTGCTGTTTCTGCCTTTGGCGGCCACAGGGCAGGAGAAGGACGTGAAAATCTATAAACCCAGGAAACAGGGAATCCTTTTCTGGAAGATTAACCGGTTCGACCAGCAGGATCGCTTTCACGGCCGCTGGAAAATATACTTGGGGGATGACAGGATAGTTATTCGGAACGGGCGTTTCAGGCACGGCACCGAGGTGGGGAAATGGAAATACTATTACCCCAGCGGCACCTGCTACATGATAGAAAAGTATAACCGCCGCAACAACATCATCGAGGTGCAAAAGTTTCATGAGAATGGGAACCTGGCCCGCCAGGGCACGGCTCGCTTCATCCGGTCCTCGCTCAAAGACCATTACTTCTGGTTTGGGGAATGGCAGGTGTTTGATGAGCAGGGAATATACTCGCATACTGAGACCTACCGGAGTGGCCACCTGGTCAGCAGCACGAAAGGAAAGTAATACTAAACGAAAGGAAAGTGATACTAAAAAGATGTATCCTTATAGTAACTGCCTGAGCTTAAAGAATAAATTCCTCCCTATGGAAACATAACCCACGGATGCGGCAGGGAGCTACACCAACGTATAAAAGTCTTCTTTCTCCTTGTCGTGCAGGAGCAGGTAGCCATGAATTACCAGTTTCACCAGCGTGCGGTAGGCACGGCGCTCGGAGATGTTAGCCAACTTCATGTACTGGCGCAGCGTAATGCGCGGATGCAGCCGCAGGTACTCCAGCACGGCTTCTTCGTGGCGGTTGAGCGGGAGCGGTTCGAACTGGTCGGGCGCCTGCTGCAGGGTCTTGTTCACCATTTTGCTGGTTTGCACGCTGGTGTCGTTCACGCGCACATAGCCGCGCCAGTCGTCTTCTTTCAGTTTGGCAAAATGGGGCTTATGGGTGCTTTCGGGCACCGTCACCTTTAGCACCACCCTGTTGTCCTGCTCTACCTCCTCGTACTGCAGAGTCACTGGCGGGTCGCAGTAGAATTCTGCGGCAAGTTGCAGCGTATGCTTTTCCTCCTCGGGGTCTACGCCGCACACATAGCCATTGTCCTTAACGCCTACTAGTATCACGCCGCCGCGTGTGTTGGCGAACGACACCATGGTTCTGGCGATTTTCTCGGGTTTGGTGATGCGCTGCTTGAAGTCAACGCTGTCGTTTTCGCCTTCCCAGATCAGGCGCTGTAGCTCATCCATAGTAGTAGGGGGGTACTTAAAAGTATAAACTCAGATCTGTGCCAAAAGTTGCTGACGGCGTATGGCAAAAACGGGCTCACCGCCAGGAGGCCGTACTTAACGCTTGTGATGTTAGGCTTACAGGCCAGATATAAAGAACAAAAAGCGAGCCTGTTCTGGCTCGCTTCCCGAAATATTTCTTGGCAGGAACTGATTCTTGTTAAAAAGGCAGATCGTTGTCTGCATCGCTGCTATAGAATGAGGGAGCGTCTTGCTGAGGAGCAGCTGCACCGGCGCCTCCATTAGAGCCGTGAGAAGCAGGCTCCAGTCTCCAGGCTTGCAGGTTGGTAAAGTACATGGTTTGGCCATTCTTCGTGAAAGGCTTGCCAGACAGGTTAAAGGTAACTTTCACCTCGTCGCCATTATTGTAGGTGTCAAGCAGGTTGCACTTGTCCTGTGTCAGCTGAAACTTTACGTACTGCGTGTAAGAGCCGTCCGGAATCTCCAGCACAAACTCGCGCTTCTTGAACTTGTCGCTGATCTGTTGCTCATCAAAGATCTCGTACAGCTTACCTTGGATATCAAAAGACATAATCTATCTGTTAATTTAGTTGTTTTACTCTAGACAAAGATAACGGATTTCCCCCGGAATTAGGTCCATTTTATTACCTCAACTCTACAAAATAATCATCCTGTAAAGTAGAATTCAAACAGCCGCCGCTTAAACGGCGTAAAGGTTGCTACAAAAGTATAAAAGTATAAACAGCATGCAAAAAACAGCGATTGCCATACATGGCGGGGCAGGCACCATTACACAGGCCAGTCTGTCGGCGGAGCAGGAAAAAGCCTACCGGGCTGCTCTGAAAGAGGCCGTAGAAGCCGGACACCAGGTGCTGGAGCAAGGCGGCACGGCACTGCAGGCCGTGGAACTAGCGGTGGTGCATCTGGAAGACACGCCGCTGTTCAACGCCGGTCGCGGGTCCGTGTTTACCAAGGAGGGAAAGCATGAGATGGATGCAGCCATCATGTGCGGCAAAACATTGGAGGCCGGCGCGGTGGCCGGTGTGCGAAGTATAAAAAACCCTGTGAAGCTAGCTGCAGCCATCATGGAGCATTCCGACCACGTGATGCTGAGCAGCTACGGGGCTGAGGAGTTTGCGCTCAGCTATGGGGTGGAGTTTGCGCCGGAGTCATACTTTTTCGACAAGTTCAGGTATGGCCAGTGGAGCGAGGTGCGGGATTCTGATATTTTTATGCTGGACCACACCGCGCAGCGCGACGAGAAGTTCGGGACCGTGGGGGCTGTGGCCGTGGACCAGAAAGGCAATGTGGCCGCGGCAACCTCCACAGGCGGCATGACGAACAAGCGCTACAACCGCATCGGCGACACACCTATTATCGGGTCGGGCACCTACGCTAACAACAACACCTGCGCCATCTCCTGCACCGGGCACGGTGAGTTTTTCATGCGCGCGGTGGTGGCCTACGATGTCTCCTGCCTGATGGCGTATAAAGGCTATACCCTGCAGCAAGCCTGCGACGAGGTGGTGATGAAAAAGCTGGTGGACTTCGGCGGCGATGGCGGGTTGGTCGCTGTCACGGCAGCCGGGGAAATAGCCATGCCGTTTAACTCTGAAGGGATGTACCGCGCCAGTAAGGCCGCGCAGCAGGAAACCTATGTGGGTATTTACAAGGAGTAGCGGGCTCTCTATTTCTACTTTGCCTTAGGTCAGAAATTCTTTTAGCTGCCCAAAGTGTGTTATGCGGGGAGAGACGTTGCTATGGGCGGCGCTATCTTTGGCGTACAGCACGGTGCCAAGGCCCAACTCGCGACCCGCCTTCAGCTCTGATTCCGGGTCGTCACCGACAACCAGTACTTCGGAGGTATCATACTTGTAGCGTTCTACTATACTTTGGAAAATGTCTTTTTTTGTGAGGTCCGACTTGCTGGGGTCCACGATGTGCACTTCCTCAAAGTCATCTTTTATACCCAGCTTTTCTACCTTACTCTGCTGCATGTTGGTATAGCCCGTGGTAACCAGGAACTTCTGCTGCGGCAATGCCCGCAGCTCCGCATAGTCCTCGAAAGGAGGGATAGGTTTTTCATACTTCAGGGTTTGTAATAACTTGTCGCCCTGCTGCTTCAGTTGCTCACTGAATTTATACTTCTGAGCCACCTTCTGGAAAGGGATGCGCATCATGTCCTGCTTTATGTCCTTCAGGTCTCCCTTAAATTCCCCGCTCTCCTCCAGCACGTGAAAGAAGGGCCTGAACAATTCCTCACCGATGGATGGTACAGGGAAAATGGTATTGTCGAGGTCGATAATTAGTGCTTTGATGGTCATTCTATAATAGGGTTTGCGGGTGTTTCAGTTATTTTTATCTTGATATATACCGCCTACTTATCTAGTGCAGTGGCGCTATTTCTATCTCCTCTCTTTACCGGTTAAGCTCCTGCAGTTGCGAGTGTTGGTAATCCTCTTTGCTTTTGTAGAAGACACGTGCATTGATGTCGAAAAGGTTGCCCTTGGCCAGCACGTGCATCAACATGTGGTTAATGGCTACGGGTCGGCCGGGCTCCACCTCATCGATGTTAGTATACTTAACCTCGTGCCCATCCACGATCACCACCAGGTTAGAGCCAATGGTCTCGATCTTGTGGCCCTCGGTAATGAGCACGCCGGTATCTTCGCCCAGGCCGATGCCAATCGTTTTGGGGTGTGTTACCACGGCCTCCATCAATCGCCCGAAACGCCCGCGGGTCACAAAGTGCGTGTCAATAATCACGCCCTCAATCAGGTTAAGGCCCCGGCCCAATTTCACGGCTCCGCGCAACAGCGACTCAGGGGCACTGCCGCCCTTGATCATTTCCCTGGACATGGCCATAGCGCCCGCGCTGGTGCCGGCAATAATAAAGTTCTCGTGCTGGTAGCGGTGCTTTAGGATGTCGAGCAGCTCCGTATGCAGGAACATGCGGGTTATCCGCGCCTGGTCTCCGCCGCTGAACATAATGCCGTCGCACGCGCGCACCCGCCTGATATACTCCGGTTTTAAGGCATCCTCCTCCGTGCGTATGTGCATCAGTTGCACATTCTCCACGCCCAGAATGCCAAAGGCGCTGGTATAACGCTCACCCACCTCCTCCGGAATCATGGATGCAGTGGTTACCACCTCGATGTGTGGGTTCTTGTCTGGAATTTCCTTCAGAAAACGCTTTAGTATACCCAATTCAAAAAAGTCGAGGTAGTACTTCCTTTTCGATTTGGGATTCGGGTAACTGCCTTTGTCTTCGTTTCCGCCTACTGCAATCAGTTTTCCTTTAGGTTTCTCCACGGGTGATATTATCGGTTTAAGTGATCGGTTCTGTCATGGATACCGGCAGCACAAGACTGTGCTGGTACAGTATGATTACCGCTTTCAGCTAAAATCGTTTCACTTTGGCAAAAGTTACCTACGCGGCACGCCGCAAAAGGCTAAAGTATATTTGGGTTTCTATCTAACTATATATAATAAGTTATATTAATAATTGCGGTAACAGGTTAATTTAATATGTTGGCAAATAAAAAATGATATCCTTAAACCCGACCGGAATGACGCCGTATAGTAGGTCAGTAACAGCAAATTGCTTAATTAATTTAACGCGTAACCTTTCCAAGCTATGAAACTAAACAACTTACAGGATCTCCTGATCCACGAACTGAAAGACATTTACAACGCAGAGCAGCAGATTACCAAGGCACTGCCCAAAATGATAAAGGCTGCCTCTTCTGATACCCTGAAGCAGGCTTTTGAGGAGCACCTGATGGTAACTGAAAAACAGATCGAGCGTCTGGATAATGTGTTTGATATGATGGGCGAGAAGGCCAAAGGAGAGAAGTGCAAAGCCATGGAGGGCATCATCCGTGAGGCCGAATCAATGATGGATGAAAGAGCCGATGCTTCCGTGATGGATGCCGCTTTGATTGCCTCTGCCCAGCGGGTAGAACACTACGAGATTGCCGCCTACGGCACCGTTTGCACCTATGCCAACCAGTTAGGCATGAAGGACGTGCTTAACCTGCTGCACCAAACGCTGGAAGAGGAGAAAATGACAGACCAGAAACTGACCCAGATTGCAGAAAAGTCCATCAACCTAAAGGCTGGAAGATAATTTATAAAGAAACGTAGGAAGGCTCTGTACCTTCACCTGGCTTCACCGAGCGGGTCAGAAGGTCACAGAGCTTTCCGTTTTTAGAAACTATATAAAAAAAGCGGCTGCCATACTTTGGCAGCCGCTTTTGCTTTAAGGTGAGAGTAGGTGGATTTATTTGAGCATCTCGTCGAGCGTGACGGTAGACACGGCATGGTAGTTCGGGCGCGCCTTGGCGTAAATGGCCAAAGCCTTCTGCTTGCCTTCCGGCGTGGCGGCCAGGGCCTTGTAGATCGGCACCAAAAACTTGCGGCGCCCTACGTTGGTCAGGAACGTTTCCAGCGCCTGGTCTGCGGTAGTATAGTTGTTACGGATGGCGTGAATGAACCAGGCTGCCAGCACCTCGGAGTTGCCGGAATTGGTGAAGTTGAAAGCCTTGTCCAGTTCTGCCATCTGCTGCTGGCTCATGCCCTCCGGCAGCATGCGTATAAAGTGCAGCCACTCGTGGCTCGACCAGTCCTTCGTGTTCAATTGCGCGGCTGGCTTTCCGTTCTTCCAACTCTGGAAGGCTTCCTCCACCTTGGCAAAGCGCGCGCTCGTCGGCGCCTCAAAGCCATCGGGCAGGCCAGGGGAGAACACCCACCCCTCGATATTGATCTGCTCGGCCAGTTGCTCATCGCCCTTGATCAGTTCAGTGCGCAGGAAGTTGAGGAATTTATCTGTATCAGTGCTCTGGAAAGCGAAGGTGTTGAAGTAGTTGTTCAGGAAGGCATCGAACTTCTCTCGGCCCACCGCTTTCTCGATGTTCTGCAAAAAGAAGTTGCCTTTCTCATAGGCGATGTCTGTCAACCCCTCATCCGGGTCACGGCCTTCCAGGTCCAGCTTCAGCCGGGTGTCCTGGCTGTCAGCGCCCAGATCGTTGAGGGTGTTCTGCAGGTCCTGGTAACCCAGCACGTTGAGCATGTCAGCGTAGTCTTTCCCGTAGACCTCCTCCATAATGCGGCGCTCAAAGTATACGGTGAAGCCTTCGTTCAGCCAGAAATCATCCCAGGTGGCGTTGGTTACCAGGTTGCCGCTCCAGCTATGCGCCAGCTCATGGGCAATCAGGCTGGTGAGCGAGCGGTCCTTGGCCAGCACAGTGGGCGTAACAAAGGTCAGGCGCGGATTCTCCATCCCGCCGAAGGGGAAAGAAGGCGGCAGCACCAGCAGGTCGTAGCGGTCCCATCTATACTTGCCGTAAAGTTTTTCAGCCGCTTCCAGCATCTTGTCCATCTCGGCAAACTCATGCGTGGCAGCCTTGATGGTGGCCGGCTCGGCATAGATACCCGTCTGCGGCCCGATCTTCTCGAACACCAGGTCACCCACCGACAGGGCCATCAGGTAGGAGGGGATCGGCTGCTTCATCTCGAAGGTATAAACGCCTGATGCATTTTTCTCCACCGGGTTCTCAGCACTCATTACAGCCAGCAGTTCCTTAGGCACTTTAACGGTCGCGTTGTAGGTAATACGGATGCCCGGGCTGTCCTGGATCGGGATCCAGGTGCGCGCAAGTATGGCCTGCGACTGCGTGAACAGGAACGGGTGTTTTTTACCCGCCGTCTGCTGCGGGTTGAGCCACTGCAGGGCCGCTGCATCCGGAGAGGTTTTATACTGGATGGTTACTTTCTTGGTGTCTGGCTTGATGGTGACCGCGAGCGGACGGCCCAGGAATTCCTTCTCATCGCCGAGCTCAAAGTCGGTTTCTTCCATGTTATCGCCCAGGTAAACTTTCTCTATCTGCAGGCCACGCGTGTCGAAAATGATCTGGTCGGTTCCTGTTTTGTTTTCGATAAGGTAGGAGGCGGTGCCGCTGAGCACTTTCTGATCAAAGTTTACATCAATGTCCAGGTCCAGGTGCTGGGCCACGGCCTCGGCTGGCTTGGCAAAGCTATGCACGTCTCCGGAGGCTTGCTCCATCGCGCTTTGTTCTGTGGTCATAGTCTCGTTATCATTTGTGGAGGTGGATGAGCAGGAGGCTAGCTGCAGGCTGCCTGCCAGGCCCAGCCCAAGTAAACAACGGTGATAGTATCTCATGGGTTTATCGGAGGATATTTTGGTGTAAGTTAGGCATTCTGCACGAATCCTGAAAACTGCAGCCGCACCTGCTCCCACCGCGGCAGGCAGGTCCTCGGCACCGTAAAAGTAGAGCACCCAGGGTACAGAGGCCCCCACAAAGTATAAAAAGGGATAGTAGGAGCGTGGCAAAACATTTTCGCTCTTTTTGAAGTACTTAAAGTTGAAACGCATAGAAAACCTGCTCAGCTGCTTTTGTATTGCATTATACTGATATCCAAAGGAGATAATATCAAAAAAGCAGGCCCCTGGCTGCAGAGACGGAAGTATGGCTGAGCAAAATTAGATAATATGAACCCTTATAACTTGAAAATACTCACCCTAAGTTTGCTAACATCGCTTCTGCTTGGCGGCCTGACGGGCTGCGGGCAAGGCGACTCGGAGAAAAAAGAATCCAACGGAATTACAGACCTATTTAAGAAGGAGGAGCTGCCGCAGGCCACAACCGACAGCCTTTTTATCAAAAAGTACATTACCGCGGAGCCGGAGTTCAAGGAGCACGCCGACTTGATGTATAAGTTCTACGGTGATCGCAACTACAAATTGGCCTGGTTCAACGAGAACGAGCTGCTGCCCCAGGCGCAGAAGTTTCTGGGCGTGATCGACTCTTCCTCGGAGGAGGGCCTCAACCCGGAAAAGTATAAACTTGTGAACTTCAACGAGATGTTCCAGAAGTATGAGCAGCTGGACGGCCAGGACTCCACCCGCCTGCAGCTACAGCAGCAGATTGACGTGGCTCTCACCGCCTCATACTTTAACTACGCCTCCGACTTTTACCGGGGCCGTATCGACCCCACCTCCAACAATAACGTGAACTGGGAGGTTAAAAGGAACAAGATCAAGCTGGACAAGGCGCTGCAAACCATCCTGAAGGAGCGTGAGAGCACCTACCCTTACTATGAGTTCGAGGCCCTGCACGCCGGCTACGCCAGGCTGCGGGACGCTTTGCAGAACTACAGAAGTATACAGGAAAAGGGCGGGTGGCCAAAGGTGGAGCTGGGCGGCAAGAAAACACTGCAGAAAGGCGATAGCGCTCAGGCGGTGGTCTCCCTCAGAAAGCGCCTGAATCCCAACCAACCCATTGACGTCAACGATAAGCGTTTCTGGCACTATGACGACAAGCTGGAAGCCCAGGTAAAGCAATTCCAGATGCTGCACGGCCTGACCCAGGATGGCGTGGTGGGCGGCACAACCCTTAAAACGATGAACGTTCCGATAGAGGACCGCATCGAGCAGATCATGATCAACATGGAGCGCTGGCGCTGGATCCCCAAGCGCATGGTGCCAAAGAGCCTGGACCAGAAGTATGTGTGGGTGAACATCCCAGAGTACAAACTATACATTTACGAGGATCCTGACAATGACCCGGAGGCGGAGCGGGAGTACAAAGAAGTGATGAGCATGCGCGTGGTAGTGGGTAAAACCATGAACGCCACCCCCATCTTCAGCGAGAAGATGGAGTATGTGGTGCTGGCCCCTTATTGGAACGTACCCAACAGCATCGTCGAGAGGGAGATCAAGCCCAAAATGATCAACAATCCGAACTGGCTGGACACGCAGAACATGGAGATCGTGACAAAAGAGAAGGACCCGAAGCAGGTATCCCCCTACGATATAGATTGGGAGGAAGTGACGGAGAAGAATTTCCAGTACATGGTGCGTCAGAAACCAGGCCCGAAGAACTCCTTAGGCCAATTGAAGTTCCTGTTCCCCAACGAGCATGCCATTTACCTACACGACACCCCGGCCGATGCGCTCTTCAGCCAGACAGACCGGAACTTCAGCCATGGCTGCGTGCGCCTCGAGAAACCGGTGGAACTGGCCAAGTACCTGCTGCAGGACATGCCGGAATGGGATGAGAGCAGCATCCGGGAGGTAATGAACGGCGGAGAGGAAAAGTGGATCACGCTCCCCAAGAAGGTACAGGTATACCTGGTATACTTTACCAGTTGGGTGGATGCGGAAGGGAACGTGCATTTCCGGGAAGACCTCTACGGCCACGATAAAACCCTGAAGCAGCAGTATTTTGGATAACAGTAGCCGGGCGGGGCCTCCCAAGCAGCCCCGCCCGGCATTCCCTTACCCCCATGAAAAAGCTAATTATAAGTATGCTGCCCCTGTTGCTTCTCCTTGGGAACTGCAGCCCTTCGGAAACGGAAGGCGAGACCGAGGCAGCAAACACTAGTATGGACACGGCCACGGCTGCCAGCGCCCCCCTGGTGGAGGAGAAGGACACGACCAGGCAGGAGGTGCAGGAGCTGGAGCTGCACGCCCTCGGCAACACGCTGGAGGAGATCCGATACAGCACGGACACCCTGATGGCAGAAGCCGGCGCCCTCGTAAAGCTTACCTTTGTGAACGAGGGAGTGGACATGCCGATGGTGCACAACGTGGTGTTCACGGCACCCGGCAAGTATAAACAGGTGGCCCTGGCTGGCGCCAGGGTGGGTGCTTCCGGCAATTACATACCCGAAAGTGAGGCGGTCATCGCTGGCTCGCCGATGGCCTTGCCAGGCCAGACAGTGGAGATGGAGTTTACTGTCCCCACAGAGCCGGGCCTCTACGACTTCGTTTGCACCTACCCCGGCCACTGGAAGAAGATGAACGGGGTGCTAGTGGTTAACTAAAACCTTTCCCTGTTGGGAACAGTGGGCATAAAGAACGTTCTGCAAAAAAAGCTTGTTAACGGCAATAGAGATTATAGATAGTATTGTCTAATTTTACGCCCAAAGACGAAAGCCAGCATGAAGTTCACACCACCGGATTGCCAACAATGTATGAGCAGAAAAAACTCACTGCTAGGCTGTTGCCGTGGCGATGAGCTGGAAGAGTTGTCTGCCAACAAGTCGAGCTGCCTGTACAGAAAGGGGCAGGTCATCTTCAACGAGGGCTCTAAACCGACGGGCCTGCACTGCGTGCACTCCGGCAAAGTGAAAGTTTGCAAGTTGGGCAGCGATGGGAAGGAGCAGATCATCCGCCTGGCAAAACCCGGTGATGTAATCGGTTACCGTGCCCTGATGGCTGACTCAAACTATTCAGCCTCAGCCGTGGCGCTGGACGATGCCGTGGTATGTTTTGTGCCAAAGACACAGTTCTTGGACCTGATACACGAGAACATGGATTTCTCCAATGGCCTGATGAAACTGCTCTCAAAGGCATTGGGAAACGCTGAAGAGCGCATGACGCAGATGGCTTATAAACCTGTGCGCGAGCGGTTGGCGGAGGCGCTGCTGCTGCTGCAGAAAACCTACCAGCAGGGCGGGAGCGAGGAAAACTTCACGATCGCTATCTCTCGCGAGGACCTAGCCTCTATTGTAGGCACTGCCAAGGAAACCACCATTCGCCTGCTCTCCGAGCTAAAGGATGAACAGATCATCTCCACCAAGGGCAGCAGCATTACCATACTGGATGCTGACAAGCTCTATAACATCTGCCATCTCTACGACTAGGGTGAAGCCTAAATAAGATTCAGAAGCATCAGTAAATACAAAAGGCCGGCTGCAAAACAGCCGGCCTTTTTACGTTCGTATAATTTATACGACACGCCAACACCATGTATACTTAACTAAACACTAAACTATCTTACCCAGGGGTGGCTTTGCGCCAAGGCTGCTTCGGGCCGATCCTTTTAAAGATCCTTCTTACCCCGATCCACAGCCCTGGCAAAAGCAGCTCTATCTCACCTTAAACTACTGCAAAGCACTGTTCCTTACTGTTTTTGAGCAAGCAGGTCCGCCCTTTCCTGTGGCCCACCTGATCAACTCAACGATACAAATGTCAGGCTATTCGTCTTGATTCACACTGATAAGTATCAACATCAGAACTGATTATTATCATCTTTTCGGGCAGCAGCCAAATCTACCTTTGTAACAGCAAAATAGGAGATAATATGGCTACAAAAGCTGCTTTAAGAACTGAGATACAAGCCTGTTACCACTGCGGCGACAAGTGTGTGGAAGAAGTGATCGTGGCGCACGAGAAAAGCTTTTGCTGCACCGGATGCAAAAACGTTTATGAGTTGCTGGAGGAAAACAACCTCTGTACTTACTATAACCTGGAGGAGAACCCGGGTCTAACTGGTAAAATAAAAGGGTCCGAATCCCGCTTTGCCTATTTGGATGATGCGGGCGTTGAAACCCAGCTGATAAGCTTCAAGAGCGATACTATCTGCAAATTAACGTTTTACATTCCCCAGATGCACTGCAGCTCCTGTATCTGGTTGCTCGAGAACCTGTTTAAGCTTAATCCGGGTATATCAGAATCTACGGTGAACTTCCTGCGCAAAGAGGTGTCGCTTACTTATTTCCCGCAGAAAACCACGCTGCGCGAAGTCGTAACACTGCTATCGCGAATCGGATATGAGCCAGAAATTACGCTGGCTGATACCGACGGCAAGAAATCCTCCAAGCCCAATCGTACCATTATTTACAAGCTCGGGATAGCTGGCTTTTGCTTTGGTAACGTTATGTTGCTGGCCTTTCCGGATTACCTGGCCATCACAGAAGGCTTGCAGCGCACCTTTGGCTCATTTTTCGGGTACCTGAGTTTTCTGCTGTCCATCCCGGTCTTCTTTTATAGTGCGCGCGGCTTTTTCACATCCGCCTGGGAGGGTATCAAGCAGCGCATGGTGAACATCGACCTTCCTATTGCCACCGGTTTATTGGCGCTTTTCTTTACCAGCATATACCAGGTAGTTACGGGCACCGGTCCCGGCTACTTCGATTCTTTTACCGGTCTGGTGTTCTTCATGCTGATCGGCAAGTACTTTCAGCAGAAAACCTACGACACCCTCTCCTTCGACAGAGACTATACTTCCTATTTCCCGGTGTCGGTGACGGTGCTGAAGGAGGATGGCAAGGAAGAGGCCGTGGCTGTACGAAACCTTAAAGTGGGCAACCGCATCCGTGTTAGGAACCAGGAGCTTATACCTGCCGATGCTATACTGTTACGTGGCCAGGCCATGATCGATTATAGTTTCGTGAGCGGGGAGTCGGAGCCTGTGGAGAAAGTGATGGGCGAGGTAATTTACGCTGGTGGCCGGCAGGTAGGGGAGAGTGTAGAGCTTGAAGTAGTAAAAGAAGTATCGCAGGGCTATTTGACGCAACTCTGGAACGATAGCATTTTTTCGAAAGAAGAAAAACACAGTGTCAACACCTACGCCAACGTGGCGGGCAAGTGGTTCATTATAGTCACCATGCTGGTTGCTGCAGGCTCCTTGTTTTATTGGGTCCCGCGCGACACCGAAATGGCCATGAAAGCCTTTACATCCGTGCTCATCATTGCCTGCCCTTGTGCCTTGTCCCTGGCTACGCCGTTCGTACATGGCCATACCCTTCGCGTGTTCGGTCGCAATAAGTTTTACCTGAAAAACACTCATGTGGTCGAAACGCTGGCTAAGATAGATACCATCGTTTTCGATAAGACGGGTACGCTAACAGAGCCGAGTGCCGCTGAGATCAACTACACTGGTAAAGCACTTACAGCAGCGCACGAGCAAAGTATAAAGTCTGTGCTCAGCCACTCGACACACCCCTTAAGCCAGCGCATTTTTCAGAGCCTGACAGGGGAGGTGGTGGCCGTGATGCATTTCCAGGAGTTTGCCGGCAAAGGGCTGGTTGGTGAAGTAAATGAATCTGTTATAAGAATCGGATCCGCTTCATATGTAGGCGTAAAAACAGATGCAGTTAAAGATACGGTCAAAACAACCGTTTACGTGTCGGTAGATGGCGTGCTGCTGGGGTACTATACGTTTTACAACGTGTACCGCAAGGGCTTGAAGCATATCCTACACGAATTAGAGGACAAGAAGCTAGCTGTGCTCTCCGGTGACAACGACCACGAGCAGGCTCGCCTGAAGGAACTGTTGGGCACCGAAGCAGAACTCAACTTCAATCAGAGCCCGGTGCAGAAGCTGGAGTACATTCAGCAGCTGAAAGACCGGCAGCATCGCGTATTGATGGTAGGGGATGGCCTGAACGATGCAGGCGCCCTGAAACAAAGCGATGCGGGTATTGCCCTGAGCAACAGCGTCACGAACTTCTCTCCATCCTGCGATGCTATACTTGACGCAGCTGCCTTCGATAAACTGAGCATGTTCCTGGGCTTCTCGAGAAAAACGATGAAGATCATACTTGCCACGTTTGCAGTGTCATTGGTATACAACGTTATTGGGTTAACACTGGCCGTACAGGGGCTTTTCTCGCCCCTGGTATCTGCCATCCTGATGCCTATAAGCTCTCTGAGCGTGATCATCTTCGCTACCTTATCCGTCAAGTTTGCCGCCAAGCGAGCCGGTTTGTAATAATGATAAATCAATAGTGAGTAAGGAATAGTGAATTATCCATCATGCTACAGCTCAAACTTTCTAACTCTTTAACTTTCTGACTCAACATGTATATCATCTTTTTAATGATCGCGGTGAGTGTATCGGTAGCCACGGCTTTTCTGGTGGCTTTCCTGTGGGCAGTGCGATCGGGCCAGTACGACGATGACTATACACCGGCAGTACGCATGCTCTTCGATAACGAGACACCAGCGAAACCTGCTCAGAAGCCTGACGAAAGCACTTCCTGACGGCTGCAGCTGATATCAATCACTTCTGAAAGTGACATTAGTCATCTTTTAAAATCGCATTCCTGCCCAATTTTGAAAAATGAAAAGGGGCGGTTTCAAAGCCGCTTCAGCTGCCGGGTTTCAGGGCGGCCACTTCAATAAACACAAAACCTGAAATACAAACACTTTAACAAAAATGGAGGACACCGCACATGTCAACTAATGTAGCCGAAGTCTTAGACAATGCACCCGACAAGCTGAAGCCCAAGGGCCGGGATGCGGGAACGACTGACACGTTTTTTTATGACAACAAAATTGTACGCGACTTTGGTATAGCCACCGTGTTCTGGGGCGTTGCCGGTATGCTCATAGGCGTGATCATCGCTTTTCAGCTGGCGAACCCTGATATGAACATGGGCAACCAGTATACTACTTTTGGTCGCGTAAGGCCATTGCACACCAATGCTGTGATCTTTGCCTTCGTGGGGAACGCGATCTTCATGGGTGTTTACTACTCGTTGCAGCGCCTGTGCAAAGCCCGCATGTTCTCTGACCTGCTCAGCAAGATCCACTTCTGGGGCTGGCAGCTGGTTATCGTGGCTGCTGTTATTACCCTTCCGTTGGGTATGACCTCCTCCAAGGAGTATGCTGAGTTGGAGTGGCCGATTGACATTGCCATTACGCTGATCTGGGTAGTGTTCGGCTGGAACATGTTCGGCACGATTGCTAAGCGCCGAGAGAAGCACATGTACGTGGCCATTTGGTTCTACATCGCCACCTTCCTGACGGTGGCCGTGCTGCACATCGTAAACTCTTACGCTCTGCCGGTTAATCTCTTCAAAAGCTACTCTGGTTATGCAGGGGTGCAGGATGCGCTGGTGCAGTGGTGGTATGGCCACAACGCGGTGGCGTTCTTCCTGACAACGCCGTTCCTGGGCCTGATGTATTACTTCCTGCCTAAGGCTGCGAACCGCCCGGTATACTCTTACCGCCTGTCTATCATTCACTTCTGGTCGCTGATCTTCATCTACATCTGGGCTGGTCCGCACCACTTGCTTTATACTTCCCTGCCAGACTGGGCTCAGTCGCTGGGTGTGGTCTTCTCTGTCATGCTGATCGCGCCAAGCTGGGGCGGTATGATCAACGGTTTGCTGACGCTGCGCGGTGCCTGGGACAAGGTTCGCGAGGAGCCTATCCTCAAGTTTATGGTGGTGGCCATCACGGCCTACGGTATGGCTACTTTTGAAGGACCGATGCTGTCGCTGAAAAACGTTAACGCCATCGCCCACTTTACCGACTGGATCGTAGCACACGTACACGTGGGGGCGCTTGGCTGGAATGGCTTCCTGACATTTGCCATGCTATACTGGCTGTTCCCACGACTTTACAAAACAGAGCTGTTCTCTAAGAAGATGGCGAATGCCCACTTCTGGCTGGGCACGCTGGGCATCCTGTTCTACGCCATCCCAATGTACTGGGCAGGTTTCACGCAAGGCTTAATGTGGAAACAATTCACTGCAGAAGGTACGCTGCAGTACTCTAACTTCCTGGAGACGGTGCTGCAGATCGTGCCGATGTACTACCTGCGCGGTATCGGTGGTATCCTTTACTTGAGCGGCGTATTCCTGATGGTGTACAACCTGTACAAGACCGCCAAGTCAGGCAGCCTGGTTGCCAATGAGAAAACAGAAGCCCCGGTAGTGGTGAAGGCCGAGAGCGCCAACGCCGGTCACTGGCACGCCTGGATCGAAAAGCGCCCTATGCAGATGGCTGTCTGGGCAACTGTTGCCATCCTGATCGGCGGTCTGGTGGAGTTCATACCTGCCTTCGTGATCAAGTCGAACGTGCCTACCATTGCCAGCGTGAAGCCTTATACTTCGCTGGAGTTGCAGGGGCGTGACCTCTACATCAAAGAGGGATGCGTTAACTGCCACACCCAAATGGTTCGTCCTTTCCGGTCTGAAACAGAACGGTATGGAGAATACTCTAAAGCAGGTGAGTTCGTGTACGACCACAACTTCCTGTGGGGCTCCAAGCGTACGGGGCCGGATCTGCACAGAGTAGGAGGTAAATATCCGCACAGCTGGCACTACCATCACATGATGGACCCAACCTCCATGTCTCCTGGATCTATCATGCCGGCCTACCCATGGTTGTTTGAGCAGGACGTTGACCTGAGCACCACCCAGGACAAACTCAAGACCCTGAAGCAACTGGGCGTGCCTTACGAGCAGGAGTATATCAACAGAGCCAACGAGGACCTGATGGCGCAGGCTACAGAGATTACCAGCCAACTATCTAAGGAAGGCATCGAAGTAAGACCTGAAACTGAGATCGTGGCCTTGATCGCCTACCTGCAGCGCCTGGGCACGGACATTAAAGTGAAGGAGGAAGTGAAATAAAACCGACACAAGTATCACGTATCACGACACACGACTTCAGGAAAGTTTACAGTCGTGATACATTATTCGGGATACGTGATACGAGTGTCACAAAGTATAAAACAATGTATAAGAACGTTTTGCAAGCCATAGAAGGCATCGAAATATACCCGCTCATCTCCTTCTCTATTTTCTTTCTGTTCTTCCTGGGTCTGCTGGTTTATGTTGCCCTGATGGACAAGAAGTACCTGCAGTCCATGAGCAGCATTGCCTGCGAAGACGAGAACCACGAGACCATCACTTTAGATAGCGCAAAACAATGATCCCCTTAAAGAATCTGATAGCAAAAAGCGGCCTTGCCCTGGTGGCAGGACTGCTTCTGGCAGGATCGCCAGCCGTACAGGCTCAGGATGCCGTAGCCGGTAAAGCCGTATTTAATGCCAACTGCGCCGTCTGCCATAGCATGGATGCCGACGTGGTTGGTCCTGCCCTGAAGAACGTGCACGAGCGCCGCGGCGATGAGTGGCTGACGAAGTTTATCCAGAACTCGCAGGAACTGGTGCAGGCCGGTGATAAAGACGCGGTAGAGGTTTTCGAGAAGTTTAACAAGATTCCGATGCCTGCCTTCGGCACTTCGCTCTCTGAAGAGGAGATCAAGCATGTGATCGCCTATATTAAGGATGAGAGCAGCAAGACGGTAGAGGCAGAGGCTGCCCCCGTGGCTGAAGTGACCGATGCCACAGCAACGCCACCCGCTGCGGAAGCGGATGTTGCCTTTTTAGATCTGCCCCCGGTACTGCTGTTCACGTTTGTACTGGCGGCGCTCATCATGCTGCTGACAGCCCTGGTACTGGTCATGATGTTCCGCCTTTTCATTCCGATGCTGGGCGACTCGATCTATGACGAGGATTTCCGCAGCTCCTTTGCCGGTCGTGTACTGTTCCTGCTCAAAGGAGACACCACGGTGATGACAGGCAAGGCCAAGGACAAGATCCACTCCACCCATGACTTTGACGGTATACAGGAATATGATAACGACCTGCCGCCTTGGTGGAAAGCCCTGTTTTACGTGACCATCGTGTTCGGCGTGGGGTATATGCTGCACTACCACGTGTTTAAAACCGGGGCGCTGCAAACCGAAGAGTATGAGATGGAGATGCAGCAGGCGGCCATGTTCGCGGCTAATAATGCCGACGACCCCAACGCCGTGACCGACTACGAGGTGCTGACAGAAGCCGCCGCCCTGGAATCCGGAAAGGCGCTCTACAACACGAACTGCGCGGCCTGCCACGGCACCGAAGGCCAGGGCACCGTAGGCCCGAACCTGACGGACGAGTACTGGCTGCACGGCGGCGATGTGAACGAAATCTTCAAGACCGTCAAGTACGGCGTGCCAGCCAAAGGGATGGTTCCTTGGCAGGGCAAACTTACCAAAGACCAGATCCTGGAGGTATCCAGCTACATCCTGAGCCTGCAGGGCACCAACCCGGCAAATGCCAAGGAGCCGCAGGGCGAGAAAGAGTAAGTACAACATACAAGTATAAAAAAGCAGCAGGCACTTTAACTCCAGAAGTGCCTGCTGCTTTTTTGTTTCCATTACTGATGATAATCACCCCGGCAAATGATATTTGTCATCTTTTAGCAGGGGCCAAATGTAGAATTTTGTGACAGCTGATTAAAGCAATCGCTACATTCTCATTTTCCACTTTTTATAACCGGCAGGAATAATATCCGCACAAATTACCACTGCCATGGCAACTAAAGCAAAACCAACCGATGAGTTTCGGGACCACATCTCTACGGTAGATGACCAAGGGAAGCGCGTTTGGGTGTACCCGAAAAAGCCGAAAGGCAAACTCTACAATTACCGTAAATACGTCAGCTACTTTCTGCTGGCGCTGTTATTTTCCGGTCCCTTTATCAAGATAAACGGGCTGCCGCTGCTCATGCTCAACGTGGTGGAGCGCAAGTTTGTGATCTTCGGCGTGCTCTTCTGGCCGCAGGACTTTTTTATACTGGTGGTAGCCTTTCTGGCGCTGGTGGTCTTTATTATACTTTTCACAGTGGTGTACGGGCGTATTTTCTGTGGATGGGTTTGCCCTCAGACCATCTTCATGGAAATGATCTTCCGCCGCATAGAATATGCCATTGAGGGGGACTACACCAAGCAGCGCGCCCTGGACAAAATGCCCTGGAATGCGGAGAAGATCCTCAAAAAAGGATCCAAGCTTACCATCTTTCTGCTGATCTCTATTTTCATCTCCAACATCTTTCTGGCCTATATCATCGGAATAGATGAACTGAAAAAGATCATCATGGACGGTCCGCTGGAGCACACGGCCGGATTTGGCGCCATGATCGTGTTTACCGGCATGTTTTTCTGGGTGTTTACCTGGTTCCGTGAGCAGGTCTGCACCATTGTTTGCCCTTATGGCCGCTTGCAGGGCGTGATGCAGGACAAGAAAACGGTGGTGGTGGCCTACGACTACGGACGCGGGGAGCCGCGCGGCAAGCTGCGCAAGAACCAGGAGCGTACCGAGGGAGACTGCATCGACTGCCACCAGTGTGTGCAGGTGTGCCCCACCGGTATTGATATCCGCAACGGAGCGCAGCAGTTGGAGTGTATTAACTGTACCGCCTGCATCGACGCCTGCAACGACATCATGCGCATGATCGATAAGCCCGAGGGCCTGATCCGCTATGAGTCTGAGGAAGCGATTGAGACAGGCAAGAAGTGGACCTTCTTCACCAACCGCGTGATGGGGTATACGGCAGTGCTGGTTATACTGATGACAGCCCTTGCCGCACTGCTGCTTACCCGCGACGAGGCGGAAGCCACCATACTTCGTACGCCGGGCCAGCTGTACCAGAAAACGGAGCAGGGACACATTAAGAACCTCTACAATATTTCCGTCATTAACAAAACCAACCATGACATGCCGCTTACCCTGAAGTTGCTGAACAAGGAGGGGACGATAAAAGTGATTGGCAGCGAGCTGGTACTTCCGGCACAGGGCATAGCAGAGGGCGTGTTCTTCACGGAGATAGCGAAAGAACAACTATCCGGCCTGAACTCGGAGATTGAGATCGGGGTGTACAGTGGTGAGGAATTGATCACCACCACCGACACCAAATTCCTGGGCCCGGCTAACTAAGGAAGTATAAAGAATTCTCCCCCAAAAGGGAAAAACCTACGGAAGACATTAACATGAATACGAAAGATAAAAAAAATAACTTCACCCTCTGGCCCTATGCCATTGTAGTTTGTATGGTGTTGTTTATGGCGTATATCGCCATGTTCGTGTACAAGGCCATGAACCAGGATGTGGACCTTGTAAGCAAAGACTACTACGAGAAGGAGATCAAGTTCCAGGACCAGATCGACAGGGTAAAACGCACACAGGCCCTGGGGGATGTGATGGTGGAGTACAATGCCAGGGAGCAAACCCTGCTGCTGCAGTTGCCGGCTACCTACAGGGGCATGAACCCCAGCGGCACGATTACGCTGTTCCGACCCTCTGACGATAAGCTCGACAAGCAGATTCCGCTGCAGCTGGGCCGTGACCAAAGCCAGCTGCTGGAGGTAGCCGACATGGAGAGCGGCATCTGGAAGGTGCGTGTGAGCTTTAGCGCGGACAACGAAGAATATTACACAGAAAAGACCATACAAATAAAATAGCCATGATCTGGGCTGGTTTTTTATTCGGACTTTTAGGCAGTTTCCATTGCGTCGGGATGTGCGGCCCGATAGCCATGGCCTTACCATTTGGCAGGAGCAGCGGCTGGCGTTATTACACCGGCCGGCTCCTGTACAATGGGGGGCGCTTGGTGACCTACTCTTTGCTGGGCGCACTGGCAGGTGCCTTCGGGCAATCGCTGCAAATGGCGGGGCTACAGCAGGTGGTCTCCATCGTGTCAGGGTTGCTCATACTTTTCCTGATTGTTGCCCCGGCCGCCCTCAAAGGCAAAGCCGGCAGCTTTCTGGGTACTGATAAGGCGGTTACCTGGGTACGGCAAAAGCTTGGTCATTTTTTCGGGCGCGACAACCTGGGTGCCCTTTTTATGGTGGGCCTGCTGAACGGGCTGCTGCCATGCGGCTTCGTATACATTGCCCTGGCAGGCGCCATCAGTGCGCCGGGAGTACCGGGTGCCATGTTATACATGCTGCTGTTCGGGTTGGGCACTTTCCCGCTCATGTTCCTCGTGTCGCTGTCGGGTAAGTTCATCAGCTTGAGCCTGCGCGGCACATTTAACCGCTTGGTGCCTTACGCAGGCATGGCCATGGCGGTGCTGTTCATACTTCGCGGCCTGAGTCTAGGCATCCCATACGTGAGCCCGAAAATTACCCATACCAGCCATAACACCACCGAAATAAGCTGTTGCACCAAGCCAAAGCAGACAGCTCATAACTGACAAAAATCACCGGGGGAACTGATCTTCCTCAGTGCCTTAAGAGTTAATCACAATTAATTTTACAGTAAATAAAGGACCAAAACTATGACCACGGCGACACCTATAAAGCATATACTTGTACCCGTTCAGTTTAATGAGGAAAGCGAGAACCTGGTGCGCTACGCCGGCTCGCTTGCCAGGGCTTTGGGTGTGGAGCTGGTGCTGCTGTATACTTCGGGCACGCCAGACCTTACCTTTACGCAGCAGAGCAAGGCGATTCATGCGCTCCGTACCTTTGCAGAGCATCACCTGGCAAAACACTACGATGATAACCTGAAGGGCTTTGACTGTGTAGTGCGCCCGGGCAGCCTACACCAAAGTATAAAAGCCGTGGTGCAGGACTATGCCGTAGATATGGTGCTGATGAACGCGCTGTCCTCAGCCGTTGCCGATGTTCCAGAGAGCGATCACGCCGCCGCCATTATGGGCATGCTGGAGGTGCCGGTGATGGTTTTGCCTGGAGGCAAGGGCTACCGCAAGTTAAAGCACCTTGTTTTTGCCACCGATTTTACCGACCGGGACCCTAAGGTGTTGCAGCGCATCCACAATTTTGCCAGGCAGGCAGGAGCCAGGCTGTCGCTGGTGCAGGTGTACACGCTCGCTGATAAGCCCCAACTCAGTGCCATAAACCAGGCTATGCGGGAGGTGGAGGCACAGCTGAACAGCAGGAAAGTAAGCGTGAGGATGCTGGAGGAGGAGGATGTGCTGGAAGGTATCAGCGATTTTGCCGAGCTAAAGGGAGCTGACATGCTGATCATGGCAACCCAGGACAGCTATCTGATGCAGCGACTCTTCAGCAGTGCGTACCTAAAGACGATGGCTTACCACACGCAGATTCCGCTGCTCACCTACAGGCAGCACAAGCGCAAGCCATGCTCGGGCTGCTGCACCAACTGCAAGAGCAAACAAAACCAGCCGCCACAGCGCTTACACCTGATCACTCCGGAATTAGCATAAAACAGCGGCTGGCAAGGCAACTGATCTTTAAAATTTCTGAAGGAAGGTTATGCTCAAGAAAGCGATAAAAGAGGGAATGCTGCAGGTAACCCAGCGAGAGCTCGTGGCTGGCACCTACCTCTATAAAACGGGTGAGCCAGCCGAGTCTTTTTTCCTAGTGGTGCAGGGCGCTGTGTTAGTGTCTATGTTAAGCCTTCCGAAGAACACGCTTGTGCAGCAGGGGCACCTGGTGGGGCTGCAGGACCTGATGAAAGAGCAGCACAGCCACACAGCCATACTTGCCGAGAATGCCACGCTGGTCGAGATTCCGAAGCAGGAGTTGCTCAAAGCCATTCAGACCATGGCACCACTCAGGCTTTACCTGATCCGGCTCATGAGCCAGCAGCCCAACCTTGCAACACTTGCCTACGAGTAAGCACAGTTGATTTATACTTAGCCTCAGCCACCCCGATAGGAATCCGGGTGGCTGAGGCGTTTACAACCCATCCTTTAAATTTAAAGTAAGACCATACAGTATGATCCCCCGTCAGAAGCTACTGCACCGTGTATGGATAAGATTCTCAGCCGCCTTAAATTTATTTACCAGTTCATCATCAGTAGCATTGGGTTTATCCCCACCCTCATCTCGTTGGCTTTCTTTGCCCTGGCGCTGGTGGTGCTGTACTTCGAGACGCTGGGCCTGAGCAAAGCACTGGACGAGAAGCTGCCCTACCTGATCATCCGCAACGGTGAAACGGCCAACATGGTCCTGAGCACCATCGCCACAGGTATTTTCTCGCTCACCGTTTTCAGCTTTACCATGGTGATGCTCGTGCTAAACCAGGCCAGCACCAACTTCTCCCCACGCGTAGTACCCGGGATAATCAGCTATAAGTCGAACCAAGGCGTTACTGGGCTTTACCTGGGCACCTTGATTTATACCTTGGTGGTGATGGTAAACATACGCTCCGACTCCTACAGTACAGATCTGCCTGGGTTTGCTATTTTCCTGGCCATGGGATTTGCCATCATCTGCCTTGGCTTCTTCGTCTATTTCATCCACTCCATCTCAGAGTCGGTACAGATAGACAGCATACTGGAAAGCATTTATAATATAACAAGCCGGCAGCTGGAAGAGGAGATCAGCCGCGACAAGGGGGCGCAGGTCCCCAACGTGTTTGAGCAGAAGGAGTGGCAACAGCTCAAAAGCCCTGTCACCGGATACCTGCAGAGCCTTGATGAGAAGGCCGTGCTCCATATCCTGAGGGAGTTTGATGTGGTCCTTGATTTTGAGCAGCCGCTCGGTAGCTTCCTGGTGGAGGGGGTGCCGTTTGCCCGCATTAACAAAACCCTTCCCGACATGGATGAGTTTGCCAGCCGCCTTTTCGACCATGTAAACTTCTTCAGGGAAGAGCGGGCAGGCATAAACTACATCTTCGGGATAAAGCACATCACGGAAAGCGCGGTGAAGGCACTGAGCCCCGGCATCAACGATCCCGGCACTGCCCTGAAAGCCATTGATTACCTCACGGCCCTGTTCGCCCAGCGGATGCAGCTGACGGACGAAAAGGTAATTTACGATAAGAAAGGTGCCGGCCGCATCAGGTTTGAGCACCAGACGTTCCGGGACATTTACAGTTTAACCCTGGCCCCGCTGCGCCTGTACGGCAAGCAGGACAGTGTGGTCATACTTAAGTTGCTGTTGATGCTGCAGAGCCTGCTGCACAAGGCGAGGCCTTACCCGCACCTGCTTCCGGTGCTCTACCAGGAGGCCTGCCTGCTACTGCACGATGCCGGGGAAAGTATAGAAAACCCCGGCGACCGGAAGCGGATAAACCTGCTGCTGAACCAGATCAACAACATGGGTTTGCTACGCGACCCGCTGCCCCTCCTCAGCCCCTCTCATTAGGCACTTTGGCTATTTTTCTTATTTTTGTAGCCCTTACACGTAACAAGTATGCTGCTGCAATCCCTTAAAAAGCTGTCCGACAGCGTGCTGAACATTCAGCATGAAACTGATGAAGAAGGCACTATCCGTGAGATAAACGACAAGATCCCCATTCGCGGCAACAACACCTGGATGCTGATTTGCTCGGCAGTGCTCGCCTCCATAGGGTTGGACACCGGCTCTGGCGCCGTGATCATCGGGGCCATGTTAGTCTCCCCGCTCATGTCGCCTATTCTTGGCGTGGGCCTCTCGGTGGGGATCAATGACCGCGAAATGTTGATTGACTCGATTAAGAACCTGGCGCTGGCAGCGGCAGCAGGCTTAGTGGTAAGCTTTTTATACTTCAGCGTTACCCCGTTGGGCGAACCGACAAACGAGCTGCTGGCCCGCACCACGCCAACGCTGCTGGATGTAGGGGTGGCTTTCTTCGGTGGAGTAGCCGGCATCGTTTCCATTTCTCGCTCCGATAAGTCGAATGCTATACCAGGAGTGGCCATTGCCACCGCCCTGATGCCGCCGCTCTGCACAGCGGGATTTGGCCTGGCGGTCGGGCGCTTTGATTACTTCCTGGGCGGGTTTTACCTCTTCTTTATCAACGCCGTTTTCATTAGTCTGGCCACTTACATGATTGTGAAGTACCTGCATTTCAATACCAAAGCCTACGTAGACCAGGCAAAGCAAAAGCGGGTGGCACAGGCCATGGTGGTGGTGCTCATGATTGTGGTGGCGCCCAGCGTCTACTTCCTCTACAACATCTATTCCGACGTGAAGACCAAAAAACGGATTGAGCAGCTTGTGATTGCGGACTTTACCAGCCGCAAAAATGAGATCATCAAATGGGAAATTCAGCAGGCGGACTCGCTCAAGCAGGTAAAGATCTATAGCGTGGGCAAGCAGGTGGACGAGAACCTGGTGAAGCACTACAACGAGGTGCTAGCGCAGAACAAGCTAGAGAAATACAGGGTAAAGCTGGTGCAGTTGGACGTATCGCCGGAGGAGATGCAGAAGATCGCCTACGATATCACCAATAACATGACCAAGGACATCCTGAAGACGCTGGAGTTGCAGAAGCTGCAGGTGCAGCACGCCGACAGTGTGCGCCGGCAGCAGAAAATAGAGCTCAACGGCAACGCCACCCGCGAACTGAAGATGCTTTTCCCTGAGATCCAGAAAGTACAGGTTGGCGACATGGTCAGCACCACCAACCCTGCTAAGGCCGACACCATAACGCTGGTCATGATAGACTGGAGGCCGCCGCAGCCGGTGGTACAGGAGGTGGCCTTAAAAGACAAGAAACCGGTGAAGCAGCCAGAGGCAGTAAGGCCAAAGCTGCAGACAGCACAGGTGCAGGAGTATGAGGGACGTATCAAGAGCTACCTCAGCTATAAGCTCCAGCGCGACTCGGTACAGGTAATCTCTACTTTCTAGCCTGCAGCATAAGCAGAAATAGATAAAGTATAAAGTATAACTTTATGTCATTAATTCGCCGTTATAGCTTGCAGGTGTAAAATCCGTAGAAGCTTTAGCTAGTAGGCAGAAGCAATATGAGCGCACTAAGAAGAAAACTGTACCGCATCATTTTTGAGGCCGATACACCCGCGGGCAAGGGATTTGACGTGGCGCTACTTGTGCTCATTATCTTAAGTGTTACCATCGTATCGTTAGAGAGCGTGGTGGCCTTACGGCGGGAGTACCTTGAGCTTTTCCTCAGGCTGGAGTGGAGCTTCACCATCATCTTCACCATCGAGTATTTTCTCCGGATATACAGCACGCCGCGGCCCATCAAGTATATTTTCTCCTTCTTCGGATTGGTGGACCTGCTTGCCATTCTGCCTACTTACCTGAGCCTGTTTATACTTGGTTCGCAGTACCTGCTGGTGGTCAGGGTGCTGCGCCTGCTCCGGATTGCCCGGATTTTCAAACTGACGCGCTTTATTAACGAGGGACAGGTGCTAACCCGGGCGCTGCGGGCAAGTGCTACCAAAATTGCGGTTTTCCTGGGCACGGTACTGCTGCTGGTGGTAATTATCGGCTCCCTGATGTACCTCATCGAAGGCCAGGAAAGCGGCTATACCAGTATCCCGAAAAGCATTTACTGGACCATCGTAACACTAACTACCGTAGGCTATGGCGATATTGCCCCACAGACTGCCCTGGGCCAGTTCATAGCCAGCATAGTGATGATCATGGGCTACGGGATCATCGCCGTGCCCACAGGCATCGTGACAGTGGAGATGTCGCGGTCGGAGCGTTTGGGAGTGTCGCACAGCCGTGTCTGCCCTAACTGCCACACCGAAGGGCACTTGGCTGAGGCCAACTTTTGCTACAACTGCGGCTACAGCTTTGAGCCCCTTGCCTAATTACTCGATGATCAGCGTGTGGTAACTTACGCCATAGCCACCCCAGACGCCTAGGCCGCCCTGTATGTTAGACTGCGTGATGTTGGGGGAGGAAATGGGGCTGCCGTTGTTGTTCTGCTCGTTTTCCAGCGTGAACCAGAAGCGGTAATGCGCCTGATCGATAGCCGCCCAGCGTACCGTTACTGTATCGCCCTTCCCGAAATAGCTGTAGAGGTCCAGGTCTACTTCTGCCTGACCCTTAGGCTCCCCCCGGTCCAGCGGGTAATCGATGGTGGCACCGTTAATGAACTCGTCCGAAAAAACAGAGGCGAAGCGGCCGGGGTAAAACGGCTCGCTGTTGCGCTTGGTAAAGTAGCGTACCGTATTGCCCAGTGTGTCGGGGTCGGAGTAGCGGTAATAGAGCTGACGCAGGCTGTCTTCCTCCGGGTTAGGATGCGGGACCGTAAAAATGGAGTCGAGGGGATTGAGGTGCGGAATTGTAGTGACAGCGCTTAGCTCGCGCCCTTCGTGGCTGATGTGCAGCCGGTAGCTTTTACCCGGTTCGCCTTTCAGCTCCTCCGAAGTATAGAGATAAAACAGAAAGCCCGCGTTGGCGCTCAGCAGCGCTGGCCTAAGCCCTAGTTGCACGGCTATCAATTCCTTAACCTCTTCTGATAAAGCAACTGAGGGTGTTTCTTTTAAAGGGTAGCTTTTCCCGTCCACGGTTATGCTCACCTGCGCATCGTGCACGAAGCTCTGCGCCAGCGCCTCCGCCGATACTTCGGTAAAAACCGGGACCGTTCGGGTAAGCACGACCACCGGTGGCGCATTCTGTTCTATATGGCCCTCCACCACCAGTTGCTCTTCACCCTTCGGAACCTCTACGGTGATATCCTCCTCACAACCAGAAAACAGCAGGCTGCAAAGTATGGCAAGTATAAAGTAGGGTCTGCGCATAGCTTACTTCCAGGTAAAGTTTAAGATAACTGAAGGCAAGGGAAACGGTACGATGGAGACTTTCTTGGCCTGCAGTTTAACGCCCGAATCGTAGGCGCTGCCCTCGTTATCGATGTAGTATAAGTAGGGGTTCCGGCGCCCATATACATTGTAGACGGAGAAGGTCCAGCTGTTTTCGATGTTCTTCCATTTCCTGCCTTCCAGTGTGGCCGAAAGGTCGAGGCGGTGGGTGGGCTGCATCCGAAAGCTGTTGCGGTCGCCGTACTGGTAATTCACCGTGCCCTCCAGGTAATAGCGCCGCACAGGCAGCGTGGTGGCCTCGCCGGTGCCGTACACAAAGCTGCCGCCAAAGGTCCATCGATCGTTATACTTGTAGCTGCCCACCACAGAGAGGTCGTGGCGGCGGTCATATCGGGCCGGGAACCGCTGCCCGTTATTCAGGTCGGGGAAGGTGCGTGTGGTGCGGGAATGGGTATAGCCAAACCACCCCTGTAACGGCCCGTAGTTCTTGCGCAGGAACAGCTCCACACCGTACGATCTGCCACTGCCACTCACAAACTCATACTCCAGGTCGCGGTTACTGGGGGCGGGCGCAAAGCCCTCGCGGTACTCCAGCTGGTTCTCCAGGTCCTTATAGTATACTTCCACGGACCCCTCGTACTGGTTTTCCCTTATACTTCTGAAATAGCCCAGGGCATACTGCGTGGCCCGCTGCGGCTCCACCATGGCCGAACTCGGCGCCCAGACATCCAGCGGCAAGGTGGTGTAGGCATTCGAGACCAGGTGCAGGTACTGCGCAGACCTAGAGTAGGCCGCTTTTATGGAGGATCGTGTGTTGATTTCATACTTTGCCGACACCCGCGGCTCCCAGGCGCTGAAGGTTTTCACTTTCTCCCCGGAGCCATACATCGTTGAGTCAGTAGCCATCAGTTTTTCATCAAATTGATAAAAAGTAAACGGCCCCGTTTGGGTAAAATAGCTGTTTCGGATACCGAGGCTAAGCAGCAATTTATCAGTCAGGTATATATCATCCGATAAGTATAAACCATACTCGTGGCCATACTTGGTGAGGAGCTGAGCGGTGCCGAATATTTCGCCGCTGGCGCTCTCGGCCTCCCCGGCGCGGGGCAGGAGCTGGTGGTACGTATACTGCAGTCCGTACTGCAGGCGGTGGCGCGCGTCGGGTTTATAGGTAAAGTCGAGGCTGGCGCTGTAGTCCTCCACGCCGGTTTGGGCCACGGTGGTGAAGCCGCCAAAATCCCAGTTGAACTCGAAGTCATACTTGCTCATCACCCCATACACATCCAACACTAGTTTATCATTAAAAATATGGTTCCAGCGGGCGGTGGCGCTGCTGTTTCCCCAGAAGAAATCCCCTTTGAAACGGCCTTCCGAGAGCGTTAGCTCCCCCACATCCCGGCCGTAGTAGCCGCTCAAGTAGAGCTTATCCTTCTCAGAAAGTATAAAGCTTAGCTTTCCATTAAGGTCGTAGAAATAGTAGGGGACACCGCCCTGCTCCGTATTTTTGAGAAAGGGGTTCATGAGCACATCAGCGTAGGTGCGCCTACTCGAAAGTATAAACGCGGCCTTGTCCTCCAACAGCGGGCCCTGCACCGACAGCCGCGAGGCGATCAGCCCAATGCCTCCGTCCACCCGAAAATCAGTCAAATCGCCTTCTTTCATGCCGATGTCGAGCACAGAGGACAGGCGGCCGCCGTAGCGCGCCGGCATGTTGCCTTTGATGAGGGTGGTCTGGTCGATGGCGTCGCTGTTGAAGACGGAGAAGAAGTTGAACAGGTGGCCGGGATTGTACACCGTGGCCTTATCGAGGAGCACCAGGTTCTGATCGGCCCCACCGCCGCGCACGTAAAAGCCCGTGCTGCCCTCACCAGCCGATTTCACGCCTGGCATCAGCGACACCGTTTTCAGGATATCCACCTCTCCGAAGAGTACCGGCAGGCTTTTGAGCGTCTCCAGCGGCAGCTCCAGCTGGCCCATCTGGGGTGTCTCGTGGAGGGGAGTGCTGCGCGCGCCCACCACCTGCACTTCCTGCACCTGGTAGGTAGTGGGCGAGAGTCGTACGGTTATCCTTACAGGCTGATTGAGCTGTACCGGCTGCTCCTGGGTTTCGAAGCCAATATACTTTACCACAAGGGTATACATGCCCTCATATGCAGCAAAGCTATAACTGCCGGAGGCATCCGTCATAGCTCCGGCCGAAGGGCGCTCCTTCAGCGCCACAGCGGCCCCTGCCAGTGCCTCGCCGGTCTCGGCATCCAGCACGCGCCCCGACAAAGTATAAACCGACTGTGCCGCCGCAGGAGTTGCCAGGCACAGCAGGTTCAGTAGAAGTAATAAAGTATGATAGAGGAGTAGCCGCAATCCGTTTGCCGTTTAGGTTATGCTTAAACAGCCGTTTTCGGGAAAGGTTTAGGGCCTGAAATAGGAGTAACGTCTAAGTAGGAGGCCATAAGCCAAGGAGGCCAGGTAAGCCAGTGCAGCGCCCAGCAGTGCGCCCAGCAGCACATCGGAGGGGTAGTGCACGCCCAGGTAAATACGGCTGTATGTCACAATAACTGCCCAGGCGAGCAACAGCACCTTAAAGATCAGGTATCGCTCCGAAAGCACGAGGCTGAAGAAAACGGCCAGCGCGAACGTGTTGGCCGCATGCGAGGAGATGAAGCCGAACTTGCCGCCGCAGTTCTGCACCACATTGATCACCTCGGCCAGCGCGGGGTCGTGGCAGGGGCGCAGGCGCATAAAGTAGGGCTTCATCAGGCCGGAGGCGATAAAATCGGCGGCTCCGATGGCAGCGATCACCAGCAGGACCATGGCTATACTTTGCCGGCGGTAGCGCCACGCCAGGTAACCGATCAGGCCCAGGTAAAAGGGGATCCAGACATACTTGTCCGACATGAAGATCATGATGGTATCCCAGATAGGGCTGTGCATCTCGTTGAGGTGGATGAACAGGTCCCTGTCCAGCTGCTTAAACGTCTCCAGCATTACTCAGCTATGTTTATCCAGTCGATTTCCTTTTTCAGGTAGCCCAGCGTCTGCTCCTCGGAGCTGCCCGGCTCGGGTATAAAGTTGTACACCCAGGAGGCATGCGTCGGCAGGCTCATCAGAATGGACTCGATTCTGCCCTTGGTCAGCAGCCCGAACTTGGTGCCGCGGTCATACACCAAGTTAAACTCCACGTAGCGGCCACGGCGTATCAGCTGCCACTGCTTTTCCCGCTCCCCGTAAGGCAGGTCTCGGTTTTGGTTGATGATGGAAGTATAAAAAGGGATGAAGGCGTAGGCCACATCCCGCACGAAGGCAAAGCGGTCCTCCAGACTGATCTCATCGGTTTCCATTAACCTGTCGAAGAAGATGCCGCCCACGCCGCGGGTCTCGTCGCGGTGCTCGTTGTAGAAATAATCATCGGCCCACTTCTTAAACTCCGGGTAATAGCTCGGGTGGTGCTTATCACAAACGGCCTTCATCTGCTCATGGAACTCCCTTGCCTGCTTCACGTCCACGAAGATTGGCGTCAGGTCGATGCCCCCGCCGAACCAGGCCTGCCCGTTGCCTGCCTCAAAATAGCGCACGTTCATGTGCGTGATGGGCACCATGGGGCTGTGCGGGTGCATCACCACCGACACCCCCGTAGCAAAGTAATTCGGATCAGGCATCTGCAGCGCCTTCAGAAACTGAGGTGACAACTCGCCGGAAACCGCCGAAAAGTTAACGCCGCCTTTCTCCAGCACATGACCGTCTTCAATCACGCGCGAAGTACCGCCGCCGCCGCCTTCGTGCTCCCACACATCGGAGGTGAAAGTAGCCCCGCCGTCGCAGGTTTCTAGAGCATGGCAAAGGTCCGCCTGGAACTGGCGCATGAACGCCTCAACTTTTTCTCTGAACATTTTTTCGCAGCTATTAGTAAAGATTTTGACAAAGGACTATTTGACAAAAGACAAAGGATAGCCCATCCGCTGCTTCGGATTTTCATTCCAAAACAACGCTACCAATCAAACAAAGACTATTTGATAACGAAACAACACCTCTTTAAACCTAACAAGTATCTTATGTCTTTTGTCAAGTAGTCTATTGTTATTGGTAACACAAAAGTACCTAATTCTACGCGCTCTACCGAACCCATTTCTCACTTTACTTAAAAGAAGAAAGTTTGTAACTTAGAGCAAACCTTAACGCTACCTATGTCACAACAAACCCTGGAAGCCACTAAACTCGATCTGGAATTATTAAAAAAGGCTTACCGACTGATGCTTACTGCCAAAACCATGGCAGACACTTATGAGGAGAACAAGGCGATCTGCAGCAAGTATGTGCACAGCACCTCGCGCGGCCACGAAGCCATACAGCTGGCCGCAGCCCTGCAGCTCAAGCCACACGACTACGCCGCTACTTACTACCGCGATGAATCCATGCTGCTGGGCATGGGGCTGCAGCCTTACGAGCTCATGCTGCAGCTCATGGCCAAGGCCGATGATCCCTTCTCCGGCGGCCGCACCTACTACGGCCACCCCTCGCTTCGAAGAGAGGGTTTCCCGACGATCCCGCACCAAAGCTCGGCCACCGGCATGCAGGCCATTCCGGCCACGGGCATGGCGCACGGTCTGGCGTACCTGGAAGGGCAGGGGCTGCTGCAGGGCGAGGAGAAGCCCATTGTGCTCTGCTCGCTGGGAGACGGCTCCATAACGGAGGGAGAGGTGGCCGAGGCCTTTCAGATGGCGGTGCTCAAGGGGCTGCCGATTATTTACCTGGTGCAGGACAACGACTGGGGCATATCAGCCACGGGAAAGGAGATGCGTGCCATGGACGCCTTTGAGTACGCCGCCGGTTTTAAAGGCATGGAGCGCCTGCGCGTGAACGGCTCTGACTTTGAGGAATCCTACGAGGGGATGCGCGTGGCGATAGAGTATGCCCGCAAGGTGCGCCGCCCTATACTGGTGCATGCCAAAGTGCCGCTGCTGGGTCACCATACTTCCGGGGTGCGCCGGGAGTGGTACAGGGGCGAGAACCTGCAGCAGCACAGCGTCGACGATCCGATCCCGAAACTGCGGGAGCTGCTTATAGGTGCCGGCCTGGAGGTAGACGAGGTGAAACTGCTGGAGCAGGAGGCCATGAGCACGGTAGCCGCCGACTACGAGCGTGCCCTGAACGCCCCATACCCGGATCCCAGCTCCTTTAGCACACATGAGTTCGCCCCAACACCAGTAACCGAGGAGAAAGGCGAGCGCAGCCCGAAAGGAGCTGACAAAGTCATTATGGTGGATGCCGCACTGCATGCGGTGGATGATATTCTGAGAACCTGCCCCGAGGCCCTGTTCTATGGCCAGGATGTCGGCGGGAAATTAGGAGGCGTGTTCCGCGAGGCCGCCTTGCTGGCTAATAAGTATGGCGATGCCCGCGTGTTCAACACCCCGATTCAGGAGGCGTATATCGTAGGCTCAACGGCTGGTATGTCTGCGGTAGGGGCAAAAGCGATCGTGGAGATACAGTTTGCCGATTATATCTGGCCGGGCATTAACCAGCTGGTGGAGGAACTGTCCAAGAGCTGCTACCTGAGCAACGGCAAGTTCCCGGTTCAGTCGCTTATCCGCGTACCCATCGGGGCCTACGGCGGCGGCGGCCCCTACCACTCGGGAAGTATAGAATCCACGCTGCTCAACATCCGGGGCATAAAAGTAGTGTTCCCCAGCAACGCTGCCGATATGAAAGGCCTGATGAAAGCCGCTTTCCTGGACCCCAACCCGGTGGTGATGCTGGAGCATAAAGGCTTGTACTGGTCCAAAGTACCGGGCACCGAGGATGCCAAAACCATAGAACCGGATGAGAACTACATCCTGCCGCTGGGCAAAGCCAACATTGTGCAACAAGCCAGCGAACAAGAAATACGAAAGGGCAACAGCATGACTGTGATCACCTATGGCATGGGCGTGTACTGGGCCAAGACAGCCGCCAAGCAGTTTCCCGGCAGTGTAGAGATCGTGGACTTGCGTACGCTCAACCCGCTGGATTATGAAACGGTCCGCACCTCGGTAGAACGCCACGGCAAAGCGCTGGTGCTCACGGAGGAGCCGCTCATGAACTCCTTTGCCGAATCGTTGGCCGGTCGCCTGTCGAAAGACTGTTTCCAGCAGCTGGACGCACCGATTTATACCTTGGGTGCCGCTAACCTGCCAGCTGTTCCGCTGAACGTGGAGCTGGAGAAGATGATGCTGCCCAACCCGGACAAGGTAGCCGCCCAGATGGAGGAACTGCTAAACTACTAAGTATAAATAGCAGCAAAGTATACATTTATATTGCAACAACTAAAAGCCTCCATCCCTGCCTTTTATAAGGTAGGGATGGAGGCTTTTGTCGATACGTAAAATCTAGTCTGAAGACTCTCACGCACGATGCGTATCCGGTTGGACACCTGTGTCAGGTTGTACCCTACGTTTCAAAATCAGCATAACTTAGGGTATCGACCCTAACCAGCAGCCTTAGAAAGGATAGCCGATGCCAATCTGCAGGGTACTCTGGTTGTTGCGGGTAAAGAAGTCGGTCAGATTAAACCTGGGGAGCACGAAGCGGTCCTCTTTCCACTGAGCCGGATCGTATACTTTGGTGGCGAAGTCGAAGCGCAGGATAAGCACCGAAAGGTCGAAGCGGAGGCCGAACCCTGTGCCTACGGCAAGCTCCTTGTAAAATCGGTTGAACTGGAAATCAGCACCAGGCCGGCCTTGATTCGGCTCCAGCAGCCATACGTTGCCGGCATCCACAAAAAAGGCACCGTTAATAAAGCTGAACATGTTAAAGCGATACTCCAGGTTAGCCTCCAACAGCACCTCGCCGGGCTGCTCGAGGTTGTAATCGCGTACGATCTTCTTATTGCCCTCTTCATCCTCTACCACTGTAAGTGCGGCATAAGAGCCCAGCCCCAGGCGACGCGACTGCCAGGCCCGCACACTGGAGGCCCCACCAGCAAAGAAGAACTTATCGTACGGTAGCGTATTGCCGCTGAACATAGGGGATGCGACGCCTGCGTTGATGCGGTACACAAAATAGCGCTGCCCGCCCAAAGGGATGTACCGGCGATAGTCCGGGTTAATGCGGCCGTACTGATAGGTGCGCAGGTTGTTGATGTCCAGGTTCAGGCCGAGCTCCTTCGTCAGGCCACCCAGTTCCACTAAAGTGCGGAAGAAGTGCGCGTTGCGGGTCTGGGTAAAGTCGTTGGTGTTGTAGATGAAGTTAAAGCCCACGAAGGAGATGATACCATCGTCGAAACTGCCGAGCAGGGAACGGCTGCCGGTGCTGTTATTCTCCAGCCTGCTTCTGAACTCCTGGTCCTTGATGTCGCCCTGCACGATGTTAAAGTTGACGGGCGAAAGGATGAACTGCATGACCGGCGGCTGCAGCGGGCTGCGGGACCGTTGCCAGATGTAATCAAGCCCCAGCTCATAAGTAGACCGCACATACTCCTGCCGGTCCTCACTGTTGTAGCCGGTACTAAAGCGTGTACGGGGGCTGAACTCCGAAAGCAGGTTCTTGTTCGTGAACGGGAAAAGTATCACCGGGAACGACAAAGAGGTGTTTGCCCCAAATTCCTTGATCATCACGGCCTGGTCCGGGTCGCTGAGGCTGGCCTGGTACTCTATGCCGCCCCTGATGCCGAAGTCCAGGTTCTCGGCCCCTCCGAAAACGTTGCGCACGCGCAGCGTCAGGCTGGAGAAAGGACCGGGCCGCTTCTCGGTAAAGTTCATCCCCAGTTCCGCCGTCTCCTGAAACTTCTTGGCGGGCAATGCATTCACCAGGGCAATTAACTCATAAGTTGAATCAGTGGGACTTTCTACCTTGTTATAGAACACGTTGTTGAACTGGAAAACATCCAGGTCGGAAAGCCTGCGCTGCGTCGTTAACGTACGGAGCTGGCTATAGCGCTGGCCTGGGTAGATATCGATTTTCTTGTCCAGGATCAGCGGGCTGTACTTGTGGTTATAGGCCACGTACTTTATGCCATTATACTCCACCGTGTCGCGCGGGATACCGAAGCGGTCTGCATCGGTCTTAAAGTATACATCCTTTATGGTGTATACTTTGTGCGTCGAGTCCTGCTCGGGGCTTTCGATGATGGTCTTGACGCGGGCGGTGTTCTGGGCATAACTGGTGTCCACCTCAAACTCTATGTAGGCCCGGGCGAAGTCATAGTAGCCGCGGTTCTTCAGCAACTCATACAGGCGGTCGCGCTCCAACGTCAGCTGCTCCTCGTCGTAGCGTTCTTCAAGCTGCAGCAGCGAGCGGGGCTCGCTGCGCTTCACGATCTGCAGGATGCGCGGGTCTTCTATATCGTAGCTAAGCTCCGCGTAGCGGTAAGGCTGGTTTTCCTCGATGTTGATGTCGATGTACAGGAGTTTATCCTTCTTTACCTGCTTGGAATAATCAGCGCTGTGGTTAAAGTAGCCCTTCGAATTCAGGTAAATCTCGATCTGCTCCATCGTCTCCTGCATGCGCAGCGAGTCGTAAATGGCGGGAGGCTCGCCCAACTGCATCACAAAATTGCCTTCCTGTAGTTTATCCTCCAGGCGCTCTACCCGTGCGTTATACTTGTTGCGCAGCTTGTTTACTTTCACGGAGTCGGTGCCGGCCTCCTGTATCTTGGTGGCCATCCGTTTCTCTTGTTTCGCTATCCGCTCCCGAATATTTTGCGGATCATAAAACTTTTTGCCGAAATTGTAAAGCGCCAGGTAGGGGGTGGAGCCCAGCACCATGCGGTTGGGCCGTTGCTGGTAAAGGTTCTGAATGGCAGACGGATCCACGGATTCCAGCCCCTTTGGCTCCATACTTACAAGCAGCTTCTCGCCCTCGCCCAGGTTCTTTGTCGGGATGCAGGCGTTCAAGCCCAGCATTGCAAAACTCAGGGCGGCTATGTATAATCGTGATCTCAAACGTGTACCAGCTATGTTGTCGAAAGCAGTTGTAAAGTATATTAAATCGTTGCAAGTAAAAAAATACCGCAACCAACACCAAGCCTTTGTGGTGGAGGGAGCCAAAAGTGTGCTGGAATTAGTACAGTCAGACTTTGCGCTGCAGCACCTTTTCGTGACCGAGGACTTCCTACGGGAACATACCGCTCTCCTTGCCAAAGGTTTAAAATACGACGTGGTGACCGAGGAGGAGCTCGTAAAAGCCGGCACGTTTTCGAGTAACAACGCCGCCCTGGCCGTGGCAAATATGAGGCAGCTACCGCCACTGCAAATCAGCCCGTCCGAGCTGGTCATCGCCCTCGATGACATCCGCGACCCCGGCAACCTGGGCACCATCATACGCATCGCCGACTGGTACGGCATCAAACACGTGGTCTGCTCCGAAAACTGCGCCGACTTTTACAACCCGAAGGTGATTTCCTCTACCATGGGCTCGTTTACGCGCATCCGGGTATACTACCTCGATCTACCGGGCTGGCTGCAGCAGCACACCGGCAAGTATAAGATCTATGGCGCCGCCCTAAACGGCGAGAACCTGCACCGCATGCAGCTCAAGCCCGAGGGGATTGTGGTGCTGGGGAACGAGGCCAACGGCATCCGGCCCGAGGTGGCGCAGCAGGTGAATCAGCTCATCAAGATTCCGGCTTTCGGGGGGGCAGAGTCGCTGAACGTGGCCACGGCAACTGCCATCATCATCGATAACTTCAGGCGCAACAGTTAAAACAAAAAAGGAGCCTGCTACAGCTCCTCTTTTTCTCACCTTACTAAAAAACACTTTTATACGTTAGTAGAACAACCTCACGCCAAAGCTGATCACGTTTGTGTTCGGACCGCGGTTATCCTTGAACAGGTCATTCATGTTATACTTGGCGAACAGATCCAGTCCACCGTACCCAATCACGCCTTCCACACCGTAATGGAAATCGCTGAGGTTAAAACTGTCGCGGGTCTTGTCTTTCTCGGTCTTGCCGTCCTCTTCATACTTTAACTTGGTATGGCTGCCCAGGCGGTAGCCTACAAACGGACCGGCACCGATCGTAAAGCCATCCTTTCCGTTGTCTCGCTTAAACTCCAGCGTGGCCATCAGCGGCAGGTTCACCGTGGAGTGGGTCAGTTTTGATTTTTCGAAGTTTCGCTCCGGGTCCACCGTGAAATAAGTCACGTTATCAATGTCCTCCACCACGATGTCATCTTCGAACATGTAGTTATTGAAGGCGAACTCCAGGCCGGACACCAGGTGGAACGGGCTCTTGCGGCCACCAATCTGCGACTTGAGGCGCATGTTCAGGCTCACGTAACGCGATCCCCACGGCCTCAGGTCCGCCATGCTGCGGCCCTGCTCGGTGAAGGCGTTAAAGCCCAGGTCCATGTCAAAGCCGACGTTGGTTGCCTTATAGGACTCTACCTCTCTCACCTGGCGGAGACTGTCGCGCTCGTGCCGCGTCGGCATGTCCACGTTCACGGTGGTGTTCTCTCCGTCTTCCTCCACGTCCACCTTTATCTTAAAGACCTTGTTGAGGACCACCTCATGCGTCTCCTTCTTTACCTTGCCCGTCTGCGGGTCCTCTTCCTGCACCGTAATGGTCACCTGCTCCCCCTGGCCACCTTCCGCCTCCGACCTGTTAAAGGTCACGGTCATCTCCTTCGACGCCTGGTTGGAGCTCTCCATCTGGTCTACGCGCTCCACGTATTTGGTCAGTTCCCGCATCAGCGAGTCGAGGCTGTAGTTCTGGAAAGCCTGCAGTTGCTGCATATTCTCCAGGTGCAGGATCATGGTGGCGCCGTTAGCCATTTTCACCACAATAGTATCCTGTTCGGTGGCATTGAGTCGCTCTTTCAGGGTGTTGCCGCCTTTGGCAGACACACCGGTAGCGGCGGCCATGCAAATGGCCAGTACGAGTAGTAGTATCCGTTTCATGTTGTTGGGTTTAGAGATTGATCACTTTTGAGATTTTCTGCTTGCCGATCTGTGTTTCCAGTGCTACCCGGTCGGCCCGGATGCCCAGTTCCTCCAGCTCCACGCCATCGCCGGAGGCCAGGTTACGCACCTGCTTGAAGATGTTCTTGGCCAGTGCCTTTCTGCTGTTGCCGCTGCCAGGCTGCTCCGTCTCTTGCGGCAAGGACGTTTGGGTAGCAACAGCTCGCTTGATAATGATCTCCACTGGCTCGGCGTTGAGGTTGGCGCTGGCAACGGCTGCAGGCTTTGTTACCGGTTCCACAGCTGCGGCAGGTACTCCTGGTGTTATATTGGCTGCGATGGCCGGCTGCACATCTTCCTTAGGTGCCTTTTTTACAGGAGCATTAGCCGGGTGGAGTTGCTGCACCGCTTTAGGTGTAGCCTTGGCGATGGCTCGCTGTTTAACAGGTTCCTTTGCAAGGGTAGATGCAGACGTTGCCGCGTCGGTTGCCTGGGGGGATAGCTTTTTTTCTGTTCCTGGCAAATCTGCTTCGGAGGCCTCCTTCTGGGCCATCATACCCTCCATAGAGGTTGCCTCTGGCGCAGGTATACGTATAGGCTCCACGTCTGGCCTATGCTCTGGCAGCGTGCTATCATACTTGGTGATGGCCCCGTTGATCTCCGGCGTGCCCGTGTTGATGTTATAGAACACCAGACCTACTGCCAGTAGCAGCGACAACGTGGCCGCCACGGAGGAGTAGATCCACATAAAACGCTGCTTGCCGCTTTTCTGCTGCTCCGCCTCCGGCGTCAGCAGTGCAAGAGGCTTTTCTCCCTCATCCTCCATGCGTGCCTGCAGGCGGTTCCAGAGGTCGGCGGGAGGGGTGGGAGAGGTATTACCCAGCCGCTCCTTAAATAACTTGTCTATGTCTTCTGGTTTCATCTTTCGTCCTCCTTCTTTAACTGGCGATAGCTTCCTGCCCCTCCAGCCTGCGTTGCAGCATGGCGCGTGCCTTGCTCAACTGCGACTTTGAAGTGCCCTCGGTAATCCCGAGCATATCAGCTATCTCCTTGTGTGCATATCCTTCTATGGCATACAGGTTAAAAACTGCCCTGTAGCCCGCGGGTAAAGTTCCCAGCAGCTCCAGCAACTCGCCCTCGGCCAGATCGTGGTCGGCACCGGTTGGGGTGGCCACCTGTATATAGGTGTCTTCCATGGCCAGGTGCAGCGGCTCCTTTTTGCGCAGAAAAGCCAGTGCCTCGTTCACCATAATCCGACGCACCCAGCCCTCAAAGCTGCCTTTGCCCTCGAAACGGTCTACGTGCTGGTAGATCTTCATAAACCCGTTCAGCAGCGCCTCCTCTGCATCCATCTGGTTCTTCAGGTAGCGCAGGCAAACGCCATACATCTGCGAGGCAAAGCGCTCGTACAGGAACTTCTGTGCCTTCCCGTCTGCCCGTTGGCACCCTGCTATCAGTTCTGCTTCTGTCACGCTTTGTAAAGGTTTAATCTATAGTTGTCTTCCGTTTTCAAGAGGAGCGTTTGGTTGCTCTTTACCCTTTAGATGCAGGGTAGCCATGGTGTGGTTGCCTGAGGATGTATAAATTTTCATCTTTTTTTTGTGATGCCCAAAACGTAGGCTATAAATACCTAAATATCAACTATAAAATTTTGAAGACATCCCTTTAGTTTGAGGCTGAATGAGTAATAAGTATGGATTTATGAGCCCTGTGCCTTACTTTTGCCTTCATGAGGACCGCAACACTGCTCATGTCGCTTATTATGTTTTGGATGGCCTGGCAGCCATGCACGGACATAATAATGTCTGAGCATGAGCACGCCCAGCAGGTAGTGGACCCCGCCCACACCACCGGCGAGAGCCCTTTCCATGAAGATACCTGCCCGGTTTTCTGCGCCTGCACCTGCTGCGCTACCCTGACAGTGACAAACGAGTTCACGCAGCTGGTCTTCAGAACATTTGTAGAACCGCAGGCAAAGCCAGTGCAGCTGGCGGCGGAGCAGGAAAAACACATTGCCTTTGTGCTGTGGCACCCGCCACGGCAGCTCGTTTAATTTCTTCTTTCCCCGGAGTAAGTATAAAACTCCTCTGACTGGATTTATACTTTGCTGGTGCCGCACAGGCGATCCATTGTGCGGCAGCAATATGCTATTCCGGGCTGTCAATCCTAAGAATTAAACTGCATATCATGTTTCAAAAGATTATTAGTTTCTCCATTCATAATAAACTGGTGGTGGGGCTGATGGTGCTGGCATTGGTAGTGGTGGGTATTTACAACCTTACCAAACTACCCGTAGATGCCGTGCCCGACATCACCAACAACCAGGTGCAGGTGGTCACTTCCTCGCCCACGCTGGCTGCCCAGGAGGTAGAGCGCTTTATCACCACACCCATAGAAATTGCCCTGGCCAACGTGCCCGATGCCATCGAGATGCGCTCGGTGTCGCGCTTTGGTCTATCTGTTATTACCGTTGTCTTTGAGGACGGCGTAGACATTTACCTGGCCCGCCAGCTCATCAAAGAACGCCTCGATCTGGCCGTAGAAGAGATCCCACCCGGAGTGGGCACACCGGAAATGGCCCCTGTCAGCACCGGCCTCGGGGAGATTTACCAGTACACCATCCACGTGAAGGAAGGCAGCGACAAGGAGTATAGTCCTATGGAGCTGCGCACCGTGCAGGACTGGATCGTGCGCCGGCAGCTGCTCGGCACGCCCGGCGTAGCTGACGTGAGTAGCTTTGGCGGCTTTTTGAAAGAGTATGAGGTAGCCCTGAACCCGGACCGCCTCCGCAGCCTGAACCTAACCGTGCCCGACGTGCTGGAGGCTATCAGCAGGAATAACGAAAACACCGGCGCCGCCTACATCGAGAAGAACAACAGCGCGTTCTTTATCCGGGGCCTGGGCATGGTGAGTGAGCTCGAGGACATTGAGCAGATTGTGATCAACAACCGCAACGGTGTGCCGGTACTGGTAAGCGATGTGGCCGAGGTGAAGTATGGCCATCCGGTGCGCTACGGCGCGCTTACCCGCAACAATGAAGGCGAAGTGGTGGGCGGCATCGTGCTCATGTATAAAGACGCCAACTCCTCTCAGGTGATCAAGGCAGTGCAGGAGCGGGTAGAAACTATCCAGGCTTCGCTGCCGGAAGGGCTGGTGATCGACGCTTACCTCGACCGCAGTGAACTGGTCGACAGAGCCGTGAACACCGTCATTAAAAACCTGGTAGAGGGGGGCCTGATCGTAGTGTTTGTGCTCGTGCTCATGCTCGGCAACCTGCGGGCCGGCTTGGTGGTGGCCTCCGTTATTCCGCTCTCCATGCTCTTTGCTATTACAATGATGAACCTCTTCGGCGTATCAGGCAACCTGATGAGCCTGGGCGCAATCGACTTCGGTTTAATTGTGGACGGCTCAGTCATCATTGTGGAGTCGGTGCTGCACTTTATCGTGGCCAAGAACGCCAAGCTGCCGCTCCGAAAACTCACCCAACGAGAAATGGACCTGGAAGTAGAAAGCGCAGCCTCCAAGATTATGAACTCCGCCGCCTTTGGTATGATCATCATTCTGATCGTCTACCTACCTATTCTGGCGCTGGTAGGCATTGAGGGCAAGATGTTCCGGCCGATGGCGCAAACGGTAAGTTTTGCCATTATCGGCGCGCTCATCCTCTCGCTTACCTACGTGCCCATGATCTCCACACTGATCCTGAGCAAAAAGACAAAGCACAAGCGCAACATCTCTGACCGCCTCATGGAAAAGATCATGCACTACTACCAGCCGGTCATTAAATTTGCCCTGCGCAGCAAAGCCCTGGTCCTGGGTACGGCGCTAGGCCTGCTCGCCGTCAGCCTGGTAGTATTCAGCCGCATGGGGGGTGAGTTTATTCCGCAGCTGGATGAAGGCGACTTTGCCATGGACCTGCGCCTGGTGCCCGGGGCATCGCTTGAGCAAACGGTGCAAACCACCCTTAAGGCCAGCGAGATACTGCAAAAGAATTTCCCGGAGGTGAAGGAAGTGATCGGAAAAATAGGTACGGCCGAGATTCCGACAGACCCCATGCCCATAGAGGCTGCTGATGTAATGATCCTGCTCAAACCGCGCGAGGAATGGACTAGCGCCAGCACCCGTGAGGAACTGGCCACCAAGATGGATTCCGCGCTGCAGGTACTGCCGGGCGTGAACTATGGCTTCCAGCAGCCTATCCAGCTGCGCTTCAACGAGCTGATCACCGGTGCCCGACAGGATGTGGCCGTTAAGATCTACGGCGAGGACCTGGACGAGCTGAGTGCACTGGCAAGCGAGGCAGAGCGCTTGATTCGGCCAGTACAGGGTGCGCAGGACCTGTTTGTGGAGGAAGTAACGGGATTGCCGCAGATTGTGGTGGAGTACAGGCGCGAGCGCCTGGCCCAGTATGGCCTGCAGGTGATGGATGTGAACCGCGTGCTGCGCACCGCTTTTGCCGGCGAAACCGCAGGATCGGTATACGAGGGGGATCGCCGCTTTGACCTGGTGGTGCGCTTGCAGCAGGACTACCGCCAGAACCTGAACGATATCGAAGATCTCTTCGTGCCGCTGCCGAACGGCGGGCAGGTGCCGCTGCTGCAGGTGGCCGACATCCGCGTGGAGAATGGCCCGATGCAGATTTCCCGCGAGGAAGGCCGCCGCCGCATTGTAGTTGGCTTTAACGTACGCGATCGCGATGTAGAGTCGATTGTGGAGGAAGTGAAGCTAAAACTGGAGCGGGAGCTAAAATTGCCGGCCGGCTACTACATCACCTACGGGGGCCAGTTCGAGAACCTGGTAAACGCCAAGCAGCGCCTGCAGATCGCGGTGCCGGCAGCGTTGCTGCTCATCCTGGTGTTGCTGTACTTTACGTTTAGGTCGATGAAACAGGGGCTGCTCATATTCACGGCCATACCACTGGCTGCGATCGGCGGTATCTTTGCCCTCTGGCTGCGCGATATGCCGTTCAGTATATCGGCCGGTGTTGGCTTCATTGCCTTGTTCGGCGTGGCGGTGCTGAACGGCATCGTGCTGATCGGCTACCTGAACCAGCTGAAGCGCGAGGGGTGGGACAATGTGTATGAACGGGTAATCGAGGGCACAACCGTGCGCCTTCGTCCGGTGCTTATGACGGCCTCTGTGGCAGCGCTTGGCTTCCTGCCGATGGCGCTTTCCGGATCAGCGGGGGCCGAGGTGCAGCGGCCACTGGCTACTGTCGTGATCGGAGGCTTGGTGACCTCTACTTTGCTGACGCTGGTGGTGCTGCCAGTGCTCTACTATATCTTTACATCCAGAGAGGAGAAGAAAACACAAGCTTTTAAGGTACACCCGGTTGTGCTGCTTCTCTTAAGTATAGGTTTATACTTTGGCGGTGGGCTTTCCACACAGGCGCAGGAGGCGCCGCAGCAGCTGGACCTGCAGGGCGCGCTGCAATACGCGCGGGAGAACAACCCCACGCTTCGTGCCGCACAGCTGGAAACCGAGCGGCAAAGGGCCCTGAAGGGAGCGGCCTATGACCTGCCCAAAACCAGCCTGAACTATAAGCGCGGCCAGGTGAGCACCGCGGAGACAGATGAGGAGATCACCGTGACGCAGCAGTTCGCATTCCCGACCGTGTACGGGCGGCAGGCCAGACTAGCTGATGCGCATGCCTCTCAGGCGGAGATAAGACAACGGCTGACGGAGCGGCAGGTGCTGCGCGACGTAAAGCTTGCTTTCGAGCAATGGCAGCACATGCAGGCCAGGCGCCAGCTTATACTGGCACAGGACTCGCTTTACGCGAATTTCGAGCGGGCTGCCCGGGTAAGGGAACGCGCCGGCGAGACGGGTGCCCTGGAGCGGGCCACAGCCGAGGCCAAGCGCCTGGGCATGAAAGCCGAGCTGGCGCAGGCCACCGCTGACGCAACGATGGCCGAAACACGCCTTCGCCAGCTGCTGAACGCCCCAGAGGGGGCTATTAGCTTTGTCGTGGCCCCGCAGCAGAAGTATACATCCGAAGTATTAACCGACACATCCACCGCACACGTATGGCTGCAGCTGCTGCAGAGCGAGGTACAGGTGGCCCAGCAGGAGACCAAGCTTGAAAAAGCAAGGCTGCTGCCCGACTTTAGCATCGGCTACTTCAACCAGACATTTATCGGCGAGAGCCCGGCGCTGGACCCGTCACGGGTTTACGGCAACTCCGACCGCTTCACAGGCGTGGAGGCCGGCATTTCGGTGCCGCTATGGTTTGGGGCGCAGAAATCTCGGATTACGGCCGCACGTCTGCATGAGCAGGCGGTAGAGAAGCAAGCGGAGGCGCGGGAGCGTAGCCTCGAAGCCGACCTGAAGAACGCGCTGCAGGAGCTGGAGAAGCAGGCGCAGCAACTCCTGTATTACGAGCAGGGGGCGCTGCAACAGGCAGCCCAGCTCGAGAAGGCCGCTGACATCAGCTTCAGGCTAGGAGAGGTAGATTATGTGGAGTTTGTGCAGGCCATGGAGCAGGCCTATACGCTACGCCTGCAATACCTCAACGCCCTCCTGCACTATAACCAGAGCATCATCAACCTACAGTATTTAACCGGAGAAGAATAAACATGAGACAATATATAATACCGGCAGCACTCGCTGCCATACTTTTCACTACCGCTTGTTCCGAGCAAACGCAGACCAAGCCGGAGACAGCAGCAGCAGAAGCCCCCACTGTAGCCACAGAACCAGATGTCGTACAGTTCTCCCAGCAAATGCAGCAGGTGAGCCAGGTGGAGGTAGGCCCCCTGGAGGAGCGAACCCTTTCTGCCCGTGTGCCTGCAAAAGGCCAACTGTCGTTGCCGCCGCAGGGGATGGCCAGTGTCAGCCCGCTGATAGGGGGCATGGTACGCAGCATCCACGTGATTGAAGGTGATTTTGTACAGAAAGGAAAGGTGCTGGCCACCATCGAGAACCCGGAACTGCTACAATTGCAGGAGGCTTACCTCTCGGCGAGCAGCCAGCTTGGGATGGCGCGGCAGGAGTATGAGCGCCAGAAAATGCTTTCGGAGGAACAGGTTGGCGCCCTGCGAAGGTACCAGCAGGCCACCAGCGAAGTAAAAGTGTTGGAGGCAAAGCTGAATTCACTGCGGGAGCAGTTGCAAACGCTGGGCATCTCGCCTAAGAACGTAGAGAACGGGCGCATCACGCGCACCCTCAACCTCACGGCCCCTATTTCGGGCTACGTGCAATCCATCGCCATTAACCTGGGTACGTTTGCGGAGCCAAACCAGCCTGTGCTGCAGATTATTGACGACAGGCACCTGCACCTGGACCTGAATGTGTTTGAGAAAGATTTCTCACAGCTGGAGAAAGGGCAGAAGGTGGTCTTTTCGCTGCCAAACGTGTCAGGGAAGGAGGTAGAGGCAGAAATCTTCGCCATCGGCAAATCGTTTGAGGGGGAAACCCGCGTGGTGCCGGTGCACGCCGAGATAAAGAATAACCAGAACAAAGGCCTGCTGCCGGGCATGTACATCAACGGCCATATCCTGACGGGTAAGCATACTGCGCTCTCGGTTCCGGAAGAGGCGATCGTCTTGTACAGGAATAAAGCTTACGTCTTTCAGCAGCTCAGCGAAAACACCTTCAAGATGATACCTGTGGAGACGGGCGTCACAGAAAATGGCTTTACCGAAGTCCGTTTAGAGGAAGTACTGCCCCTGGACGCGCAGGTGGTACAGAAAGGGGCCTCGTTTATACTTTCAGAGAAGATGAAGTCTGAGGTGGCGGAAGAATAGTCGCTTTGACAAACCTCTAAAATCAGAAACGGCTCCCCAGAGATGAGGAGCCGTTTCGTGTTATGAAAATCAAATTTTCAACTTTTAGCCATACTTAATAACGGGAGTGGTTTTAGAAGGTTACATAACGGCTAAATATTTCTGATTTTTTTCAGACTAGCCCAAATTTATACTTCTGTGGCGACCGTTTCTTCCTGCAAGATCGGCCCCAGCACCTCCCAAACGTTCTTGGCCAGGATCTTTTGTCCCTCCTCTGTCGGATGGATGCCATCGCCCTGGTTCAGGTCAGCCTCACCGCCCACGCCTTCCAGTAGGAAAGGGACCAGCGCCACGTTCTCCTCCTCGGCCACACGCGTAAACACCTCCCGGAAATCTTTTGAATACTTCTGGCCCATACTTGGCGGCATCTGCATACCTGTAAGTATGATCTTTACATCCGGGTTGCTGGCGCGCACTTTCTGGATGATGGCCTTGAGGTTTGCATACGTTTCTTCCGTGGAAATGCCGCGGAGGCCATCGTTGGCGCCTAACTCCAGTACAAAAACGTCGACTGGTTGTTTCTTCAGCAGCCAATCGATGCGGCTCTTGCCTCCAGCCGTGGTTTCGCCGCTCAAGCCGGCATTCACCACCTTGTAGGGCAAATCCAGAGAGTCGATGCGCTGCTGTATAAGCCCCGGGAACGCCAGGTCAGGCTTATCCAGCCCATAGCCGGCCGTAAGGCTGTTGCCGAAGAAAAGGATGATCTGCGTCTCCGCCTCAGCTTTTGCATCGGCACCGGCGGCGGCACGCGTCTCTTTCTCCGCAGCTACTTGCTCATTTGGCTGGCCTTCGCTGCAACCGTACAAGGTGACTAGGGCCGCCACTGCGAGGGTTAAAAATTGATTCTTTATCGTCATCGTTTATTTTTTCCTAAATTTATACTTGCCTTGTGCTAAACCTATAACGTACCCAAAGAGTTATTTTGTTCGGAGGATGCGCCTGTAGCGTTATACTTTGCACGGGCCCCTTGCTACATCAACCTAAAACCAAACAGATCAAAGTGCCTACCATACTTGAAATTAAAGACCTGAAGAAGACCTACGACAGCGGCGACCGACACCTGACGGTGCTGCAAGGTATAAATTTTTCCTTAGAGGCCGGAGATGTCTGTGCTATAGTGGGACCTTCCGGCAGCGGTAAGACCACGCTACTGGGCCTTTCGGCCGGCCTCGACAGGGCCTCTTCCGGATCCGTTATACTGAATGGCATCAAACTAGACGACCTTTCGGAGGACGAGCGGGCGCAGGTGCGCAACCAGTATGTGGGGTTTATTTTCCAGAACTTCCAGCTTATCCCCACGCTCACCGCTCTGGAGAACGTGATGGTGCCCCTGGAGCTGCGTGGTGAGCGCAATGTGCAGCAGCAGGCGATGGATTTGCTGGCCCGCGTGGGCCTTGCGGAGCGGGTCGACCATTACCCTACCCAGCTTTCCGGCGGGGAGCAGCAGCGGGTTTCGCTGGCGCGGGCCTTCTCCAACAGGCCGGCCATACTTTTTGCGGACGAGCCCACCGGTAACCTGGACGAGGAGACCGGAGAGCGCGTGGAGAAGCTGCTCTTCGACCTGAACCGGGAGGCTGGCACCACACTGGTGCTGGTGACGCATGACCTGGAACTGGCCGCTAAGACAGACCGTATCATCCGCATTAAAGGCGGCACGGTGGTCTCAGACGAGGTTACCTCTCTGGTTAATAAAGGGTAACAACTGAACTTGTAAATCGCTGCTTCACCCAAACCCCTCACTCCATAACAAGATACCGTGTCCGATACTATCATACATTTACCCGGAAAGCGACCGCTGCGGCTGCGCTGGCTCCTGAAAATGGCCTGGCGCGACAGCCGCCGCAACAGAGGCAGACTGGCTCTTTTCATCTCGTCCATCGTGCTGGGCATTGCGGCGCTGGTGGCCATTAACTCTTTTGCCGATAACCTCCGCGCCGATATCGACCGGCAGGCGAAGTCCCTGATCGGGGCGGACCTGGTGATTGCCGCAAACAAGGAGATAGAGCAAGACCAGCAGCAATTGCTGGATTCCATTGCCGTGGGCGGCGATCGCTCCGATGAAGTGCGTTTTGTGTCGATGGTGCAGTTTAAATCCACGGGCGGAACCCGGCTGGTGCAGGTGCGCGCGCTGGAGCGGGGCGGGTTTCCGTACTACGGCGCCATCGAGACGGAGCCTCAGAGTGCCAGCCGTACCTTTCGGGAGGAGGGTCGTAAGGCGCTTGTAGACCAGACCTTGCTGCTGCAGTACAACGCCAAGCCCGGCGATTCAATTCAGGTGGGCAACCAGACCTTCGAGATTGCAGGAGCCTTGCACAAAATCCCGGGCCAAACGGCCATGACCGCCACCGTTGCGCCAGCCGTGTACATACCGCGCCACTACCTGGAGGAAACAGGCCTGGTACAGAAAGGCAGCCGTGTGAGCTACTACCACTACTATAAACTACCCGAAACCACCGACCCGGACAAGCTGGTGAAGCGGCTGGAGAAGCGGCTGGACGAGGCCGGCTTTGGCTACGACACCATCGAGAGCCGCAAGGAAAGCACCGGGAAATCGTATGAGGACCTGGCCCGTTTCCTGGCGCTGGTGGGCTTTGTGGCGCTGCTGCTCGGCTGCGTGGGCGTGGCCAGCGCCGTGCATGTATACATCCGCGAGAAACTGGCAACCATTGGCGTGCTCCGCTGCCTGGGTGTGAGCGGCAAACAAGCTTTCCTGATTTATTTGTTCCAGGTGATCGTTATGGGGCTCATCGGCTCTGTGGTGGGCGCTATACTGGGCAGCCTGATCCAGTTATACCTGCCGGAGCTGTTTAAAACCTTCCTTCCGGTGGAGGTAACCGTGGCGGTGTCGTGGGCAGCCATCGGGCAGGGTATCGCCATTGGCGTGGTGGTGGCCGTGCTTTTTGCGCTGCTTCCGCTACTCTCTATCCGCAATATTTCCCCGCTGATCACGCTGCGGGCGGGCATAGAGCATGTTTCAAAACAGAAGGATAAATTGCGCTGGGGCGTATACGTCCTCATCGTAGCCTTTATTTTCCTGTTCTCCTACTTCCAGCTGGGTACCTGGCTGCAGGCGCTAGCGTTTACGGGCGGGGTGTTTGTAGGCTTTGTGGTACTGGCCCTGATTGCCAGGCTCATGATGTGGGCAGTGAAGCGCTTCTTCCCGGTACACTGGGGCTATGTGTGGCGCCAGAGCCTGGCCAACCTGTACCGGCCAAATAACCAGACGTTGCTGCTCACGGTCTCCATCGGACTGGGTACCGCGCTTATCGCCACGCTGTTTCTTATGCAGCGCATCCTGCTGAGCGAGGTAGCCTTTGCCGCCAGCGAGAACCAGCCTAATATGGTGCTGTTCGATATTCAGTCCGCGCAGAAGGAGGAAGTAGCCAACCTGGTCAGGCAACAGGGACTGCCCATCCTGCAGTCGGTGCCGGTAGTGACGATGCGCCTGGAGGAAATAAACGGCCTGACCGGTGCCGATGTGCGGGCCGATACAACATTGGGCATCTCGGAAAGAGCTTTTACCCGGGAGTTCAGGGTTACCTACCGTGACTCACTCATCAGTTCCGAAAAGACGGTGGAGGGAACCTGGCAGGGAGAAGTCACGAACCAAAGTGCTGCCATACCTATCTCTATAGAAGAAGGTTATGCTGAGCGGCTTAAAGCCGGGCTTGGGGACACGCTGATCTTTAACGTGCAGGGCGCGCTGATTCCGACTGTGATCACCCATCTGCGGGAGGTCGAGTGGAACCGCGTGCAAACCAACTTCCTGCTGCTGTTCCCGAAAGGGGTGCTGGAGGAGGCACCACAGTTCCATGTGCTCATGACACGCACGGACACCGACGAGCAGGCGGCAGTGTTCCAGCAAACCCTCGTACGTCAGTTCCCTAACGTATCCGCCATCGACCTGGGGCTCATACTCGAAACGCTGGATGATATACTGGGCAAGATCTCCTTTGTGATTCGATTTATGGCCCTCTTCAGCATTAGCACGGGGTTGCTGGTACTCATCGGCTCCATCAACAACAGCAAATACCAGCGGGTGCAGGAAAGTGTGCTGCTCCGCACGCTGGGCGCCAGCCGGAAGCAGATCCTGGGGATTAACGCCTTCGAGTACCTGCTGCTGGGCGCCCTGGCTGCGGGTACGGGCATCATCCTTTCTGTGGCGGCCAGCTGGGCCTTGGCTGTGTTTAGCTTCGAGGTAGCTTTCGTCCCTGACCTGTCGCCGCTGTTGCCAGTCTTCATTGGTATTACGGCCCTCACGGTCTTTATCGGGATGCTCAATAGCCGGGGCATTTTGAACCGCCCGCCGTTGGAGGTGCTAAGGCGGGAGGCAGCTTAAACCTAGAAGTATAAAGGGCGGGAGTGTTTCCTTCTCTTTTTTGTCATCTTAGAAAAGCGTCACGGGAGTTGACTTGAAATTATAGGCATTCTACATACGGAACGCAGTTAAGCTTCTTTTTATACTTTACATAGGGGCCCGGGTGTGCTGCTATACCCGGGCTCTTGCCGTTTTAAACCAGCAAGTCCAGAAGCAAACCTCACGTTATACTTTAAACCTCGGCCATAACATCCAAAACGCCAGCACTTGCTACTAAACAATACCGCTTCATCAAACAAGTATAACTTAATTGTGCTGGTGTTGGTACAATCATATACCTATAATCATCTAAAAATAAGCCAGCATAAGGTATAAACTATGAAAACAATGAAAGACAAGAACAAGGAAAAAACGGTACTAATCACTGGAGCCTCCAACGGCTTCGGTATGGAATTCGCCAAGCTCTTCGCGCAGGATGGGTACAACCTGGTATTGGTGGCGCGTAGCACAGAACGCATGCGAAAGCTTGGCCATTACCTGCAGGACCAGCATCAACTGGAGCATGTATGCATAATTACGGCAGACCTTACACGCCCGGAAGCGGCACGTGAAGTATACGAAGAGGTGCACAACGCCGGCCTGCAGGTCGATGTCCTGGTCAATAACGCCGGCGCCGGAGTGCATGGCATGTTCTTCGAAACAGACCTGGAGCGCGAAAAGGCGATCATCCAACTCAACATCACCACACCGGTGGAACTGACAAAGCTTTTCCTGCCTGAAATGAAGCACCGCAACGAAGGAAAAATCCTGAACCTGGCCTCTGTCGTGTCATTCATGCCTTCCCCGCTGATGGCCATCTACGGAGCAAGCAAGGCATTTATGCTGTCTTTCTCGGAGGCGCTATCCAATGAACTGAAAGACACCGCGATTACCGTAACAGCCCTTTGCCCCGGGCCCAGCAACACTATGTTCTTCCTCAGGGCTGGTGCAGCCCACACCCGCGCCGCCAACGGTAGCCTTTCGGAGCCGGAAGAAGTGGCCAGGGACGGCTATGAAGCGCTCATGAAGGGCGAGACGCGCATCATTTCAGGCCTCAAGAACAAGCTGCAGGCTACCAGCGCTAACCTGATGCCCGACATGGCCCTGGCCGCCAGTATGCGCCACCTGATGGAGGAGGAGCCGACTGAAGCGGGAGAAAGCCCTACCGGAACGGCAAAATATGAAGAGGAGGAGATCACCCGGTAAAGACCGGCTCACGTATGAAAAAGCCCCGGCACACCTCTTGCGTGAGCCGGGGCTTTTGTTTTCAGACAGGTATAAAAGCAAAGCAGGGATCTTTTATCAAGATCCCTGCTTATTCAAGACATAGACAACAAATGCCATCTGCCCTTGTTTCTTTGATATACGGAACTGCTTTTCGCAGGTTTTGCTTTTTAGGATAATATCATACTTTTTAATAACTATCCGTTGCCAGCATCACCAACGTGCAATGATGCAGTGTTTCGATGTTAGCCTGCTGCGCCATTTCCTCCAGCTCACGGTTTTCCGTGCCAGGGTTAAAAATAATGCGCTTGGGCTTCAGATTCAGGATGTAATCGTACCACACCGGTTGGTTGCGTGGCCCCACGTACAGCGTCAGGGTGTCCACATCTGCAATAGCCTCCGATTTATCGGTAATGATCTGTTTGCCCCCCACCTCTGCGTTCTTTATACCTACCGGCACCACCTCATGGCCGTGTTGCTGCAGCCGGTGCACCGCCTTATAGGCATAGCGTGATGGGTTATCGGAGGCGCCTAATACAACAGTCTTTTTCATATCTCAAGTTAATTCATGTTCACTGATAGTATACTATTGTACTTTGGGTTGGATGGAAAAGTTAAAACACAGCCGCATCCGCTTAAATAACAAACCTCATAATGAATTAGCCTTTTGAGGTTTATACAAGGGTGGTTTATACTTTAGTTTAGCATTACGCCGGCTCTTACCGCTGCTTTCTCGGCACAACGCTCCCCATCCATGGCCGCAGATACGATACCCCCGGCATAACCGGCTCCCTCGCCGCAGGGGTAAAGCCCTTTTACCTGCACATGCTCCAGCGTATCGCGGTCACGGGGGATGCGAACAGGGGAGGAGGTGCGGCTCTCGACACCCACGATTTGCGCCTCGTTGCTCAGGTAGCCGCGCATCTTGTTGCCGAAGGCCTTGAATCCCTCGCGCAGTCGATAGGCCATATCCTCGGAGAAAAGCTTACTCAGGTCTACTGACACCAAGCCTGGCTGGTAAGACGTGTCGAGAAGCTGCTTGCTTATTTTACGGTCGACGAAATCCTTCAGCAGCTGCGCCGGGGCCGCCTGTGTGCCGCCGGCCATGTCGCAGGCCTTCTGCTCCAGCGCCTGTTGCATGCGCAAGCCGGCCAGCGGGCCATACTTCTCCAGCTCCATATCCTCCAATTCAATGGCTACGACAATGCCAGAGTTAGAAAATTTAGAATCTCGGCGGCTCGGCGACATGCCGTTTACCACCACTTCGCCGGGAGCTGTGGCTGAGGGAACGATAAAACCTCCCGGGCACATGCAGAACGAAAAGATGCCGCGCTGTTTGCCGTTGTAATGCGTCTGGTGTACAAGGGAGTAGGACGAAGCTGGCAAGTATGGCCCGCGGTCCTCGCATTTATACTGTATGCTGTCTATCAGTTGCTGCTGATGCTCCACGCGTACGCCCATGGCAAATGGCTTCGCCTCTATGGTGATGCCTGTATGGTGGAGCAGTTCAAAAATATCGCGGGCACTGTGGCCGGTGGCAAGTATAACAGACTCGCCGGTATACTCCTGCCCATCCTGCGTGACCACACCGTGCATTTCACCATTCTCAAGTATAAAATCAGTGACACGCTTGTCAAAATGCACTTCGCCGCCAGCGTCGCGGATCGTCTCCCGGAGGGCCTCAATTATTTTAGGCAGTTTGTTGGTGCCAATGTGCGGGTGGGCATCAAAGAGAATGTCGGGCGTAGCGCCGTGCTGCACAAAGATCTGCAGGATGCGCTGCAGGTCACCGCGTTTTTTGGAGCGGGTATACAGCTTGCCGTCAGAATAAGTGCCGGCACCGCCTTCGCCAAAGCAGTAGTTCGAGTCGGGGTTTACGGTATGCTCTTTATTAATAGCGGCCAGATCGCGGCGGCGGCGGCGCACGTCCTTCCCGCGCTCCAGCACCACGGGCTTCAGGCCCAGCTCGATGCAGCGCAAGGCCGCAAAAAGGCCAGCCGGGCCGGCCCCTACGATCACCACACGTTTACTATGGGTAACATCGGGGTAAGTATAAACCGGAGCGATAATGTCGGCAGGAGGGGTGTCCAGGTACACATCGGCCCGCACGCGCACCTGTACCTGGCGCCCACGCGCGTCGATGGAGCGTTTTACCCGGTGCAGGAATTTCACATCCTCCGGCTGCACCCGGGCACTTTTCAGAAGCTCCCTTTCTAACTGTTGGGCATCAAATGCCAGCTCTGGCGGAAACACCAGGTCCAATTCCTTCTTTCTCATCTATAACAGGTAAGGTAGTTAGCCTTAAACTTTTAAATTAATTATGAATGGGTGATTGAGTGGATGACTAAATATTACGTTGCCGCTCAACCGAACTATAAAATGACAAGTTTATACCTAAAAACATTCCAACAATTCACGCAATCACTCCTTCAGAATTCAAAATTGTTACATATCTCCATTCAGTACCTTGTCAACCCAGCCTTTGCCCCATTCCTCTATTTCCTGCTCGGTGTAAAGCTCGGGGTAAAAAATGCGTTTCTGGAAGCGTGGCGGCAGGTATTTCTGCCAGTTGGTTCCCCCGGTGGCGGCGATCACGTCCGGGTCGCGCTGCAGGTAGCGCACGGCGGACTTGTAGTGCATCAGCGGCCAGTTCACGTTTACGTTGCTGTCGAGGTCGCGCAAGGCATGCTTTAGCTTCGGGTTCTGCTGGTCCGCTTCCGGCAGGTTCTTGTAAACCTGCCACACGTTCTTGTCGGCATACTCTTTGGCAAAGCTGATGAGCTGCGTGGTATACTTTTCCTCGAACTGCACCAGTGTCAGCGTTTTGGCCCCGGAGGCCACCTCCGTGGCGCCCTCTTTCCAGTAAATGCAGCCGATCATCTCCTCGTGCGTGCTTTCCAGGCCCAGCACAGAGCGCTTGGCCTTATCCACCAGGTTGCGCAAATCGGTGGAGGCAATCTCAATCAGGCGGTACTGCACCGATTGGAAGCCGCTGGCCGGCATCAGCGCCATCCGGAATTGGAGGAACTGTTTCGGGTCCATGCCGTCTACCATCACATCAAAGGAATTGATCAGGTTATCGAAGTAGCGGTTGATCCGCTTCAACCTACGAATAAGCACATCCACCGTAATGTCCTTGTCCTCACCAATCTGACGGTACTCCTCCAGGCATAACTTAAAGTATAGCTCCGTGATCTGGTGGTACATGATGAAGATCTTTTCATCCGGAATATTGGTGCGGGGGTTCTGCAGGCTCAGGAGCGTGTCCAGGTGAATGTAATCCCAGTAGGAGAGGAAGCTGGTGTGGTACAAACCTTCCAGGTAGGCTGCCAGGTCCTGCCCCAGCGGCACGTATTTCTCCTCCAGCCGCTTGAGCTGCTCCAGCACTTCAGGTTTAAAAGAATGCTCCATCTGCATGTAGGTTTAGGTGAGGTGGTTTCCGCAAAATTAGCAAAACATTTAAAGGCTGCTGTAAACCCGCCATTTTTGTCTTACATTGATGGCACGGGATGGTTAAAATTTCACGCCGGCAAAAACATAAACTACTGTGGCAGACTGGCTTTACTTTATAGGTATCCGCACAGCGTTTGTAGATATAAAGACGGTGTTTGTAGAAATAAGGCTAAATTAAACCCGGAATAGCGCAAAGCTGCCACATAATTGCTAAATTTGGTTTTCACGATATTGAGCGTATGGCTGAGAAAAGTAGTGTTTTTGACATGATCGGGCCAGTGATGATAGGGCCATCCAGTTCGCATACGGCTGGGGTGGTACGTATTGCCAGAGCTGCCATCCGTATCCTGGGCACCGCCCCGGAGGAGGCAGTCATCACCTTTTACAACTCCTTTGCCCGCACCTATGAGGGCCACGGAAGCGACCGCGCCATCGTAGCCGGCCTGCTGGACTTTAAAACGGACGACAAGCGCATTAAAGAAGCGTTTGACCATGCCAGGGAGCGCGGGCTGAAGTATAGCTTCCGCTCTGTTGGGAATGCCTCTACCATGCACCCGAACACCATTAAGCTCAACCTGAAGGCCGGGGAGCGTGAGGTGGAGGTGATCGGGCAAAGCCGCGGGGGAGGCGTAATTCAGATTGTGGAGGTAGACGGCTTTACCGCCAGCTTCTCTGCTAACCTCCACACTTTGATTATTGACGCCGAAGACAAAAAGGGGAGCATTGCCTTCATCGCCTCCATTTTGGCGCATGACGACTGCAACATTGCCACCATGAGCGTGAGCCGAAAGGGAAAACATGAGCGGGCACGCCAGTTCATAGAGATGGACTCCGGCATAAAACCGATTACCTTGGAGTACCTCAAACAGCTCAGCTGGGTACAGCACGTTGTCTATATTCCGAATATTGACCTATAAGAGAAGTATCTATAAATCTATGAAGAGAACAACTAAAAGCTTGTTGCTGGCTATGGGTTTTTCGCTGGCTGGCGCCTCTGGCGCCTGGGCCCAGCAGGACCCGACCGGTGATGGCGTGTGGACGCTGCAGGAAGCGGTGGAGTATGCCAACGTCAACAACCTGCAGGTGCGGCGAACCAAACTGAGCCGGGGCCTTTCTGAAACGGACCTGAAGCAGGCCAGGTTCAGCCGGCTGCCCTCCATAAATGGAAGCTCCTCCTATAATTTCAACTATGGTACTTACGTAGACCCGACCACCTCGGACCTGCGCTCGGAACAAAGCCAGACAAACAATTTCCAGCTCAGCGCCTCTGTGCCGTTGTTCATGGGGTTTCAGCAAATAAACTCCATCAAGCAAAACGAGCTGGAGCTGCAGGCTGTGGAGCAGGAGGTGCTCTCGGCACAGAACGACATCACCATACAAATTGTCACCTCCTACCTGAACATACTTTTCGCTAACGAGCTGATCAAGATAGCGCAGCAGACACGGGAACTGACAAAACAGCAGCTCGAACGCACGAGGATTCTTTTCGAGGCTGGGAGTGTGGCGGAGAACTCCGTACTGGACCTGGAGTCGCAGTTGGCTGCCGATGAGCTGGAGCTTATAAACGCTGAGAACCAGCGGGAAATCTCCAGGCTGGCGTTGATGCAGTTGCTGAACCTGCCCGCCTCGCAGGAGTTCCAGATCGAGATACCCCAGATCCCAGAGCCGGACCAGGACCCTGTGCTGTTAAGCGGGGACCAGGTATACGATGTGGCGGTTCAGACGCTGCCGGCTATAAAGGCCGCTGATCTGCGTATCCTAAGTGCCGCAAAGGCCCTGGATGTTGCCCGGGGAGCCTATTACCCGCGCCTGTCCATGTTTGGCAGCCTGAATACTTTCTACTCCAGTGCCCGGGATTTCCGTTTTCCTGTAACAGGCCCCTTGCAGGAAACCCCTATCGGTTTCCTCGACTCTGAGGGCACGGTTCCTTTTGTGGTTTACTCGCCCTCCACTTCGTTCAGAAGGGAGCCCTATGAATACTTCGATCAGCTCAAGGATGGGGTAGGCAAGGGCTTTGGCTTTTCGCTGCAGGTTCCCATCTTCAATGGTTTTCAGGTTCGCAGCAATGTACAACGCGCCAAGCTACAGCAACAGGATGCGCAGATAAACGCGGACATTGCCCGCAACAACCTGCGCCAGACCATCGAGCAGGCCTATGTGGATGCCGTAGCTGCGCAGCGCAGGTATGCAGCTGCCAAAGAACAACTGCGGGCAGCTGAAAAGAACTACAGCAACGCACAATTACGGTTAAATGCAGGTGTGATCAACACGGTGGACTTTAACATCATTGCCAACACGTTCCGTGCTGCGCAATCTAACCTGTCGCAGGCCAAGTATGAATACACGTTTAAACTTAAGGTCCTGGATTTCTACCAGGGCAATGACATCTCTTTCTAAACAACTATGGCTAAGAAAAAATCAAAGCTGATCCCCATCCTGGTCGGTGTACTGGTACTGCTGGTGGTATTTATTGTTGTAGCAAAAAAATCGGGCTGGATAGGCGAAGAAGAAGGCATTGAAGTGGTGTTGGCGGAGGCTAAACCTACTGATATCGTTGAAAAAGTGAGCGCATCAGGTAAGGTGCAGCCGGAAACAGAAGTAAAGATAAGCCCCGACGTTTCCGGAGAGATCATCGAACTGAATGTGGAGGAGGGTGACTCTGTTGTGAAAGGCCAGTTGTTACTCCGCATCCGCCCCGACAACTACCAGTCCATGGTGGACGCACAGCAGGCCTCGGTGAACACGCAGCGTGCTAACCTGGCGCAGGCCAGGGCCAGGCTGTCTCAGTCGCAGGCGAACTTTGCGCAGGTGGAGCAGAATTACAAGCGCAACCAGCCGCTGTTCGAGCAAAAAGTAATTTCGCAGTCGGAGTGGCAGCAGATAGAGGCCAATTACCTGGCCGCTAAGGCAGAGGTGGAGTCGGCGCGCCAGAGCGTGAGGGCCTCCGAGTACAATGTGCAGAACGCCCAGGCCTCCTTGAAGGATGCCCGCGAGAATCTGAACAAAACCACGATCTATGCCCCGGTGAGCGGAACTGTTTCCAAGCTCAACGTAGAGCAGGGCGAGCGCGTGGTGGGTACTTCGCAGATGGCCGGCACCGAGATCATGCGCATTGCCAACCTCAACAACATGGAGGTGCGTGTGAACGTGAACGAGAACGACATCATCCGCGTGGCCCTGAACGACTCTGTGGAGGTGGAAGTAGACTCCTATGCCAGCCGCGACGAGAAATTCAGAGGCGTAGTGACGGCCATTGCCAACACGGCCAAGGATGCCACCACCCTGGAAGCAGTGACCGAGTTTGAGGTACGCATCCGCCTGTTAAATGACTCCTACGACCACCTGCGTGGCACTTCGGCCCGGCCGTTTCGCCCCGGCATGACAGCCTCCGTGGACATTATCACGGAGCGGAAGTCTAATGTTTTATCTGTACCTTTGTCGGCTGTTACAACCCGTTCCGCCAACGCCGGAGGCGCTGAAAAGCCGCAGGAAGCGGAAGAAGAGGAGGATGGCCCGCAAAACCAGGAACAGAACCAACAGCAGCAGGCTCCGGCACAGGTAGATGAGGTTGTTTTTGTATACGATGAAGCCTCCAACACCGTAAAATCGACCAAGGTGAAAACCGGCATCAGCGATTTTGAAAACATTGAGATACTAGGCGGCGTTAAGCCAGGACAGAGAGTGGTGGCGGGACCGTTCAGAGCCGTTTCGAAGACACTGGAGAATGGTGCCAAGGTAGCGGTGAAGGATGAGAAATCGCTCAACAAGCAGGCCATAGCCGCAGATACAAAAGATAACTAACAGATTGGAAAAAGTAGCAGTACTGGGAGGGGGAAGCTGGGCAACAGCTCTGGTTAAAATCCTCTCAGAGAATAAATCACAGGTAAACTGGTGGATGCGCAGCGAGAGCGATGTACAGCACCTGATCAACTTCAGACACAACCCGCGCTACCTTAGCCAGGTGTCGTTTGACCTGAATTACGTTAAACCATCCACAGACATACAGGCAGCCGTTGCTTCCTCGGATTGGGTGATACTAGCAGTGCCAGCCGCATTCGTGCAGCTGGCACTTGCCGCTTTACCGGTGGATGCCTTTGCCGGGAAAGTAGTCGTCTCCGCCATCAAAGGCATGATCCCGAAGGAGAATGTGCTCATCACGGACTATGTGAAGCATACGTACGCGGTGCCGGACCAGGACCTGCTGGTGATTGCCGGCCCCTGCCACGCCGAGGAGGTGGCGTTGGAGAAGCAGTCGTACCTCACCATCGGCTCCCATAACATGGCCACAGCCGAGCGCTTTTGCGAGCTGCTGCGCAACCGCTATGTAAAGGCAAACCCCCTGGATGACCTCGACGGCATCGAATATTGCGCCGTGATGAAGAATATCATCGCCCTGGCCTGCGGCATTGCCCGTGGCCAGAACTACGGCGACAATTTTCAGGCGGTGTTGGTCTCCAACGCCATGTTTGAGATCGAGCGCTTCCTGGATGCTATCATGCCAATGCACCGGGCCCTGAACGGCTCCGCCTATCTGGGCGATTTGCTGGTGACGGCTTACTCCCAGTTCAGCCGCAACCGCACGTTCGGGAACATGATTGGCCGGGGGTATACCGTAAAATCGGCGCAGGTGGAGATGAACATGGTAGCCGAGGGTTATTACGCCGTGCAGAGCATCTATGAGGTCAACAAAATTCTCAGAGTGGACATGCCGATTACAACAGCTGTGTACCATATCCTCTATGAGCGCATATCGCCGGCAGTAGAATTTGAGATACTGAAGGATAAATTTAGGTAACAGCCGGGATTGAAAAGGGAGCACACCTGTACCAGGTGTGCTTTTTTTATACTTTGGAATGGCCCACGATACTATCGCCCAGTGCCCGGTAGACAGCCATAGCGGTAATAGCTATCGAAAAACAGATGCTGTACATGCCCGAAAGCAGCTGGAAATCAGCGAAAGGGATGTAATGCAGCTCCAGCAACTCCAGGAGGAGCACCAGGATAGCAGCTATTGAAAACCCGGCAAGGGCAAACATAAACGCGCGGTTAAACGTTTTGGAAGGCAGCCTGTCAATCAGGGTCTGGCTTTTGAGGTGCCAGTGCAGCGGCTGCACCTTGCCGCTGCGAAGCGCCCAACGCGTAGCCCTGGTAGAGAACCATCCAAGCATAAAGCCGGAGACAAAGCTAAAGACGTACAGATGCATGGCAACGCTCTGTTGCCCCCAGAGCGGAAGTTGCTCGTGCGGCAGCCACAACAGGAGCGAAAGCGCCATGCTAAGTATCACGGAAGCGAAAGCTAGTATGGCTGCGAGCATTACCAGAAACCTATAATTCAGGCTTATCTGCATGTATCAGCTTATAACGGTGCAATTCATTATACTTGATTTGACAGGTTAAGGATGTACAGGCACAAAAAGTTACAAGGATTAATAAAACGAGCACCCCCTGAAAATGAGCCGGCTAGCACCCGCGCCTTACCATCCATGAAGCAGCACCTACAGCAGATAGACGTAGTGAAGGGAGTAGCCATTGTGGCGGTGCTCCTGCTGCATTCGCTGACGCGCAAGGAACTGGAGGAGCATTATGCCATCTTTCATATCTGGCAGGCGGTGCCGCTCTTCCTGGTGGTGATGGGGTTAAACCTGGGTCTATCTACCCGAAACAAAACCCAGCACCTGCAACAGCTCTATACCCGCAGGTATTTCACGAAGAAGGCCGCCCGAATCCTCGTCCCGTTCATCATCATATTCTTACTTTCCATACTCGTGGGCCTGCTTTGGGAGTGGCTGCAAGGGGAGAGGGTGCTGGCGTTTGGCGCTTATACCTGGGTGGGTGTGCTGCCGGTAACGGGGCGCGGCAATTATTTCATCACCATGCTGCTGCAGTCTGTGCTGCTGCTGCCCCTGATCGGCTATGGCTTTAGCCGTAAACCCTTGCTTACCACCCTGGTGCTGGTGCTACTGGAGGCGGCCTTTCAGGTATGGGCGGCGCAGTTCGCCTACTTTGAGGACAACAGCTACCTCTACGACGCCGCTTTTCCGCGCTACTTCAGTGCCATTGCCTTTGGTCTTTGGCTCTCCAGGCTGGTTTGGGAGCCGTTCCGATGGCGGGATTTTATACTACTGGCAGGGCTGGGCAGCATGGCGGCTGTTAATTTATACTTGCTGCAGTATGGCGAACTGAAGCTGGAAAGTGTAATGAGGCCGGCCTGGCAGACCCAGCAACTGTTCACCTTTGGCTATGCGGCCCTGCTGGTGTGGCTGGCCATTAAACTGCTGCCTAACTTCTCTAATTTTATCCCACTGCGGTTGCTGGCGGAGTTGGGCAAGGCCTCGTACCATATTTTTCTGGTACAGGTGGTGTACTTCGGGCTTGCCGACCAGGACCTGTCGCACCTGGCCAACCTGGCGGTGCCCCTCGTGCTCGGCTACCTGTTCTACAAGTATGAGCCGCAGCTGCTGTTCGGTTCCTAGCCTTTTTAACTTAAGCTGGAGGAAGCAGACTTTCTCTATTTGTTATTTTGCATTTACATGGATTCTAAAGGAGTGATTAAAGTAATTTGTGCGATTGTGGAGCAACACGGCCGCGTACTGGTTACACAACGCAGTGAGCAAATGCGCGAGGCGCTGCTGTGGGAGTTCCCCGGCGGCAAACTGGAGCCAAGCGAAACGGAGACGGCCTGTCTGGTACGCGAAATCCGGGAGGAATTGAATCTTGCCATTGAGCCCTATCAGCGCCTGACGCCGGTGGTGCACGAGTACCCGGGTTACACGATCGAGCTGATCCCATACCTGTGCCATTACGCTGGCGGTGTCATCAAACTGCACGAGCACAGGGCCTACCACTGGGTTTCGCCCGCAGACCTGGCAATTTATACCTGGTGCCCCGCCGACCTGCCTATAGTGAAGGATTACCTGCATTTGGTTAAAAACAAGGAATAAGTATCATTCGGAAGTGCATTTTCGCGTACCTTTGCCTATGCAATTCCCAAAGACATTTACAGACCGCATGCATCGCATGCTCGGGGAGGAGGAGTTTTCAACCTTCCTGGAAGCCCTGCAGCAGGCGCCGCCTGTGAGCATCCGCATCAACAAAGCCAAAGCTGCGCCTTTGCCGGGCCTGCAGCCCGTACCGTGGTCCCAAACAGGATTTTACCTCCCCGCCCGGCCTTTCTTTACCCTCGACCCCGCTATACATGCCGGCGCTTACTATGTGCAGGAAGCCAGCTCCATGTTTGTGGAGCAAGCCCTGCGGCAGGCAATCAACCTGGAGGAACCGCTGCAGGTACTCGACCTCTGCGGCGCACCCGGCGGAAAATCCACCCTACTGGCTAGTCTTCTTTCAGAAGAAAGTTTATTGGTTTCGAATGAAGTGATCCGGAGCCGGGCCTCTATACTTGCCGAGAACGTGGCCAAGTGGGGCAGCGGCAATGTGCTGGTCACCAGCAACGACCCGCGCGACTTTGGCAGGTTATCTGACTTTTTTGATGTGGTGGTGGTAGATGCTCCTTGCAGCGGCGAGGGCATGTTCCGCAAAGATCCACAGGCCATCGGCGAGTGGTCGGAGGAGAATGTGAACCTCTGCGCCCAGCGCCAGCAGCGCATCTTAATGGATGTGTGGGAAGCGCTCAGACCGGGAGGAGTGCTGATCTACAGCACCTGCACCTGGAATGAGCAGGAGAACGAAGCGAACATAGCCTGGCTGGCAGAGCAGGAGGATGCCGAAAATATAAAACTGCAACTGCAATCGGAGTGGGGCGTGGTCCCCTCGCAGCTGAAGGGGGTGGAAGGCTATCGTTTTTACCCACACCGCGTGCAGGGCGAAGGGTTCTTTATGGCGGTGATGCGGAAAGCTGGCCGTGAGGAAACCATCAGCCATGGCAAAAACCGGAAGAAAAAGTGTAAATTGACCATTGCGGGCAAAAAAGAACAGGCGCAGGTGCAGGGTTGGCTGCAGCAGCCGGAGCAGTATACTTTCCTGCAGTATGGCGAGGTGATCTCTGCCTTACCGGAGAGTTTGTTCGAGGCGGCTGATGAAGTATACCAGAACCTGCACGTTATCTACGCCGGCACAGAGCTGGCAGAAATTAAAGGGAAGAAGCTAAAGCCATTGCAGGGGCTCGCTCTTTCGCAACACCTGCATAAAGGGGCTTTCGAGGTGGCAGACCTTCCCCTGGAGCAGGCGCTGCGCTACCTCCGCAAAGAGGACATCAGCCTTGGCACCAACGGCAACGACTGGCTGCTGCTACAATACAAAGGACTTCCCTTGGGCTGGGCCAAGGGAATTGGAAACCGACTTAACAACTACTACCCCAAGGAGTGGCGCATCCGTATGGAGCTCCCTGCTGCACTCCCGGAAGAGAGTCTCGTTATTAGCTGATCATTAGAGGTTACAGGCATAAAGAGAGGCCGGAGCTATACGTTACAGCTCCGGCCTCTCCTGTTTAAAGCAATCGAAGTATAACTTCTACTCTACAAAAAGCACCAGTCCCTTCAAATACTCACCTTCCGGGTGAAAGATCGAAATCGGGTGATCGGCAGGCTGGGAGAGGTGGTGCATGACCTTGATGTTGCGTCCAGCCTCAATGGCAGCGGCCATCACCGTGTTGTTGAACAGGTACTTGTCCACTACCTGCGAACAGGAGAAGGTGAACAGGATACCGCCCGGTTTTATCTTCTTCATGGCCTCCGCATTAAGGCGTTTATAGCCCATCAATGCGTTATGGCGCACGTTCTGACTCTTGGCAAAAGCAGGAGGGTCCAGTACGATCACATCATACTTATCTTCCTTGCCCTTCAGAAACTCAAAGGTATCCATGGCAAAGGCCTCATGCTTCTCCGGTGCCTGGCTCAGCTCCCCGTTCTTCACCGTCAGCTCGATCGCCTTTTTCGACACATCCACGGAGTGTACCTCCCGGGCACCCGCATTGAGCGCGTACACCGAAAAGCCACCGGTATAGCAGAAGGTGTTCAGCACCGACTTGTCCTGGACGTAGCGCGCCAGCAGGTCGCGGTTCTCGCGCTGGTCTATAAAGAAGCCGGTTTTCTGGCCTGTCTCCCAGTCAATGAAAAATTGGTTGCCGTTCTCGGTTACCACCACACCGCCTTCCGACTGGCCATACAGGTAGCCGTTCTGCGCCTGTACCGGACCCTTTGGCGGCAGCGATTCCGCACTCTTGTCGTACACAGCACGCAGTCTGTCTCCATAAATCTCCTGCAGGGCCTGTGCCACATGCCCGCGCACATTATACATGCCAACTGTGTGCGTCTGCACCACAGCGGTATCTTTGTAAAAGTCCACGATTAGGCCTGGCACACCATCCCCCTCGGCGTATACCAGGCGGTATACATTCGTGTCTGGGTTGTCGGTCAGGCCGAGGCGCTGACGGTACGCATAGGCTTGCTGCACCTTGCTTTTCCAGAAAGTATAATCCGGCTCGGTTTGCTCAAAAGAGAAGATGCGCACGGCAATAGAGCCCGGCGCATAGTGGCCCATGCCCAGGAACTCACGCTTACTGGAATATACTTCCACTACGTCGCCTTCGTCCGGCTCGCCGTCTGCTTTTCGGATAGCTCCCGAGAAAACCCACGGGTGCTGGCGCTTCAGCGAGTGTTCCTTGCCAGGGGCCAGGTATAATTTGGTAAGTGACATCGATGTTAATGTACTGTTGAGTTTTTATTGAGATTTGTACAGATGAAGTATAAAGGGTAGCACCAGAGGAATTGTTCCCTTCCGGCAAAACAAACGCTGGCTTTACAACACCCGTACGAGCGGTTAAAAGAGTGCGCGCTCCTGGTCAATAAAAATAATGGGGGTACAAAAACATGAGACTCTTGATTCCTTATAAAATAGTGGTCCTTAGCCCTGGTGCGTTTAAAACAGACGAATACGCGGCGGACTTTCCTAGAATCTTACGATACCCAGTTCCTCCAGCATAGCATACAGTTTCTGCACCGGCAGTCCCACCACGTTGAAGTATGACCCTTCGATACGCTCTATCCCGATCATGCCGATCCATTCCTGAATACCGTAGGCACCTGCCTTATCATAGGGTTTATAGTGGCTGATGTAGTGGTCGATCTCCGCCTCCGACAAGTGCTTAAAGTATACTTTGGTTTTGTCGTGAAACACAGTCTTCTGCTCTTTGGTAAGGATGCACACACCCGTAATCACCTCATTAAAAGTGCCCGACAGCGCCTGCAGCATCTGCTTCGCCTCCTCGTAATCAGCAGGTTTGTTCAGCACACGCTCGCCCAGGCAAACAATGGTATCCGCCGTGATCAGTGCCTCATTTGTAAGGTCGGAAGTATAGGCATCGGCCTTGTGCGAGGCCAGGTACTCCGCAATCTCTTCCCGCCTCAGGTGCCCCGGAAAATCCTCGTGTACCTCCTTCACCAGCACCTCATACTTTAGCCCGAGGCTGGAGAGCAGTTCTTTGCGGCGGGGAGAGTTAGAGGCAAGCAGCAGCGGCCGTTGTAAATTCATCTTCTTTAATGGAGCTAAATAAAAATCCACAGATAACTTTCGGGTAGAAGAAGGTTGATTTCTGCGGCATCACAGCACCGCTGCTGCACACGCGCTTCACCTGCTCCATCGAGATCTCATTCGTGATCAGAGCCACCTGCGCCTCGCCTTTGTCTACTTTTCGGATGCAGGCCGTGAAATTACGCTCGTAGCTGAGGCCTTTGTAGTCGCGCTGCTGCTGGCGGTAAATATGGAGTATCTTCTCAAAGATAAAATAATGCATCACCGTCAGGTCCAGCTGCTTCACCTCCTCCGGAAAGTTCCAGTCAATGCTTTTGTGCACCTCCGGCTTCAGCCGCAGCTTATAGGCGTTGCCGTTCAAGTATAACCCAAAGGCCCAAGGCTTGCCCACGATCACCTCGTTCAGTTCATAAGGATCTTCCTTAGGCGTTACGGTAAAATACTCCTGCAGCCGCTCCAGAAACTCCTCTTCCGGCATGGGCAGCTGCCTCAGCAGGCGGTGCGTAGGCAGGATCCGCAAATCGTCGTGCTCGGAGTTGGTCAGGTACATCAGGTGGTAGTTGTAAGGCTCAAAATCGGTATGGTCCGGGTTCTGAGCCATCATTTTCCGGCGATAGAACAGGGAGCCCTCGTAGCGGTGGTGCCCGTCGGCCAGCAGGATCTGCTGGTTGGCCAGCGTCTGCAGAAACAGTTTTATCACCTCGTGGTCGTGGATCACGGCCAGCACGTCGCGCACGCCCTGGTAATCCTCTGTTTCATAGATGGGGGTGCGGATGCTCTCGTCCATGTAGGGCTCCAGCAAGAACTCCGGATCCGCATAGAGTCCATGGGTGGGGCTGACGTTCAGCTGCGTCTCCTCCAGCAGTTCGATGCGATCGTTCACAGCACTAGGAATGGTGTTCTCGTGGCGCAGCAGCACCTTCTCGTGCCAGTCGTAGGCTTTTATGTTACAGATAAAGCCCTTGCGCACATATTCCTTGTCGCTGCCCGGCAACCGAAAGTACTGGTAGTACACATAGATCCCCGGCAGGCCGTCCTGACGGATGATGCCGTTCTCTTTCCATTTCTGCAGCAGCAGCGCCGCATCCTGTGCCGGACTGTCGCCACGGGGTACCGAGAGGTGTATGCTGTTGAGGGGAGTCTGGTACAAGGCCTCCCGCTGCTTCTCCGACACCACATCGAACAGCGGTGAGGTCAGTTGCTCTATCTTATCTTTCAGGTCGTCGTTGTAGCGCCAGGCGCGCAGGGGTAGTATCTCAGCCATTTTAATCCGTTACAAAGTATAAATCAGCCCGAAGCAAGGAAGTATAAGGATGCTTCAGAATCAGGGAGCCAGCCGCTTGATCTGCCAGTCACCGTTCTCCAGCTCATACACGATGCGGTCGTGCAGGCGGCTGGGGCGGCCCTGCCAGAACTCCACGTAATCCGGCAACAGGCGGTAACCGCCCCAATGCACGGGGCGCGGCACAAACTCAGAAGCTGCAAACTGGGCGCTTAGTTCCTTCTCCCGCTGCTCCAGCACCTCCCTGGAGGAAATAACCTGGCTCTGAGGCGAGGCCCACGCACCAAGCTGGCTGCCTTTCGGGCGGCTGTGGAAATAAGCGTCGGACTCCTCCGGGTGCACCTTCACCACCTTCCCCTCCACACGCACCTGTCGTTCCAGGGCCGGCCAGAAAAGTGTGACAGCGGCATAGGGGTTCTGCTCCAGCTCCCGGCCTTTGCGGCTGGCATAGTTGGTATAGAAGCTTAAGCCCTGCTCATCCACCCCCTTTAGCAGCACCACACGGGCAGCGGGCTTTCCGGCCGCACTCACCGTGGAGAGTACCAGCGCCGTCGGTTCCTCCACCTGCGCTTCGATGGCCTCCTGCAGCCACACCTTAAACTGATGCAGCGGGTTCGAAGCCACGGACTCTTCGGTGAGCGCGTGCTTCATATAATTGATCCGGATATCGGCAATGTTATGTGTTAGCGCCATTTTCTGGTAGTTTGGTTCAAAATTATAAAATTATCCGCTGCCGCTAAACTTATTCTTCGGCCATTGTCTCAGCAGCCTTTCTATAGAGAAGGATTGCGGCAGTAAAGTATAAAAGGTGTTTGCTCCCTTCCCGGAGAATTCGTTATACCTTGTGGCGGCATACTTCCCTCAACTCGCAGCAGCCCTACAAGGTATCAGTCAAACAAATGTCTAATTGCCAACTGTAAAGCACGAATCGCAGTATAGCATCAAAAATACAGCGCGCAGGGAGCCAAACTGTTACCATATCCGTCTATTTGCGTAAGAAACTAAAGATGGTTATTTTTATATGATTTTTTGTAATAAAGAAGGCTCCCTGTGCTATCAACGGTATCTGACTAGAAAAGTGAAGCAAGAATGATGGCAGAAAGTAAGGCTATAAATCCGCAGAACGGAAGCATACTCATATCCGAACCATACCTGGGCGACCCGAACTTCGAGCGCAGCGTGATCCTGCTATGCAGCCACGAAGAGGAGGAAGGCTCCTTTGGGTTGGTGCTCAACAGGGCGTCCAACCTGCGCCTGTCGGACGTGCTGGACGTGTTTGATGAGGATTTTGACATGGTGCTGGGCATTGGCGGGCCGGTGCAGTACAACACACTGCACTACATACACCGCCTGCCCGAACTGCCGCAGGCGGTGAAGCTGAGCGAGGAACTCTACTGGGGCGGCGACTTCGAGACGCTGCGCACCATGATCGACGCCGGCCTGGTGCACAAGGATGACATTAAGTTCTTCCTGGGCTATTCCGGCTGGACGCCCGGTCAGCTGCAGGAGGAGATCGACAAAAATGTTTGGATCGTGAACAACAATGCTGCGAATAAATTATTTACTTTGGATACAGAAACCCTCTGGCGGAGCATCCTCCGCGAGATGGGCGGAAAGTTTAAGGTGCTGAGCAACTACCCGGACGACCCACGCCTGAACTGATTCCCGATAAAGTTTACCTAATATAGTAGACATGACAACTGATAAAGAGTATATGGACACCACCGGTGCTGAGGCTAACAAACCAGAGAACCAGGCTGCAGCAGATGAGCAGAACGCAGCTTCTCCAGAGACGAAACGCGCAGAAGAAACCCAGTCTGGAGCAGGCCAGGAAGTGCCGAAGGAGGAACAGCCTGAGGTAAAGCCAGATCTTGGCTCGGCGCAGGAAAGCGAGGCTTCCGAAAGTATAACTGGGACTTTTGCCGAGGCAAACACCGATGTACAAGAGGAGGAGGCAGCTCCGGTGGCAACAGAAAGCACTGCGGAAAACAAGGCTGCTACGCCAGCTCCAGAGCACCACGAGGAGGAGGAGGAAGAGGAGGACGACCATACCGACTACAGCCAACTATCCCTGGAAGAGCTGCGACAGCAACTGGGCAATGTGCTCAAAAGCGCCGATGCGCTCCGTAAATTCCGCACCATAAACGAGATTCAGCGTCAGTATGACCTTAAGTTCCAGGCAGAGCGCAACGAGGCTTTAGCTAAGTTTAAAGAGGAGGGGGGCACCGAGGAGGATTTCGATTACCATACTTCCAGAGAGCACCAGGACCTGGAGAAACTGCTGACGGCCTACCGCGAGTCACGCTACCAGCAGCGGCAAAACCAGGAACAGCAGCGCCACCACAACCTGGAGCGCAAGAAGGAACTGCTGAGCCGCCTGCGCGAACTGGTGGAGTCGGCTGAGACGAAAAATAGTGGCGATGAACTGAAGAAACTGCAGACCGAGTGGAAGTCCACCGGTCCGGTACCGGCCGGAGAGGCGCAGGAGCTGTGGGATTCTTACCACGCCCTGCTCGACATCTTCTACAACAACCGCAGCATGTTCTTCGAAATGAAGGAGCTGGACCGCAGAAGAAACCTGGAGGCCAAGCACCAGCTGATAGAGCGTGCCGAGGCGCTGCAGCAGGAGCCAAGTATAAATAAAGCCCTGCAGGAGCTGCGTCACCTGCACGAAGAGTGGAAAAACATTGGTCCGGTGCCAAACGACCAGCGCGACCCGATCTGGGAGCAGTTCACACAGGCATCCGAGAAAATACATGATCGCCGCCGCGCCTACCACGAGGAGCGCTCTACCCGCGAGTTGCAGAACCTGACCGTGAAGCGAGCCCTTTTGGAGCGCCTGCAGGAGTTTGCCAACTTTAATACCGACCGCATCAACGAGTGGCGCGACAAGACCGACGAGATACAAAAACTGAAGGAGGAGTGGGATAAGGCCGGGCTGGTGCCGAAGGAGAACGCCGAGGAGGTAAACAAGGCCTTCTGGGGCAACTACAAGGCTTTCTTCCAGCGTAAAAACCAGTTCTTTAAGGCGCTCGATGAGCAGAAGATGCACAACCTGCAGCTCAAAACGCAGCTGTGCGAGGAGGCGGAGAGCCTGAAGGAAAGCACCGATTGGGCCAGTACCAAGGAAAAGCTCATTCAGCTCCAGAAGAAATGGAAGACGATTGGCCGCGTGCCTGACAAGCATTCAGACAAGATCTGGCAGCGTTTCCGCTCGGCTTGCAACGAGTTCTTTGACCGCAAGCAGGCGCAGGAGCAGCAGCGCTCCGCAGAACTGGAGAAACTATCCGCCGAGAAAATGGAGATATGCGATAAGGTGGCCGATAAGCTCTCTCAACCTAGCGCCACCGGCAGCGTGGATGAATTCAACAGCTTGGTACAGCAATGGCGCGAGACTGACAAAGGCAACAAACGCACCAGCCCCAAAGCAGAGGATAAGTTTATTTCCCTGATGGAGAAATACCTGGAGCGCGTGCCGGAGCTGAACCTGGAGGAGCGCACCGACCTGCTCGTGAAGCTACAGGTAGAGCGCATCAAGCACAGCCCCGATGCTGGTCAGAAACTGCACCAGCGCGAGAACACACTGCGCCGCGAGATATCCCAGCTCCAGAACGACATCCAGACACTGCGGACGAACATCGAATTCTTCGCCCGCTCCAAAAACGCCGACAAGCTGCGCGAGGAGTATGAGGGCCGCATCGCCGACGCCCAGAAGCGCATCGCTCACCTGCAGCACCAGCTGGACGCCTTCAGGGCATAATTTTTTCTCCTGACTCTCAATTTTTTAGGAGTGGTCAGGAGAAAATTTTAAAGCAGGTGTTTGCAGAATTAAATCTTAACTATACCTTTGCAACGCTTTAACACAATAAAGCACATCAAAAAAAGGTTAAGCCTCCTTAGCTCAGCTGGTAGAGCAACTGACTTGTAATCAGTAGGTCGCTGGTTCGATCCCGGCAGGGGGCTCAACTCCAAAAGCAAATGTTGGTACTGCATCTGCTTCCCTGGTAAACATCAAGTACAAGCCTCCTTAGCTCAGCTGGTAGAGCAACTGACTTGTAATCAGTAGGTCGCTGGTTCGATCCCGGCAGGGGGCTCTTAAACAGGAAAGCCTTCAGAGAAATCTGGAGGCTTTTTTGCGTTTATACTTTCCCCGCCGCTCTACATTTTGCTGGCCGCAATGGAAGCACATCCCCGTATTATACTTCCATTTCTTGCGGATTATAGTTTATTTAGCGTTCCCGTTTTAACACATACTATGACACTGATAGAGGTAAACACGCCGGAGCTCGCGCAGGAATTCTTGCTGCTGCAGGTGCGGCTGTATAAGAAAGACCCCAACTATATCCGCCCGCTGGATAAGGACGTGCACAATATCTTTGACCCGAAGAAGAATAAACTGCTGCGCGAGGGAGAGGCCATCCGCTGGATACTGCAGGACGACAAGGGCGTGTCCATCGGTCGCGTAGCTGCCTTCATCAACAAGAAAACAGCCAACGCTGGCGAGCAGCCAACCGGCGGCATGGGCTTCTTTGATTGTATAAACGACCAGGCCGCGGCCAACCTGCTGCTCGACGCCTGCCGCGACTGGCTCAAGGAGCGCGGCATGGAGGCCATGGACGGCCCTATCAACTTTGGAGAGCGTGACAAGTGGTGGGGGGTGCTGCTGGATGGCTTTTATGAGCCAACCTACTGCATGCCGTATAACTACCCATACTATCAGCAGCTGCTGGAAAACTATGGCTTCGAGCTGTTCTTTAAGCAGTATACCTACTACCGCACCGTGCACGACGAGATTCCGGAGAAGTACCAGATGAGAGCAAATCGTGTGCTGGCTGACAAGAATTACCACTTTCAGCACCTGGACAAGAAGAACCTGCCTAAGTATACCAGCGACTTCCGGGAAGTATACAACAAAGGCTGGGCCAAGCACGAAGGCGTAAAACCTATGACGGAGGCGCAGGCCGCCGCCATTATGAAACAGCTGAAGCCTATCCTGGACGAGCGCATCATTTGGTTTGCTTACTACAACGAAGAACCAGTTGGCTTCTTTATCGCCATTCCAGAGCTGAACCAGCTCTTCAAGTATAACAACGGCAAGCTGGATTGGTGGGGCAAGCTCAAGTTCCTGTTTAACCGCTGGAGGGGCGCCTGCAAGACCATGTATGGCATCGTGTTCGGCATTACGCCGGAGCACCAGGGCAAGGGCGTGGAGGCCGCTATGATCGTATCGGCCGGCAGGGTGGTCATCAACAACCCCAGCATCCCGTACCACGACCTGCAGATGAACTGGATCGGTGACTTTAACCCGAAGATGATGCGCCTGGTGGAGCAGCTCGGAAGCAGGATCTACAAGACGCACGCCACCTACCGCTATCTCTTCGACAGGACGAAAGAATTTAAGCGCGCCAGGATAATGCATTAATAGTAAAGACTAGCGGCAGCCCCTGGCATACGTAGAAGCCAAGGCCTGCCGCTAATAGTTAATGTCCTGCAGATCCAGGTCATTGATAAATTTTGTCTCAGTTACTTCGTCCCATCTCCACCCAACATAGGCAAGCATAGCGTTCAGGAACTTGCGGCGCTTGCGCAACTGCTCTATCTTCTTTGCCTCAGGTTGCAGCAGCGTAACTTTTGAATCCACCAGCTGTTTGATGTCTAGCTTAGGCTCCTCCAGAGATGCAGGATCGGGCGTGATAGTGGTGAGGGAATCTAGAAAAGTCGTTAGGGCGTGGCGCAGCGGCAGCATGCTTTGGCTGGAGGGGCGCTTATCTTCGGAAACATAGAGCAGCAGGATCGTGAGCGCCTCGTCTAGCGCAGCCAGGTTTGGCAGCAGCGCCGTCGATTTTTCGGCATTGTAAAAATAGTGTAGCAGCGGGTAGGCCAGGTGCAGCTGCCCTTGTTTGGCCACCGGCTGCGCCAACCCATCGAAATGTTCCTCCAGTTGCTTAAAATCAGTGCCGTTCCAATTGTTGAGCAGCATCTGCTGCGGGCTGTGGCCTAGAGAAGCGATACGGATGCTCAGGGTTCTGCGCTCTGTTACCGCCGAGAGAATCGGCACCATGTATGAAATGGCAATGGTAATAAGTATAAGCCCGGAGAAGGAGATAAAGGCGGAGTAAATACGCCACGGCTCGGTGCCTCCCTTCAGATCGCCGTTGCCCAGCGTGGACAAGATGTAGCCCGTAAAGTAAACCCTGTCCCAGGCATCGGCAGGCACTTCGCTAGTGCTGTCTACCACGGCATCCGCGTCAGAGAGGAACACCAGTGCGTTCCCAATCCAGAGCAGGAATACCCAACCGAAAATGGTTGCCATGATAATGAGGATACCCGCGCCGGCAAGCGCTTTGCGCGTCTTAAGCAAACTGCTCAGGCCTAAAAACACACGCCATATAAACGTGGAGGTAAACCCGCTTACGATACCGGCCCCGCGCGGAGCGAAAGTAGTATACAACAGGTCGTAGATACCGAGGCCGATGGTAAGAATTCCCAGGATAAGGCAGAGCGTTTCGTTCATAGAAAGGTGAGCTTCAAAGTTAGCCTTTGCTGCAAGGCAGCTTGTTTATACCTTTACAAGGCAGGCTTAGTTGCAGCAGCAACTGCAGGGGCCTATTCTATACTTTACTTGTAAGATGGATTCTTTAACACAAATAGTATTGGGTGCTGCCGTGGGCGAGGCCGTGGCAGGCAAAAAACTGGGCAACAAGGCTCTGCTATGGGGCGCCGTGGCAGGCACCATCCCGGATCTGGATGTCCTGCTGAACCCGTGGCTGGACACCGTACAGCAACTTACCTTCCACCGCTCCCTCACGCACTCCTTCTTGTTTGCCGTGGTCATGTCGCCCCTGCTTGGCTGGCTGCTGCACCGGCTTTACAAAAACAACCCGGCCACCTTGCGCGACTGGTCGCTGCTATTCTTTCTGGGCTTTGTAACGCACAGCCTGCTCGACAGCTGCACTACCTGGGGCACACAGCTCTTCTGGCCGTTCACAAACTACGGCGTAGCCTTTTATAACATCTTTGTGGTGGATCCGCTGTATACGCTGCCATTCCTGGTGTTTGTGGCTGCAGCTGCCTTCTACCACCGCCTCAGTTCTACGCGCCGCTACCTCAACTATGCAGGCTTAATGATCAGCACAGCATACCTGCTTTGGTCCTTCGTGGCTAAAAGCATGGCCAACGGCGTGTTCGAGCAAAGTATGACCCGGCAGGGGATTGACCATACTTCCTACATCAGCAAACCAACGCCCATGAACACCGTTTTCTGGTCGGTGACGGCAGCGGGAGAAGAAGGGTTCTACAACGGTTTTTACTCGCTGATGGACGCAGACCAGCAGGTGAAGTACGATTTTGAGCCGCAGCAGGCAGAGCTGCTGGCGCCCTACCGCGGCCACCCCAAACTCGAGCGCCTTCTTCAGATCACCAAAGGCTACTACACCGTAACGCAAGACAGAGCGGGAGCCCTGCTGATAAACGACCTGCGCTTTGGCAAGTTTGATGGCTGGCAGGAGAGTGGCGGCGGCTATGTGTTTGTGTACAAAGTATGGCAGGACGCGCAGGGGGAGCTGCAGTTCGAAGAGGTTAACAACCGACCTAAGGTAGATCAGGAGTACCTGCTGGCGTACTGGAACCGCATCACCGGCCTGAGGTAGGAGCGGCTAAAGAAGTAAAAACACCATACTTCCTGCTGGTTTTCCGTTACAGATACATCACTAAAACAATGAAAGAAATGGCACAAAACAGATGGCTGCTGACAGGCAGAAAGGCAGTGGTAACCGGGGGCTCTAAAGGCATAGGCGAGGCGACCGTGAAAGAGATGCTGGCGCTTGGCGCCGAGGTGCTGGCCGTGGCCCGCAAAAAGGAAGACCTGGACCGCCTGAAGGAGCAGCATCCGCAGGGGCTGTATACGTTGCCGGCAGACGTAAGCCAGCCCGAGGGCAGGGCGGCCGTGGCCGGGTGGGTACAGCAGAAGTGGGGCCTGCTCGACATTCTGGTTAACAACGCCGGCACCAACATCCGCAAACCAACCGCTGAGTACACCGCTGAAGAATATGAGTTTATCATGCAGACCAACCTGCGGTCGGCGTTTGAGCTGAACCGGCTGCTGTACCCGTTGCTGCAGAAATCTGAGCAGGGCAACATTGTGCATGTCACCTCCGTGGCAGGGCTGGTGCACGTGCGCACCGGCAGCATATATGGCATGACCAAAGCCGCCTTAACGCAGCTCACCCGCAACCTGGCCGTGGAATGGGCAAAAGACGGGATCCGGGTAAACGCCGTGGCTCCCTGGTACATTAGCACCCCACTGGCCCAGACGGTGCTCAGCAATCCTGAGTTCTACGATCATGTGATCAGCCGCACCCCGCTGCAAAAGGTAGGAGAGCCGGCGGATGTGGCCGGTGCCGTGGCCTTCCTGTGCCTGCCCGCTGCGGCCTACGTTACCGGCCAGACCATTGCCGTAGACGGGGGCTTCACGGTGAATGGTTTTCACCCGCTGTAGCGTTTACTTTTAAAGCCTCCCCAGGGGGTAATTATGTGGCAAAATACTGTTGAATGTCAGCAAAAATGCTTATTTTTGTATGATATGGAATTGGGCGCTCAACAATTTAATAGAGGCTCATAAACGGAACCCATGACATACAAGAAATCACTATTCATCCTCGGCACCGCGCTGCTCTCCGCCTCCCTCGTTTCCTGTAAACCAGCTTGTCCCATAGGCCCTTGCCAGGTGCGTATGGAGCACATCCACGGCGACCAGGAATACCGCGGGCAGCCCATCTGGAAAAAGCAGAACCCTAAAGTAGGCGAGAAGCTGGACAAGGTGTCGCAGGAGAAAACCCGAAAGGGCCACTCCAAAGCTAAAAATAAGGAATAAGCTATATAGGCAGTAAGGCCTTTTTTGCCTAACTTGCCTGATCTATCATACCATTTACATTATTTTAGACCTTTTAACATGCAAGAAGGCGAACGAATAATACCGATCAACATTGAAGACGAAATGCGCGGCGCGTATATCGACTACTCAATGTCTGTTATCATTTCCAGAGCCTTACCCGACGTCAGGGACGGATTAAAGCCTGTGCACCGCCGCGTGCTGTACGGCATGTCTGAGCTGGGGGTATCCTATAACAAGGCCTATAAGAAGTCTGCCCGTATTGTGGGGGAGGTGTTGGGTAAGTACCACCCGCACGGCGACTCCTCCGTGTACGACACCATGGTGCGCATGGCCCAGGACTGGTCGCTGCGCTACCCGCTCGTGGACGGCCAGGGAAACTACGGCTCCATAGACGGTGACTCGCCGGCAGCCATGCGTTACACCGAGGCACGCCTCAAGCGCATTGCCGACGAGCTGTTGGCCGATCTGGAAAAGAACACGGTAGACTTTGTACCGAACTTTGACGACTCGCTGAAAGAGCCGAGCGTCATGCCCGCTAAACTCCCGAACCTGCTGATCAACGGCACCTCGGGTATTGCCGTGGGCATGGCCACCAACATGGCGCCGCACAACCTCACGGAGGTGGTGAACGGCATCGAGGCCTATATCGATAACAACGACATCACGATTGCCGAACTGATGCAGCACATCACGGCACCGGACTTCCCGACAGGCGGCATCATCCACGGGTACGATGGTGTGAAGTCCGCTTTTGAGACCGGCCGTGGCCGTGTGCTGATCCGTGGACGCGCTGTTTTTGAAACGACACCGAGCGGCAAGGAGCAGATCATCGTAACGGACATCCCTTACATGGTCAATAAGGCATCCATGATCGAGAAAACGGCAGCGCTCATCAACGAAAAAAAGATTGAAGGCATTGCCGACCTGCGCGATGAGTCTGACCGCGACGGTCTGCGGATTGTGTATGACCTGAAACGCGATGCCATCCCGAACGTGGTGCTCAACAACCTCTACAAGTATACGGCCCTTCAGTCTTCGTTTGGCGTAAACAACGTGGCCCTGGTGAAGGGTCGCCCGATGACGCTGAACTTGAAGGACCTGATCAAGTACTTTGTGGAACACAGACACGAGGTGGTTATCCGCAGAACGCAGTATGAGCTGGAGGAGGCACGGAAACGCGCCCACATTCTGGAAGGCTTGCTGATCGCGCTGGATAACCTGGACGAAGTGATCAACCTGATCCGCTCCTCCCGTGACCCGGAGATTGCCCGCAACGGCTTGATGGAACGCTTCGCCCTATCCGAGATCCAGGCCCGTGCCATCCTGGACATGCGTCTGCAGCGCCTAACCGGCCTGGAGCGCGACAAGATCCAGCAGGAGTACCAGGAGATCATGAAGCTGATTGACTACCTGACCTCCATCCTCAATGATGAAGCGCTGCGCATGCAGATCATCAAGGACGAACTGACTGAGATCAGAGAGCGCTATGGCGACGAGCGCCGCACCGGCATCGAGGCCAGCACCGGCGACATCTCTTATGAGGACATGATCCCGGAGGAGAACATGGTAATCACGATCTCCCACGAAGGCTACATCAAGCGCACTTCGCTGAACGAGTACCGCAGCCAGAGCCGTGGCGGCGTAGGCTCCAGAGGCGTGGCTGCGTCCAGGGAGAGCGACTTTACCGAGCACCTGTTTATTGCCAACACACACCACCACATGCTGTTCTTTACAGAGTCTGGCCGTGTGTTCTGGCTGAAAGTATATGAGATTCCGGAAGGAGGGAAGACCACCAAAGGCCGTGCCATCCAGAACCTTATCCAGATCGAGAAGGAAGATAATGTGCGCGCCGTACTGAACGTGCACGACCTAAAAAACCAGGATTACGTACTCAACCACAACCTGGTGTTCATCACAGAGCAGGGTACCATCAAGAAGACGGTGCTGGAGGCTTACTCCCGCCCAAGAACCAACGGTATCAACGCTATCTCGATCAACGATGGCGATCGCCTGCTGGACGTGCAGCTGACCAACACCAGCAGCGAGATTGTCATTGCGCTGGAGTCGGGCAGGGCCATCCGCTTTAACGAGACGCAGGTAAGACCGATGGGCCGTACGGCTGCCGGTGTGCGTGCCGTCACCCTGGCCGGACCAAACGACAAGGTAGTTGGTATGGTTTGTGTAGAGAATGAGAACACCAACCTGTTGGTTGTTTCGGAAAATGGCTTCGGCAAGCGCTCGCCACTCGAGGAATACCGTATCACGAACCGTGGCGGAAAGGGTGTGAAGACGATGAACATTACCGAAAAAACAGGAAAACTCGTGGCCATCAAAGGCGTAATCGATACCGACGACCTGATGATCATCAACCGTTCGGGTATCACCATCCGTCTGCGCGTGAGCGACCTTCGTATCATCGGCCGCGCCACACAGGGGGTTCGTCTCTTAAAGCTCAATGAGGGGGATCAAATCTCATCAGTGGCAAAAGTAGAGGCCGAGAACGAAGCCGAGGTAGAAGAAGCGGTACTGGAGCAGGCTGTAGAGGAGGCGGTGATGGAACAGTCAGAGCTTACACCGGATGATTCGCTGCAGCCGGACACGATGATTGACCCGGACACGACAGAAGAGGCTTAAACGCCTAAGAACGAATTATTTACAGATATAATACGTTAAGCAAACAACAACCTCAAACCATTATTCAAGTATGAAAAAAGTACTTTTGACAGCCCTAGTAGCCGGTACCATTTCGGTTGCAAGCGCTCAGAACTCGGCTGTGAACAGTGCAGTCTTGAACCATAAAAATGGAACGCTTGACAAAGCACTGGCTGATATAGAGAAGGCCACAGAGCATAAAAAAACAAAGGATAAAGCAAAAACCTGGTTTTACCGTGGCGTTATTTATCAGGACATGATCGGCAACCCGATCTATGGTAAATTAACAGACGAGAACACCCCGTTGGTTATCCTGGAGTCTTTTGACAAGACGGTAGAGTTGGATGGCCAGAACGGAGAGTTCGCCAAGCAGGTGCCGGAGCGCAAGCAAATGCTGTACGGCCAGGTGCTGAACCAGGCGGTGGAATTCCATAACAGCCAGGACTGGGCTAACGCGATCGAAAAGTATGAACTGGCGCATAAGATCAGCCCGGAGGACACCACAGCTGTGCTTTACGCGGCCTATGCCTCCACAGCTGACAATAAGTATGACCAGGCCATCGGCTTTTATGATGAGCTCCTGAAAATGGGCCACAAGACAGAAGACGTGTACAAGGCAAAAATTCAGCTGCAGCAGGCAACTGAAGCCAGCGATGATGCTATATTGGCAACTCTGGCTGAGGGTCTGAAGGAGCACCCGAACAGCGTGTACATGATGCAGGAAGAACTGAAGTACTACCTGAAGAACGACCGCGCTGACGAGGCAATGGCCAAACTTGACAAAGCTATCGAAGCCGATCCGAAGAACGCCAGCCTTTATGCCGTAAAGGGAAACTTGCTGGAGCGCAAGAAAGACCTGGATGGTGCGCGCGAAGTGTATAAGAAAGCGATCGAGGCGGATCCGAACAACTTCGACGCATACTATAACTTAGGCGTACTGGAGTACAACAGAGGTGCCGAGATCAACAACAAGGCCGCTAAGATGGACTACGCCACGTACCAGAAAAAAGGCAAGGCCTTAGAGGCCGAGGCTAAGAAGTATTATCAGGCAGCGATGCCATACTTTGAAAAGGCACACCAGATTCAGCCGGAAGACAAAGCTACCATGCAGAACCTGATCAACGTGTACACACGTCTGGGTCGCAAAGCCGATGCGGAAAAGCTTTCCGCAAAACTGAACTAGACATTCGTTATTGACTGACATAGAAAAGGAGAGGCTGAAGTGCTTCTCCTTTTTTTGTGCCATAGGCTGGCAGTGAAAGGATGGCAGCTCCAAAGAAGGGAGTAATCATGCAGATGAAGGTACAGAAACCCCTTACTTAACATAATATAAATTATAAGACTTATAATGTACGATGATTAATCATCTATTTTAAGTGTCACTCATAATGTACTTTATGTTAAATAAGAAAGTGTAGAGCAAGGCTCGGTTAGAAACAGTTAGATTCTTCAACTTGCTTCTGGACTCTGTCCGTCGTGTGCAACGGTGTTTACGTCGTGAAGTAAAGACCTTATACTTTTGTTTGTTTATATTCAGGATAAACAAAGCACTATACATATGAAATGCCCTAACTGTAACGAAACGCTCCTTATGAGTGATAAAAATGGCGTAGAGATTGACTACTGCCCGAGCTGTCGTGGTATCTGGCTGGACCGTGGCGAACTCGAAAAGATCATCGAACGGTCTTCAGAACACTACTCCAAGCGGGAAAACTATGAATCGGATTATAAACGATACGGTTACGACTCTTACGGCCGCGACAAGAAACAGCACCCACATAAAAAGAAACAGTCCTTCCTGAGCGATCTCTTTGACTTTTAATCCCTGCCACTCCGTCAATCTTTACAGAAAGCGCCTTAGCGATGAAAACGCTAAGGCGCTTTCTGTTTATTTTACTTCGGGTTCCTCTGCTCGGGAAAGCTTACTAGTCCGGGCATTGTTGCAACCTAACAGGTTTCGCACCGTTCAAACTTAAGATTCGATTATTCTAATATAGATTCTCAGAATCGGCGAACTAAACGAGATAACTATGAAAAAATACAATCTTATCGCAGGGCTAGCTATCGTGCTGCTGCTCTTTAATTCCTGCGCTACCAACCCCGTAACGGGCAAACGAGACATTGTACTGATGTCGGAGGAACAGGAAATCGCGCTTGGGGCGCAATCCGATCCGGCCGTGCTAGCCCAATTCGGCCTTTATGAGGACAAGGCCCTGCAACAGTTTATACAGCAAAAAGGCCAGGCAATGGCGGCTGTATCGCACCGGCCGGAGCTAAAGTACGAATTTAAAATAGTAGACTCTCCCGTGATCAATGCTTTTGCCTTGCCCGGCGGCTACGTATACTTTACGCGCGGCATTATGGCCCATTTCAACAATGAGGCACAGTTCGCTGGTGTCCTTGGCCATGAAATCGGGCATATTACTGCGCGCCACTCCGTGCAGCAGCAGTCTAAGGCTACCCTGGCACAAGTTGGGCTGATTGGCGCCATGGTCATTTCCCCGGAGATCGCGCAGTTAGGTGATGTGGCCTCCCAGGGCCTGGGGCTGCTGTTCCTCAAGTTTGGCCGCGATGATGAGCGGGAGTCGGATGAACTGGGCGTGGAATACTCTACCAAAATTGGGTATGATGCTACCGAGATGGCTGACTTTTTCCTGACACTCCAGCGCCAACAGGCCGGCAGCGGATCCGCCATCCCCGACTTCCTCTCCACGCACCCGAACCCCGCCGACCGCTATACCAGGGTGCATGAGTTGGCCGCCGCCTGGAAAAAGAAAGAAAACCTGACCACCGCCAAAGTAGAGCGCAACGAATACCTGAAACGCATAGACGGCATCGTGTATGGCGAAGACCCGCGGCAGGGATTCGTGGAGAACAGCGTGTTCTACCACCCGGAGCTGAAGTTCCGGTTCCCGATCCCTTCTAACTGGGGATACTTAAACTCACCGCAGGTTTTTCAGATGGCGCAAAAAGAAGGAAAGGCCATGATGAACCTGATGCTGGTGCCCGGCGAAACCCTGGAAGCCGCTGCCCAAGCCTTAATGCAAGGCTATAACCTGCAGCCCGTAGAGTCCAAGAGCACAACGGTTAATGGCTTGCCTGCCCTTGCCATCGTAGCAGACCAACAGCCTCAGCAGCAACAACAACAGCAACAGCCCGTAATCCGAACGCTGACTTACCTTATCCGCTACGGCAACAACAACTACAGCCTGATGGGCATCACCACCGCCGACGACTTCGACAACTATTTCCAGACTTTCAGTAACACCATGCAGAATTTTGCCGAGCTGACCGAGGCCGATAAGCTTAACCGTAAGCCTGAGCGGATTCAAATTGTCACGGTGCAGCAAACAGCCACGCTATCCCAGATCCTGCAGAACCATAACATCAAGCAGGACAGGCTGGAAGAATTTGCCATACTCAACGGCATGGAGCTAACCGACCGGGTAGAGAAAGGAACGATGGTCAAAGTTATTTCGAAATAAAGTATAAATGCACCATAGCATCATCACTACAGCAGCGCCTCCCCTTAATCAGGGAGGCGCTTTTTTTGGGCGGCCCCTGCCCTGCCCCGGTGCTCTTCAAATTTAAATAGCTGATGGCCTTTTGTTTGGGAAAAAGTCGGTTAAAAAGTATAACTTTAATGCAGCCTTAGCCGAATATTTTCTCGCTTGTAAAATTTTCCATACTATCGGTTCGTAAGAGATAGTAGGACATAAACAGTAAGAACCTTGCGGAAATTCATACTTACCTTCACCCTTTTCCTGAATGCCTCCCTCCTTTTTAGCCAGAGTTACCCCAAAGTGGTGGCCGAAGACGGGGATGGCATTTACCTGCTACTCCGCCGCCACGGACTGGAGCCCTCTGAGCACCTCCAAAACTTTGTGGAGCTAAACCAGAAGAACCTCGGGCGGGACAACAGCCTGTACGCAGGCAAAACTTACCTGCTGCCAACAGCCTCTGCAGGCGGCGCAACTACGGCCGCCCCAGCAGAAAAAGTAGCCCCTGCTCCCGCCCCCGCTGTACTGGTAGAACCCCTGTTCGGGAAAAACTACGAGCGCGTAGAGGTCATAGACCGCCAGTTGCAGGGTTCTGTTTACTACCTGGTTGCCGGCCATAGCGGCCCGGACCCGGGTGCGATCGGAAAGTACGGCCCCTACCATTTAAGTGAGGATGAGTACGCCTATGATGTTACCATTCGCCTGGCCCGCCGCCTGATGGAGCATGGCGCTACCGTTTACATGGTTATCCAGGACCCGGACGACGGGATTCGGGATGAGAACATCCTGGAGATGGATACGGATGAGGTGGGCTACTTTGGCGACCCGGTGCCCCATGGCCAGACACAGCGCCTCAGGAGCCGCGTGGCAGACATAAACCGGCTGTACCAACGGCACAAAGGCCAACACCAGCGCATGCTCTCTATTCATATAGACAGCCGCAGCAAGGGCCAGAACATTGACGTGTTCTTCTATCATCACGAGAACAGCGCGCCGGGGCTCGCCCTGGCCCAACGCATCCACGAGGTGTTTACCACCAAGTATAACCGTTACCAGCCCAACCGCGATTACTTCGGCACCGTTACGCCGCGCAGTAGCCTGTATGTTGTGAAATATAGCCACCCGCCTACCGTGTTTGTGGAGTTGGGCAACATCAAGAACGATAAGGACCAGCGCCGCTTCGTTATCCCGAACAACAGGCAGGCCCTGGCCAACTGGCTCTGCGACGGCATCATAGCCGACTACAAAGCCAGCAACTAAGCTATTGAAAAGTCATCTAAGTATATAAGTATAGAGGAGCCCTGCTACAGGGCTCCTTTTTCATTGGCCTCGGATTTACGGCCAGTAAGAATCGGTAGTTGCACAAAACATAGTCAGCAATAGGGGTTAAATTGCACTCTTTAGCCAGGCAGAACATAACAAGGTTAATCCCGTTTAAAAAGATGTAGAGGAAGGTAGCTGTAGGCCAGTAGAACATTATATTTCTATATCGCTATCTAAACACACTTTTTATTTACCAACTAAAGAAGACGAGCTTATGAAAAAGTTAAATTGGCTATTCCTAATGGTCCTGAGTTTTGCATTTGTTGCCTGTGATGATGACGATGAGGACGTGGACCTGGATGTAACTGCTCCAACAATCACGATCAGCTCCCCTTCTGAGAACACCATGTTTGCACCGGGCAATGTGGTGGCCCTTAGAGCAAACGTCACTGATGACCAGGGACTGGAGAATATTAGGGTGTGGGTAACGAACCCAACTGGCAATACCAGCGAAATAGAGGATGACGACATCACCGACTTTCTGAACGACAACCGCCAGAAAGACCTGGAGTTGGATATAACACTGCCTGCCGATGCCCCTGAGGGCGACTATATGATTACTGTAGAGGCCACCGACGAGCAGGGTAATGAGGCGGAGGAATCTGTCACCATCAATGTAATGCCCTAACTGCACGTACCACCTCACATACTTATTTACTTTCTACAAAAGGCCCTGCTTGATGCAGGGCCTTTTGCTTGTCAGGGTCTCGCCACCAGGCAAGAAGGCGCCAGCCCATACGCCCTCTTGGTAGCCGACGCTGTGCCAGGGCAGGCCTTCTTCTGGCTTGCCTCAGGAGCCGACAGGCATGGTTCTGAGAGCTCACTTAATGTACAAAATCGATATGGCAGGCCTAGAACATGCGCCACCGGAATCAGCCTGTCCACATGCCTATCCAAGCGCTTAACCATATAGTACAACTAACACCCCATGTCCGCGTTAAAATAACTGCCAACTTTATCTAATACAGGTGCAAACCTACCTGTGCCCATTACTAACATCAAGTCTATGAAAAAAACAATACTACTCTCTGCATTTTTAACGTTGATCGGGCTTTCCGCCTCCGCACAGATTGAGGAGGAAATTCGGGAGCGGGCACCGCAAACCACCGCTCCCGTAGCTTCTGAGGCTGTACGGGACGGGAATTGGCTTATAGGCGCTACGATCGGCAACATCGGTTTCAATTTCAAGTCTGATTTCTTTACCTTGAACGTTAACCCCCGTGCAGGCTACTTCATCAGCGATAATGCAGCCATCGGTACCGAGATTCAACTGGGGCTGGATATTTACGACGGCGGCGAGACGTTCCGTTATGGCCTGACGCCTTTTGTGCGTTACTACTTCCCAGAGGGTGCCGCCCCCACGCACCGCTGGTTTGGCGAAGCCGTGGTCGGCATAGCCGGAAGCTCCGAAGAAGATAGCGAAGGCGACTCCGTATTCTCCAGCGTGCTTGGCCTACGGGCAGGCTATGCCCATTTTGTGGCCCAGAACGTGGCCTTGGAGGGCATCCTTGGCTACACCCGCACCAGCGCTGACATTTCGGTTGGCAGCGGCGAGTCCGGGCTTAACCTGGCCATTGGCCTGCAGGTATACTTGCCTGGTAGGTAAAGGGCATGAAAGTATAGAAGTATAAAAAAGGAAGAGCCACTAATGTATAGTGGCTCTTCCTTTTTTATACTTAGCGTCTTACTTTAAAACCTCCTTGGCAACTGTACCATCGCCATCAATATTATGGCTATACTCCAGGCCCAGTAACCGAGCCACGATAGCGTATACCTGCACATTGCTGAACGCAGCTGTTTTTACACCCTCTTTAAATCCCGGCCCCCAAGCATAAAATGTGGCGTGCATCTCTTTTACGGCAGTAGGATCGTAGCCGTGTGCGCCCGGTGCAGGTTTGCGGCTGGAGAAATGGAATACTTTTGGAGCATCGGTCAGCAGCAGGATATCGCCCACGCGGTTATACTTGTCCGCCTTCTTACCATAGTGCAGGTGCTTCGGAATATTGCTTTTGGTATAAACTTTATAAGCTCCACCAGCTTCCTTCTTCAGTTTTCTATACGTTGGCTTGATGTCCTTTTTATTTTTGGCGTGCAATTCCACCACCATACCTCCGCCTGACACCAAGAACTTTGCCGTGTCGACTGCGGCCGGAAGCGGCAAGGTATTCTCCTGGTCTATCTGAATCATGCCATGGTCGGAAACAAAGATATAGTTTACCGGCAGGCCCGTGACAGCCACTGCCTCTGTCAGCTGCTTCAGGCGTGCATCCAGCTCCTTTACCGACTGCTCCGTCTCCGGTGCATCCGGCCCGTACCGATGAGCGGCGTGGTCTACCTCCGGCAGGTAAAACGTGATCAGGTGCGGGCGCTCCGCCTCCGGCAGCCTTAGCCAGTCCACCACGGTCTGCACCCGGGCTTCGAACGGAATATCCTCATTATACTTGTACCAGTAGGTGGGGCGCGTGTTCTGCACCGGCGCCTCGGAGCCTACCCAGTAAAAGCTGGCCGACAGCAGCTGGTTCCGTTCTGCCAGCACCCATAGTGGCACACCGCCGTACCAGCTGCCATCCTCCACCTGCTTCCTGTCGCGCATAGAGTAATGCTCCTTTCGCTGCGGGTCGTAAAAGTAGTTGTTGATGAGGCCGTGCGTGGCCGGGTACATGCCTGTAACCAAGGTGTAATGGTTGGGGAACGTCTTGCTTGGGAATGAGGGCAGCATCGACTCGGCCTGCACCCCTAGCTCCCTGAAATTTTTCAGGTTCGCCGCGTCATACTTATCGGCGTAATCATAACGGAAGCCGTCGGCGGAGATCATGATCACGTAGGGCTTCTGCATTTGCGCTACGCTGTTCCGGCGGTTCGGCTCTACCTGTTGGGCAGTGTCTACCTGCGCCCAAGCTGGGGCTGCTAACAGCAGGGCAAGTATAAAAATCTTCAAGCGTTTCATGGGGCAAAGTTAAGCTGATGCAGGTAAACAAAGTATAAACGCAAGTTAAATTTAAAGCCCTATTACTGAGAGCTCCGAAGTGTATTTCAGCGATAACAGTTATCTCTAATGAGCAGGTTTCTCTGAACCATGGCAGATTGATCAGGTTTAAGGTTCCCTATACTTCCTTTGCCACCTCCTTGGAGCAAGCGTATGTTTGTGCCTTAACTTGCCACTGCTTCTTGCAGCTTGAACCTTGTTTACATTTATACTTTAGCCATACTTATACTTGTTGATTTATACTTTCAGAGCCGCTGCTTCCTGCATCTTGAACCAAGCTATCCTTGCTAACTCCTGTTCATCCTCAGCCTTACTACCAGCTCGTTTCACTTCTGGCTTTGGAGCTCTCAAGCCCGAGAGGGCTCGTCCTGGGGGTAGGGACCCTCGATAAGGGCATCGCGCTGGGAGCTTTTCCTGCCCTCGTGCCTCGGGCTGCCTCACTTCGTTCAGCACCGGAAAAACTCGCATAGGCGCTCAACCCAAGGACTGGGTATCAGTTCGATAGCCGCTGCTGACGGAGCGGGAACCAAGTCCCCCTTTGAAGGGGGCAGGAGGATGTTATCGACTGCGGAGAACTCCCCTCCTCAGAGGGGCTGGGGTGGGTTGATATGTGTAGGCACAGGTATCGACCTGCTCGCGCAATGCCAGCAGCTATGAAACTCATACTTTGGCATCAGCAAGTACAGTTCCCTCTCCTGTTTTGGGGTAGGGGCTCTCGAGAAAAGGAGAGGTGATGAGTAGAAGGCGTGGTTGGCCGCGGCACTGCAAAGCTCCTGCCCGGTCCTCAGGGCTTGCTTCTCGCCTACTCCTTTACAAACAATCGCTTGTCGAATTCGAAAAGTTGGGTATCCAGCACCTTTACCTGGTTAAAGTCCGGGTGGCGCGGATTGACGAGGAAGTTATAATTACCCTGCACCGTGGCGGAGGGCACTTTCAAGACCAGATGTTCCAGTTCCTGCACAAAGGCGTCGCCGATCTCCTGGGTGCTGTTGGCATGCGGAAAGGATTTCCAATCTTCGGGCAAGTCTGCCTCCGAAAGCTCCTTTATACTTGCGGAATCCGGTAGCTCGATGCGGACGAGGTGATAATCTTTAGGCACGATGCCAAGTGGCATGTGCACGGCAATCTCCACCGTACACAGCGCAATAGACTCGCTGGTGTAAAGTATGGCGGTGCCTTTGCTGTTCCAGCGGCCGCCGGCAATCTCCGCCCCGCGCCCTGAAAGGTCTTTGCGGTACAAACCCCTGCTGAGGCGGTACACGATCATGCCAGCACGCCGTGTTCTATGCGCGTCAATTCATCGCGCAGCAAACCAATACCGAAGGTGCTGTCGAGCAGTTCCTTGGGCTTCAGGCCACCGAGCGCCACGTTCTTGGCCTCCAGCCAGGCATCAAAGTTAGCCTTGTCGCCGAACACCTCCGTGCCCTTGTTGTACACCAGCGTTATCTCCAGAATCTTCTCGGAGTGCAGCGGATCGAAGGTGCGCTTTTCTTTCTTGTAGCGCTGAAACGTGCGCTCCGACAGGTGCAGGAAATTAGACCACTCGCTCACGCTAAAGGGAATCTTATCGGCGATGTTCTGGAACAGGGCATATTTTATGCCCTCACGCACCGTGCTGATGAGCATGAATACGTCTTTATCGTCTATCAGGCTGTAGCTCAGTCTGCTATCTATACTTAAGGCTTGTCCCATGGTGGCAACGGTTTATACATTCAAATATACGAAACTTGTCTAAATAAAAACGTCAATTGTCGCAAATTAATTCCGACAGCCTCCCTCCTTTTCCTAAAATCCAGACGTTGTACTAAAAATTACGTAGGGGCGTTAGTAAACCAAACCAGCAAAAGTATAAAATGCGACAATGGATAGCAGCGGCAGGACTGATTATGATGGGGTTGAGTGGTTGTAACATGCAAAATGCCCTTACTGAAAACCAGCAGCCCCAGCAGCGGCCAAGGCTTACGATGCAGGAGGTAATTCCGCCCATGGCACCCGCCACGCCGGAGGCTGTGGAGCAGCAAAACAGGTTCCTGAAGGAGAATACTAATCGGTTTAAGAGCCGCCAGATGGCCGGCAAGTACTATGTGCTGCAGGCAAAGCGCACGTTTAACGAGGAGAAGCTTGACTCGGCGATCGTCTTCTTTAACCGCGCCTGGCTGATGGACCGCAACAACAACGAGGTTTACTGGGGGTACGGGTTGGTGTATGGGCAGCAGCAGGAGTACGACAAGGCCCTCTACATACTTTACCGCGCCCTGGACAAGGACAAGGAAAACCCGCGCCTGCTCACCGACATCGCCACGACTCACCTGGCACGCTTTTACCAACAAAGCTCGCCGGATGACCTGCAGCAAAGCAAAAAGCTACTGGAGCGCGCCGTGCAGCTGCACCCCGATGATGCCGCCGACACGTTCTACAAACTGGCTGTGAACAGCTACTACCTCTATGAGTTCGCCCAGGCCTGGGACTACCTGCACCAGAGCATCCGCCAGGATAAGAGTAAAGAGGACAGGCAATTGATTTCGGCCTTGCTGCAGCATGAGCGCGACCCGGAGGGAATTTATACGGCGCAGCGGAAGCGGTAATTTGCAAGTATAGCGCAGCTGTGTTACTTTTATACGATGGCATTACAGCGCCCTCACAACAGACCTGCTGCCACAACTGCGGCAGTGCAACCCGGACGTATACACAGCTACAACTACCTTATGAAAAGATTTTTTCTAGCCGCCGTGGCACTTATTTGCGCCACCACCCTCAGCCTTGCCCAGGAGCAGGCTGTCGAGCTTAGCCCGAAAGTGCTGCCGATGTTCGGCGAAAAGCAGAAAACAGAAGCCGAGCAAAAGCAGGATGAGAAGTTCCTGACCAGCTGCGACAAGAACTTTACCGACCGCCGCGAGGCCAGCAAATTCTTTATGGAGCGCGGCTGGGAGTACCTAAACGAGGGGCAGGTAGACACGGCTATGTACCGCTTTAACCTGGCCTGGCTCCTGAACCCGGATAACAAGGACACCTACTGGGCCTTTGGCCTGGTAACCTCCGCCCGCGGCAACCAATCGCATGCCATCAGCATGTATGAGAAAGCGCTGGCGCTGGATGCCAAGAACTCGCTCCTGCTATCGGATGCGGCCGCAGCTTACCTGGCCGTTTACAATGAGAAAAAGAAGAAGAAAAACCTGAAGAAGGCCGCCGCCTATCTGGCTACTGCCACTGCCGCAGATCCCAACAACGCTTATGCGCTCTATAACCTCTCGAAGGTGAAGTACCAGGAGAGAAAGTATAACGAAGCCTGGAGTTACCTGCACAAGAGCCGCACCCTGGACATGTCGCAGATTGATTATACCTACATTCTGGAACTGACAGAGAAGATGCCCGACCCGCAGGGCTTCTTCAACGCAACTGCCCCTGGCAGCGCAGCGAACTAAAAGATAAGTCCCCAGCTCAACGGCCGGGGATTTTTATTTTAGCCAAGGTATAAAATCCGCAAGAATCGGGTTGAAAGTATAAGGCTGATTTAGGTAATTGCCCCTATGAATCATTACGAAACAGTAGCCAGGGCACTGGCCTACATCCGGCTGAAGGCAACGCAACAACCCACTTTAGAGGAGGTGGCGGCGCAGGTGCACCTGAGCCCGCAGCACTTCCAGCGAATTTTTACCGAGTGGGCCGGTGTAAGTCCCAAAAAGTTTCTGCAGTACCTCTCGCTGCAGCACGCCAAAAAAGTGCTTACCCAAAGCGCTTACATCCTGGAGGCAACGTATGACACCGGCCTCTCGGGCAGCAGCCGCCTCCACGACTTGTTTGTCAGCATAGAAGGCATGACACCGGGACAATACAAGAACAAAGGCGAGCAGCTGCAGCTAACCTATAGCTTCGCTTCCTGCCGGTTCGGCCCTTACCTGGTCGCCTCCACGGAAAAAGGTATCTGCCACCTCCACTTTTACCAAAACGCCGAGCAGGCGCTGCAGGAGCTACGGCAGGCCTGGCCCAAGGCGGAGCTGCTGCAGCAGGAAGCAAGTATACACCGGCAAGTGCAGGCTTTTTTCCAGGACACGCTCACACCGGATGCAGGCCGCATCCGGCTGCACCTGAGCGGCACGCCTTTCCAGCTGAAAGTATGGGAGGCGCTGCTGCGCATTCCGGAAGGGCATCTCTGCTCCTACGCCAGCCTGGCCCAATGTATAGGGCAGCCGAGCGCTAGCCGCGCCGTGGGCTCGGCCATTGGCAGCAATCCCATTGCTTTCCTCATCCCCTGCCACCGGGTCATTAAAAGTGTGGGCGGCATTGGCGAGTACCGCTGGGGCAGCGAGCGCAAAATGGCCATAATCGGATGGGAGGCGGCAGCCAGACCTCAGCCGCAGTACGGTAATCTGTCTTTTGATTTTGCCGAGTAAGCGCACTAAAAGGTTTTTTACTATATTTGCTTACACCCTATTACAAATTTTTAGCTAAAGTAAATGAGAAAACATCTATTCAAAGCCTCTATCCTACTGCTGGCTGGTAGCATGTCGCTTTCGTCGTGCGTGGTTTCCAAGAAGAAATACGATGACCTGATGGCCCGCAAAAACTCCCTGGAGGTAGATAAGGCCGGACTGCAGCAGGAGAAGTCAACCCTGGAGCAGCAGAAAGCTGACCTGGAAGCAGCAAAAGCCAATCTGGAGGAAGAGCGCGCGAAACTGGAGCAGCAGAAACGCGAATACGAGGAAAGCCTGGCCAAAGCCCTGAAAGAAGGAAAAACCCTGGGCGAGAGCCTGAACATGAGCAAATCGCAGATCGACCGCCTGAACGCCGACCTGAAAGCCCGTGAGGCGAGGCTGGCGGAACTGCAGCGCATCCTGGATGAGAAAGATGCTGCCGTAACCAACCTCCGCAACCGCGTGAGCAAGGCCCTGCTTGGCTTCAACGACAAAGACCTGACCATTGACGTGCGCAACGGCAAAGTATACGTATCGCTGGCAGAGCAGCTGCTGTTCAACTCCGGCTCCACCAAGGTAGACCCCAAAGGTGTGGACGCCCTGCGCAAGCTGGCTTCTGTGCTGAAGGAGCAGCAGGACGTAAACGTGCTGGTAGAAGGCCACACGGATGATGTGCCTATTGCCAGGGGCACCGTGGGCATGCAGGACAACTGGGACCTAAGTGTGCTCCGCGCCACGGAGATCACCCGCATCCTGGCCAACGCCGGCGTAGATCCTACCCGCGTAACACCATCAGGCCGCTCGAAGTACGTTCCGCTGGACGAGGCCAAGACAAAGGAGGCCCGCCAGAAGAACCGCCGCACCGAGATCATCCTGACACCGAAACTCGACGAGCTGTTCAAGATCCTGGAGACGACCTAGGAAGTGCAGCGTGTGTAAGTATAAAGTAAAGCAGCCAGCTCCCGAAATGGGGCTGGCTGTTTTGCTTTCATCAATATTTTATACTTTAACGGAGACGGGGCGATGAGCACGCAAGAATCTTTGGATAAGGATAGTTCGCAGGGATTTAGTACCTCTACTTTCACGGCTTTCTCCCGTAATACCTATGTCGCTGCAGCGACAGTTACCTTTATACGTACCAACACTCAACACCTTTTCAACCTTTTAGCCGATGCACGGAATAAAGAACGACCTCATGCACGGGTCCATCTTCCTCTTTCTGAAGCGTTACCTGGAAAGCAGGCACGATTACAGCACCTGGATCAGAATACTGGAAGAAGAAGGCATAGACCGGGTGGCAGCGCCTTATCAGATGCACGGGACCTACCCCGTCTCGGAGCTCTATACTATCATGGCGAAAGGTGCACTGCTGGAAGGGATTCCCTACCCGGAATTTCAGCAAGACTTTGGCGAATTCCTGGTGCCTGACCTGTTGCTGGTCTTTAAAAAATTCGTGAATCCCTCCTGGAAAACCTACGACATGCTGCAGTACATCGGCTCCCACATGCATGGCAGCATAAAGCTGGAGAATGCCGACACCAACCCACCTCCGTTGTATGTCACCAAAGTGGGCAAAAACACGCTCATTATCGATTACCACTCCAAGCGCAGGATGGCCGGATTTGCTATTGGTATAGTGAAAGGACTCGCGAGATATTTCCAGGAAGCGGACCGGGTGAACGTGATGCCTGCCACAGAATTACTTGCCGAGAGGGTGCAGATCAGAGTGGAATTCGACCAGGTAATCCCTGCTTAAGAGAACGCTACACTTCCAGCGTCGCGCCTTCCCCCTCCACCACAACCAAGGGCGAAGGTTTCGGCAGCACCCGCTGCAGAACCGGCTGAAGGATGAAGTATAAGGCTACCCCCACCGGAACAGAAAGTAGAGCCCAGGCAGCAATGCCCGCCAGGTTCGCCATCCAGAGTTTACCGATCGCATCCAGCCAGTCGGCCTGGAACATGGCCTGCATCTCGCTCAGCGTAAGCCGTAGTTCGCCCAGCCCGAAAAAAGAAATACCCAGCCGGATAAACGGAATAGCCAGTAACAGCTGTAAAGGCTGCACCAGATAGCTCACGAGCACCGTGGCCGCAATGTTCAGCCGAAAACGGGCTGCCACGGCAGTAGCCAGTATCGTTGCCACGCCAATGGCGGGCACTACGCCAATGACACAGCCCGCCGACACTGTAGCCGCCAGGCTGCGCGGCGTCATGCCCTGTCGCAGCAGGTTAGAGACCGGCTGCACCAGCCTTCGTCTCAGAAAATCGGATATGACACTGTTCGTGGCCACGGGGGGTAGTTTTAAAAAGTATAGGTGCTGCTGCAGACGGGAAAAGCAGGTGGTTTGGTATAGCCGGGAGAGGCTAACGCAGGCAGATCTTCTGCAGCTGCTTTTTATACGCTTGCGGGCATAAAAGTAACCTGTCCGGCAGCTATTTGTTTTATGTATTTCTCCCTGCAAAATAACATCCAGGCAATACCAACCGCCCCCCTCTACTTAATATTAAGAATATTTCATGGACAGGTTAAACCAAGCTGTGATACCTCTGTCTAAACACGAAGACTTACTATCACATTCATATCATTCATGAAAAGGGTTTTAACTACTTTACTGATGTTTGTAGCCGTGCTGCAGGCATTCGCACAAACCACCTCCGTGTCGGGCACGGTGCAGAGTTCCGGCGATAAGTCGGCGCTCCCGGGAGCCAACGTGGTGCTGACGCGCACCGCCGACGCCACCAAGACCGTCACGGCTACTGACGGCGAGGGCCGCTTCCGGTTTGAGCGCGTGGCGCAGGGCCAATACACGCTGGAAATCAACTACATTGGCTTTGAAAAGTTTACCCGAACTTTCCAGGTAGCAGGTACACCCGTAAACCTGGGCCAGTTGCTGCTGCGCGACGGGGCCACCGGCCTGCAGGAAGTACAGGTGATTGGACGCGCGCCGCTTGGCGAGCAGAAAGGCGATACTTCCCAGTTTAACGCCAAGGCCTTTAAAACCGCCCCGGATGCCAGCGCCGAGGACCTGGTCACCAAAATGCCGGGCGTAACCGTGCAGGACGGCAAGATACAGGCGCAGGGCGAGGATGTGCAGCAGGTGATGATAGACGGCAAGCGCTACACCGGCGAAGACGTAAACTCTGCCGTACGCAACCTCTCTGCCGACATGATCGAGAGCGTGCAGGTGTTTGACGGCCAGAGCGACCGCGCCGCCTTCAGTGGCTTCGACGATGGCAACCGCATCAAAACGCTCAACTTCGTTACTAAAAAGGACAAGCGCCATGGCTACGTGGGCAAGGCCTCGGCTGGGTATGGCACCGACGAGCGCTATATGGTGGGTGCTACCGTCAACTACTTCAATGGCGACCGCCGCATCACGGCCACGGGCCTTACCAATAACATCAACATGTTCGATTTCTCGATCGGTGAAACACCGGGTGGCGGCATGCGTGGCCGCAGAGGCTGGGGCGGCGGCTCTCCGAATGGTATCATCAACACAGACAACTTCGGGCTGAACTACAACGACAAGTGGGGCAAGAAGATCGAGGTAGGCGGCAACTACAACTACACAAACCGTGATGTAATCAACAACCAGTACCGCTTCCGTGACTTTGTGAACAGCGACACCACCTATACTGAAAACAGCCAGAACCAGGATATCTCTGACAGCCACCGCTTCAATTTCAGGTTGCAGTACAACATCAACGAGAACAACAGGCTGTTGGTGAGGCCGAATATCTCTATTCAGCGAAACCAGTCGTTTACGGGCCGTAACGCCAGCACCATTGCTAACGGCGAGGAGCTGACAAACTCCATTAACTCCGACAACGCGGACAACACCAGCCTGAACATCGGCAACAACATACTCTACTCCCACCGCTTCGGCGACTCCGGGAGAATCCTGACCGTGGACATCGACACCAGGTATACGGACACGGACGGTGATACATACCAATTGGAGAATACCTCCAACTTTATGGATCCGGAGCGCGACGTGACGCGTAACCAGTACATCAACCTGAGCAGAAGCAACTTTTCCTGGTCGGGTAACCTGGATTACTCCCAGCGCCTGGGTGAGAACTCACGCCTGCAGCTGGAGTACAACATCAGCAACCGCAACAACGACTCCGACCGCAGAACCTATGACTATGTAGAGAATGATGGGGCCTACAACAACTTTAACACCCCGCTGAGCAATACTTTCCAGAGCGATTATGTAGCACAGCGATTTGGGCCGAGCTACCAGTACAGAACAGAAAAAACCACTTTCCAGCTGAATGCCCGCTACCAGTATGCCACCCTGCGCGGCGAGAGCCAGTTCCCGGAGCAGTACCGCCTGAAGAGAGACTTCACTAACGTACTGCCTTCTGCCGAGTATGAATACAAGTTCTCGAAGTCCACGAACCTGAGGATCAATTACAGCACCTCGACAAACGAACCGTCCGTGGAGCAGCTGCAGAACGTGCTGGACATCTCGAACCCCCTGCAGCCACGCATCGGTAACCCGAACCTGGACCAGGAGTACCAGAACAGGCTGTTCATGCGCTTCCGTAACTTCAACGCCGAGACCAACAAGGTGTTCTTTATGGGCATATTCGGTACGATGACACAGAAATACATCGCCAACAGTATTTACACCCGTGATGTGCCGTTTGAGCTGCCAGAGAATTACACGTACCGCCCGGGCGCACGTTTTTCACGCCCCGAGAACCTGGATGGCTACTGGAGCGTTCGGTCGTTCTTTAACTACGGCCAGCCGGTCAACTTCATCAGCTCTAACCTGAACCTGAACGGCTCGGTGGGATACTCCAGAACCCCGGGTATGATCGATGAGGAGATCAACTATGCTAACAACACCAACTTCAGGGCAGGCCTGAGCCTGAGCAGCAACATCAGCGAGAACGTGGACTTTAACCTCTCCACCACCGGTAGCTACAACCTGGTAGAGAACACGCTGCGCACCAACCAGAACAACAACTTCTACAACCACAGCACGAACCTGCGCCTGAACACCATCATCTGGAAAGGCATTGTGTACCGCACAGAGCTCAACCACCAATATAACACCGGACTATCCGCAGGCGTGGACGACAGCTACCTGCTCTGGAACATGAGCCTAGGAAAGAAGGTGTTTAGGAACCAGCAGGGCGAGATCAGTCTGAGCGTGAACGATTTGCTGAAGCAGAACGTGAGCATTCAGCGTAATATCGCCGCCGACTACGTGGAAGATGTGCAGTCGTCGGTACTGCAGCGCTACTTCATGCTGACCTTTACCTATAACCTGCGCAAGTTCATCAGCGGCGAGGCCACAGAGATGAACCAGGAGCGCCGGGGTAACTGGGGCGGCAGACCATAATGAGCATGCCATTGTTTGATTAAGGTGAGAGCCCGGGCCAGTGGTCCGGGCTTTTTTGTTGCCGTAAGCTACAAGTGTGGCAGGAAATAAGTAAAATTGTAGAGTGCCTGCACCTTATTCAGTATAAGCTTCCACATATACTTGCCGATGCCGCTAACAGAAACCTTCTTCCGCTTCGATTGGTATGCCGCCATACTGTTGGTGGGGGTGGTGCAGGGCTTTTTCCTGGGTTTGTTGTTCCTGGCCCGCAGGCCGCACCGGCAGCCCTACCACCACCTGCTGCTGGCTGCCCTTGTGTTCACGTTCGCCGTTTTGGTGTTGGAAGTCTTCCTCTGCTACAGCGGCCTGATGTTCCGGGTGCTGCCCCTGGTGGACTTCTCCGAGCCGGCCAACTTTGCTGTGGGCCCGCTGACTTACCTACTTTTCCGAAGCCTGAACGGCAACAGCTGGGCACGCAGGCAATGGCTCCACTTCATTCCATTTGGAGTATACTTTCTTTACCACACCCTGTTTTACATACAGCCCGAGGAAATAAAGTATAACGCCTACCTGGGGGCCTATTTTCCGGAGATGGAGCAATTGTCGGTTACCATAAAACTCTACTGGGACCCGCTGCACTTAACTAAGTACGTAAACGAGCTCACGATACTGCACATCCTGCTCTACATAGGCCTCTGCTTTTGGCTCCTGAAAACCCGAAAAGCCTCCGACTCCCCTAATCCATACTTCTACACCTGGGCCAGGTTCCTGCTGCTTTTTTTCATTGCCTCCCTTTTAGTGATCCTCATAACCAAACTGAACTACGAGCACGATTTGGGTGACCATATCCTGGCCACCTTCCTGGTGCTGCAGCTTTTTTTTGCCAGCTATAAGATCATTACCGACTCCGCCTTCTTTCAGCCGGTGGTGCAGGTAAAGTATGAGAAATCAGCCCTGAGCGAGGAGGCCAAGCAAGACCTGCTGCAGAAGCTAAAGGTGGCAGAAGACGCTAAGTTCTATACCCAACCCTCGGCCTCCCTGCCCGCGCTGGCCAGGCAACTGCACACCTCGCCGCACTACCTTTCGCAGAGCCTGAACGAGCGGCTGGGCAAGAGCTTTTTCGAGTACCTGGCCGGGCTGCGGATTCAAGAGGCCAAAGCCATACTTGCCGACCCGGCGCAGCAGCACCTCAAGGTGGAGGAAGTGGCTGAGCAGGTGGGCTACCTGTCGAAGTCAGCCTTTAGCGCCGCCTTTAAAAAACAGACCGGGCAGACACCGGGCGAGTACCGTAAAAAGGCCATTTTGGGCTAGTTTTAGTACTTCCCGATAAAGTAGCACCTCGCACTTACCGGCACATGCTTCCTTTCCATACTTCCATCAGTAGGTTTGCATCAAAACGAATCGCTATGGAAAAAGAAATTAAAATCAGACGTTATGAGTTCGACTGGCTGCGGGTGCTGGCCTTTTCGCTGCTCATCTTTTACCACACCGGCATGTTCTTCGTGAGCTGGGAGTGGCATATCAAGAACGCGGCAATCAGCGAAACGCTGGAGCGGCCCATGCTCTTTATGAGCCAGTGGCGCATGTCGCTCATCTTCCTGATATCGGGCGTGGGCGTATACTTTGCGATGGGCTACCGCAGCGCCGGCACCTTCGCCAAGGACCGGCTGAAGCGGATCTTGGTACCGCTGCTGGTGGGCATGCTGCTGGTGGTGCCGCCCCAGGTATACTTTGAGCGCGTGGTGCAAGGGTCCGCCACCGACTACCTCAGCTTCTACCCCACCATATTTGCGTTTGAGCCTTACCCGGAGGGTAATTTCAGCTGGCATCACCTCTGGTACCTGGCCTATATCTTCTGTTATAGCCTGTTGCTGTTGCCGCTGCTTGTGTACATCCGCAAGGCAAATATAAAACAGGAACATATAAAAGGCTGGGTGCTGCTGGCAGTGCCGGCACTATGGCTAAGTATAGGCGGTGTACTTTTAAACGAGCGCTTCCCGGCCACCAACGCCCTTATCGACGACTGGGCGAACCACTTCCTCTACATTTCTGTCTTTTTAATCGGTTTTCTGTTGATGAAAATGCCAGAGTTGCAGGAAAGGATCAGAAGCATACGCTGGTATAGTATAATAGCCGCACTGACCACGGTGACGATCCTTTATACGTTCTACTGGTTCCAGGATACCAACCTGGCAGGCGCAGATCTGGCAGTTTACCACGTGCTGAAGCAAAGTAACCGCTGGTTTTGGCTCATGGTTATACTTGGTTTTGCCCTGCAGCACCTCCATTTCAAAAGCAAGCACCTGGCAAGGGCAAACGAAATGGTCTACCCCTTTTACATCCTGCACCAGACCCTAATCGTTGCCCTCGGCTTTTACATGCGCGATCTTAACTGGAGCATCGGCACCAAGTTCACCTTCATCAGCCTGGCCACGTTTATACTTTGTTTTATACTGGTGCGCTACCTGATCATGCCCTTTAACTGGCTACGGGTTCCTTTTGGGTTGAAGCCGCGGCATAAGGCAGGCAACACGGCACCTACGGCTGCCCTTGCGCATAAGCAGGTAGCAGTCGCGGGCAACAAAGTATAACTTACCGCCACTTTACTTTTGGCATCCGAAAGGCTTTTTGCCGTGCTGGGATGCTGTAGAGCACCAGCCCGCCCATCACCAGCAGCATGCCAATATTGGCCAAAGGGCCCGGCCAAACGATGCCCAACAGTATAATTTCACCCAGCAGTGTTGCAATAATCTCGATAGATTGGGTGGCCTCCACGGCGGCAAGCGCGGCGGAATTGTGGCGTACCATGTTCATGGCCACGAAAAACAGGATGCCGCCGATGACACCCGAGCTCAGGGCAATGACAAGGGTGCCCAGGATTTGGGCGCTACCAGGCAAGCCAGCCTCACTATAGCCATACAGCATAAGGTAAAGCTGCACCGGCAAGCTACCGATGGCCATACCCGCTACGCGCTGCATGGCATTCAGGCCCTGTGTTTTCTCCGCGGTGTGCAACAGCACCTTGCGGTTGGCAAGCGGCCACAGGGAAGCCCCGATCAGTACCAACACCACGCAAAGCCATAGGTCCTGCTGGGTGTAGTTGCCGTTGCGCTGGCTCCACTGCATCAGGGCAATGCCAACCAGTATAAGAATCGAGAGCAGCAATGCCCGCACGGGGATGCGGCCGCGTTCGTCCTTGTAGATCAGCGGAGAGAGCAGGATACCGGCTACAATGGTGAACTGGAACACCCCGGCCACCAGCCACCCCGGGCCGAAGAAGGCTGCGGAGGTAAGAAAGATATACACGATCCCGAAGGCCAGACTGCCCCAGCCAAACCATACGCCCGGGTGTTGGCGCAGCGCCTGCAGCAAAGGGCGTAGCCGACGCTGAAAGATTAGCAGCGGCAGCAACAGCAACACCAGAAAGGTGGTCCGAAGCCCTACCGTCCAAGCCCAGTGGCCACCGCCGGCCGATATAAAGCTGTTTACCGTGTAGGTAGCGCTGAAAAAAACACAGGCCAGCGAGCCGATCGCAATGGCTTTTAAATTGTTGTTCGGGTTCATAGCCGTCATTTCCTGAATCTGCAAATGTACGGCCCGGCCCGGGTCAGGTCATGGCATTATCAGCCTCGTCTATGGTACTTTTGGAACCACTGAGCTCCCGCCGCAGCTGCATGGGTGTGGCCCCGGTCAGCCTCCGGAAGAAACGCACAAAGTAGGAGGCATCCTCAAAGCCCAGCCTGTAGGCAATCTCCTTCACGGACAGGGTGCTGAAGTATAGCAGCCGCTTGCTTTCAATCAGGAGCCTGTTGTGTAGCATATCGGCCACCGTAATACCCAGGCATCCCCTGCAGATATTGTTGAGGTGCTTCGATGTAATCCCCAGCACTTCAGCGTAATAAGAAACAGGCAGGTGCTCCTGAAAATGCTGCTCTACCAGTGTACTCAGCTGGAAGATCCGTTCGCTGTACCTGGCCGGTGTGAGGCGCGCGATCTGCTGGTGCGACTCCCGTAGCAGATAGCGGAGCAAGGTGTAGAGCAGGCGCGATAGGATGGTATAATCCGGAACAGGCTCCTCCAGCTCCTGCTCCATGAGTTGCACGAGCTGCTCAAACGTACGTTGCAGCTGAGGAGGAATATCGAGGTAGGGATGATGGTAGGCCGCCCCGAAAAGCACCAGCACATCGTGGGCGGAAAGGCCGGTGGCCTGGAGCAAACTCTCCTGGAAAGCCACGATCCTGCCAAGCTCCTGCCTGGCCTCCCGCTGGTGCGCCTGGCCTGGCCCCAGGAAAAAGACGCGCCCCGCCAGCATCTCGTACCGCCTGAAATCAATCTGGTTATCGCCGCCCTTCGTCTCTTGCACATAGATGAGCTGATAGGCATTGTGCCGGTGCGGGATGGCCGAAAGCTCACTGGCAAAGTCCTGCAGGGGCAGCACGGCCAGCTGTTGCGTCTGCAGCAGCTCTTGTATGGGAAGCGGCTCTGGGTTCGGCTTTTTCATAGCAGTAAAAATCGGTGCTAATGTAAGTATAAATGCTGCTTGTTATACTTTCCCAGCCTCAGATTTAACCACTGTCAGCCTTACAGCCTTCCCTCCTCCTCGCCGGTGCCGGTTCTGCGGTTGCGGGCTGCTTTTACTTTGTTGTTGCCAAACTTATAGTTGAACGTGAGGTTCAGGCGGCGGCTCTCCCACTGGTTTTGCCAGTACATGTCTACGTTGTTGTACGCCAAAGTAGCCCTTGAGCGGCTGGAGTTAAACACATCGCGTAGCTTCAGGCTCAGGCTGGCTTTGCCGTTCAGCAACGTCTTCTGGGCGCCCAGGTCAATCTGGTAGTTAGCTTTTGTGTGGAACAAACCCTGCACCGACGGCGACATATAATAGCCGGAAAGCTGCAGTTTATAGTCCTTGGGCAGGTTAAAGGTTTCGTCAGCACTGGCCGACCAGCTGAAGCGGGAGCTGTTATAAGCTGTTCCCTGCAGTGGGGAGGAAATTGTATTATAAGACCCTTCGAGTTGTAAGGTACTTGTCCACCATTCTTTTACGGGAATCGAGCCGCCGCTGCTGGCGCTCAGGTAGGTGGCTTTGCTCAAGTTTTCGGGTCTGCTGATACTCATCTTGGTCTCATCGTTCTGCCTGATGACATCCGTCACGAAGTTATTAGACTCGATATAGCTCAGGCTCAGCAACTGTAAGCTCTTGTAATTGTAATTGAACTGCAAAGAGTTAGCATAAGAGGCCTCCAGAAAAGGATTACCCTGTAGGGCCGTGTAGGGATCAGAATAAAAGGTAAAAGGGTTTAAGCTGCGGTACGAAGGGCGGCTGATGCGGCGGCTGTAGGAAACCGAAAACTGGTTGTTGTCGCTGGCGCTGTAGCTCAGGAACAAGCTCGGAAAAAACTTCAGGTAATCCAGGTCCACCGCATCGACTGTGTTGGCGGAGTGGCCGTCGGCAATAGTATGTTCTGCCCTAAGTCCGGCTTTCATACTCAGTTTGTCACTGAACTTGCGGCTCAGGCTCAGGTAGGCCGCATGAATGGTTTCGGCGTAGGCAAAACTGTTGGTGCGGCTGGCGTCGTTTACCCAACCCTGCTCCTGCTGCTGCTCAAACTTTATATCGCTGTCGTTGCTAACCCTGCTGGTTTTTAAACCGGCCTCTGCTTTGTAGCCCTCCCCGAACGGGTGCGTGTAGTCCACTTTGAGTGATTTTATACTTGCCGCTGCCTTACTAAAGCTGCGGAGCTGCGATGGAGCCTGGGTCGCCTCACCGGATGTGTCAAAAAAGTTGTTCGTAAAGTGCTCATCTGCATCGGTGCTGTAGGTTACATAATCGGCGTCAAACGATAAGCTGCGGCCGGTGCTGTCAATGTCGAATTTATAGTTCAGGTTCAGGCTATAGTTGTCGGTGCCGGAGTCTTTGGGGTTGTGCATGCTCATACTTCCGAAGGCCTTGCCGCCAGCATCAAAGTTGGTGGAGTTGCTGGTGGTAAGCGTGTTTTCCGGCGAAGCGTAGCCCTTGGCCATAATACCTACCGTATGCTTTTTGCTGATGAAGTAGTCGGCACCGGCCGTGAGGTTATAGCTGTTGGTGATCGGGTGCCAGTAGTTTACCTGATTGTAGAGGCTATCGTTGATGTGACGCTTTAAGATCAGGCGGTTAAAGGAGTTGTAGTGACCGGTATTCAGACGGGAGTAAAGGCTTACTTTCTCGGTGTTGTAGTTCAGGTTCAGGCTTCCCCATAATTTCTCATACTTACCGTAGCCCGCCCCAAAGTTCACGGTGCCGTTCAAGCCCAAAGTCTCATCTCTTTTCAGGCGGATGTTGATAATACCGGCTGTGCCTGCCGCATCAAAGGCAGCAGGCGGATTAGCGATCAGTTCTACCTTGCTCACCGCCGAGGCAGGCAGCGACTTGAGGTAGCTCTGCAGCTCGGCCCCCGACATGTAGGTCATTTTGCCGTTGATCATCACGTTCACGCTGCCGCTTCCCCTGTAGATGATGTTGTCGTCCTTATCCAGCCGTACGCCTGGGGCATACTTTAATACTTCCAGCGCATTTTCGCCTGCCGTGTTCAGCTGCTCCACGTTCATGACTACGCGGTCTGCCTCCTGTTCCAGCAGCGGCTTCTGCCCTTTTACCACTACCTCCTGCAGCGCATTGGTTTTCTCCTGCAACGCTATACCGGGCACCTGCACCTGTTGCTGCTCTACCTCAAAGGCTATACTTGTGGCGGGGGCAAAACCAACCATCAGGGCTTTTACAGCATACTTTCCAGACTTCACCTGCCCAAAAGTATAAGCACCTGCGGCATCCGTCATCTCAGAGGCCACTACAGCCGAATCAGGCAACTGCAGCAGCACCACCGACACATAATCCAGCGGCTTTTGCGTGGCAGCGTTAGTTATAGCTCCTTTCACTGTTGCAGATGATTGTGCCCCGGCTGTTACCGCCACAAAGCCCAGCACCAGCGCCAGTGCTATGCCCCTAAGCGTCATCTTCCCTTTTTCTTTGGTCGCGGTAATGGTGGTAGCTGTTTCTTTCATGGCTCAGGAATCTTTTCGTTGATGTTGAGCCAAAGATGCAGCATGGCCTATACTTCGTAAAGTATATTATCCGAAGCACCCGAAACATTATCCGAAGCCGGAAAAGCCTGTACCAGCCGGTTTAAAATCAGAAAAAAGGTGATTTGTATACTAAACCACCGGATTGGGATAATAAAAGTGCAGCTGAACCCGCTTATGCATAGCTTTAGAACATGAATGCGCTACATAAAAAGATAGGCCTGCACCTGCTGGGATGGACGCTCTACATCGGTTATAGTTTTTTGGGCTACTTCCTCTACAACTGGCGGTTCGAAGTGCTGCTGCTCACCATGTCGCAGCACGTGCTGCATCTGGTGGAGTTCTATCTCTGCTATTTCTTGGTTTTCCCGCTCTGGATGAAGCATAAGCACTGGTGGGTGCTGGTGCTGGGTATTGTGGTTGTCATGGGTACGTACATAGGCCTGCGCTATACGATAGAAGAAGTTTTCTTTCTGTCTGTATTTGGGTTCAGTAACTATACCAGCATTACGCTCTCTTATTATTTCTTCGATAACCTTTACTGGGCCATGCCGGGCATCTTCTTGGGGGCAGTGGCATGGGCGCTGGAGGCAACCTTGCAAAAAGAACGCGAGAACCGCAGCTTAAAGCAAGAGAAGGCTCAGGCGGAGCTGGCCTTTCTAAAAACGCAGATCAACCCTCACTTCCTGTACAACTCCCTAAACTACTTATACTCGCTGGCTTATCCTGTATCTGACAAACTGGCCGGTGCGATCATCAAGCTGTCTGACCTGATGCGCTACATGCTGCACGAGAGCAAGGATGGCAAAGTGGAGCTACAGAAAGAGGTGGATTACCTGCACAGCTACCTCGACATCTACCGCCTGCGCTTCGAGGACAAATTCTTTGTGAAGTTAAACATTCAAGGCCATGTAAACGGACAGCGGGTGCCATCGCTGGTGCTGATCCCTTTCGTTGAAAACGCTTTGAAGCACGGGGTAGTGGATGATGCATCAGCGCCTGTTACGATCACCCTGCAGCTGGAAAGCAACAGCTTATACTTTGCCGTGAGCAACCGCATCAACAAAAGCCAGAAAGACCAAACTACCGGCATCGGCCTGCCCAACATCCGGCGCAGGCTCGAACTGATTTATCCCGGCAAGTATAACCTGAACGTGCATGACGATGGGAAGCAGTTTAAGACGGTGCTGGGGCTGCAGGAAGTCTGAGTCAGGTTTTTCAGTATTTTAGCCTAAACAGGATTCACGGCTTACAGAATTTCTAAAAATCTTCAGGAATGTTACCCCTAACTAGAGTATATTAAGCCCTGATTTAGGCAGCACTCCTAAACTCCCAAACACGCTAACTCCCAAACTTAATATGATCCGCTGCATTGCCGTTGACGACGAAGCCTACGCTGCCAATATTATAGCCGACTACATCAGTAAAGTGCCTTTCCTGGAGTTGGTGGGTAAAACCACCAACCCCATCGAAGCCATTAATTGGGTGCAGGAAGGCAAAGTAGACCTAGTTTTTCTGGATATTCAGATGCCGGAACTAACAGGGATTCAGTTTCTGAAGATCTGCGGCAGCAAGTGCAAAGTTATACTTACCACCGCCTACCCCGAATATGCCTTGGAAGGCTACGAGCACGATGTGGTGGACTACTTGCTCAAGCCCATCCCCTTCGACCGTTTCTTTAAGGCAGTGCACAAGGCACAAACGCTGCTGCAAGCAAAGCGAGCAAGCCCGTCAACGCTTGCCGTGGCACCCGGGCAACCAGCAGCAGAGCCAGCTCCTGCGGCTGCCTCCGCTCCCGAGTATATGTTTGTGAAAGGCGAGAGCAAGAACAAGTTCCTGAAGGTAGCCTACGGCGATATTCTGTATGTGGAAGGGCTTAAGAACTACGTGTCCCTGTACCTGCCAGGGCAGCGGCTCGTTACCTATCAATCGCTCACAGACCTGGCAGAGCAGCTGCCGCAGCCTCCATTTTACCGCGTGCACCGGTCCTACATCATCTCCATAGATAAAGTAAACATGGTAGATGGCAATATGATCTACATCAACGACACAGCCATTCCGATCGGGGAGACTTACCGGGAGAGCTTTCTGAAGAGGATCCGCGAAAAGCATACGCTGTAGCATCACCCTGCATTGTTATTCCTGCTAAAGAACCGCCTGATCTTCTCCAGGGTTAGGGCGTGCTCTTCCGTTCCTTCTGTGCCCAGCATAAACGACCAGGCAGACAGCTCCTCGGTATGGTCGCAGTATATTTTGAACATGCCCAGGTAAGGCACCGCCAGGAACATGCCGGGCAGTCCCCAGATCATCCCTCCCACAATAATACTGAGGATCGTAAACAAGGGGTTGATGTTCACCTTGCTGCCTGTGATGTTAGGCGTGAGGATGTTGTTCTCTGTGAACTGCACTACCAGGAAAAACAGCGTCACCATCAGCGCCTTGTGCGGGTCGCCCTGCACAAGTAGGGTATAAAGCAGCGGTATGGCGCCGCCAATCAGGGTGCCAAAGTATGGAATGAAGTTGATGAAGGCCGAGATGATGCCCAGCAGCAGCCAATACTCCACCCCGATCAGGAACAGTCCCAGGGAGTTGAGGACACAAAGTATAAGTATAACGATCACCACCCCGGCCATGTAGTGCTTGGTCACGTTCGATATCTGATAGATGATCAGCTTAATTCTGGGGAGGTTAGGAGGAGATACCCGGCGGTAGACAAAGCGTTCGAACTTGTTCCGGTAATACAGAAACAGGAAGATATACACCGGCATCAGACCGAACTTGGCCAGCGTGCCGGTTGTTGCACTCACAAAGTCACTTAAGAAGCCGCCACTAAGCTCCAGAGTATTTTTCACCTGCAGCTGCAGCCAATGCTCGTTATCCGGCTCCGACGCACCAAAGCGCTTGTCTATGCTTTCCTGCAGGCGGTCTATATTCTCCAGGGCCTGCTCCTGCAGCGCCGGGAAGTCGCCCAGAAAAACGATCAGCTGCTTGTAGAGCAGAATCAGCCCCCCGATAAACAAAGCCATGGCCAACACAACCGTGATAAAGTTGGCCAGTATGCGCGGCAGCCCCCTTTTCTCCAGCCACTTACCCACAGGGTACAGCAGGTAGGCAAAAAGCACCGCCATGAAAATGGGGTACAAAAATTCCCGCGTCTCCACCAGCACATACACCAGCAAGATGCCGAAGAGAAGCGTAAAGGTATTTTGCCGCAGCCGCCATCCGGGATTTTTCTCCATACCCTTACTACTGCTGTCAGGCCCCGATTTGTTATAAAAATTTAAGCACTGCCCATACTTCAGTGGATGATTAAAACGAGTAGAGAACAAGAATTGCCGTACCTTTACCGCTTACGTACAAGCATACCATGGCTACTTTTGAGCAACTGAAACTGAACAACGCCCTGCTACAGGGGCTGCAGGAACTGCAGTATACTTCGCCCACCCCTATTCAGGAGCAGGCCATTCCCTTGCTGCTGCAGGGGTACGATGTGGCCGGGCAGGCCGAGACAGGCAGCGGGAAAACGGCGGCGTTCGGGTTACCGTTGCTGCAAAGTATAAACCCGGAGCTGCAGCAGGTGCAGGCGCTCGTGGTGGTGCCCACCCGCGAGCTGGCGGTGCAGGTGCGCCAGGAGCTGAAGCAGTATGCCCGCTTTATCCCTAATCTCAAGATCAGCGCCTTTTACGGCGGCCACTCCTTTAAGCAGGAGGAGGACTCGCTGGCGCACCCGCCGCAGGTACTGGTGGGCACGCCCGGCCGTCTCATTGATCATCTCAGCCGCAGAACCTTGAATATAAGCAAAGCCAGCAAAGTTGTTTTGGATGAGGCTGATAAACTGCTGGAAATGGGCTTTGAAGAAGAGTTGGATAAGCTGCTGAATGCCTTGCCCCGCCAGCGCCAGACCATCCTTTTCTCCGCCACCATGGAAGAAGACGTGAAGGAACTGATTGCCAACTCGCTGCAGGATCCCCGATTTGTTCAGGCCACCACCACTGCCGTGCCCGACCGCATTCTATACTATGGCCTGAAGGTGCAGGACGTGCAGAAGCCGGAGGCGCTGCTACAGCTCCTGCAAAGTATAAATTCTGCGGGTACCGTGGTGTTCGTGAACGCGCGCCTGAGCACAGAGGAAGTGGCACAGCGCCTGCAGGAGCAAGGCTTCTCGGCACGGGCCCTGCACGGTAAACTGGAGCAGCGCGAGCGCGACAAGACCATGACGCTCTTCCGTAACGGCACCGCTTCCATACTTGTCGCCACCGATCTGGCTGCCCGCGGCCTGGACATGGACGTGGTGCGACAGATCATCCACTACGAATTGCCCCAGCACCAGGATGCTTACCTGCACCGCAGCGGTCGCACCGGCAGGGCCGGAAAGTCAGGCACGGTATATTCTTTACTGAGTGCGCGCGAGGTACAGAAGCTGGAGCAGTGGCCGGAGGTTCAGGTAAACGAGTGGCTGGAACTAAAACAGCTTGCCTCTGCTAAAGACTCAGTTCCTGCTGAAGCACCTTCCCGCACCACGCTACACATCAGCGGTGGCCGGAAAGACAAGCTCAGCCCCCGTGACATCGTGGGTGCCCTTATTGCAGAGGTAGGCCTGAATGCTGCAGAGATCGGGAAGATAGAGATACAAGACCATCACAGCTTCGTGGCTATTCCGGACACCGCCGCCAAACGCGCCGTACAGAAACTAAACGAAGCACGAATCAAAGGCAAAAAGTATAAAGTGAGTTTTGTAAGGTAATTACATAGTCGCTCCGCTTAAAAGTATTGCTGTTCCGGACACCTTTGTCCGGAACCTTAAAGAGGGCCCCTACCCGCACCTACTGCGGATTTCCAGATCCGCAGTAGGTTGTACTTTTATACTTGCCTACCTTACTGGCGCAAATCTCCCGCTCTTTCGGAATTGTAATCCGAAAGTATGAAGCAGCGGATTTGTAGTCCGCGAAAGCCACATTTATACTTCGGCCAAACCTTATACTTCTCTGGCGCAAGCGTCGGCTTAAGCCTTTACCTGCCACCGCTTCCTGCCAACTGAACCAAGTTATACTTGTTAGCTGCGGCTTCATCCACGGCCTTGAATCCTGCTCGTTTCATTCCTGGCTTTGGCTCCCTCCAGCCCGGGAGGGCTCGTCCTTTGGCATCGCGCGGCCTATTGAAGCTGCTCCTCGCTGGCGCTCCGGGCTGCTGAGCAAGCTCAGCACCGCATCAATAGAAGGCGCTCAACCCAAAGGCTGGGATCAGTTCGATAGCCGTTGCTATTTGTCATCTCGACCTTTGGGAGAGATCTCTTTAGAATTCCGGATAGATCTCTCACAGCTACGCTGGCTCTCTTCGGCTCCCGCCTCAAGAGTACTCGAGATGACAGGGAAAGGAGCAAGTATAAACTCCCTCTCCTGTTTTTAGGAGAGGGTTGGGGTGAGGTATAACTCCCCTCCTCGGAGGGGCCAGGGGTGGGTTTATACTTTGCACGGACAGGTCGCGACCTGTCCGCGCTTCATCAGCGGCTACGAAACTTATACTTCATGAGAAGCAACAGCAGATTCCTCTCTTTAATCAAGTCTCGGATCCTGAACTTGTTGCGTGATTCTTGTAGGCCAATTGATGTAGCTTATAATCTCTAGAAAGTGGCCCTCTATTTCCTATAGGTTCCTTGACAAGAAAACAATTTAATAAGGGCTTGTTTTAAGCAGATTGCAACGGCTTTGCCTCCAGGAGGAGTTTCATTAACTCCACATTTTTCTAAAGTCCGATTTCTCAAACTCTCTTAAGCTAATTTCATTAGCAAAAGCATTTGCTTCGATACTAAAATACTTTACCTTTACCCTATGGAGATCATCGTAGGTATAGCGGCATTTTTAGCGGGGTTGGTGGTGGCGTTCCTGGCACTGAAGGGGAAAATGAGCGCGCTGCAGCAAACGGCAAATCAGGCAGCCGTGGCGCAGGGCGTACTGGAGGGGCAGGCGCAGCAAAAGGCCGCGGAACTGGAGCAGCTAAAGGTACTGCTACGCGAGGCCCAGTCTGAAACGCTGGACCTGACCAACGCCCTCACCAAAACCGAGACAGACTATGAGCACCTTAAAGCCCGCCTCCAGGAACAAGGCCGAGAGCTGGAGCAACTCCGCGAGAAATTCCTGCAGCAGTTCCAGAGTATCTCCAACCAGGTGCTGATGACCAATGCCGAGCACTTCAATAAGGCTTCTTCCGAGAATCTGGAGCGCATCCTCTCCCCGCTCAAGGAACGTATCAAAGAGTTTGAAGTAAAGGTAGAGCAGACCTACGAGAAAACCTTAAAAGACAGCATCTCCCTGAAAGAGCAGATCACCCAGCTGGCCTCTCTTAACCAGCAGATGAGCCAGGATGCCGTGAACCTCACCAGGGCTCTGAAAGGCGAGAGCAAAACGCAGGGTAACTGGGGTGAGTACCTGCTGGAGAGTCTGCTGGAGAAATCGGGGCTCCGTAAGGGCGTACATTATGAGCGCGAGGAGGTACGGCAGAACGACGAAAAGCAAGTATACCGCCCCGACGTGATCGTGCGGCTGCCGGACGGCAAGCACCTCATTATCGATTCCAAGATGTCGTTGGTTGCCTATGAGGCCTTCTGCAGTTGCGAGGATGAGCACCAGCAGGAAGTATACCTGCGCGGCCATATCAATTCCGTACGCACCCACTTCTCCGACCTGGGCCGCAAAAGTTACCACCGTCTCAACGGCATCAACTCCCCGGATTTTGTGCTGATGTATATCCCAATAGAGCCGGCCTTTAACCTGGCTGTGCAGCACGACCACGACCTGTTCACCGATGCCTTCGATAAGAACATTGTCTTGGTAACCACCTCTACCCTTCTGGCCACTTTAAGAACAGTAGCCGGCGTATGGCGCCAGGAAGACCAGAAACGCAACGTCCTGAAAATAGCTGAGGAAAGCGGCAAGCTGTACGACAAGTTTGTGGGTTTTGTGGATGATCTGAAGACAATAGGTAAGCACCTGGAGCACAGCCAAAGCTCCTATAACGCCGCCATGAACAAGCTTACCGAAGGCAAGGGCAACCTGGTCCGGAGAGTGGAAATTCTGCGGGAGTTAGGCGCTAAAACAAGTAAAACTTTGGACGACAACCTACTGCAGGAGGCGCAGCTACCGGAGGAAGCTAGCTAAAGGTAACCCCATTACCCAAGAGCTTTGTCTATACGTCTTCATAATCGGCATAAAGTTACCCTATGTTAAAAGGCACAAGGGCACCAATAGAGTAAAAGCCTCTACGGCTGCATAAAAATTCCTTTTATTGTAAGTTGTATTAATATATTCCTATATTTACACAACCTTGCTCAATGCCTTTTCTCTTGGGGTTCATGCGCAGCACAATAGCTATAAAACAACTTAATATACCTTTTATGATCAGAAAATTTACACAGGTCTCCATGCTAGCCTTAGCACTCACGTGCATGAGCTGTGCCACCATTGTCAATGGTTCCAGGCAAACGGTAGACTTCAGCAGCCAGCCTACGGGCGCTAAGGTAAGTATAAACGGCGCTGCCTACGGAACCACCCCTACGCAGGTAAGGTTGAAGCGAAACGCCAATTTCCCGGGCACCCCTTCGGGACGTGGTTTCTATGACGTTAAAATAGAGCTGGATGGCTATTACCCTTACGAGGTAAAGGTGAAGCGCGAGTTCAATGGCTGGTTTCTTGGTAACATCCTGATTGGTGGCCTGATAGGTATAATCGTAGACGCTGCCACTGGAAGTATGTATAAACTTTCGCCAGACCAGGTGATTGCGCAGTTGGGACGCCAGACTGCAGTAAACTCCCAAAAGAAAGACAGTGATATCTTTATTGCTGTGACGCTTGATATTGATCCGACCTGGGAGAAGATAGGCCAATTGGAGAAGAAATAGCAGGCCAGCAAAAAAAGAGGGGCGCCATACAGTATGGTGCCCCTCTTTTTTTGCTGGTATACTTGCTGTACGCTTAGTTGCAATCCCCAACGGTAACTGTCTGTGTCACTTCAAAAGGGGTCGAGGCCATGCCAGCGTTACCTTTTACTGTACCTGTTACCGTAATGGTATAGGTACCGGCCGGTAAGCTATAGTTCAGCTGGTCAAGTTTAGCGACGGAGGCATTGCCACAGGCAGAGGTGCTACTGAAGGCATTCTGGCTTATAATCTCTCCCATGGTCATGTCTGTTAACAAGGCATAGGTAGCTCGGCCAAATGTGCCTGCGTTTGCTGTATAGAAGACATCAGCCAAGCAGTTGTTGGTTTCGTCGCCGACTTCAACAGTGTAGGCCGGATCAATTACATCCTCCTGGCCGTTAACCATTACTTTCAGGTCGCTGATGCGGGCATTGCCTTCTTCGTCGAGTAAGGTAAAGGAGTACTTGGCTCTGCCCTTGTTTACGACTACAGATTGGCCTGCGATAGCTATATCAACTGTAACTTCTGAGTTTGTAACGCCATTTCCAGCAGAAACAAGAGTCCAGGCTGTTTTAGCGGCAAGAGGGTTGGTTGTCACAGGCGTAATCTGGTTTTGCCCAATTTTTACCCCTTCCAATGTACCACCATTAAAGAAAACACACTTCTGTCTCTGCGCAGCCGTATTTCTATTGTTCGCAGTACCTCCAGAAAAGTATGCTGCTGCAGCAACATTGTCAAATACCCAAGTGCCCTCTGCATCAATAGCTGGGGCGTTAACATTAATGTCTACCATGATAGACTGAGCAGTTACGGCAGCGGCCTTGGCTGCACTCGAGGAACTGCTCATCAGCTCGGCACTATCCATTTCCTTTTCGCAACCTGTAATCAGGAACGTGGAGGCTAGCATGGCCGAAACTAAAACTGAACTGCGGAATAACTTTTTCATATAGTTTATAAGGGGTTAGGTGAATGATTCTACATTATTAGATAAATCAGAAGCAAGCAAAACAGCGCCAATCCTAAGGCCACACACCACACGCGGTGAGCTTTAGTCGACAGTCCACACGTAACCAGCAGTAGCGCCACACTGCAGTAGGTGAAAACTAAAGGCCTTAAACTCTAACCAGCTTTTAAAAGGTCTTAATCCCGAAAAGAAATTTGTGATGTAATAGAAAGGAATGCCACTCTTGTAGACATACTTCAATTATAAGTATGAATATAACAAATATACGTATATATTATAATATAGATACATTTATATCTAAGATTAATTTAGTATTACAAAAACGGCAAAAGGCAATAAATTACGCTCCATTGCTTATATTTATTCTTTCCTTCAACAGCTGCTTGGAGGGATAAAACAAAGACACAATTAGCCCATGAAAAAACTAATCTTTACCGGCCTCACCGCCGCAGCACTTCTCTCCGCCTGCTCCAGCCAGAAAACAGAGACGGCAGGCACAGAGCAAACCGCAGAAATAACCGAAGTGCAGCAGGAGGCACAGGCCTTTCTGGACCAGTACTCTACAAGATACCAGGAACTGTATACCCGCTCTGCTGAGGCAGAATGGGCTTCGAACACCAAAATCGTAGAGGGCGATACGACGAATGCAGCCGCCACCCGCCGCGCCAACGAAGCTTTTGCCGCCTTTACCGGAAGCGCCGAGAACATTCAGATGGCCCGCACTATGCTGGAGAAAAAAGACCAGCTGACGCCCCTGCAGGTAAAACAGTACGAGGCCATACTCTATGCAGGTGCCAACAACCCGCAAATCATTCCGGATGTGGTCAAAGCCCGCATCAAAGCCGAGACGGAGCAGACAGAGAAGCTCTACGGCTTCGATTACCGCATCTATGAAAAGTCGGTCAGCACCAACGAGATTGATAACATCCTGAAAACGGAATCAGACCTGAAGAAACGCCTCGATGCCTGGAACGCCAGCAAGGCAGTGGGACCTAATTTGAAGGAGGGCCTACTGAACCTGCGCCAGCTCCGCAATAAAACAGTGCAGAGCCTCGGCTACGACGACTACTTCAGCTATCAGGCCTCTGACTATGGTATGTCGCGGGAGGAGATGATGGATTTGATGCGGCAGATAAATGAGGAGCTGCGCCCGCTCTACCGCGAACTGCATACCTATGCACGCTATGAGCTGGCAAAGAAGTATGGTGTGAAGGAAGTGCCGGACTACCTCCCCGCTCACTGGGTGCCTAACCGCTGGGGACAGGACTGGAGCTCGATGGTAGAGGTAGAAGGCATTGACCTGGACGCCGCCCTGAAGCCGAAAGGCGCCGAGTGGCAAGTAAAGCAGGCGGAGCGTTTCTACACCAGCATGGGTTTTCCGGAACTGCCACAGTCGTTTTACACGAAATCGAGCCTGTACCCGCTGCCACCAAACGCCGGTTATAAGAAAAATAACCACGCCTCTGCCTGGCACATGGACCTGAATCAGGACGTGCGCTGCCTGATGAGCGTGGAGCCGAACGCAGAGTGGTATGAGACCACCCACCACGAGCTGGGCCACATCTATTATTACATGACCTATACCAACCCGGATGTGCCGGTGCTACTGCGTGAGGGCGCCAACCGTGCCTACCACGAGGCTGTCGGGTCATTACTTGGCCTGGCGGCCATGCAGAAGCCTTTCCTGGCGGAGCTGAACCTGATAGATAAGGATGTGCAGACGGACGAGGTGCAGACACTGCTCAAAGAGGCGCTGAACTATGTGGTCTTCATTCCTTTCTCTTCCGGGGTGATGAGCGAGTGGGAGCATGATTTCTATGCCAAAAACCTGCCGGCAGACCAGCTGAACAAGCGTTGGTGGGAGCTGACGAAGAAGTATCAAGGCATTGTGCCTCCGGCAGACCGAGGCGAGAATTACCTGGATGCAGCCACCAAAACACACATTAACGACGATGCGGCGCAATACTATGATTATGCCATGAGCTATGTAATCCTTTTCCAGCTGCACGACCACATCGCTAAAAACATCCTGAAGCAAGACCCGCACGCCACCAACTACTATGGCAGCAAAGAAGTAGGCAACTTCCTGCGCGACATCATGTACCCGGGCGCCTCAGCTGACTGGCGCCAGATGCTCAAGGAGAAAACCGGCGAAGAGCTGAGCGCCCGCGCTATGGTAGATTACTTCCAGCCGCTGATGGACTACCTGAAAGAGCAGAACAAAGGCAGAAAATATACTTTGTAGTTTAAGAGGTAGAGAATTCAGGAGATAAGAAATAAAAGATAACCACTCCACCTAAAAAGCCTCAGCAGGTGTTCCTGCTGAGGCTCTTTACTTTCTATCTTTTTTGAATCCTAAACCCCTAGTTTCTCCAGCTTCGTTACCTGATGCACCTGCAGAAAGTCCGCCAACCTTTCCAAGGTTTGGGACAGTTCTATCGGTTCCGGCAGGTACACTACCCTGAAATGGTCGGGGTGCGTATAGTTAAAGCCTGTGCCGGGTACCAGCAGCACATGCTGCTCTGTGAGCAGGTTCAGGGCAAATTCCTGGTCATCTAAAACAGTAAACTGCTTCAGGTCCAGCTTCGGGAACATGTAAAATGCCCCTTTAGGCTTAACGCAGGTAACGCCAGGAATAGCCGTTAGTTTCTCGTAGCAGATGGCACGTTGCAGCCCCAGCCTTCCGTTTGGGCTGGTAAGGGTGTGCATGCTTTGCTGGCCCTGTAGCGCCGCCTCAATGGCAAACTGTGCTGGTACGTTGCTGCACACCCGCAGGCTGGCCAGGGTGTTTAGTCCGTTCACGTATTCCTGCGCTTTGTGCCTGGCACCGCTCACCAGCAACCACCCTGCTCGGAAGCCGGCAGCCAGGTAGTTCTTGGAAAGTCCGCTGAGGGTTACAAACACCACCTCATCCGACAAGGAGGCAGCGGAAGTAAACGCCACTTCGTCGTACAGAATCTTGTCATAGATCTCATCCGAAAAGATAAGCAGGTTGTGCTCCTCCGCAAGTTGCACCAGTTCCTGCAGCAGCTCCCTGGAGTATACGGCCCCTGTAGGATTGTTTGGGTTGATGAGCACCAGCGCGCGGGTGCGGCTCGTGAGCTTGCTCCGGATATCCTGCACGTCCGGAAACCAGTCAGCCTCTTCATCGCAACGGTAATGTACAGCCTTGCCACCGGCAAAGCGCACGGAAGCCGTCCAGAGCGGATAGTCCGGCGATGGCACCAGCACCTCGTCCCCCTCATCCAGCAGTGCCTCCACGGCGTGCATAATCAACTCACTCAGGCCGTTGCCCAGGAAGATATCATCGGTGCTGATGTTGACAACACCTTTCGCATCGTAGTAACGCTTAACGGCCTCCCGTGCACTTAGCAGTCCTTTGTGGTCAGAGTATCCCTGTGCATTCCCCAGATTGCGGATGATGTGCTGCACCACCTCCTCAGGGGCCTCAAACCCAAAAGGGGCCGGATTACCGATGTTAAGTTTTGTAATGCGCTGCCCCGCCAGTTCAAGTTCGTTTGCCCGCTCATACAGAGGCCCTCGCAGGGCATACGATACATGGTGGAGGCGCTTGCTGCTTTTGATCATATTACTAAAATTTAGCCAAGATAGCACCCTTAATGATTTCCACCCCTTCCTCACATGATTTTATTTAACAAGCAGTTACCTCTTTCCTACTCCGCTACCTGCCGCACTTCATACTCCCCCCAAGGCCTTAGCCGCACCAGATAGAGCTTGTCATAGCCTTCGCTCAAACCCGGCACTTCCAGCCGTTTACGGGTGCCGTAAATTCCTTTAACAGGTATCAAGAACCTCCCTGCCCGCTGGCTGTTCCGCCTCACCGCCTCCTCAGAACTGGTCTCAAAGTAGTAACCCACCACCTCATACTTGGCAGCTTTTGCCATACCTATATACTTTGCACGTTCTGCTCTGGTGGGGTTGGTATTATCCACCACATAGCGCGTCTGGCTCTTCAGGCAAGTCTCCAGGAAAAGCAGTTCACGGTGGCGGGTGCGGAGCAAATCCAGGCTGATGCGCACATGGCTGTTAAAGAAGCGTTCCCTGTAAAAAGTTGACTTGCCGCTGGCTTGTATGCCGCAAAAGATAATGGCTTGCATAATCCTGATGTTTTACAAAGTATAAGAGTGCAGACCGGCTTAGGTTGTAAGCAAGTGCTGAAACTGTAACTTTAAGGCTAGTAAAGCATATAAAGAAGATCACTATAACAAAGTATAAATGGATGCTCAGAAGAAAAAGCTGGTGGTGCTGACAGGTGCCGGCATAAGTGCCGAAAGCGGCATCGCCACTTTCCGGGATGCAAACGGGCTGTGGGAAGGCCATGACGTGATGGAGGTTGCCTCTCCGCAGGGATGGCAAAAGAACCCGGAGCTGGTGCTCGATTTCTATAACCAGCGCCGCAAAAACGCCCATACCGTAAAGCCGAACGCTGCCCACGAGGCTCTGGCCGATCTGGAGAAGGACTTTGACGTGCGGATCATCACCCAGAATGTGGACGACCTGCACGAGCGTGCCGGCTCCACTAACGTCATCCACCTGCACGGCAAGCTGTTCGAGAGCCGGAGCACCCTGGACCCTAGTCTGGTGTACCCCATTGAGGGTTGGGAGCTGAAGAAAGGGGATAAATGTGAGCGCGGATCGCAGCTGCGCCCCAACATCGTATGGTTTGGAGAAGCCGTACCCATGATGGAGGTTGCCATTGCGGAAACACTACAGGCAGATATCTTTTTGGTGGTGGGCACCTCGCTGGTAGTATATCCCGCCGCTGGCCTGGTGGATTATGTAGACCATGAGGTACCGATTTTTGTGGTAGACCCCAACCTTCCAAGTATACGAGTGCGGCCAAATTTGCACCGCTACGAAGAAAAAGCCAGCACTGGCATGGAAAAGGTGGCGAAGCTGCTTCGGGAGAAGTATAAATAACCCAAAAAGAACAAGAGGTCTGTCAGCCCTGCAGGTAAAACTGCCAGGGCTTTTTTATTGTGCCTAGACTAACCGCCCCCTAACGACTTATGCAAAGGATATTAAACTATATGAAATCAGTGTTTAGATTAATCTAAATTTATACTTTTGCGTTTCTAATAGATAAACATGAAAATCCTAAAACTATGAGAAACTCACTTTTACTCCTTTTTTCCTTTGTCACTATAACCGCCTCAGCGCAGGAGGCCAGCATCCTGGGGCTGGTAATGTCTGAAACAGGCAAACCTGTCCCTTTCGCCACTGTTCTGCTAGAGGGGACGCCGTGGGGCACTACTACTGACCTGGGGGGAAACTATGCCCTCGGGGATCTTCCGGCAGGCAAGTATGAAGTACAGGTAAAAGCCATTGGCTACAAACGGGCGCAGCAAACGGTGCAGGTAGCGGCAGACACGCTGGTCACGATGGACTTTATACTTCAGGAGAGCCATGCCACACTACATGAGGTGGTGGTAACCGGCACCCGCACCGAGCGACGCAGGCTGGAAAGCCCCGTAGCCGTAAATGTACTCGACAGCCGCACCTTCGGCTTTACACAGTCCAACACGCTGAGCGAAGGGCTTTGCTTTCAGCCGGGCCTGCGCATGGAAACCGACTGCCAGACCTGCAATTACACGCAGCTGCGCATAAACGGGCTGGGTGGCTCCTACTCGCAGGTGCTCGTGAACAGCCGTCCTATCTTTATTTCGCTCATGAGCCTCTATGGGCTGGAGCAGCTTCCAGCCAATATGGTGGAGCGCGTGGAGGTAGTCCGCGGCGGCGGCTCTGTGCTCTACGGCTCAAGCGCCATTGCCGGCACGGTGAACATCATTACCAAAGAGCCGACGGAAAGCACTTACACCCTCTCTACCAACTCCGCTGTGATAGATGGTGCTGCCTGGGACCATATCCTGAACGCGAATGTGAACACGGTGAACGAGGAACAGCATGCCGGTTTCTCCTTCTTCGCCTCGCACCGCAACAGGGAAGCCTTTGACGCCAACGGTGACGGCTTTTCAGAGCTCACGCAGCTCCACAACAACTCCTTTGGCTTCAACACCTTTTTTAAGCCGACCGATCGCGATAAAGTAGAGGTGAATGGCTGAAGCATTTACGAGGAGCGCAAAGGCGGCAATAAGCTGGATCTACCTGCCGACCGCGCCGACCAGTCAGAGTACCGGCTGCACAACATTCTGGTAGGCAGCTTTAACTGGGACCATCAGCTCGAAAACAGCAACTCATCGTTCAGCCTCTACGGATCAGGCCAAAACACCAAACGGACGCACTATACAGGTATAAACCAGTCGGATGGATGGGGCCGGACCAGGAGCCATACCCTACAGGGTGGCTTTCAGTACAACCACAACGTAAGCAATTTCCTGGGCGGCAGCAATACCTTTACCATGGGCGCGGAGCACTTGTATGACAATACATTTGATGAAATAGCCGCCTATAACTACCTGATAGACCAGAAAAACAACCTGGCCGGCCTATTCCTGCAAAGCGACTGGAATGTATCCCCTACCTTTACCATCCTTGCCGGCGTGCGGGCCAGCAAGCACGATAAGGTGGAAAAGCTGATGCTGACGCCGCGGCTAAACATGCTTTACAAGCTTGGCACCACCACCCAGCTGCGCGGCTCCTATGCGCGTGGCTTCAGGGCACCGCAGGCATTTGAAACCGACCTGCACATAGCCTTCGCCGGCGGAGGCATCTCCCTTATTCAGCTTGACCCGGAGCTGAGGGAGGAAACCTCCGATGCCTTAAACGCTTCATTGGATTTCAATAAACCCAGCGAGCGCATGATCTATGGCTTCACGGTAGATGCGTTCTACACCCGCCTCTACCATGCCTTCGTGCTGGAGGAGATAGGTATGGATGAACAGGGTAATCAGCAGCTGCTGCGCACGAACGGTAGCCCCTCCACCGTAAAAGGGATGACGCTGGAGGGCCGCCTGAACTATGACCAGCGGTTCCAGGTGGAGACGGGCCTGACGGTACAACGCTCCCGGTACGATGCGCCGGTTGCCTGGTCGTCGGAGATAGCCGGAACGCGAAAATACACCCGCACGCCAGACTTGTATGGCTATTATGTGCTCACGCTTCTGCCGCAAAGCCGCTTCAACGCCACTTTCTCGGGTGTACTGACGGGCCCGATGCTGGTGCCGCACTTTGCTGGAGCCCCCGGAGTGGTGGAAGACAAGCTGCATACTTCGCCCACGTTCGTAGAAAACAACCTGAAACTGGCTTATCGCTTCACAATTAAAAGTATAAAACAGGACCTGCAGTTACATGCCGGCGTGCAAAATATCCTAAATGCCTACCAGAAGGATTTTGACACCGGGCCTTACCGCGATAGCAACTATGTGTATGGCCCGGCACGGCCGCGCACCTTGTTCTTTGGGCTCCGCTTCGGTCTGCTTTAAGCTGCCAAAGTGCTATTAGCCGAAGCAGGAAAGCAAGGTGTCGGCTTCTCTTATCCAAAATGTATAAATTCCGTAAGCCTATGGATTATAACCATTGGTATAGGTATGGCTTTTTTCAAAGACAGAATACTGGCAACGCACGACACCTGGGGCCTGACGATTGTGCGGGTAATGTTAGGGCTTGTGATGTGGCCGCACGGGGCTCAGAAGCTGTTTGGCTGGTTTGGCGGGTATGGGCCTGCCGCTTTTATGGCGTCCTTCGAAAAAGTCTCCGGGATGCCCGGTTGGCTGGGCTGGCTGGTGATCATCATCGAGTTTGTAGGCGCTATCTGCCTGATCCTGGGCTTTTGGGTGCGCCTGTGGGGTCTGGCTTTTATCGGCCTTTTTGTCGGAATCATACTTGCCCTACACCTTCCCTACGGGTTCTTTATGAACTGGGGCGGTAACCAGCCGGGCGAAGGCTATGAATACCACTTACTGGTCATCGGTATGGCATGGGCCCTGGCAGTTGGGGGCGCCGGCAAGCTCAGCATCGACCGAAGTATGGCGAACCAGGAGCGGAAATTTTGAAAGTTAAAAAGTTAGAGAGTTAGAGAAGTAGGAGTTTGAGAAATTGAATTCTATCAACTAATAAATAATATCTAACAACTAATATCCAGCAACTAATAACTAACTTTTCCCCAGCAGCCTGGCCACATACTTTCCGATGATGTCGAACTCCAGGTTAACAGTGTCGCCGGGCTTTACCGTGTGCAGGTTGGTGTGCTCAAAAGTATACGGAATGATGGCCACTGAAAACCGGTCCTCCCGCGAGTTTACCACCGTCAGGCTGATGCCGTTTACGCAGATGGAGCCTTTCTCCACAGTCACATTGCCCTGGCTGGTATCGTAGCTGAAGGTAAAGACCCAGCTGCCGTTCTCGTCCTTTACTTCCTCGCAAACCCCGGTCTGGTCCACGTGCCCCTGCACCACATGCCCGTCGAAACGGCCGTTGGCCTGCATGCAGCGCTCCAGGTTCACCGGATCGCCCACTTTCAGGCTGTGCAGGTTCGTTTTGCGCAGCGTCTCGTCAATAGCCGTCACTGTGTACTCCTCCCCGTTTATGCGTACCACCGTCAGGCACACGCCGTTGTGCGCCACGCTTTGGTCTATCTTCAACTCGTTGATGAAAGGTGACGTGAGTGTGAAGTGTTTGTTGGTTTGCTCGTCCTCTATGGCAGTTACGCGGCCCAGGGCCTCTATTATTCCGGTAAACATAGCGTAGAATTTGAAGTTCGTTTGGTTGCCGTAAGTATAAATCCGGCTGCCGCAAAAAATGTTTACCAAAAGTAATACGATTAAGCCGTGGTGCCGCGGCATTTCAAAATAAAAAAAGGAAAAGGGCCTTTAAGCGAGCTTTATTGGCCTTAGATGCTTATTTTCGCAAACAAGCCTCTACCGGGGGCAGTAAAGCTACATTAAAGAACACTAGACTACTAAAACATGCAAACCGACTCGTACAGGCACAAAGGCATGCGCCGGGCTCTGGTAAAACTGCTTCGCGAAAAAGGCATCCGTGATGAGCGCGTGCTGGCTGCCATCGAGTCTGTACCGCGTCACTTCTTCTTCGACAAAGCATTTCTGGAGCAGGCCTACCAGGACAAGGCCTTCCCCATCGGAGAAGGCCAGACCATCTCGCAGCCGTATACGGTGGCGTTTCAGAGCGAGCTGCTGCGGCTAAAACCTACCGATAAGGTGCTGGAGATTGGCACCGGCTCCGGTTACCAGTGCACCATCCTCCTGCAACTCACGCCAAACGTCTACACCATCGAGTATAACAGGCCGCTGTACGAAAAGGCCCGCCTGTTCTTCCGTAAGCACGGCCTCCAGCCCCATACCTTCCATGGCGACGGCTCCCTTGGCCTTCCTTCCCAGGCGCCTTTCGATAAGATCATCGTGACGGCCGGTGCACCCGTGGTGCCCAAAGAGCTGCTGCGCCAGCTGAATGTAGGCGGCATTCTAGTTATACCTGTGGGAGATGAAAAGTCACAAAAGATGCTGCGCATCACGCGGGTGGAGGAAAATGAGTTCACGAAGGAAGCTTTCAGTGACTTTAAGTTTGTGCCGCTGCTGGGTCGCTCCGGCTGGAGCGGAGGCGAATAGCAGGACTACTTATACTTTGTGTAGCCCCTGAAGTAGATTTTATCGTTTGGCGCCGGCGCCTTATCTTTGCCCGTACAAACAACAATCTGGAATGCGTAAACAAAAAAAAGTATCTGATTCATACGTCATCATGACGGAGCTGGTGTTACCCAACGACACCAATACCCTTCACAACCTGATGGGCGGCAGAATGATGCACTGGATGGACATTGTGTCGGCTATTGCAGCGCAGAAGCACTCCAACCGCATCGTGGTAACAGCTTCGGTGGATAATGTATCCTTCTCCGAAAGTATACGGCTTGGCAATGTGGTCACGCTGGAGGCCAAGGTGACCCGCGCCTTCAACTCCTCCATGGAAGTGCACATCGTAGTGTATGCCGAGGACATCCCAAGCGGCAGGAAAGTAATGTCGAACCAGGCGTTCTTCACCTTTGTGGCGGTAGATCAGCTGGGCAACCCGATCGATGTGCCGGAGGCCATTCCTGAGACAGAGGAGGAGGTTAGGCTTTACAACGAAGCCCTGCGCCGCCGCCAGCTGCGCCTGGTACTGGCCGGACGCATGAAGCCAAGCGAGGCAACAGAACTGCGCTCCATTTTCAACATCAAAGAAGACACGAACGACTAAGTATACATGGCAGGTCTACAGGCAGCTATCAGCAGTGAGTTTCTCAAAAGCTTCATCCCCGAAACTATTTATTTGGTAGAGGGCGAAAGTGCTGTGTCTGCCCCCGTGGCACCCGAACCGGTGGAGGTACAGGAGACCAACGCCATAGAGGTTGAGGCCACCTCACCGGCTACTATAGCTGCCCCTGTACCTGCCAACCAGGTGGTACATGAGTTGCCAAAAATCCCCAAAAAGGAGGCCGCACCGCAGCAACAGAAGTATAAAATAAGCGGGCAAAACCAAAAAGGGGTGGTCATTCTGGTTACGATACCGGATGTCGAATTCGCCCAGCTGCCGCAGCTGCAGTTTCTGCAAAAGATTCTCTCGGCCATTGGTCTGAAGCCTGCGGATGTGGCTTACGTGAATAACATATCCGGGGAATTGGCGCTGTTCGAGGAACTGCAGCGGGAGCTGCCGGTAAACTATATCATCAGCTTTGCCAGCCGCATCGAAACGGCGCTGCCGCACGAGAAGTTCACGCTGTACAGCCCGGTAACCGTAGGCAAGGTGCCCGTGGTTTTCTCACAGGCACTCAGCCTACTAGAGCACAATTTGGAGCACAAAAAGCTGCTGTGGGGGGCGCTGCAGAAGACCTTTAACCTATAACCTCCTAAGAGGGAAGTATACTCCAGGATTCATACTTTTAGGTATGAAGTATAAAAAAAGGGCGGCCTTCCAAAGTATGGAAGGCCGCCCTTTTTTGAATGGTCAGGAAATGAGGAATCTTCCTCGTCACGGAGATTTCTAGTTTTGCGTCAGGAGTTCCTCCAGTTTCTGCTCGAGTGCCTCTCCCCTCAAACCTTTGGCAACAATCTTTCCTTCCGGATCAAGCAGCACTGTCTGCGGGATAGCCGTCACGTTGTAAAGTTGTGCGGCAGTGCTCTCCCACCCTTTCAGGTCAGACACCTGCGGCCATGTAAGCTTATCTTTCTCAATGGCGGCCAGCCACTTCTCCTCCGACTGGTCCAGCGAAACGCCAAAGATCTCAAAGCCTTTGCCTTCGTTTTTCAACTTGTTGTACATGCGCACCACGTTCGGGTTCTCCTGGCGGCAAGGACCGCACCAGCTGGCCCAAAAGTCGATCAGCACATACTTTCCGCGCAGCGATGAGAGCGACTTTGTACTGCCATCCGGGCTGGGGAGCGTGATATCCGGCGCGAGCTGGCCGATAGCCGTGCTGCGGTGAGGCTTCAGGCGCTCGTTCACCAACGCGGTATACTTAGAGTTCGGGATGTGCTGGTTGTAAAGCGTGGCCATACTATCGGCAAAGGCGAAATCATTAACAGGGTCTATCAGGCTGGCCGTACCAAAAGCTGACACTATAGACTGGGGATGCTGCGCGATGAAGTCCTTAATACTGTTTTGCTGCCTGAAGTACTCGGCACGCAGGCGCTCCGCTTCTTCCGTGTTGCCTTCCTGCATGGCCTTGGCAAATTGCTGCTCCAGTTCTGATTGCTGCTTGCGCGTATCGTTCACCAGTTGGTTCAGCTCCATAAACAGCTTCGACTCCTCAGACCCTTCCACTTTTGCCGTTCCGTTAAGGTCTTTGGCGTCGGCCTCTACGGCGATCTTGCCTTCCTCCAGCACCAGCATCAAGCCGTTCTGCTGGTCCAGTGCTATGCGGTAGAACGTCGGCTCCTCCACCTTACCCGAGAAGGTAAAGGTCCCCTCGTCGCTCAGTTCGGCGGTGTCGCGTGGCTCAAAGCTCTGCTCCCCCAGCTCAAAAAGGTATATCTGCCCGGGTGTGGCGTTGTTGAGCTTGCCCTGTATGGTATAACTGCCTTCGCCGTTTGTGGCAGGCTTGTTTCCCTGGCAACTGGCAAGTATAACAGCAGCGGAAGCTACTGCCAACATGTTCTTTAACTTCATGGTTAGCTATTTTAGGCGTTCAGTTTCTCTCTTAACAATTGGTTTGTCACTTTCGGGTCGGCCTTTCCCTTGGTCTTCTTCATGATCTCCCCCATAAACATCCCGATCAGCGACTGCTTGCCGGCTTTGTACTCCTCCACTTTGGCGGGGTTCTCAGTCAGCACCTGCTGCACAATCTGTGCCAGCTCGTCAGTATCGGATTCCTGCAACAGGTTCTGCTCCTCGGCTACACGTTGCGCTGAATACTCCGGGTGCTCCAGCATGAAAGGGAATACTTTCTTGGCTGCCACCGAGTGACTTACCTTGTTCTCATCTACTAAAGCAATAAGCTCCGCGATTTGTTCCGGCTTCAGCGGGAAGTCCCTGATGTGCAGCTGCAGCTCGTTCAGGTATGACTTTATAGGGCCCATCACCCAGTTAGAAGCCGCTTTATAGTTTTTGGTGTGCTTGGCCAGTTGCTCAAAGTATAAAGCGATCTCCTTGGCGTCAGTCAGCACGGCGGCATCGTACTCCGGCAGGCCGAACTCGGACACAAAACGCTTATACAACTCCTGCGGCAGGCTTGGCATCGCCGCCTTCACAGACTCCAGCCACTCCTGCTCAATCACCAGCGGCGGAAGGTCCGGCTCCGGGAAGTAGCGGTAATCGTTCAGCGTTTCCTTGGAGCGCATGGCCGTGGTGGAACCGGTGTTGGCATCGAAGTTACGCGTTTCGCCGTCTACCTTACCGCCGTTCTCCAGCACCATGATCTGGCGCTCGATCTCGTGCTCGATGGCACGCTGCACGTTGCGGAAGGAGTTCATGTTCTTCACCTCCACCTTGGTTCCCCAAAGCGGTGAGTCCTTCAGCATTACCGAGATGTTAGCGTCGCAGCGAAGCGAGCCTTCCTCCATGTTGCCGTCGCAGATATCCAGGTAACGAACCAGGCGCTTGATCTCGATCAGGTAATTATAGGCTTCCTCCGAATCACGGATATCCGGCTCCGACACGATCTCGATGAGCGGCACGCCGGCGCGGTTAAAGTCCACCAGCGTCTCCACCTCACCCGGCAGGTGCATCGACTTACCGGCGTCTTCCTCCATGTGGATGCGGGTAATGCCGATCTTTTTCTCTTCGCCGGCAGCATCTTTAATCAAGAGGTGGCCGTGGGTACAAATCGGGGTTTTGTCCTGCGTGATCTGGTAGCCCTTCGGAAGGTCCGGATAGAAATAGTTTTTGCGGGCGTACACGTTATACTTCGTGATCTCGCAATTCGTAGCCAAACCCATTTTCACGGCCATCTCCACCACGCGCTTGTTCACGCGCGGCAGGGTGCCCGGGTGGCCCAGCGTGATCTCGCTCAGGTTGGTGTTGGGCAGCATGCCGTATTCTGTCGAGTCGGAGGAATAGGCTTTGCTATCGGTTAACAGCTGCGCGTGTACTTCTAAACCTATAATGGCTTGATACTTATCTCTTATCGCTTTATCCATTTCTTTATAATGATTAATGAAGAATGAAGAATGACTAATTTATCACTCTCCATTATTCATTATTAATTAACCATTAATCATTGTTTTTATAAGTTCAACCGCTTTAGCAGGCACGGCACTCAGGCCAGCGGCATCTTTACCTCCCGCTGTGGCATAGAAGGGTTGTCCGCCGCCGCCGCCCTTAATTTCCTTGGCCAGTTCGCGCACCAGCTGGCTCGCGTTCAGATTCCTGTCCTGCACCAGGTTATCCGATAGCATCACCGCGATCTGAGGCTTGCCATCGATTTCGGCGGCAAGTATAAGCACGAGGTTCTCCACGACCTGGCGCATGTCGAAAGCCAGCTTTTTGAGGTAGTCGGCAGAGCTCAGGTCCACGCGCTCGGTGATCAGGTTAATTCCATCCAGCTGCTGCGCTTTCTGCGCCAGTGTTTCCTTCAGTCCGCTCAGTTGCTTCAACTCAAAGGCCTCCAGCTGCTTTTGCATGGCTTTTAGGTCGTCCTGCATCTTCTGTACCGCACCCGATACGTTGCTCTGCGTATTCAGCACCTCGCGCACCGCATTCAGCTCGTTCAGTTGCTGCTGCATGTATTCTTCCGCTGCCTCGGCTGTAGTGGCCTCTATACGGCGCACGCCCGCGGCCACAGAGCTTTCCGAAATGATCTTAAAGTAACCAATGTTGCCGGTGTTGTGCACGTGCGTGCCGCCGCAAAGCTCTACAGAGTAATCGCTGCCGAAGGTAATCACACGAACAAAGTCGCCATACTTCTCTCCGAACAAAGCGGTGGCGCCCATGTTTTTGGCTTCGTCAATCGGCACGTTGCGACGCTCATCCAACGGAATAGATTGGCGCACGCGCTCGTTCACGATGTGCTCGATTTCACGAAGCTCTGCCTCCTCTACCTTCGCAAAGTGCGAGAAGTCGAAACGTAGTATTTTCTCGTTTACCAGCGAGCCGCGCTGCTGCACGTGGTCGCCTAAAACTTTTCTTAAGGCAGCATGCAGCAAGTGCGTAGCCGAGTGGTTTTTACGGATCATATTGCGGCGCTCCGCATCGATCTCCGCTCTAAAGCCAGCCACCAAATTTTGGGGTAGTTTGCTGGTGATATGCAGGATAAGGTCGTTCTCTTTCTTCGTGTCGAGTACCTCCACGCGTTCGCCGTCCGCTAGCAGGTAACCCACGTCGCCTACCTGTCCGCCGCTTTCAGCATAGAAAGGCGTCTTGTCCAGCACCAGGTGGAACTCGCTCTTGTTCTTGGCTTTCACCTGGCGGTAACGCACAATGTGGGAGTCTGTCGTGTCGCAGTCGTAGCCCACGAACTCGTTGACTACGTCCGGCTGCAGAATCACCCAGTCGCTTTGCTCGGTGGCGGAGGCGTTGCGGGAGCGATTTTTCTGCTGCTCCATCTCTTTGCCAAAGCCTTGCTCATCTACTTTCAACCCCTTCTCGCGGGCGATCAAAGCGGTCAGGTCCAGCGGGAAGCCGAAGGTGTCGTATAGTTCAAAGGCGGTTTTGCCGTCGATGGTGTTGTTGTGCTGCTTGAAAGTCTCCTCCAGTGCATCGAGACGCTTCAGGCCGTTCTCCAGCGTGCGGAGGAACGCATTCTCCTCTTCTTCAATCACGCGCTGCACAAAGCCCAGCTGCTGCTTGAGTTCCGGGAACACGTGCGCGGTCTGCTCGGCCAGCACCTCAGTCAGCTTGTATAAAAATGGCTTCTTGAAATCCAGGAAAGTGAAACCGTAGCGCACCGCACGACGCAGAATACGGCGGATCACATAACCAGCCTTGTTGTTAGACGGCAGCTGCCCGTCGGCAATCGTGAAAGAAATAGCCCGGATGTGGTCGGCAATTACGCGGATGGCAACGTCTGTCTTCTCGTCCTGGCCATACGTTACGTCGGCTTCTTTGGCAATAAACTGGATCAGCGGCTGGAATACGTCCGTATCGTAGTTGGAGCGCTTGCCCTGGATGGCCATGCACAGGCGCTCAAAGCCCATGCCGGTATCTACGTGCTGGGCAGGCAGTTTAACCAGCGTGCCATCAGCCAGGCGATTGAACTCCATGAATACGTTGTTCCAGATCTCCACCACCTGCGGATGGTCTGCGTTGACCAGTGTTTTGCCGTCTACGCTCGCGCGTTCCTCATCAGAACGCAGATCGATGTGGATTTCCGAGCAGGGACCGCAGGGGCCGGTATCGCCCATCTCCCAGAAGTTGTCCTTTTTGTTGCCCATCAGGATGCGGTCTTCTGCGATCATGGTCTTCCAGATGTCATAGGCCTCCTGGTCCATCGGCAGGTTCTCCGACGCGTCGCCCTGAAACACGGAAACGTATAGCCTGTCCTTTGGCAGCTTGTATACTTCCGTCAGTAACTCCCACGACCACTCGAGCCCCTCTTTTTTGAAGTAGTCACCAAACGACCAGTTGCCCAGCATTTCGAACATGGTGTGGTGGTAGGTGTCGTAGCCTACCTCTTCCAGGTCGTTGTGCTTACCACTCACCCGAAGGCACTTCTGCGTATCGGCCACACGCTTAGAGGGTGCGGGCTTGTTGCCCAGAAAATAGTCTTTAAAAGGCGCCATGCCCGAGTTGATAAACATCAGGGTGGGGTCATCCTTTACCACGATAGGCGCAGAAGGCACGATCTGGTGCTGTTTGGAAGCGAAGAAGTCCAGGAACTTTTGTCTAATCTCAGCTGAGTTCATGTATGATTGTTAAGCCTTTAGATACTTAGTGCTATACTTGTTGTTTAAGAGCGAAAAATATCTAATTTTTGCCAAACGGTAATACCTCTTTAACAGCGGTTACCAACAAGCACAATAAGGGCAAAAGTAGCATATTTAGCCGTAATCAGGAACTATTGCACAAAAATTACGCCTGCTTTGCCCGATTAACCATACAGGATTATGCCATACAAGGAAAAAGAGATAGAGAAGCAGTATTATACCATCGGGGAGGTGGCCGCCATGTTCGACGTTGCCCCCTCGCTGATTCGTTTCTGGGAAACCGAGTTTGAGCAGCTGAAGCCCAAAAAGAATAAGAAAGGCAACCGCCAGTACACGCAGAAGGACATTGAGACGCTGCGCACCGTGTACCACCTGGTAAAGGAGCGCGGCTATACCATACAGGGCGCCCGCGAGGTGATGAAAAACAAGCCGGTACAGGCCAAGGACAAGATGGAGATCGTGGAATCCCTGGAGAAGGTGAAGGCGTTTTTGCAAGGCATCAAGGAACAACTGAACACCAAAGCCTAAAAGCTGCGTAGTTCTTTACCTATGGTAGAGGAACAGAATATTTACGAGCTTGCCATCACCCGCCTGCCCGGCGTAGGGGCGCAGCTGACGCGGCAGCTGGTGAGCTACTGCGGATCGCCCAAAGCTGTTTTTGAGGCTCCCCCGGTTAGGTTGCAGAAGATTCCGGGCGTTGGCCCGAAACTCATCCAAAGTATAAAGGAGAACGCCAGAGGCACCTTGCTGCAGGCGGAGGAATGGGTAAAACGGGCCGAGGCAGAGGAGGTGCAACTGCTGTTCTATACTTCGCCCAGGTTCCCGGACCGGCTCAAGCAGATCCCGGACGCGCCCACACTTTTATACTTCCGGGGCAATGCCAACCTCAACCAGCACCGCATCATCAGCATGGTAGGCACCAGGCAGATAACCAGTTATGGCCAAGCGGTAACCGAGCGGATTGTGGAAGAACTGAAGCCTTTTAACGTCATGATCGTGAGCGGACTGGCCTATGGGGTGGATGTGGTGGCGCACCGGGCCGCGCTGCAGGCCGGTCTGCCCACTGTTGGGGTGATGGCCAGCGGGCCCGAAACCGTTTACCCGGCCGTGCACCGCAAGTATGCCGAGCGCATGCTCTCGCAGGGAGGCTTGCTTACTGAGAACCCTTTTGGCACCAAGCCTGACGCTCCGCGCTTTCCGGCCCGTAACCGTATCATTGCCGGTATGAGCGACTGCACCATCGTGGTGGAGGCCGCCATGAGAAGCGGCACGCTCATCACCGCTGACATTGCCCACAGCTACGACAAGGAAGTCATGGCGGTGCCCGGTAACATCACCTCCCCTGTCTCAGAAGGCACCAACCACCTGATAAAGTCCCTGAAAGCCGTGGCCTATACCTCGGTGCAGGACCTGGTGGAACTATTGAACTGGGACCTGGAAGACGAAGCTGCACAAAAAAAGAAAGTCTCCGCTCCTGCTTTTGACCCCGCTGAATTTAATACCGATGAGTTGAAAGTGCTGCAGGTACTGCAGCAAACCCGTGAGGAGCACATGGATAACCTGAGCTGGAAAGCGCAGGTGCCGGTTAGTCTTTTAGCCTCGGTCCTTTTAGGACTGGAGTTTAAAGGAATGGTGAAAGCGTTGCCGGGCAAGCGGTTTATGCTGCTCTGATTTAGTTACTCGTTATTTGAGTTGTGAGCATCTGAGGAAGGACAGGTTGCGCCGGCTCAAATCGTGTTCGGTCAATTCAGCCACTTAACTATTTATTCATCAATCACCCTTTCAGCTCCCGGTATACCTGCTCATACTGTGGCACAGGCACGCCATACTTCGCTGCCTCCCGCACTACATAGCCGGTCAGGTTTTCCAGTTCTGTCTCTTTACCCTGTGCAAAATCGCGCTCCATCGAGGAGGTGACATGCTGCTGCATACGCTCCACCACCGCCAGATTTTGCTTCACCAGTTCAGCTGGCAGAATCACACCTTTGGCTCTGGCGACCTCCATTAGCTCGAGCGTCAGTTCCTGAAACTGCGCTCTCAGGGCAGGCTGCTCCACGATCTGCCCCATCGGCTGGTGCGTAAGCGACGTGAGGCTGGCTACCGGCGAGATGAAAGAGAACTTCTCCCATACTTTCTCTTCCACTTCCTGTTCGTAGTGCTCGTGGTTGATGCCGGCTTCATCAAACAGGCGCTTCACCTGCTGCAGCTTTTGCTGTGGAAGCCTCGGATTCCCCCAGATCAGGCGGTTATATTTGCCCTGCACCTGTACCACGCCAGGTTCTTTTATACTTGAGATGATGTATACGCAGCCCCACAGCACCTGCGCCTCCGGAAACCGTTGCTGCAGGTATGCTATACTTTCCACGCCGTTGAGCAAAGGAAGTATAACCGTATCAGGACCTATAGTTTCAGCTAGCTGCTCGGCCACCTGTGCCAGCCCGTAGCTTTTGACGCAGAAAAGTATAAGGTCAAGCTTCCCAAGGCTCGATGGATCAGCAGTTACCCGGTCAGGATGCACCGTCTGCACCTCTTCATCCAGCTCCAACCGCAGGCCTTCCTGCTCCAGCTTCTCTTTATGCGCTCCGCGGGCTATAAAGCTGATTTCATACTTTTCATCGCCGGCAAAGCGCTGTGCAAACTTGCCACCATAGTAGCCTCCTACACCGCCTATGCCGACAACGGCTATTTTATACTTTTCCATAGTCTTTATTATTCTAACCCGTGCTTACGGTCTGCTATCACTTTCTCGAAATCCCACTCCACCCGCTCCTGGAACTGCTGACGGCGCACGTTGCATCCATCTTTGGTGCAAATGGCGCAGGAGGTCTCAATACAAGGGTCGGTATGAATAAAAAGCTCGATGCTGGGATCTATCTTTTCGCGTACCACGTCGGCCACTGCCTCTACCTCGTCGTGCGCCTCCTGCACGTTCAGGTACCAGGGCAGCGTGAGATGGCAGTCGATGTGGAGGGTAGAACCATACTTGATGACGCGCAAGTTGTGGATGTCTATCCAGTTGGGGCGGCGATTCTGGTTCAGCACCTGCACAATGCGCTGCAGCAGCTCATAATCGGCCTCATCCATAATGCCGGCGATGGAGGAACGCAAAATGCGGTAGCCGGTGTACCCGATCATCAATCCAAAGAGAATCGCCACTGCACTATCGAGCCACACCATGCCGGTGAGGTAAATGAGCAGCAGTCCGATCAGTATACCCGCCGTGGAGTAGGCATCGGTTTTCAGGTGTTTGCCGCCCGCGGCCAGCACCAGCGAGTTGTTTTGCAGGCCCTTTCGCTCTGTGATGTAGCCCACCGCATAGTTTACCACGCCAGAGGCTGCTATCAGCAGGATACCGATGTCGAGCTGGTGCAGCGGGATCGGCTTAATCAAATTAAGAATGGATTTAACGATGATGGCGCCACCGGCCACCAGGATAAGTGCCCCCTCCAGCGTGGCGGCCACAAACTCGATCTTGCCGTGGCCGTAGGGGTGGTTTTCGTCGCGCGGGCGGGCGGAAAGTACCAGACTGTAAAGTGAGAAAGCGCCTGCCACCACGTTGATGATCGACTCCAGCGCATCGGTCAGGATGGCGTTGGAGTTGGTTAGGATAAACGCCAGGAACTTAGCAGCCAGCAGCACCACTCCCACCAGCACCACAAACAACTGCAGCCGTATGTTCTCGCCCAGGCTATGGATTTTTTTTCTCAAAAGTGCGCTTACTTTTTGTCAGGGAAGCTTGAACCCCGAAAGCCGGGGCTGCTGTAAAGGTACGAATATAGGGCGCCAATGCCTATTGGCTGGATTTATACTTTAAAAACGGCAAAAGCATTCAGCAGCCGTTACTCCTCCAAGTAGCGGCAAAGGCACTGCGCTAAAATGTACGTTAATCGTCCAGCGTGTCGCTCAGGTCCAGCCAGTTCGGGTTCATCGACTCGATCAGGTAAATGGTCGCGTCTTTGCTCTCCCCCTTTAGCTGCTGCTCCCTGCTCAGAGCCTCGTCCTCTACCTGGTAGTGCTCGTAATACACCAGCTTGGCCGGCTGGAGCGTGGGGCTTGCGTCAGGAGCAGGCGCAGCCTTGGCAAGCGAGAGCTTTTGCAGGTCTCCTGCTACGCCTATTTCAACATTCGCGCGCGGTTGATCGCCAAATATGTATACAAAGTAATGTGGCTCCTGTGCTTGCATAACTGTACCTCCTTTTCGTTCTAAATATACGGTGCGCTGGCGGCGGCGTTGATGCCGGAGCAGCCTTTTCTGCCTAAAAATTACTAACGCTGATTTGGGGGATATCTTATAAGCGGCACCCGTTTTCCGATCCTCCCGTAAGTATAAGTTTATGCTACCCTTGGGTGCATTCTTTTCGCCTATGGATATTCTGAGAAGGGACTTTGCAACAGTGACTGTTTACCGGGAAGGGAGCCTGCTAGAGGTAACATGGCACCGCCAGACCACCGACGAGGAATTTAAGGAAGCTTATTCGCTGAGCCTGCAAACTGCTCTGCAAGAGGA